>NZ_VFSD01000013.1 GCF_014332515.1 Pontibacter beigongshangensis | reverse complement strand
CAATTTAAAAATATAACGTTCCCAAAAAAATCAGACGCACATTCTGCTTGTTTTCGGGGCTTTCAGGCTGCTCACACTTTCCAGCTCATCGGGTACTTCTCATCCAGGTGCGCAAGCGCCTCCTCGGTCAGGTGCAGGGGCTTAAAAGTGTCGATCATAACGGCGTACTCTTTGGTTTCTTTCTTGCCAATGCTGGCCTCTACGGTGCCCGGGTGCGGCCCATGCGGGATACCGCCGGGGTGTATCGTGAAAGAGGCCTTTTCTACGCCTTTGCGGCTCATAAAATCGCCAGCCACATAGTACAGCACCTCATCGGAGTCTACGTTGGAGTGGTTATACGGAACCGGAATAGAGAGCGGATGGTAATCGAAGAGGCGCGGCACAAAAGAGCAGATCACGAAATTATGCGCCTCAAAGGTCTGGTGCACCGGAGGCGGCTGGTGCACACGCCCTGTTATGGGCTCGAAATCGTAGATGGAAAAGGCGTAGGGGTAGAAGTAGCCGTCCCAACCCACCACATCGTACGGACTGAAATCGTAATAGTACTGGTGCAGAAAACCTTCCTTCTTGATCTGCACCAGGTGCTCGCCCCCCAACTGGTACGGTAAGAGCTCGTGTGGCGGGCGCAGGTCACGCTCGCAGTAAGGCGCGTGCTCCAGCAGCTGCCCGAAGTGGTTGCGGTAGCGGCGCACAGTTTCTACCGGGCTGAACGATTCGATGATCAGTAACCGGACAGGCCCTTCTGCAAAATGAAACTGGTGAATAATGGTGCGCGGAATCACGATATAGTCGCCTTCGCTGAACGCCAGCCTGCCCATCTGGGAATGCAGCTCGCCCCTGCCCTCGTGTACAAACACCACCTCATCGGCCTGCGCATTTTTGTAGGAGTAGCTCATCTCCCTCTCAGTAGGGCGGCAGATGCTGATAGTTACATCGTGGTTGAGGAGCAGGGTTTTGCGGGCGCTCAGGTAGTCGGCGCCGGTTTCGGTTTGGTGCAACGTGCGCAGGTGGTGCGGCGCAAGTTTAACTCCTTCAGCCACTTTAGGCGCATAAGGTACCGGCTCTTCTATTCTGCTGATGCGCGTAGGCGGGTTAATGTGGTAGAGCAGTGAGGCGACACCGCTAAAACCCAGGGTGCCCACCAGTTGCTCCGCATACAGGCTGCCGTCGGGCTGACGGAAATGTGTGTGCCGCTTATGCGGGATATTGCCTAACTTATAATAGTACGCCATGGGTCACCTCCTGTGCTATGACTGTAAAACGATGAAACGCTACTGTTAGATACTTCTTATCTCTCAGTAGCGTTTCGTTTATGCTGGTAGTTAATTGCTAATTGCTGTTTGTTAAATTGTTGAGCTCATAGCCTCATATTTTTAACATACTTGAAAGGTGGGTGCTTAATGGCAATCTCCAATCTTACTAAAAAGTCCTGTGTCCTGCGTCTGACATCCTGTGTCTGGCCCTAGGCACCGCCCTTCGCCAGCTGCCCTGCCCTGGAGAACTGCTTAAGCGCCTCCTGAAACTCTTCGTCCGATTCGTGCAGCACCGGAAAAAAGCCGTCGTTGCCGTACACGCTGCGCCCGATAAAGGCTTTCAGGTTGTTGCGGAGCAGGTTTTTGGAACGACTGAACTGTTCTTCGTCATAGTCAATGTCGGCGCTCTTTGCCAGCCGCACCACTTCCTGCAGCATCTTGTCGGTTACTTCAAAGTTTTTCTGAAACCGGTCGAAAGGCATTTTGTCCAGCTCTTTTCTGTGGTCGCGGTAGTAGCTCAGCGTATACTCCCGGATCACATTCTTGCTGTACAGCTGGCTCATGTACTCCGACAGCTCGGTGGTGTCGCGGGCCACAAACACATCGGGCATAATGCCGCCGCCGCCATACACGGTTCGGCCGCGGGCAGTCTTGTACTTCAGCGAGTCTACAAACAGGCTGCTGTCCGGGTGGAAATACTCGCCGCGCTCAAACCTGTGGAGCATGTCGAGCTGGTATTCTTCCGATCCGGCCACATAGGGCTTCTGGATAGAGCGGCCGCTTGGCGTGTAGTAGCGCGATATGGTAAGCCGGAGCTCAGAGCCATCATTCATCGGAATTGGCATCTGCACGAGCCCTTTTCCGAATGAGCGGCGCCCCACGATCAGGGCACGGTCGTTGTCTTGCAAGGCACCTGCCACAATCTCGGAGGCGGAGGCACTCCCCTCGTCTACCAGCACGATGAGGGCACCGCTCTCAAATTCGCCTTTGGTTCTGGCAAACGTTTTTGAGTCATATTTGGAGCCTTTGCCGTCGGTATACACAATGAGCTTGTTGCCCGCCAGAAACTCATCGGCCATGCGGGTGGCGTGGTCCATGTAGCCGCCCGGGTTGCCACGCAGGTCCAGGATCAGCTGTTTCATATTTTTTTTCCTGAGGCCGGAAAGTGCCTGCTTAAACTCCTCAAAGGTGTTGGCCGAAAAACGACTCACCTTAATGTAGCCTGTGTTCTCGTCTACCATGTAGCTCACGTCCACAGACCTTGTCGGGATCTTGCTCCGGCTTATGGTAAAGTTCAGGGGCTTGTTGGTGCCTTTCCGCTGGATGGCCATGGTTACTTTGCTGCCTTTGGGGCCACGCAGGCGCTTGAACACGCCTTCGTTGGTAATGCCGATACCGGCTACCGTCTCGTTGTTTACTTTAACAATCTTGTCGCCTGCCTGTATACCGGCTGCCTCAGAGGGCCCTCCGCTGATCGGCGTCACCACATAAATGGTGTCTTTAAAGATGTTGAACTCCACGCCGATGCCTTCAAAATCGCCTTCGAGGTAAGAGCGGGCCATGGCCAGTTGCGCCGCCGGTATGTAGGAGGTGTGCGGGTCCAGCTTCTCCAGCATTTTAGTGATGGCATAATCGGAGAGCTCCGTAATGTTAACCGTGTCTACATAGTCGCGGTCTATGTAGCTCAGGATATCGCGGAACTTCAGGTAGCTTTTGGCAGTGTCCTGCGGGTTGCCGGTAGAGGGCGAAAAGGTGTTGGCACCTATCAGCACGCCTATTACCAGGGCCATGGCTATATACAAAGGCAACCTGATCTGAAACAAGGAATTGCCTTGCCAGTTGCGCTGTGGCTTAGGTGTAGGTTCCTGCTGGGAATTTGTTGGCTCTTCACTCATTTCTGTAATCTAAATAAAATGGGAAAATATCTTACTGGTTATTCACCTGCTAAATCTAATAAAAAAAAGGGAATGGTCTCTTTTCTTTTACCTTGGTTGTTACGGCTATGTTCTAGCCTAACACCAAAAGGTACAAGATTTGTTCTGATTGCGTAACTTTTTACACCTTTTCCGGCTATGCCAGCCGCTGCTACACCTTGTCACGAAAAAAAGCTTGAAAATATATTACCTTTGCAGTACAAATTGTGTGCTACACTTACAACACCTGCCAGCAGGCTGCCATTGTAGCATACGCACCGCTGCAACAATGGGAAGAATTCTGGCAATCGATTACGGAAACAAAAGGGTGGGCATTGCCGTGACAG
This sequence comes from Pontibacter beigongshangensis, assembly GCF_014332515.1. GTDB lineage: Bacteria > Bacteroidota > Bacteroidia > Cytophagales > Hymenobacteraceae > Pontibacter > Pontibacter beigongshangensis. The sequence continues at coordinate 168,664 of NZ_VFSD01000013.1, read as the reverse complement.
ACGCGCTGCAGCTAATCGCGAACCCTCTGGAAACCGTTCATGCCAAAGATGTGTTGTCTTTCCTGAAGGGCTACCTGCAGCGCGAGCCTGTAGATGCTTTTGTGGTAGGCATGCCGCGCAACCTGATGGGCAACCCGACCGATGCCACGCAGCACGTAGTCGGCTTTGTGCGGAAGCTGCAGAAGGAATTTCCGGCTACGCCCGTGCACACCGTAGATGAGCGTTTTACCTCACGCATGGCCCAGCAGGCCATGCTGGCAGGCGGGCTCAAAAAGAAAGACCGGCAGGACAAAGGCACCGTAGACCGTGTAAGTGCCGCCATTATTTTACAATCGTATTTAGAAAGCAGAACCATATGATTTACCCGATTACAGCCTATGGCGACCCTGTACTGAAAGAGTACGCGCAGGACATCCCCCAGGACTATCCTGCCCTGAAAGAGCTCGTGGAAGACATGTATGCCACCATGTACCATGCCCATGGCGTGGGCCTGGCCGCCCCCCAGATCAGCAAGAGCGTCCGCCTGTTTGTGATAGACTCTGAACCCATGATGGATGACGAAGATGAGGGCAAAGGTGTTAAAAAAGCCTTCATTAACCCGGAGATAATAGAAGAAGACGGCGAAGAGTGGGGCTTTGAGGAAGGCTGCCTGAGCATACCCGGCGTGCGGGAGGTGGTGTACCGCCCCGAGCGCATCGTGATCCGCTACTTCGACGAAGACTGGAACGAGCACACCGACACCTACGACGGCATGACCGCCCGCGTGATCCAGCATGAGTATGACCACATCGAGGGTATCCTTTTCACCGACCACCTGTCTGGCCTGAAAAAGCGTCTGCTCAAAAACAAGCTCACTAAAATAACCAAGGGCGATGTGGATGCCGACTACAAGATGAAGTTCCCGGCGCTAAGCAAGAAACGCTAAGACTTTCCTGTTTGCCGAAAAGCGGTCTGCTACTCTTAAAGTGGCAGGCCGCTTTTTGCTGCTGGCTACTCAGGTGCAGCAGTACCCTCCGGAAGGCTAGTTTCATTCGAATAATTTGGTTGCTGGTTGTTGATTATTAAATGGCTACATGGTTAAATGGTTGGTTTGAAGAGGAACCGGAAAACTCCAGTCAACTCTTAACTTTTAACTCATAACTTTTAACTCTACACTTAAAGGAGTCTAGTATCTAACATCTCAGAGCATCTGGAAGGCCTTTTTCATTCGAATAATTTGCAGCAGAATTCCGAAACTCCTGCACCCCAGCCGGTTGCAAATCCGTACGTCAGGGTTATGACAGCTGCGTTTCGGATCATAGCACTTTTTCTGGCCTGCTGGCTCCTGCTGCCGCTTTCAGGTGCAGCCTGGGGCTTTTTTGCCCACCAGCGCATCAACAGGCTGGCAGTTTTCACGCTGCCGCCCGACATGGTGACGTTCTACAAAAAGCACATCCGCTACGTCACCGAAAATGCCGTGAACCCCGACCGCCGTCGCTACGCCGTAGAGGGTGAGGCTCCCCGGCATTACATCGACATTGACGTGTACGGCGACAGTGCTATTTACAAGATGCCCCGCTATTGGCAGCAAGCCGTAGAGAAATACTCCGAAGACACCCTGATGGCCTACGGCATAGTACCCTGGCACATCAACCGGATGAAGTACCAACTCACAGAAGCTTTCAGAGCACGAAACGTGGACAGGATTCTCCGCATCTCCGCCGACCTGGGGCATTACATTGCCGATGCCTGTGTACCGCTGCACACCACCCACAACTACAATGGCCAGCTAACGGGGCAGCGGGGCATCCATGGGTTCTGGGAATCGCGGCTGCCGGAGCTCCTTTCTGATAATTATGACTTTTTTGTAGGCCCCGCTGCCTATATTGAGCAGCCGCAGCTCCGGGCCTGGGACCTGGTAACTTCTGCGCACTTGGCTTTAGATTCGGTATTACGCTTTGAGCGGGAGCTCACCCAGCAGTTCGACGAAGACAAGAAGTACAGTTTTGAGGTACGCAACAACCAAACTGTGCGGGTTTATTCCAGCGCCTTCTCCAGGGCTTACCACGATAAATTGAACGGGCAGGTAGAGCGACAGATGCGGCTCGCTATACAAACCGTAGCCAGCTTCTGGTACACCGCCTGGGTAGATGCCGGACAGCCCCACTTAACCGGCGACATATCAGAAGAAGAGCGCAATTTGCTGAAGATGGAGGAAAAAGAATACGACAAAGGTCCGCATAAGGCCCGTGAAGAAGGCGAAGCATCGCTACCTCCGAAGCAGCTACAGCAGCACATGGTATTATGCTGTGTTAGAGAAGAAGACTAAAAAAGCGGCGATTTATGCAGACTTCGCAGCGTGCGCAGTTCCTGCGAGTCTCTTCCCGGAAAAATATTGCTCTCCCTTTCCAAAATGTCTACCATTCCCCGGACGCTCGCAGGAATTGCGCATGCTACGAGGTCTACTTCTGCTTAGAGTTATCAGTAAACTTCCTGTAGATATCCATCCGGAGTTGCCGCAGTAGCTTCAGGGGCAGCGGCAGGCGGTTAAATTGCCACATCCTGAATGGAACAGCCGTGGAGCCGAAGCTGGCGTAGAAATGGGCGATGTTCTCCAGCTGGGGACTTTCAAAATCCAGGATCCGGCTGGAGTTTGCGTTTTGCTTAATCACCTCGTTCAACAGCAGCGTACGCCCGTTCCCGGCTCTGCCTGCTGCGTTGGCGGCATTAAAAAGGTAAATAATCCGGTCGCCGTAGAACATGAACATGGCAGCCGCATTCAGTTCGCCATCGGCTGTGGCAGTGTACCACATCTTCACCATTTGGCGGCTTTGCAGCTCCCGGTAAAGCCTCCGCAGCAGCGTATAGGCCTCCTCTGCCACGCCACCATAGATCTTGTGCTGCACATGCTCCCTGAAGAACGTTATCATCGGCTCCGGATCATCCCGCTCCACCACCTGCAGGTTTGCCTGCTGTGCCCGCCTCAGGTTCAGCTTGCGGTCACGGGAGTAATGCCTGTAGAGTGATTCATAAGGTTTATCTAACCGAAGGTAATGGGTGAAGAAAGTTTGAAGCTCCTGCTGGAGTTCTGGCACCTGCTGTAGCGCCTTTGTGTTGGCCGTATTAAAGCTGTAGGTCGTGCTGAGGCTGAAATGGCTCCGAGCCACCTCCAGCAGCTCTCCTACCTTATTGTAATCATACTGCGCTGTTGCAAAAACACCCAACTGCTGACAAAACAACGGCTGCCGCAGGTATTGCACCCCCAGCTTTCTGGCCACCGGCAGTGGCAGCACCGCCACATACCTCCCCTGCTCCTCCTCCACCACGGCACACCACCCCGGCGACACCACATCCAGGTACCACGACAGGGCATACACCTGCCGCTCAGCGGAGGCGGAGATGCAGGCATCCCATTGGGTTTTGTCTAGCTGGTGGTGTCGCAGGTACCGGATCATAGAAAAAGTTGAAAGAACGCAAGCTAGCGAATAGCAGCATCAATCTGAAAAATCAGACATGAAACCACCTGTTCTTGTAGTGAGGCGATTACCTAATGATCCAGAAAGTTTGAGATATTCAGGTTTTGAGATGGGAAAAAACCATTATTAATATTCTTTGTTCACACCATAATGCTGCACATTCTTTAATGCTGTAATTCTGATTCAGACAAAAGAGTCCTGTGCCTTATGTCCTGTGTCTTGCGTCTCTTTTTACCTCCGGAGGGCCGTTTTCATTAGAATAATTGCTTCTTCCAAAGCGTGCAACCCCCTGCTTTCCCCGCTCCCGAAAAATACCTAACTTGCTGCAACTGTACTACAACCTGCAACTACATGACACTGTATCTCCGCAAACTTCTACGATTTCGTTACGCATTTTTACTTACCTGCCTGACCATTGTACAAGGGCAGGCGCAGCCCGGTGTTAAACCTGCCGACCTGGCTGCTCTGGACGCCTACTACCAGCAGGCCCTCAAAGACTGGAAGGTGCCCGGCATGGCCATTGCCGTCGTAAAAAACGATTCGGTTATTTTTGCCAAGGGCTATGGGGTGCTCAACGCTGAAACCGGCGGGCAGGTAGATGCCAACACCGTGTTTGCCATTGCCTCTAACTCCAAAGCCTACACCGCTGCGGCCTTAGGCCTTTTGGTGGACGAAGGTAAACTCAGCTGGGATGATCCGGTGACCAAATACCTCCCCTACCTGCAGCTCTACGCCCCCTACATAACCCAAAGCCTCAACATAAAAGACCTGCTCAGCCACCGGGTTGGGTTCAAGACCTTCAGCGGCGACCTGCTCTGGTACCACACCACCTACAGCCGCCGCGAAATACTGGAGCGGGCACGGCACCTGGAGCCGGTTTATGGCTTCCGCGATGGCTATGGCTACTCTAACCTTATGTTTATAGCTGCCGGCGAGGTAATAGAGGCCATTACCGGCAAAACCTGGGAAGCCTTTATACAGGAGCGCTTCTTTGTGCCGCTTGGCATGAGCAGCAGCTTTACCTCCGTTACGCAACTGGCCGGCAAACCTAATATCGCCTCTCCGCATGGTTCTGATGAAAAAGGCAAGCCCTATCCCACCACCTTCCGGCCCTGGGACAGTTGGAACCCGGCTGCCGGCATTTTTACCAGTGTAAACCAGCAGGCCCAGTGGATGCGCCTGCAACTAAACCGGGGCACCTACCAAGGCAAGCGTATTTTCAGCGAGGAGGCCAGCCATATGATGTGGACCGCCCACAACCCGTTCCCGGTTACCAGGCAGGCCGAGCGTATGGTCCCTTCCACGCACTTTCAGGCGGCAGGGCTGGGCTGGATGCTCAGCGACTACGAAGGGCGGAAAGTAATTGCGCATGGGGGCGGGCACGAAGGCATGAACAGCCGCACAGTGCTGGTGCCGGAAGAGAACCTGGGCGTAGTGATCCTGACCAACAGCATGAGCAGCATCATGACGCCGCTTGCCAATTATACCATCGACAGGTTTTTTGGAATAGAGAACGGGAGAGACTGGAGCAGATTTTACCTCGACCTGGTTGCCAGAGGAAAAAAGGCAGAGGAAGCGGCACAGGAGAAAGTTGCTAAAGCCAAAACACCGAAAGGCAAACCCACCATGCCGATGCAGGCCTACACCGGCACCTACAGCAGTGCGCTTTACGGCGATGCCACGGTGAGCCAGCGAGGTGGCAAGCTGACGTTGCAACTGGCACCAGCCCCCACACTAGGCAGCAGCCTGAAGCACTGGCAGCACGACATATTTGATCTGGAGTGGAAAAGTAATTACGCCCTCCTTACCCCTACACGCGTCCGGTTCCTGGTCGGGAAAGACGGCCACATAGAGGGCATGCGTCTAGATGCCAACAATCCCGATTTTCATTTCGATGAGTTGAAGTTCACAAAAGTTAAGGACTAACAACTGCGCTGGCTGGGGTCACTGGCCAAACAGGCCGTTTATAAATGCAGAAGGCCGTACTTTTGGTGCGGCCTGTATGCATATATTAGAAGTGAGAATTAGGTAAGAATTGCTGCAATAGTGCTCATTACGGCAAAATAACCTGCAATCAGCCAGTAGGCGATGGCATCGCTGTTGTGTAGAGTTTTTTTCATGATTGACACTCGTTAGATTTTACAACAATAGGATTCAAGCAACTTTAAGGTATTGTTATATTTTTTACGAGTGATAACTAATATTTGTTTGTGTAAAAACGACTTATTACACAACTTTTATTTAATATTATTCAGCCATATTTTTTTATTTAAAACATATATTTATTCAAATATATTGATTAATTAATATTGGATCAGCTTTTAGCAGCGAAAATCCAACGGATACCAAAAAGGGAATTACACTATTTCTAAATATATTTATTGCTCCTCATTTCCCAAAATGGTCCAAAAAAAGCAGAAAATCGCCCTTGTAACGAAGAAAGCCTGCTGCACAAGGCAACAGGCTTTCCCATTATGGTTTTAATAGCGCTGGAGTTACACCAGTTTCTTATAACGGATTCGTTTTGGCTCTGTGTCGCCCAGCCTTTTCTTCTTGTTCTCTTCGTACTCCGTGTAGTTCCCTTCGAACCAATATACTTGCGAGTCGCCTTCAAACGCCAGGATATGCGTGCAAATTCTGTCGAGGAACCAGCGGTCGTGGGAGATGATGACGGCACAGCCGGCAAAGTTCTCCAGCGCATCTTCCAGCGCCCGGATGGCGTTTACATCCAGGTCGTTGGTCGGCTCATCGAGCAGCAGCAGGTTACCGCCTTCTTTCAGCGTCATGGCCAGGTGTACCCTGTTACGCTCCCCGCCCGACAGCTTCTCTACCTTCTTCTCCTGGTCGCCGCCCGAGAAGTTGAACTTGCTCACATAAGCGCGCGATACGATCTGCCGGCCGGCCATGATCATATGTTCCGTTCCACCTGATATGACCTCGAATACCGTCTTGTTAGGGTCCAGTTGTGTGTGCTCCTGGTCTACGTACGAGATCTGCACCGTGGAGCCAACCGTAAAGTCGCCGGCATCAGGTTTCTCCTGTCCGGTAATAAGTTTGAACAAGGTTGTTTTACCGGCGCCGTTTGGCCCGATAATGCCTACAATGCCACCTTGCGGCAGGGCAAAACTCAGGTTCTCGAACAGCAGCTTGTCGCCGTATGCCTTGCTTACATTATTTACTTCAATTACCTGCGCTCCCAGTCGGGGGCCGTCAGGTATAAAGAGCTCCAGTTTTTCTTCTTTCGATTTAGACTCTTCGCCAGCCAGCTTGTCGTATTGGCTCAAACGGGCCTTAGACTTGGCATGACGTGCTTTCGGGGCCATTTTAACCCACTCCAGCTCGCGCTGCAGCGTTTTCTGGCGCTTGCTCTCCGTCTTCTCCTCCTGCGACAGGCGGTTAGACTTCTGCTCCAGCCAGCTGCTGTAGTTGCCTTTCCACGGAATACCTTCGCCACGGTCCAGCTCCAGAATCCAGCCGGCCACGTTATCCAGGAAATAACGGTCGTGGGTTACGGCTATTACGGTACCCTTGTAGTGCTGCAGGTGTTGCTCCAGCCAGTCCACCGACTCGGCATCGAGGTGGTTAGTAGGTTCGTCGAGTAGCAGCACGTCTGGCTCCTGCAAGAGCAGGCGGCACAGGGCCACGCGGCGTTTCTCACCGCCCGACAGGTTGCCGATCAGCGCATCTTCCGGAGGTGTGCGCAGGGCATCCATGGCACGCTCCAAGCGGTTGTCGAGTTCCCAGGCGTTGAGCTGGTCCAGGCGCTCCTGCACCTCGCCCTGGCGCTCAATGAGCTTATTCATCTCATCGTCGGTCATCTCCTCGGCAAACTTCATGTTTATCTCGTCGAATTCGCGCAGCAGGTTCACTACTTCACTTACGCCTTCTTCCACTACCTCGCGCACCGTTTTAGTGGCATCCAGGTGCGGCTCCTGCTCCAGGTAGCCTACCGTGTAGCCTGGCGACCACACCACTTCTCCCTGAAACTCTTTGTCGACACCGGCAATTACTTTAAGCAAACTGGACTTACCAGACCCGTTAAGGCCGAGCACGCCAATTTTAGCGCCATAAAAAAACGACAGGTAAATGTTTTTAAGCACTTGTTTCTTCGGCGGGTAGATCTTGCTTACCCCCGCCATCGAAAAAATAATGGTTTCGTTACTCATATCGCATTTATCAGTTATACACGTAAATTTTGGACAGCATCGGCTGGCTCCCCTGGAAACGACCAGACCAGCGCCCGCCTCACTTATCTTAGCCCCGGTTATATTAAAATGAACCGTGAATTACAAATATCGGAAAAAATCATGCATTTTGCCTTCTCAAAATTGATTTGAAATGACTAAACTTGTAATACCTATGGTTAAGCCGCACTGGCCGCTGTATTGATAATCGGCTTTTTGCACAATTTTTGCTAACCGCTTCACCTGCAGGTACGACAGCAAACGCAGTATACAAACTTGCGTAAGCTGATTAAGACTTTAGTTTACACCTATGGGCATGTTGATGTTTTGGTCTTTGCGTTGCAAAGCGAAAGGCAGGCCTGCTCACCCCCTTAAACCCTAATCCTTAAATGGAAAACAACGAGCTATTGGAAACAGCCAGAAATTACGGGTTCATTCAGGACCAGCAGGTTTGGCTAAAACCATTCATGAACTACCCTGCCCGCCAGGTGGGCGATGTAAAAGAGTCGGAAGACGACTCGCTGATTTACTTTGCCAGGCGCTTTGAGATGTTTCGGGAGAAGGTAAACAACCTGCTCCAACGCATCGAAACCTCCGAAAACAAGGGATCTTTCCTGATGAAAGTGCTGCACATGAAGGAGCAGATAGGCGACTTCGACGCGCTGGGTGATTTTGAGACACTCTACCAGCAGCTGAGCACTGCCGAGGAGGAGATCAATAAAACCATAAAGCTCAACAGGGAGAAGAACCTGGCCATTAAGGTAGGGCTGATACAGGAGGCCGAAGCGCTACAGGACAGCATTGAGTGGAAGGAGACGTCTGACAAGATGAAAGACCTCCGAACCACCTGGATCAAAACGGGGCCGGTAGACAAAGAAGTAACCGAAGAGATTGAGGAGCGTTTCCGGACGGTGCTGGAAGCTTTTTTTGAGCGGAAGAAAAACTTCTTCCTGGATAAAAAACAGATGCAGAACCGCGCCTATGAACGCTACAGAAGCCTTATAAACAGATCGGTGGCCCTGCAGAACTCCGAAGACTGGGAGGCCACCACCCTGAAGCTGAAGCAGCTGCAGAACGAATGGAAAGAGGTAGTGAGCGGCAGCCTGTCGCGCAAGGCCGTGACGAACCTCTGGACAGAGTTCCGGAAGGCGCACAACCACTTTTTTGAGCGGCTCAAGGTAAAGATCAACAACGAGAAGAACCAGTCGAAAGACAAGTTCTATGATGCCAACCTGGAGAAAAAGCAGGCCCTGGTAAGCGAGGCAGAAGAGCTGATACACACGCACAGCCTGAGCGAGGCCGTAAAACGGGCCAAAGAGCTGCAGGCAGAGTGGAAAAAGGCAGGCCCCGTGCACCCTTCTGTGTCTGATGCTATATGGGAGCGCTTTATCAAAGCCTGCGACAAGGTGTTTGAGATGAGCAGTCTGGAGCATTACATTCGCAAGCGCCAGCAGGCCTCTAACGAGAAGCTGAATGGTGCAGAGGGTATAAATGCCCGGATTACTGCCCTGAGAGAGTTTATTAAATCTGACAGGCAGGAGCTGGAAGTGCTGGAGACCAACCTGGGCAAACTGAGCGACACCCCGGGCAACGAGTCATTCAGGAGCATGCTGCAGGGCAAAATCCGGAACTTTAACCGGAAAATTGGCACTAAGACAGAATTGATAGAAATGTTTAACAGGCAACTCAGCACCAGCGAGAGCTAAGCGCCGGGCATCTTGCTGAATTTACAAGAATTTTCCGGATCGGGCAGGGCTTTTTTGCCACAGCTGCCGCTCCAATTAGGGTGGCCGGAGCACGCTTAAATATTTTTGCATGGGCTGAACAATTCTCATTTGTTTGCGTTGTGTTTGAAAAACAGACAGAAAAGCAATTAATAATCTGCAAAAATTTTTGTTTACAAATATTTTGATACTTTTGCAAACTTATTTTCATCAACAGACACAAGTTAAGTAAGGAGAACATACTATGTATTGGACATTAGAATTAGCTTCATACCTGGAGGATGCACCCTGGCCAGCTACTAAAGACGAATTGATCGATTACTCTATCCGTTCTGGAGCGCCTATGGAAGTGGTAGAAAACCTGCAGGCTCTTGAAGACGACGGACAGCCTTATGAAAACATCGAAGAGATCTGGCCTGATTACCCTACGAAGGAAGACTTCATGTTTAACGAGGACGAGTACTAACTTTAATTAGAAATTCAAAATTAGAAATTAGAATTGGTAATGTGCCGTATGTACCAAATTTCTAATTCATAATTTCTAATTTCTAATTTGGAAGCACTTGATTATTGAAGTAAAAAATCTGGTTGCGGGGTATGAACAGCGTGTTCTGCTCCGCAACCTTTCTTTTTGTGTACCGGCGCCTGCTTTTGTGGCCATTATCGGGCATAATGGCGTTGGCAAAAGCACCCTGTTTAAAGCCTTTCAGCAAAAGATACCTTACCAGGGGCACATTCTGGTGCACGATCAGGACCTGCGCCATATTACCGGGCCCACGGCAAAGGGCATCCTGGGCTACCTGCCGCAGAAGAATGTGGTATCTTTCCCGATAAAGGTGCAGGAACTGGTGGTGATGGGGCTGTTCCGGAAAAAGAGATTTCTGGAGAACTACGATGCCGCCGACTACGCCCGGGCCGAACAGGTGGTGGCACAACTGCAACTCTCCGACCTGCTGGACCACGACTTCACAACGCTATCGGGTGGGGAGCAACAGCTTATATGGCTGGCGCAGCTCATGCTGCAGGATGCCCGGATCTGCCTCCTGGACGAGCCCACACAGCAACTTGATGTGTATTATAAAAAACAGGTGTACAGCCTGCTACAGGATTGGGTGCTACAGCACCAAAAAACGGTGCTCTGCATTACGCACGACATCCATAACCTGTTACCCCTGCAGGGTTACCTGCTCAACCTCTCCAAACCTGATCCGGCGCTGGAGGTCATCAGCCCGGAAGTGATCTGGCAGAACCAGGAGTACCTGGAGACGCACCCCCGCAAGTTGCACTACGTCTGACAGTGTTTATGTCCTTTGTTCAGGCCTGGTCTTTTACCTTTTCCTCCTGCAGCAATGCCTCTGCCAGCACCAGGTCTTCGGGCGTGGTAATTTTGATGTTGCGGTAGCTGCCTTCTACCAGCACGATCTGCTCACCCAGTTGCTCTACCACCGAGGCATCGTCGGTAAAGTCAGGCTGCTCCGCCTGCTCGTAGGCTTTGCGCAGTAAGCTGGCCTTAAAGGTTTGCGGCGTCTGCACCAGCCTGTACTCGGTGCGAGGCACTGCTTTACTCCCCTCCCCTGCCATCAACTGCCTGATAGAGTCTTTAGGCGACACCGCCACAATGGCGTTGCCGTAGGCAGCCGCTTTAGCGTAGGCCTCCTGAATAATGGCTGTAGCCGTAAAGGGCCGCACGCCGTCGTGCACTGCCACCAGGGCTTCCTCCTCCAGTACCATGCCCAGGCCATTCCTTACAGAGCCGAAACGGGTAGCGCCACCGGCCACTACCACATGAAACAACCTGAACTGATGCTTCCGGCACAACTCCCGCCAGGCCTCTATTTGGTTTTCGGGCAGCACGGCAATCAAGCGGACCTCCGGGCTGTAGGCAAAAAAACGCTCCAAAGTATGCATCAGCACCGGTTTGCCGCCAATCTCTAAAAACTGCTTCGGCAACTCGCGCTGCATGCGGCTGCCCGTGCCGCCAGCCACTATAATGGCATATTCCGGTAATTTGTCTTTCATGCGTATTCGTCTGAACCCTGATTTAAAGGATTTTCTTGATTAACCTGATTCTAAATTATTCCAATGAAAATGTCCCTCCGGAGGTGAAGGCGCGACACAGGACGCAGGACACAAGTATCTGGATTTTTGTAGCATGGCACTCGTATCACGTAGCACGACATGGGGCTCCTGGCTATAGATCAGCTGTCTGTTAAGCTGGACTTCTAAATTAAATTCCCGATCTCCAAATCAACCATTTAACAAGTAAACTATTTAGCAATCAACAACTAGCCTCCAACAACCAGCAATTATTCTAATGAAAACGGCCCTCCGGAGCTGGTTTTCTATTAAATGGACTGGGTGGTCTCTGGTAGCAACTGCAGCAATTTAAAACAAAAATGCCCCGACTGTTACTGTCAGGGCATTTTTGTTTTTATTGTTTTGCTTCTGAATTACAGGATCAGCATCACGTCGCCGTAGCTGAAGAAGCGATATTTTTCTTTTACGGCCATCTCATAGGCCTTCATCACCAGTTCGTAACCACCGAAAGCGGCCGTCATCATGAGCAGGGTAGACTCCGGCATGTGGAAGTTGGTAACCAGGCTGTTGGCAATTTTGAAATCGTAGGGCGGGAAGATAAAGCGGTCTGTCCAGCCATCGTTCGGTTTCAGGCGGCTGTTGGCCGACACCGAAGACTCCAGGGCGCGCATGGTGGTGGTGCCGATAGAGCAAACACGCTTTTTGTTGTCCAGCGCCTTGTTCACCATCTCGGCCGTGGCGGCGGGCACCATAAAGTTCTCCGAGTCCATTTTGTGCTTGGTCAGGTCTTCCACATCTACCGGGCGGAAAGTACCCAGGCCCACGTGCAGCGTGATCGGCGTCACATCCACTCCCTTAATTTCGAGGCGCTTGAGCACCTCTTTCGTAAAGTGAAGTCCGGCGGTAGGGGCCGCCACAGCGCCCACGTTTTTGGCGTACACGGTTTGGTAACGCTCTTTATCTTCCGGCTCGGCCTCACGCTTTATGTATTTTGGAAGCGGGGTTTCGCCCAGGTCGTTTATGGTTTTATAGAATTCCTCGTCGGTGCCATCGAACAGGAACTTGATGGTACGGCCACGGGAAGTAGTGTTGTCGATTACCTCGGCTACCAGATCGCTCTCGCCAAAGTACAGCTTGTTGCCAACGCGAATCTTGCGGGCAGGGTCTACGAGCACGTCCCACAGGTGGATGTCTTTGTTGAGCTCACGCAGCAGAAACACTTCGATCTTAGCGCCTGTTTTCTCCTTGTTGCCATACATGCGCGCCGGGAAAACTTTGGTATCGTTCACCACCATCACATCGCCATCGTCGAAATACTCCAGGATGTCTTTAAAGATTCTGTGCTCAATCTTGCCGGTGTCGCGGTGCAGCACCATCATACGGGACTCGTCGCGATTTGGGGAAGGATGGTTGGCCAGAAGCTCCTGTGGCAACTCGAATTTAAACTCTGATAACTTCATAGAATATCACGGTATCTTAATGTGTTGCTTATTTATTACTTTCCGATGACTGAGCGCATCGAAATATTTTATTATTTTGCAGAACAATAAACAGGGTCGGTCCCCTGTTTTACCTTATTGGCTGGTCAGCTCTGCTTTTAAAAAATTGTTGCAAAGATACGCTTTTTATCTGACATGGCCGTAAAAATATGCTTTTTTAGCTGTGAATGAGCCATTCCCCTGTTCCATTCTAACTACTACTCCTGCCCGCTCTATTCGCTTTGTTGGTTACAATTATTCTAATGAAAACTGCCCTCCCAGCCCAATTGCTGCTCCTGCCACTGCTGCACCTTAAAAAACGACCTTCAGGCAGCGCATGTTTAAGTTAAATATTATTAATTTAACAGAATTACAAACTCCCTGATACATCTGCCTCAGCACATGATATACCTGCGCCTGATCATCGAAAGCTTCCGTTTTGCCTGGCAGGCACTGAAATCAAACCTGCTGCGCACCATCCTTTCCTTACTGGGGGTAACCATAGGCATTTTCGCCATCATCTCTGTTTTTACACTCGTAGATTCGCTGGAGCGAAACGTGCGCGATGCCATGAGCTTTGTGGGGGAGCGGGTGATTTATGTGCAAACGCAGCCCTGGTCTTTTGGCCCGGGCGGCCGGCCCTGGTGGGAGTACCTGCGTCGCCCGCAGCCCACAGCCCGGGAGTTCAGGCAGCTGGAGAGCAACTTAACCATGGCCGAGGGCATTGCCATTTTCTCTGAGCGGGGCGGCATAACAGTTAAGTTCCGGAACAGCAGCTACGCCAACGCCTTCCTGTCTGGGGCCACGTACGACTTTAACAAGATCAGAGAAATTCCGATAGAAGAAGGCCGCTACTTTGTGCCACAGGAAATAGAATCGGCACAGAATGTGGTTATTATAGGCCATGCCATTGCCGAGACCCTGTTCCCGAACCAGGACCCTTTGGGCAAGCAGGTAAAAATCAATGGCCACCAGTTCATGGTGATCGGGGTGATGGAGAAGCAGGGCGAGAACATGTTTGGCATGCCGAACGCCGACAAGCAAGGCATAATTCCGTTCGGTGCTTTCAGCAAGATGTACACTACCGGGCCCAAAGGAGTGTATGCCACCATCGGCCTAAAGGGGCGCGAAGACGACCAGGGGCTGCAGGAGCTGGAGTACGAAACGCAGGGGCTGCTGCGCAACATCCGTGGGCTCAGGCCCCGCGACGAAGACAACTTTGCCCTGAACCGATCTGAGATGGTGGCCGAACAGGTTAGCAGCCTCTTTGGCGTTATAAGTGTGGCCGGCTGGGTTATCGGGGGCTTTGCCATTTTAGTAGGAGGTTTTGGCATTGCCAACATTATGTTTGTTTCGGTTAAGGAACGGACCAACATCATCGGGATACAAAAATCGCTGGGGGCCAAAAACTTCTTCATCCTGTTCCAGTTCCTGTTCGAGTCGGTGTTTCTGAGCGTGTTAGGAGGCGGATTTGGTATTTTGCTGGTGTTTCTGCTCACCCTTATCCCCCAGGACATGCTGGAGATAACGCTCTCTTTAAGCAACATCATACTGGGCCTTAGCGTATCGGCGGTGATAGGAATGCTTTCGGGCATTATTCCGGCTGTGCTGGCAGCCAACCTGGATCCGGTTATGGCGATCCGCTCAAAATAAAGTAGGGCACTAACCAGCAGAACAAGTATATTTAGCAGGAGCTTACTTGGTAACCCTCACGGCCCGGAACGGCGCCGGCAATTTATGTATAAGCAGGCAGTGCCGCTTTGAGCACTGCTATAGGAGCACGCCTCCTGAAGACGATTTAACTTATTATGACAAAACTCAGAAAGACAAGTAAAACCAAATTTAATGATGAGGCACTCAATACCGGCAGCGGCCAAACCATTTTGCAGCCCGACGCCAATCAGAACAAGGCCAAATCCATAACAGATCTGCGGGAGAGTGGCGAAACCACAGCCCCACCTGCCTCCGCAGAGGACATCCGTATTCGCAAAGCGTTTGTAGACAAAGACTGGAACGAAATAAAGATAGCTGACTCCTGGCAGATTTTTAAGGTGATGTCGGAGTTCGTGGAAGGGTTTGAGAAACTGGCTAAGATCGGCCCCTGCGTATCTATATTCGGGTCGGCGCGCACCAAATCATCTCATAAATACTACCAGATGGCCGAAGATATTGCCGCCAAGCTGGTGCGCCATGGCTACGGCGTTATAACGGGCGGTGGCCCCGGCATTATGGAGGCCGGCAACAAAGGCGCTCACTCCGAGGGCGGCAAATCGGTGGGCCTGAACATACACCTTCCCTTTGAGCAGTTCAACAACATCTACATCGACTCAGACAAGCTCATCAACTTCGACTACTTTTTTGTGCGCAAGGTGATGTTCGTGAAATATGCGCAGGGCTTTATCGTGATGCCGGGCGGCTTTGGCACCCTCGATGAGCTTTTTGAGGCGATTACGCTGATCCAGACAAAGAAAATAGGCGCTTTCCCGATCGTGCTGGTAGGCCGCTCTTTCTGGGACGGGCTGCTGCAATGGGTATCAGACGTGATGCTGGATATGGAGAGCAACATCAGCCCGGAAGACCTGGAACTGGTACACATTGTAGACGACGCCTCGGAGGCCGTGAAGATCATCGACGATTTTTACAGCAAATACCTGCTGTCGCCCAACTTTTAATTTTATTTCTTACTTTCTCTTTACATACAGATGGGCAGGCCAGTGAGGCCTGCCTTTTTTATACATCATGATTATACTGCCAGAATTCCCATTTTCATCTGAAAAATACGGGCAATATTCTGCGCCTTAAATTTAATATCCTCAGCTTTTTCGCCTTTAAACAAAGCGTCTACTGTAGCTGTAAACAAGGTTACCCATCTGTCGAAATGCTGTTCATCTATCGGCAGCCGCAGGTGCTTGGGGAAAGGCTGGCCTTTATAGGCCATAGACCCGAACAGCACCGTGCTCCAGAAGCTGTACATAACCGGCAGGTGCGCCTCCCAGTCTACCTGCGCAAACTCATTAAAAACGGGGCTCAGCAGCTCATCTCGATTTACCTGCCCGTAAAAGCTGTCCACCAGAATCCTGATGTCTTCTTCCTTCTCTATATCTCTCATAACTGTACCTCCTTCTGCCACACCTGTAGCCAGCCATCATTATTACTAATGGCTGTAAGTTACGGCATGGCAACCTTGCGTAAAATGACTAATATCAGTAATGCCAAAAAAGTAACATGAGTCGCTGAAAGTCGTTTTCATTCAAAACGCTTACCTTCAACACCAAACTACAGTACACCCTAGCAGCATGGCCGATAACCGTTCCATTATACTCGACTGCTCCCTTAAACTGTTTGCGGCAAAAGGCTACGATGCCGTGGGCGTGCAGCAGATAGTGGAGGCCGCCGGCATCAAAAAGCCCACCCTCTACCATTACTTCGGCAGTAAAAGAGGTCTGCTGGAAACACTGATGCAGGAGCAGTTTACTCCTTTTATGACGCAGCTCAGGAGTGTGGCAGCCTATACCGGTGATCTGCCCCTTTCGCTGCGGCAGGTGGTGGTGTGTTACTTTGAGTTTGCCATGAGCCAGCCGACATTGTACCTCATGCACCTGGCGGCCTGGTTTGCCAATCCCGAAAATGAGGCCTCCCTGGTTATTACGCCCTTTATACAGGAGCAGCACCAGCTGCTGGAGACCATGTTTCAGGAGGCGGTAAAGGACCACGGCAACATGCGGGAACGGCACAAAGTATATGCGGCCACCTTCCTGGGCATGATTAACACTTACCTAGTGCAGGCGTTGCACGGGCAGCTGAAACTAAACGAGCAGGCGGTAAAACAGGTAGTGCAGCAGTTCTCTTACGGCATCTATTCCTGAGTTTCTGGAAGAAAAAGGAACTATAACAGTTTAAGTATTGTACCGAACGGTATGCACAATATGTAAACTTCACTCATGAACACAACCAGACCTGCCTGGGCTACCGAGGCTACCTTCTACCATATTTACCCGTTAGGCTTGAGCGGAGCATCGCTGCAAAACGATTTAAGTTCCTCCCCCATCCCCAGGCTCGCCTCATTGAAGCACTGGGTAAACCACCTCTCCTCGCTCGGTTGCGATGCACTTTACCTGGGGCCGCTTTTTGAGGCTGGCACGCATGGCTACGACACAGTTGATTATTATACCGTAGACCGCCGGCTGGGCACCAACAGCACATTGGCCGAAGTGGTGGCCCATTTCCATGCCCATGGCATCCGGGTTGTTCTGGATGGCGTTTTCAACCATGTGGGGCGTGATTTCTGGGCTTTTAAAAACCTGCAGGCCGATGGCGAAAGCTCCTCTTTCCGGCACTGGTTTGCCGGCGTAGACTTTAGCCGCCGCAGCCCTTACGGCGATGCCTTTGTCTACGAAGGCTGGAACGGCCATTACAACCTGATAAAGCTTAACCTGCAGCACCCGGAGGTGCGGGCGCACTTGTTTGAGGCCGTGAAAATGTGGGTGCAGGAGTTCGGCATAGATGGCCTCCGGCTGGACGCCGCCGATGTAATGGACCACGACTTTCTGCGCGACCTCGCCTCCTATTGCCGGAGCCTCCGTTCCGATTTCTGGCTGATGGGAGAAGTGATCCACGGAGATTACCGCCGCTGGGCAAACCCAGGCATGCTCCACTCCACCACCAACTATGAATGCTACAAGGGCCTGTACTCCAGCCATAACGACCGCAACTACTTTGAACTGGCCTTCTCCTTAAACCGCCTGTTCGGAGCACAGGGCATTTACAAAGATTTATCGCTCTACAACTTTGCCGACAACCACGATGTGAACCGCATTGCCAGCACACTCAGGAACCCGGCGCACCTCTACCCGCTCCATGCACTGCTCTTTACCATGCCCGGCATTCCATCGGTGTACTACGGCAGCGAGTGGGGCATCAGCGGCACCAAATTACCTCACACCGACGCTCCCCTCCGTCCGGCCATTGCCTCTCCAGATGCTATTGGCCAGGCGCCACACCCCGAACTGGCAACTGCCATCCGGCAATTTGCCGGCATCAGGAAGCAAAGTAGCGCCCTGCGCCAGGGCACCTATGAGCAGGTGTTTGTAGCTCACGAGCAGTTTGCCTTTGCCCGCCGCTCGGCGCATGACCATGTGCTGGTGGCTGTAAATGCGGCCGATGCTCCGGCAAAACTGCTCCTGACAGTAGATTTGCCGGACGGAAGCCTGTTCACGAACCTGCTCGACCAGCAGCAGTACCGGGTACAGCACAAGACCCTGCCCATCGAACACCTGCCTGCCCACTGGGCCTGCATCCTGCAGCAGCAGTAGTAGTAAGGCAAGCAGAGCATGGTCAGATTTCAGCTCTGATGAATTCTGAGCCAGAGGAGCGCTCAGGCAAGCTGCGGGCACCACTTAAAAGCACCACCACTGCACTAACCTACATGGCAGCCGCCACCGTATATGGCATTATGGGATTAAAAGAGCTACTCAGCAGAAAAGCCAGGACAGAATTAAGAAAAGCCATCAAGCTTAAAAAGCAGCAGAACATGGAGATCCGCGATAGCCTGGCTATGGAGCGGACCAAGCTGGCCAATGAGCGCACCTTTCTGGCTTACGAGCGAACAGCCATGGCCATGGTGCTCGGCGGGCTCACCTTTATCAAGCTTTTCGATGATATTATTTATGTTGCTCTGGGCATACTCGCGATTCCGGTAGGAGTTGGCATAGGCGTGTACGGCTACATGCGCTTCAGCAGAAAGAAAAGTGAAATATTGCACCATACCCGTGCCTATACCCCTACCAGCCCCGTGCTGGCCGAGGTAGACGCCCAGGAGAAAGAAGAGCAGAGCCCCGCACCAAAGGCTTAAGTCCAGGAAAATAGCTGGCTGGAGCAGCAGCAGCAGAAAAAAGCACCTCTGGAGGGCCTTTTTGATTAGAATAATTGTTCAATGTGCTAATGATTTGATTTGGAGATAAAATGCCGGAGCAGGCGTTAAAGCGAACAGCTCTTAACTTCCTGGTTCAGACCCAAAAAAGTCTATTATCTGTTATCTGACATCTATAAGGAGCATCAGCAGTTATGCCTGCCTCCGGAAGGGCCTTTTTATTTCAATAATTGTGCTGTAACTGATCAACTCCCAGTACTGTAAAGCCTTGTGTTATCATACAGCTTGCCTTTTACTTAGTTTAACACCTCTAAAATGTACTTTTATGGCCGACCACGCAAAAAAGGAGATCAAGAAGCTCCGGAAGAAACTGAAGGTACAGGAGAAGAAGAACACCGAGATACGCGACAGAATGGCTATGGAACGGACGATCTTTGCGAACGAACGCACCCTGATGGCTTACCTGCGGACCTCCCTGGCGACCATGGCAGGTGGTTTTGCAGCCATTAAGCTCTCTAATGACCTTTACCTTAAAATTACTGGCTTTATGCTTTTGCCGGTTGGGATCATACTTGCCATATATGCTTTTTACAGATATCGGCAAAAGCAAAAGACAATCACCACCCATCACGAAGCGTACATTCCCACAAGTCATCATCATGCCAGCCTGCACGAGAAAGAAGTTGCAGGTTATGGCAATATAGATTAAGCCCGGTCTTATCCTGTTTTTTGTCTACCACTTTTCCATTAGAAGCAGCCTGGTTACAAATCGGCCGCCCTCCGGAGGCCAGGGGCAAGGCGAAGAATAAATATAAAATACAACCTGAAGCAACTAAACCTATTTCCGCCAGACGCTGTTAAGAAGGGTTAGCGTGTTTCACAGCGAAACACTGGTAAATTTTGTACCTTTGCTTTTTAAAATCAACATATTCTGAATGGCTTTTAACCAAGAGCAAACTGATAACGCGGGCCTCGCTACGGCTGCTCCCACACTTAACGGGGAGGCGCAGCAAATAGAGGTTTATGGCGCCCGTGAACATAACCTGAAAAACGTTACCTTAAAGCTGCCGCGCTATAAGCTGGTGGTTTTCACGGGCATCAGCGGCTCCGGCAAGTCGTCGCTCGCCTTCGACACGATTTACGCCGAAGGGCAGCGCCGCTACATGGAGACCTTCTCGGCCTATGCCCGTAGTTTTATGGGCGGCCTGGAACGACCTGATGTAGATAAGATCGAAGGGCTGTCGCCGGTGATCTCTATCGAGCAGAAAACCACCAGCCGCAACCCCCGCTCCACGGTGGGCACCATTACCGAGATTTACGACTTTATGCGCCTGCTTTGGGCCCGCACCGCCGATGCCTTCAGCTATGTAACCGGCGAGAAAATGGTGCGCCAGAGCGACGACCAGATCGTGCACCACATCATGGAGCATTTCGACGGCAAGCGTTTGGTAATACTGGCACCGGTGGTGAAAGGCCGCAAAGGGCATTACCGCGAACTGTTCCAGCAGATCCGCAAGATGGGCTTTATACGCGCCCGCGTTGATGGTGAACTCGTAGAGATCAGCCCTAAAATGCAGGTAGACCGCTACAAGATACACGACATCGAAATCGTGATCGACAAGATTGTAGTAAAGGAAGACGACCGCTTCCGCCTCTCCAGCTCCATCCAGAACGCCCTGACACATGGCAAAGGCATGGTGCTGGTCATGGATGCCGACACAAATCAGACGCACTTTTTCTCGCGCCACCTCATGGACCCGGCCACCGGCATCGCCTACGACGATCCGGCTCCGAACTCCTTCTCCTTTAACTCCCCCTACGGCACCTGCCCTGTGTGCAACGGCCTGGGCGAGATTCAGGAGATTACCGAAGAAACCGTTATCCCGGACAAGAGCCTGAGCATACGCCGCGGCGGCATAGCACCGCTCGGTGAGTACCGCGACATCTGGATATTTAAGCAGGTAGAGGCGCTTTTCAAATACTTCAAGGTATCAGTTGCCACCCCTATCAAAGACCTGCCGGAGCATGTGCTAAAGGTCCTGCTCTATGGTTTGGAGGAAGATCTGGAGGTAAACACCAAGAAAGGCAACTACATTATTGAGTTCGAAGGCATCATCCATTTCCTGAAAAGCCAGATGGAGTCCGATTCCGACAACATCCGCGCCTGGATTGAAGATTATACCCAAACCACCACCTGCCCCGAGTGCAACGGCTATCGCCTTAAAAAAGAATCGCTCCATTTTAAGATCGATGGCAAAAATATTGGAGAGCTCTCAGTAGTAGATATCAATAAACTGGCTGCCTGGTTCCATAACCTCGAAGACAGGCTGAGCGAGCGCCAAAATACCATTGCCAGGGAACTGCTGAAGGAGATACGGAAGCGCATTGGCTTTTTGCTCGATGTGGGCCTCGACTACCTGAGCCTGCACCGCCCCGTACGCACCCTGTCCGGTGGCGAGAGCCAGCGCATCCGGCTGGCCACGCAAATAGGAACGCAGCTGGTAGGCGTGCTCTATATTATGGACGAGCCTAGCATTGGCCTGCACCAACGCGACAACGAGCGCCTGATAAACGCCCTGAAAGACCTGCGCGACCTTGGCAACTCCATTATTGTGGTGGAGCACGACAAAGACATGATTATGCAGGCCGACTATGTGGTAGACATTGGCCCTGGAGCCGGCATACACGGCGGTCAGATCGTTACGGCAGGCACGCCAGCCGAAATGATGGAGGCCGGCACCACTACAGCCAACTTCCTGAGCAATCGCCGCGGCATAAAAGTGCCGCGCGTAAAACGGCCCGGCACCGGTGAGTGGCTGAAGCTGAAAGGCGCTACCGGCAATAACCTGAAAAACGTAACGCTGAAGCTGCCATTAGGCAAAATGATTTGTGTAACAGGCGTATCGGGTAGTGGCAAGTCGTCGCTCATCCACGACACGCTGTACCCGATCCTGAACCAGCACTTTTTCAGGGCCAAACGTGAGCCGCTGCCTTACAAAAGTCTGGAAGGGCTGGAACTGATAGACAAAGTAATTGAGGTAGACCAGTCGCCGATTGGCCGCACGCCACGCTCCAACCCGGCCACCTACACCGGTGTGTTCGGTGAGATACGGTCTTTGTTCGCTTCGCTGCCAGAAGCCAAAATAAGAGGCTACTCCCCCGGCCGCTTCTCTTTTAATGTGAAAGGCGGACGTTGCGAGGCCTGCGAGGGAGCCGGTATGCGCACCATCGAGATGAACTTCCTGCCGGATGTGTATGTGCCCTGCGAGGTCTGCAAAGGCAAGCGCTACAACCGCGAAACCCTGGAAGTGCGCTTTAAAGGCAAGAGCATTACCGATGTGCTGGACATGACAGTAGAGAAAGCCGTGGAGTTTTTTGATAACCAGCCACGCATTCTCCGCAAGATTGCCACGCTCAACGACGTGGGCCTTGGCTACATTACGCTGGGGCAGCAGGCTACTACCCTATCGGGTGGCGAGGCGCAGCGGGTGAAACTGGCCACAGAACTGTCGAAGAAAGATACCGGCAAAACACTTTACATTCTGGATGAGCCTACCACGGGCCTGCACTTCCAGGACATTGAGCACCTGACCGACGTGCTGCACAAACTCACGGATAAAGGCAACACCGTCCTGATCATAGAGCACAACCTCGACCTGATAAAAATAGCCGACCATATTGTTGATATCGGCCCCGAGGGCGGCGAGGCTGGCGGAACCATAGTAGCCTGGGGAACTCCGGAAGAAGTAGCTGCCTCTGGCAAGGGTTATACCTCCCGGTTCCTGGCCGAAGAGCTCAAAACCAGCCATTACCTGCCTGAGGAAGAGCAGGATGTGTAACAAGACTCCTTTGTTCCATACAGGTGGTTAAGCACTCGGACCGGCATTTGAAATCTGAAGCTGTAAACTCCTGCCCATAGTCAACAAAGAAGCCGCTACTGAATTAGTAGCGGCTTCTTTGTTGACTTAAAAGCCTGCGTTTTGTAGCTAACGTTCCTTCTAAGAGAAGTGTTTTTTAGATATCCCGAACCTTTTCTCCCAGCGCCTCAGCCAGTTGCAGGTGCTGCTGCAACAGGGGTACCTGCCTGGAGGCATACTGCTTCACCTCCATGGTTTGGCCGTTCTCTGCCAGATCCTCATGCCGTTTCAGCAAGGTGCGGCTCTCCTCCACTATGGTTTTGATATAAGACAGATCAAAGGGAAGTCCGGAGCGGCTGGCAACGTTATCGTATGTTTTTTGGTGTGCGGCGCCCAGTTCTGCAGGCAGCACAAAATTGCTTTGGCTGGCCATGCTCTGGAGTTCATTCGTCATGCGGCCATGGTCTGACAACATGCGCTGGGCCAGGTTTTTAACCTCCGGGCTCACGGCCTGGCCTTCTGCCAAAGCTGCCAGCTGCACCTGCAGCATGTTGGCGCTGGCGGCCTCTGCCACAAACAAGGCATCGTTGCCCATGTTCTGCACACCTGCCTGCTCAAACTGCTGCACACTCTGCTCCATGGCCTGCTGTATGCTGTCGTTTGGGGTGCAGCTACTGAGTGCAAAAATTAGACTTAGTATAAGGAAAGGAGTAAATTTTCTGCTCATGGTGTTTTCCATAAACCGGCAGCATCTGCAGGTAATCCCTACAGATGCTGCCGGCTGAAGTGAATCTGGTTATTACTATCTGCTGGGTGTGGCCCGGTTCGTGTTGGTGCCCGTGGTGTTGTCCAGGGTCTCGTCTAGCTTTTTGGCGTGCTCATGGTGCTGTTGCAGTACAGGCAGTGTTTTAGCAGCAAAGGCCTTTACCTCAGCATCTTCCAAATCTTCAGCTGCATCCTCAAACAGACCTACCGCCTCTTCATGTGCATCGACCATGGCCTCCATGTATTCCTCATCAAACTCGGCTCCTTTTTTCGATTGCAGGCTTTGCAGTTTGTCTCTGTGCTCGCTGCTCATGCTGTCGGGAAGGGTAATGCTCTTTTTCTGGGCAAGCGCCTTCAGTTCCTTGCTGGCTTTCTCATGGTCTGTCACCATTTGGCCGCCAAACTTTTTAACTTCGGCGTTCTGGCCCATCTTCTGCGCCAGTTTACCAGCCTCGATCTCGAACATGCCATCGCTGGCGGCGCGGGTCATAAAGTCAGACTGGTTTATTTTGGGGTCCTCCATAGAAGTATCCTCAAAGGCCTGTTCGTTCGTTTCCTGTGCCTGGTCCACACTGTCTTTGTTTTCTGAGCTGCACGAAGCTGCTCCAAATAGAAAGGCGGCACCCATACATGCGGTTAATGCTAACTTTTTCATAGTTTTATAGACTGTTAATAATACAAATTCTTATCTTAAATTTACTTAATATACGCCCTTCCGGATAAGTAGTTCTGCCTGCTGCTAATGCTGTGGCCCACAAGCCGGCCTTAGGCTGCCCCTGCTCCGGTTGCCGGCCGCAAACAGCGAGAAGCAAAATGCAGAAAATAACAGCTAATGCTGCAAAGTAGCCTATCTTTGAATGCTGCAGGGTTCTGCCAGGGAATTTCCGGCTGATAAAACTATGACCGATTATTTTAACGTATACGTACCTTTAAGCTCCCGTAAATTACCTTACAACGGCCTTCCAATCAGCTTCATCATAACCAAATCATACCATTTATGGCTTTATTTTCAAGAAATCCGATAAGCTGCCTCCTCCTGTTTCTGCTGATGCTCCCCCTGCTGCACGCACAGGCGCAGGAGCAGGATGCCACTGATGCCAGGTTTGAGGCACCTGCCGACCCAGCCCATGACAAAGTGCTGAAGCTGCACCCCGCCCAGCTTGGCCTTGGCGAGCTATATGTAGGCTATGAGCGGTCCCGCACAGGTTATGTGAGCAATGAGATCGGCCTCAGCTACATTTATCGCATTTACCTGCAGGATGGCGACTCCAGGACCTCGCGCGACCTGCCGGTAAATACCTACGGGGTCGGTATCCGGATGAGCCAGCGGAACTACACGTCTAAAAAGGGGAACGCGCCCTTCGGTTTTTTCTACGGCCCTGCGTTTGGCTATCGGTTTTTACTTTTTGAAGACAGCAGCTATGAACTATTCGGCTTGCCTGAACCCAGCCAGACCGACCCCAATGCCCGGTATGTGGGGCGGCTTTACCTGAACACTTTTGATTTGAGCTACCAACTGGGCGGCCAGTTCCGGCTGAACCGGCACCTGACCTTAGAAATAGCCGGTGGCCTTGGTGCCCGCCTCAAATATGCCTACGCCCGCGATGCCAACAAACTGCTCGAAGGCCTGTTTGTAGGAGAAAAGCTCATCAGCGACTCCAATGGTTTGGTGTTGGTTACTCCGCTGCCGCAGCTTAAGCTTTCGGTGGGTTATTCATTTTAAAAGCCTTTACAGAAGCATTCCTGTCCGTTTTTTAGTTGGCTTCGCTGACCATGGCCAGCACAGCGATACAAAGAGGAGGGCATGCCAGAAGCTATTGCGTTCAAACCAAATTATTCTAATGAAATTGCCCCCCCGGAGGCAAAAGGAGACGCAGGACACAGGACATCCGAAAGAAGACTTTTTTGTTAGCGTCAGGTGGTTAGTTGTTAAGAGTTAAACGTTTTTTTGAAGTATAGTCTGGTCATTCATCTCCGAAGTTCTGAATTAACCATGCAGCCATTTAACAATCAACAACTAATAGCCCGCAATTATTCCAATCAAAAAGCCCCTCCAGAGCTGCTGTTGCTCTGCCTGCCTTGGTTATGTTACCCCCCTTTAAACCTGGGCTTCCGTTTTTCATGAAAGGCGGTCACGCCCTCCTGGTAGTCTTCGGTGTTTCCGGCAATTTTCTGGCAATAGGCTTCGTATTCCAGCATCTCCTCCAGCGAGGAACTGAATGACTTGTTCAGCATCTTTTTCATCAGGCCGATGGCTTTGGTCGGTGCCACGGCGTAGCGGGCAGCTAACTCCGCCACGGCCTCATCCAGCTCTTCTGGCGCCACCACTTTGTTGACCATGCCCCATTGCAGCGCCTCGGCTGCCGTCACTTTAGATCCCAGCGTGCTTAGCTCAAAGGCCTTGAGGGAGCCAACCAGACGGGGCAGAAAAAAGGAGGACCCTGAGTCGAGCACCAGGCCTATGTTCACAAATACTTCTATCATGCTGGCGGTGGCCGAGGCCACAATAAGGTCGCAGGCCAGCGCCAGGGAGCAGCCCGCTCCTGCCGCCACACCATTTAGCCTGCAAATAATCGGCTTCGGCAGCTGGCGCATGGCCCTGATAATCGGGTTGTAGCGCTTCTCCAGCGACTCCGACAGGTCACGCTTATCGGCAGTGGCGGCCGCTTTGAGATCCTGCCCAGAGCAAAAAGCCTTTCCTGCGCCTGTCAGCACCACCACCCGCACCTGCTCATCGCGGGCCACCTGTTTCAGGGCATCCTGCAGCTCGTAGCTCTGCTGGTCGTTAAAAGCATTAAACACATCGGGTCGGTTCAGCATGATGGTGGCCACCCCACCTTGTACATCATAAAGAAGGCATTCGTAGGTCGTCATAGGTTTTGCTTGCTATTGGTTATGATCTGCTTTTACATCTAAGCTCCTCGATACGGATGGTTGCACATGTCCCTTTTCGGGCACTATGTCCGAAAAGGGACAATCTGGGCAAGGTCTTGCTCCCCGTGCGGCAGAAGTGCAGCCATTTTTTTTTGCCGGTTCAGGCAAGGGCATGCAACGCTTTCAAGATTTTTCAGGTCCTGCTTATTACAGGAGATATTCTGGCATTTTTATAGAAATAAATTATATTAAAACGTACTATAATTTAATTATCAGCATTATTCTTGTTTCTGTTCATATGCTGTTGCAGCTGCCTTATGCTTACATACGGGCAAAGCTGGTTTTATCTTTAAAACTATGAGAAATTCAGATGGATGTCTTTAGATGGCAGGTTGCTGTTTTGCTGCAACCCTAAAGGAGTTTTTAGTACTGGTATAACCGCAAAACAGAAAAGCACCTACTATGATTGCCTGTGTAAACCTATTGTCTCTATTTTCTGAAGGAGCCTGTCGGTTGCTACTTGTCAAGAACTCCTAGAACCTAAACTCCCTCACCTGCTGCTGTCAATAAGTGTTTCTAAGAAAATGTTATGGAAATCAGCATGAAAAATAAATATTTATAATGCAAATAAAATTTCTTAAATTCATATTTTTAATTACTCTCTCCACAACGCCACCAGTATGTTCGTGCCGTTTTTTTAGCATCTGTTTAGTTTAAAATTATTTTAATCAAACCTAAATTTTTTACTATGAAAAGAGTTCTAATCGCTTTGGCGAGCGCTTTCCTTACCCTGAATGGCTCCATCTGCGCCGCACAGCCCACTTTGGCAACAGCAGGAGAAAACCTTCAAAACAAGTTCCTGCAAGCTGCTTTGGCAAAAAACATGGAGCACGCCAAGAGTCAGGCGCTGGCTACCATACGGGTTCCCACGCAGGAAACGCAGTACATCTGGAGTGCGGAGGGCGCAAGCTGGACACCGGTCGTGCACTACACCTACACCTACAACAACCAGGGGTTGTGGCAGACAATTACTGAGCGCTCTTTAATCACAAACCAGGAAACTGATAGAACAATCGACATTGTTTACGACGCGCAGGGCCGCCAACTGGAGAGCATTCACCAAGCTTGGAACAACGCGTGGGTAAACGAAACCCGTTCCCGGAACGAGTACGATGCCCAGAGCGGACAGCCCAAGCTGAGCACCGAGGAAGAGTGGCGAAACAACAGCTGGCAGTTGGAGAGCGGCACCCGCTACACCTACACGACCGGCACCGGCAATCGCGTTGAGCAGA
Source organism: Pontibacter beigongshangensis (assembly GCF_014332515.1). Lineage (GTDB taxonomy): Bacteria > Bacteroidota > Bacteroidia > Cytophagales > Hymenobacteraceae > Pontibacter > Pontibacter beigongshangensis. Next base: position 141,129 of record NZ_VFSD01000013.1, on the reverse strand, counting down.
CGCTGACCGAGTCATATGAATCGGGAGCATGGGTCAACAGCAGCAGGACCGTGAACACCTTCAGTGGCTCAGGCACGAACCCAGTCACCAGCACTACCTCCGAGTGGGATAATGGCGCCTGGGTTGTTACAGACCGGACAACAGATATCACCTACTATGAGAACGGGCAGGTTAAAAGTTATATAGAAGAAGTGTATGATGAGGAGGAGGAAGCGTGGGTAAAGTCTCAGTATACCCTTACGTATAGCGAAGACGCAGCCAAGAACACCTCTACCATCACCATCGTGCAGGCGGACATGGTTGGGGAGAATTGGGTGCCGGCCTCCCGGACCAGCATTGTCACCCTCACCACCGGCGAGACGTATCTGGGTGCGCAGTCATTCTCTGAACTGAAGAGCGAATTTGCGATCGGGAACGAGTGGATGCTGGCGTTCCACCTTCTGGCAGAGATTACCCGCGATGCCAACGGCAACATTACAGAGCTTATTGCCAAAAATTACGACCTAGAGACTGAGGCATATGAGAACCTGACCCGCTTTGTCTACAGCGATTTTATAAACCTTAACACCACTTCTGCAGAGAACGAAGTGTTAGCCTCGGCGCTGCAGCTGTACCCGAACCCCACACACGACAACCTCAGCATAGCACTGGACCTTAGCAAGGTACAGGGTGCCAGCCTGAGCATCCATAACCTTACCGGCCAGAAAGTGTTGGAGCTTGCCAGTCTGCGCGGCGAAACCGTTGTGGACCTGGGCCATCTGCCAAGCGGCGTATACATGGTGCGCGTTACAGGCACCAACAAGGCCGGTATCACCAGAAAGATTGTGAAACAATAGAAGCTCCTGATGCGCTTTCATATAGCCAGCAGCAGCAGGAGCAGCAAGCTCCGGAGGGCCTTTTTGATTAGCATAATTAGTTTCCGGCAGTTGCTGCTACACCTGCCCCTCCTGTAATCTGCCCTAAGTAACGGCACAGTCCCCAAAGCAAAAGCTCCTGCCATAGCTGGCAGGAGCTTTTGCTTTGGGGACTGTGCCTACTAGTTTAAAGTGCCAAACCTGCTGCTGCCAGGGCCAGCAGCAGGCCACTCCCAAAGCCGGCATACACCTGCGCCGGCGTGTGCACATGCAGCGAAAGCCTGGCCGACAACACAGCGCCGGCAATAAAAATTGCCACTGCCAACGGCGGCACCATGTAAGTGTCTGCTGAGAGCCTGCTCAGCACCAGCAGCAGCCCCAGAGCCCCACCCATACCCACACTATGCGCACTTATTTTCCAGAACAGCGATATGGTAAAGGTAAGAAACACGGAGGTGGCCAGTATCACCATGATCACGAAAAAGAGCCGGTCGAAGGCATTTCCGCTGTGCAGCAGGTAAGCCGTGACCGCATAGCACACGCCGGTAAACAGCAAGGGAAGGCTGCGCTGCTCCCGCCGCTCCATCTCCAGCGAGTCTACTTGGCCAGAACGCACCATGGTGTAGGCCCCCAGCCCCGGAATAATAAACGTCGTAAAAAAGATGAGGCTCAGCACCATCCAGCGGGCTTTTACCGGCAGCGACAGCACAGGTGCCGGCAGGTAATAAAACAGGAAAGCAAACAGGTAAGTAGGCAGCAGCAGCGGGTGAAAAACGACCGACAACACTCTGGCAAGGGTACGACTCACAACTTTTTGAAATTAGGAATTAGCTTGGATGTGTGTAGATCAGTTAAAAAGCAAGAGGCACGTACAAAGTAACAACATAGCGCCTGAAATGTTTCAGCGATGCCGCGGCCGTTAGAAACATCAGCATCTAAACAAACGGGTTGTAAACCCAGGCACTTTTCTTTATGAGGTTTAATTGCTGTACCTACATCTAAGCCAGCCGCATCTACCTTTTGTTTTCTTACCTGCTCCTATTCCGGAATGTTCAGAAGGAGGCACTACAGCTCTTTGCGGAGGCGGGCTACCGGAATGTTGAGTTGCTCGCGGTATTTGGCCACGGTGCGCCGGGCAATGTTGTAGCCTTTGTCGTTGAGCATTTTCTCGATCTTCTCGTCCGATAAGGGCTTGCGCTTGCTTTCCTTGTCGATGATCTCCTTCAGGATGTGCTTTACCTCGCGGCTGCTGGCATCCTCGCCGGAGTCGGTGGCAATGCCCTCGGAGAAGAAATACTTGAGCGGGTAGATCCCAAACTCGGTCTGCACGGCTTTGCTGTTGGCTACGCGGCTCACGGTGCTGATGTCCATGCCGATGTCTTCGGCAATGTCTTTCAGGATCATGGGGCGCAGCAGGCTTTCATCGCCCTCCACAAAAAAGTCGTGCTGGTATTTTATGATAGACTCCATGGTGCGCAGCAGGGTGTTCTGCCGCTGCCGGATGGCGTCAATAAACCACTTGGCCGCATCGAGCTTCTGCTTCACAAACGTCACCGTCTCCTTGAGCTTCTTGTCCTTCTTATCCGATTTCTCATAGGCATCGAACATATCGGCGTAGGAGCGGCTGATGCGCAGGTCCGGGGCATTGCGGGAGTTGAGCGAGAGCTGCAGCTGCCCGTTCTCGTTGGTGAGTATAAAGTCCGGGATTATATATTGTACTCGGGTCATGCCGGCTCCGGCGCCGCCTGGCTTGGGGTTCAGCTTTATGATCTGGTCTACGGCATCTTTCAGCTCCGCATCCGACACGCCGAACTTTGCCTGTATCTTGTGGTAGTGCTTTTTGGTGAACTCGTCGAAGGCTTCGGAGATAATGCGCTCCGCCAGGCGGGTGGTGCTATCCTGCTCGCGCCGCTGCAACTGTAGCAGCAGGCACTCGGGCAGGTCGCGGGCGGCAATGCCGGCCGGGTCGAAGGTCTGGATCATCTGCAGCACCTGCTCTATCTCTTCCTCAGAGGTCTCTATGTTCTGCGAAAAAGCAAGGTCGTTGGCGATAGAGCTCAGCTCGCGGCGTATGTAGCCGTCGCTGTCTATGCTGCCGATCAGCTGCATGCCAATGGCAAACTGCTTATCGTCGAGGCTCAGGAAGCCCAGCTGGTCGAGCAGGTTATCGGTAAGGCTGGTGGTAACGGCAATTGGCATTTCGCGGTCATCGTCATCGTCGCCGCCACGGTCGCCCTGCATTTTGTAGCCACTTATCTCGTCTTCGTTAATATAATCTTTTATATCAACGTCGTCCTTGCCGTAGTCATCCTCTCCTTCGTAGTCGTCGCCTGAGGCATCGTCGTAGGTATCGGTGTCGCCTTCCTCGCGGCCTTCTTCCAGGGCCGGGTTTATCTCCATTTCCTCTTTTATGCGCGCCTCCAACTCTACAGTAGGAATCTGCAGCAGCTTGATGAACTGTATCTGCTGCGGCGATAGCTTCTGTGATAAAAGTTGTCTTAAATCGAGTCGCTGCATAGGGTATAAACTAATCTGGATGTATGGTACACACCTTCAAATTTAGGATAATTTTACTCTCATTTACAAAAAAGGTTAAAATATCGTTACTTTGAAGGCTGGTAGACAGCTGCCAGGCGGCATACAGGCAAATGCAGCCTCGACCAGCCGGCCACAGTGGCCGAGGCCGCATAAATTTCAGTTTTAAAAATCGCCATACGCTATTAACATACAGATGCAACGCATAAAAATTAAAGAACTGCTCACCGGTGCCGAAGTAGGCAACGAGGTGCTGCTTAAAGGTTGGGTGCGCTCCAAGCGCGGCAACAAATACGTGAACTTTATCGCCGTGACCGACGGCTCCACCATACAGAACCTGCAGGTTGTGGCCGATGCCGAGAAGTTTCCGGAGGAGACGCTGAAAGATGTGACCACCGGCGCGAGCGTGGCCATTTCCGGCGAGCTGGTAGCCTCGCAGGGCAAAGGACAGGCTTACGAAGTGATCGCCAAGACTATTGAGGTACTTGGCAAGGCCGATCCGGAGACGTACCCGCTTCAGAAAAAAGCGCACTCGCTGGAATTCCTGCGCGAAATTGCGCACCTGCGTTTCCGCACCAACACGTTCGGGGCGGTGTTCAGGGTCCGTAACACGCTGGCTTTTGCGGTGCACAAGTTCTTTAACGAACGCGGCTTTGTGTACATGCACACGCCCATCATCACGGCTTCTGACGCAGAAGGCGCCGGCGAGATGTTCCATGTGACCAACTTTGACCTCGACAATCTACCCCGCACCGATGACGGCAAGATCAACTACGAAGAGGACTTCTTCGGTAAGGCCACTAACCTTACCGTATCGGGGCAGTTGGAGGGAGAGCTGGCAGCCATGGCCTTCAGCGACATCTACACCTTTGGTCCTACCTTCCGTGCCGAAAATTCCAACACCGCCCGCCACCTGGCCGAGTTCTGGATGATCGAGCCCGAGATGGCCTTTTACGACCTGCAGATGAACGCTGACCTGGCCGAGGAGTTTATCCGCTACGTGATCCGCTACGCTATGGAGCAGAACCGCGAAGACCTGGAGTTCCTGGCACAACGCCTGGCAGAAGAAGACAAGACCAAGCCGCAGCAGGAGCGCCAGGAGATGAGCCTGCTCGAAAAACTGGAGTTTGTGGTAAGCAACCAGTTTGAGCGCATCACCTATACCGAGGCCATCGACATCCTGGTGAACTCGCCTGCTTATAAAAAGAAGAAATTCCAGTATGAGGTGGCCTGGGGCGTAGACCTGCAGAGCGAGCACGAGCGCTACCTGGTAGAGAAGCACTTTAAGAAACCGGTTATTGTGACCAATTACCCCAAAGACATAAAATCGTTCTACATGCGCCTCAACGACGATGGCAAAACCGTGGCCGCCATGGACATTCTGGCCCCCGGCATCGGCGAGATTGTGGGCGGCTCGCAGCGCGAGGAGCGCCTGGAACTGCTGACCCAGCGCATGGACGAGATCGGCATTCCGAAAGAGGAAATGTGGTGGTACCTCGACACGCGCCGCTACGGCGGCTGCCCGCATGCCGGCTTCGGCCTTGGCTTTGAGCGACTGGTGCAGTTTGTAACAGGCATGGGCAACATCCGCGATGTGATTCCTTTCCCTCGCACACCAAAGAACGCGGAGTTTTAAGGTCGGCCGATACAGAAAAAGCCCGATATCCAAATCGGCTTTTTCTGTATCGGCTAATAGGATGCTGTTTGCTTTCTCGAAGTTCTTTTGGCAGAAGAGGCTTTTCAATTGTAAAACCAATTACCCAATCAGGCTCAAAACACAATCTCTTCCCGCGTACCTACTCACCCCCTGATTCAGACAAAAGTCTTAAATTTAACATCTATCATCAGCACCATAAAAGAGCAGCAGCAGAATCCGCTGGAGGGCGTTTTTGATTAGAATAATTCAGAAACAGACCCTTTTCCTGCTACTTAACCCGCCCCGGCAGTACCAGCCTGGATGCACTTGCCTAAAAACCGTCTTTAAGCATTCGGGATAAATATGTAACCTGAGCATAATAGCCGGACGTTGGGGCGAACGAAGTGTGAGGCCGGTTTCCCTTACACCTGGTCGGATTTTATACATGCTCTCACATCTTCACGCTCCGCAAACCGGCAGCAAATAACTAAATTAGCAGGATTAAGTATTACTAACTCCTGAACCAACAACCTGTTACTACGACGGCTGCTACCGAATGAACTACTCCAATACCCTTGCCTTTGCCAAGGAGCAGGACCAGAAAGATCCGTTCCGGCACTTTAAAGACCGATTTTACGCGCCGCAACTAAACAAGCAGGACGCTATTTACTTCTGCGGCAACTCCCTCGGCCTTCAGCCCAAATCGGCCCAGGCCTATTTAGATCATGAAATGCAGAACTGGGCCGACTTTGCCGTAGAAGGCCACTTTAAAACCGACACACCCTGGCTACACTACCACGAGCTGCTGACAGAGGCAACAGCACGGGTGGTGGGAGCAAAACCGCTGGAGGTAGTGGTCATGAACAGCCTGACCGTGAACCTGCACCTGATGCTGGTGTCGTTTTACCGGCCACAGGGCAGGCGCTTCAAGATAATAACAGAGGGGGCTGCCTTCCCATCAGACCAGTACGCGCTGGAGTCGCAGGCCAGGTTCCATGGCTATAACCCTGAGGAGGCAGTGGTGGAGCTGTTTCCACGCCCAGGCGAGCACACACTCCGCACCGAAGACATACTGGCCAGTATAGCGGAACACAGTGAGGAGCTGGCGCTGGTCATGATGGGCGGCATTAATTACTATACCGGCCAGCTGTTCGACATGGAGGCCATTACCAAAGCCGGCCATGCCGCAGGTGCCATGGTAGGGTTCGATCTGGCCCATGCTGCCGGCAACGTGCTGCTGCACCTCCACGACTGGCATGTGGATTTTGGCGTATGGTGCACCTACAAATACATGAACTCCGGCCCTGGCGGCACATCAGGGGTGTTTGTGCACGAGCGCCACGCCCGCAACGCTGCTCTGCCACGTTTTGCCGGCTGGTGGGGCCACGATGCAGAAGAGCGTTTCCAGATGAAGAAGGGGTTTAAACCTATGCCTGGTGCGGCAGGCTGGCAACTGAGCAACGCCCAGATCCTGCCCATGGCCGTGCACCGCGCCGCGCTGGAGCTTTTTGATGAGGCAGGCATGAATAATCTGCGTAAAAAGAGCGAGCAGCTAACAGGCTTCCTGGCATTTCTGATAGATGAGATCGGTGCCGACAAAAGCCGGCTCGAAGTAATTACACCCCGCGATCCTCAGGCACGCGGTTGCCAGTTGTCGCTGCTGGTAAGGCAGGATGCCCGTCTGCTCTTCGACCTGCTCATGCAGGCCGGCATTATTGTCGATTTCCGTGAGCCGGATGTTATAAGGGTGGCGCCAACACCACTTTACAACAGCTTTGAAGAGGTATACCGGTTCGCCGAGGTGTTACGGTTTTGCCTTTCCAGGAAATCATGAAGCGTAAAAGCTTAGGGCCAGAAAGTCAGAGGCAGAAGATGCGGAAGACGGTTTTCTTTGGCCACCAGGAATAAGGGACTTTGGTTATGCTGTGGCGGCAGAACTGTGGGAGGGGCTTTTTGATTGAAATAATTGGCATTTTGTTTCTCTGTTCGTGCGCTGGTGGGTGGAGGCTTGTGCCTGAGAGCTGGCCGGCACGAAAGCTTTGCACAGCCACATAAGGTATTATTTTACATCAACTGGCAGCAGATGAACTTCCGGATCGAATACATTGATGGCGCGCCACCGTACTTTCTGTACCAACTTGCCCATAGAGTTTCTTTCTTGGGCGGTGAAATGCTACTTTTGTTATTAGAGATGCTAAGCCTGAAGACAATACGCTACTTTTTTAGATTACCTCTAATGGCCATAATGCTGCCCAATGCTCCCTAGCGTAACACTTGGGGCACATGCCTGGTGTAACCAGTTCCAGGAGCCGGTGAGATGACGCCCCAGCCCATAATTTCTATAAACGGAGTCGGTTATCTGATAGCTGTTTCCGCCTCTGGAGGGCTGTTTTCATTCAAATAATCTGTTTTTCAGACCAGTAGCGCCTATATAGCCTTCATAGTCAGGCTGTACCCATTAAGGGGTGGCACATTTTCGATGCATCTGCCATCGCCCGTACCGCCCAGACTACCAAAAGCTTATTCTTCCTTTTAGCCAGACAGGCTGGCATCGGCCCCGCTTCTGCCGTATGTATTCATAATTGAACATTAATTTGCACTTGCGGCCTATTGCCCCAAGTGCTCTTTCGAAGTCATCAAACAGATCAACCATAAAATTAAATGGCACACTTACCGCACTTAGTTACAGATTTGGGCTTAATCCTCGGGGCAGCGGGCATCATGACCCTTCTATTCAAAATGCTGAAGCAGCCGCTGGTGTTGGGTTATATTCTGGCGGGGCTGCTCGTGGGGCCTCACGTCTCGATCTTTCCTACCATCAGCGAGGTCGAAAATATTAATATATGGGCTGAGATCGGGGTTATTTTCCTGCTTTTCAGCCTCGGGTTGGAGTTTAGCTTTAAGAAGCTGGTAAAAGTGGGAGGCGCCTCCTCTATTATGGCGCTGGTGGAGGTGGTGGTCATGCTGCTGCTGGGCTACCTGGCGGGCAAGCTCATGGGCTGGTCCACGATGGACAGTATTTTCCTGGGTGGCATTCTGTCCATCTCCTCCACCACCATCATCATCAGGGCTTTTGACGAGTTGGGCGTTAAGTCGCAGCGGTTTGCAGGGCTGGTGTTTGGCGTGCTGATTGTGGAGGACCTGGTGGCCATCCTGCTGATGGTGCTGCTCTCTACGCTGGCCGTGAGCCAGCAGTTTGCAGGCTCCGAAATGCTGGCAGCGGTGCTTAAGCTGGCCTTCTTCCTGATTGTGTGGTTCCTGGCAGGCATCTTCCTGATCCCGACGTTCCTCAAAAAGGCCAGCAAGCTCATGAACGACGAAACCCTCCTGATCGTGGCGATTGCCCTCTGCCTGCTCATGGTCATACTGGCAGCGCAGGTAGGTTTTTCGCCGGCACTGGGTGCTTTTATCATGGGCTCTATTCTGGCAGAGACAACGAAGGCAGAAAAGATAGAGCACCTGATAGCATCAGTAAAAGATCTGTTCGGCGCCATATTCTTCGTGTCGGTTGGTATTTTGATAGATCCTGCCATGATCGTGACGTATGCCGGGCCTATTGCCATTATTACGGTGGTAACGCTGGTAGGCAAGATGCTTAGTATTACGGGGGGCGCGCTTATTGCTGGCCAGGGCCTAAAAACTTCCATTCAGTCGGGCATGAGTGTTTCGCAGATTGGGGAGTTCTCCTTCATTATCGCCACGCTTGGCCTTACCCTGAAAGTGACCAGCGATTTTTTGTACCCGGTGGCGGTGGCCGTGTCTGCGATCACTACCTTTACCACGCCCTACATGATCCGGCTGTCGGAGCCGCTCTACAAATCGATCGAATCGGTGTTGCCGGCAAGGTGGATAGCCTCTCTTAATGCCTATAGCTCTGGTGCGCAAACCATCAACACCACCAGCGACTGGAAGCTGTTGCTGCGGTCTTATGCCATGAACCTGGTGGCGTATTCTGTTATCATTATCGCTATTGTGGTGCTCTCGGCCGAGTACCTGAATCCGTTTGTCATCGAAAATATAGTAAATGGAAACAGAGGCGATATCCTGACCACCTTCATCACACTTCTGTTCATGGCTCCTTTCCTGTGGGCGCTGGCGGTGCACCATCCGCAGAAAGAGGCGCAGGGCAGGATATGGGCCAACAAAAATTACCGAAGCCTGATTATTGTGCTGGAGTTTGCCAAAGTCGGCATCGCCATTCTTTTTATCGGGTTTTTGCTGCACCACTTCTTCTCGGTGCAGGTGGCTATACTGGTGGGGCTGGCCATAATCGGGCTGATGGCGGTCTTCTCCAAAAAGATCCAGAGCTTCTATATCCAGATCGAAAACCGGTTTATGTCGAACCTCAACGAGCGCGAGATCAGCGAAGCCGCCAAAATGCACCAAACCCTTACTCCCTGGGATGTGCACCTGACAAGTTTCGACATCCCGGCGGAGTCGGCTACTGTGGGCAAAACCTTGGGCGAGCTTGGCATCCGGGAGAAGTTTGGCGTAAATGTGGCGGTGATAGATCGGGGAGAGCGCACCCTGATGGCACCTACCCGGCACGAGAGAATCCTGCCAGGCGACAAGGTCTATATTTTTGGTACGGATGAGCAGTTAGAAGCCTTTAACGAATTCATCCTTGCAAAGGCCGAACCCGCCGCAGCCGGCACGCTCGACAAAGAAAACGTGAAGCTGCAGGGGCTCATGGTGTCGTCAGACTCGGTGCTGCTGCACAAAACCATCCGGGAATCGGGGGTGCGGGAGAAAACCCAAGGCCTGATTGTAGGCATAGAGAAGAACGGCGAAAGAATTCTGAACCCTGATTCTGAACTGGTATTTGAAGAGGGGGATATGGTTTGGATTGTGGGCAGCCCGTGGCGCATAAAGCAGCTGGAGGCAACTAAAGAGAAGGAGCGGGTTTAAGGTGCCGGCTGCCTGCCTTTGCCTCATCAGCAGGAAGGTTCCTGCTGATGAGGCAAAGGCAGGCAGTAGTATATTGCTCAAAAAGCGATTCCGCAGCGCCTGATTGTGAAAACTTCTGCGATGAGATGGAGTAAAAGGTAAACCCCTTTATTAATTACGCCTTCCGGCCTCTGTTTGCAATACAAAACACAAGTGCTTTGGTGGCAGGAAGATAAAGAATTGCATGCATGCGCAGAATGGAACGTCTTATTGAAGAGGCCCTGGGGCTTACACCCTCCATCCAGCAAGACATTATCTCGTCGGTATTTGTACTTGTAGGGCTTTGGGTTATCAGCAGGTTGCTGTTGCGGGTGGCATCTAAGCGGCAAACCGACTCCCGGAAGCTGTACCAATGGAAAAAGACCACCAACTATATTGTAACCGGCCTGGGGATTATGGCTCTGGCCAACATCTGGTTCAATGGTTTTCAGTCTATCGCCACCTACCTGGGCCTGCTCTCTGCTGGCCTGGTGGTAGCCCTGCGCGACCCGATCATGAACATGTTTGGCTGGGTGTTCCTGATCTGGAAGCGCCCGTTTAAAGTGGGCGACAGGATTATGATAAACGGACATACCGGCGACGTGATCGATATCGCCTTTTTTCAGTTTACGCTAAACGAGCTCGGGCAATGGGTAGACTCGGAGCAGGCCACGGGGCGGGTGGTGCATATCCCTAACAGCCATGTTTTCACAAAATCGCAGATCAACTACAACCATGCCTTCCCCTTTCTGTGGCACGAGGTGCAGCTGCGGCTTACCTTTGAGAGCAACTGGCAAAAGGCAAAAGAACTGATGGAAACTATAGCGGCAATACATACCGTGCAGCTCAGCGAGGGGGCACAGGAAATAATCCGGAAGAATGCGCAGCATCACCTTATCTTCTACAAAGACTTTAAGCCCCGTGTTTTTTCCAAAGTACGCGAAAACGGCATACAGCTCACCGTGCGCTACCTCTGCAACCTCAATGGCCGCCGCGAGAGCGAAAATAAGATCTGGGAAGACATCCTGGTCCAGTTCATGGCCTCCTCCGACATCCGGTTCGCCTACCCTACCACCCGCTTTGTGCAGAGCGACGGGCAGGAGTAGCTATTTAATGTGCTAATGGGTTCATGTGCTAATTGTTCAATTTGAAAATCTGCAAATGAGAAAATTTGGAAATGAATGGCCAGAGCAGGCTCTAAACATTCTTAACTCTAAAAAAAGCCTGTACCTTATCTCCTTTTTTAAAGAGCAGCAGAGCCTCCGGAGTGGCAAATTCATTAGAATAATTTAATGGGTTCATGTGCTGATGTGCTAATTATTCAGTTTTGAAATTTGAAGATGGGAAGATTTGGAAATGAATGACCAGAACTGATCTTAAATTTGCAGCTCTTCCCTTATAACTCTTTACTTTTTACTTTTAAAGAAGTTCTTGTGTCCCGCATGGGTACCAGTCTTTCGCGTAGGGGCTCATCGGTTTCGGCGACACCATGCATCACGGCGGCTGGGCCTATGCCCGCCCCGCATGAGGAAATGGGCCGAAGAGCGGCAAAAAAAGAAATAAAAAAGCCTGAAGAATGATGCCAGGAGAAGAGTGGGAGCAGCTGCCCCTGCCCGATGCAGCCGTGTATTATGTGCCGGCTTTCTTCAGCAAAGAAGAGAGCGACGGTTATTTTGCTCAGCTGCAGCGGCAGGTAGACTGGCAGCAGGAGCACGTGCGCCTGTTTGGCAAAAAGATACCCATGCCGCGCCTCACCGCCTGGTACGGCGACAAAGACTATACTTATTCGGGACTCCAAAATAAACCCAGGCCCTGGTTGCCGCTCCTGCTGGAGTTAAAACAGGCTGTGGAACAGCGCACGGGCAACAGCTACAACAGCGTACTGCTAAACTTCTACCGCAGCGGCTCCGACAGCATGGGCTGGCACTCCGACGATGAGCCAACGCTGGGGCAGAACCCCAGCATCGCCTCACTCAGCTTTGGGGGCACGCGCCGCTTTGGGTTCAGGCACAAGACAAACAAGGCGCTAAAGAACCAGTACCTCACGCTGCAGCACGGCAGCCTCCTGCTCATGCAGGGGCCTACTCAACATTTCTGGCAACACAGCATCCCCAAAACAGCTGCCACCGTAGAACCACGCATCAACCTCACCTTCAGGCAGGTGCAGTAAAGGATTTGCCGGCAGCATTGTCATTGTCAGATTTAGCCCTTACTTTACAACCTGAAGAGGCTTTTCCTTTACTTTTATGCAGCCAGAAAGGCCTGCTTCTCTGGCTTAAATCGGAAAGAGAACCTTAAATAATTCAGGCACAAGAGGAGGCGGCAAGCATATCCGCGTCTTAAGTCCTGCTACTTGCGCCCATCACCATATGACCGAAAGAAAAAATATCGCCATTATAGGGGCCGGCCTGGTTGGCTCACTGCTTTCTTTGTACCTGGCGAAACGTGGCCATACCATAGACCTGTATGAGCGCCGCCCCGACCAGCGCAAGTTCGCAGAAGGTGGCGGGCGTTCTATTAACCTGGCCTTGAGCGACCGTGGCTGGCGTGCTTTGCGCGGCATTGGCATAGAAGAGGAGGTGCGCCGGGTGGCGGTGCCGATGCACGGCCGCATGATGCACGACGAGCAGGGCAAGCTGTCGTTTCTGCCATATGGCAAGGAGGGCCAGTTTATCTACTCCGTTTCGCGGGCAGGGCTTAATGTGGCGCTTATAAACCTGGCGGAGCAGCAGCAAAACATCAGCCTGCACTTTAACCGGCAACTCATCGATCTGGACGTGAGAAAGAACGAGCTGCACCTCCATAACAAAGCAAAAGAAGAAGTAGAGAAAATAAAGCCCGACATCTTGTTTGGGGCTGATGGCGCTTACTCGGCCGTGCGCGGCGAGATGCACAAGCGGGAGCTCTACGACTACTCCCAGAGCTACCTGGAGTACGGCTACAAAGAGCTCACCATTCCGCCTGCGGCAGACGGCGGCTGGCTGCTCGAGAAAAACGCGCTGCACATCTGGCCACGTGGCAACTACATGATGATTGCCCTGCCCAACATAGATGGCAGCTTTACCTGCACCCTCTTTTTCCCGCACAAGGGCGAGCTCTCATTTGAGTCGATCAAAAACCAGAACCACCTGTTTAAGTTCTTTCTGGATAACTTTGCAGATGCCGTGCCCCTGATGCCGGACCTGGCTCAGGAGTATTTCGCGAACCCGATCGGCTCGCTGGTAACAATCAAATGCTTCCCCTGGTCTTACGACGGCAGAGCCATGCTGATAGGAGATGCCGCACATGCCGTGGTGCCTTTTTACGGGCAGGGCATGAATGCAGGCTTCGAAGACATTACCGTGCTGGATCAGCTGCTCGACAACTTTGACGGGAACTGGCAGAAGCTGTTCGAGACATTTGAGCAAGAGCGCAAACCCGATGCCGACGCCATTGCCGACCTGGCGGTGCTCAACTTTATAGAGATGCGCGACAAGGTGGCTGACCCGCGCTTCCTGCTCCGCAAGAAGATAGAAGCAAACATAAACGAGCAGTACCCCGACAAATGGATCCCGCTCTACTCCATGGTTACGTTCTCTGACCTGCCTTACTCCTACGCTCTCGAAACCGGCCGCAAGCAGGACGAGATCATGGCGCTCGTAATGCCTCATGTTCAGGTGCCGGAAGATTACCAGAAGCCGGAGGTGCAGGAGCTATTGCAGAAGCTGCTCGTGGAAGAAGAACGCCTCAAGCCATTCAGAAAGTAAAAGGCTCCTGTTTCAAAAGCACCTTATAAGACTTGACTCTGTCAGCAGCAGGTGCAACAGCAGGCCTGGGCTACATGGGGGGCTTTTTTATTCAAATAATTAGCTTCTGGAGTAAGCTTTCTTCTTGCTGCGGGCACCAGTGCCCATCATGGCGCATGCCAGGATGCCTGACGGCCTCTTTTGCCTTTTCAGGTGGGCGTAAGGCAATTGTGCTTAAAAACCTGATCCGATAGACAAAGTAAAGCAGCCCGCACCTTTATATTTTACATTAAGCTGCGGATTGCCTCAAAATTTTTCGCCTTGTCCTGCTTTATCCCTTACCTCCAAAATCATAAAATCAACACCATCCCACAACAGCCTGAAAGTCATAATTCTTCTAAAAAACAATTGAATTAAAATTTATTAATATAGTTATAACTATATGTTATAAAATAAAAAAGTGCAATTACATAATAGGCAGCTAAAAGCTACAAAACAACTATTTTATCCAATTAATAGTATAGCAGATATGGTAATTCAGAAAGATGCGCCCGATTATATTCTATTATTATTTTTAAATCAAGAGAGTCTAATTTTATGAAATTACAACATAAACTTAAAGGAATGATTGTGGCCGCCTTCTCGCTTGGGCTTATTAGCCTATCTGATGCGGCCTTTGCGCAGCAGGTTCCACCACCACCTCCTCCAACTCCACCAACTGATCAGGCGCAGGCTAACCAGGTTTTTACAGAGATAGAGCTACAGCAGTTTATTGATGCCAGCGAAAGAATAATGGTGCTGCAGCAGGAGAACGAGAAAGCGATGATGACCATTTTAGAGGAAGAGAAGCTGGACGTGAACAAGTTCAACGAGATGGCCATGGCCTACCAGCAAGAGACAATGGACGAAGTGGAGGCAACTGAGGCTGAAAAAGCTGCTTTTACGAAAGTGGCAGAACGCATTATTGAGCTGCAGCCTACTGTACAGGCAGAAGTGCAACGCGCTATAGAGCAGGACGGCATGACCATGCAGAGGTTTGAGCACATCATGCTTGCTTACCAGGAGAACCCTACAGTGCAGGCTAAAATCCAGAGCATGCTGGCCGTAGCCGATGAGTAATACAACACTTTTCATAATTATATAATACGGCAGCGCCTCCCCCGGTTTCCGGGGGAGGCGCTGCCGTATTAGGTTACGTGCCTGGTTATTTTTTAGCGAACTCCACAATCTTAAAAGTCTTGGAGCGCCTGTCGTAGTAGCCGTAATGCAGTTTGTTGCCGTAGCGGTACACGGTCCGGAGTTCAGGTTCAGGCTTCAGTTCCTGTTCGTATTTCTCCAGCTTATCCTCCAGAATCACTAACTCTTCGTCAGACTCCACTTTGTTCAGGGTGTTGCTGTCGAGCACAGCCCTGAAGTAGGTGCTGGTGCCGGGGCCGGTCGGCATGGTGCCGCCTCGCCCGTAAGGGTCGTAAAAGTAGTTGCTGTAAAAAGGCGAATTCAGGTAATAGCTCGGGATGTTATAAGCCGGCGTCCAGCGGCCCGGCAGCATCATCAGCCCGCGCGAAGTCTGGATGTAGCGGTCTGACGTGCGCACCATGCGGCTCATGTCCTGGTTCCGGTTGCTGCCCGATGGCATCTGGTAAGAACCGATGGTGAGTTGCAGGGTACTGTCGGCATCCGAACTTACTGTAATGGCTGGCATGCCGCTGGCAAGGCTTTTCATCACCCTCGATGTTTTCTCGATCACTTTGTTGTCTTCTGAGAAAAGCCCTTTGGCTCCCTTCTGGTACACAGGCGTGGCCTTTATGGCGATTTCCTGCTCGGCGGTGTAGTTGTACTCTTTCAGTGGGGCCAGGCTGTTAAAGTCAAAGGCCGTCAGGTTGAGTTTGTCCTTCTCCATAATCACCCTGAAAATTTTGCCCTGATACAGAAACGAGTTAAAGGCTACGCTGCCTCTTTGCTCAATTGCCGGCAAGGTGCGGTAATCCGCCTTGCCCGACAGCCAGTCCAGCGTCAGGATTTCGGTGGTTGTTTTGGAGCCCTGGCCTTTCAGGTTATACCCGTCGAAGATCATATGCACCAGATCGCCCTCGGTGTATATCTTGCTGCGGTGGTGCCCTGAGTACACGGAGTTGTCCATGTCGGGGTGCACAAAGATCAGCTGCTTCTCCCGGTCCAGCCGGTCTCTTGATTTTGGCATAACGGCCTCAAAGGTTTTCTTCTCCAGCTTGCTCACATAGTCGCTGTTGCGGTGCACGATCAGGTTGCTTTTGTTGTCGGAGTAGAGCATGTAGAGGTGGTCGTTATCGGCAAAGCCGCCCAGAAAGGTCTCGTTGCGGCCCTTCACCACTTCCTGGTCCTGGATGCTGCGAAAACCGCCACTCTCGCGGTGGATGGCAAAAGGGCGCACGTATTCGCGGCGGCCATTCATGAAGCGGCTGTAAAAAATAAATTCATCCTCTGTTACCCGCGTGCCGAAAACATGTGGTTGCTGGCTGTAGCGATAGGGTATTTCGTGTGTGGCAAGCACCTCGCCGCTTGGCGAAAGCAAGTTAAAGTGCAGGGTGTTGTTCTGATAGAAGTAAATGCAAACGTTTCCTCTGTCATCGGCCAGCGTTACAAGGTCTTCGGCGCGGCGCAGCGGCAAATCAAGGTTTGCAAACTCTTTCTGGGCACTCGCCAGGGTGGCAAAAGTGGCCAGCAGGAGTATGGTTAAAAGGAATTTGCGCATAAGATTTATCTAAAGTAACTATAGCAGTGTAACGAGCAAAATTCCAGCCAAAGTATAACGTTTTTACAGGAAAAGGAATAGCCAGAGTTAATTTTAACTTGTTTTTAGCGAGGGCTTTAGAGTAGCTTGTTGTAATCTGCCTGTTTGCCGCCGTAAGCGCAGCAGCAAAAGGTAAAGCCAGGGTTCAGGTGCAATTTTTCTAATCATTTTGCCCCTCCAGCGACTCTGCTCCTGCTCCTGCTCTTTTAAAAGACACAAGACATAGGACACAAGACACAGGACTTATTTGTCTGAATCATTATATAAGCCCCTACCCCAAGGATTTTCGGGATGAAAGGATGTTCAGAATACTTGAATTCAGATGTTTCCTGAAACTTGTTGGTGCTGTAATTCTTCCATTAAAACCATCTCCAAATTTTCTCATCTCCAGATCTTTAAATTAAAAAATCAGCACCTTACTGCAGGTTGAGCCACTCCAGCGCGGTACCGTGTAGCAGCCGTTCTTTTACAGCAGCCTCGTAAGGCATCGACCCGATGAGCTTACCGGGCACTACTTCACCAAGCGGGAAAGGGTAATCGGAGCCGAGGGCGATGCTGTTGGCCCCAAGCGTTTGCACCAGATAATCGAGCGCCAGCGGGTCGTGCACCAGCGAGTCTACGTAGAAGCGGCCCAGATATGCTCTTGGGTTCACGTTGTTATCTACGGCGCAAAGGTCGGGGCGCACCTCGAAGCCATGCGCTATGCGGCCGATGGTAGCCGGGAACGAGCCGCCTCCGTGGGCAAAGGCGATCCGCAGCTTCGGCAGGCGCTCCAGCACACCGCCAAAAATCATGGAGCAGATGGCCATGGTGGTCTCGGCGGGCATGCCCACCAACCAGGGAAGCCAGTACTTGGTCATGCGCTTTTTGCCGAACATATCCCAGGGATGCACAAAAATGGCGGCCCCCTGCTCCTCCGCCGCCTGGAAGATGGGAAAAAGCTCCGGAGCGTCCAGGTTGTGTTCGTTTACGTGCGTTCCTATCTGGATACCGGCCATGCCCAGTTCCCGCATGCTTCGCTCCAGCTCCTTTATGGCCAGACCGGTGTCCTGCATGGGCAGGGTACTGAGGCCTACGAAGCGGTCGGGATAATCGGCCACCACGCCGGCAATGTGGTCGTTGAGCATGCGCGACAGGTCATGTGTATGCTCCGGCTTGGCCCAGTAGTTAAACATAACCGGCACCGTAGACAGCACCTGCACCCCCACCTTGTTGCCGTTGCACTCGTGCAGGCGCACGGCAGGGTCCCAGCTGTTGTCCTGTATCTCACGGAAGAACTTGCCATCCATCATCATGCGGGCGCAGCAGGGTTTGTGGTGCTCCAGCCGCACAAAACCTCCATAGCCATAGCGCTCCCGCAAATCCGGCCACGTTTTGGGCAAGATGTGCGTGTGGATATCGATCTTTAACAGATCGGTAGCAGGTGGTATGGAAGAAGTGGTCTTTTTTTCTGGCATGCTGCATCGGGCGAAGAGGCTGTCGGCATATCAATCTTATTTCATTTCACTAAACTTGCCACCTGTTCAGGTGTAGCCGTAACCGGCAGCTTTTCATGCGGCAAATTAGGAACCTGCAAATTTATACTGGAGCAAAACGCAAGTCAGAAACCTGCTTCCATGCAATACCACCAGTTACCGCTTTGCTCAAACTGGCGGCATGCCTGATTATTCCAATCAAAAGCCCTTCCAGCTGCATATTTTGCTGCTGCTTCCCCTGCTGCAGCTGCACAAAAACGCCCTACTCAGCAGGCTTGGCCGGAGGCGCCATTACCTCGCCGCAGTTCTGGCAGGTACGGCGTGCCTCGTTTTCCCAGAAGTTGTTCATGATCACCGGCAACTGCCCCACAATGTCGGTTACGTCGGCATACTCTTCGTAGAGCTTGGTGCCGCAGTTTTCGCAGAACCACAGGAAACCGTCTTTCTCGCCGGCCTTGCGGTAGCGTTCTATTACCAGGCCGATGGTGTTGGCCGGGCGGCGCGGGGAGTGTGGCACTTTAGGCGGAAGCAAAAAAATCTCTCCTTCTTTAATCGGGATGTCCACAGGCTTGCCGTCTTCAATGATCTTGAGCACGATGTCGCCTTCCAGCTGGTAGAAAAACTCTTCGCCTTCGTCGTAATGGTAATCTTTGCGGGCGTTGGGGCCGCCTACCACCATCACAATAAAGTCGTCGTTGCCCTTAAATACCTGCTGGTTGCCTACCGGCGGTTTCAGCAGGTGGCGGTGATCTTCTATCCACTGCTTAAAGTTGAAAGGTTTTGCTATAGCCATCGTTCTTATCAGTATTGTTGATAACCCAAGTTACGAAAAAGCGGCAGAAGTCGGCGACGCTATCTGTTTCCGGCATCAATTATTTGAATGAAAAAGGCCCTCCCGAGGCTTCTGCAGCTCCTGGAAGTGGTTTGCAGGGGAGGCTCCTCAGGTGGTCGCAGGAGCCCCCGAAATGCTTTGGGGCAGGTGCGCACGCTGCGAGGCCTTTCTGCCTGACCCTGGATCATAAAACACAAAGGATTTACCCCCAGGCACAAAACTTTTAAAACATCTGCTTATATTTAAACTAGCAACTGATAAAGAAAGAGGTGCGTGATAAAGCAAATCTTTGACCCGATTCACTCACCCACTCCATCAAAATTCAAAATTTAGACTATGAACCTAGACCTGAAAAATAAACAAGCTGTTATCTGCGGCAGCACGCAGGGCATTGGCAAGGCCGTGGCGGTGGAGCTGGCGCTGCTGGGAGCCAATGTTACGCTGTTAGCCCGTAGCGAGGAGAAGCTGAAAGAGGCGGTGCAGGAACTGGCGCAAGCCGGGGAGCAGCAGCACGACTACCTGGTGGCCGATTTTGCCAACCCTGAAGAGGTAAAGCAGCAGATAGAGGCTTATGTGCGGCAGCGGGAGGCGGTGCACATTCTGGTGAACAATACTGGCGGACCTCCGGGAGGCCCCATTGTAGAAGCCAAGCCGGAAGAATTTCTGACAGCCTTTAACATGCACCTGATCAACAACCACCAGCTGGTGCAGGCGTTGCTGCCGCTCATGAAAAAAGCGGGTTATGGCCGCATCATCAATATTGTGAGCACTTCCATAAAAGAACCTATTCCTGGCCTGGGCGTGTCGAACACCACGCGTGGCGCAGTAGCCAGCTGGGCCAAGACTATGGCTAACGAGCTGGGGCAATTTGGGATTACCGTGAATAATGTGCTCCCCGGCTCCACCAAAACCGGCCGCATTTACGCCCTTGTGGAAAGCCGTGCTGAAAAGGCCGGGCGCAGCAAGGAAGAGGTGCAGCAGGAGATGGAAAACGCCATACCAGCCCGAAGGTTTGCCGAACCCGAAGAGGTTGCCGCTGCCGCTGCCTTTCTGGCCACACCTGCCGCCGCCTACATTAACGGGGTGAGCCTGGCTGTGGACGGAGGCAGAACAGGAGCTTTGTAGATGCCAGATACTGGATTTCAGATTTCAATACGTAACATCTAGGCACTTTCAAATTTATTCAACAGTAGAAGTCCTCCTGCGAAAGAGCTCAAACAGCAGGAATTGATAGAATGACTAAGAGGTTTTGAACAACAAGAAGGCCCAACATCTAGCACCTGAAATCTTATAAAAACTTGCTCAAGCTGAAGAACTATATAAACGGGGAGCTGGTGGCACCAGTGGCGGGGCAGTATAGCAGCAGCTATAACCCGGCGTTGGGTGCCCTGCACGCGCTGCTGCCCGACTCCGACGAGCAGGACGTGGAACTGGCGGTACAGGCGGCCCAGGCTGCTTTTCCGGCCTGGGCCGCTATGCCGGCTGAGAAACGGGGCCAGCTGCTGCTCCGGCTGGCCGACCTGATTGACCGAGACCTCGACCGCCTGGCTGAGGCCGAAGCAACAGACACGGGCAAGCCTCTTTCTTTAGCCAAAACCATGGACATACCGCGCGCCAGCAGCAACATGCGGTTCTTTGGCACCGCTATTCAGCATTTTTCCTCGGAAGCGCATATGATGGAGGGCGCTGCTATCAACTACACGGTGCGGCACCCGCATGGGGTGGCGGGCTGTATATCGCCCTGGAACCTGCCACTCTACCTCTTCACCTGGAAAATAGCACCTGCCCTGGCTGCCGGTAATTGCGTGGTGGCCAAACCCTCTGAAGTGACGCCCCTGACGGCTTACCTCCTCTCGGAACTGTGTCAGGAGGCGGGGCTGCCACCGGGAGTACTCAACATTGTACACGGCTACGGGCATAAAGTAGGTGCTGCCATGACGGCACATCCTAATATCCCGGTTATCTCATTTACGGGCGGCACTAAAACCGGGCGCAGCATTGCCGCTACGGCTGCTCCCATGTTCAAGAAATTATCGCTGGAACTGGGCGGCAAAAACCCGAACATCATTTTTGCCGATTGCAACTTCGAGGAGGCGGTGGCTACCTCTGTGCGGGCTGCTTTTGCCAACCAGGGCCAGATCTGCCTTTGCGGCTCCCGCATTTTTGTGGAGCGCCCGCTGTATGAAAAGTTTAAAGCTGCCTTTGTAGAAAAAGTAAAGTTGTTGGTGGTGGGCGACCCACTGCAGGAAAACACGACTCAGGGAGCCATTGTGTCGGAGGAGCATCTACAGAAGGTACTTTCTTACATAGAACTGGCGAAAGCAGAAGGCGGCACTATTCTAACTGGCGGGCAGCAGGTGCAGGTAGAAGGCCGCTGCGAAAAAGGCTGGTTTGTGGCACCCACGGTTATAGAAGGCCTCCCTCACAACTGCCGCACCAACACTGAGGAAATTTTCGGGCCGGTGGTTACGCTGCTGCCTTTCGATACCGAAGAAGAAGCTATAGCCTTCGCTAACTGCACTGACTATGGCCTCTCCGCCACCATCTGGACACAAAACCTGACGCGTGCCCACCGGGTGGCGCACCAGGTGCAGGCTGGCATTGTGTGGGTAAACACCTGGCTCCTCCGCGACCTGCGCACGCCGTTTGGCGGCATGAAAAACTCAGGCCTAGGTCGCGAAGGAGGTTTTGAGGCCCTCCGGTTCTTTACAGAGCCGCAGAATATTTGTATTAAACTATAACGATGGGGCCAGTGCCTGGTATATACAGTGTTTGAGAGGACGTATAGGCCGCTGCTGTTTACCGCCATTACTATAGCTGCTTTCTTTTCTACAGACAGTAGCTTTGGTGCAGTCGAGCTGTTTATAATACTGCTATTGCTTCATTTGTTCGCCTTTAACCCCGGATCTGTCTCCTGACAGACGCTTCCTTGCAGGAACCAGACCAATGGCTGACTCACCCGAAGTGCGCTGTCATCAGGGGACAGCGCACGGAAACTTAATGCTCATAAACCACATGATAGTGGCACTACGCCCATTTTATGGCTGTTCTTTGGACTGTACCTGCTCTACCGAAATGAAAAACCTAAAAGCGGTATGAATATCGGTTCACAGCTGTTGTAAAAGTTGTGCCCTGATATTCATACCGCTAAATTTTGACGCTTATCTTCTACCCTGAGGCTAACCTACCCCCTCGACAGCACCTCGTCTATAAGGCCATATTCCTTTGCTTCTTCGGCACGCATCCAGTAGTCACGGTCGGAGTCTTTATTTACCTGGTCGTAGGGTTTGCCGCTATGCAAGGAGATAATGTCGTAAAGCTCCTTTTTCATTTTCAGAATTTCGCGGGCTGTTATTTCGATATCGGTTGCCTGCCCCTGCACCCCCCCTAATGGCTGGTGAATCATGACACGGGCGTGCTTCAGCGCGGAGCGCTTTCCGGCTGCACCACCACAAAGCAGTATTGCTCCCATAGAAGCAGCCAGGCCGGTGCAGATAGTCGCCACATCGGGGGCTACGTATTGCATGGTGTCGTAAATGCCGAGGCCAGCGTACACAGAACCACCCGGGCTGTTGATATACAGCAGCACATCTTTTTTAGCATCTGTAGACTCCAGAAACAGCAGTTGTGCCGTGATGATGTTGGCGATGTTTTCTTCTACCTGCGTGCCCAGGAAAATAATACGGTCCATCATCAGGCGCGAAAAAACGTCGATCTCCCTGAAATTTGTGGGGCGCTCTTCGATTACGGAGCGGGTCATGCCCTCTATGCGATGCATGCCTGACGCATTTTCGACCTGGCGCACGTACCTGTCTACATTAGAGCCGCTGATGCCCCGCCCTTGCACTGCAAATTTGCGGAACTCCTCTTTATTATATGCTGAATTATTCATAGTCTATGTTTTATCTAAAGGTAGTTTTTAAAGACACAGGACACAAGACGCAGGACACAAGATTTTACTGTGTGTGCTCCGGGTTATACGCCTGCTGGTCGAACTGATTTGTTAACGGAAGCCTCCATTTTAAACAGAACCTTCCTCCTGAGTACGGGATGAAGTCCTGTGTCTTGTGTCCTGCTTCTTGTGTCTTAACTAAAAAGTCTTCGGTGAATCGATTGCAGCTCCTGGCGCAGCTGCTTCCGCCCGGCTTCCTGAATGGCCTGGTACGCCACCTGCTGCAGTGCTACTTTCTGTTGCAGTGCCTGGTCCCAGAGCAACTGTATTTCCAGCTCCTGCTCCTGCTCCTCCTGCAGCTGGCCTCCCAGCAAAGCCTCCAGCAATTTTATTTCCTCTAATTCCGGCCTCATCGCTTTTATCTGAAATGGTGACTACTGAAGCCAGACAGCGACTTGCGCAGGCGCTCCAGGCATTTAAACTTTTGCACGGTGGCGGAGCGCACATTGCGGTACTGGTGTTGCTGCGCGATCTGTTCCATCTGCTGCCCCAGGTAGTAAAACGAAACCAGAATGTCATGGCACTTCTGCCCCAACCGCTCCACAAATCCTGTGAGGGCAACAGTAGGTGCCTCCATAACCGGGTCGGTCTCCTCCTGCAGTTGTTCCGCTACTTCCGGTGTGAGCCCCTGCTCCCGGTGGCGCTTTTCCAGTTCCCGGCGCCAACGGTTCTTGCAGACGGCCATGAGGTAGGTAGTGGGGGCAGCCGTTAAAGTCAGTTGCTGGTGCACCACCTTCTCATAAAACAGGATCATGGCATCCTGCAGGAGGTCCTGCGCATCGTGGGGGGAGCCGTGGTGCTGCTTTACGTAGTGCAGCACCATCGGGTACGCCTTGGCATACATTTTTTCGAGTGTTTTTTCCCGGTGCTGCACTAGGGCCTCGCGTATACCTGCGGCCATTACAGGTGTTTCTGTTGTCTGCATATGCTTTTTAGGGTTAATCCGGAAGGCAGCTGACATATCACCCATCATCCTGACAAATATGTACTCTTTTTTTAGCTGCAACTGTTGCAGGCAGTAGCAATACACAGGTCTGGAGGCCCTTTTTGATTAGAATAATCGGTCCTGAACCAAAAACCTTCAGACAACCGCCTTACCTATAACGTTTTCAGCCAGAATTTAACATACCCCGGCCCTGAAAAGAAAGCGATGGCCCTCTCCTGCACAAAAGTGTTTTTATGGCTACCTTTGCCCGATGGACTTTAAAACGAGAAGACTCGCGGTTACCATTCGTAACCAGATAAACTATCCTTTACAGTTTAACCCATTTGTTTTCAGCAAGATTTTTTTGCTTTGGGTAGCTATCGGCATTATTGGCGGGGTCATAGCAGGGTTGTACTGGATTGTGCTCGAAGGCTTTCTGCATTTTCTGGCCCCGGTGCAGGGCCTCTATGTGATTCCGCTGATGGGGGCGGCCGGTTTGCTGGCCGGCATCATTATCCACCGCCTCGGCGACCCCGGCGAGATGGACCTGATCGTGAACAACATCCGGTTTAAAGGTGGCAGGCTGGAGCCAAAAAACAACCCTTCCATGATCTTGTCGTCGTGGTTGTGCATTGCCAGTGGCGGCAGCGCAGGGCCGGAGGCGCCGCTGGTGCAGGTGGTAGGCTCTACTGGCACCTGGATCGCCAAAAAACTGAAGATAAGAGGCGAAGATCTTCGGTCGCTGACCATAGCGGGAATGGCGGCCGCTTTTACGGCTCTTTTTGGCGCCCCCCTGGGCGGCACCCTGTTCGCCCTCGAAATTTTGCACCACAAGCATGTGGTGGAGTATTACCAAGCGCTTATTCCCGCCTTTGTGGCCAGCTGCTCCAGCTATGTTATCTTTATCCTGATTACCCATATTGGCATTGGTCCCACCTGGAACTTCCCGGTGTATGCCACGCCCGAACTAAACGACTTTTTCTACGCCATGCTGTACGCGCTAGCCGGCACGGCGGCAGGCTGGCTGTTCATCTTCACGGTGCGCAAGAGCCGCCAGGTGTTCAAAAAACTTGGCGCTCCGATTTATGTAAAAATGGCCATTGGCGGGCTGCTGATTGGCACTATAGCCTACTTTGTACCACTCTCGCGCTACTTCAGCCACGACGAGCTGAATGTTTTGCTGGCCGAGGAGTTTACGCTGGAGTTCCTGGTGCTGCTGCTGGTGGCGAAGATTCTGGCTATCAGCTTTACCGTGACGTCGGGTTGGCGGGGCGGGTTTATTATTCCGCTGTTTTTTGTGGGCGCCACTGTTGGCCTGATCGTGAATGCCGCCTTTCCGGGGCAGAACCTGCCGCTCATCCTGGTCAGTTGCATGGCCGCCATTAATGCCTGCGTTACGCGCACGCCCATCAGCACTATTATTCTGCTAGCCACGCTCACAGGCTTCCATCACTTTATCCCGATTATGTTTGCCAGCCTCACCGGCTTTTTCCTGGCCCCTAAAACACCGCTTATAAATGCCCAGCTGGGTCTTAAGGAATAAAAACCCAATAAGCCAGGAAGAGGACCCGAAAGCAAGGTTCTGGTCGCTCCTTTAACCGAAATACTATTTTGCAGAAGCTGTTAGTTGCAAGGCTTGTATAAGAGGTGCTATCTTTGCAGGAATTTAATAAGCCGCGAAAGTAAGGGCTGGTCTTGTATGCCAGCCTGCAGCAGTATCTGAAAACAAATTAATGAGCAGAATCAGGCGCAATTACAGAATTGCCAAATATGTAGTTTACCGACAAACGATCATCGACCCAACCGACCATATCTGGGCGTTTATGGGCTCTTTACTCGGCATCGGCATTATTGGGTTTGTGCAGACAAAAAACCCATTTGTATCAGGCTCCGACCAGCTTTTCCTGATCGGTTCGTTCGGGGCTTCGGCGGTGCTGGTTTATGGCGCCACCAACAGCCCCCTGGCGCAACCCCGCAACCTGATAGGCGGGCACCTGCTGTGCGCGCTGGTCGGCGTGTCGGTTTACAAGCTTTTCGGCAACCCGGGCCTTACCTGGCTCTCGGCTGCCCTGTCTGTTTCCTTGGCCATTGTGCTGATGCAGATCACCAAAACCCTGCACCCCCCGGGCGGCGCCACGGCGCTTATAGCCAATATCGGCTCCGAGAAAATAAAGGCGCTGGGCTTTTACTATGTGCTCCACCCCGTTCTATTTGGCGTGCTGGTTTTGTTTCTGGTGGCTGTGGTGGTAAACAACATTCCTAAAAACAGGACTTATCCTTATAACGCCTCCAAGGCATTTATACCCTGGAAAAAACGCCTGAAGCACCGGAGAACGAAGTCCCTTAACCGGAAGCGAAAGCCCCAAGAAGCTTTCGCAGATGGCGGACTTCAGATGTAAGCAGGTATCGAACTGTTTCAGGGTTTTCCGGCACCAGGCTGTTAATTAGCTGATTCATAAGGGCAGCAACATATGCCCCCCGGGCATAGCAGTAACCTGGCAATCACAATTATTCTAATAAAAAAGGCCCTCCGGGTAAGTTTATAAAGCTGCTGCTGCACCTGCTGCTGAACACTTAGATCGGAACAGCAGGTGCAGCAGCAGCTTATAGCGCCTCAGGATGGGCCTTTTTATTAGAATAATTCCGGTTAGTTGAGTTGGGTCCCCGGCTTTAGGTCCGGGTTGAGCAGGTGGCGCTCCAGGAAGTTGGTCATCATCCGGAAACGGTGCAGCGACGTTACTCCCCCACCTACACCATGGTTACGGTTCGGGTAATAAAAGCTCTCGAACTGCTTGTTGGCACTTATCAGCGCATCCTGCATGGCTACCGCATTCTGGAAATGCACGTTATCGTCGCCGGTGCCGTGTATCAGCAACAACTCACCCTGCAGTTTGCCGGCATGTTGCAGCGGAGAGTTGTCGTCGTAGCCGGCTGCGTTGTCTTGTGGTTTTTTCAGGAAACGCTCGGTATAGATGGTGTCGTAAAAGCGCCAGCTGGTAACAGGTGCCACCGCTATGCCCGCCCTGAAAATGCCATTGCCTTTGGTAAGACCGAGCAAGGTCATGTAGCCTCCGAAGCTATGGCCCCAAATGCCGATCCGGTTTTTATCTACGTACTCCTGCTGCCCCAGCCACCTGGCCGTCTCTATCTGGTCTTCTGTTTCGTATTTGCCGAGGTTGGCATAAGTTGCTTTCTTAAAAGCTGCACCACGGGCACCTGTGCCCCGGTTATCTACACTCACCACAATGGCTCCCTTGCTGGCCAGCACCTGATGCCAGAGGTAGTTGGCACCGCCCCAGCTGTTGGTAACGGTCTGTGAGCCGGGGCCACCGTACACGAACATCAGCACCGGGTACTTCTTTTTCGGATCGAAGTCGGCAGGCTTTATCATCCAGCCATTAAGCTGTGTGCCGTCTGCGGTGTTCATGGTAAAGAATTCCTGCTTTGCAAGATCGTACTGCGCCAGCGTGTGCCGCAGCTGCTGGTTATCCTCGAGCACCTTTATCGGTTTGCCGTCTTTGGCCGTGTGCAGGCTAACGGCAACCGGCACATTGGCAGCAGAATGGTAGTCAAGATAGTACTTGTAGTCGTGGCTCATGTTGATGCTGTGCGTACCGGCTGCAGGTGTCAGGCGCTTCTTTTTTTTGCCTTTGCTGCTGATGCTGTACAAATGCCGGTCGAGTGGCGACACTTCTGTAGACAGGTAGTATAGCACATCGTTTTTCTCATCAAAGCCCACAAAGCTGCTCACTTCCCAGTTGCCTTTTGTGATTTGGCGCACGAGCTTGCCATTTATGTTGTAGAGGTACAGGTGGTTGTAACCGTCTTTTTCAGAAGAGTGAATAAAGCTTTTGCCGTCTTTCAGGTAGGTCAGGTCATCGGTTACATCAATATAAGCCTTGTCTGTTTCCTTAAGCACTACAGTGGCTTTGCCAGTGGTGGCGTTGGCATGCAGCAACTCCAGGGTGTTCTGCAGGCGGTTCATTTTCTGGATAGAGAGCAGGTTGCTGTTGTTGGTCCACTTCAGGCGCGGCAGGTACATGTCTGGTTCGTCGCCGGTTTCCATCTTCACGGTCTGGCCATTGCTGAGGTTATACACCGACACTGTTACAACTGAGTTTGCCTCTCCGGCCTTCGGGTATTTATACTTGTAGTCCTGCGGGTAAAGCTCGCCCCAGAGCTGCATGTTAAACTCCGGCACCTGGCTTTCATCAAAGGTATAAAAAGCTATTTTAGAGCCGTCCGGCGACCAATGGAAGCCCTGTGCAAAGCTGAATTCCTCTTCGTACACCCAATCGGCATAGCCGTTTATAATGGCATTGGTTTTACCAGTGGTCGTGATCTGTGTTTCCTGCATGGTGCCCAGGTCTACTACAAACATGTTGTTGTCGCGGGCAAAGGCTACGCGTTTGGCATCCGGAGAGAAGGTGGCGTAGAGTTGTTTGCCGCCATTGCTCAGCCTGGTCAGTTTTTTTGCCGGGATGTCGTAGATATAATAATCGGCTTTGGAAGAGCGGCGGTAGATTTGCTCCGAGCCGGTGGCGAAGAGTACCTTCTGCTCATCAGAAGAGAAAGCGTAGCCGTCGAATTGGATCGGCTGGCTGGCCCCCTCTGGCTTCAGGTGCTCTCCTTCTATGATCGTGGCAACCTGCTGCCCGGTGGTGACATCGTACTGAACAATGTCGTAAACCCGGTTCTGCTGGTCCGGCACCTGCGAGCTGTAGTAGCGGCCATCGTTCATCCAGTTTACCCCGTAAACCGACTTTGCCGCGAAGGTGCCTTTCTGATAAATATCTTCGAGGGTAACTTGCTTTTTCTGCTGCGCCTGCACAGCAAGGGCAAAGCAGCAGAGCAACATAACAGCCAGAACGGCCGGTTTAACTTTAAAGCACATGGATGTAGTTTTAGGTTAACGGAAACAGGCACTTGTACAAATCTCTTTCAAAAATAGCACCCATTTTTCCTGCAAGCAAAAAAAGAGGCTGTTCCGGTTTCCCGGACAGCCTCCCATCAATAAAAACAGGAAAAATCGTTTGCTTAAAAATTGAATCCAAGTGTGAAGACCACGTTTGTGAGTCTGTCGTCGATATTGATCTCAGGAGATGCTCCTGAGTTAAAGGTGTAAGGCGAGTAAAGCGTGTTCATGCTGGTATTGGCATAAGCAATATCAACAAAGTAGTTCTGCAAGCGGATGCCAGTACCCAAAGTAAACGTATTGGTGCTTCCATCCAGCCCGGATGCCTTGTAAGGGTCACCGCCCAGGGCATAACCTGCTCTGAAACGGAATATCTCATAGCGGGCTTCTGCTCCTATTCTTAAGTTAAGGGCAGACTGGTAAGTGTCTTTTATGCGAGTGTTTACCGAACTGAAATAACTTCCGCTGGAGCCAAAGTCGCTGTCTTTTTCGCGGAACCGCATGCCGGCATAATTTACATACTCCACATCGGCCGAAATAAAACCAAGCTTGCCAAGGAAATAGGCAATACCACCTGTAGCACGCAGCGGTGTAGTCAATCCATAAGAGAACTGCCCGGGATCCTGCACCGCACGCTGCTCTCCCGAAATATCAGAATGGTTAGCTACGAGCGAAGTGGCGTAAGACTCGTCGAAGCTGTAGGAGGTAGGCGTCTGGATGGAAGCTCCGATTCGCAGAGCATCCACAGGTCTGTAAATGGCCCCGAGCCTCAAGTTGATGCCAGCGCCTCTTGTAGAGAACTCATCGCGCAGCTGCATGTTGGTAAAACCAGTGGCCGGGTCCGCATCGGACTCACGGTACATCCGCACCTGTGTGTAATTGGTACTCACTATCCCTACCGATGCCCCCAAATATATTTTATCGCGATAGCTGGTCCCGACACCAATATCAAACTGATTTTGGGAGCCTTTCCTTAAAATCTCCTCACCAAAAGCGATATCAACTGCTCTGTCTACAGGTGCTGCGTACTCTCCTTCTTCATCCTCATACACATCTATCAGGTAAGCTCCATAAGCCATGCCTTCCAGAGAACTGTAGTTGTTGAACTCAGCTTCCAACTGGTCTTTTATAAAAGTTTGCCCGTTGGTTACGGTCGCCCTGTTATTGGCCTGCTCCGCAAAATAATCTACCATGGTCCAATCGTCGGTATTACCGCGATAGGTGGTGCGGGAGTTGAAGTTGTTGAGGCGGGTTATGCTAAGGCCAACACTTGTTCCGCGCCAGTCGCTGCCGTCGTCATCACTCTTCCTGTCGGAGAAAACGATGCCGGCCTGTGGGATGCCGAAAGCATTGCGGCTATCAGACACGGGAGCACCAGAATAGTTGCCCTGGTTGGCAATACCTGCATCGGTATTGGCCGTGCTAAAGCCCGGAGTAACCGTTATTTCGGACCGGCGGAACATTCCCAGACCGGCAGGGTTTACAAAAATGCTGGATATATCGGCACCCAGTGCTGCCTGCGCACCACCTATGCCCTGAATGCGAGCGGAACCAGACAAGCCTAAACGGGTATAGCGCAGGGCATCTACCTCGCTTTGAGCAAAA
Source organism: Pontibacter beigongshangensis (assembly GCF_014332515.1). Taxonomy (GTDB): domain Bacteria; phylum Bacteroidota; class Bacteroidia; order Cytophagales; family Hymenobacteraceae; genus Pontibacter; species Pontibacter beigongshangensis. Next base: position 110,979 of record NZ_VFSD01000013.1, on the reverse strand, counting down.
GCGGTTCCACTCCAGCTTAGCAGTAATGCTAAGCTGGCTGAAACTATTTTATTTGACATAATTAACGAAAACTAAGTTTAATTCCCTCTATCGGATGGGCCGACCGCCCCCGCCGCCACCTCTTGATGGTGCCGGCCTTGAAGATGGACTACTCTGCATAGGTGTGCTACGCATTGGAGAGCTGCTTGGCTCATAAGTACGGGTAGGCGTGCTGCGCTCGTAGTTTGGCGTGCTGCGCTGAATATTCTGGCGCTGTTGCTGTGGCTGTACCCGCTGCCTTTGCTGCCTGGCTGGCGCTGCCTCGTTAGTATTGCGCTGCGGACGGGCCGGCTGCGTAGTTTGCGGTCTGGAAGGCAGTGTTTGCTTTACCCCCTGCTCCTGCTGGCCAGTAATAGCCTCGTTTCCTCGCGAAGGCCTCGCCGGACGGGCAGGGCTGGCAGTGTTGCCGCCGCCAGGCGTAATGGCGCGTTGCTCATTCGTCAGACCTTGTCTGTCTGGTCTGCCTGTGGCACCACCTGAGCGTGCAGGTTGTGCCCCGCCTACCGAGCTTCTGTCAATCCTAGGGCCGTACTGCACACGCCTTGTCTGGCCAGGGGCATCGTAGAAGTAGCCGCCGCCTGCATACAGGCCACGGTTCAGGCCAGTATAGTAGCCATTGTAGAAACTGTTATAAGCTCCGAAGCCTCCCATTCCCATATACGGGTTGCCCCAGCCCATTCTGTAGGGGTTGCCCCACATGCCCATGCCTCCCATCATAAATGGGTCCATGTACGGGTTATAGAACCCTCCCATACCGAACCCCAGGCCGATGCTCATGCTGAACCGGCTGTAAGGCCTGTGGAAAGGGCTGTAAAACGGGTCGTAGAATGGATCATAAAAGGCTGATCCGTATCTGCTGTATCCGAAACCAGGATGCACGGCTGCTCCCCAGTAAGGGTCTATAAATGAATAGTTCATGTTATTACGCTGGCTGTAGGCAGCACCCTGGTTATAGGCACGGCCATCGTAGTACTCATCTGCATAATAATCTTCTGTGCCTTCGGCTACATACTCGTCACCAGCGTCGGCAGGTGAGCCAGACCTGAAGTCCTCCATGGTCGCCTCGGCAGCAGGCGCTGCATATTCCGTCCTGTCGGCCGACGAGTAGTACATGTCGTCGTACTCGGAAGTCTGCAAGGCCAAAGGGCTGCTGCAGCTAGCCGCCAACAAGAAGAAAGCAGGTGCTATGGTTAATAAATTTATCTTTTTCATGAGCTTCCTGTAATTGATTGATGTGCGAATAACACTATATCAAAGATAACACACATTCATACAAAATCTTACTTATAGTATTATTTATTAACGTAATTTTGTGCGAGAATGATATGGATATATTCAGGCTAACACCTGCAAAAGTTATTCCAAACTAAAGTTAATTAGTAAAAATACTCTTAAGAATACAAGAACATGAGCAAAGGGCTACCTAAAAGAAGCGATGACTATTCGCTGTGGTACAATGAGCTGGTAAAAAAGGCTGGTTTGGCCGAAAATTCCGCCGTGCGCGGCTGCATGGTCATCAAACCATACGGCTTTGCCATCTGGGAGAAAATGCAGCGTGTGTTAGACGATATGTTCAAGGCCACCGGCCATGAGAACGCTTACTTTCCTTTGTTTGTGCCAAAAAGCCTGTTCGAGGCCGAGGAGCAGAATGCCGAGGGTTTTGCCAAAGAGTGCGCCGTGGTAACCCACTACCGCCTGCAGAACGATCCCGACAACAAGGGCAAACTCCGCGTAGACCCGGCGGCCCGCCTGGAGGAGGAATTGATCGTGCGCCCTACCTCGGAAGCCATTATCTGGAGCACCTACAAAAACTGGATCCAGAGCTACCGCGACCTGCCCCTGCTCATAAACCAATGGGCCAACGTGGTGCGCTGGGAAATGCGCACCCGCCTGTTTCTGCGCACGGCTGAGTTCCTGTGGCAGGAAGGCCACACCGCGCATGCCACTGCCGAAGAAGCCATAGCTGAAACCGAGCAGATGCTAAACGTATATGCCGACTTTGTGGAAAACTACATGGCGGTACCTGTGGTGAAAGGCATCAAAACACCGAACGAACGTTTTGCAGGCGCCCTGGAAACCTATTGCATTGAGAGCCTGATGCAGGACGGCAAAGCCCTGCAAACCGGCACCTCGCACTTCCTGGGCCAGAACTTCGCCAAAGCATTTGACGTGAAGTTTGCCTCTAAAGACGGCAGCCTGGAGTATGTTTGGGGAACCTCGTGGGGCGTGAGCACCCGCCTGATGGGTGCCCTGATCATGACCCACTCCGACGACGAAGGACTGGTACTCCCTCCGAACCTGGCGCCCATCCAGGTCGTAATCGTGCCTATTTACAAAGGCGAGGAGCAGCTGGCGCAGATCAGCGAAAAAGTGAACCAGCTAAAAAAGGAGCTGCAGGCCAAAGGCATCAGCGTGAAATACGATAACCGCGACACCGAACGGCCCGGCTTTAAATTTGCGGAGTGGGAGCTGAAAGGCGTGCCCGTGCGCATCGCCATCGGTGGCCGCGACCTCGAAAACGGCACCGCAGAAGTGGCCCGCCGCGACACCAAAGAAAAAAGCACCCAGCAGTTCGACAGCCTGACGGCCTACATACCCGCCTTGCTGGAGGAGATGCAGGCCAGCATCTTTAACAAAGCGCTTCAGCACCGGGCAGAGCACACCACCAAAGTGAACAGCTACGAAGAGTTTAAGGACGTGCTGGAAAACAAAGGCGGCTTTGTGCTCGCGCACTGGGATGGCTCTTCTGAAATAGAGGAACGCATTAAGGAAGAAACAAAAGCCACGATTCGCTGCATTGCCCTGGACGCAGAAGAGGAAGACGGCGTGGACATGATCTCCGGCAAGCCTTCCAAAAGGCGCGTGTACTTTGCCAAGGCCTACTAGCTGACAGCAGTACCCCGGTTAAAAAGCCATTCTTCTACCTTAGAGGAATGGCTTTTTAATTTTATGTCTCCTGCTTACCTGCTACAAAAGTGGCAGCAGCAGGAGCAACTGGTCATGGAGGGGCAATTTCATTAGAATAATTAGTGAATGCAGCCCTGGTGCCGAGGCAGCTAAGCGAATAACCGTAATTTATACCGACCTCGCACCCGTTTTTCATAATCAAATTGCTATATTTACTAAATCTGAAAGGAGGCGCTATGCTACTAGACTGGGTAACGGTAATACTGCTGATCGGAATCGGACTGGTTCTGATAATTGTAGAGCTGATATTTGTGCCAGGCACTACCATTGTGGGCGTGCTGGGCTTTGCTCTGTCGGTTATAGGCATCTGGATCGGATATGCCGCTCTGGGCACACCCACCGGGCATATTATTCTGGCACTTGCCGTGCTTGCCACAAGCATCGCCGTTTTCTATAGCTTCCGGTACGACGCCTGGTCGCGTTTCTCGCTCAAAGGCGCTATTTCGGCCAGGGTGAATGACGACCAGCAACATACCCTGCTGGTTGGCGATACAGGCAAATCGGTTTCGGCGTTGCGCCCCCAGGGAACCGCGATTTTTCAGAACAAGCATTTCGAGGTGCAGACAAAGGGAGAATGGGTTGCCCCCAACACCGCTATCCGCATCATTACCTTAACTACAAACAAAATTATTGTTGAAGAAATAAGTTAAAACAACCCTATGGAAAATTATTCAGTGCTGTTTCTGATTGCAGGTGCTATCATCCTGCTCATGATCTTTTTATATTTTGTCCCGATTAGCCTCTGGATCACCGCCTTGTTCTCCGGGGTGCGGGTAGGGCTGCTGGAACTGGTGTTTATGCGCATCCGGAAGGTGCCACCCAGCCTGATCGTGAACTCCATGATCAACTCGACCAAGGCCGGCATTAACCTGACCACCACCGAGCTCGAAACCCACTACCTGGCTGGCGGCAACGTGCCCATGGTGATCAAAGCACTGATCTCGGCCGACAAAGCCAACATTCCGCTGACCTTTAAACAAGCCACTGCCATAGATCTGGCTGGCCGCAATGTGTTTGAGGCGGTAACCACTTCCGTAAACCCGAAAGTTATCAACACGCCTAAAGTTGCCGCCGTGGCGCTCGATGGCATTCAGCTGATGGCGCAGGCCCGTGTAACCGTACGAGCCAACATCCGCCAGTTGGTGGGCGGCGCCGGCGAAGAAACCATCCTGGCCCGCGTAGGCGAAGGCATCGTGACCTCCATCGGTTCCTCCATCTCACACAAAGCCGTATTGGAGAGCCCCGATATTATATCCAAGCTGGTGCTGCAAAAAGGCCTGGATGCCGGCACGGCCTACGAAATTCTTTCGATCGATATCGCCGATATTGATGTGGGCGAGAACATTGGCGCCAAGCTGCAGATAGACCAGGCAGGGGCCGACTTAAAAGTGGCAGAAGCCAAAGCCGAAGAGCGCCGTGCCATGGCCGTGGCGGTGGAGCAGGAAATGAAAGCCAAAGCGCAGGAAGCCCGCGCCTCCGTAATTGCAGCCGAAGTAGAGATTCCGCAAGCCATTGCAGCCGCTTTCCGCAGTGGCCACCTCGGCATCATGGATTATTACCGCATGCAGAACATTCAGTCCGACACCGACATGCGCAACTCCATCGCCGATCCGAATGGAGGCCAGAACAAGCCTAAATCGTAAGCCTCCAATAAGAATTGCAAAGGGCCAGCACCGCCAATCTCTAAACGAATGGCCGTGCTGGCCCTTCTGCTTGTAGGCCACAGCAGCAGAGCCTCTGGAGGGCTATTTTCATTCAAATAATTTGGCTCATCTGCTGATTTGAAGATGTGAAGATGAATTATACTCCCCACTGTGCCTGGTTTCCGACTGCGCACAGCGAGGAAAACAACATTCTGAACATTCTTATATTCTGTAAATTTTGTGGAAAGGCAGTGATAGGAAAGTACGAGCGGCAAGCTCGCACCAGCGCAAAATTCAGGAAACAGAAGCCCTGTTTTTCCCTACAGGATTTGCTCCGGAGGGGCATTTTCATTAGAAGAATTGAAGAGAATGAGCTCAAACCCCGGAACTCTTTGTCTCTGCCAACTTTACGGCAAGAATTTTAACGGTCTTTAAATCTTCAAATCTCCAGGCACCTCAATCAACAAAAAAGACCCCACGCAAGCCTTGACGGCTGCATGAGGTCTCTGCTTTAGAAACTGTATATTCTTAAGAATTGCTGGTTAAGGTAAATGTGCGGGTCACGGTGTTGAACGGTCCGGGCAGCACGGTGCCGGCATTGTCGATCAGCTCCAGTTTAATGGTATTCTCGCCCATAGGCAGCCCCTCGATAATGTAAGGCAGCCACCTGTCGAGCGTAAACACAGTGCTGCCGTTTATGGTGGCACGCACCTTGTTGCCGGTAGTAGAGAGGTCGGTGTTAACCAGGTAAAAATCCAGCATGATACGCTCCGTGTCGGCACCGGTGTACTCTCCCTTAGGTCGGCTGTAGAACATGTGCGGCGCATTGGTGTCGAACTCCATGCGCTGCGCAGGCCGCCCTACCGTAATCATTCGGAGGTCATAGGCACCTTTGTGCTTCAGGCTCTCGTGGTAAGACCGCGACAGGAACGACAGCACCACGTGATCTCCCTCCTCAATATCTTTGGTAAACTGGGTCTCGTAGTGTGCCGTATAGGGCTCGTTATCTACGATGTTATGGATATGCTGCCCTTGCTCCGAATTAGCTAAATGCTCAGAGTTAGTGTGCGACGTCATGCGGGTGAGCTGGTAGTTGCTCAGGTCATACGAGAATTCAACCGCACCCGGCTCTACCACGCTGCCAGTGGCTGGCGAGTTCAGGCGCAGCTGCGACTCCGGAAAAGTAGGAGAATCGTTGAAGGCATATACCCGCAGGCCATCTTTAGACATCACAGCACCGCTGGGTGTCGGCCCTGATCTTTCTCCGGTTACATCAGTGGCCATCTGGGCTTCGTTTTCCTGGGTCTGACGTGTGGTATCGCAGGCAGTAGTGCTTAAAAGCAAGGCAGCAGCCAGGAATAAGTAAGTATTTTTCATCTATAATTATGGTTTGGTTGATTGTGGAAACTAAATTAGCACTTTAAATTTTGTATATTGCGAACTACGTGTGTAATAGGAAAAAGTATACAGCAAATTAACTTATGAGCGAGATATTGTTTGATGAAGTCCCTTCATTAGACCTGGCCGATTTTACATCAGGAGACGAAGGAAGAAGAGCGAAGTTTGTGCAGCAGCTTGGTGAGGCCTATCAGAACATTGGTTTTATCGCTCTACGTAACCACGGCCTGAGCGATGAACTGACCCAAAAGCTGTATGCTGCCACCCAAAAGTTTTTTGCCCTGCCCGACGAGGTAAAGCAAAGGTACGAGATTGCCGGATTAGCCGGTCAGCGGGGCTATGTGGGCAAAGGCAAGGAAAAGGCCAAAGGCTTTAACACCGGCGACCTGAAGGAGTTTTACCACGTAGGTCAGGAACTCAGCGCCATCCCCGACAGCGACCCGGTTAAGGCAGAATACCCGGCCAACGTGTGGCCAGCCGAGGTAGCAGAATTTGAGGCGGTAACACTCGAGGCATATCGAAAGCTCGAAGCAGCCGGTAAAGAGGTGCTCAAAGCCCTCGCCATTCTGCTGGAGCTGCCCGAAACTTATTTTGATGACAAGGTGCAATACGGCAACAGCATTCTGCGCGCCATCCACTACTTCCCGATAGAGGACCCGGACAGCGTGCCCGCTGACGCGGTAAGAGCCGCCGAGCACGGCGACATAAACCTGATAACCCTGCTCATGGGAGCAAGCGCCGATGGCCTGCAGGTGCTCCGCCGCGATGGCAAGTGGATACCCATTACAGCCCTGCCAGAGCAGGTAGTGGTAAATGTGGGCGATATGCTGGCCCGCCTCACCAACAACAAGCTAAAGTCTACCATACACCGGGTAGTGAACCCGCCGCGCGAGCTCATGCACACGTCGCGGTTCTCGATCCCGTTTTTTATGCACCCGCGCTCCGAAATGGACCTGACCTGCCTGGAGAGCTGCATAGACGGGCGTAACCCTAAAGCCTACCCCGATGCCACTGCAGGAGAATACCTGAATGAGCGCCTGGTGGAGCTTGGGCTGAAGAAGGTCTGATAATTCTGTATGCTGTTTAGCGAGATCGCCTCTTATGGCGGTCTCGCTATTTTTTGATCTGTATAGCATGAGCCTGCGCTACTATATCTTTCTGAAAGACGTCCTGGTACTTGCCCTTACTTCTTTTGGGGGGCCACAAGCGCATATGGCCCTCATGTTCAAGATGCTGGTAGACAAGCGGAGGTATATCACCGAAAAGGAGCTGATAGAGCTGAACGCCCTTTGCCAGATCCTGCCCGGCCCCACCTCTACCCAAACCATTACGGCCTTGGGCTTTAAAATAGGCGGGCCTAACCTCGCTTACCTCACCCTCCTCGTCTGGATTACCCCCGGAGCCACCATCATGACGCTGGCAGGGCTGGCGATCTCTTACCTGCAGGAAAACGACATTTCCCTTAGCTTCCTGAAGTTTATTCAGCCCATGGCGGTAGGTTTTGTGGCCTATGCCGGCTACATGATCAGCTCTAAAGTAGTAAACACGAAGCTGGCTATCGGGCTGATGGTGGTTTCTGGCATAGTGGGCTATTTTTACAATTCCCCGTGGGTGTACCCCCTGCTCCTGATCGGCGGCGGCGCTATCACGGCATTTCGGTTTAAGCAGCACCCGGAGGAGAAGGGGCAGAAACTCAGGATACAGTGGTCTAACTTTGTGCTGTATGTGGCTGTGCTGGTAACGGCAGCGGTGCTGGGCGGCGCCACTTCGCTGCTCCCGATCAGGCTGTTCGAGAACTTCTACCGGAACGGCAGCCTGGTGTTTGGAGGGGGCCAGGTGCTGATCCCGCTGATGTACACCGAGTTCGTCGATTTTAAGAAATACCTGACTGCAGAGGAATTTCTTTCCGGCTTTGCGATTGTGCAGGCCTTGCCAGGCCCGGTGTTCGCCTACTGCTCCTACATTGGTAGCCTGGCTATGCGGGGTTATGGTATTCCGGGGCAGCTGCTCGGCTCATTCGTAGCCACGGTCGGCATATTTCTGCCAGGCACGTTTCTGATCTTCTTTGTAATCCGGTTCTGGGATGGCCTGAAGAAATTCAGGGTGGTGCGGGCCTCTCTGGAGGGCGTGAGTGCTGTGAGTTCAGGGATGGTGGTATCTGCTGCTATCATGCTGTATCACCCGATCGAGAGCACCATGCTGAATTTCGGGTTGGTGGTAGCCACCTTCTGTCTTCTCATGTTCACCAAAATTCCGCCCCCCATCCTGATCCTGACGGGGCTGTTGCTGGGGTTTGTGTTTGGGTAATGAATTGCTCAAGAGCAGCTGCAGCACGAGCAGCAGAGAGCTCCGGAGGGCTATTTTTATTAGAATTATCCAGGTTGTGCGTTAACCAATACTTATAATAACTATTTCAACCGCCTCCCTTTTGTCATCCAGGAAGGATCTTGTGGGCGAGAGCCTAAAGCAATGGCTATTTTGTCTGAGTTAGCATAGTGTCTGGTACAGCGGTGACAGCAGCGGAAAGCTGCTGTCACCGCTGGTGTCTTTGTTCTTTTTGTCTTGATACAAAAAGAACCAAAAAAATCAAGAAAACAGAAACTCGCTGACCGCTCAAACAGTCTGTTTTCAATTGGTGCACCGGGCTACCTTATCTGCTTTGTTGTTACCTGCCGCAATACAATTTCTCGGGATAGCTACCGCACAACTTGAGTTAGAATAATCATTCCTTTGGATCAAGCCAATAAGATTTTACCAACACTGGAGCAGATATCCACAGGCATAATATTAATCAAAAAGCCGACTCTTGCGAATCGGCTTTTTATTGATTTCAGAAAAAGAAAACTAGCGTAGCAGGTTCAGCAGGTAGTCGCCATAGCCGCTTTTACGCAGCGGTTCAGCAATGCGCCGCAGTTGTTCGGCATTAATAAAGCCCATCCGGTAGGCCACTTCTTCTATAGAGCCTATCTTAAGGCCTTGCCGCTCCTCTATTACCTGCACAAAGGTGGCGGCCTGCATCAGCGATTGTATGGTACCGGTATCGAGCCAGGCGGTGCCTCTGTCCAGGATGCCCACTTTGAGCTTGCCACGGCGCAGGTACTCTTTGTTGATGTCGGTGATCTCGTATTCGCCACGGGCGCTGGGTTCCAGGCTTTTGGCCATTTCCACCACATCGTTGTCGTAGAAATAAAGTCCTGGCACCGCATAGCTGGATTTAGGCTCTCTGGGCTTCTCCTCGATAGAAACGGCTTGCAGGTTCTCATCGAACTCTACTACCCCGTAGCGCTCCGGGTCCTGCACATGGTAGGCATACACCACGCCGCCATCGGGATCGCTGTTCTGCTGCAGCAGCTTGCTCATGCCTGAGCCGTAGAAAATATTGTCGCCAAGTACCAGGGCTACCTTGTCGTCGCCAATAAACTCCTCTCCGATCACAAAAGCCTGGGCCAGGCCGTTTGGCACCTCCTGCACGGCGTAGCTGAATTTGCAGCCTACATCGGTTCCATCACCGAGCAGGCGCTGAAACTGTGGCGTGTCATGCGGGGTGGAGATGATCAGGATTTCCCGGATGCCGGCCAGCATCAGCGTAGACAGCGGGTAATAGATCATTGGCTTGTCGTACACGGGCATCAGCTGCTTACTTACAGCCAGCGTTAAGGGGTGGAGCCTTGTGCCAGAGCCTCCGGCAAGAATAATTCCTTTCATTTATTTTCGGTAATGGTTATCTGTTCTGAGCCAGCTAATGCGCCTGCTCCACAATTTGTCTTTGTTTTTTGAACCACTCAAATGTTCGCCGCAGCCCTTCCTGCAGACTCACCTGCGGCTGGTACCCCAGCAGCCGGCGGGCCTTGGAGATGTCGGCGAGACTATCTTTTATATCGCCAATTCGGACGGCCTTAAATTGCGGCTCAAGCTCAAGGCCGGCTACCTTCGCTAAGGTGTGGTACACCTCCAGCAAGGTGGTCTGCACGCCGGTGGCGATATTGTACACCTGATTCAACGCGGCAGGGTTTTCTATGATGGCAGCTCTGATATTTGCCTGCACACAATTTTCCACGTACGTAAAATCCCTTGTCTGCAGCCCATTGCCATTGATTCTTGGTGACCGCCCGCATAGCAGGGCCTCCATAAACAAGGGTATCACGCCTGCGTACGCGCCTTCCGGATTTTGCCTGGTTCCAAATATATTAAAATAGCGAAGCCCGATAATTTCCATGCCATACGTTTTGGCAAAGACATCGGCATACATTTCGTTGGCACGTTTGGCAACCGCATACGGCGTAAGCGGATTTCCTACCTGGTCCTCCACCTTTGGCAGCACAAGGCTGTCGCCATACACCGACGAGGAGGAGGCATACACGACCCGCTTTACGTTCTGCTCTTTAGCGGCAGTAAGCATGTTCACAAACCCGTTCACATTTACCTCGTTACTCAAGGCCGGATTATGAATGCTTCTGGGCACAGAGCCCAGTGCCGCCTGGTGCAGCACAATATCCACACCCTCACACGCTGCCAGGCAGGTAGCCAGATCGCAGATATCGCCCTCCATCATTTCCAGGGCAGGATTAGCGGCGAAGGGCGCCAGGTTTTGCCGGAAGCCTGTCGAGAAATTGTCCAGCACACGCACGGTGCCTGCGCCATGCTGCAGCAGGTACTCCACCAGGTTAGAACCGATAAAGCCACCACCACCCGTTACCAGGAAAGTAAGGTGGTTGATCGGCTTTGTATAAAAGGGAGTACTATACAAAATAAGTAGGCTATTATCGGTCTGTGTATTGCTGCTCGTAGTAGGCTTTGTAGTTGCCGGAGGTTACGTTATCGAGCCACTCGGTATTTTCCAGGTACCAGTCTACGGTTTTGCTGAGGCCTTGCTCAAAGGTTACCGAGGGTGCCCAGCCCAGCTCGTTCATTAGCTTGGAGGAGTCGATGGCGTAGCGCAGGTCATGGCCGGCACGGTCTTTCACAAAGGTGATCAGTTTCCTGGATTGCCCGGCAGGGCGGCCCAGCTTCTCGTCCATCTGGTCGCAGAGCAGCTCGATCAGGTCGATATTGCGCCACTCGTTCACGCCGCCAATGTTATAGGTTTCGCCTACCTTGCCTTTATGAAAAATATCGTCGATGGCACGGGCGTGATCCAGCACGTAAAGCCAGTCACGCACGTTTTCACCTTTGCCATACACGGGCACCGGCTTTTCGTTCTGCATATTGTAGATGGCCAGCGGAATCAGCTTCTCGGGGAAGTGGTTCGGGCCGTAGTTGTTGGAGCAGTTAGAAAGTTTCACCGGCAGGCCGTAGGTGTGGTAATAAGCACGTACAAAGTGGTCGGAACTGGCTTTAGAGGCCGAGTAAGGGGAGCGCGGGTCGTAAGCCGTCTCTTCTGTGAACAGGCCCTCCTCTCCTAGTGAGCCATACACCTCGTCGGTAGACACATGGTAGAACAGGTGATCCGACAGGTTGTCTTTCCAGTGCTTGCGGGCCGTGTTCAGCAGGTTTACCGTGCCAATCACGTTAGTATACACAAACGCCAGCGGATCAGAAATAGAACGGTCTACATGCGACTCGGCTGCCAGGTGTATCACCGAATCGAACTTATACTCTTCAAAGATCCCTTCCAGGTAAACGGGGTCTACAATATCTCCTTTCAGGAAGGTGTAATTTTCTTTTTCTTCAATGTCTGAAAGGTTTGCCAGGTTACCGGCATACGTAAGGTTGTCGAGGTTGAAGATCTGGTATTCAGGGTATTTGGTAACAAACAGCCTTACCACATGCGATCCGATAAAGCCGGCACCTCCGGTAATTAATATTTTCATTTCTGCTTTTAAAATTACACTTTAACTTATTTAGACTCCTGGAGCGACACCTGCCAGTCCCAGGCGCTTTTCATGGCCTCTTCCAGGGTTTTGGTGGTTTTATAGCCAAGCACCTGCTGCACTTTGGTTACATCAGCAAATATCTTGGGCACATCACCGGCACGGCGCGGACCTATCTTATAATTAAGCTTTACGCCTGTGGCACGCTCAAAGGCCTGCACCGCCTCCAGCACTGTTACGCCGTTTCCGGTGCCCACGTTAAAGAACTCTATGGCTTCTCCGGCGTTGGTCAGCAGCCTTTCTATGGCCATTACGTGTGCTTTCGCCAAATCTACCACATGCAGGTAATCGCGGATGCAGGTGCCATCTGGCGTATCGTAATCATCGCCGAAGATGGTGATCTGTTCGCGCATGCCGATGGCTGTCTGGGTAATAAACGGCACCAGGTTGCTCGGGATCCCCAAAGGCAACTCACCAATCTTGGCAGAAGGGTGCGCGCCGATCGGGTTAAAATAGCGAAGCGCAATAGAGCTGATAGAGGTACCGCTGTCGGCCACGTCTGTCAGGATTTCTTCGCAGATCTTTTTGGTGTTGCCGTAGGGGGAGTTGGCCTTCTGCACCGGCGTCTGCTCCGTTACGGGCAGTTTGTCCGGAATGCCGTACACGGTGCACGAGGAGGAGAACACCAGTTTCTGCACGTTAAACTCGCCCATCACCTGCAGCAACACCACCAGCGAGCCCACGTTGTTATGGTAATAGTTCAGCGGCTTTTCTACTGATTCGCCAACTGCCTTGTAAGCGGCAAAGTGGATAACGCCTGCCAGGCCTGGTTCTTTCTGGAACACGTCGCGCATAGCGGCTGCATCGGTACAATCGATGCGGTGGCAACGCACCGGTTTGCCCACAATAGCCTCGATGCCAGCCAGTGCCCGCTCCTCGGAGTTAGAGAAGTTATCGACGATTACGGGCTCGTAGCCTGCCTCCACGAGTTCCACTACGGTGTGGGAGCCAATGTAGCCTGCTCCTCCGGTTACTAAAATCTTTTTCAAGTTGACTTGCTTTATAGTTAAAGACTGGAAAACGCCAGCTCTTTTAATACACCTCGGTATAAGACTTTTAAATCCACCAAAATTACAGTATTTTTTGTATAAACATTGAATATTTTTCTACTTCTGGTTAGGCTGACCTGCTTATACCATACTATTTGCCTCGATGCTACCTCTCCTGCTACCACAGATAAAGCTATCAGCGAGAGGGTTTTCTGGTAACATAATTATTGCAAATGTAAGGTTTTCAGTTAATTCATACTAATGCCAAGCGAGTTCCGGTTTTCTGGAGGAAGTCTATGATGTAGCAATAAAAAATACGACTGTAGAACCTGCCAATGAGGTAGTAGCAACAAAACCTTCCGGAAGGCCATTTTCATTCGAATAATTACTTTTCTCTTACTTCTGGTTTTCTCTTACTTCTGGCCGAGCATAGCTTCCACCATACGCTCCTTACCGAACAGATCCTGCAGCACCTGCACCTGCCTGTACCCTGCCTGCTGCAGCATCTCCTTGGTGGCGTTGCCATAGCGTTCGTTGATCTCGAAGTACAGGCTGCTGCCCGGCTTCAGCAGTTCCTGCCCCAGCGTAGCTATTCTGCTGTAGTATTTCAGGGCGTCGGTGTCGGGCACGAAGAGGGCCAGGTGCGGCTCGTGGTCCAGCACGTTCGCCCGCATCAGCTCCTTCTCCGACTCCAGCACGTAAGGTGGGTTGCTGATCAGGATGTCGAGGGTGTGCGGTGGTATGGCTGCCATGGGCTCGAACACATCGTGGTGCAGCCAGGTTATGTCGGCCTTGTATTTATCGGCATTGGCACGCGCTACGGCCAGGGCATCGGCCGAAACATCGAGGCCGTACACCTGCGCGGCCTGCAGGTTGGTAGCCAGCGCAATGGGAATGCAGCCGCTGCCGGTGCCGACATCCAGAATCTTCAGGTGCTGCTGTGCCTTGTGCTTTTGCAGGATCAGGTGCACCAGTTCTTCGGTTTCGGGCCTTGGGATGAGCACGCGCGGATCTACCTGCAGCTCCAGGTCATAAAAATGCGCCACGCCCAGCACATACTGCAGCGGCTCCTGCTGCAGCAGGCGCTCCACAATTATTCGAATCATTTCGGCTTTCTGCTCCTCCACCTCCTGCTGCCGCTCCAGGCTTAGTTCCAGCCTCGATTTCTGCAGCACGTGCTCTGCCACCTGCTGCGCCATAGCCCCCGCCTCCGGAGCCGGGTAGAGCTGCTGCAAGGTTTCCTTTATAGATCTGATCGTGTCCTGAATGGTTGCCACAAGCTTTCTTAGTTGTTGATTGCTTATTGTTAATTGTTGTAAACCAGACGTAAGCAGCAGGATTGTAAACCTTGATTATCTTTCAAAGCTGACATCGTTTTGCCGGCTAACTACCTTGCTACTTGTGTCCTATTACTTACCTTTGCCAAAGTTACAAACTAACCATGACATCAGCCGACGAACTATACATGCGCCGCGCCCTGGAGCTGGCCGCTTTGGGCCGTGGCGCTGCCAGCCCTAACCCCATGGTAGGCTGTGTGATCGTGCACAACGGAGCGATTATCGGGGAAGGATGGCACCAACAGTATGGTGGTCCGCATGCCGAGGTGCATGCGGTGCAGGCAGTGCCCGACAAAAGTTTGCTGCCCGGGAGCCGGGTGTACGTAACGCTGGAACCATGCTCCCACTTCGGCAAGACCCCACCCTGCGCCGACCTGCTCATCAGCAGTGGCGTGCGCGATGTGGTTATCTGCAACACCGACCCGAACCCCCTGGTAGCAGGCCGTGGCATAAAAAGGCTGCAGGAGGCGGGCATACAGGTTCAAACCGGCCTGCTGGAGGCCGAAGGGCTGAAGCTGAACAAGCGCTTCTTTACATTTCAGAACCTGAAGCGGCCTTACATTATTTTAAAGTGGGCCGAAACCGCCGATGGCTTTATTGCCGGGCCGGGCTGTGAGCGGGTACAGATCAGCGGCAGGCTGGCGCGGCGGCTGGTGCACAAGTGGCGCACCGAGGAGCAGGCGATTATGGTCGGCACCCGCACCGCCCTTCACGACAACCCGCACCTCGACGCGCGCCACTGGCCGGGCCGCAAACCGCTGCGCATCGTTATAGACAGGCAGCTGCAACTGCCCCCACACCTCCACCTGTTCGACGGGAGCCAGCCGACGCTGGTGTATAATTACCTGAAGCAAGAGCAGATGCAGGAGAACCTCAGCTTTGTGCAACTTGACGAGCAGCAGGACCTGCTGCCGCAGCTTTTCCATGACTTGTACCAACGCAACGTTTTGTCTGTGCTGGTAGAAGGCGGCACCTACCTGCTGGAGAGCCTGCTGCAGGCCGGCCTCTGGGATGAGGCCTTCATCTTCAAAAATGCGAACAAAACCTTGGGAGCCGGCATAAAAGCGCCAGCCATGGCTACCGGAAGGCTAAAGGAGATGCAGACTTTTGGCTCAGATTTGTTGTTTCACTTTAATAATTTTGAATGAGTGAATGAGTGAATATGATGGTGAGCTGTTGATTATAGGAATCTGGACCAGATTTTGGTAACCAATCAACCTAATTACTTCTATCGGGACGCTAATAATAGCGAAACTGTTATCTCCGATTCAACTAAAATTGTCTCCATTCACTCCATCACACAATCTAAATTCTTAGTTAAAAAGCATTCACTAAAACCGAACTCACAATTATAAAAATGGCCGAATCACTTACAATAGACGCAGCACTTAGCAAGGAGGAGAAGTACAAGAGCCTGTTGCCGCAGATAGAAGCATTGGTGGCAGGCGAGACAGACCTGATCGCCAACATTTCGAACCTGGTGGCTGCCCTGAAGCAGGCGATGGGCTTTTTCTGGGTTGGCGTGTATTTCAACAAGGAGGGGCAGCTGGTGCTGGGGCCTTTCCAGGGGTCGGTGGCCTGTACGCGCATTCCGTATCACAAAGGCGTTTGCGGCGCCTGCTACACTCAACAGCAGACTATACTCGTTCCAGATGTAGAAGCATTTCCAGGGCACATTGCCTGCAGCTCCGACTCAAAGTCTGAGATCGTGGTGCCTGTCCTGAAAGACGGTGAAGTAAAACTGGTGCTCGATGTGGACAGCGACAAGCTTAACGATTTCGACAAGATCGATCAGCAGTACCTGGAGCAGCTTATGAAGCTGGTGGCAAGCTGGTATTAGTGCTTCAGTGCCTCGCCAAATCAAATATTAGAAATTGTTGCTTTCCGCCTTACAGCTCATGGATAAGCAGACTTCTTTATTTCTACTTCAGATTGGCTGCACCATGGCTTAAGGAACTGATCCGGCCGCCACTAGCATATTCCGAAAGGGAATTTTCATTCAAATAATTTACAGCCTACCTGGCTAACTTACACACATGCATTTTTCCAGACTAACCTGTATGAACAAGCATACTCTTATTTTAATACTGTGTGCCTTTGCAGCTTTCGCGACTGTGTCCTGCTCCAAAAAGCCTTTTAATGTGGAGCATGTGGAGGTAACCGAGGGGCGCAGCTTCCGCATTTGCCTCGACAAAGCGCTGCTGCCGGAGCAGCAGTACTTTTATTCTATTCAGTTTATTACCAAAGACAGCTTACGCTACACCACAGATGGCGTTTTGGACTCTCCTGCAGAGAGCGGTGATAACTGTTTTACGGGAACCAAGTTCCGCTACAGCATGGACGCCTACTCCGACGAATCTATCCGGTTTATAGAGAGCCTCAGCAACCAGAACCTCGACACCTGCCGCATTCAGATCTATACCGACAGGCAGCTGGAACAGGGGAAAAGGGTGCTGGAAAAAGTGTTTACAGCTGAGGATTTGAGGTAGAAGTTGTGGATTGGTAACGTGCTTGTGTAGCAGAATGGCGCTGCGTCAGCAAGCCGTACTGCTAAACTTTGTTGGCGTGCTGTTTTATTTATTCATTCTTAGAAGCTTGGAGTGCTTCTCTTTTAATCTTTGTTCGTAGTCAGAATCGATTTCTCTTATTAATTCTTCCTGAATTTTAAATAACTGAATTCTGAAATCCTCATTATCTATTCTATTTTCGACTTTTTTTTGTCGCCATTGCAAAAGTTACAGAGTCAAATATCCAAAAAAGAAGTTCTTTCAAGTCTGTAGTTTTTCTTCTTTCAAATTCTTGCCCCCTTTCAACTACTACCCAATGATATTCACTTCCGTGTTTCTCTATGTGTGGTCGGGCAAAGCCTTCTGATTTGATGTATGTCGGCAAAACATAATCAGGAGCGTTAATTTTCCTTGCAAGGGATTCAACTATTTCTTTAAGTTTTTTCATTTCAAATCCACGCCAATTAAAATATAAACCGAATATTGGGTTTATCTGCACTATATCTGGGGAACTTCCATCGCTCACCTAATATATCTTTCAGATCTAACTATTAAGGACATCATAGCAATGCTGAATACTCCTAAGCCAAGATACAATTTTATAAACATCGCAGCTATAGCACCAGCAAACATTTTACAGCTAGCAGCATTTTGGGCATACTGCCAAAATTATTCTAATGAAAAACACCCTTCCGGCAAAAGCTTTGCTGCTGATGCACCTGCTCCTAACAAAAGCACAAACCTCTACAAGCAGCAGGGGCTGCCCCGAAAATCCGGAGCAGCCCCTGTTTATATGCATGCAGGTTTAGTATACCTTACGAAAACAGCGAAGGCGTTTCTGTCTTGAGCTGGGCAATTACGGTTTCGCCGCCTTTGGTCTTCTGGCCGAGTTCTACCTTTATCTCGGTGTCGAGGGGCAGGAACACGTCCACACGGGAGCCGAACTTGATGAAGCCAAACTCTTCGCCCTGGCTTACCTCGTCGCCCTCCTTTACATACCACACAATGCGACGCGCCATGGCACCGGCAATCTGGCGGAACAGCACTTCCGGGCCGGCCGTAGACTCCACCACCACTGTGGTGCGCTCATTCTGCGTGCTCGACTTGGGGTGCCAGGCCACAAAGTAGTTGCCAGGGTGGTACTTAAAGTACTTCACGATGCCGGAAACCGGGTTGCGGGTAACGTGCACGTTTATCGGCGACATAAAGATGGAGATCTGCTTGCGCTTCCCCTTAAAATATTCCGGCTCCTCTATCTCCTCTATCACCACCACCTTACCATCGGCAGGAGCCACGATCAGGTCTTCGTGCAGGAGCAGGTTGCGGTAGGGACTGCGAAAAAACTGCAGGATCAGCAGGAAGACAACTACCGAAACGCCGGAGAAAATTCTGTTAAACGTCATGTTGGCCGCATTGTAGTTGTAGAGCAACAGGTTAATTACCAACAAGGTCAGCAACGTAAAAAAAAGTATTCTTCTTCCTTCCTTATGAATTTTCATCCGTGTTTAAATTAGACGCAGGCATGTTGAGCGCCTGTGAGATTTCTCCTATAGTCAGGGTAAACCAATATCGGGGTTAAAATTAGGCAAACTTTACCTTATTTGGCAATAAATTATTAGCAAGGGGCATATTCTCTCTATGCAGTCTTCTTACTAGAAAATTTTAAGAAAAGCCACTATAAACGGAATGGCCAGCAACAGGCTATCGAAACGGTCTAAGATTCCGCCGTGGCCCGGCAGCAAGGTGCCGGAGTCTTTCACGCCCAGGCTCCGCTTCAGCATCGACTCCACCAGGTCGCCCAGCACCCCGAATATCGAAACGATAACAGCCACACCTATCCATTGGTACAGCTCCAGATCCACGAAAAACAACGACAGCACATAGGCCACCACCACAGCCGTGAGCACGCCGCCTGCCCAGCCTTCCCAGGTTTTGCCCGGCGATACCCGCGGCAGCAGCTTGTGCTTGCCAAAGCTCTTCCCGAACACATATGCCCCTGTGTCAGAAGCCCAGATCAGCAGCAGCACGCCCATAATCGGTTGCCAGCTGTACTCGCCCTGCAGGTAGCCCAGCAGGTGCAGCAAGCCAAACGGAACCCCAATATACAAGGCACCCAGCATGGTAAAGGCAATGTTGGCGAATGGCTGCGGATGCTTGCGGTACAGTTCCAGCACCAGCACCATAAACAGCACAGGCGGCAGCAGGTAGAGTATTTCGGGGGCCACAAACTCGCGCTCCACCATAAAAACGCTTGTATAGATCAGTAAGCCCAGCGTGAGGCCTACGCCCCGGTGCGGCTTTATTCCCTGTGCCCCTACCAAGCGGTAAAACTCGACAATTCCCAGCAGCGTGAGCCCCAGAAAAAGCACAAAATAAGTCCACTCGCTATACAGAATGCCTCCGATAAATAGTGTGGCGCCCAGCACCCCTACGATAATACGTTGCTGCAGATTGTTAAGGGAAGATAATTTCTGACTCATGTAGTTGTGTATGGATCGGAGTGCGACTGTAGCAAAAATAGGATTTAAATAGACAAAGCCAAAAAAGGCAGGCGTTGTCAGCAATTATTTTCGGACAAAACCCAGTGCTGCACCAAACCCAAAATCAGAGATGCGATTGTAGCCAGGGTATGCAGCTCCGGTAACAGACCCGGGTTCGGTGCAGAACTGGGCATGAGATCACAAGTATTGGCCGGAAGCAATTATTCTAATGAAAATGCCCCTCCGGAGGTTCTGCTGCTGCTGCTGCTGCTGCTGCTGTTCTTCACCAGAACCTGAAGAGGCAGCGAGAGTGTGGCAGCAGAGAAAATGGCCTCAACCTGTCATCAATATTAGTAGGCTCTGATTTTTGATTTGATGAAGTACTACGCTTCGTTGTTTCTCCCGGCCGGATCTACCGGGTCGTCGGCCAATGTTGTTTCGGGAGTGCGCTGCTGCAGCAAGGGCTGCTTCATGAACTCGCTGTACAGGTAGTAAAGCAAGGCAGCGCTCAGCACCACCGACATGGCCACACTGTAAAACGGCATCGGCTCCGACGATTCTATATCGGCCTCTATCCTGCCCGTCTGGTACAGGTACAGCAAGAGCACCGTAAACCCATTGTTCACGAAGTGCGCCACAATGGGCACGCTGATTCTGCCCGACCACCAGTACAGGTACCCAAACAAGGCACCCAGAATCATACGGGGCACAAACCCAAAGAACTGCACGTGTATGGCACTAAAGGCAATAGCGGCTACCCAGATGCCTACATGCCCGTTGCCGGCCCAGCGGTGAATCTGCTTCTGCACCACACCCCGGAACAACAGCTCCTCGCCTATGGCCGGAATAACGGCAATTACCAGCAAGCCCACCAGCAATTGCGGAATGGTTGTAAACCTGGCGAACAGCTTCGTGAGCTCCGCCGCATGCTCCTCCTTTTCCCGCGCCCATACCTCAAACCCTTTCATAAACTCAGGCAGCGACATGTTGGCGTTCCAGTAGATAATAAGCGAGTTGGCAGGCATGACCACGATAATCAGCAGGCCGCTCAGCAGCACCAGGCCCAGCATGGGGCGGCCCTTCCAGTTCAGGTAGCGGCCCAGGTCGTAGCCCAGCGACTGTATAAGCACCAGCGGCGCCAGCACAAACATACACATCGACACCACGCCCTGGTAAAACATAATAGCATTGCGGCCCTGCGGGTATTCTGTCGGGTTTTTAAGGGCAGACTCCAGCTCAAACATACCAACACCAAACAGCATGTCGCCAAACACGGCATATAAGAACGTGGCCACAAAAGCCCCACCTATCACAAAGGCAACCAGCAGCAGCAAGACCAAAAACGGATTTGTTTCTTTCGGGATGAAACCTTTCATAGAGAAGTTTAGGTTTAATTGACGTAAATTTACGTTAAAAAATAAATTAAGCTTTGGTAAAGATAGCGAACATAGAACTTGGCGAGTTTCCGCTGCTGCTGGCACCGATGGAGGATGTAAGCGATCCGCCGTTCCGGAAAGTATGCAAAGCCAATGGCGCCGATCTGATGTATACGGAATTTATCTCGTCAGAGGGTTTGATCCGGGATGCGGCCAAGAGTCTGCAGAAGCTCGACATCTTCGACTACGAGCGCCCGATCGGCATCCAGATATTCGGCTCCGAGATAGACTCCATGCGCGAAGCCGCCATTGTATCGACACAGGCCGGCCCCGACCTGATCGACATAAACTACGGTTGCCCCGTAAAAAACGTGGCCTGCAAAGGCGCTGGTGCCGCCTTGCTCCGCGACATCCCGAAAATGGTGCAGATGACTTCCGAAATTGTGAAAGCCACGCACCTGCCCGTAACGGTAAAGACCCGCCTCGGCTGGGACGATAACACCAAAAACATTGTAGAAACGGCCGAGCGCCTGCAGGACATCGGCATACAGGCGCTGAGCATACACGGTCGCACCCGCGTGCAGATGTACAAAGGCGAAGCTGACTGGAGCCTGATAGCCGAGGTAAGGAACAACCCGCGCATGAAGATCCCGATCTTCGGCAACGGCGACATCGACACGCCTGAGAAAGCGCTGGAGTACCGCAACCGCTACGGCGTGGACGGCATCATGATCGGCCGCGCCTCCATTGGATACCCCTGGATCTTTAACGAGGTAAAGCATTATATGGCTACCGGCGAGCACCTGCCTGGCCCGACGCTGGAGGAGCGTGTGGCCGTTTGCCGCCAGCACTTCACGCACTCGCTGGAGTGGAAAGGCGAAAAATTGGGCATTTTTGAGATGCGCCGCCACTACACCAATTACTTCAGGGGGCTTTCGCACTTTAAGCCGCTGCGCATGCGCCTGGTGCAGTCCGAAGACATAAACGAGATCTACGAAACGCTGGAAGAAATTGCCCAGACCATGAGTTATGCGGAGTAGCGGTGCCGCAGGAATGGGAAGAGATCTGCTCTGAATTATTCTAATGAAAAGGGCCTTCCGGAGGGTTCTGCTGCTGCTTAACAGGTATTAGAGGTAGATAATAGATGTTAGACTTTTTCTTCAGTACTGATTGCTAGTGCGAGCTTGCAGCTCGTACGTTCATTCCACCAATTTTAGCATGGGCAAGATCAGCTTTTTTATAGTAGAACTTTTTGCTGTTTTAAGATCAGCGTGAAATGCCTGGACAGTGTAGGTAAGAGCTACAAGCTCGCACCAGCGGCAGCTGATACCTTTGAGCAGCAGGTTCAGTAACCTCCGGAAGGGCATTTTCATTCAAATAATCTGATTAGTGAATTATTGGTCTGAGAGAACGACACGACTTCTACATTTATCAATAACAATCGGCAACCAACAACCAACCAAACACCATCAAAACAACCACTCCTTCCGCACAGGCCAAAACGTCGGTACCGCTACTCGTCTGGCTGCTGATTGTTGTGCTCACGTTTATCTGGGGTTCTTCTTTTATTCTGATCAAGAAAGGGCTCGTCGTGTTTGCTGCCGGCGAACTTGGAGCCTTACGTATCGTCATCGCCTGCCTTGCCTTGCTGCCCTTTGCCCTGGCCAACCTGCGCAAAATCGCTCCCGACCGCTGGAAATTTCTGTTGCTGAGCGGCCTGCTGGGTAACCTGTTTCCTGCTTTCCTGTTTGCTTATGCCGAAACCGAACTGGCAAGCGGACTGGCTGGCGTGCTCAACTCGCTCACTGCCCTGTTTACGCTGCTGATCGGGGCTGCCTTTTTCCAGCAGCGCATTACCTGGCTGCGAGTGGTGGGCATAGTGGTAGGCATAGCAGGCACGGCAGTCCTGATCTTCTCGGGCAATGGCAGCGCCGACCTGAGCAATGCTTTTTACGGGTTGTTTATCGTAGTTGCCACTGTCTGTTATGGCGGCAGCGCCAACATCATCAAGTTCAGGCTGCAGGGCATACACCCCGTGGTTATGTCGAGCATGGCCTTGCTGACGGTAGGGCCTTTGGCAGCCGTCTACCTGAGCACCACAGATGCCTTTCATAAACTGCAGGTTACAGAAGGAGCCTGGGAAGCTCTGCTGTATATTGCCCTGCTGGCTGTTTTCAGCACGGCCATCGGCCTGATCCTGCTCAACAAGCTCATCCACATCTCCACACCGCTCTTTGCCAGCACCATCAACTACCTGATCCCGATCGTGGCCCTCATGTGGGGCGTGCTCGATGGCGAGACCATTCAGGCTTGGCATTACCTGGGCATGGTCGTTATTCTGGCAGGCGTTTTTATCGTGAACAGGGCGAAGTAAAACCCAGCGCGGGAGCAGCAGCGCCTCCGGAGGGCCTTTTTTATTTGAATAATTGACAGAAGCGCAGCGCTTGTGCTTCGTTTTGTCTGACAAGGTTGCTCACCTCCCTCACAATGGCATGGCTGGCACAACCAGCCTCCATTTCTGTTTTATCGAAAACGAGCCATTTGCCAGTTCTATATTTTCGTTTACGCATATTATTTACTTATTTGAGGAGTTAAAAACTTACTCATCCTGTTGCATGACGCTATTCCGGACAGTACTAAGCTATTTGTTCATCCTCCTGACTACTGCTCAGGCTTTTTCGCAGGAAGAAAACAAAAAAGCTGACATTGCTGAGTTTAAGTTGCAGGCCGTAAACGACACAGCCTTTACGCTGCGCGCTACTACCGAAACCGGAAATCTTGTAAAATACAACGGCCCCCTGCCGCTGCGCATCAACGGAGAACGGCAGGAAACAAGCTTTACCGAGGGGGAGGCAATACTTTCGCTGCCGGCACCTGCCAGCCTGATTCAGGTTACTGCCCACTTGGATACGCGCACCATTGCCCGGCTCTACCAGCCCAATGCCGACACTGAGCGGGGTGTGCGGGAGTTTCCGATGTGGATTTCTATTCTGCCCCCGCTCCTGGCCATTTTGCTGGCCCTTATCTTCAAGGAGGTATTGCTGGCGCTCTTTGCCGGTATCTGGGTAGGAAGTTTTGTAATTTATGGTCTTTCCTTTAAGTCTTTGTTTACCGGCCTGTTCGCTGTGGCCGACACCTACCTGGTAAGAGCCCTTACCGATTCCGATCATGTATCGGTTATCCTGTTTTCGATGCTGATAGGCGGCATGGTGGCCATTATTTCAAAAAATGGTGGCATGGCCGGTGTGGTAAACCTGCTCTCTGGTTATGCCAGGTCTGCCAAAAGCTCTCAGGTAGTAACCTGGGGTTTGGGAGTGGCCATCTTTTTTGATGATTACGCCAATACCCTGATTGTTGGCAACACTATGCGCCCCGTAACGGATAAGCACCTGGTCTCCCGCGAAAAGCTGGCTTATATTGTTGACAGCACGGCGGCTCCTGTGGCCTCTATTGCCTTTGTTACCACCTGGGTAGGGGCTGAACTGGGCTACATAAAAGACGCCGCCAGTAGCCTCGGAATTGAAGAAGGGGCTTACTCTCTGTTCTTCAACTCACTGCAGTATGCCTATTACCCAGTGCTTACGCTGGTATTTATGCTGATGCTGATCCTGATGAACCGAGACTTTGGCCTGATGCACAAAGCGGAAACAAGAGCCCGCACCACGGGTGCTGTGAGTGCCGTGCGCATCAATGAGAAATCAGAGGGGAAGCAGCAGCAGGAAATGGCAGAGTTTGCGCCTGTAGATCCGAGCCGAAGCAGAGCCATAAATGCACTGCTGCCGGTGCTGATTGTTATTTTTGGCACCGTTGCAGGCTTGCTTTACACAGGCTACAGCCAGTCCGTCTGGACCGACACCTCGCTTGGCTTCTTCCGCAAGCTTTCGGTTACTATCGGCGACTCCAACTCTTATGTTGCCCTGATCTGGGCTTCGCTGTCGGGGGTGCTGGTGGCGGTGATCCTCACGATCAGCCAGCGCATTATGAGCCTGTACGAAACCATGGAGTCGCTGGTAACTGGCTTTAAGTCTATGCTGCCGGCTATCCTGATTCTGGTGCTGGCCTGGTCGCTGGCATCGGTTACGAAAGAGCTTTACACTGCCGAGTACCTCACTTCTCTTTTCTCGGGCAATGTATCGCCTCGGTTCCTGCCGGAGATCACGTTTTTTCTGGCGGCCATTATCGCTTTTTCTACCGGTTCCAGCTGGGGCACCATGGCTATTCTGTACCCGCTCATGCTGCCGGCTGCCTGGTATGTGTGCCAGCAGCTGGGCATGTCGCAGGAAGAAACGATGCCGATCATCTACAATGTCATCTCGGTGGTGCTGGCCGGCTCTGTTTTTGGCGATCACTGCTCCCCTATCTCCGACACCACCATCCTGAGCTCCCTCGCCTCCGGCTGTAACCACATAGACCATGTAAAAACGCAGTTGCCTTATGCCATAACCGTGGCTTTGGTGGCCAACCTGATCTGCACCAATCTCTCCAGCTGGGGCGTGCATTGGTTTCTGGTTTACCTGATCGGAACCGCTGTTCTCTGGCTGATAATTCGGTACCTGGGCACAAAGGTGAAGGCTGCGCCAGCTTTCCGGCAAGGGACGCTATTCTAACCGAGCAGGCAGAGTGGCTGCTGCAGTGAATTACATTGTGAGCTCATAAAAGTCCTGAACCACGGCCCGGGCACCGTAGCTTTCTTTGTTACTGATAAGCCCCTGGTTTAGGTACTGCCCCTGCTGCTCCGTAGAGATACCAAAGTTGAAGTACTTTTTGTGCGGATAAACATGCGTGAGCAGCTCATGCACCAGCGCATCAAGCGCATTCAGGACCCGGCCTTCTGCCGTGGTGGCGATGTACTGGCAATGCGCCACCTGCTCAGTTTCGTAGATGATTACACCGGCCACCATTGCTCCCTGGCAAGCAGCAGCATGAAGCCGGATATTCTCGGGGAAAAGCAAAGCCAGCCTGCGGAGCTCAGCGGCTGTGTGCACAGGCCTGGTATTGTACTTGCTTTCCAGCAGTTGCTCTTCTATCTGCATAAAGGTTTCGAAATCATCTGAGGGAGCAACTACAATATCTGATTTGGCTGCCTGCTTCAGTTTTCGTTGGCGGAGCTCTGCGTAAGGCAGGCGCTGCTGCAGGTCAATAGCTGAGCTTACATCGCGCCGGCAAAGCACCGCCTGCTGCCGGAACAACGCATACAGATCCTCCTCGGCTGGGAGCCGATGGTAAATGTGCGGAATAGCCTTATACGTTAATGTGCTGAGGCCTCTGGCCCTGAAATAAGAGCGCATGGTCTCAAACACCTCCAGCATCAGCGCCACTTTCATGCTGCTGCCGCTAATGACGCCCCCATACGTTAACCCGCCATGAGACTGAATGACATCGCCTGCCTCATTTGCAGGAAGCAGGGCAACCAGCTTTCCCTTCCGGAAGAACAGCAGCGAATGATCCTTGAACCGATCGGAGTGATAGTCCATGTAGCTGCGTTGCAACAGAAAGGTGCCATTTTTAGAAGCTGCCACAAAGGCATCCCAGGCGGGTTTATGCGCCGGGGTGTATCTTTCTATCGCTATTGCTGCTGCCACGCTTCTTATTAGATATTAGATTATAGATGTTAGAATTTTTGTCTGAATCTTTCAATAGGGCCCCTGCCCCAAGAATTTACAGGATTTTAGGATAAGCAGGATAATCTGGAAGAGTAAATTATTCTAATGAAAAGGAGCCTCCAGAGCATTTTGCCGCTGTTGGTGTTGCTGTTTAATGGCAAGTAAGTTTTACCTCTCCCCTTACTGCTTCCCGAAGACGCTCACAGGAACTGCGCACGCTGCGAGGTCGGTACTATTCTCTCCAATTCAACTTTCTACCTTTAACCTCTCTATCTTCCTAACTCCAAAAAATGTCACCTGTTCAGCACAATCCGAAAGGTGGTGCCCTTGCCTATCTCCGATGACTTTACGGTGAGCTTGCCCTGGTGGTAATTGTCTATAATGCGTTTGGCAAGTGCAAGGCCAAGGCCCCAGCCGCGTTTCTTGGTCGTGTAACCGGGCAGGAAAACAGAGTCCATCTTGCTTTTGGGTATGCCTTTGCCTGTATCGGCAATATCGAGGGCAATGTAGCTCTTGCCGAGCAGCGAAAGCCGCAGTGCAATGCTGCCCCGGCCCTCCATGGCGTCTACGGCGTTTTTGCAGATGTTTTCTATTACCCAGTCGAACAAAGACACATTTACCTTTGCCGTGATCTCAGCCGGGAAATCAGCCTCAATGCTAAAGGCCACTTTGCTTGAGATGCGGTTCTGCAGGTAATTAATGGCATTTTGCGTTACCTGCAGAATGTTCTCGTCGCGGAGCAGCGGCACGGAGCCAATGTTCGAAAAGCGCTCCGTGATCACCTCCAGGCGCCTGATGTCTTTCCAGAGCTCGGCCACAATGGGCTCCTTTTCGAACTTCGGGCTGGTTTTCATGTACTCGTACCAGGCCATGAGCGAGGAGAGCGGCGTGCCCAGCTGGTGGGCCGTTTCTTTGGCAAGCCCCACCCACACCCGGTTCTGCTCGGCACGGCGGGAGTAGCTGAAGGCAAAGTAGGCGATCAGAGCAAAGCAGGCAATCACGACCAACTGCACATACGGGTAGTACCGCAGTTGCGAGAGCAGGGCTGAGTCTTTGTAAAACACATAATTCACAGATCCTTCGGCCCAGGGCACCACCACCGGGTCGTGCTGCTCTTTCATTTTGGTGATCTCGCGCTGCAGCAGCTGTTTTTTTTTATCCTCTGAAATGTTTTCCGGAAAATTAATGTTCTTTGTATCCAGAATGTTCTCATATTCGTCTGTAAGTATTACAGGCACCGTCTGGTTGGCAGAAAGGATCTCCTGCTCTATAAACACGATATTATCGTCGCTGGGGGCATTGATCATATAGCGGAGGCCCTTGGCATAGAGTTGCACCAGTTCCCGCTCACTTTCAGACAGTTTGCTTACCAGTATGTTGGTGTACGTGATGGTGGCAGCGCCAATAATAAGAGCAAAAATCACAACCAGGAGCTTTATCCTGTTCTTCTGGGAATAAATAAGTATCATGCAGACTTAGACGAAAATTATCTGAAATTAGTATAATTTACTTATTACTGGAAAGAACTTTCATTTTATAAAATCTGGTCGTAAATTTGCGGTCTAGCATTTCACACTTTCATTATGCTTCAGAATTTCAAAGCAATCAGTCTCTCCTATAAGAAAGCCCCGCTGGATATCAGGGAACTGATTGCCTTAGATGAGATCTCATGTAGGCAATACCTCCAAACGCTAAAAGGCTTTATTCAGGCCTCCGATATTCTGGTGCTCTCTACCTGCAACCGCACCGAAGTTTACTACAACTCCGACACCGATTACAGCACCGAGATCGTAAAGCTGCTGGGCATTACCAAAGGCATCGAGAACATCAGCAAATATTTCGACTACTTTACCATCCTGAACGAGCACAACGATGCCGTGCAGCACCTGTTTGAGGTGTCGATGGGGCTGGAGTCGCAGGTGGTGGGCGATATGCAGATTACCAACCAGGTAAAGCAGGCTTACCAGTGGGCCGCCGACAACGAGACGGCAGGTCCGTTTCTGCACCGCCTGATGCACACGATCTTCTTCACCAACAAGCGCGTGGTGCAGGAAACTGCCTTCCGCGATGGCGCTGCCTCTACCTCCTATGCCTCCATTGAGCTGATAGAGGAACTGACGGCTGAAATACCGGACCCTAAGATTTTAGTGGTTGGCCTGGGTGAGATCGGCGCAGATGTTTGCCGCAACCTCAAAGACAAAGGCTTTAAAAACGTAAAAATAACCAACCGCACCCTGAGCAAAGCTAAAATCCTGGCCGAGGAGTGCGAAATGGAAGTGCTGCCATTTGAGGAGATCGTGCAGGGGCTAAAAGAGGCCGATGTGATTATCTCTTCGGTTGCCCGCGAAACGCCTTTCTTTACCAAAGAAATGATTAAGCGCCTGAACGTGCTCACGTTCAAGTTCTTTATAGACCTGTCGGTGCCGCGCAGCGTGGAGACGGAGGTGGAAAGCATTCCGGGGGTGCTGGTCTACAACATAGACACCATCCAGAACAAGGCCTCAGAGGCACTGCAGCAGCGCATCGACGCTGTGCCGAAGGTAAAGGAAATCATTCTGGAGTCTATCGAGCAGTTCAACGACTGGTCGAAGGAGATGGTGGTGTCGCCTACCATCAACAAGTTGAAAAACGCGCTGGAAAGCATCCGGCAGGAAGAAATGGCGCGCTACCTGAAGAAACTGAGCCCCGAAGAAACCAAGCGCCTCGATAACATTACCAAGTCGATGATGCAAAAGATCATAAAGCTCCCGGTGCTCCAGCTAAAGGCAGCCTGCAAGCGGGGCGAAGCCGAAACGCTGATTGATGTGCTCAACGACCTGTTCGACCTCGAGAACAAATCTGTAAACTCTGAACTGTAGTAGCTTCTTAACCAGAGGGGAGGTGCAGCCGTGAGGCAAATGGCAGCTTGCAAGAATTAAGTGAATGGCCATTTTTTCTTAGTTAACAAAAAAGCTAAAAGGCTCCCTGAAGTGATTTTCTGATCTTCGGGGAGCCTTTTAGCTTTCAATAAACCTTAAGCGCTTCGGGCTACTACAATGCATAATCTCTTAGATATCAACACAGCATTCTTCCAGGCAATCGATCACATCAATTAATTTGGGGATCGAGAGTGAGTAGTAAATCTTGGTTCCAACCTTAAAGGACGATAATACACCTTTGTCTTTTAGCGTTATAAGATGCTGAGAAGCAATTGCCTGAGGCAGATCCAGGTACTTGTAGATCTCTGTTACCGTCATTTTTTCTTCCTTACCCAGCAAATCCACAATCGCTAACCTTTTCGGGTGCGCCAGCACTTTCAGCATGGCCGCCGCTTTATCTATTTTTTTAGATTCAATTCTAGACAACAAACTTTTCATAATTTAAAATAATACCTAAACAGTTTCTACATACATTTAACATTCCTTGTCACATTTATACGGCACTTACAATATTTGGCTATACGCCGGTGAAAGCATTTTAATTGTTTTATGAACTCATATAATGTAATCGGACTAATGTCAGGCACCTCGCTCGATGGGCTCGACATAGTACTTTGTAGGTTTACGTACAAAAACCAAAATTGGATATATAATATACTTAATGCTACTACATTAATATATGATGATTATTGGATTGACTCTCTCCGTGATTGCGAAACCTGCACCGGCCGAAAGTTAATTGCACTTGATCATGAATATGGCAGGTACCTGGGCCAGCAGGTAAAGGCATTCGCGGAGCAGCATAAAAGCAAGGCAGATTTTGTGGCCTCACACGGCCATACGATCTTTCATCAGCCAGACCAGCATATATCCTTACAACTGGGCCATGGGGCTTATCTGGCAGCTCATGCCGGCCTGCCAGTCGTGTCAGATTTCCGCACGCTCGACATAGCGCTGGGCGGGCAGGGAGCCCCGCTTGTTCCTATAGGCGATGAGCTCCTTTTTTCAGAATATGACTTTTGCCTGAACCTGGGCGGTATCTCTAATGTGTCTTTTTCTTATAACGGTCAGCGGCTCGCTTTTGATATAAGCGCCTGCAACATGCTGCTAAATGCGCTGGCAAACACGGCAGGGCTGGCGTATGACGAAGACGGGCACATGGCCAGAAGCGGCACGCTACAGCCAGATTTGTTACAGCAGCTCAACTCCCCTCCCTACTTCTCTGATAGCTACCCGAAGTCGCTGGGCAAGGAATGGGTGCTACAAAACAGCTTAGCGGCGCTGGCAGGTTCGGCGGCCTCACTACCCGATAAACTGCACACCACCTGCCACCATATTGCCATCCAGCTAAAAAATGCCCTGCCTGTGCTGCACCAGGACCAACACCGGGTGCTGCTGACAGGCGGAGGGGCCTTTAATAAATACCTGGTGGCGCTTATACAGCAGTACCTGGGGCAGCAGTACCGGGTGGAGGTGCCGGAGCCGGAGGTGGTATCGTATAAGGAGGCGCTGATTTTTGCATTTCTGGGGGTACTGCGCTGGCAGGGGCAGCCCAACTGCCTGAAAACAGTAACTGGTGCTGCCACAGACAATATCGGCGGGTCTATCTACCTTGCCTAGCACCTGTCTGAATCTGCTGAAAGGAGCAGGCGCAAGTTTATAGAAAGCCAAGCCAGTTAATGCCAAAGCAGCACAAAATGCCTCAGGAGGGGCTTTTTCATTCAAATAATTGGAGACATAACCTATTAGGCCCAAAGAACCCTGTTATACACAAAAGAGCCGGAGAAGCTCCGGCTCTTTTTTTCACCCTTATATCTTATTTTACTTTACTTTATCCTCTGTTTCTAATTTCAATCCTCCCTCCTGCAGGCATGAGGCGAGTATCCCCTGTAGGCTATTATCAAATATTTCGTGTCCTGTTAAATTTTTAACGGGATAAAATTTCAGTTGTTATTGCAATGTCCTGACTTTTTGAGTTCTGGATAATAACATCAGGTGAAAAGGGATAAATGAATGGTGAACAGAGATGTCACTTGCCGCCTGTCAGCAGCGCGTATACCTGAATGCTGGTAGGATGCCGGAAACGAGGCGGGAGCAGGCCGCTTCCCAACAGGATCAGAAATCGAAATACTCGCCCTGTTGCGGCTCCACTGCTTTCTCCTCCTTCTGTTTTGGTTTTTTACCCCGAAACAGGTCGCGCAGCTGCTGGCCTTCCTGCTTTATGTCTGTTTTTATTTTCTCGCGCACCCTGGCCTCGTCGTAGCCAATTTTAAAATTATTTTCTTTCCCCTTCAGCCTTAGGAAGAGCATGCTCCTGCCTGCATCCGGGTCTTCGGCCACCACCCCGTAAACGGCATCCCTGTCGGGCTTTTTCTTTTGCAACAAGGGGAGCTTTATCTTGTAGTCCATGTCCTGATCGAAGGTGTGGGTGCCGGAAACAGACACCACGGGCACTGTAGACAGGTTGGAGCTGATATCCATCTCCGGTATGTAGATGGTGCGCTTCTGGATCCAGAAGTTATTGTGCAGCTCTGAAAACCGCATGTTGGCCAGCTCGGCGCGTTTCACAAACACCGACATCTTTTGCATGGGAGCAAAGTTAATGAGCTGGCCATCGCGCACGGTGGCGGCAATCTCGGCCTGCATCAAGTCGGTTTTGGAGTTTAGGTGGCTGTCGAAGTACAGTTCTGAAGCGATTTTAGCCGTCAGGCGCCCCCGCAGGTGATGCTCCTGTATAAATTGCTGCCCGAAGTTCTCGAACACGTAAAAAAGGCTGTCTACCTGCATGTTGGTAAGGCGGGTTTCGGTGGTCACCTTCAGGTGGTCGCGTTGCCGGGCATCCAGGGCTCCCCGCACCGAAAAACTGCCGCCAATGGAGTTGAAAGAGATGTTCGGAGATGAGATGACCTTATTCCGCAGTTCTATCCTGCCTTTAATGTTATCGCCCTTAAACCTCCTGAACGTTACGTTTCTGATGTTGGCGCTTAAGTCGAAGGCCACATGCGGCGACACGACAAATTTATAGGCAGCTCCCCCACCCTTAGGGCCTGCCGCCACTGTAGTTACGGCACCTGCTCCCTGACGGGCTTCTTCAGGGGTATTAAACTTCTCGCTCAACAGCTGGTTCAGGTCCAGCAGGTTGCTGTTAAGATTAGCCTCCACCAGCAGCCGCTGCTTGTCTACCAGCAGCCAGGCAATAATGTTCCGGAACATGCCGTTCAGCACAAAATCAGATTTGCCCAGCTTGCCTTTAAAATCAGACACGGCCACGTCGCTGCGCTTAAACATAAAGTTGCCACTCAGGTTGGTCAGTGGCAGCGGCAGCTCCTTCAGCGAAAGCGATACCTGGTGCAGCGTAACGTCGCCGGAGGTGTTGATGGCGCCGCTCGCCGGATTCTTCTTAAAGGCATTCAGGTTGCCTTTGTAGGCCAGGCTGACATCTGCCAGCCCGCTGCCACCCTTTATCTCGCTCAGCCTGGCCAGCGTCAGCAGGAAGCCTACATCCAGCATCCCCTTCACATCGAACGCGATGGTGGGGTTGTCGAAGTTCTGGTAGCTCAGGTTGCCGGAAAAAGCCCTGCCATTCAGCCTTCCGGTCAGCCCCTTCAGTTCCAGGACAGAGGTGGCGGCGTTGTGTTTGGCTCCGTTAGTGAATGTGCCCGAAAAGCTCACCTTCTCTACCTTCTGCTTTATATCCGGATGATAAAAGGAGGCATTGCGGCAGCCAAAGTTGAAGGAAATTTCCGGCGTTTTCTTTTCAGACATTTCGCCCTGTACGGTGCCATCAAAATAAACGTCGCCTTCGCTGCGGTACTGGCTGTAAGTTCGGGTAACATCCTGTGGCAGCAACGACAGCAGCGACTGCACATTGGTGTTTTTACCTTCCAGCTTCAGATCGAGCAGGGTTGGCCCTCCGTATCCGATAGTACCGCCAATCTGATAGGCGGCTTCCTCTATTCTCACTACCGATGGTTGTATGGCTATGGTTCTGTTTTCCCGGTTTATGGCCAGAAGAGTTTGCACGTTGATGTTTTTTTCCTTGAAGTACTCCCTGCTGCCTAACATTATCCGGTTAACTTTTGCATTACCGGCCGTCTGCATCTCAATGATACCTGATGATAGCGCAAGGGAGGCTTCCATTTGATGGGCAAAAGCCTCGTAGGTATGGTTCAGTCGCTTGTCGGTGTAGCTGAAGGCCACCTTGCTTATCGTTACCTTATCAAGGTTAAAGGCGAAGTCCCCTTTTTCGGAGCTGTCGGCGGTGGTGGCGGTAGTGGTGTCGC
This sequence comes from Pontibacter beigongshangensis, assembly GCF_014332515.1. Classification (GTDB taxonomy): domain Bacteria; phylum Bacteroidota; class Bacteroidia; order Cytophagales; family Hymenobacteraceae; genus Pontibacter; species Pontibacter beigongshangensis. Next base: position 77,569 of record NZ_VFSD01000013.1, on the reverse strand, counting down.
GGGCAAAGACTTCGTAGTTCACCTCGCCCGACTCCAGCACTCTTACATGCAGTTCGCCGTTTTCTACATACACCTGCCGGAGGTTGTAGTTACCCTGCACCAGATCGAGAAGGCTGAAGGTGAAGTACAGTTTTTCGGCACGGCCCAGCGAGGCATTGCTCTCTGGCAGGCTCTCCAGCACGTTTACCTTGTCGAGCGCGACGGCCACATGCGGGAACTTATCGAAAAGCGAGAGCGAAATTTTTTCTACTTCTACTTTTGTGCGGATGTGCTTGTTGGCCTCGGTCACGAACAGGCCGATAATCTTATCCTGGTAAGCATACACGCCCCCAAACACAATGCCTGCCACCGCCACCAAAATAAGGGCAGCATAGAATAGCACTTTTTTAACAACGCCTCTTCTCTTCAATGGAAATATCAGGTTTAAAGCACCTTATAAAAACCAAAGGTACTGTTTTAATAAAGGGGTGCAAAGGGGCCTGAGGCCACAAAAAAAAATTTTACATTTTTTTTTCAAATGTTTTGCAGTTTCAAAAAAACGCCCCATATTTGCATCATCAAACGGGGACAAAAGGTCTCTAAAAAGAAAAAACGGGGTGTTAGCTCAGCTGGTTCAGAGCACCTGCCTTACAAGCAGGGGGTCACTGGTTCGAATCCAGTACGCCCCACAAAAGGACAACTGCAAAGTTGTCCTTTTTTTATTTCCACCTGTCGCAGTACCAACTGCATGGCTGCTGCTTACCATCACCGGCTCCTTCTCATCTCTGCTTCACTAACGGCCTACCTGAGCAATAAGTATCGGTTGAATATAAAGCCACTAGCCGCTTCATAAAGAAGAGTGGCCTGAGTTCCGCCTGCTGTTCCTGCTGACAAGCTCCAGAGATATCCGGCACCAATTATTCTAATGATTTTGCCCCTCCGGAAAGTTTGCTGCTCCTGGTGCTGCTGGAAGAGACATAAGATAAAAGACTTTCTTCTAAATCAGAATAATTAATCGTTTGTTGCTATCTGTTGATTGTTTCCTGAGCTAGACGTAGTTTCCGTCTACGCTCTTTCTAAAAGGTTGGCCTCGGATTAACCTCGCTGCCTGAAGCAGCGAAAAAAGACGTGACGCCAGCAGTAATCTGGAAACTGGCTATGCGTGCATGTTGCTTCTGCGAAGCAAAAGTAGTCGGAGATTACACACAGGGATGGGGCGCCCTGACAATGCATTTCTAAATCTTTTCATCTCCGGATCTTCAAACCAACCATTCAACAATCAGCAATTATTTAAATGAAACTACCCCTCTGGAGGGTTTTGCTACTCGTGATGCTGCTGGTCTAATTACGCGAGAGAAACTGCTGATGCAGAGCTATGACCTGTGGGATGATGAGTTGTTGGTCGTCGTTATAGATAATGTGGTCGGCACGGGCTATCTTTTCCTCTTCCTGCAGCTGCCTGCTTATAATGGCTCTTACATCGGCTTCGGTGCGGTGGGCATCGCGGTGCAGCAGGCGCCTGATACGTACCTCCATCGGCGAAAACACGGTGATGATCTCATCCATCTGCCGCCACGCCTGCGACTCGTACATCAGGGCGGCCTCTTTTAACACATAAGGTGCAGGCGCCTGGGCAGCAGCCCATTGCTCAAAATCGGTGGCAACGCGTGGGTGAACCAGCGCGTTTAGCCGGGCCAGGCGCTCCGGATTGTTAAATACCTGGCTGGCAATGTAGGACCTGTTCAGAGTGCCGGCTGTATCATACGCATCGGGGCCGAAGGTATTTATCAGATCGTCCTTCAGGGCGGCATTCTGTTGCATGACCTGTTTGGCTCTGGCGTCAGAATCGTAAACGGGTACTCCCAGCAGCTGAAACACCCGGCATACAATAGACTTCCCGGCACCTATGCCTCCCGTTATACCTATCTTTAGCATACTTACCTGTCTGCTTCTACTACCGCTTTTATTCGTTCCGGCCAGATCCTGACCCGCCGCGCACCGGTCGGCTTCTGAATCAGTTCCGGCACCAGCGTAGAGTCGCGGGGGTTGTATTTGGCAAAGTCCAGCACTGCCCTGAATGTGTCGCGGTTCATGACCGCCACCGAGTCTTCCAGCAGCTGGTACCGCACCAGCACAAATGAAGGTCGCAGGTTAAGTGTATGGCCCGCCGGTGCATTTACAATTTCTGGTATAATCTGTCTTTCTTCCTGCACAAGCGCCTGCACGTTTACCGTAACGATGGCCTGCTCGGCGTTGGCCTTCACAAGCGGCTTGTTGTCGAAGTTGATCGGTATTTCCAGTTTGGCGGAAGCGCTGAGTGTGCCTGGCAGGCGCAACAGGAAAGGGTCCGGAATGCTGTTGACCATGGTAGCAGGCCCCAAAAAGGTAATTGAATCCGGCTCTATCTGCACGGGCCCAACAACCGAAAAACGATCTTCCGTAATTTCCTGCTTTGGGTCCAGGTTCAGCGCGACGCGCCGCCTTATCTTCTCATCAAAGTCGAAGTAGATGGTGTCGGTCACGACAAAGTTCAGCACCAGGCCATCTAACGAGTTGACCAGGGCTGGCCGTAAAGACGAGCCCAGCACATAGTTGTTGCGGGGCAGGGAGCCAATTTGTACTTCGGCAGGCTTTACATCTACCTTCAGCGATTTCCGGAGCAGTTTCCAGCCTTTGCCGGTTACGTTTATAATTATTTCTTCCGGCAGCGGCTTTACCGGCACCAGCCGCGACTCGGGGTATACGAACCTGATCGGGTAGGTAGTTTGCGTGGAGTAGCTCTTGTTGAGGGCGTTGAGCAGCCAGAAAGTAGATGCTGCCACAAAACAAAGCAATACTATTCTCCAGTATTGCTTTGTTCGAGGTTTAAAGGGTCGCAGTGCCCAAAGTACTATATTTCTGAATTTCTCAGCCGGCAATGTTGCTTTTATTTATTTCACCTTTGTCGTAGCTTCCATCGAGATGGAGGCCTTATCAAAAGTCAGGCGGATACCTTTATCTACTTCTAATACTACAATATCGCTCTCTACTGTTATTATTTTTCCGTGCAGGCCACCAATTGTAACAACATCCATTCCTTTTGTGAGTTCGTCACGAAATTTTTTCTGGTCTTTCACCTTTTTCTGTTGCGGCCGGATCATAAAAAAATAAGCTACCAGAATAATGGCTCCGAACATAACCAGCTGCACCGGAAAGCCATCGGCTGCGGCCTGAAGAAATATAGTTTGCATAATGTATAAAATGAGTGTGCGTTAACGCAGAATTTAGTTTTAGTTTCTTCTTACCGGACCTTCAGCCCCGGCTGTAGGATAAGCGCCTTCTACAGTGCCTTTAAGCGATAACTGCACGATGTTTGGCTCTGTGTTGGCCCTTACTGTAATAACTGGCTGCTGCTGCCCCGACTTGCCTGTGCTGTTAAACTGCACCTTAATCTCGCCACTCTGGCCAGGGGCAATCGGGTCTTTGGGTGGTTGCGGCACTGTACAGCCGCATGTAGCAGAGGCACTCTCAATTACCAGCGGGGTGCTGCCTGTGTTAGTGAACTTAAACGTGTGGTTTACCACCTCACCCTGCTTAATGGTTCCGAAGTTATGCTCCTTTTCCTCAAAAGCGATTACAGCTCCGTTGCCTGCAGGCGTTGCTTCATTTTCTGAAGACGCCACATTGGGGTTGTCGATGGTTCCGGCTGCCTGTTCAGTAGCGGCAGTTGCCTCTCCGGCAGTTGTATTATCTCCGGTATTGCTTTGGCCGCAGCTGGTTGCAAAAAGGGCAACAGCCAGGCTTAAAGAAAAAAACAGGTTCTTTTTCATGGTAAATTTAGTTCTTGTTCTGCCTATAACTTGGCAATGATATTCTGTGTAAACTCCCTGGTGCCGGCACGGCCGCCAAGGTCTCCGGTACATTCTTCCTTAATAGCCAGCGTAGCATCCAGCGCAGCATCTATTTTGTAGGCGTACTCCTTCAGGCCAACGTGGTGCAGCATCATAATGGCAGAGCGCAACAGGGCTGTAGGGTTTGCCAGGCCTTTGCCCGCAATATCGGGGGCAGAGCCATGCACGGCCTCAAAGATGGCCATCTCATCGCCGATGTTGGCGCCAGACACAACGCCCAGGCCACCTACCAGGCCTGCGCACAGGTCAGAGAGGATGTCGCCAAACAGGTTGGTGGTCACGATCACATCGAACTGCTCCGGCTTCATTACCAGCTGCATGCACATATTGTCGATGATCTTGTCTTCCATCTGTATGTGCGGGTAGTCTTTGGCTATATCTCTGGCTACGCTCAGCAGCAGGGCTCCGGCATGCTTCAGGATGTTGGCTTTGTGCGCCACTGTTACTTTTTTGCAGCCGTGCTTATCGGCATACTTAAAAGCGGCGCGCACTATTTTTTCGCAGCCTGTGCGCGTAACCCTCGAGATTGCATCAGCAATCTGCAGGCGCTCATCAAAAACTTCCAGGCCAGAGTAAAGCCCTTCGGTATTCTCGCGGAAAAGCACCAGGTTCACGTTTCCGAACCTGGAAGTTATACCGGGTGTGGTTTTGGCAGGCCTTACGTTCGCGTACAGGTCGTACATCTGGCGGATCTGCACATTCACACTCTTAAAGCCTTTGCCTACCGGTGTGGTGATCGGGCCTTTGAGGGCCACTTTATTTTTTTCCAACGATGCCAGCAGCGAAGCTGGCAAAAGCTCCCCCATGGTATCGAAGGTAGTTTGGCCGGCATTCTCTACATCCCAGGTTACAGGCACCTGGGCGGCACTGAAGATGGATTTTACAGCATCCGTGATCTCAGGCCCAATGCCATCGCCGGGTATAAGTGTTATATGTGTCATGCGTTAGATTTCCTTTCTGCTGTTAATTTCGTTAATAAGAGAGTCTACATCTCCTAACAGCTTTTCGGCCTTTTCCTTGGCATCCTGAATTACCCGTTGTCCTTCCGATTTGGCAGTAGATGGCATCATGTCGCGGTTCAGCATCAGTTGCTCCAGCAGGTCAGACAGCGTATCGCGGTATTTCTCCAGGCGATAGCTGAACCAGCTGCGGGTTTCTATTCCCTTTTCAGGGGCAAACAGAATGCCAACTGCGGCGCCAACAGCAGCACCCGATACAAAGGCTACTAAGGCAGTTGTCGTCTTACTCATAGTTATTCCAAATTATATAGTCGCGTACGTGTTTTTCTCTTATACGATGGTTGCAGGAGGCTTACTTGTTATCGATCAGACCTCTGCCAGACTTCCGGATGTCGCCACTGGTAGTTAGCTCCTGCGCCATTTTATCTAATACACCATTAACGAATTGTTTGCTTTTTGGTGTACTGTAGAGTTTAGAAATTTCTATATACTCGTTGATCGTTACTTTTACGGGTATACTCCGGAAGATGTGCATTTCGCAAAGCGCCATTTTCAGGATAATCTTGTCAAGTGAGGCCACGCGCTCTACATCCCAGTTCTTTACGCTGCCAGAAATAAGGGCTTCGTATTTTTCATCGTCCTGGAGGGTCTGGTGGTAAAGTTCCTCAAAAAAGGCTTTATCGTCTTCCCAGTTGGCCGACAGGTCCAGCAGTTTCAGGTCTTCTTCCTGTGGCTCCTCGCCAAACAATTTAACTGTTTTATTGACCAGGCTCTTTACAATAGCTTTGTTCTCGAACCAGTTCAAATCCTGCTCTTCAAACAAAGATTGTAAGTTTTTTTCTTTAAAAATAATGTTTTTAAAAATATGTTTGGTTACTTCCAGGTCATCTTCGAGCGTGGGTTCGGGCAGTGCCAGGTAGTTCAGGAACGCCTCATCCTGCTTCAGCACGTTCTTGTAAGCCAGCCGTATTTCGCTTATATCGGAGCCCCAGCTAATGCTTCTGCGGATAATGTGCTCCTGGTACGACTTGTTTTCCAGGATCCGCTTCACCACCCTGTTTCGTAAAAACTGTTTTACATCGGGACCTTTGGCCTCTGTAAAGCGCTTCTCTTTCTTTTCTTCCTCCTCCTCTATCAGGCTTACCAGCAGCTGCAGAATCTGCAGGGTGGCCAGGTAATGGTCGTAGATGCGCTCCACGGCGCCTATCATCTGATTGCCGTAATACCTGTAGTCTTTTTTGAGCTGGTTCTGATACCAGCCGATAGCTCTGTTTACCGCCCCGATAATTTCTTTGTCTGTCTCGTCGGTTCCGAACTGTTTGGTTTCGTGCCACTCTTTAAAGAGGAGTGTGGCGATCTGCTTTTTTCCTTCGAGCAGCTTTTTGTCCTGCACCTCCATAGAATTAAGGTCTGGCGCGAAATCTGCCCCTATCTGATCTAGGGCCAGCAGATAATCTGAACCTTGGGCCTGCATGTAGGCATAGATCGCTTGCATCGCCTTAATTCGTAATGTCCTGCGGTTGAGCATAATGTTTAATGTAAAGAACGTTTTGTTGTGAACTAGTAATTATTTGGGAGCACCAGGTGCTGCTATACGAGTATGTGATCGGCCTTACTTCTTTCCTATTTTTGCAGCTTTGCCTCTTAATGCAAAAGTGCCACAGGTAGTGCAGCACTTCTATTCTGAAAACTGGTTTTAGTAGGTAGACCTTACCTTGCTGATGTTGGCAATCCGCTTTTCGGCCATTTTAACAGCAGCCTCGTGCGTCGACATATCATCTTCTTCGGCTTTATCAAGCAGGTCGAGGGTATAGCCGTAGATGCGCTCGGCCTGTGCGTAGGCTCTTTCGCGGTTATAGCCAACCAGCTCGGCATATACATTTATTAGCCCGCCCGAGTTAATCAGGAAATCGGGCGCGTAACAGATACCGCGCCTGAGCAGAGCATTGCCATGCACCGTTTCGTCGCGGAGTTGGTTGTTAGCGCTGCCGGCAATTACGGTGCACCTGAGCCGGTCTATGGTTATATCGTTGATGGTGCCACCAAGGCCGCAGGGTGCGTAGATATCTACCTCCAGGTCGTAGATATCGTCCATGCCCACCACCTGTGAGCCGTACTTGGAGGAAACCTCGCGCAAACGGTCGGCATAAATATCGGTGATAAAGACTTTGGTGTTCTCCTTGGCCAGCAGTTCTACCAGATACGCACCTGCACTGCCTACTCCCTGCACCGCTATTTTTTTGCCATCGAGCGAGTCGGAGCCGAAGGCTTTTTTGGCAGCGGCCTTCATGCCCATGTAGGTGCCATAGGCTATTACCGGCGAAGGGTCTCCGCCGCCACCCATTGTTTCCGGCTTGCCCGCAACATACTCCGTCTCCATCCGGATGTACTCCATGTCTTTGGAAGTGGTGCCAATATCCTCGGCCGTTACAAAAGAGCCGTTCAGGTTTTTGATAAACCGCCCGAACTTCCGGAACAGCGCCTCCGACTTGTCTTTGGCGGCATCTCCGATGATCACGGCTTTGCCGCCTCCCAGGTTAAGGCCAGCTATGGCTGCTTTGTAGGTCATGCCGCGAGAGAGGCGCAGCACATCTTCCAGCGCTTCGGCCTCTGAGGCATAGGCCCACATGCGTGTACCACCCAGCGCAGGTCCCAGCACGGTGCTGTGCACCGCGATAATGGCTTTCAGGCCAGTGTCGTGGTCGTGGCAGAAAACCACCTTTTCGTGGTTGTGCGCCGCGAGCTGATGAAAGACCGACATTTCCTGTTGCTGCTGTTTTACTTCTTTCGTCTTTACCATTAATGCAATTGATTAAGGGTTGCTTATCTTTGTACAGAGTGGGTGATACAGCCTGCCGTTTGCGAGCGCAAAATTACTCCTTTTTTTTAAGAATTCAATTTGCACTTTGTAAGTCTACGTAAAAGCCAGGGTGCCTGAAGCTATAAAACTGTGAAATCACTAAGCTATCTAAATAAATACCTCCTAAAATATAAAGCGCGGCTCTTCTGGGGGCTCGTATTTACGGTTATCTCCAACTACTTTCAGATACTGCCGGCGCAGGTGGTGCGCTATGCCTTCGATCTGATAAAAGAAGGCATAAACCTGCACCAGCTCTACGAGGGGCTGAGCCAGCAGGCGACCATTTATGACATTTTTGCGAAAAGCATCCTGGTGTACGGCATCGTTATTCTGGCCATGGCGCTGCTGCGCGGCCTGTTTTTGTTCTTTGTTCGCCAAACGCTTATCGTGATGAGCCGCCTGATCGAGAACGACCTCAAAAACGAGATTTACGAGCATTACCAAAGCCTGCCGCTCAGTTTTTACCGCAAAAATAACACCGGCGACCTGATGGCCCGCATCTCGGAAGACGTAAGTCGGGTGCGCATGTACCTCGGGCCGGCCATCATGTACGGGCTCAACCTGGTGGTGCTTTTCATCATGGTGATTCCGTATATGCTCTCTGTGAACGTAAAGCTCACCCTTTATACCCTGCTCCCGCTGCCGATCCTGGCTATCAGTATTTACTATGTCAACAACATTATTCAGCGCAAGTCCGATGAGATTCAGCGCAGCCTATCCGGCATTACTACCTTTGTGCAGGAGGCTTTTTCGGGTATCAGGGTGCTGAAGTCGTTTGTGCGGGAAGATGATTCGCATAATAACTTCACCACTGCCAGCAACACGTACAAAGACAAATCGCTGGACCTGAACTTTGTGAACTCCCTGTTTTTCCCGCTCATCCTGTTCCTGGTAGGCCTGAGCACCATTATTACCATCTATATTGGCGGGCAGGAGGTAATGAACGGCAGCATAACCACAGGTAATATTGCCGAGTTTGTGATTTATGTGAACATGCTCACCTGGCCCGTAACGGCTCTTGGCTGGACAGCCAGCCTGGTGCAGCGGGCTGCTGCCTCGCAGGAGCGCATCAATGAGTTCCTGAACACCAAAACCACCATTATTTCCCGCAAGAACATCAGCAAGCAAATAGAAGGCGATATTGTATTTGAGAACGTGAACTTTGTTTACCCGGACACCAATATTCATGCACTTAAAAACGTTTCGTTCCGCATTCAGCATGGCGAGACCCTGGCGGTAATTGGGAACACCGGCTCCGGCAAGAGCACGATAGCCACGCTGCTGCCCCGCATGTTTGATGTAACCAGCGGCCGCATTCTGATTGACGGGGTAGATGTGCGGGATTATAACCTCAAAAACCTGCGCAGCCAGATCGGGTATGTGCCGCAGGATGTGTTCCTGTTCTCCGACACTATCAGCAACAACATCGGGTTTGGCCTGCCCGAAATACAGGAGGAGCAGATGGTGCAGGCGGCAAAAGATGCCGATGTGTACGAAAACATTATCCGGTTCCCGGAGCAGTTCGAAACAAAGCTGGGCGAGCGGGGCATTACCTTGTCGGGGGGGCAGAAGCAGCGGGTTTCCATTGCCAGGGCCTTGGTGCGCGAGCCAAGCATCCTGATCCTCGACGATTCGCTTTCGGCTGTAGACACCAAGACCGAAAACGCAATCCTCAACAGTCTGCAGCGCATTATGGCCAACCGAACTTCCATTATTATTTCTCACCGGGTATCATCGGTGAAGCTGGCGGACCGCATTCTGGTGCTGGATGATGGCGAGATCGTGCAGCATGGTACGCATGAGGTGCTTATCCGGGAGCCAGGTTTGTATAAAGAGCTGTATGAACGCCAATTACAGACCGAAGAATTGGACTGATACCAGCCTTTTTTGCATAGGTTTCTGACAGGCAAAGCAATAAGAGTCCGCAGGCTGGAATTTTTTGTGACAGATTCTGTTATAGATACGTATAGTTATTCTGAAAATCAAAAAATATCCGACGTATGGCCATCGACTTGCAACAAATAGGGAAAAGGTTTAGGTTTTACACCCACCTGAAAGAGCTTGAAATTCCGCAGATTCAGAAAATAACGGGCAGCGACACCCAGGTGCTCGAAAACATTATCTGCGGGCAGGATTATTTATTAGATGAGCTGGTCGCCATCATCAAGCATTTCCCTGATTTGAACTCGAAATGGCTCATATATGGCGAAGGCGGCATGTTTAAACCGATGGATGAAAATGGCAACTGCCACGAACCTAAGAAAGACTGCCTGAAAAAAGACAAGGCTCAGTACCTGAAACAGATGCAGGAAATGCTGCTGGAGCTGGAAGCTGCCGAAGTAGCGAAAGACCATAAACCGGATATGGACGCCCTCCGGGCGAAGATAGTAGAGCTAAAAGACAATACAAGCGCGACGGCAGAGTAAACCGGCAGCAGGCAGGGCTTATAGAAAGCTGGCATTTGAAAAAATGGCCAGCTTTTCGTGTTTTAGCCCCATCTTCCTGGCTCAGCTTAAACAGCAGCAGGAACAGCAGTGCCTCTGGAGGGGCTTTTTTGTTCGAATAATTGGTTTTTTAAAGATGCTCCAGGCCCTCGCAGGAGCTGCGCACGCTGCGAGGGCCTGGAGCATAAATTTTTCTGGTTATTTACCATATAAATCAAAATCTGTATATTCGGAAAATCATCTTAATTAAAATGAAAATCCTTTACCGCCTGCTGCTGTTACTAGGTGTATTTACAGCTTGCAACAAGGAGGAGGTGGCACCTGAGCTGCAGTACCCTTCTACTTACGCCAGCAAAAACATGCATAACACCACATCGGTCCGGATGTACACCAGCAACGGAGAAGTAAAAGACGCTGCCGTTATAAGTGCTTTTCTGCAAAAGAATACGCAGCTTACTCCATTTTACCACTTAAAAGACAAGGCAATAGAGACTGGTGGAGCCGAAAAACTCACTTTTCTAAATGCACAGGAGGCCGAATTAGTAAGTGGCACCAATACCCAACGTTTTAATATTGCAAAAAACGGACTTGAACTAATACTCACCAATCAACAGGAGACTACCGGAACGTATAACCGGGAAAGTGAAGCATTTGCTGATTTCACATATGCTATCAGCAAGTATAAGCCAATTGTGTATGATAAAGTAGCTATGCCACTGCAGGACATAAGCTATTTCTACAAAACGAAATCACAAATCTTTATTACCCTCAAAAAAAATGAGGCCCACTTTCACCGGTTAGCTGTTACACTTAAGAGAGGGACCAAGGAAGCCTACAGATTTAACACACTTCGCTACAACAATCAGTTTGACCCAACCGGGCTTTCACTGCTCCGCAACACCGATACGTTAATTGTGCAGGAATTTGTGGTTGTGGCCGCAAAAGAATAGTCACTGCTCTCCCATCTGCAACACCAGCAGGAGCTGCGCGCGCTGCGAAGGCTTTATGTTTAAGCTTTTAGACGCAACCGCTCCGCCAGCGCGGGGGTTTGCAGCTCCCGCAGCGCGTCTGCCGCTATCCATTTAGCACTTTTTGAGGGCTGCTGTTTTATTTCTTCCGCTGCCGCAATGGCTGCCTGGTTCAGCATAAGGCTGCGCTTGCCTATTTGCCGAAGCGCCCAGTTTACTGCCTTCTTCACAAAATTGCGGTTATCATTGGCCTGCTCTAGCATGAGCGGGAAGAACTGCAGAAACTGTTCGTCAGGAGCCTTTTTTGCATGCATGGCAAGCGTAGCTATCATGGCAAAGCCGGCCCGCTTCTGGTATTCCTCCTCCCGCCGCGCCCACTCTTTGGCTTTACTGATGGCAAAAGGCGTTTTATCGAACAGCACGCCACAGGTCTGGTCGCACAGGTCCCAGGAGTTGAAGTCTGCTACCCATGTCTCCATCAGCTCCTCTGTTACCTGCTGCGGATCGGCTACGTAAACTGCCAGCAGCCTTGCCTCATGCACGCCCGTCTGCCACAGCTCCAGCGCCAAGGGGTGGTTCCGCTTCAGTTCCTTCGCCAGCTTCTGGATAACCGGCATTTTGATACCCAGCGCGGTGCCTGTCTGGATACCAAACCGGCCCATGCCCGCTCTGTCTGTCGAGTTGCCAAGTGTTTTCAGGTGTGCCAAAACAAGTGCTACATGCATGGGAGATTCTTTTAGCAAATTGATGACACTCGGTTTTATGCTCTTTGAATTCGGAGGGGCAGCTGCAGCGCCTCCTGAGGGGCATTTTGATTGGAATAATTTGTTTTCAATTATGTGAGATCGGATTATTCTAATGAAAATAGCCCTCCAGAGGCAATTGCACCTGCTGGTGCTGCACCCCCCGCTGTTTGGGGTCTTCCGAAGGAGGATTTTAAACAGCGGGGGAGGGGAGGGATCACCAATCTTTGTTCTGCAATTATTTGTAAACTTCCCTAATCCATGCGTAAACAACTATACATGCCAAAGGAATAACAGTGTAAAGCATGTTAAACACTATATCATCACTACTGATCTTCCTGCTCGCTAATTCATCTTTATCCCCTTTCCTAAACCAAGTAGCTCCGATTGCAGGTTGCTGTTTGGTCTCTATAAAATGAAATACTCTCATCATATGCAAATAGACATAAAGGCCTAATGGCAGTTTAACTAAAGCAAGGAAGGTGCTGTTAATTGAGTCATGATTATAGCTAAATCCTAAAAGGCACAAAGGCACCAGCCATAATAGGCAATTATAGTAATTCCCCATATCTATCCTAAGTATATAGAACACAGGGGGAAAGAGAAGCACAATGGTAAAAAATGATAAAACAGGAATAACTAAAAACATAATGGGTACAGAAGGATATTCTGTACTGTTAACCCAAAGAATGGAGACAGTTACAAGAAATAATAACACCATTGGAATTACCTTCTCACTCAGCCTCATTGGTTTACGATAATACCCCAAATCCATTACTACTATCTTTTGATTTTATTCCGCATTTAACTCTTTGGTTTTAAATTAAATAATTCAACTACTCCCGCACCGGCACCTCTACCACACCTTTCTTATCTTCCGGGAACCACTCCACGTAGAACGGCTCCAGCTTCAGATTATGCTTCTCAGCGTGGTCGAAGAGGGCTTGGTAGAGTTTGTTGGGAGCCAGCATGTAGTGGGCATTTACCTCGGCCCGCAGCACTTTGCGGTCAGCGGGCACGGTTCGCAGCTCGAAGCCTGCCGGCAGCTGCTGCGTGGTGTCGGGCACCAGCACGCCGATAAAGGCGCTGATGGTGTCGTTGGCTTCGTCGGGATTGTTGTAGTAGATGTTGGCCGGCACGCCCGCCAGCTCCTTCTGGTCCAGCACCTGTGCCACCTGCCGGAAAGTGTTGCCCAGGGCCTCGTCTTTGGTGTGCCCCCTGAAGGGCTTTCCGGCCACAAGTAACTGCTCAGAGCTGGCACTGGTAACGGTAGTGCCGCTAAAGCCTCCCAACCAACCGTAAAAAATGGCTCCCAGGGCAATCAGGAGCAGCATAATAGCTAAAAATCGTTTATTCATAAGTTAATCATATTCTTGTACTGCATCTGGTAGAGCTGGGCATAGAAACCATTGTGCCGGAGCAGTTCTTCGTGGTTGCCGGTCTCTTTGATCTCGCCACGGTCCATTACTATAATTTTATCGGCTTTCTGGATGGTGGAGAGGCGGTGGGCAATCACGATGGAGGTTCTGCCACGCATCAGCTGCTCTATGGCGTACTGTATCAACTCTTCGGTTTCGGAGTCTACGCTGGAGGTGGCTTCGTCGAGAATGATGATCTGCGGGTTGTACACCATGGCGCGCACAAACGAGATCAGCTGCCGCTGCCCCCCGGATAAGGTGGCCCCGCGCTCCATAACCGGGTAATGCAGGCCACCGGGCAGACGCTCAATAAACCTGCGGGCTCCCACCAGGTCGGCGGCGTGCCACATCTGCTCCTCCGTAATGTTTTTGTTGCCCAGGCTGATGTTGTCGGCAATGGTGCCGGAGAACAGGAACACATCCTGCAACACTACCCCAATGTGGTGCCGCAGCGCGCTCAGGTCAAACTCCTTCAGGTCGTGCCCGTCTATCAGAATATGGCCGCTGTTGATTTCGTAGAAGCGGCTGAGCAGGTTGATCACCGATGTCTTGCCGGCACCCGTTGCTCCTACAAAAGCCACCGATTCGCCGGCCTTTACATCAAAGGAGATATTCCGTAGGACCCACTCCTCGTTCTGGTAGGCAAACCATACATTCTGGAAAGAGATATCGCCCTTAACCGTGGCTGGGGCAAACGAACCGTTGTCGGCGATCATCTCTTTGCTGTCGAGCAGGCGCATGAGGCGCTCGGTACTCACCACCCCCAACTGCAGCGTGTTAAAGCGGTCGGCAATCTGCCGTATCGGGCGGAAGAACATCTGGATGTACATGATAAAGGCCATGAGCGTTCCCAGCGTAATGCTATCGTCGAGCACGCCGTAGGCGCCGTACCACACCAGCAGGCCCAGACCGGCCGCTGCAATAATCTCGGCCACCGGAAAGTAAATGGAGTAGTAGAGTACCGAGCGGATGTTGGCACGGGTGTGCTCTTTGTTGATCTCGCGGAACTTCTCCATCTCGCGCTCCTCGTTGTTGAAGATCTGCACAATGCTCATGCCCGTGATATGCTCCTGCACAAACGAGTTGAGCCTTGCCACCGCCGTGCGGACCTCCTGGAAAGTGCCTTTTATCTTCTCCTTGAAAATGTAGGTGCTTATCAGCATCAGCGGAAAGGTGGAGAGGCTTACCAGCGTCAGCTTCACATCGATGTAAAACATGAAACCCACGATAAAGACCAGCTGCAGAATATCACCGATCATGGCTGCCAGGCCTTCGCTGAACACATCGGAGAGCGTTTCCACATCCGACACGTTGCGGGTTACGAGCGTGCCGATGGGCGTACGGTCGAAGAACTTGAGGCGCAGGTTGAGGATGTGCCGGTAGAGCTTTACACGGATGTCGCGCACCACGTGCTGCCCCAGCCAGCCGGCGAAGTAGGTGTGCAGGTACTGCACGATGGCATGCACCACCAACAGCACGGCCAGTATCACGAACATGCGGTTAAGGCCTTCCCAGTCGTTCTCCAGAATATCGTGGTCTACGGTGTACTGGATAAGGAAGGGCCGCACCGCCGAAAGCACGGCAGAGGCAAAGGTCAGGAAAACAATAAAGTAAAACGTCCTGCCGTAGGGCTTCACAAACGTGAAGAGCCGCTTCAGCACATCGGAGTCGAATGCTTTACCTGTTGCTTTAGGCGTATTTTCCAAATTTCAGAATTCTTTGTAGTTGTAGGATCTAAGCTAACGCAAATTCAGTCTCTACTGTACGTGCTCCTGCTCCTAACAGATTGTAAAGTTAAGATTTTTAGACGGGATAATGCCTCTTACCGCTGCCGGATTTTGGCTGTGGCTTAGCTGCCACTACCGTTCGTGCACAAGAAGCTGCACAGAATCTCTCCCCAACAAAACGCTCGCAGGAGCTGCGCACGCTGCGGGGTTTGTGCTAAACCAGATTATTTGAATCAAAATGCCCTTCCTGAAGCGCTGCTCTCATATTGCTAGGTAGCATCGGTCTGAAAGCAAAAAAGCAAGGCCCCGACTGAAATAGCTGGGGCCTTGCTTATCAGAAGCTTCTGCACCCGCTTTCTTACACGCAGGATGCCAGAAAAATGAAATCGCTTACTTGTTCAGAACGATCTTCATGGTTTTTACTTCACCAGCCGTTACGAGCCGGGCCACGTAAACACCTTTTGCCAGCTTGCTGCCGCTTAGCTGATAGGCATGTGTGGCTCCTGCCACGCCTTCGCCTGTAGCCAGGGTATTCATCAGCACACCCTTCGCATCAAACAGTTCCAGGCGGTAGCTGCCGGCCTCTTTCAAGGTAAAGCTGATTTGAGTCGACTCGCCGAATGGGTTCGGGTAAGCTTCCAGGCTTTCATCCTCTACTTCAAGCGCAACCGCTTTTTTATCCTTAGAAACAGAAGCAATGGCAGCTGTGTTGCTGCAAGGCCCTACAGAGCAACCATGGGCGAGGTGAGCCTTTACAGCACTTGCTGCTATGCAGATTTCCTGGCCATTGTGGCACACAAGCACTTTGTCGTTTTTGTTGCCGCAGCGCGCATCTACTACCGTTATGGTAACAGATCCTGAAACAGGGCAGCCTTGTGTAGTGGTAGCCGTTGCCGTGAAGGTGTAAACACCGGCAGCCGTTGGCGTGAACACCGTGGTAGCCCCTAGGGTTTTGCTTAAGCCGGTAGCCGGAGACCATCCATAATTGCTGTCACCTGCCGCGGCTGTAAGCGTAATGGTCTGCGACTCGTAGCCCAGTACAATTGTGTTTGCACCAGCTCCTCCTGAAGCAGAAACAGCCAGAGCAGACGATTCTCCTGCCACAGTTACTTGCTGTAGAGCGGTAGCCTTGTTCCCAGCCTTGTCTGTCACGGTCCAGGTTACAGTGGTTGTTCCTAACGGGAAAGTAGCAGGGGCATTGTTTGTTACGCTAGCGACTGAGCAGTTATCGCCTGTAATCGGAGTACCCAAAGCCACACTAACTGCACCGCAGGAAGTTCCACGATGAACAGTAACAGCAGCCGGGGCTGTAATGGTAGGCAAGGTTGTATCAGGAGCGGTTCCGATCTCAACTGTCTGCACTACAGACTCGCAACCGGTGGCTGCTTTAACCTGAATGGTATACGTACCGGCAGCTAAATTTCTGAATACATTTTGTGTGCTATAGGCTCCGCCATTAATCGCATACAGATTACCACCTACGGCAGTAACAGTAATAGAACCATTGTTGCCACCCACGCAGCTTACAGCGGTCTTGGTGGTAGTAAAGGTTGGCATCGCGTTAATAGTCAGGTTGCCCGAAGCCGAAATTAGGCCATAGTCGCTCACTACCAGCCTGATCTTATAGCCAGAACCAGCCGGGATATGGGCAGGAACAGCAGCCGAAATCTCTGCTGCTGTTGCATCTGTAAACGTGGCAATGGTAACAGGAGAGCCAAAGCTGCCTGCCGCATCAGAAAGCTGCAACGTGAACGCAGTGCCTGGCTTGTAAAAACCTACCGCATTAAAAGGCACCGTTAGTTCTGTGCCATGGCAGTAAGAGATTGTGCCGGCAGGTGAGAACTCCAGCTCGTTGGTTCCTAAATAAGAGAGCAGGTTCCGGTGGATGTTGGCCACCTCGTCTGCCGGAGCCCAGTCGCCGTAGTCGCCCTGGAAAAAGGCCAGCGTAAGTCCGCCAAAAATAACAGTGCCATTTCCCCATTTTTTCTCAGCCAGGTATACCTCATCTGATTCCAGGTCTTTGATGATGCTGGTAAGCCCGTCGCCAAGCACTTTATGGTGTGCAAAGGCACTGCCGCTCCACTCGCTGCCCACTGTTTTAAGAGGTCCTCTAAAGATCGGGTGCTTTGTGTTTGCTTTCTCGCCGTAGAAGCCATAAGAACCATCTTCTGCCCATGAAAGCTGCACGCCGCCAAAGCCAATATCGATGGTGTAAGGACCCTCACTTGGGGCAGCATTTATCAGCAGCTTACCGCCCTCGCTCACCCACTTCTCCAGGGCCGCACGGTTGGCATCCAGAAACTCAATCATCTCTTCGGTGCCGCAGTTACTTCCTTCTATAAAGATGAAGTCGTTGCTTTGCGAAAATAAAGCGGAGACATTGGTAGTTTCGAAGTGCTGCTGTTGCCAGTTTCCGGGGCCAAAAACGGCCTCCATGGCCACCTCGTTGCCACTAAGCTCCCAGAAGGCCCCGCACGTATTGGTGCGGATGTAAACTTTGCCCTGGGCAAAAGCCTGCAGGCTGCTTGTTACGAATACCAGTAAGAGTAATGCGCGTAAAATTGTCTTCATATAAAGAGTGCTTAATATTATTTAGAAGAAATTGCAAAATCGTACACCTCGAAGCCGGTTACGCCTTTGCGAAGCAGCGACACATACTTGAAGGCGGGAGTCAGGAGTTCTTCGGCGTTGCCAGCCAGGGTGCAGTCTTTAATTACAGCCTCGCCTGCAGGCAGGAGCAGGGTTTTAGCCTGGCCATCGTTTACACTGATTTCTTTGCCTCTTAAGATGAACTTCTCTTTCCAGGAAGCCTCCACAGCGGTTTTGTTCGTGTTTTTCAGCCTGATAAGCACGACATCCTGCTGCTCGCATTTGGCATACCTGTAATAAAGGCTTACACCGTCTTTGGCGCTATGCAGGGTCCAGTCGTTTTCGGGCGACTGCGCATAGCCTGGCCGGGCAAAAAGGAGCCCGAAGCCCAGCAATAAACAGAAGCATAGGAGCTTCCGGGCAGGAGACCAGACCTGTGCTACAGACGCAGTTCTCCCCAATGAATTTTTGTGATTCATAAAGACTAAATAAAATAGTTGGGCAATTATTAACTTTTCGATAAAAGCATTACGGGGATAGTCTATTCAGCATTATTGCTGTCAGGCTACGATCGTGCAAATGTATAATTCCATTGCTGGCTTACATCAGCATTAAATACCGCACATGCAGGCGCCAGATTAATGGCAAACAACGCAGGGGCAGCATTATTCGGATTTTATGGTAAGGTATATCAGTTTCTCCTATACAAGGAGCAGGAACAGAAGAGGAGGTAAATTTCCTTTACATAGTAAAAATCAGTTAGAACAATAAATATATCATAAATTTCCGGATACAGGCTTCATCTCTATTTCAACACAACACTTTAAAGCAATAATCCTGAAGGTGAAGCTGGTATGTAAATATATAATTAACTATATGTTAAGCCTGTCGGCCTACACTAATCCTATGTTATAGCAAGTATACCAGGAAGTTTTTTAATAGTATAAAATTATTTTTTCAATTATTAAAATAACCCAAAACATTGTTTATATAAACATAAACTTTTTTTTAGCTCTGCATTTTCATGTAAATATAAAATTTATAATATATATACAACGTGTTTTTAACGGAAATTTCGCGCTTTCCACTACCTGAATTCAGGTAGTAGGAAGGAGCTTGTTTTTCACTACAGAAGAAGTGCTTTGCCCATTGCCATCTGACAGATTTCCTTTCCCTGAAAAGTCTGTTTTTTTGTGATATAATAGCTCGGCAGCCAGGTTCAGAAGAAGAGCAGACAACAGGCTGTATGCATGGCAACTATCAAAGATCACCTGCTGCTTTTGAAAATAAATCTGCCGGATACTCCACCTGTGCCAGGTACAATCCTTCAGCCGGGGCGGCCCCGCTGGCCCGGCTCCTATCCTGACTGGCAATGGCTTCTTCGAACTGCGCCACCGTGAGCTTTCCTTTGCCCACATCGAGCAGGGTGCCTACTACCAGCCGCACCATGCCCCGCAGAAAGCGGTTGGCCCGGATGGTGAAGCGCAGTTGATCTCCCTCCTGCTCCCAAGCGGCCTCGTATATGCTGCAGTTATAGTGCCTGGTATCGCCTTTCACTTTGGAGAAAGTGGTAAAATCGGTGTGGCGGAGCAGTGCCAGGGCGGCTTCGTTCATTTGCTGCACATGGGGCTGGCGGCTGAGGTAGTAGGCGTAGTAGCGCTGAAACGGATCTTTGGCGAGCGTGATGCGGTAGTGGTAGGTGCGGGCAAAGGCATCGAAGCGGGTATGGGCATCGTCTGGAACCCTGTAGAGCTGCCTGGCCACTATATCGGCGGGCAGCAGGCGGTTAAAGCGGTAGCAGGCCTGGGCCACATCCAGCGGCTCCGGCACATCGAAGTGCACAAACTGCTGGCTGGCGTGCACGCCGGTGTCGGTGCGGCCACTGCCTACCGAACTGATCGGGTGGCGCAGCACCTTGCTCAGGCAATCGTCGAGCACTTCCTGCACGGTGTGGGCGTTGGGCTGTGTTTGCCAGCCATGGTATCGGGTGCCGTCGTAGGCTATTTCCAGAAAGTACCGCATGGGGCAAAGGTAAGAAGACTTTGTCTAGTTAAGAGTGAAGCGTTAAAAGTTATGAGTTGTTTTATGGGGAGCAATTATTCTAATGCTTTTGCCCCTCCGGAGCCAAAAACTCTGCTGCTGTTACACCTTCTCGAAAATTACGGCTACTCCCTGCCCTACTCCCACGCACATAGTGGCCAGGCCGTAGCGGGCATTAGGCTGGCGGTGCAGTTCGTGCAGCAGGGTGGCGGTAAGGCGGGTGCCGCTGGCTCCGAGCGGATGACCGATGGCAATGGAGCCGCCGTTTACGTTTACTTTGGCGGGGTCCAGCTCCAGTTGCTGCATGCAGGCTACTGCCTGCGCTGCAAAGGCCTCGTTCAGTTCAATAAGGTCGATGTTCTGGATGGTCAACCCTGCCCGTTTCAGGGCTTTGCGGGTGGCTGGCACCGGGCCCATGCCCATACAGGCCGGGTCTACGCCTGCTACTGCCATGGCTACCACGCGGGCCAGGGGCTTTAGACTCAGTTGCTTCAGCAGGTCCTCTCCTACCACCAGGGCGGCGGCGGCACCATCGTTTATGCCGGAGGAGTTGCCGGCAGTTACCGTGCCTCCTTCCCGGAACGCGGGCTCCAGGGAGGCAAGCTTCTCCAGTGAGGCCAGCCTGGGGTGTTCGTCGGCAGAGAAAACATGCGGCTCGCCTTTGAGTTGTGGCACCGGCACCGGCACAATCTCGGCGCTGAACCTGCCTGCCTGGGCCGCTGCCCTGTATCTAAGCTGTGACTGGTGGGCGAACTTATCCTGGGTTTCACGTGAAATAGCGTATTTTTCTGCCACATTCTCGGCTGTTTCGCCCATGCTGTACGGGTAATGCAGTGCCGACAGCCTGCCGTTGGTGAAGCGCCAGCCAATGGTGGTGTCGTACACTTCGGCGGTGCGGGCAAAGGGTGCGGCTGCTTTTGCCATTACGAAAGGGGCCCGGGTCATGCTTTCTACGCCTCCTGCCAGGTAGGCTGCACCATCGCCGCAGGCTATGGCACGCGCAGCATCTATAATAGCCTGCAGGCCGGAGGCGCACAGGCGGTTTACGGTTACGCCCCCAATCTCCTGCGGAAGCCCAGCCAGCAGCAGCGCCATGCGCGCCACGTTGCGGTTGTCTTCTCCGGCCTGGTTGGCGGCGCCCAAGATAACATCTTCCAGCAGGTGCGGGTCCAGGAGCGGGTTGCGGAGCAACAGCTGCCGGAGCACATGCGCCGCCAGGTCGTCGGGGCGGACGGTGCTCAAGGAACCTGCAAACTTTGCGACGGGCGTGCGGACCACGTCTATGATATAAGCCGTTTTCATCAATATAAAACCACAGGTAACAGGACACAGGACATATGCTTCCGGAAGGTCGGAAAACACGTTTTCAAGACTTCAATAACTTACTTACACTGATTCATATATCAAACTAATTTGGCCTCTGCCGTTAATTTTATTTTCCGGTTAAGACCTTCAGGGGAATTTTGTCTACTTTTGCGTGATTTTGAAAGTTAAGTTTACGCTATTATGATCCAAAGAATCCAATCTGTTTTTCTATTCCTGCTGGTGCTGTCCATGATCTCTATATTGTTTATCGACATCTGGTCTAAAACAGACACTACATCCGGCCAGACGGTTACGCTCACTGCCTTTTCGATAGACACCCATTTCCTGAATAACGAAGGTGAGCCTACCAACACCGGCAGCACACAGTCGCAGGGGGCTATTGCCATTGGTTTGCTGGCTATTGCTGCCGCCGTAATTGCACTATACGAGATTTTCCAGTTCAAGAGCCGCCTTACCCAGATGAAACTTGGCCTCTTTAATACGCTGGTTCTGGTGGCGCTGTTTGGCACAACCTTTTACCAGGCCAACTATGTGGCCAACACCATGGTAGCCTCCGATGTTTCGGGCACCTACGAAGCGGGTTTTTACATGCCTGTGCTGGCCCTGCTGCTCAATGCGCTCTCGAACCGCTTCATTAAGCGCGACGAAGACCTGGTGCGCTCTGTAGACAGGCTCCGGTAGCCTGCCGTAGTGCCACATAAGCCTTGCTTTAAAGGGCTGGGCTGAGCCTGGTGATTTCTGAATTATTCTAATGAAATTGCCCCTCCAGCTGATCTGCTGCTATCATAAAACAGGAAAGGCCTCTGCTCAATAGCGGAGGCCTTTCCTGCTTTACCCGGATGTAAAAGCAGCTGTTTCTGAAAATCCTACGACCTATGTTCTGCTTTACCGTCTGCTGTTGATGAATTTTTCCATCTCCTGTATGCTGGTATCAAATTTAAAGGCGTCGTACACATAATAGAACCGCTCTTTGTCGCACACCTGGCTGTAGGCAAACTTGGCAAATTCTAAGCGGGAGCTTTCGTACTCAAACTCGTCGAGCAGCAGCTTCAGGTCTTCTGCGGTAATGCTGTTGCTGCGAACAGCCTCCCGGGCTATGGCCAGTTTGGTGCTTTCCTGGCTTCTGCCCCTGATGGATTCTACCAGCTTATCGAAATCGTAGCGTGTGATGACGTTGTGGCAGTAGTCCTCTTCCTCCTGGTTTTGGGCTGGGGGATCCGGCTGCTGCGGTCTGCTATATTCCTCGGGGTAGGTATCTGGTTGGTCGGGCTGTGGCGGCACCGGGTTGCTCAGCGGGGGCCTGAGCGGTACATCGCCTAACTTCCGTATGCGCACTCTGCCACTGCGCCCGCCTACCAGCAGCACAAAGCTGGACTCATAGCCAGCGGGCAATATAACGGTGGTGCCGGTCCTGTAAATACCAAAGCGACCTCTTATCTTAAACTCCACCAGGTGCTGCCCCGGCTGCAGGTTTGCCACCCGCACCACGTTCCGGGCCACCGGGTTCACCAGCCTGCCGTTCAGGTACATCTGGAACGGCTCTCCCTTTTGGGTGCTGAAGGTTACAGCAGAGGCCTGCGCCCATACCGGCAGCGCCAGTAGCGCAAGCAGAAGCGGAAGTAAAAGCTTTTTCATAGCAGTACAAGGTTTTAACTCATACTGATAGCAAGCCAATTATTATGCCAAATCAGCCCTGGCTATTTCTTCCGCTTCAGCAGAAAAGCGGCCTGGTCGCCCCTGTTCTCGGCGTTCAGCTTATTGGCTTGCCTGCTGTATTTTATTTTACGGTATTTTCGTTTAAAAAAGGTGGAGAACGTGCGGCGCTGCTTCTCCTGAAGCGGAATATCCTGCCTGTATTTCTCGCTATGCAGAAATTGCGCGGCCGTAGAATCGTACACCACATCCACTAACTCCAGCCCTGCTTTCTGGGCCAGCACCTTTATGCTTTCGGTGGAGTGCAGGAAAAAGTGCCGGGGAGCATCGAGCTGAAACCAGTCGGTGCGGTAGTGCTCCCAGGCATAAGACGAAACAGTAGGGATACGAATTACGCAGGTGCCCTCAGGAGCCAGAAGCTGCTCCACTGCCTGCAGGTTATCGAGTGGGTCGGGTACGTGCTCAAAAGAATGGTTGTAGATAATTACATCCCACTGGCCTTCTATGTCGCCGATAAAGCTTTTCTGAACCCTGAAGCCATTTGGGTATACAATGGTAGCGGGAATAAACGGATCGGCCCCCATCACGTTTTTCATGCCGAGTTCATACAGCGGGTAAGAATAGCCTCCGGTGCCGCAGCCCATATCCAGCAACCTGGTGTGCATATGCATGGAGAGCATACCCAGCACCTCGTACTGACCGGCCGGAAACATGGCTTTAAATGCCTGATTAAAAGAATCTTGTGTAAACAAAGTGGACTGGAAACGCTTTTTTCTAAACTTTCCTTTTATGCCACTATAATAATTATTTTCGGGCCTTACGTGGCCATTGTAATCCTGCGGATAGTAGGAGGCAATGTCGGCGGGAATTTCTGCGATCTGTAAGCATTTGCAGGCGGCGCACTGAAAATAAGTAAAGGTGGTCCGAAGGCCAAACATCATCTCACGGGCCTGATAAGTGGTGTTATTTTCTGAGTTATCGCAAATCCTACAAGTCATTCTCTTCCACATTAGTCTTGATAATCGGCACAAGGTATGGATTAGTGAAGGAATTTATAGCCTCGGAGCCAGTATTCCTGCTAAGGGAGCTTAGATTTAAGTCTTACCCTATGCTTCTGACCACAATTACAAAGGGAGCCAACCTTGCCACAAAAAGCCATCTTACATGGCAGGGTATTAATTATTTGATTGAATTAGGCACTTAGTTAATAGCCAATAGTGCCTTCTTTAAAAAATTACCAAACTACTGGTTTTGAGGACCACCCTCAATGTGTATATTGGTTTAACACTGGCTCTGAGATTTTATGTTAAATATTTGATTTATAGCTATTTGAATCTTATTAAACAAGTGCCTAATTCAATTATTTGAATTGAAATGGTCCTTCAGAGATATTTTCACCTGCTGCTGCTCCTCGATCTCAAAAGCTATAATTAGCACCAAAATTCAAGGAATTAATAATCCTTCTGAACCTGGGAGAGGTTTGATCCCAATCATGCTCGAAGGAGTTTTTGCCTGTGATGTTATGCTTAAAGGGAAGATACTCCACATAACCCTGTATGCGCTGGCTTATTTTGTACCTGAAGCCAAGCCCTGCCGTAGCAAACACATCCATTCCGGCTTCCTTTACCCAATATGTTGTGGTGCCTGTGCTACGTGTTTCCTCGGTTTTTGCTTTCGACATACCGTAGGCGGGCATTAAGGTAGCAGTAGCATATACGGGGAAACGCCTGAACGCCTGAAACAAAATGTGCTGCATCGACAGTGATAAAGCCACTACATTTGTGCGTGCATAGTAGTTATACTTTACAGAATCCTGGGGTTGCCTAAACAAGTCATTCTTGCTTGTGCTGCCTCCATAACTAAGCCCCACTTGCAGGTTTATCTTATCATTCACACTATAACCTAAATTCAGATACACAGGGGCAAAATAACCCGTGTGCACATTACCTGGCGATTTTTGCTCCTTATAATAAATATGGTAGTCGATGGTGGTGAGCCCGAGGCCTGCATAAAAGCGGTGTGGTTTGGAGCTAGCAATATTGGATTGGGCCGGGGCCTGGAAAACAAAAGAAACCAAAAATAGGACAAAGGAAATAACTTTCATTGCTGCTTGAATCCAAGTAATCTTATAAAACCTAAAAGCTCACGGGCACTACAGATCCGTGAGCTTTTAGGTTTAAAATGGAGTTATGAGTAGCCGTGCAGGCTGCGGCTATGGGTAATAAAACTCGCCGTGGCTGCTCCTGATGGTTAGTTCGTTGATGGTGCTGCCTTCTACGCGTCCTATTACCTGAGCTTCCACGCCAAAAGATTTGGAAATGGCGATCAGGTCGTTGGCATACTGCTCCGGCAGGTATATCTCCAGCCGGTGGCCCATGTTAAAGACTTTGTACATCTCTTTCCAGTCGGTGTGGCTTTGCTCCTGTATCAGGCGGAACAGCGGTGGCGTTGGAAAGAGGTTATCTTTAATAATATGCACATTTTCGGTGAAGTGCAGTACCTTGGTCTGGGCGCCGCCACTGCAGTGCACCATGCCATGTATGTGCTGGCGGTAGCCCTGCAGTATCTCCTTCACAATAGGCGCATAGGTGCGCGTTGGCGACAACACCAGTTTGCCGATCTCCAGGCCTGTTTCTTCGTTTACGTCGGTAAGTCGGTAGTTTCCGGAATATACCAGGTCTACAGGAAGCTCCGGGTCGTAGCTTTCCGGGTACGATTTGGAAAGGTAGCGGTGGAACACGTCGTGGCGGGCCGAGGTAAGGCCGTTGCTGCCCATGCCGCCATTGTACTCGTCTTCGTAGCTGGCTTTGCCATAAGACGCGAAACCTACAATTACATCGCCTGCCTGTATGTTGTGGTTCGAGATTACTTCGTCGCGGCGCATGCGGGCTGTTACGGTGCTGTCTACAATAATGGTGCGCACCAGGTCGCCTACATCGGCGGTTTCTCCCCCTGTGCTGTAGATGCCAATGCCATTGTCGCGGAGCATCTGCAGCACTTCTTCGGTGCCGTTTATGATGGCGGCAATCACTTCGCCGGGTATCAGGTTCTTGTTCCGGCCGATGGTGGACGACAGCATGATGCGATCGGTGGCGCCCACGCAGAGCAGGTCGTCAGTGTTCATGACCACGGCATCCTGGGCTATGCCTTTCCAAACGCTCAGGTCGCCGGTCTCTTTCCAGTACATGTACGCCAGCGATGATTTGGTGCCGGCACCGTCGGCATGCATAATGGCGCAGTAGTCCGGGTCGCCTGTCAGAATATCAGGTATAATTTTACAGAACGCTCTCGGGAAAAGGCCTTTGTCAATGTTTTTGATGGCGTTGTGCACGTCTTCTTTAGATGCCGAGACGCCACGACGCAAATATCTATTTTCCATAGTGCTGCATGGTTTGCCTGTAAATTTAACAAATCCTTTGCAGGAGAGCGGTAATTAAGTTAAAATTTATGACGTTGCCACCACTAGCAGGCAAGTAACTTACTCCTGAATTATTTGAATGAAAATGCCCCTCCGGAGCCTTCTGCTGCTTCTGCTCCTTGTTTGCCTCCGTTATACAAGCTACTGCATCGCACAAAAGCAGATCGGCAGCCTGGGTTTGCCGGGCTGCCGATCTGCTTTTGTATAGAATTGTATCGGGAGTTTACTCCGCTATCCGCACTACCTTAAACTCGGTGCGGCGGTTGCGCTGGTGGTCTTCTTCGGTGGTGGCATTTTTTTCAACCAGCCTGCTCTCGCCGTAGCCTCTGGCTGTAATGCGCTCCTCGTCAATTCCCTTAGAAACCACGTAAGCCACCGCAGACTCAGCCCTGCGCTGCGACAGGTCCAGGTTATAGGCATCGCTGCCGCGGGCATCGGTGTGGGAGCTCAGCTCGATGGAGATACGGGGGTTGTCGATCAGAATCTGCACCAGCTTATCCAGTTCCAGAGCGGCATCTTCCCTGATCTCAGCTTTGTCGAAGTCGTAGTAGATGTTTTCGAGTACAATCGGCTTTTCGCGCACGATCTCGTTCAGCACCAGCGTCGCCGTCAGACGCACTTCGTTTACCTCCTCAGTCAGTTCGCTTTGCGGCGGCATTTTGCCTACCGTGCTAATGCGCTGGCGGGCCGTAAAGAAGCCTGATTTCTCGGCCACCACAGCGTAGGTAGAGGCGCTGTCGAGGCTGAAGGTAAATTTGCCGGCGGCGTCGGTGCTTGTTTCGCGGAGCCTTGTACCGCTCTCATCCTGCAGCACTACAATATTGTCGGGCACGGGCACTTGCTGGCGTGCTCCCTCGCGGCGCAGGAACAGGGTACCATCCACAAAGAAATCGACCCGCTTCTTAACCGACCTGCTGAAGGCATAAATATCGTCGCCACCTTTGCCACCCTCACGGTTCGATGTGAAAAACCCGTTCTCCACGTCTTTGAAAACAATGCCGAAATCGTCGCCGGTAGAGTTGATGGGTGGCCCCAGGTTTACGGGCTTGCCGTCTACGATCCGGAACAGATCGAGCCCTCCCAGGCCGGGCAGGCCATCGGAGGCGATGTATAAGGTGCCATCGGGGGCTACGTGCACAAAGCTCTCGTTGCCCGGCGTATTGATGTCGGGCCCCAGGTTTACGGGCGCTGAAAACCGGCCCTTCTCGTCGAGGGTAGTTTTATAGATATCGGTACCGCCCTGGCCGCCTCTGCGGCTGGATGAAAAGTAAAGGGTTTTGCCATCCGGCGAAAAGGCCGGAGAAGAGTCCCAGGCGCGGGAATCGTTGATGCTCAGTATTTTGGGTTCCGACCAGGCACCTGACCGGAACGAGGAGGTAAAGAGGCTCACGTTCCGGCGGCCTTTGCGGGTACCTTCGTTGCTGCGGGCGAACACCATAATCTGTCCGTCGGCCGTAAAGGCAGGCAGGGCATCATGCATGCCATCCAGGTTCACGCCTTCGAACTTCCGCACTGAAGTACCGATGCCAGCCAGCGAATCGCTCAGGTTGGCCGCATAAATATCGATAAAGCCTTCGCCGTTGCCCATGTAAACCTTTCCGGCGCCTCTGGTAGAAGAGAAAACCAGCTCGTTGTTCAGGATCAGGGGGGCAAACTCAGAGCCTTCAGTGTTCAGCGTCTCCAGGTGCTCAATCTCAAACTCCGGGTGCTTTTTAAGGATGTCGGATAAAGCAGCATAGTTCTCCACTTCCTGCGTGGCCAGGGCTTTTAAGGGGGCGTTGCGTGCCACCTTCAGGTATTCCTGCAGCTGCCGCTGCGATTCCTCGTACTTGCCGTTGGCTTTCAGGGCCATGCCGTAGTGGTAGTTAAGGTCTTCTTTCCGGAAATTGGCTCCCTGCGCGGCTCTGTAAAAAGGCTCTGCCTGCTGGAGCCGGTTCGACAGCCGGTAAGCCTCCGCTATTTTGTAGTTTACCTCACCCTTCCTGTCGGTCTTGTCCAGGGCCTGCTTATAATACTCAATGGCCCGCTCGTACTGCTCCTGCTCAAACCGCTTATCGCCCTGGCTCAGGTAGCGACCGGTTCCACAGGCGCTCAACAAAAGTAGTAGCAGCACAAAAACAGGCAGTCGCTTCAGGCCGGAAGCGGACAACAGGAATGATTGTATCTGAAGCATGAACAAGTCCGTTTGAATTAAAAATACCGGGAAAGCCAACTACTGCTTGCCGGGCGTGGCCAGGCAGACTGGAGGTCTCCTAAATTATTCACTAAAGTATCGAAGTATAATGAATTTTCACTTATCTCGCCAGCAGATACTTTGTCTTTTATCTGGCTGAGCGGCACGAGTTGTACCTGGCCGTCCTGTAAAAAAGCAAGACGCGTACGGTCAAAAAATGACACCCCAAAGTGCTGTTCCAGTTCGCGCACAAATTTCACGGAGCTGTCTATGGAGCATCCGCTGGCAGAGGTGGCACTCTCGTTGTTGGCCAGCACCAGGAACTGGTTGTGCAGCAGCGTAGCCGATGCTTCGAGGCCTGCGCCATGGCTACTCCACTCAGTAGCAAAACGTTGCAACATGGGTTTTATTTCAGCCTGCTCTTGTTCTGTAAGCGGCCTGTCGGCCTGGTAAATCCAGAGGCGGGCATGAGTTGGCAATTGGTCGAATGGGATATACATATTACTTGCTTATACTACTATATATTAATACCTGTTGCAAATTTACCACAGGTACCTTGTTTTGTTTTGTGTTACCTGAAATAACGAAAATTTTACGTGGCGTCGTTTATGGCCAGGCTATTTTTTCAGAGATTCTCCAGATAGTTTTTTGATACCAGATGTCAGCTAACAGACTTTTCCGGAAGCTGGTTTTCAAGGTTTGATCTGCTTCGCTTAGACGCTTGCAGGAGCTGCGCACGCTGTGAGGTCTTACCTGATTTCAACAATCAGCAACTAACAATCTGCAATTAAATTATTCTAATGGAAATGTCCCTCCGGAGCTTTCTGCTGGTGCTGCTGCTTAGCGGCTCAAGCCTTCTGCCTGGGCAATAAGCTCTGCGATGTCGAACACCTTTACCTTTTCTTCCTGTTCTTTGTTCTTTACGCCGTCTGTCATCATCACCATACAGAAGGGGCAGGCGGTGGCAATTACACTGTCGCCGGTACCCAGCACGGCCAAGGCTTCTTCGGTGCGCTCTATGTTCACGTCTTTTTTGCCGGGCTCCGGCTCTTTAAACATCTGGGCGCCACCGGCTCCACAGCATAAGCCATTGGCGCGGCTGCGCTTCATTTCTACCAGGTCGGCATCGAGGGCGGCGAGCACGTCGCGGGGAGCTTCGTAAATGTCGTTGGCGCGGCCCAGGTAGCAGGAGTCGTGGAACGTGATGCGGCGGCCCTGGAAGCTCTCGCCCTTCGCCACGCGCACCTTGCCCTCGTTTATGAGCTGCTGCAGGTACGTAGAGTGGTGAATGACTTCGTAGTTGCCGCCCAGGTCAGGGTATTCGTTTTTGAGCGTGTTGAAGCAGTGTGGGCAGGCCGTAACGATCTTCTTGATGTTGTACCCGTTCAGCACCTCGATGTTGGTGAGGGCCTGCATCTGGAACAGGAATTCGTTGCCGGCCCGTTTGGCAGGGTCGCCGGTGCAACTTTCTTCGGTGCCCAGTACCGCGTACTTAATGCCCACATGCTCCAGTATCTGCACAAAAGCACGGGTTACGCGCTTGTAGCGGTCGTCGAAAGCACCTGCGCAGCCTACCCAGAACAGAATCTCCGGCTCCTCGCCATTGGCAGCCATCTCGGCCATGGTAGGCACTTTTACTAGTCTTTTGTTTTCCATTTTTCTTGAGATGCTAGATACTAGATTTTAGATTCTAGACTCTTATTGTATCTAACTTTAACTTTCATACATTTTAATTGATATTTACCTCCTGCTCTTTTACACCCACTAGCCCTAAAGCCGCAAACAAGACGGTGAACTTACATTTAAAGTTATACTGTAACAGACTCAGACAAAAATCTAAATATCTAATATCTAGCGTCTATAATCTATTTAGGTACATACAGCTCTTCGGCCCAGTTAAAGCGGTCGGATGGGGAGAAGGCCCAGGGGGCGCCGTTGTTCTCGATGTTGGTGAACATGGCGTTGAGCGAGGCTGGTGCGGCAGACTCCTCCAGCACTAGGTAGCGGCGCAGGTCCATGATCGTGGACACCTGGTCTATGTTTACGGGGCACGACTCGGTGCAGGCGTTGCAGGTGGTACAGGCCCAAAGCTCTTCGGGTGTAATGTAGCCGCGCAGCAGAGTACGCTCCTCTTCAGTGGTTTTTACACGTTCTGTGCCGGCGTCTTTGCCGTATTTTGCCGGATCAAAAATTACCGGCGACTCGCCTTTCTCCTCCACCCGGTCACGGGTATCCATTATGATTTTGCGCGGCGAGAGGAGCTTGCCTGTAATGTTGGCCGGGCACACGGAGGTGCAGCGTCCGCACTCGGTGCAGGTGTAGGCATCCATGAGCTGCTTCCAGGTGAGGTCCTCCACATCTTTGGCCCCGAACCGTTGAACGATGGGGTTGCCGTCAGCATCTGTTTCAGGGGCTGGTGGCTGGTAGCTGGGGTCCAGCATAGCTTTTATTTCGTGCGTAATGGCCGGGTTGGTGGTGAACTTGCCTTTGGGTAGCAGCTTGGAGTAGTACACATTCGGGAAAGCCATGATGATGTGAAAGTGCTTGGAGCTGGGCAGGTAGTTCATAAAAGCCAGGATGCCAATGATATGGAACCACCAGCCTGCCCGCTCGATCACGTGCAGCGACTCAGGGTTACTTCCGAAGATATTCACAAACATTTGGCTGATCGGGTAGCTGCCTGCCACTTCGCCGCCTTCCAGCTGCACCAGCTTCAGGCCGGCTATGTTGAAGGTGAAGAGCGCCAGCATCAGCACAATTTCTATCACCAGAATCGTATTGGCATCCATCTTAGGCCATGCCCGCATCTCCACACCACTAGCCAGCCGGGGAACTTTGGTAACGTTGCGCCGCCACAGGAACATAACGCAGGCTACAATCACAAGCGCTGCCAGTATCTCATTGATGAACATAAGAGCACTGTAAAGCCCGCCCAGGAAACCAAAGGCCCGGTGCGTACCAAACACCCCGTCTATCAGAATTTCGATAACCTCGATGTTGATGACCAGGAACCCGACATACACGAATAGGTGCAGCACAGCCGGCAGCATGCGCTTGAACATTTTCTGCTGCCCAAACGCCACCAGCAAGGTCTTGTTGATCCGCTCGGAGGGATTATCGACTAGGTCGGTATCACGCCCCATCAGGATGTTTTTGCGGATCTTACGGATCTGCCATATAAACAGCCCTATGCCTAAGCCTGCAATAATAATGAAGATGATGCTCTCGATTTTAAACACGGCAAATTATTCGTTATGCATACTAAGTTAGAAATAAATATGACCCGATCTTTACAATAAACCGGCAACAGCCACTTTTTTAAAAATTTTTCAGCCGATTGTTTGCAACTTAAAAGTTCCTTGCTACTTTTGCATACCCTTACGGAAAAGGGTGACACAACAAGAGCTGGTGATGTAGCTCAGTTGGTAGAGCAAAGGACTGAAAATCCTTGTGTCGTTGGTTCGATTCCAATCATCACCACAGAGACCCTTGTCAGAAATGGCAAGGGTTTTTTGTTTTTAGGCCCTCTGCGCGCGCTACCGGGCTATTCTACCTCTTCAGACATCTTATACGAGACATTTTGCCATTGGCAATACCGAGGATAAATGCAGCTACTTTGCCCCATTCTAACGCAGCTGCTGTCTCGCTGGTTGTCTCAGGAAAAATGTTGCGCGGGCTGTTGCAGCAACTTATTATTAGGAACCAGAATTCCCGGCGCATAAGGGTTGCTTCGCCATCGCCTCCGTCTTTCCTGCCGGGCACAGGGTAAGGCCGTTTTAATGGCAAACGCAAACATCAACAGCAGAAAACACCTCCGGAGGACCTTTTTTATTCTGATAATTGAGGAGCAATACGCTAACAGCTTTCAGACTCGCTACAACAGCAGCGCATCTATGCGGTGGGCGTGCACCATGTTTTCGCAGGGCGACCAGGCGAAGATCGTAAAACGGCCGTCCTGTGAGGCTACCAGGGCCAGGGCATCCTGCTGGTCGTGCACAAACTGCGCCGCCGACAGATGGCGGGTGCCGCCGCTCAGCGTTGGGTTAACCACTACGGCTTCGCCACCCACAATGGGCTCGGTCATGACGATCTGCTGTACAGGCTCTTTGCCCTCCGGCCGGCCGATTTTAGCTCCGAAGGCAAGCAACTCGTAGGCATCGCTGATGATGGTAGCCCCATCTACCGCCGTTAGGCCTGCCACTCCGTCTATAGCACGGCGGAGGGTGTCGTACCAGGTAGCGCCATCACGGCTGTCTTTGTCCTGGCGGGTCAGGTCGGTGAGGGCAGAAAACGCAGGGGTTACCGAATAGCTGATCGGGTGCATAATGGACTTGCGCCAGGCCTCGGTGCCGGTCGGCACCACCAGCAAAGAACCTCCGCGCCCATGGCTCCGCATGGAGATGGCCAGCTGCACCAGCACGTTTACGGAATCGCTCCACGAGGCAGCCGACGACAGGTCGAGCAGCGAGGAGAGCAGGTTGGGGCAGTCGGGCAGGGTGGCGCTCTGCTCGTCTATCACTTTTACCTCCTCCCCTCGCAGCACCGCCACATTGGCAAACTTGCTGAACCCATCGAGGCGGCGGTGCTTTATAACCAGAAGTCCCGGCTCCACCACCTCCAGCACAAAACAAAGACTGGGAATATAGCGCGTGGCTCCCCAGAGGTGCAGCCTGCCCTCCGCGTGCCATACGCCCAGGTGGATACCAGGCCGCTCTACTGCCGGCGCCAGCTTTGTAAGAATATCAGGGGTAAGCGGAAAGGGCTTCTCGAACAGCAGCGGCTGGCCGGCTTGCTCAGGCGACAGGTAAGCCAGCGAAATTATAGGCGAAATACCTTCTTCGTGGCGGAGACTTGCCCAAAAGGCAGCATTGGCCAGCGCCTCTATCACGGCTGCCTCGGGGCCATGCGCCAACTCCCGCTCCTCCTGCTGCTGAGCTGCCCCAATGTGGTTGGCAAAGTGCTTCTCGATGGTTGCTGCCACTGTTCGGGCCGCCTGGTAGGTTATGTATTGCGCCATATGGTTTGTTTTGCTGCTTGCAGATGCGGGATCTCAGATACCATACTTTTTTCTGAACCAATAAGTTAGTTCAATATTAATTGATCATGCATGGTCTTCTCTCTCAGCGTCTTCAGATTTCCCGGACAACTATCTAACCATTAAACCAATTTAAGTAAACAATGCATCCGTACATTCACTAAATTCTTCTAATCAAAATGGCCCTCCAGAGGCATTTCAGGCCTCAGAACACAGGACACAGGATTTTCGTATCACGCGTAGCACGACATAAGGCTATTAATTAACTGTGTTTACTCCCTTAAGCTCCCGGTCTCCAAACCAACAATCGGCAACCTACAACCAAATTATTCTAATCAATACGCCCCTCCATAGGTGTCTGCTGCTGTTTTTATTCGGCGGACTTTACTAGGATGCACTTTACATACTACCTGTTCAGCCCACACGATGCGCATTTGTCGTTAATGAGTCTTAGCTATTTGCTCAGGTAAGCCGCCGCTGTCATTACCCGTTTAGTTTATAATAAAAATGGACGACTTGCTCTTCGTTTGCAGGATTGGTTGAGCGGTAAAAATCAATAGCATAGGCATCGACTTTGTCTGCCTGAACAAAAACTTCTTCAAATCCATTTTGCCGGCAGTAAGTATTGGTAAATTCTATTAACCTTTTGCCAATACCTTTTCTTTGATACTCCCGCAATACGGCAAGGTCGTAAATGTATGCCAGCGGTTTTTCAGAGTAATATTGCTCCAGTACATACACTGTCAGGCCGGCAACAATCTTGTTGTCGGCTTTTGCGATAATGGCCAAAAAATTGTCCTTCAGCAGGAGGTTCTGAAGGTGAGACAGGTTGGGCCGCTTGTAGCTTTCCATTTCAAAAACGTTCTCAAAAACTGAAATAAGCTGATTCAGTTCGTCCACGTTTCCGTGTTGTAATATCTGTATTTCTGTTTCCAACATGAGCTCCCCGTTTTACGATATGTTCTTCGTCAGTCTTCTATGGCTTCAATACCTTGCTCTTTCAGTTTAGCTAATTCGTTTTTCATTGCCTTAACTTGCTCTGCTGGGTGCCCTTGCCAAATAGTAATTTCGCCAACCACTTTAAACGGGTGTTTTGAGCGGTAAGACAAGGTCGGATTACCCGGGAATTTTTTATTCGTTAAATTGGGGTCATCTTCCATAGGGCCTGATGCCTCTACCAAAAATATTCTTTCGCGCCCCTCGCCCAGCGCAAGTTCTGCTCCCCAAATCGCAGCATCTAAAGTTGCTGTCAGGTAAATATAGTTGGCTTTGCGCTGTTGCCCATAGTTCGAGTTGACACCAATTTCAATATAGTCCCCGATTTTCAGGTCTGCCTTTGTTCCGTGGAAATAGGTCTGAACAAAAGGACTTTGAGCGTTCCTGTAATCACTTTCGATATGTCCCACTTTCTATATTATTTATGATGGTTGATTTGCCATATCTGCTAACACCTGCTTACAGGCAGTGTGCCCGCAGCTCCAGCAGGGCGGCTGAGTAGCCCAGGCGGTAAGCTTTGTTAAAGTGCATGCAGGCAGAGTCCTGCTGCTGCTGCACCATCTCTGTCTGCCCGAGCAGGTAAAACACGCGCCCGTTGCTCTGGTCTTTCTGCAGCACCTCCCGGTAGTCGGCCACCGAGGCCTGGTAATCGCCCAGTTTGTAGTACCCGAAACCACGATAGGTAAGGGCGGTCGCCCATTTTTCGCCACTGCTGCTATGGCTGAGAAAGGCGTTAAAATCCTTTATGGCGATTTCCGGCTCTTTCAGGTAGAACAGCCGCACCTCGCCCAGCTCCAGATGCGGGGCGTACAAGGTGCTGTCCATGTTCAGGGCCTGCAGCAGATCGGCCTCTGCCTGCCGGTAGTTCTCCAGCTTCAGGTGGCACTTGCCGCGCATATAAAATGTCTCGGCCTTTACGTCTTCCTGAAAAAGAATGGCGCTGTTGATGTCCCGCACCGCTGCCCGGTAGTTCTCGTACACGTTCATCTCCAGGCTGGCCCGGGTCAGGTAGGCGTCTGCGTGCTTGGGCAGGAAATGGATGGCATCGGTAAGGAGGCTGTGGGCGCTGCTGTACTTCCCGCCTTCTATGTAGCTCAGGGCTGTTTTGTACTTGTCTTCGCCTGTTACGTGGTCCATCACCACTTTCAGCAGCAGGCTGAAGAGCAGGATGCAGGCCGTGAACGTGATGGTGATGTAAAGGTCTTTTCTGGAGAAGCGCCTGCTGTGCGCCGGCCTGTTATGATAATGCCGCTCCGACACAGAGGCGGGCGGCCTGGTATAATGGTAGCGGGGGTTGTAATACGGGTGTTGCCGCTGCGCCATTCGCTCCCGATCGCGCTGGTACTGCAGCTTCTGGTCGTACCGGGCACGCCTGGTGGGGTTAGAGAGGGTCTGGTAAGCCGCACTGATCAATTTAAAACGCTCTTCGGCCTGTGCATCGCCCGGGTTCTTGTCTGGGTGGTACAGCACAGCGAGCCGTTTATAGGCCAGTTTGATTTCCTGGGCCGTGGCAACGGGACTCACCTCTAAAACCGTATATAAATTGAAATCCAATGAAGTATGTCTAGAAAAGTTTAATCTTAAATTTAATATATTCGGTCAATATAGCGCAAAATCCGTACTACAATCAAACTGACTAAAGTTTACGGAAAATTTTTAAATCTAATCGCGTATACTGATACAGCATCAAAAACAGCCTGACACTATGATTGATAAAGACAACGGCACTCGAGAAAAAAATCCGAACCTCATCGAAAACTTAATGGGCTATATCGATACCAGGATCGATATAATCAAGCTTGAGATACAGGAAAAGCTAAAAGCGTCTTTTGTAGGCTTACTACACGCCGTTCTATTAGGTTTTGCCGCCTTTATGAGCCTTATTTTTGTGAACATCTTTATAGGGCTCCTGCTCAACCACCTGCTCAACAGCTCGTTCTGGGGCTTTGGCATCGTAGCGCTTTTTTACATCATCATACTGGTAGTGCTCGTAATTGGCCTCGACAAGAAAGTGTTCACGAGCTTAGCCGACAAGACCTTTGACAATACCATTTACAAAACTGATAAAAGAGAAAATTCAATATGAGCGAATCAAGCAATCCATTGTTTAAAAGTGAGCGGGAGCTTTTGGAGCGGCAGAAAGAAGAGTACAAAAATGCCCTGATGGGAGATGTAGATCATCTGAAAACACAGTCGCAGGAGATTGGCAGGAAAGTAGCGCTGGCCGGCGGCGTGCTGGTGGCCGGGCTCCTGCTGAGACGCATCTTCGGCGGCGCTAAAAAAAAAACTAAGAAACTGAAGACCGGCTATGCAGAGCCATATGCTGCCTACAGCGCCACTCCGGCAGCTGGTGTTGCAGGCCCCGGCACCATGCCCCCTGCCGGCGAAGCTGATGTATATAGTATGCCTTCTGCACAAATGCTGCAAGTGCAGCCACAGACCCCACCAAGCACTGGCATGGCCAAATCTTTTCTAAACTCAGAGCTGGTGCAGGTTATCACCCAGCAGCTGGCAGCCCTGCTCATGGTTTATATCTCTAAAAAGGTGGAAGAATACTTAAGTAGTGTCTCTGAAAATAACGATATTGCGGCTAAACCCATTGAGGTGACTGAGATCGAAACTACTGAGTATATTTATCCGGAAAAGGATGCCCTTTGAGAAACTTCAGAAAGCAAAAATAAACACATCGGGGAGAAAGCACTTTGCAGTGCTTCTCGACCCTGATAACCTGGACGAATCATCCTGCCTGCACCTGCTGGCTTTAAGCGAGGCCAACCAGGTAGACTACTTCTTTATGGGTGGCAGCCTGGTTACTACCCAGAACCAGGCCTCGCTTATCAGGCTGATAAAGGAGAACAGCTCCATACCGGTTATACTTTTCCCCAGCAACAGCCTCCACATAGATCAACAGGCCGATGGCATTCTGCTGCTATCGCTTATCTCGGGCCGCAACCCCGATTTCCTGATCGGCCAGCATATTCTGTCGGCCCCCATTCTTAAAGCCAGCCAGCTACAGATTTACCCCACCGGCTATATGCTCGTAGACACGGGCCGCCAAACCACCGCCTCCTACATGAGTGGCACCACCCCGCTCCCCTACGACAAGCCTGCCATTGCGGCCTGCACGGCCATGGCCGGCGAGATGCTGGGCCTGCAGTACATTTATTTAGACGGTGGCAGCGGTGCCCAGCAACCAGTCAGCGCTGCCATGATAGCAGCCGTGCGCGAGGCAGTAGATATTCCGGTGATTGTGGGTGGCGGCATTAACACGACCGAAAAGGCACATGCCGCCCTGGCAGCCGGTGCCGATGTGCTGGTGGTAGGAAACTACATAGAAAAAAACCCCGGCTTTTTGGCCGAGGTTTCTGAAGTTGTCGCTTCTTATAACAAAGTCGCCTTAAACGCTCATAGCTGATTCGCGACGACGCATCTTACCGGCTGGGATACCGAACATCATTTTAAAGCGACGGCAGAAATAGGCGGTGTCTTTGTAGCCTACATCCTTACCAATCTCCCGGATGCTCTTCTTGGTAGTACGCAGCAGGAACACGGCACGCTCCATACGCTGGTACTCGATATAATCCTGCGGATTGATACCTGTCAGCATTTTGAAGTATTGCCCTACGTAGTCTTCCGAAACGTTTGCTACGTTAGAAAGCACCTTGTTGGAAAGATCTCCTCCCAGGTTCTCTTTAATGTAGTTGAACAGATCGATCAGGCGCGGATCTTTGAAGTACGTGCTGTTTGTTGCCAGCTGCTCCACAAACATCTTGTTGCGCAGAATATGACGGATGATCTCTACTACAATGTTCTCGGTGTAGATGTTGATCAGCCTCTCTTTTCCAGGCAGGTCCTGCATGTTCTCTTCCACCACCTTGATGACCAGGTTGGCCAGCTTGTTGTTGTTGGAGATCAGGAAAGCAGGAACGTCTAAGGAAGCAAAGAAGTTAACGGAATCAAATACCTTCGCTTCAAAGCTTACGTAGCTGTGGCTCTCTTCGGCATCACCGATCAGGTCCAGATCGTTATTACTCTTAAAGAATTTCTCTCTGTTGGTAATCAGGTCGTCGTTAGAGATCGTACGTCCGTCTGTAGAACCATACGTTACTCTTGTGCTACGGCCTCCCGGAATAAACAGCAGTTCCCCTTCTTCTACCATTTGCTCTTCGTTACCGAAAAAGATACTTCCTTTATGAAGTAATATTAAATTGTTGCCGACATCGTAGGCGTTGCGGACCGTAAAAGGCTGCTGCAACACCAGATTCTTAGCTTTAATAAATCGCACCCCAAGCGATTCAATAATTTTATTGTAATCTTCCATGTGTGTTACCAACTAACTTTAATACTATAAACCCTTATATTATGGGGTAAAGCTAAGATTTATCTTTATAAAATTCAAAACAATTTTTATTATTTTTAAAAAATAATTTTAAATTCAGGAAACACTATTTATGCGTTAAATATAGCGAAAACGATGTTTTGACGTTATATCTATTTTAGCAATTCTCTCGAAATTACTATTTTCTGAATCTCAGAGGTCCCTTCGTAAATTTGTGTAATTTTAGCATCCCGCATCAGCCGCTCCACATGGTATTCTTTTACGAAACCATACCCGCCGTGCACCTGCACTGCCTCTACTGTGGTTTCCATAGCCACCTTAGAGGCAAAGAGCTTTGCCATGGCCCCGGACGTGCTGTAATCCTGTTGCGTATCTTTATGGAAAGCCGCCTTCAGGCATAACAGGCGAGCGGCCTCAATGTTTGTGGCCATGTCTGCCAGCTTAAACTGTATGGCCTGGTGCCGCGCAATTTCCACCCCAAACGCCTTCCTCTCCTTGGAGTACTTCAGGGCCAACTCATAGGCTCCCGAGGCAATGCCCAAGGCCTGCGCCGCTATGCCAATGCGCCCGCCAGCCAGTGTAGACATGGCAAACTTAAACCCAAAGCCATCGTCGCCTATCCGGTTTTCCTTTGGCACCTTCACATCCGTAAACATAAGCGAGTGCGTGTCGGAGCCGCGAATACCCAGCTTGTTCTCTTTTTTTCCTACTACAAAGCCCTCCACATCCCGCTCCACAATAAAGGCATTGATGCCATGATGCTTTTTCTCGGGGTGGGTTTGTGCCATGACCAGGTACACCGAAGCGGTGCTGCCGTTGGTGATCCAGTTCTTGGTGCCGTTCAAGAGATAATGATCGTCCATTTCTATGGCCGTGGTGTGCTGCGAGGTGGCATCGGAGCCTGCCTCCGGCTCCGACAGGCAAAATGCCCCGATGATCTCGCCGGTCGCCAAGCGCGGCAGGTACTTCTGCTTCTGCTCCTCTGTGCCATACTTTTCAAGGCCCCAACACACCAGCGAGTTGTTTACCGACATCACGACTGAGGCCGAGGCGTCGATTTTAGAGATCTCCTCCATGGCTAGCACATACGAGATCGTGTCCATGCCACCACCACCGTACCTCGGGTCTACCATCATCCCCAGAAAACCCAACTCCCCCATTTTGCGGATTTGCTCAGCCGGGAACTTCTGGTGTTCATCGCGCTCAATAACACCGGGCAGCAACTCCGATTGCGCAAACTCACGAGCAACAGCCTGTACGGCCAAGTGCTCTTCTGTTAATTGAAAGTCCATACCTGTGTAACTAGTTAACTATCATTAATTCGTTTTCGAGAGTAATATCCTACAACAGCATACACTTGATCTGCGCCATTTGTTATGCAAGCCGAGTAATTAAAGTTAAAAAATTATACGCTTGCATACGCAATTACAGCCTAGTGTTTTTTACGACTGCACAAAAAAAGCGCCTTCTGCTCGGGGCAGAAGACGCTTAAACTTAAAGCTAAGACTGAATTCAGTTACTCGCGCCGGCCAAGCAGCAACGAGGCGTAGTAAAGCAGCGTTGCCAGCGAACCCAGGGCAGCTACCACGTAGGTCATGGCGGCCCACTTCAGCGCGTCTTTCGACATGGCGTACTCCTGCTTAGTCACGATGTTGTTGGTCCCGATCCAGGCAAGCGCCCGCTTACTGGCATCAAACTCCACTGGCAGCGTAACAAAACTGAAAAGCGTGGTGAGGGCGAAAAGGCCCACCCCAATGGCCAGCGGAATAGGGGTTGTCTGCAGCATGAAGATACCGATCAGAATGATCCACTGCATGTAGCGTGAGGCAATGCTCAGGGCAGGCACCATAGCGGAACGAAATTTCAGGAAGCTGTAGGCTTTGGCGTGCTGCACTGCGTGGCCACATTCGTGCGCCGATACAGCGGCGGCGGCGGCGCTGCGCGCCTCGTACACATACTCGCTCAGGTTCACGGTTTTGTCGGCAGGGTTGTAGTGGTCCGTTAGCCGGCCGGCCACTGATATAACGCGCACATCGGTAATGCCATGGTCGGCCAGCATCATCTCAGCGATCTCACGGCCGGTGTAACCAGACTGCAACGGAATTTCAGAGTACTTCTTAAACTTGCTCTTTAAACGCCAGCTAACCCACATACTGGCCAGCATAAAGACGATTACGATCACATATATTCCCATAACTTTCTTTAATCTTTATTTAATTTTACTTGATCCTCTATTTTTTTAACGATGCTGGTGGTGGAGTAGCCTTTTACCAGCGGCACGGTTTCAACCGCCCCTCCTCTGGCTAGAACGACCTCGTGCCCCACTATATTTTCAATGCTGTAGTCGTCGCCCTTCACCAGTATATCAGGCTGCACAGCCTCTATCAGTTTGAGCGGCGTATCATCATCGAAAAGCACTACAGCATCCACAAACAATAAAGATGCCATAACCCGCGCCCGTGACATTTCGTCCTGCAGCGGGCGGCCTGGCCCTTTTATACGGCAAATAGAAGCATCTGTATTAAGGCCGAGCACCATTTTATCGCCAAGTTGTCTGGCTTTCTCCAGGTAATCTACGTGGCCAAGGTGTAGGATATCGAAGCAGCCATTGGTGAAAACTATTTTCTGGCCCTGGTCGCGCCAGGTTTGCAGCAGGTGCTGCAACTGTGGGAGAAGCACTATTTTATCGCTCGACTTCATGAATTGGTGTGTTCGTTTCGTTTTTTTGTGCTGCCGGCCTTACGCGCTGCAGCATCGTGACAATAAAACTAAGCACTCCCATCAGAACAACCAAAAGTGTTTGGGAGGTATGGGCCAGCAGGGCATAGGCCATGCCTGCCTCCTTGGGCACGCCATATAAAAGAAGCGTTGTCTGCACGGCCAGGTGGTATACCCCGATGCCTCCCTGCACGGGCGCAGCCATTCCTAAGGTGCCTGCCACCAGCACCGAAAGCCCCGCGGTGGCCGACAACCCGGAAGTGGCCGGCAAGGCATAGAAAACAATAAGCGTGGTGCCATAGAACATGAGCCAGATAAAGAGGGTGTGGCCCCAGAAAACGGGCTGGTTCTTTATCCTGGTTATGCTGAAGATGCCCTGCAGCATACCTTTCACAAAAACCACTGCCTTCTGAAAATAGAAGTTGTTCCGCAGCCTGCTCAGGAATAAAACCCCCACTACCATGGACCCTAAACCTAGCACCAGCAAAAGCAGGAGCAGGTACCAGGAATCCAGACTTCGCTCCAGGCTTTGATACTGGTCTGTAAAGAGGCCTATAAAATAATGAACTACTTTGTCGAGCTCGAACAGAAACGTGAGCCCCACACATACCAGCAACATGAGCATATCG
Organism: Pontibacter beigongshangensis; assembly: GCF_014332515.1. Lineage (GTDB taxonomy): Bacteria > Bacteroidota > Bacteroidia > Cytophagales > Hymenobacteraceae > Pontibacter > Pontibacter beigongshangensis. The sequence continues at coordinate 35,665 of NZ_VFSD01000013.1, read as the reverse complement.
ATAAAACGCTCCGCGATCACCGTCCCCAGGGCTTTGTTTACAGGAAGGTTATCTGTCCGCTTCAGAATACTGCATCTGATGACCTCTCCCATTCTGGGCAGCACCAGGTTTGCCAGGTACCCCACCATCATGGCGTGGTAGGTGTTGGCGAAAGACGGGGAAACGCCTGTAGGCACGATCTGGAGCTTCCAGCGGTGCGCGCGGCTCATATAGGCGGCCGCCCCCATCGCCATCGACAGCACGATCCAGATATAGTTTGCCTGCTGCAGCTCCACCCACATCCGTTCAAAGTCCAGCTCCCGCAAGGCATACCACATCAGAAAGACAGATATACACAGAAAAGAACTGTACTTTAAGATGGACAACAGCCTGTTCATGCAGTGGGCTTATACGATTCGGTTGTGCTGGTCAGGAAACACCAGGGTAGGCTTATGACTTTTGGCGTCAGAAAAGTTTATGGAACAATACGATATAATGATAACCACATCACCTACCTGTACTTTGCGGGCAGCAGGCCCGTTTAAACAGATAGTGCCAGTGCCTCTCTCTCCTTTTATAACATAAGTTTCGAAGCGCTCGCCGTTGTTGATATTAACGATTTGCACTTTTTCATTTTCCACGATATTGGCGGCATCCATCAGGTCTTCATCTACTGTGATGCTGCCCACGTAGTGCAGCTCGGCCTGTGTAACCCTACAACGGTGGATTTTAGACTTTAAAACCTCAATTTGCATGGCTTTATCTTTAATAAAATCCAAAGGTAGGGATTATGCCGGAAAATTACTATCAGACAGCAGCTCCGTCTGCAAGACAATATTCACGGCTTCTCCTGAACCGGGGTAGCCCCGAGGCATCCGTAAAAACACCTCCGGAGGGCTGTTTTCATTCAAATAATTGCCGGTGGCTGGTTTTCAGCTGTTAATGGCTTAATGGCTGGTTTTTTGATTTGAAGATTTGAAAATTTAGGAATGGAATCTCCAGATTCTTAAAGACAACTCTTACCTCTTAGAAGATCTCTGCATCCTGCGTCTTTTTTGCCTCTGGAGGGGCATTTTCATTAGCATAATTTTTTCAGGCCAGTTGCTGGGGCTTCACTATCATGTTGTCGATCAGCCGTACCGGGCCCACGTGGGCCGCAATGCAGAGGGCCACTTCGGCGGCGGCAGGGTCAGGCACAGGCTGGAGCGTTGCCGGGTCTGCTATCTCGAAGTACTCGAGCTGCAACTCAGGCACCCCCGCCAGGTAAGTCTGCACGTCGGTTTTTATGGCAGCCACAGATTTTACCCCGATCTGCTTCTGCGCCAGTAGCAGGGCCTGGTGCAGTTGTGCGGCATGCTCCCGCTGCTGCACATCCAGGCGCTTGTTGCGCGACGACATGGCCAGGCCGCTCTCCTCGCGGATGGTCGGGTAGCAGACCACCTCCAGGTCAAAACTCAGCGCCTTTACCAGCTGCCGCACCACCGCCACCTGCTGCAGGTCCTTCTGCCCGAAATAAGCCTTGTGCGGCTGCACCAGATGAAAAAGCTTGCTCACCACCATGGCCACGCCGTTAAAGTGCCCCGGCCGGTGCGCGCCCTCCATTACCTCCTCCAGCACGCCGAAACTAAAGTGCAGCAGCGTTTGTTCTGGATACATGTCGGTGGCGGTGGGCGCAAACAAATAGTGGCACCCCACTGCTTCCAGCGCGGCTATATCCTGCTCCAGCGAGCGCGGGTATAGCTTATAGTCATCGGGGTTGTTGAACTGGGCGGGATTAACAAAAACGCTGCAGATGGTAATGTCGTTTTGCAGGGCTGCGGCACGGATCAGTTGCAGGTGCCCTTCGTGCAGGGCCCCCATGGTAGGCACGAAGCCTATGCTTTTACCGCTGCAGCGCAAGGCCTGCACAATGGAGCGAATAGCGCTACCCTGCTTTATAACTTGCATATAAAATAGTATTTTATTTTAAAAACGGAAATAACTTCAAAAGTAAGTTGCAACAGATAAAATTGAATATTAGAATAAAATTTGCTAATTTTGCACGTCCCATTTCTCTTGCATAATAATTTTTAACCATATACTCATGTCTAAATTGCGAATATTATACGCCGCCACAGAAATCCTTCCTTTCTTGCAAACCACCAAAGTAGCAGAGTTTTTAGAGACTTTGCCACAGGGTATGCAGGAGCGGGGAATGGAAATCCGCATTTTTGTTCCAAGGTTCGGCATTATTAATGAGCGCAAAAACCGGTTGCATGAAGTCGTACGTCTTTCCGGCATCAATATCGCTGTCGGCGATGACGAAAAACCACTTGTAATTAAAGTCGCTTCCATTCCGAATGCCAAATTACAGGTTTATTTTATTGACAACGAAGACTATTTTCACAGAAAATCCGTTTTTGTTGACAAGAATAACAAATTCCATCAGGATAACGACGAGCGGGCCATTTTCTTCTGCAAAGGCGTGCTGGAGACGGTGAAGAAACTGGGCTGGCAGCCCGACATTGTGCATTGCAACGACTGGATGACGGGGCTGATCCCGATGTACCTGAAAACGACGTACAAGAAAGACCCTATCTTTAAAGATGCCAAGTCTATCTTTACAGTTTATAACCACGAGTACAAGCACAAGTTCAGCGCTAACCTGATGGATAAAGTGAAAATGCTGGATATCGATGAGAGCATGCTCACCAACCTGCAGTCCGGCGACCTGGACAGCTTTATCAAGGTGGGGATGGAGTACGCAGACTCTGTTATCAAGACAAACGAGAATTTCAGCGAGAATATAGATGCCTTGTTCACTGAGTTTATGCTTACCAAGGACATCAACACCATCAGCGCCGACGACAACTTATTAGACTCTTACTTCAACTTGTATAATGAACTTAGCCGTTAATAGGTACCTTCTTTTCATTTTATCCTTAGTTGCTTTTACTGCCTGCGAAGACCCTTCTGAAATTGGGCTTGAACTGCAGGACAACAACCGGATCGGAACTGATTTCACAGATACTATCACCATACATTCCGGCACAGTTCTTTTAGAAGACTCTATTTCTACCTTCAGGCTAGCACCTTTTCTGGCTGGTTACTATGCCGATCCGGTACTGGGCACCACCAGGGCTACCACTTATACTGAGGTAGGCCTGGGCGGCACGGATCTTACATTTGGCTCCAACCCGCAGCCGGTATCGATGGTACTGACACTGGACTACACCTTAATATATGGCAACCCGAACAGCGACCTGACCCTGAACGTGCACAGGCTAACGGATGGCTTTAGCAGCAGAGGCTCCTATTATACCAATACTACATTGGCGTACGAAGCCGCTCCTGTTGGCACCGGAACTTTCCGGCCCCGGATTTTCAATCTGGAGAACAGAGACTCGGCAGAAGTGGTGCGGATCGAGATGTCGCTGGATTTTGCCCGGGAGATCTTATCCAAATCCGGCACCAGTGCGCTTTCTACACGAGAAAATTTTATCAACGAGTTTCTGAAAGGCTTTGCGATTGTCTCTCCCAACACCGAGGGGGCCAGCATTATTGCCCTGAACCTGAGCTCATCCCGCACCAGCCTGGCCTTACGCTACAAAGTAGATGCTGACACAACGGTCAAAGAGCACCTGTTCCCCCTGGCCGGCGCCGACAACAGAAACTTTTACAACGTGACGGCAGACCGCTCCGGTACCACCATTGCTTCTCTTGCAAAAGAGGGTTACGTGCCATCTCACGAGACAGATGGGGTAAGCTTTGTGCAGGCAAACACGCAGTTGCTCACCAAACTCACGTTCCCTTACCTGGAGGAGTTCAAGGCACAAACCAGCAATGTTGTTATAAACCGGGCAGAACTTATCCTGCCGGTTCAGAATGCCTCAGCGGCTACATTCCCATTGCACCCTGGTTTTGTGCTGTATGAGACAAACCATACTAACCGTATTCTCAGGAACACAAGCGGGGTAGCCTTAACAGTTCAGGACTCCTATTATATAAACACGACCAGTGCCCCTTCCTTTGCAAGTTATATAACTACCAAAAACCACTATACCCTGAACATAACGCCCTATATACAGGCGCTTCTGCTGGATAAAAAACCGAATAACGGCTTATTACTGGCCACAGGAAGAACCAGCGCACCGGACCCTCAAACCGGTGCACGCCAGATAGTATCTGACTCCCGCCCTTTCAGAACTATGATCAGCAACACTGACGCAGCTCCTATTAAGCTGTTGGTCTATTATTCAAAACTTAATCAATAATTTGTTTGAACACCGGATTTACGCTTGTAAATTTGGGCTGCTTTTATTTAAATTTATAAGAATTCATGTGTGGAATTGTAGCATATGTAGGGCATAGAGAAGCTTGTCCTATCATTATTAAAGGCCTGAAGCGCCTGGAGTACCGCGGTTACGACAGTGCAGGCATCGCCTTAATGAACGGAACCCTGAGCGTGTATAAAAAGAAGGGGAAAGTAAGTGAGCTGGAGGCATTCCTTCAGGACAAAGACGTTCACAGCAATATCGGGATGGGCCACACACGCTGGGCAACCCACGGTGAGCCGAATGATGTAAATGCGCACCCACACTTTTCAACCTCCAAGAAGATTGCCATCATCCATAATGGCATCATCGAGAACTACGCAGCGCTCAAGACGCTGTTAATCAGCAAAGGGCACACATTCAAAAGTGAGACTGACTCAGAGGTTTTTATAAACCTGATCGAGGATATCAGAGAGAACAACCATTGTACGCTGGCCGAGGCCGTAAGGCTGGCACTGCACGAAGTGGTGGGCGCTTATGCCATTGTGGTCCTTTCTAAAGATGACCCGCACCAGTTAGTGGCCGCCAGAAAAGGGAGCCCCCTGGTACTTGGTATTGGAAAAGGCGAATACTTCCTGGCCTCCGATGCCACACCAATCATAGAATACACCAATGACGTGGTTTACCTGAAGGACTATGAGCTGGCGGTGATCAAAAACGGCGAACTTGACATACGCTCCAGAGAAGACGTAAAGCAAACGCCTTATGTACAACGCCTGGAAATGGCACTGGAGTCTATTGAGAAAGGCGGCTACGAGCACTTTATGCTGAAAGAGATTTTTGAGCAGCCCCGCTCTATCTTAGACAGCATGCGTGGCCGTATGATTTCAGCCAGCAACCACCTGATGATGAGCGGCATACGCGAATTTGAGAACAAGTTCGTGAATGCCGAGCGGATTCTGATAGTAGCCTGCGGCACTTCCTGGCACGCCGGCCTGGTGGCAGAGTACCTGATAGAGGACTTTGCCCGTATTCCGGTGGAGGTAGAATATGCCTCAGAATTCCGGTACCGGAACCCCATCATTCGTGAGACCGACATTGTAATTGCCATTTCCCAATCAGGTGAAACAGCAGATACGCTGGCGGCCATAGAACTTGCTAAATCAAAAGGAGCTACTATTTTCGGCATATGCAATGTAGTTGGTTCTTCTATTGCCCGCACCACCGATGCAGGTGCTTACACACATGCCGGCCCCGAGATTGGAGTAGCCAGCACAAAAGCCTTTACTGCGCAGGTAACGGTGCTCACGCTGATTGCCATGATCATAGGGTCTAAGCGAGGCACCCTGGAAACATCCAAGCTTCATGGGCTGATGGCCGAGCTGGAAAATATCCCGGCAAAAGTAGAAAGAGCCCTGAAACTTGACCAGCAGATACAGGAGATAGCGGAGAAGTTTAAGAACGCGACCAATTTTATTTACCTGGGCCGTGGCTATAACTACCCTGTAGCCCTGGAAGGCGCCTTAAAGCTTAAAGAGATCTCTTACATCCATGCCGAGGGATATCCGGCCGCCGAGATGAAGCACGGCCCGATTGCCCTGATAGATGAGCAGATGCCCGTAGTGGTAATTGCCACCAAAGATGGCTCTTATGAAAAAATCGTATCGAATATACAAGAGGTGCGGGCACGTAAGGGTAAGGTTATCGCTATCGTGACAGAAGGCGACACCACCATTCCTGCCATGTCTGACTTCGTAATAGAGATACCGGAAACCAGCGAGCACCTGGCGCCACTACTCTCTGTAATTCCGCTTCAGCTTTTATCCTACCATATTGCCGTATTGAGAGGCTGCAACGTAGACCAGCCACGCAACCTGGCTAAGTCTGTAACAGTTGAGTAAAGCTTAAAATTATTTATGTGAAAAACGGATACCTGAAAAGTATCCGTTTTTTTTATGCCTGCCTCTGATGAAATTCAAGGCAGAAGTTGAAACGATAAGACAGGAAACCTGCTTTTCTCTATACCAGCATCCGCTGAAATTATTCGAGTGTATAGCAGATGTAGGAGTAGAATATTCTGATACCTGTTGGCTTCAACTGTCTTTGCTGCTGCTTGATCCGGTGCCCTCAGGCCGCATTGTTTCATTAGCAGTAGTCTTGCGGCTGGGGAAGACGCCTCAAGCCAGCGACTGGGACTTACTCGATAGCTAGTTCTAATACCGGGCAATTGCTAATGAATGAAACCAATAGTGGCCCTAAACATGCCCTTTATATGTTATGCTATCAAATTATTCTAATCAAAAGTGCCCTCCGGAACTGCCGCCGCTAGGACGGGTAGCACAACGGCACCTCCCTGCCACACTGCCTTGTTGCTTCGGCTAACTCGAAATCAGAAATACATTCTAATGCCCTGTTATACCACCAGCAATTGGTTTATTTGCTATAAGTTTTCGTGCGCTGTCCCCCGACCAGCGCACTTCGGGTAAATCAGCAATTGGTCTGTTTCATATAAAGAGGGGTTGTCAGGGGGCAGCCCCGGGGATAGAGGCTAACAAATGAAGCAATAGCAGATTAATACATCGGCATCTAAAACCCTGGCCGGAGGCATACCAAGCACATGTAAATACAACCAGTCGCATTAGAGACGGAGCCGGACAACAGCCGAAGAACTCGCTGGAGGGCAATTTTGATTAGAATAATCCGGAAAGCCACGAGTCTTCTATCAGCCCCGGCCTCCATTGCCTGCTTCAACTAAGTGCAATCAGGATTAACGGTCGGCCCCTTTAGCAGCAGGAATACGCTCTGGAGGGGCATGCTGATCTGAATAATTGTCCCGAAGCCAGACAAGCTACCCACTATCGGACATCAGGCCGTTTTTGCCTGATGCAGCACCATCGTTTTAAGTAAAGGGCATATCTTATACCGCTCATCTTTTGTGTCTGCATACAGGGCCTGCAATATTTGGTACACATTTGCCAGCCCAATCTGGTCTGCCCACTCAAAGGGCCCTTTGGGGTAGTTGGTGCCCAGCCTCATGGCGAGGTCAATGGCATCTATAGTGGCAATGCTTTCCTGCAGTGTGTAATAAGCCTCGTTTATGATCATGCAGAGCACGCGCGGTGTAGCCATTCCTACCCTATCAGTAGTGAGCAGAAATGGTGTTTTCAACCTTTCACAGGTTCTCTTAAGCACATCAGCATCAGCTGGCCGGAAGAGCATCACCTCGAGCGAGGGCCTGTTGAACAGCGAGGGCAGCCCATTGAACCCGATGACCGTATTTCGTAGGGCCTGATTCTGAAGCAACTCTGCCAGCTGCACTGTAACGGCATGGCAGAAAACGACCAGGCCCGGATGTGCCGCATAAACTGCCAGCTGCTCTCTGTCATCAGCCAGCAGGAAATCAAACACCACCTCAGCCCGCTCCAGAAGAGGTGCCAGCCTTTCGTAACTCTCAACAAAAATTGGCTCGTGCCCGGCTATCGGATCCGGAAACTTTGCTTTGAATTCTACTGCCATTTCAGGAGTAGACAGAACCAGTACCTGCATAAAGATCAGAATAGAGTTTAAATATGGTGTGCACTTTGAGTCGGGTTAAGGCAGGAGCATTAAGGCAAAGAGAGCAGCGTCCCTGGCGCCTTGCCAAATTAAAAATCAGAAAGATGGAACACAAAGATGGAACACTTTTAATGCTGCTAAAAGGCATATCTGCCATAACTCCTAATTTTCAATTTTGATAAGCACAAGTATCCTGCCTGCAAGCAGCAACTACTAAAACAGGAGGCTTGCGTTGCACCAGCAATTATCTACAAACACTGAGTCTCAGCACCAGATCAGCCAAAAACCCGCAGCTTGGCTGTCCATTTTTGGGAAGCAGCGAGCCACATTGGCACTCATAAAACATATTATTGAATTATCAAAACATCCTCGCAATAATATTTTACCATGCCATACTCGAAATAAGTTAAACATTTATATGAATTAACCAATTATCGATTAAAAAAATGATTTGTGGCACTATTATGCTAACCACCTACAGCGGTTGCTTATGCTGCTACAGGCACAGCTTCCGGTTTAAATGTCGTAAACCCTAAAACCGTTTTCATCATGAAGAAATTATGTTATGTTTTTGCCATGCTTTTATGCTTTAGCACAGCATCTTTGGCGCAGGAGACCGCTAAAAAGCTATCTGCCGAATCTGCAAAACAATGCACAGAATTGACTAAACTGATGGCGAAAAACCTCTACCTGTATGACGCTGAGTATCTAAAGCTAAAGGATTTGAATGAAAAAACCATGCTGAAGGTGCAGGAAATTTATGCGCAGTACCTGGATGCGCCACTCCGGCAGGAAGCCAAACTAAAAGAAGCCACCACCGAGTTTGAAAACGAGATCAGGCAGATGCTGGATGAGCAGCAAAAGGTTGCGCTGGCCAGTTACCAAATTGATGCCTCGTTATGGCTGAACACGCCTGCAGCTATAAAAAGCATGATGACTGCTTCAGAGGAAAGATAAGATTACACCAGCTTAACTGTCAGGCCTGTTTTCATGCTGATTTACTGGCTTATGCCCTGAACAAGATCCTCCTACATAAAGCACTGGTGCGCCTGCAGGTGGCTTGGTGGTTATTGCTCATCTGCCCAATGGAATAACAAGGTCCTTAGAACGGCTGCGCCCAGGGGCCATGTGTCAAAACCAGCTGCTCTTAGTAAGCTTGTCTGCAACAGGTACCTCTGGAGGGGCTTTTTGATTGGAATAATTGCCTCAGACGGCCCCTTCTCTATCTTATCCGGAGCAGTTGCCATACGGCTAGGCTGTCAGAATGAATTTCTGTACATTTGGATGAACGTGATTTTAAAACCTCCTATTCAACTATCATGGCACACCAAATTATTAACTCCTCTAAGGCTCCTGCTCCCATTGGTCCTTACAGCCAGGCAACATTGGCAAACGGAACCCTGTATATTTCCGGACAAATTGCGCTTGACCCTGAAAGTGGTCAGCTCATAAACGACACGATTGAGGCCGAGACCCACCAGGTAATGAAAAACCTCAGCGCTATTTTGCAGGAGGCCGGATTTGGTTTTGAGCATGTGCTAAAATGCTCCATTTTCGTGAAGGACTTAAACAACTTTGGTCGCATAAATGAGACCTATGGCAGCTATTTCAGAAGTAACCCGCCTGCCAGGGAGACTGTAGAAGTGAGCAGACTCCCTAAAGATGTGAATGTTGAGATTTCCTGTATAGCCGCCAAGTAGGCTATGCCAACTTTCGCTCTTTCACTAATAAAGCTGGAGGCAGCCATGGCTGCCTCCAGCTTTTACTGTTACGAACATCCGCAGCTGCTTCACAAACCGGCAGTTCAGCTGTAACGTTCGCCAAATTAGAAATGGTGGCAGTGAGGCTTTCTGGCAGCCTTACAAACAGTATACCTTTCAGTCAAACTGGAGGAGCACCAGGGCACTGTTGCCGTCAAACCCGGCTTATTTAAAAGAGAATACCCGCTATAACTGTTGCTGCAAATTAGCCTGAACTCACTTCCATGGCCGGGCCATAGAGCAGCACGCTATGAGGTTGGGATACCTATTCTGAACCAGGAAGCTATCTGAAGACGCGGGGATGTGCTGTACTAAATCCCCGCCTGTAAGTTACTCACCAGCACAATTAACAGGTCGATTTCCTAGTTAAAAGAGAATTTGTGGCAAGCCAGAAAAATATACTCCTGATTACGCCTAGAATATTCCAAAAAAAACCTATCTTTATCATATCTATAAATATGGTATCGAAAGAGTGCCCCCGTTATTAATTTTTGTGTTATGCCAGTAATTAACGTTAAATGGGATTGGGAGATTAACAGCAAAACTAGTTTCTGGAGTCATGGCATAAGGGAGCTCTGGTCCTACCGGTATCTATTGGCAGGATTGGTCAGGCGCAATTTCCTCGTGAATTACCAGCAAACAATCCTGGGGCCCTTATGGATACTGATCCAACCACTTATTACGCTGGCCACCTATTTTTTCGTTTTCAATAAACTGGCAGGTATTTCAACGGGCTCGCTGCCCCCTGTTTTATTTTATTCCGCTGGCATTATTCTCTGGAACTTCTTTAATGACAGTTTTTCAGGCACATCCGGCACCTTTAAAGACAATGCCAATATTTTCAGCAAAGTTTATTTTCCGCGGATAATAATGCCCGCCTCTGTTATCTGCACACAGTTCTTACGATTTCTGATACAGCTGTTAATGCTCCTGGCCCTAATAGCCTTCTACTATATTTTTTTGGATTTGCCCTTGTCGCTGAGTATCTGGTCATTGGCTTTTCCGGTAGCTATAATAGGGGTTGGCGCTTTTAGCTTAGGCCTTGGCCTGCTTTTCTCTGTATTCACCGCCAAGTACCGCGACCTGGTTAATATTGTTGCCTTAGGCATACGCATGTTCATGTTTGTAACACCCGTTATATATCCTTTGGGTTTTGTTTCGGAGAAGGTGCGCTGGATCGTTCAGCTAAATCCATTGTCCTCCTTATTTGAACTGTTCCGGTTGTCCTTGTTGGGAGAAGGCTTCGTTACAGTTCCGCAACTACTCTACAGCTTCGCCATGATATCACTGACTTTAGCAGGAGCTATCCTATTTTTCAACAAACAGGGCGATAAGCTCATAGATATAGTTTAATTAAAAGTTACGCTACCTGACCAGGTCTCTGAGAGCCATGGTCTGCTTATTTTTTACAGACTAAAGTCTCTTTCCAAATTTTAGCATCATTATGTGGCAGCCTTGCAAGTGGCTTGTACACCGTTTTTTAACATCTGGACATTTACTTTTGCGGCGTTTAAATTTTATATTTTTAATCGAACACCCCATAACTATATAAAGATTTATTATATTGTTTATAATTTTACTGCTTTCAACTCATAGCTTTATATATAGCTTTATCAAATAACCGTTTTTTAGAGTAAAACACCCGGGGCCTTTCTTAAACAGTTACTTGTAGACCAGCGTGCTTTTTAATTTGCGAACTGTACATGAAATTCTATTTGTCCGTGCGCACTTACGTGAACGCGTGTACACGATATTAACGGCTCACATAAAAAGACAATCTGCTGCTAACCTGGCAGGCAGAGCACACTCGGGAGAAGGGGCAATAAACTGCAGATACCCCTATGGTGACAATTTTGGCAGAAAAGGCACAAGAAAAGTTCCTGCCTGCACAAGGCGTTATTATAATAACTGGCTACTAATTACAGGAGAACACAGGGGCACCTCTAATTTATTGAATACATAGCTTATGAAACTTGGTATAACAGTAGTTATTTGTACCTACAACGGAGCAGCGCTCCTGCCTGAAACAATACACCATATTGCGCGCCAACGTGTACGTCCTGAGATTTCATGGGAATTCATTATCATAGACAATGCCTCCACAGACAATACCTCCGAAGTTGCAGCCTCTGAATGGGAGAAAACCCAAAGCCAAGTTTCCTTCTCTCTACTGTATCAGCCCAAACAAGGCCTGACGTATGCCCGGGAGCTTGCCCTCGAAAAATCTCAATTTGAGTTCATCATCTTCTGCGACGATGATAATTGGCTGGCACCGGATTATATCAACAGGGCCTATGACCTGATGCTGCAACACCCTTTAATTGGTGTGCTGGGCGGTTACGGCGAACTGGTGTTTGAGACTGCCCCTCCCCCTTGGGCCGCTAAATTTAATTTATTTGCCAGCGGCCCTCAGGCACCAGCGTCCGGAAAAGTTTCCCGCAATGTGGTGTATGGAGCTGGTTGTGTTATACGCAAGTCTGCTTACAACATCCTCATCAGATCCGGATTCAGATCTATGCTGACAGACCGCTTCGCCAAAACCTTGTGTGCAGGCGGCGACTATGAGCTTTGCTATGCCATAGCCCTGGCAGGATACGACATCTGGTATGACCACAGCCTCAGGTTTAAGCACTTTATGCCCAAAGAGCGCGTATGCTGGGATTACCATATCCGCTTTTTCAGAGACGGGGCGCAAAGCTTCGAGGTATTAATTCCATACCGGATAAGGGTTAATAACGGCAGTGAAAGCCTGTTATCCTTTAACCTTAAATTTTTGGCAATATTTTTTTCCTATATCAGGAAATTACCACCCCTGCTCCTAGAACAGATAAGAGTACCAGCAGCATCTGAGGAAGCCAAGGTCAATAAGTTGAAGCTGATCTCATTAAAATCAAAGATCATGACCCTAACAAGATATGCTGCCATGAAAGAGAATTTCTTTAAACTCCTGAAATTTGAGCAGGCGGAACTTAACCTGTTTAGAATAGAGAGGAATAAATGGGACTCTGCCCCAATAAGAGCACACAATATAAACAAAGCAGATCAAGCTGAGCATTTTTAGATTAAACCTATGGCACATAAAACTGCAGCAGCAGCAGCAGAAAATTTCTCTGGAGGGCCTTTTTTATTGAAATAATTTAGAATCAGGCTATCTAACCCTCTCAGGCCGCCCCCGCACTTTTCACTTGACCGCACTTGGTGCAGCAGCAGAAACCTCATGAGGGCCATTTTGATTGGAATAATTACTTTGATGTTCGCCATGGCCCGTTTGGCTAACAGCCATTTTTAAGTGCTCCCTGCTTACATACTAAATTGATCGGACTATGTATGCCTGAAAGCGAATTAACCGGTTGCTGCCGTTCCACAGCTTTCATTTCGCAGAACCTTATAGCGCACCATCCTATACAGGTGGTTTACTGGTATCTAACCCCGGTCACATCCTCTGTCTGCAGCTAATTTGGCACTTTGTATAATGCACGGCCTAAGGCTTTCAGGAATGTTTCCCCGGCCATAGCGCGCTGAATCCACGAGTAAAAACACCTGCAGGTGGCAGGTTTCTGTCGCAAGCCTTTGCCGAAGAAGACCTTAGCAGCTGATCTACTTTATCTTGAGTGTATTAAAGGTTCGCACATCAAGTTTGCGCTCACAAAAAGTACAAGCCTCAGCGGCCCAAGCTACGTTTTATGATTTTACAATATTTCTTCTCAAATATAACATACACACAGAAACTTTTTCCAACATTTTCGTTTAATAAGATACTTAGATATAATTCTTCTATATCAATAATACTCTATCTACTCCTCTGCTCTACTGGCATGTGGAAATGTCTTGCAAGTTGAGTTTATACATTGATTGCTCGATCTTAAAAATTGCTCTTACTACTACCTCACCACTATGAAAAGAATAATAAACCTGATAGCCCTACTATGGAATACCCTTAACTTGGCAATTCATAGTCAGTTTTCGCATTTACTTTTCCTTAGTCTTCTATATCCTCCCTACAATATTTTTATAAACTTTGCTTAGTCAGAACACCAAATTTTCTTGTAATCCTGATTAGAGAATACCAGGAAAGCATATGTTCCGATAGTAGGTTTATAGTGCACGTTTATAATAATCCTGAACAAAAAAATGATAACCGTCAACGCAAATCGCTTATAACCTAGCTTTAATGACTAGTGCGCATACTGGCTTAACCAGTGTACAATTAACATTTATTTAATTATTTCCATAATTATTTTTGTTAAATTCATATCATTTTGCTATATTCATATTTAATATCTTTTTTTTCTGATTTATATTATGAAAAATGTTTACTCGATTACGATGGCCTATGGGCTACTAGGTTTTCTGATTTTTTCATCCTGTACCAGTTCAAAAAATGCTATATATTTTAACAATATCCGGGATTCGGAATATTCAGACAATACAGAAATTTTGGAGCCTGTTATTCAACCAAACGATCTGTTAAACATATCCGTTAATAGTCTGAACCCAGCCGCATCGGAGATATTCAATGTATCAAGCACTTCAGTTATCCGGAATGCCAGTGCCACAAGCTCCATGTCGCAGGTTGCAGGCTATCTGGTTGATCCTGAGGGCTATATCCAATTTCCTTTTCTGGGAAATATTAAAGCGGCAGGCCTTACAAAAAAAGCTTTTCAGAATGTCATAAAGGAGGCTATTGTTGATAGGAAGCTATTGCTAGACCCCATTATAGATGTCCGGTACCTGAACTACAAGGTCTCTGTGCTGGGTGAGGTCGGTCGCCCTTCGGTGCTCACCGTTCCAAACGAAAAATTAACCCTGCTGGAAGCTCTTGGGCTGGCAGGCGACTTAACTATTTACGCAAGCCGGAACAACATTCTGCTAATAAGGGAAGAGGGGGGAATAAAAAAGCTTACAAGGCTCGATCTGACATCTGATGAGCTGTTTACGTCGCCCTACTACTACCTGAAATCCAACGACATCATATATGTTGAGCCTAATAAAACGAAAATTGCAGGTGCCAGCGCTGCCAGGCAGTGGCTTCCTATTGTGCTGAGCAGTTTAACACTAGTGGTAGTAAGTATAGATCGGTTGAGCAGGTAAATTTTAAAGATATGATCAAGGCTACTCCAGATAATCCGCATTCTGAAAACAACTTCTTCTCCGAACTGGTCTATAAGTTTATTCCCTACTGGCCATTATTCAGCATACTTATAACACTGGCTGTAGCAGGGGCATGGACTTACCTGAACTACTATGCGATCCCGGAATACGAAGCATCAGCATCATTATTAATAAAAGATGAGAACAAGGGAGTTAGTGACTCAAAAATGGTAGAGTCGTTTGATGCATTTATTACCAACAAGGTGGTTGAGAATGAAATTAACGTGATCCAGTCGCGCACGTTAATGAAGCAGGTTGTAAACCAACTGGCACTTTATGCGTCAATTTATGAAGATGGCAAATTTAAGCCCACCAGCGCTTATATGTCCTCTCCGATAAAGATAAAGCATCAAAACCCGGAAATCATCCAGGACACACCACCTGTATACTTTTCCTATAATAGTGAGACTAAGCGGGTCCTGATTGATAACCAACAGTACCCGCTTGATGAGTGGGTAGAAACCCCTTATGGAGTCCTGGAATTTTCAGCAAATAAAAACTTAGCAATTCCGGTTGAGAACCCGCTTTATTTTCTGCTGAAAAACCCCAGAGATGTCACAGATCAACTGGTTGGCAGGATCAACATATTAACATCAGGAAAGCTCTCTACCGTTGTTGATTTAAGGCTGAGGGATGAAGTGCCACAGAGAAGTGAAGATATATTAAACCACCTGATACTTTCTTATAATGAGATGGGAATTCAGGACAGGAATGAGCTGGCATCTAACACCCTCGACTTTGTGGAAAGCAGGATAAAGGATGTAGAGAAGGAATTAGAAGAGTTGGAGAATGAGGTCGTAAAGTATAAATCTAATAAAGGAGCAGTTGACCTGAGTGAACAGGGAAAATTGTTTTTGAGCACCCGGGGAGAAAATGACCGGAAAATTGCTGAGATCAGCAACCACCTGTCCGTGCTGGATAAGATAGAAAAGTTCGTCCTCTCCAGAAACAATACATCAGGCAACATCCCTTCTACATTAGGTATTAACGACCCTGTTTTATCTCAGCTGTTACAGAAACTGCAGGATCTGGAAATCCAGTACGACAAGCTGAAAAACACGACAGCAGAAAACAACCCCATTCTTATTGCGCTCAGAGAAGAAATAGGAAAAGTAAGGCCCGGCATTTTAGAAAATATACGAACACAGCGTGTTAACCTGAAAACAAGCCTAGGCAACTTAAATTCCTCCAATAAGATATACAACTCAGCTATTCAGTCTATTCCTCAGAAAGAACGTGAGTTGCTGGAAATAAGCCGGCAACAGCTTATCAAGAACAACACTTATAGCTTCCTGCTGCAGAAAAGAGAAGAAACGGTACTGGCCTATGCACCTACTGCAGGAGGAAGCAGAGTTGTAGATATGGCCCAGTCTTCTTCATTGCCCGTAAGCCCAAACCCTTTGTACATATACTTAACGGCTTTTATCCTGGCAAGCACCCTTAGCATAGGTTTTGTGCTAGGAAAAGAGTTTCTCAACAGCAAGGTACTTTTCAGGTCTGAAATTACCGAATGCACAAGCGCCCCTATCGTTGCTGAACTTGCAGAAGTAAAGTTTAAGAAAGGTGAGTTTTTTAAAGCCTCGGCAGAACCTTCTATTGTGGAGCAATTCAGGCAACTCAGAACCACCATGGGGCTGTATGGGCGCAACTTTACCAAAAAGAAAATTCTGGTTACCTCCAGTATACCAGGCGAAGGGAAAAGCTTTGTGAGTGCAAACCTGGCACTGAGCCTGGCTGCTTCCGGGAAGAAGGTTATCCTGCTTGATTTCGATTTAAGGAATCCGAACACCTCGCTGTTATTTGAGGTGTTTAAACAGCAGGGTATAATAGAATTTATAAAGGGATCGGCAGAACTACAGGATATTATACACGACACGGCCTTTAGTAATCTAAAAGTAGTATCCGCAGGAGCTAACATAGGAGATCATACAGAGGACTTACTTAATGGAAAACTGGAGAACCTGTTCTCCTATCTGGAACATGAATTTGATTATGTTATTATAGACACTCCCCCAATTTACCTTGTTTCTGATGCTTATTTACTTACGGAGTACTGCGATGTTTCGCTATTAGTGATTCGGCACGGCTTTACTCCGAAAAGTGTCGTGCAGCGCCTGGCCCAAAACAATGTACTACAATCGCTGCACCAGGCAGCCATTGTCTTTAATGGAATTAAACCCAGAGGCTTTATCTATCGAAAATACGGGTATGGCTATGGTTACGGATTTGAGAACAAGTATGGAGACAAAACTTACAGAATGAGCAACAAGTCCTTAAGTGCAAATTAATAATAGTTTATTACCGATCTCCCACTGTTTCTATTAAAATAATAGATAACATACAATTGATAAGGCCACTCCTCTTACATCCGGCAAAGGTCCGATAAAGCAACTGCTTTCACCTTGAAGGTTGTACTCTCTGATTTCCTTCAAAAATTCATGTCCCGCCTACAGTATGTGAGTGAGATAGGCGAAGCCGTATCCGAATGCCAAATAATACATAATCTTTAATGTATGAGCCAAAGATGGTATGCTGTTTATACAAAACCTCGCTGGGAAAAAAAGGTAGCTAAAACACTTTCCGTTAGAGACATAGAAAATTATTGCCCGCTAAACAAAGTAGAACATCAGTGGAGCGATAGAAAAAAAGTGGTTTATCTCCCGCTTTTTACCTCCTATGTATTTATCCGGATTACAGATAAGCAACTGAGTCTGCTAAAAAGTATAGATGGCATTATTAGCATAGTTACCTGGCTGGGAAAACCTGCCATAATTAAAGATGAAGAGATTATTGCCATTAAACAGTTTCTTAAGAACCATAGCAACGTGCAGGTAGAAAAAAACAACGTTGCGATAAACGATAAAATAAAAATAACGAATGGTTCCCTTGTAGATCAGGAAGGCACTATTGTAGCCCTGAAGAATAACCTTATTGTGGTTTCGCTGCCATCGCTGGGGTATGTCATGTATGTAGAAGTAGCGAGAGAAAGCGTAGAAAAAGTAACGTCGGCACCTACATAAAAAATTCAGTAATTATCTAAAAAGCGCTCTTTTACGCTTTTAATAAGTTATCCGGTAAGAACAAGCCGTAGCGTATGCTTCTTCTGGTATCGCAAAATGCGTTTAACTTTTACTTTCCTCAATCTAAATAATCATGAAAATAGGGTTCTTTTACAGAAGGCTGGATCAGGGGGGCATCCAGCGTGTCATCATTAATTGCGCAGAGTACTTTTCCAGAAATGGACATGAAGTGAGTATCATCCTTATGAAAAATGAAGGAGAATATTTAAACACTATTGACCAAAACATTAAAATAATTCCTTTTAGAAGTACCAAAAAAGCCTTATTATTTGATTCTTTTAAATACATCTTAATAAAAGAAAAATTTGATATACTATTTACAGCCTCACCTCCATTTAATATTCTTGCTGTAATATTCAAGCTTTTAGTTAGCACGAAAACAAAGATTGTTATTTCAGAGAACAATAACACTGTATCCTTATTTAAGAATGGACACAAGGTTACCGTCTCTAAACTTTCCTTTTTTGGCATTCCGATATTTTATAGATATGCCGACTGTATCGTTTCTGTTTCGAAAGGACTTTCCTCCAATTTATCATCTTTAGCACTAATTCCTGAGAGCAAAATCAAGACAATTTATAATCCTGCGTACACAAATCAGCTCACACAGCACATGCATGATGAAGTTGACCATCCATGGATTCTGAAGAAGGAGATGCCCGTACTAATAAATGTTGCGAGATTGGCGAATGCAAAAAATCAAAAACTATTAATCCATGCAGTTGCCAGAGTTCTGAAGTTCAAGAAAGTAAAGTTGTTGATAGTTGGAGAAGGTCCATTAAGAAGCATGCTGCAAGAGGAAATCGACAAATTGGGCTTACAGGATAGCATAGATTTAGTGGGTTTTCAGCTTAACCCAATAGCATGGATAGCTAAATCCGATGTATTTGTTCTTTCTTCCGACTATGAAGGCTTTGGGATGGTTGTAGTCGAAGCCTTAGCCACGGGCATTACTGTTGTCACAACTAAATGTGATTACGGGCCTTCCGAAATTGTCAACGAAGGTGAATTCGGTTATTTGGCCTCAGTAGGAGATGAAGAAGATCTGGCTAACAAGATAATGTACGCACTCGAGAACCCGCTGGTAAAAGAAGATCAAATAAGGAGAGCAAAAGAATTTCATGTAGACACTATTATGCTTAAATACGACGAGTTGTTCTCAGATTTAACCGCCACTCAATAATTATTATAGATAAAATATTTTCAATCAATCAGTGGACATGAAACTCTATAAAAATTATACTGTATTGATTTTACTTCTTGCTATTGTTTTAAACTGGGTAGTGGAAGGCAACAATTTCATGGGTAAGGTAGACATGAACCTGGGACTACTTCCTAAGTTTTCTATTGTTGTAATTGAGTTCCTCCAGGTTGCAATTCTTATTAGGATCTTAGTATTGTATAGTAAGGTCAGGTTTATAGTATCTACTCTGGCAGCAGTTACCGCTTTCTGCATTTTACAACTAGTTATCAATAAAGCCATGGGGGCTGAGGTATCTGTTTGGATATCCGGCATAAGGTATTATTTTTCATTTTTGCCGCTTTTTCTCTTAAGTTATCTGTTAGCCTACAAAAACTGGCCTATAAAAAGAGAGTTTAACTGGTTATTAGTTTTAATTGTTCTCCAGATTCCTGTTACTATTTACCAATATCTAAATGCCCCCAAAGTTACTATCCTGATAGACAGGCAACTATTGTTTGACATGATCTCAGGTACAATGGGAGGCACTGCCTCTAACCTGATGTCACTCCTGATAGGTTTTGGCCTGTTATACGCCTTAATCAAGCTTGTAGAAAAAAAGGAAATCAAATACTTACTTCTTTCTCTCCTGTTGCTTGTTCCTTCAATTCTGGCAGAGGCAAAGGGTATGCTAATTGTAATACTTATTGCCTTAGGCTATCTGGCTTTCATATTCAAATTTAACATTACCAACATTCTTGCATTGGGAGTGTTAGCAGCGGCGATGGTAATTGGCTTTTCTTATATCTATATCATACTTGGATACGGCAACACCTTAACAGCATCTTTCCTAATTGATTACGCCAGTAGTGAGTCAGGCAGCGGCCGGTTATCAAGAATAGACTCTGTAGTACATAGCTTTAACCTGCTCTTGCAGAATGACACACTACTTTTGGGAATGGGAATCGGGAATGCCAATAAAAGCCCGTTAGGCCATGATGGACAGTTCTTTGATTTCTATACAATCAGACATAGCGTTGATATCCTAATTGCGGAGACGGGGTTACTAGGCATAACATTCCTAACCGCTGTACTGGTAAAGCTGATCTGGATATCAATGCATTTATTGAAAACAGAGACTATAAATCAAAATAAAGATCATTTACTAATCGTGAGAATTTTTCTGGGCTCCATCTTCATTTTTATTTATGGCCTTTTTTGGGTGGATGTTCTTTTCCGTGTCCAGTTTATGTATCCCTTTGGAATGCTGGCTGGTTACATTATCGGCTTGTACCACAAAGACCGCTTTGACCGGAAAGCAGCTGCGGCCGACAACAACCAGGCGCAGGCTAAGCGCAACAGACCGGCTATCGCACCCTTAGAGCAAGTGCATTAAAGTATTTTACGCATTACCAGCTACATCAGGGGGAGCAGCAGAGCAAAAAGCCTCCGGAGGGCCATATTCATTTGAATAATTGGCAGCTGGTTGCGATTAGATCCTAACCAGACTAAAAGGCAGGAGCATGGGGTTTCCCTCTAATAGCTCAGCACCTCACTGCCTCGCACTACACAGACTTCTAAGTTAACCAGGAACATGAGGCTTTTAATAATTACTCCATTCAAGAATGAAGAAGGATCGATAGCTAAAACGATTGAGTCTATATGTAAACAGACATTAAAACCTGAGGGATGGATATTGGTGGATGATCAGTCAACAGATACTTCACCCACTATAGTAAAGGCTTTCAGCCAGCAGACAGCATACATACATTACTTTTTAAAAGCTGATGAGGGGGCCAGAGCTACGGGTAAAAACGTGATTGACGTTTTCAACTTCGGACTATCAAAGGCAGAAGCACTCGGAATAGAATGGGACGTTGTTTTAAAGCTCGACGCTGACCTGATAATAGAGCGAACAGATTACCTGGAGTTTATCTTAAATAAGTTCTCAAGTTTTCCAGCCTTAGGCATAGCAAGCGGGGCCACCTATATTCTGAAAGAGGGCAAAAAAGTAATAGAGTCCAAACATAAATGGCATACCCAGGGTCCTAACAAATTCTACAGAAAGCAGTGCCTGGAAACCATGGGAGGCCTCAAACCCTTTAAAGGATGGGATGGCATAGACGATGTTCTGGCCAGGCACCACGGATTTATCACCGAAAAATTTTTTGAGCAACTTATCTGGCACCTTTACCCAACCCAGACTCGAAGTGTGGAAGGCGGTGCAAAAAGCGGGGTCAGGCGGGAAGCTGCCAGTTACCAGAACAGGAACTACCCGGTTTACATGTTTCTGCTCAAAGCGGCTAAACTCACTAAAGCGAAGAAGTTTCAGGAAGCCTTTATCTTTCTTTTCTATGGCTTTAAACTCAAGCTCCTTACAAAGCCATTGGTTACCAAAGAAGAAGGGGAAATAATCAGGGAATTTCTAAAACAGAGGTTTTTTGGCGGTTTTAAATACACCTCCTGACACACGAGTTCACTTTGTTGTGCTGTAAACCAGTCATGACCCGTTTACATACTTATAATTTTTTTCACTCCACTGCATGTAACAGAGCTATCCTGCAGCCAGCAGACAAACTCTGTTTTCCTAATCGCTTGCTTTAGTATTATTTTCTTCACACTTGGCTCAATAAATTATGCTATTCGGATACAACGTTTACCTGAAGAATAGAAACCACCTGATAGAAGAGTTAAAACAAAGAATTGCTGAAGGGCAGACATCTACTATTATTTCTCTGAACACGCTCAAACTGCACCAGGGCTCTAAAAACAAGGAGTTGCGGGACCTGTTTCAGGCAGGCACATATACCATTCCCGACGGGCAGTCTATCGTGTTTGCTGAGTACCTCGTCCATGGCAACAAGATCTCCTCTATTTCTGGTGCAGAACTAATGGTTGAGCTAATAAAGGAGTCGGATAAGGAAGGGCACAGAATATTTTTCCTTGGATCTCCTGAGGCCTTACTTGGCAAGGTAAAAGATAAAATCGGCCGTGAGTATCCGGGGCTTACAAATAAGGTTTGCTTCCAGCACGGGTATTATGCCAAGGAAAATGAGGCGGAAGTCATCGAAAAAATTGCTGCGTTCCGACCTGATTTCCTTTTTGTGGCCTTCGGTTCTCCCAGAAAAGAAGAGTTTATAGTGAAGTATAGCAGCATGCTCCATGCAAAAGTAATTATGGGTGTGGGCGGAAGCTTTGAGTACTTCGTCGGCGATGTAAAATTAGATCAGCTTTCCAAGAAGCTAGGTTTAAGATGGTTTATCAGAACACTACAGGACCCGCGAAGATTGGCAAAACGATACGCTGTCTGCAACACGTACTTTCTGTTCGCTCTTCTGAGAGAGATATTCAAAAACAGAATTCTACACATAAAGGCCTGAGACTTTTAAAACCGAAGTCAGAGCTCTGTTCCAGTAAATCCAGGCACCAGGATATTTTGTTCCGCACCACCCAAAAGTTGCTGATCAATTATTCTAATGAAAATGGCCCTCCGGCAGGGCTCAGAGCTCCTGCTGCAGCATATAAAAAACTTACTCTTACATGAATTAGAATAACAGCGCTTTATGGAAATCACGATCGTTGCAGGAGCACGCCCAAACTTTATGAAAGTTGCTCCTATCATCAAAGCTATTACCAGGGCTAATCATACCGATAAGCTAATCTCATTCAGACTAGTACACACAGGGCAGCACTTTGACAACAAAATGTCTGGGAGCTTCTTTGAAGAGCTTGGTATTCCGGAGCCAGACACCAACCTGGAAGCAGGAGGAGGCACTCAGGCAGAGCAGACTGCTGCTATCATGGTTAGGTTTGAAAAAGAGCTTCTGGAAAACCGTCCCCAAGTTGTGTTAGTAGTAGGAGACGTAACCTCTACAATGGCTTGCTCTATCACAGCCAAAAAACTGAACATAGATGTAGTGCATGTAGAGGCAGGAATTCGTTCAGGAGATTTAACTATGCCAGAAGAAATAAACAGAATGGTTACAGACAGCATCACGGATCATTTTTTTACAACCTCCAGCCACGCCAACGAAAACCTGCTCAGGAGTGGTGTTCCCGTTAACAGAATTCATTTTGTCGGGAATACCATGATAGACACCTTGCTATCAAACTACGACAGGTTTAAAAATCCGGAAATCAGTGTAAATGGGGTAGATCTAAAAGCTAACTCCTATTTCGTCCTGACTTTACACCGGCCATCTAATGTAGATCAGGAAAGCCAGTTTATAGAGATCATGAACGCTATTTTAGATGGAACAGGAAACTTCCCTATTATTTTTCCCGTGCATCCGAGAACAGCTAAACTTCTGGAAGGGCTACACATAAAAGACCCGCGCCTGTGCTTTGCAGAGCCACTCTCTTATCTGGAGTTCAACTATCTGGTAAAAAATTCAAGAGGCGTTATTACAGATTCTGGCGGAATAACAGAAGAAACAACCATAATGGGCGTTCCCTGCCTTACCCTCAGGAACAATACAGAAAGGCCGGAAACTATTACGATCGGCACAAATGAACTGGCCGGAACAGACCCTGAAAAGATTAAGTTCTATTTAAACAAGATGGTGAACGGCGAATGGAAGAAGGGTATAGCCCCACCCTTATGGGACGGAAAAGCAGCAGAAAGAATTATTGCCAGCTTACTTGAAATTTACGAAAAAGAACTGTCGCTATCGTACTTGTAACTCTTTCAGAAACTGCCTATCAGGATAAGGTCAATTTTAAACAATAGTCCTGTAAACAAAAGACCGTAGCTTTATGGCAGGCTACCGCAGGTCGTTACTCCAACCAGCCACGAGCATTTCGACATTTCTAACATACAACACCAGGTAAATGGAACTTCGGCAATTAAAAGGGAAAATAGTCAGCGGATTATTCTGGAGTTCTTTACAGCTGCTCATAAGCAGGGTTTTTTCTTTCGTCATAAAGCTGATCCTGGCCAAGCTGCTGTTTCCTGAACAATTTGGCATAGTTGGTATGGCCACTGTGTTCACCAGTTTTGTGCAAGTGTTTAATGATTTGGGCATAGGTGCTGCGCTTGTGCAGCGAAAAGAGGAGAACCTTCGGGAAGAACACTACAACACGGCATTCTGGACGGGTGTACTCTGGGCAATAGGCGTTTACCTGCTGATCTTGTTTATAGTAGCCCCTATGGCGGCGGTTTTTTATAAGGAGCCAATACTCAGGTCCATTATTCCGGTATTAAGCATAGGAGTGCTCTGCAGCCCGGTTAACCTTGTTCACAAGGCACAGCTCAACAAGCAAATGAGCTTCAAAAAACTGGCCTTGATAGACAATTCCTCTTCCATACTTTCGGGCATCCTCTCGGTGGGGCTGGCTTATATGGGGGCAGGTGTTTGGGCCCTAGTATTTCATACGGTGGCGACAATTGTTATAGCCATGCCGCTGTATTTTAAGGCCACCCGATGGCTGCCAAAGTTTCAGTGGGATAAGCAAGCCTTTAAAGATGTCTTCGGCTTTGGTATTTATACAACTGGCACCAACTTTTTTTCAGTGCTTATGCTCAACCTCGATTACCTGCTTATCGGAAAGCTGTTGAGCGCCTCAGCCCTTGGTGTGTATACACTCGCATTTGTGCTGACAGACACCTTCAGGTACCAGCTAACGAAAATGATCAACAAGGTGATGTACCCGGTATATGGCAAGAAGCAGGATGAGCCGGATCTACTAAAGCTTATCTATTTTAAAGTCGTAAAGTATAACAGTATTTGTCTGTATCCGATCATGACCTTCCTGATTGTGCTGGGAGAGCCTTTTATTCTAGGGTTCTTTGGCGTAAAATGGGTGGGTGCCATCTTGCCCCTGAAAATCCTGGCCCTGTCAGTTATGATCCACTTGCTGGTAAACAGCCATGCAGTACTAATACGAGGCTTGGGTAAAGCAAGAGTGGAAATGCGCATGCAGTTAATAAAGTCTGTGCTGTATGTGCCAACTATTGCCATCGGTGTTATTTATTTCGGCATTGTAGGGGCTGCCTGGGCCTACGTAATAAACAAGGTAATGGAAGTGGCCATTGCCCAGTATTACCTGAAGAAATTCCTGAATGTATCGCTGACAGAACTTCTCACAGCCATAAGCCCCCCCCTGATAGCAAGTCTTGTAGCATTTATGGTTACTTACCTGCTGTATACAACGGGCATGCATTATTTCATATGTGCAATGGCCTTGGCTCTTAGCTACAGCCTTGTTATCTGGCTTATGATGAGAGCCGAACTGACACAACAGCTAAGAGGCTTAATGCGGTTATCCAAAAAGAAGGCAGTAAGCTAATAGTTTGCATTTTCTATCCGTTTACAAAAGAAAAGGTAACCATACCTCACTACAGGCCTCAAAATGAAAAAATATAAGCGCAATTAAGCCTGGGTTGTACAGGTGCCTCGCAATGAAATAGGCAGCCAGGAAATTTACTGGCAGAAGGAATAGTGTTGAGTTGATTAACCAATAATCATCTTTTGCTTTTTGCTACCCATGGCCTGCCCTGCAGCTGTCATTGGCGAGCCGCTCACATTCCAGGTCCAAGAAAACTACCGAACACTTAGTACCATAAACTTTATGATTATGAATCAGAAATTTTCGGTTATAATACCTGTTCACAACAAGTTACCACATCTTGATAGGTCAATCCTGTCAGTCCTGAATCAAACTTATCCTGATTTTGAATTAATACTGGTAGATGATGCCTCCACAGACGGATCTTCTGAAAAGCTCCTGCAGTTTAAGGACCCCAGAATAAAACTGCTGAAACGAAACGTGCCCGGACCAGGAGGCTATGCTGCCCGTAACCTCGGCATAGCGCATGCTGCCCAGGAACGGATTTGCTTTCTTGACGCAGATGACGAGTGGGAGCCAAATGTTCTGGAGACATTGGCTGAAATTATTCGTCATGTTGCTGATGTGGAGATTCTGTGCTGGGGATGGACAAACATAAAGAAAGGAGTGAAGGTGGTTGATGCATACTCAAAAAAGTATAAGCATGAACCCATAAGGAGCTTTACCATGACTGACTTCTTCAATCCACCTCAGCCAATGTGGACAGGCGGCATCTCTTTAAAGAAAGAGCTGATCATGAAAGCTGGAGGCTTTCCAGAGCATGGGTTCCAAAGAGGGGGCGACATGGATACCTGGATCAGGTGCCTGTGGCATAGCAAAAAAAACCTCAGAATCACCAGGCCCATGACATACTACTACCTTGACTCAGTAAACATGGTGACAAATTCTGCAGAAAAAAATATCGCTTTTTCATTTTCTGATTTTGTCATGAAAGTTTTACTGAACACTAATGACAAACAATTAATTAAGGCAATTCGCTATTTCCAGAACAGGCGGATTTATACCATCCTGAGAGAAAGAATAAACGAGGGCAAAAGCATAGACTATGACTTATTGTTTAAGATGAACACCAGCATGTCTTTCTACTATTTAGCCTTAAAATTACACGTTAAGAAGCTATTAAGCTTTAACTACATTAAACACCCCGAATGAAGGGCAGTTGCTGGCGTTATCCGGAGCACAAAATACTAATGCGGTTGCAGCAGCAATAGTAAAATAATCTCCGGAGGGACAATTTCATTAGAATAATTTGAAACTGCCCCTCTTTGCCCAATGCCATATTGAACATAAACTACAGTGGGGCAATGAATTATCATATAAAACAGCAACAATCGTTAACCTGCAGCCTACAGCGCTAACCTAAAAAAACTGATCAGCTCAGATTCATATACTTCATATTATCAAAAAGCAGGAAGCAAACTAAGTTCATTCAAGCAAATGTTGCCGGGTCAGTTTGAGAAAAGACAGAAGTCTGTATGCAGGAATTATTCTAATCAAAACAGCCCTCCGGAGATCTCTGCCCCTCCTCCTGCTGCTGATCCGGCCCACATACGGCAGATTTTGCTTGAAGCACTTAGCACCCTTCCAATTTAATTCTTAGAAAAGGTTAATGCTTTTAAAGCTGCCAGAAAGCCTGCCTGCCATCATTTCTGATTTGCCGATGCACTAGTTGCCGGTAAGTTGTAACAATTGTCGCTACGGTTAATAAAAAATTCTCATACTTATTTAGTTATGATTAAGTCGAGGCCAAAATTATCGGTAATACACCTGGGAGGAGAAATAGTATCCCTTGTACTTGTAGTTAGTTTCCTGTTCTTTCTGGTTATAAGTAACATCCGAAAAGAAACTGACTGGATTTTATTTTCCGGATTTTTAATGGCATGGCTCCTGATCGGGTTTTGGAAAAAGCTATATAGCCAAAAGCAGAACAGAAGCATAGGCTTGCAACTAACTAACTTTTTTAAAGGATATATCCTGCTTATAGGCCTGTCTTCGCTACTATACTTTCTTTATCCGGAGTTAGTGCCAGACAAAGATCTGATAGTAGGCTTTGTCTTAGGATTTCCAGTTTTTGGCATACCCGTTAATTTTTTGGTGATTAAAATAATTAACCAGATAAGTAGTGCCGATGATAAGAAGAAATACATACTGGTTGCTGGTGTAGGTCGGCTGGCCGCAAATATCGAGAAGGAGTTTATGGGCCATGAAATAAAAGGATATATTAAATGTTCCGGGGAAGAGTGCCATGTAAAGAAAGATCAGATAGTAGGAGAGCTAAACAGCATCCATCAGTTCCTGAGAGACAACCCTGTAGATGAGATTGTAATCGCCTTTCCTGTAAAATCAGCAAAAAAGGTTCGGAACATACTGGCTACCGCCGATTATTTTGGTGTAAGGGTGAAATATATCCCTGATTATCAGCACTTATTTGGGGAGCATTACAAAACCAAACGCTATGGCCATATCGAAGCCGTACATGTGCGCCAGCTTCCGTTAGATGAAACAAATTCATCGTTAGCAAAAAGTGCCTTCGACAAAATCTTTTCTTTCGTGGCCTTGCTAATGTTGCTGCCGCTGTTTCTTGTTCTTGCTATCTTGATCAAACTCGACTCTCCCGGGCCAGTAATTTATTGCCCTGTCAGGATAGGAAAAGGCGGCAAACCATTTAAGGTGTATAAATTCAGAAGCATGCGCGAGAATGAGGATGCTGCAAGAGGAATACTTTCTACTACACTAAATGATCCCAGAATTACCAAAATTGGCAAATTCATGCGGAAATACAGCCTGGACGAGCTGCCACAGTTTATTAATGTGTTCTTAGGAAATATGAGTGTGGTAGGGCCCAGACCTCACAGATGTTTTCTGAACCAGCAGCTTCAGGAAAGCGAGGACAAATACATGATCAGGCATTATTATAAACCAGGTATTACGGGTTGGGCGCAAGTAAACGGCTGGAGAGGCCCCTTGGAAACAAAAGAGCAAAAGAGCCAGCGAACAAGTCATGACATCTGGTATATGGAGCACTGGTCGCTGGCGCTCGATCTTAAAATCATCTTTTTGACTATTTTCAGCAGAAAGGTACATAAGAATGCCTTTTAAGCTAGATGCCGACCAGCTAAAGCACTAAAGAATTTCAGGAAACTCATTTGATGGCAAAATTATTTACAAATATTCTAATTCCGGCATCTCTGTTTTTTCTGCTGGCACTTAATCAGCAGAAAGAAGCACCTAAATACCATACCGAGACGGTTTCTCAACAGTCAAGGCTTGTAAAGCTGACTGCGGAAGGCCGCCTGACTTATGGCTTATATGCTAATGAGGGAGAAGAAGAGAAAATAAACAGACTGCCCGATTTTTCTTATGCGGGGTATATGGGTGGAGGGGTCAGGTTGCCTGACATAGCAGTTAAAATAACCCTGAGTCCCTTACGCGGCGACAACAGGAGCCACCTACAGGATGCCATCGATAAAGTCAGCAGCATGCCTGCTGACCGCAACGGCTTTAGAGGAAAGATTCTTTTAAAAGCGGGCACTTATCCTATAGAGGGCAACATTAAAATTTTTGCCAGTGGGGTAGTCTTAGCAGGTGAAGGGCAGGACGAGCGGGGAACCATTTTAAAAGCTACCAGGCAGGCAAAACACACCTTCATAACAATAGGCAAACGATCAAAAGAAGCTTTTGTCATAAAGTCTGCTGCTACCCGCATCACTTCTGATTACGTTCCCACCGGAAGCGATAGCTTTACTGTTGCATCTGCGGTTGGTTACCAGCCAGGAGACACCATCATTATCCAGAAAACGCCTGATGTGGCATGGGTAAGAGGCCTGGGCATGGAACAGTACGGATGGACTCCAGCATCATATATGATCTCGCACGAACGTGTTATTACTGCTATTAAAGGAAACCAAGTAAGCATTAATATACCTGTTGTGGATCCGGTTAAAGTAAGGGACGGGGGTGGGCAAGTATATAAAGTAAAAAGCAACAGAAGGACGAAGCAATCTGGCATAGAAAATTTAAGGGTTGTTTCCAGCTACAAGCACGAGGAAGATGAAGAACATGGCTGGTGCGGGATAATCTTGCAAATGGCTGAAAACTGTTGGGTAAAAAAGGTTTCGGTTCAACATTTTGGTTTCTCGGCAGTTACCATAGATAAAGGCTCGGCTTTTAACACAGTGGAGGACTGCGCCATGCTGGATCCTAAAGCCAGAACAATAGGCATGAGAAAGTACTCCTTTAATATACAGTCCGGCAGCTTTAACCTGATTCAGCGCTGCTATACCCGGGGCGGGCGGCATGATTATGTTACGGGCCCGAAAGTTACAGGCCCAAATGTGTTCCTAGACTGCTATGCAACAGAAGCTAAGTCTGACATAGGGCCACATCACAGGTGGGCTACCGGCACTCTGTTTGACAATATACAAGGGCGGGATATCCGTGTGATAAACAGAAAAAGCAGTGGAACAGGCCATGGTTGGGCAGGGGCCCAAACCATGTTCTGGAATTGTATCAGTACTTCAGGAAAAGGCATGACTATTGAGAACCCGCCTGGGAGTATAAACTGGCAGGTGGGCGGAATGGCCAGAAACTTATCTGGAGATGGCTATCAGGAACTCTTAGGGCAGCAGGTTACCCCAAGAAGCCTGTATCTGGCGCAGTTACAAAACCGGCTCGGACAGGAGGCGCTCTATAGTATTACAACAACAAGCCAAAGAAATGGGGTATTATATGATGATTTGGAAAAGTGGGCAGGACAAAAATGATTGTTAACATATCGCAATAGAATATGTCCAGACCTTCCGGAATTCAAGATTTTAAAAATCCCACAGACAGGAGCTAAGCCGCAATACCCGGAAGTGTAATCAAGCCTCAGTAAAGCATTAAGGTCCTAAGGGAAGCCAGAACCTGGCCTTGCTACATTCAAACTCAACTTCCTGCCGAATTATTTCAATAAATCAGGCCCTCCAAAAGTTACTGCTGCTCTTGCTGACCAAGCTCTCAACCAGCCTTCTCCTCAATATGATCAAAAATAAGCATGCTATCGTTGATACGATATGTTAACATCTGTATACTGCCAATAATATATCATTCGCCAAATTTTATAATTATAAAGCATATTAATTAAAATTAAACGCGAGCAAAATATTGCACTTTACGTACATAAAATTTAAGAAATCATAAAACTCATAGAGCAACTATGTACGACAGGTATCGAAAATTAGTGCCTGATTAAAAAGCTAGTAATAGTATAATCCCTTAATCACACTGCCCTAACTTGTGTAACCACCTCGACTCCCATTAACAGAAAAGCTGAAAACTCAATTACAAGGCTTCTGTGATTCAATCACATTAAAGTATAACTTATTAATCGCTATCCGCTCGTTACAGGAAGCCACAAGACATATTTCTTATAAAGGAGTTCTGACTCCTCATGTGCTACCATAGAGAGCTACACCTGTTAGTACTTCCTCAGGTCCACTCATAAATCAAATTATAACTTTTAAGTCATATAACATAGAGGTCGTTTTTTTGGTCAATTTTAGACAACCCCTTAGATCATAACTTGCTGAAAATCATAAGATTACTGATAAAACAAAAAAGCAAAATGAAAAATACATATACTTCAAGCTCTCATTCCCTTTTATTACGGATCAAGTATTTAACCTTATTACTGATCAGTATCTTATTTTGCTTGGATATCCATGCTTTTGACAACGCAGAAGAGTCGTCTTCTATAAAAAGTGCGACCTTCAGCAAGCAGTCATCTGCATTAATAACAAACATTACGGCCAGTTCCGGGAAGGTCTATAGTCAGACAGTTTTGGCGGTCGGAGCAAAAGCATACACAGACCGAGCCTACGAAGTTACGAGTGTGCCATCAGTATTAACGGGCTCCTCTCTGATACAAACCGCTAACGACGATAAAAAGAGCACCACCACCACGGCGCTTTCTTTTGACATAAGCCAAACTGCTACCATTTATGTGGCCTACGATCCACGGGCTACCACCCTACCCTCCTGGTTGAGCACCTGGCAAAAGCTCACAGATAAATTAGGGATTAATGATTCCAAAATCAGTACTATGGACCTGTACAGCAAGAGCTACGCGGCAGGTACTGTAAGACTGGGGGGGAACTGGGCTGGTACGGCAGTTGGAGCAGAGAACAATTACTTCGTGGTAGTAAAAGGCGAAGGAACAAGCACGCCTCAGTTCAGCCTCACCGTCTCCACCTCCGGCAGCGGCAGCGTAACCAAGAACCCGAACCAGACCAGCTATGCCAGCGGCACAAGCGTAAGCCTCACGGCTACGCCAACCTCTGGCAACCAATTCACGGGTTGGAGCGGCGATGCCTCCGGCACTAGCAATCCGCTGTCGGTTACCATGAACAGCAGTAAAACCATTATCGCTAACTTTGCGCCGACACAATCATCTACCAGTCTTATAACCAATATCACCTCTACCACCGGCAGGAGCTACACCCAGGCTACCCTGGTGGCAGGTGCTAACCTATATACCGACCGCACCTACCAGCTTACCGGCGTGCCCGCCTCCTTAAACGGAGAAGTCTTTATCCAAACTCCAAACGATGACAAGAAGATCACCAGCACCTCTGTGATTTCTTTCAGTTTGAGCCAGAATGCCACCGTATATGTTGGCTATGATCCACGTGCCACTGCAATACCCACCTGGTTAAGCAGTTGGCAAAAGCTTTCCGACAAGTTAAACATCAATGATCCGGGAACCAGCACACTGGATCTTTACAGCAAATCTTATCCGGCCGGAACCGTAACCTTAGGAGGCAACTTGGCCAGCCCGGCCGCTGGCACACAAACAAATTATGTTGTGGCAGTCAAGCAGGCAACTACCACCTCCAATTCACTCTCCTTTTCACCAACTACTCTGAATTTTAATGTAGTTAAAGGAAGCTCAGTAAGCTCACAATCAATTGTATTATCGGCCAGTACAGGTGCTCCTTCGGTAACTTTGAGCAAATCAAGTGCTAGTTGGCTCACGCTGCCAGCCGCCTCACTTGGCACACTTACCTTCGGAGCCTCTAATATTAACTCCAACATTAATGCAGGCACTTACCAGGCTACCGTTACAGCCTCTGCTACTAATTACCAGCCTGCCACAATGCAGATAAACCTGACAGTAACGGAAGCAGGCTCAGCACAGGAAATCAAGGTTAACTTCCAGGCCGGCACGACCAATACACCCTCCGGATACCTGGCAGATACAGGACAGCCATTCGAGACTGGCCGGGGCTATGGCTGGGTAGACCCTTCCACGAAACAGCCTAAGGACCTGTCTTCCAGTATGCGGGTGCGTAGTACTACCGATGAGTTCCGCCTGAGGACACTGGCCCAGATGCAAGCCCCTACCCCGGGAAGCTGGGAGTATGTATTACCCAATGGATCCTATAATGTATCGGTGAGTGTAGGCGATCCGAGCTATACAGACAGCAACCATGCTATAAATGTGGAGGGAGTCTCGGCTATTTCCAATTTCAAGCCTAGCTCTTCACAGAAATTTCAGTCGGCTACCGTTCCTGTGGAGGTGAGGGATGGCAAGCTAACCATAGACGCGGCAGGTGGCACCAACACTAAGCTTAATTATGTAATTATTAGCTCCACAACCCCAGGAGCCGATATTACCCCACCAGTAGTCAATGTTAGTTTTGCAGGCACCCAGGTATCTCCCAATACTTTTAAAGATGAAGCGCAGGTGTCTGTCAATGCCTCCGATGCTGGCGGCTCGGGCCTGGCCTCTGTGCAGTATAGTCTTAATAATGGCCCTTACACTAACTATACTGCACCATTTAAAGTCACTACCTTAGGCAACCATACTATCAGGGCAAAAGCTCTGGATGGCAATAATAACCAAACTATTACAGATGTTTTTAGCTTCAGTGTTACGAATGCGGCACAGAGCGACGCGTATATGGTATTGGAGAACATGGACAAATTCCTTGCTCCTGATATATTGACCTTCTCGCGAATTGAAATACCATGGAGGCGACAAAATGACGATGGTACCTATACCCCCTATAATACCAACCATGATAAAGTCAGGCTGCGTATCCACAACAAAGGCACGGGCATACTTATTATTAATAATCTGGCCTTAACCAATACTACAGCGTGGAAAATAACTATGCTGAATGGTGGAAATTATAATACATCAGCACTGCCTCTCTCAATAAGCTCCAGGGCGTCTGCAGAACTGGTAATTGAGTTTATAGCTCCCGACCAGGGCACCAGGGTTTCAGTGCTTCAAGGCGCGCTCAATATTTCTTCAAACGATGATTTGGCACCCTTTAAGAGTGTAAAACTAATTGGCCTGTGGCAGAAAAAAGGAGAAGGAAGTTCAGAGCCTTGGGCGAAAGAAATTATAAATGCCTATGGTTTGAAAACTAACGTAGGGTTTAATGCCAACGACGGCTCTACTAACAGAGGGACTAAAATAGTTGCTAACTCTGATGAAATTATATCCCCCTATTTTGTAAGAGCTGACCCGTCTAAACCGGTATATGTGATACAGATAGCTGCCTACCACGGGTGCTGTAGTCAATCAGAAACGATCAAGTGGCATAATAAAGGAAGCGGCACTAACACCTCCATATTTACGCATATTGGATTGGACGGTCAGACGCTTTTACCGAGAAAGGGCAACACGAACCCAGTGCCTGCAGATGGTTCATTTGCACCATCTGGAGCCTTCGGCCTTAGTATTCAGCAATCTTTTACCGACAGGGCCAGAAACTTTGAAGGTAAAATTGGTATCCGCATCTGGAAGGCTAAAGACGTTAACGGCAATATCATCCCGAATGCATACCTGATGGGCATGGATTATCTGACATCCCCATTTGTAAATTACGATTATCAGGATAACATCTATTATGTAAGTAATTTAAGACCAGAAGGAGGCGCTGTGCATTATTCTGAACTGGATGCAACCCCTTCAGCGGTTGAATTTGGGGCCGTGCTGGCCGGAAGCAGTAAAAACTTATCAGTAAATCTGAAAAATCTTGGCAGAACCTATGCTGATGGCAGTAGCGATCCTTCTATTACTATAACAAGCGTAGAGTTGATAGGCCCTAACAGCAGCGAGTTTTCTGCAACCATGCCTTCTACTACAACATTAGGCCCCCAGAGTTCTGCCAATACCTCAGTCAGCTTCAGGCCAACCAGCCTCGGCATTAAAAACGCAGCTTTACTGGTCCATTACAGCAGTGCAGCGTCC
The DNA here is from genome assembly GCF_014332515.1 of Pontibacter beigongshangensis. Taxonomy (GTDB): domain Bacteria; phylum Bacteroidota; class Bacteroidia; order Cytophagales; family Hymenobacteraceae; genus Pontibacter; species Pontibacter beigongshangensis. The sequence continues at coordinate 1,115 of NZ_VFSD01000013.1, read as the reverse complement.
CCACTTCGTGTTCCGCTTTATGGTATCGCCAATAATGGATCCTCAACCATTAGCATTGTAAAACGAGTAAAAGGGGCAGCCGATGCAGGCATAACAATAGCGGGCAAAGCCTGGGAGGCAGACATGAGCTACCGGTCAGGCTCCATAAAACTTGACAAACAGGTGGTGGCAGGCCCCATTGCCGCCACAGACGAGGATGTCCTGTATCAGTCGTATCTATCAGCCTCCACTGATCTGGCAGAAACACGCTATGCAATTCCAGTACCCAATGGCAACTACATGGTGCGCATGCACTTTGTAGAGAATTTCTTCTCCGCAACAGGGGCCAGAGTTTTCGACATCACCATGGAGAACACTAAGAAGCTGACCGCCTTAGATATTTACAGCGAGGTAGGCTACAGAACTGCACTGGTAAAGGATTTCGATATCAGCGTGAGCGATGGTACACTCAACATCAAGTTTAACCCTACGGCTAACCGCCTTGCTATAGCCGGCCTTGAGATTTTCAGAGCAACTTCCGGCATAGTCTCTCCGTCATCCTCAACCGAGTCTTTGCAGATCGCCCCAGAAGGCCTGAAGCTGCAGGTGTACCCGAACCCGAACTCCGGCGACAGAATGCAGATGGCATTGGAAGGCTTCGGGCAGCAGGAGAAAGTTGACATCAAAATTTACGATGTAACCGGTCGTGCAGTGGAATCCCTTGAGGTAATTGTTGATGAGTTGGGAACTGCCAGCACAGACATAGCTGTAAGCAAGCGCTTAAGCAGGGGCCTGTATATTATTAAGGCACAGGCGGCATCTGGTGAGGTGCGGACAAGGCTGCTCATAGAATAAAACTCTTATACTATTTTGAAGGGGGGCTGCAGGTTTCCCTTCAAAATAGTATATAATTATTCTACAGCAACACTGTCTTTTGGCATCACCACTTTCTCAAACTTTTATCAGGTATTGGTATAACCGTTAATCCCCGTTTTACAGGTCGATAAAATATTAGGCACTATGAGAAAAAGCTCTAATTTCACGCTTGAACAACCCGCTCCAGCAGGCTGGTTATGGCGGGCAATTTTGGTTGTTGTACTGGTTTGCAGCTTCTCGGCTTTAGCCCCGGCGCAGGG
>NZ_VFSD01000012.1 GCF_014332515.1 Pontibacter beigongshangensis | reverse complement strand
TAAATTTGAAGATGTGGGGATGTGAAGAAGAATGGCCGGAGCTGGCCTTTGCAAAACTCAAAGCCTTTGCTTTAAACTTCCTGCCGTTTTGAATCCGAAAAAGGTCTGTCATCTAATATCTAAAAAGAGCAGCAGCAGCAGCAGCAGCAGCAGCCTCTGGAGGGGCATTTTGATTAAAATAATTTGCTGGTTGCTAGTTGTTGTATGGCTACAGGGTTTAATTGTTAAACGATTGATTTGAAGGTTTGAAAATTGGAGAGGTGGAGATAAATAATGAGTAATGGCCTGAACCCTCGCTGGGCGTAGTTTCCAATTACGCCCAGCGAGGGTCCAGGCCCTTAACATTCCGCAAATCCTATAAATTCTGATTCAGACAAAAAAATCTGACATCTATAATCTAACATCTAAAAAAGCCTCCGGAGGGCCATTTTCATTAGAATAATTTGGTGCCGCGCCAGAGTTTATCCTGGAGGCTGTGTATCATCAATCAGGAAGTATTAGTACTTTTGCGAAACACCTTTTAACCTCATACCACAGATAAGATGCCCCATACCACCGCCATCCGCACCTTGCTTTCAGGTTATTTCCCGGAACTGACAGAAGACCAGTTGGCAAAATACGAGCACATGGGAGAGTTGTACCAGGAGTGGAACGAGAAGATTAACGTGATCTCGCGCAAAGACATGGAGCAGCTGGGAGTGCATCATATCCTGCATTCGCTGGGTATTGCCAGGGTGGTGCAGTTCCCGGCCCACACGCACGTGCTCGATGTGGGTACGGGCGGCGGTTTGCCCGGCCTGCCTCTGGCTATTATGTTTCCGGAGGTGCGGTTCCATCTGGTAGACTCTATTGGCAAGAAAATACATGTGGTGCAGGAGATTACCCGCGAGTTGCACCTGCAGAACGTAACCGCTGCGCACACCAGAGCAGAGCAGGTGCGCGAGAAATTCGATTTTGTGGTAAGCAGGGCCGTAACGCGCCTGGCCAACTTTTATCCCTGGATCGCCAACAGCTTTAAGCGAAACGAGCTGCCTGCCAAAGGACTCTACTACCTGAAAGGTGGAGACCTGGCAGAAGAGATCGCAGAATCAGGCCTGATTACGCAGGTATACGACCTGAAGGATTATTTCAGCGAAGACTTTTTCGAGACCAAAAAGGTAGTGTATGTGCCGCTGCCATGAAGCCTTTTCACATGAGAATTCAAAATTAGAAATTATGGCAGGTGGCTGCTCCTGCTTTGTCTGAATCAGGAATAGAGGATTTGCAGGATCTTGTCTGAATCTTTCTATAGGGCCACTACTCAAGGGATTAAAAATTTAAGAATGTGCAGCATAAGCCTGTGCTGGCCCCAGTTTCCGACTACACCCAGCGGAAAGCCGAATCTCCACACCTTCAAATTTCTAAATCAAAAAATTAGCACATCAGCACATTAAACAATCAGCACATTAATCGAACTCCTCCAGCAGGAACTGCACTGCCCGTATTTCTGAGTAATAAATATTGTTCCGGAAGTCGATGGCAAAGCCAACGTGCCCGCCTCCGGATGGCGCCTCCAGGTAGAAATTTGGGTTCTGTTCCGCCTCCTGCACCGGAAAGCAGCCCTTCGACAAGAACGGATCGTTTTTAGCGTTAACGAGTAGGGTAGGGATGCGGATGTTTTTGAGGAACTGTTTAGAACTGGCGCGGGCATAGTAATCGTCGGCACTTTTAAAGCCGTGCAGGGGGGCCGTATAGCGTTCATCAAACTCCGGGAAAGACCACAAAGGGTTATAATCGCTCAGGTCTACCTTGTCTGGGAACAACGCCCGCTTCTCCTGCAGTTTCAGCTCCAGCGACTTCAGGAAACGGCGGCTATAGATCTTCGATATCTTTTGGGCAGAGCCTTTCAGATCGACCGGAGCCGAAAACACGATAGCGCGTTTTACCTGCTGCGGCACCTGCTCTGGTGCCTCGCCCAGGTACTTCAGGGTAATATTGCCGCCGGCACTAAAGCCTATCAGGTAAACCTGCTGATACTTTCCGGTTTGCAAAGCATGCCGGATCACAAAGTCAAGGTCGTCGGAAGCACCGAGGTGGTAGGACCGGAGCAGACGGTTAGGTTCGCCGCTGCAGCTGCGGTAGTTCCAGGCCAGGGCGTCTATGCCCCGGCTGTTAAAGATTTTTACCATGCCTTTTATATAAGACCGCTCGGAGTCGCCCTCCAGCCCGTGCGACAGAATGACGACCGACTCCGAACCTACCAGCGACCAGTCTACGTCTATAAAATCGTTGTCGGGGGTAGGCAGCCGCTCCCGCACATACGGCACATCCCTTACCTGGCGGAACAAGCCAGGTAAAATGGTTTGGAAGTGGCCATTGAGCAGATAAAACGGTGGCTTATAAGCAGAGGGAACTACGGGCATAAGAAATGATCAAACAAATCTGTAATTGTATTTATTTGCGAATTTAAGCTTTTTTAGGCTCTATAAGGCAATAAGTATATCAATATTTTGTTTCTGACGTAATATTAACTCTAAACTTAAAATTTCTTGAACTTATGAAGATAGCAGCAATATTTAAAACCGTATTTTTTGCGCTGGCACTAGGCGCATTTATGTTTGCCTGCGAGCAGGAAACATCGAGCCAGACAGCAACAGAAGCAGAAGTGGTAGAAGTTGAGACGGATACCGATACAGATGTAAGAGATACTCAGATGGAGGCAGAAAGAGAATACAATGATTTTTCTGCCTGGGTAAATGAGAAGTCTGCCAGGGCTGAGACCGCCACCGAAGCAGAGTGGAAAGAAATGAAGCAGGAGTACAAAGACAAAGAAGCTGAACTGGATGCGAAGAGCGATTCCTGGGACGAAAAGACAAAGCAGGAGTGGAAGGACCTGAAGGCCAGCTGGAAAGAAACAGCAGATAAAGCAGAAGCTCGCTGGAAGAAGAACCGCTAGCCCTCTGCTGCAATCCCGAAAACAGAGCTGCTGTGGCCATTGAGCTGTAGCAGCTCTGTTTTCTTTAAAGTGCTTGGTTTTGCCAAAACAACTCGCTTACTTTGCATACGCAAACAGCAAGGGCTGCCGGAATTTTATCCGAAAAAGGCTTTGGATATTAATTCAAAAGACACTACCTTTGCAAACTCATTTACGGATAGGAACAAAGAATTTAATTTTATATTTGAAATAATATGGCTAACCATAAGTCGGCATTAAAAAGAATCAGGGCGAACAACGCTAAACGTCTTCGTAACAGATACCAAGCGAAAACGACTCGTACTTTTATCAAAAGGTTGAAAAGCACAACTGACCAGGCCGAGGCGCAGGAACTATACAAGACAGTTGCTTCCATGATTGACCGTCTGGCCAAGAAAAACATCATCCACAAGAACAAAGCTTCTAACAACAAGTCTAAATTAGCGAAATTCGTTAACGGCCTGGCAGCAGCTTAATCTTTGTAGATTCCCATTCCAGTAAGAAGCCTTGTACGCTGTGCAAGGCTTCTTGTGTTTGGGGCTGCTACTGGCTCCAGCAGGTGCCTGGGTTGTTTTGTCTGGCCTGCTATGCAAAGTGTGTCAGCAGCGGCAACAGTGGGTAATACCTCTGGAGGGCCTTTTTTATTTAAATAATTGTGTTGCGGTACCTGCTTGTGCTGCCTGCCCTTTCCAGGCCAAACCCGTCATAAAAATAAAAGCCTGAGACCGTTCATTCGATCTCAGGCTTTCTGCAGTTAAAGTAGTTCGTGCACTAAGCCACGCTCAGCTTAATCATGTTGGTGCGTCTGTCCTCGCTCATCGGCATGCTGGCAGTGTTCACAAAAACATCGCCTGCCTCCAGGAAACCGCCCTCCAGCAGTGTTTGCTTGATATCGGCAATGGTGGCGTCTGTCGATTCGAAGGTCTCATAATAGAAGCCTCTGATGCCCCAGACAAGGTTAAGCGTGTTCAGGAGTTTCTTGTTCTCCGTGAATACAAAAATATCGGATTTAGGACGGTGCCTGGCCAGGCGCAGGGCCGTATAGCCGGATCTGGTGATGCCGATAATGGCGCGGGCGTTGGTGTCGCGGGCAAGGCCGCAGGCGTTGGCAACCAGGCTGTCGCTCAGGAAGTGCGGCGAGTCAGGGCGAAGCGTGTAGGATTTGTCAAATACGTTGGCGTTGCGCTCCACATTCAGGATAGTGGCCACCATGCTGCGGATGGTCTCCAGCGGGTAGGCGCCCACGGCTGTCTCGGCGCTCAGCATCAGCGTGTCGGCTCCGTCTATCACGGCATTGGCCACGTCGTTGGTTTCGGCGCGCGTAGGGCGTGGGTTCACGATCATGCTCTCGAGCATCTGCGTGGCCACAATTACCGGCTTGGCGGCCTTGTTGCACTTCTCCACCAGCATTTTCTGGATCATCGGCACCTCTTCCATGCCCACTTCCACACCCAGGTCGCCACGGGCCACCATAATGGCGTCGGTTGCCTCAATTATCTCGTCTATGTTGCGGATAGCTTCCGGCTTCTCTATTTTGGCAATTACGCGGGTATCCTTGCCGCGTTCTTTGATAATGCGCTTAATCTCATGAATATCCTCTACCCGGCGCACAAACGAAAGGGCAACCCACTCCACGTCGTGGTCCAGCCCGAAGTGCAGGTCCTTCAGGTCTTTCTCTGTTAAGCAGGGCGCCGACACCGAGGAGTCGGGGAGGTTAATGCCTTTGCGGGGTTTCACGATGCCGCCATAGATCACCTCGGCCTCTACCTCCAGGTCATTGTCCGTAGAGATCACCTTGAGTTCCAGCTTGCCGTCGTCGAGCAGAATGGCATCGCCTGGTTTTACGTCCTTAGCCAATTCTGTATATATAGTAGAGAGCCTTCCGTGTACGGTAAGAGAGCCATCGCAAACAAGCTTTATGATCTGGCCTTCTTCTATTTCAATGCCACCGTTTTCTACGTCGCCCAGGCGTATTTTAGGGCCCTGCAGGTCCTGCACCAGGCTCACGTTGGTGTTCAGCTCCCGGTTAACCTCGCGCACAAAGTTGATGACCTCCAGGTGCTCTTCGTGGGCACCATGAGAAAAGTTAAGACGGAAGGCATCAACACCTTCTTTCACCAATGCCTGAAGACGCTCATAGCTATTGCTGGCAGGGCCAACGGTGGCCAGTACTTTTGTTTTGTTAAAAAATTCCATATTAGAAGATCAGATTTTTCTTGAATTCGATTTTTGAGTAAAATTATTTTTGAAGGTTAAGTTGCCCGGTCCGAACGCTTATCGAGAGCAATCTCAACAGAGCTGGCTTACAGTGCACCTCCGGCAGGCAGTGTTGTGGTGTTCTGTAGCGTAATGTAAATAGAAGGGCGGGTGCCTGGCATAAAGCGCTGCCTCTTGTTTAACTGCCCGGAGAATGTTTGTCCATGCGATCATCTTCACATTTGTAATTGTTAATCAGATGTTTGCCTCTTGCCTGCCCTGCCTTGCAAAAGTACTTTTGTTTACATAATTGTGCTAGCAGAAGCCAACTTATTTTGTGGCCGGGTTTATTTTGCTTACACGTTAAAGCTACACAAAAAAGCTTTATAACATGGCGGCGAAACCTGGCAGGCCGTCGTTTTTTACTGCAATTTCCGAATAACACCAAAAATAAGATTCTTAGTCCGTAAAACTACATATAAGGCATAAAACTTTTCAAAAGGCACGAATGCCGTAATTTTTTTTGATATTGTCTGCTGAAATATATTTCTTTGCACTGTGTTTTAATTAACTATAAGAAAAAATGTCGGAAATCGCAGAAAAAGTAAAGGCTATCATCATTGATAAGCTTGGTGTTGAAGAATCAGAAGTAACCCCGGAAGCAAGCTTCACAAACGATCTTGGTGCTGATTCATTAGATACTGTTGAGCTTATCATGGAATTCGAAAAAGAATTCAACGTATCTATTCCAGATGATCAGGCTGAAAATATTGCAACCGTAGGGCAAGCTGTAAGCTACCTGGAGGAACACGCAAAATAGTACCCCCTATCATCACTCTATTATTAGTTAAATTTCTACTATCTATCCTCTACTAACAGCTTATGGAGCTTAAGAGAGTTGTAGTTACTGGGCTAGGCGCACTCACGCCAATTGGGAACACTGTTGCAGAATACTGGAACGGCTTATCCAATGGCGTGAGTGGAGCTGCGCCTACTACACGTTTCGATGCCGGTAAATTCAAGACGCAGTTTGCGTGTGAAGTGAAGGGATACGTGCCAGAGAACTACTTCGACCGCAAAGAGGCCCGCAAAATGGACCTCTTTTCGCAATTCGCAATGGTTGTGGCTGATGAAGCTGTAAAAGATGCCAACCTCGTGGAAGGCACTTACTCCCCGGATCGGGTTGGCGTAATCTGGGGCTCCGGCATTGGCGGGCTGCGCACTTTTCAGGAAGAGTGCGTGAACTTCGCCCATGGCGATGGGACCCCCCGCTTTAACCCGTTCTTCATCCCGAAAATGATTGTCGATATCAGCGCCGGCCATATTTCTATCAAGTATGGTTTTCGCGGTCCGAACTTTTCTACAGTCTCTGCCTGTGCCTCAGCCACCAACGCCCTCATCGACTCCTTTAACTATATCCGCCTGGGTATGGCAGATGTGATCGTGAGCGGAGGTTCTGAGGCGGCCGTTACAGAAGCTGGTATAGGTGGTTTTAACGCCCTGAAAGCCCTTTCGGAGCGTAACGATTCCCCGGAAACCGCATCGCGCCCTTTCGACAAAGACCGTGACGGCTTTGTGCTGGGTGAAGGTGCCGGAGCCCTGATTCTGGAGGAATACGAGCATGCCAAAAAACGTGGCGCCAAAATTTATGCCGAGATCATCGGTGGCGGCATGTCGGCAGACGCCTACCACATTACAGCACCACACCCCGAGGGCTTAGGAGCCCTGAACGTGATGCAGAATGTACTGCGCGATGCCAACATCAAACCCGAAGAGGTCGATTATATCAACGTGCACGGCACATCCACACCACTAGGCGATGTGAGCGAGGTAAAGGCTATCCAGACGGTGTTTGGGGAGCATGCCTACAAACTCAACATCAGCTCTACCAAGTCTATGACAGGCCACTTACTGGGGGCAGCAGGAGCAATAGAGGCCATTGCCTCTATCCTGGCGATCCAGCATCAGGAGGTGCCGCCTACCATCAATCATTTTACAGACGACGAAAGCTTCGATCCGGGCCTGAACTTTACGTTCAACAAGTCGCAGAAACGTGAAGTGAAGGTAGCGCTTAGCAACACCTTCGGATTTGGTGGACACAATACATCTGTTTTATTCCGTCAACTGAACGATTAGTGTTTGGTCCTATTAAACCGGTACGGCGCTTTTATCAACGTATTTTTACTAAGGATAAAGACCTGGTGCGCGCTGTTGCCGGCATAATAGGCACAACACCGGACAACATGCGCCTGTATAAGCTGGCCCTTACCCATACCTCGTATGCCCGCCAGGCAGCTGGCAGCAAGCACGATACCAACGAGCGTCTGGAGTTTTTGGGAGATGCTATACTGGGCGCGGTGGTGGCAGAGCTGCTATTCAAAAAATTCCCCTACGAAGACGAAGGCTTCCTGACAGAGATCCGCTCACGCATCGTGAACCGTGAGTCGCTGAACCAGATGGCTTTGAAAATAGGCCTGAACCTGCTCGTGAAAGTAGATGTGGCAGGACAGGGACCTCGCCATAAATCAGTGAACGGCAATGCCCTGGAGGCCCTGGTGGGGGCTATCTACCTGGATAAGGGCTATGACCGGACGCGCCTTTTTATCCTGGGCAAGCTCATAAAGCCGCATGTGGACCTGCACCAGTTGGTAAATACCATATCGAACTTCAAGAGCAAGCTCATCGAGTGGGCTCAGAGCCAGAACATGGAGATAAAGTTCGAGATCGTGAAGCGGAAGCAGCAGGGAAATACTACCGAGTTTACCTGCGAAGTGTCTATTGATGGCAAACCCATTGCCATTGGCGTAGGCCTCTCCAAGAAGAAGGCCGATCAGGCGGCAGCCGAGAAATCGCTGGCCTTACTCAATATTACGTAAGGAGGTGCCAGGCCTTCTATGCCTTCCTGCCATTGTCTGAACCTTGATCAGAAGGATTTCCCGAATTAACCTGATTTTGAATTATTCTAATGAAAATGCCCCTCCGGAGGATCTTTCAGTACACAGGACGCAGGACATAAGACACAGGATTTTTTCTCCGTGCTGGGCGTAGTTTCCGACTACGCTCTTTTTATGTGGGTTAGGCTGTGACTAACCTCGTTGCCAGAGCAGCGAAAAACTATGATGCCAGAAATAATTAAGGAAAATTGGCAAGGCGTACATGTTGCGTCACAGTGCGCGGTCCGAAACTACGCCCAGCGTTTTTATTAATGTCAGCACAGGCCATTCATCTTCAAATCTCCCCACCTTCAAATCACCAAATCAGAAAATTAGCATCCTGAATTGTCTGTTTTTTTAAGAGCATCGCTTAACTTGCTTAGGCGTAGTTGCGTTAGAAAACCCGATATGGAAGATATAAGACTTATACTGGCAGGAGCCGCGCTCAACCAGACACCGCTAGACTGGGAGGCGAACCTCCTGAACATAAAAAATGCCATCGATGAGGCGAAGGCACATCAGGCGCACATCCTGCTGCTGCCCGAACTCTGCATTACCGGCTACGGCTGCGAAGATCTTTTTCTGAGCCCCTGGCTAGCCGACAAGACGTTTGAGAAACTGCTGGAGGTGAAGGAATGGTGCGACGGATTAACAGTGTGCCTGGGCCTGCATGTTATTCATAAGCGCGATGTGTACAATACCGCCTGCGTTATAAAGAACAAGCAGATTGTTGGTTTCACAGCCAAACAGTTCCTGGCCAGAGACGGGGTGCATTATGAGCCCCGCTGGTTTACGCCCTGGCCTGCCAACCAGGTAGATGAGTTCGAGATGCTGGGCCAGCGCTACCCTATCGGCGATATTATTTATGAAGAGCAGGGTGTGAAGTACGCTTTTGAGATTTGTGAAGACGCCTGGCGACCCGACCGACCAGCAGAGCGGCACATGCCCAAAGGGGTACAACTGATCCTGAACCCCAGCGCCAGCCACTTTGCCTTAAGCAAAACCGACCTGCGGCATCGCCTGGTGGTAGAGGCCTCCAAAAAATACCAATGCGCCTACCTGTACGCCAACCTGCTCGGCAACGAAGCAGGCCGCATGATCTTCGACGGAGAGGTGCTGATCGCCCAGAACGGTAAACTGATACGGCGCAACGAGCTGCTCTGCTTTAAAGATGTAGACCTGGAGTTTGCAGAAGTCTGCTTTGGCCAAGACCCGGAAATTGCCGAAACCATCGATTATCTTCCTCCCATCGACGAGAACAAAGAGGTAATTGCCGCTCTGTCGCTGGGGCTGTTCGACTATATGCGCAAGAGCCGCAGCAGGGGCTTTGTGCTGTCGCTTAGCGGCGGGGCCGACTCCTCTTTATGTGCCGTGGCAGTGGCTGAGATGGTTCGCAGGGGTATCGAGAGTTTAGGCGTGCTGGTATTTGTGGCTAAAACCCGCATGTTTGGCATGCAGGAGCTAGCCCATTTCGAATCTATGCCGGAGGAGCAGGCCCGCAAAGAGCTGGTGGGGCATTTACTCACCTGCGCCTACCAGGGCACGGTAAATTCCTCCGACGATACCTTTAACTCCGCCAAAGAACTGGCCGCCTCTATTGGGGCCGTGTTTCATAACTGGACCATCGACGAAGAGGTGCAGGGTTATATCGGTAAAATAGAAGATGCCATTGAGCGGCCACTAACCTGGGAGCAGGACGATATCACGCTTCAGAACATACAGGCCCGGGTTCGTGCCCCTGCTATCTGGATGCTGGCCAACATTAAAAACGCCCTGCTCATGGCTACCTCCAACAGGAGTGAGGCCGCTGTAGGGTATGCTACCATGGATGGCGACACGGCAGGCAGCATTTCTCCGATTGCCGGTATCGACAAGGCTTTTCTGCGCCAGGTGCTCATCTGGATGCAGACGGAGCTGGGTTATGAAGGCCTGCAGTATGTAAACAAGCTGCAGCCTACCGCCGAACTCCGACCAGCCGAAGAAGCCCAGACCGACGAGAAGGACCTGATGCCATACGAAATTCTGAACCAGATCGAGCGGCTCGCCTTTTACGACCGGCAATCGCCGCAGCAGGTGCTGGATAAGCTGATAGCCGATGGCCTGGCACCGGAAACAGCGAACGGGTACATCCAAAAGTTCTACAGCCTCTGGACCCGCAACCAGTGGAAACGCGAACGCTACGCCCCAGCCTTCCACCTCGACGATTACAACCTCGACCCGCGCAGCTGGCTCCGCTTCCCGATCCTGAGCGGCGGCTACCGCGATGAGCTGCAGCAGCTTAAGTATTAGTGGCTTTAGCTGAATGAGAAACTGCCGGGGCAGCAGCAGCAGTGTGCGTCTCTGGAGGGGCATTTTCGTTCAAATAATTGCTCTACCATACATGCTGTAGCCATTTAGTTGCCCATTCCAGGTGAAAACGCGACGCTTGCTGTACTATAGCAGCAGGTGCCGCGTTTTTGGCTTATAAAAGGGAGCACCACTTTGTGTTATCCCTGGCTGCAGCAGTAGTGGCAATACAAATTTTTTCCCTTTCCGATTTATTGTAACTTTGGCAGGTCTATCCTCCGCTATATGAGCATACTGAACTATATTACCTGGAATGTTGATCCAGAGATCTTTTCTATCGGCCCGCTTTCTATCCGTTGGTACGGCCTGCTGTTTGCCCTGGGCTTTGTAATCGGGCAGCGCATTCTCACTAAAATTTACGTAGCCGAAGGCCGCACCGAAGGCGATGTGGACGTGATCACCCTGTATATGATCATCGGTACCGTAATAGGAGCCCGGCTGGGGCATACCTTGTTTTACGACCCTGCTTATTACCTGAGCAACCCGATCAAGATACTGATGATCTGGGAAGGTGGGTTGGCTAGCCATGGGGCTACCATTGGCATATTGCTGGCCCTGTGGTTTTTTAGCCGCAAGCAGAAGCTCGATTACATGTGGGTGCTGGACCGGATCGTGATAGTGGTGGCGCTGGGTGGTGCCCTGATACGTCTCGGCAACCTGATGAACTCCGAGATTATCGGCAGGCCAACAGACGTGCCATGGGCTTTCCTGTTCGAGCGCAACAACGAGGTGATAAACGGCGTTCGTGCCTCTGCCGACCCAAGGCACCCCACGCAGTTGTATGAGTCCTTGTCAGTTTTTCTGCTGTTTGTGCTGCTCTACTGGCTTTGGAGCAAATACAGGAGTCGCCTGCCAAAAGGCCTGCTGTTTGGCATCTTCGTAACAGCCCTGTTCAGTTTCCGGTTCCTGGTGGAGTTCCTGAAAGAAAACCAGGTAGATTTTGAAGACACCTTAGCCCTGAACATGGGGCAGATCCTGAGTATCCCGCTTATTGTGGCCGGTATCATTATCCTGATAAGGGTATGGCAAAAGCCTACACCCGTGCTCCCTGACGGCAAAAGACTGGAAACGCCACATCTGAGCAGCCGGTAATCTGGGCGGGCGCTGGAGCAGCAATCTTTGTGGTTATCTAAAAAAGCAGCGGGGCCGGCACTAAGTGCCGGCCCCGCTGCTTTTTTAGCATAATCTAAATAATGCATCCAGATGGCTGACATCTGGATGGTCTGCTTATTGTAGCATTAATACCCAAAAGGAAAGACGCCTTTGAAAATTCGGGAAAGGCTTAATTCAGAGAATACCTGTACAAATTTCCGCCCTCGCTGGTAATAACGAGCGATTCAGGATTAATAAAAGCTACGCCTTCTGTCTGGCCTGCCCCGGTTAGTTTAACCTCCCGGTACTGGCCCTCATAGAATTTTCCCGGACTTTTTACATTACTGAAAATATGTAGCCTGCCTACGCTTAGCAGCACAACCTTATCTCCGTTCGGGCTGATATCGGCCCCCGTAATGCCAGCTCTTATTTTATGGCTGCCAATAAGCTTTGCCTGCTGCTGCCCCGGCTTATCCGACAAGCGGTAAATTTTGGCTGTTTCTTTCATGCCGCGGTCTTTTGAGATGAGGTAAAGGTTGCCTGCATGCCAGAATACGGCCTCGCAATCAAAGTTCATTTCTTTTTTTGATGGCGGAAAATCCTTCTGGTCTTCGTAGCTGAAGCGGATTGCTTCTGGTTTGCTGTAGTCTTTTGGGTTTACTTTATAAATGGCCAGCTCTTTGCGCTTGTTTTTATTGTTGCCGGTATCCGCTATATAAATATTCCCCTCATCATCTCGGGCAAGATCTTCCCAATCGACATTGGGTAGGCTGAGCTTTATAGTTTTTACAAGCTTCCCGTTTTTGTCGAGCTGGTAGAGGTTCGGTTTGTTGCCGGCATCGTTGTGCGTCAGGTAACCGGCACTTTTTGGCAGCACCTCTATGCCCGAACTCTCAGGAATTTCGCCGGGTAGCGCCGAAACCTTCTCTAAGCCTGCAGGGGCACTGGTCTTTTGCACCAACGGATCCCATAAAAAATAATAGCTGATAGCCAGTATCGTAATAAAAGCAAAAAAAATCTTAATCATAAGTTTCATAGTATATGGTACAACGGCGGCACAGGCATAAAGGCTAATGTATTACGCACAGAAAGCAAGCCGGTGCCATTTTTTTTATCAAAATCTGAGAACCTGATCAATTACCGGATAAATTACAGCAAGCGGAATTAAATAAGATGGATATACTGAAGATAAAAGAGACCTGCCTGTACGTAGATGACCTGGAGCGGACAAAAGAATTCTACCATCAAAAACTGGGGTTCGGAGTGATAGGGGAGGTGAAAGGGAGGCACGTGTTTTTCAGAGCCGGTGCCTCTGTACTGCTCTGCTTTGTTGCAGCTGCATCGAAGGAGGGAGGCACACTGCCGCCGCACTTCGGCGCAGGGCAGCTGCACCTGGCCTTTGAAGTGGAGAAGGAGCAATATCAGCCCTGGAAACAGAAAGTGTTAAACCAGGGCATTGCCATAGAGCAGGAGTATGACTGGGGCAGGGGCTACCTCTCCTTCTACTTCCGCGACCCCGACCGCCACCTGCTGGAGATAGTAATGGCAGGTATGTGGGAGAAGTAGGAATTTTGAATGAGTGATTGAGTGAGTTTTGAATGAGAGATTGAGAGAATGAAATGGAAATAAACTCTTAATCTGCTGCTTTTGCTCTTTCTGCAGACTGGCTGAGGAAGCTATAGTAAGTACATTCAAGCAAGACCCGTTGAATAGCAGCAGCAGCAGCGTTCTCTGGAGGGGGATTTTGATTAGAATAATCTCCCCGGATCAGAATTGGTAATTCCAACCAGGCCAGGCAGTTGTTCTTTTTCTAAATTTCCAAACATTCACTCAATCACTCATTCAAAATTCAAAACTCCAAAAGGCTGTCTTTGGTGAACTGCAGGGGCAGCAGGTCCTGAATGGAGCGGCTGCGGTAATATTTGCCATCGGGGCCGTGCAGGAGCACCGGAATGGCCATTTGCTGCTTAAACTCGTATTCTGACATAACCTGGCGGCAGGCGCCGCAGGGTGTTACGGGCAGGTACCTGGTCTCGTTTTGCCGGCGGGCAGCCACCGCTATTAGCTTTATCTTCTGTTTCGGGTAATGGGAGCTCATGGCAAACAGGGCGGTGCGCTCGGCACAGAGGCCCGACGGATAAGCTGCATTTTCCTGGTTGCTGCCTTTAAAGAAGGTGCCGTTGTCGAGAAGCAAGGCTGCGCCCACAAAAAAGTTGGAGTAAGGCGCATAGGCATCGTTGGCGGCTTCTTCAGCCAGTTGCATAGCCTGCTTTTCCTCCCTGGTCAGCTCTTCTGCTGAATCTAATACATCAATATGTATCGTAATATTTAGCGCACCTGCCATTATAGGATATAAATTAGAAAAGGGCTATAAATATAAGTTAATATCCGCTGAATAACCAACCCCTGTTGGGGTGGTTGTAAGCTGCATCGTGTTTTGTGCCATATAATTTACAGGCTATGACAAAAAAGATACTGCTGCTGGGAGCAGGCCGCTCTGCCGCTGCGCTGATAAATTATTTACTGGAAAATGCCCCTGCAGAGGGCTGGGCCATTACCATCGGCGATGTGCAGGTAGAGCACCTGCAAACAACTGTGGCGCCCTTGCCCTTTGCCAGAGCCATGGTGCTGGAGGTGCAGCAGCCGGAGCAATTGGCAGTAGAGGTAGGCAAAGCCGATGTGGTGATCTCGCTTTTGCCTGCGGCATTTCATGAGGTGGTGGCCAAAGAATGCCTGCGGCAGGGCAAACACCTGCTCACGGCCTCCTACGTAAGCCCCGAAATCCAAAGCCTGCACGAGGAGGCGCTGCAGAAAAACATGCTTATCCTGATGGAATCTGGCCTGGACCCTGGGTTAGACCACATGTCGGCTATGGCGGCGCTGCAGCAGATCAGGCAGAAAGGCGGCAGACTGCTGTCGTTTAAATCGTTTACCGGTGGTTTGGTGGCGCCAGAAAGCGATAACAACCCCTGGCACTACAAGTTTACCTGGAACCCGCGCAACGTGGTGCTGGCCGGGCAGGGAACTGCTCGTTATATCCAGAACGGTGAATACAAATACATTCCATACCACCAGCTGTTCCGGCGCACCGAAAGAGTAGAAGTGGCAGGCTACGGTACCTTTGAGGGCTATGCCAACCGCGACTCCCTTAGCTACAGAAAACTTTACAACCTGCAGGACATCCCGACCATGCTGCGCGGCACCCTGCGCCGGGAAGGTTACTGTGCCGCCTGGCATGTGTTCGTGCAGCTCGGCATGACAGACGACTCTTACCAATTGGACAATACAACTAACCTGACAAACCGCAGTTTCCTGGAATCGTTTTTGCCTCCTGCCGCTGCCACAGGTGCAGGTTTACCGCAGCGCCTCAGTTGGTACCTTGGCATACCGGAAGATGGAGAAATAATGCAAAAGTTGGCCTGGCTGGAGCTATTCGAGGACAAACCCATAGCGCTGCCGAACGCCACTCCGGCTCAGGTGCTGGAGCAGCTTCTGAAGGAAAAGTGGCGTCTGGCCCCCGGCGACAAAGACATGATCGTGCTGCAGCACCAGTTTGTGTACGAGATGGCAGGGGAGCAGCACGAATTAACATCTTCGCTGGTGGTAACGGGAGAGGACGAGGTGCAAACGGCCATGGCCAAAACAGTGGGGCTGCCCATCGGCATCGTGGCGAAGTTGCTGCTGCAGGGGAAAATTACAAAACGCGGGGTCGCAATTCCGGTAGATCAGGAGCTGTATGAGCCTGTGCTGGCGGAACTGAAGCAGTACGGGATTAACTTTACGGAAATTTAAAAGATAAGAATGAAAATGGCGCTGGAACCGTTTCTCCTTTTCCAGATCAACCAGATTATTCGAATGAAAAAGCCCCCCCAGAGGCTCTGCTGCAGCTGAAATGGACAAAAGACACAGGGCTCTTCTAAAGTTAAAAGTTATGTGTTGCGAGTTGATTGTTGTTTAAAATCTGGAGAATTCATTTCCGAATTTTTACATCTCCAAATCTTCAAATCCAAAAATCAACCACTTAACAATCAGCAATTATTTGAATGAAAAAGGCCCTCCAGAGGTTTTTGCTGCCTGTCAGAAAAGAAGGTAGTACGGCTGCAACAGCTGTATAAATTGTAGCGAATAAGTCACTGCATCGGCCTCACGGATATAAAAAGTTTGTGCAGTGGGAGCAGGGGTGGCTGTTCTGGTATAAGTCTGAATATGGCGGATGCACTTGCCTCCAAGGCGGGTGAAGACCTCCAGCGAATGCGCCCGGAACAAGCCGAAACCGGCTGCCAGCTGCTCAAAATGTTTTGCTTCGGCTGGCGGCAGCAGCAGGTGCAGTTGGCCGTCCGGAGTAAGGTGCTGTGCTGCAAAGGCCAGAATGTCTTCAAATAGTAGGTCACCGGTGTGTTTGGCGGTATCCTTAGCTTTGTTGCCCGACTTAAGCGAACTCAGGAAAAATGGCGGGTTTGATAAAATAACATCGTACGGCTGCTGGTTCTCCTTTGCGAACTCCTGCAGGCTGTGCGGGTGCAGGTGCAGGCGGTCTGCCCAGGGGCTTGCCCCGAAATTCTCCGCCGCCTGCACCTGCGCCTCCGGGTTTATTTCCACGGCATCAATTTCTGCTTTAGACCGCTGTGCCACCATCAGGGCCAGCAATCCGGTGCCGGTGCCGATGTCGAGTATCCGCTGCGCCTGTGCCACCTCCACATAAGCGCCAAACACACAGGAGTCGGTGCACACCTTCATGGCGCACTGCTCCTGCTCCACCCGGAATTGCTTAAACTGAAAGTAGCTGTTGGGCATGGGGTAATTTTGAATAAGTGAATGAGTGATTAAGTGAATGAGTGATTGAGTGAATGGAGTTAAAATTACTTTTTTACTGATGTTAAAGACCAGCGGCCAAGACCTCGCAGCGTGCGCAGCTCCTGCGAGCGTCTAAGGAAACAGTAGCAGTTCTCTGAAGCGAAACACTCGCAGGAGCTGCGCACGCTGCGAGGTTAGTGCCAAACTAAATTATTTGAATGATTTTGCCCTTCCGGAGGCTCTGTAACTCCTGCTGCTGCTGCTGCTGCACAACAGCAGTTACTTATATAAAAAGCTGCTTCTGTTACTCCTGCTGTTGGGTACATGAAGCAATAATTTGTTAGCTCCATTTATCTATTCGCTCATCTACTCAATCATTCATTCAAAATTAGAAATTCCCTCATTCAAAATTACTTCGAATTGAACTGTCCCGACTCGAAGCCTTCGTCGATGAGCAGGTTGGGGGAGAGGGCACTGGCTACGGCCAGTTCGTCGCAGCGCTCGTTTTCGGGGTGGCCGGCGTGGCCTCTTATCCAGACGAATTTTACGTTGTGTTTGGCGTACACCCGCAGGAAACGTGCCCACAGATCGCCGTTGGCTTTGCCAGAAAACCCTTTTTTCTGCCAGCCAAACACCCAGCGCTTTTCTACGGCATCTACCACATATTTAGAGTCGGAGTAAATGGTGACCGGAATGCCTGGTTTGGTTATTGCTTCCAGGCCCACGATCACGGCCAGCAGCTCCATGCGGTTGTTGGTGGTTTTGCGGTACCCGGCGGTTAGCTCTTTTTCGTGCTGCTTCCAGCGCAGAATCGTGCCATACCCTCCGGGGCCCGGATTTCCGCGCGAGGCTCCGTCAGTAAATAATTCGATCATAGGTTTGAGATTAGAATGAGTGATAAAATTAAAGACTTACTCACTCAAAATTTAACTCCAGTGTCAGGCTGCTTTTGAAGAGCTTAATGGCGATGGCCAGCAGGATAATGCCAAAGACTTTCCTTAGCACATTGGCTCCGTCTTTGCCCAATTTCCGCTCTATCCAGCTCGATGATTTAAGAACAATGTAGACGAAGATCAGGTTGATGACGATGCCGACCAGCACGTTGGGGAGCGAGTAGGCCGCCCGCAGCGACAGCAGCGTGGTCATGGTGCCGGCTCCTACTATGAGCGGGAAGGCCAGGGGTACAATGGAGCCGCTTCTGGTGTTCGGGTCGGTGTGGAAAAAGTCCTTGCCCAGGGTCATTTCCAGCCCGATCAGGAAAATAACAATAGCGCCCGCCATGGCAAACGACTGAAAGTCGATGCCGAACAGCTGCAGGATAGACTGCCCCAGAAACAGAAAAGCGATCATCAGGATGGCCGACACAATGGTGGCTTTCTCCGACTCAATATGCCCTTCCCGCTTGCGCAGATCTATGATGATCGGGATAGACCCCAGAATATCGATCACCGCAAAAAGCGTAAGCGTAACAGAGGCGATTTCTTTCAGACTGAACATAGCGGTTCGTTTTGAGTAGCGCAGGTGCTAAGAAGAAACACAGAAATTCATGTGCCTGGGCCGTCTTAAATCCAGGAGTAGTTCTGCAGGAAAAAGCGTTTCAGCTCCTCGTATTCCTCGTCCTGAATGGCCGGGAAGTTGGCAATGCGAAACGTGTTGCGTTGCCAGGGTCCGTAGCCATTGCCCAGCCGGATATCCAGTTGCAGGGCTCTCTTCTTGATCTCATCCACCAGCCGCTCGTTTGCCTGCAGGGCGATCACTGTCTTGGAGCGCACCTCTTCGTTCTCCACCAAAGGTGCAATTTCGGTGAACTGGCTGAAAAAAGCATACAGGTCCTGGGCTCTGGCCGTCAGGTGCTCGTCGAGTTGCTTTACCAGCGGGCGCTCCTCGAGCAGGCGCTTGAGCAGGTAAATGTTGAGCACGTTGGGGGTGTGGGTGGTCTGGTAGTTGAGCATTTTCTCGTACATGGCCAGCAGGCTGTTGTAATGGCCCCGCTCATTCTTCTGCTTCGCCCTGAAAATAACGCGCGGCGAGCAGGCCATTACGGCCAGGCCCGAAGGCAGGCCGAAGCATTTCTGCACCGAGGCAAACCAGATGTCGGCTTTGATCAGCTTCAGGTTCAGGCCGGCCATAGACGAGGTGGCATCTACGGCAATCAGCTTGTCGCGGAAGCGGTTCTGCAGGTTCAGGATGGGGGTGGCCGAAACGTGGGTGCCGTTGGAAGTTTCGCTCTGCGTGAAGCAGATCAGCTCCGTGTCCGGCGAGATGGCCAGGTCCTCCACCGGCATCTGTTCGTTCAGGTCGAAGCGGAAGCTTTCGGCTTTGGGACGAAGCTTTTTGGCGTAGTTAAACCAGTTCTCCCCAAAAGAGCCGTTAAAAATATGGGAGCTCTTGCTGGTGGTGAGGCTCTGGACCAGAATTTCCCAGCACTCGGTGGCCGAGGAAGCAAAGTAGATGTGGTAATCCTGCGGAATGTTAACTTTTTGCCTCAAAAGGCTCACCACCGTCCGCGAAAGCTGCACAAACTGGTCCCCGCGGTGCGGAGTTCCCAAGAATCCTTCGTCGTACGCATCAGTCAGGTATTGGCGCACTTCCGGATACACTTTGGATGGACCAGGATAAAAATTGAGCATAAAAATGTGTTCTTAAATATCGTGTTTAGTCTATCTTTAGAGCTTAATCAGACGCAGTCTTAACAGGCTTTGTTACGAAGTTTTGGCTCCGAAGCCAATCTTATTCGGCTTTAGGCGCTCAAAGTACTGCAGGGCAAGCCGGTAGCTGTCGAGTCCGAAGCCGCTGATGCAGCCTTTGCAGTAAGCAGCAAGCATACTCTTATGACGGAACGCTTCGCGGGCAAAAACATTTGATATGTGCACTTCTATGACGGGTGCCTCGATGGCCTTGATGGCATCGGAGAGGGCAACGGAGGTGTGGGTGTAGGCACCGGCATTGAGCACAATGCCCTGGTAACTGTATCCTACTTCGTGCAATTTGTCAAGCAGCGCCCCCTCATGGTTCGACTGGAAGTAAGAGAGCTCCAGGCCCGGGAAAGCCTGTTTCAGTTCCTCGAAATACACTTCAAAAGACTGGGTGCCGTAAATGCTTTTCTCCCGGATACCCAGCAGGTTCAGGTTGGGGCCGTTCAGGATCAGTATTTTCATATGCGGGTGTTTAGGGGCTTATAGGCCATGAATTGCAAAATGCTCTAAACTGCAAAGGTAAGATTAACTATCTTTGCTTTTTCATAACGGAGATAAGTTTTTGATAGGCCTGCCTTAAGGAGGGAATTTTAATTTGTTAAATGGCTGGCTGAGTTGAAAATTTGAAGATGGATTGGCAGCGCAGGTTACGAAAGCTATCAACTTTCGCTCATAGCGTTTAACTTCCTGGTGTTCTGAATCAGGCAAAATGACTGTCGTCTAACATCTGGCATCTAATAGCAGTAGTAGCGGCTCCGGAGGGCGTTTTTGATTGGAATAATTTGGTAACCGAGCCTGTTTCTCTTCTACACTAATCCGTTAATACTTCGTCTGAAATCTGGTATCTAAAACATGAACTGGCCCATCTGCATCAAACAATTTGAACAGTACCTGCAGCTCGAAAGGTCGCTTGCCGGCAACTCGGTGGAGGCATACATGCGCGACATCCGGAAGCTGACCGACTTTATGCAGCTGAAGGGCTACCACGAGAGCCCGGAGCAGATGACACCCGCCATTGTGCGGGAGTTTTTGCAGTGGGTGTCGGAACTGGGCATGACCCCGCACTCCCAGGCCAGAACCCTGTCGGGCATACGCGCTTTTTATAAGTTCCTGATCATGGAAGACATGCTGGCGCACGACCCCACCGAAACAGTGGAAGCGCCGAAGTTGAACCGCAAGCTCCCCGACACGCTGGATTTTCATGAGATAGAGCAGCTGCTCAGCGCCATCGACCTGTCTACCCCGGAGGGCACCCGCAACCGCGCCATGATCGAGACACTCTACAGCTCCGGTCTGCGGGTGTCTGAGCTGCTGGACCTGAAGATGAGCAACCTCTACGAAGACATGGGGTTTCTGAAGGTGGCTGGCAAGGGCGACAAAGAGCGGCTCGTGCCCATCGGGCGCGATGCCCTGAAACACATTAAGCTCTACCGCGAAGGCATCCGCTGCCACCTTACGGTTAAAAAAGGGCACGAAGATGTGCTGTTCCTGAACCGGCGGGGTGCCAAACTGACGCGCGTGATGGTGTTCACGATTATAAAAGACCTGGCCGCCAGGGCGGGCATTCAGAAGCAGGTGAGTCCGCATACGTTCCGGCACTCCTTTGCCACGCACCTGATAGAGGGGGGCGCCGACCTGCGGGCGGTGCAGGAAATGCTGGGCCACGAATCCATTACCACCACCGAAATTTACACGCACCTCGACCGCGATTACCTGACGCAGGTTATAAAAGATTTTCACCCGAGGAGTTGAGACGCCTCGCCAAACTCAAAACGGAGATTTATGCCAGCCTGCTTCCTGCTACAACAGAAGCATTTTATAGCAGCAGGAATTGTTCTTGAGCTGCTGAAATTGCTCCGACTGCTTTACGGTGATGCCCTTGCATTTTTTCCTGCCATTGTATCAAAATAGAGTATATTTAATGCACAGTAGCAACAGCAGGAGCTACTGCTGCAGAATTGGTTCTTTTTTATAAAAATATTTATATATATGAATAAGCTTACTATCAGTAATTTTGAGGAATTCGCGCAGCACGAGGGCGCGGAGCTGGGCGTGTCGGACTACCACACCATCACGCAGGAGCAGATAAACCAGTTTGCCGATGCTACCCTGGATCACCAGTGGATACACCTGGATGCCGAACGCGCCAAAACTGAGTCGCCCTTCAAGAGCACCATCGCCCACGGCTACCTGACGGTATCGCTGCTGCCTTACCTGTGGGGCAAGATCATTGCCGTCCAGAACCTGAAGATGCAGGTAAACTACGAGATAGAAAGCCTGCGCTTTAAAGAGCCCGTGCTGGTAGACAGCCAGGTGCGCTTAAAGGCCAAGCTGCTCTCCCTCAAAAACCTGCGCGGCATCGCCAAAGCTCAGATAGAGGTAACGCTGGAGATAAAAGACAGTAAGAAGCCAGCCTACACAGGGGTTATTACCTTTCTGTACCACTTCAATGATTAAGGCTTCGCCAAGTTAGAAATCAAAAATTATGATGGCGCGAACGTCTCCGCTCGTGCCGGTTATTCTGCTGCCTCCGGCCTCCTGGAAGTGATTAAGCAAGAACATTGTTTTTCTTGAAAAAAACTGGCACAGGCACCAGGCGCTAAATTATTGGAATGAAAACAGGCCTCCGGAGGTTCTGTTGCTCCTGCTGCTACTCTTCGTGTGGGGCAGGAGCAGCAGCCAGCAAAGGTCAGTTCTTCAGCTCTTTCGGACTTTTCAGTTCAAATGTTGCCTGGCAGTTGGTTTATTAGCACATCAGCACATGAAGCCATTAGCGCCTCACCCCAATTATTCAGATCAAAAACCCCCTCCGGAGGCACTTCTGCTGCTGGTGCTGCGGCTCGTTTCCTCCTTCCGGAAACAGGAACAAAATCTTAGAGGTAAGTCGTGCTTATTGTCCCTGACTTTCTATCTTTGCTTACCTGTAACCAACCCCCAACGCTGCCGTGTACAAAACCCTTATTCGCCCGCTCCTTTTTAAAATAGATCCCGAAAAAGTACATTACCTGATTGTGGATGCCCTGAAAGCCGGCTACAAGCTGCCGCTCTCCAAGACTATCAGCAACAGCCTGTTTCAGGTTACGGACCCGCGCCTGGAGCGGGAGCTGTTCGGCATTAAATTTCCGAACCCGGTTGGTTTGGCGGCAGGATTCGATAAGGATGCGCGGCTGATAGATGAGTTTGCCAACCTCGGTTTTGGCTTTATCGAGATCGGCACGCTTACGCCCAAGCCACAGCCGGGTAACCCGAAGCCCCGTATTTTCAGGCTGCCACCCGATGGGGCGCTCATCAACCGGATGGGCTTTAACAATGGCGGCGTAGAGGAAGCCGCAGCACGGCTGCGCACCCGGAAGAGCAAGGTGATTGTGGGCGGCAACATCGGCAAGAACAAAGTAACGCCCAACGAGGATGCCACCTCCGACTACCTCTACTGCTTTAAGGCGCTGTACGACGTGGTAGACTATTTTGCCGTAAACGTGAGCTCGCCCAACACCCCGGACCTGCGGGCCCTGCAGGAGAAGGAGCCCCTCAAGCAACTGCTGCTGGCCCTGCAGGAGCAGAACGGCAAAATGCCAAAAGCAAAGCCGATCCTGCTCAAAATTGCCCCAGATTTAAATGAGTCTCAACTCAACGATATCATAGAAATAGCCATAGAGGCCAGACTGAGCGGTATTATTGCCACTAACACCACTATCAGCCGCGAAGGACTTACAATGCCAGGTGCCACCGTAAACGAGATGGGGGCAGGCGGCCTCAGCGGGAAACCACTTACCAAACGCTCAACCGAAATAATACGGTACCTGCGCCAGCACCTGCCCGCTGAGATCAAACTCATAGGCGTAGGAGGCATTATGACGGCCGACGATGCGCTGGAAAAGCTGCAGGCCGGCGCCGACCTGGTGCAGCTCTATACCGGCTTTATCTACGAAGGCCCTGCCCTCATCAGCCAGATCAACAGGAAATTGCTGGCCGGATAAATTTTGGAAACGCGCCCTTTTTGCTGAACGGTTTCACCTGAAAAATTGTAAATTTGAAATCTTAACTTGTAGAGGGTATGGCAAAGAACACTTACAGAAACGATGCGGTGAACGCAGGGCGGGCAAGAAATGAGGTACGAGGACGCAACGAACCACGTAAAGCAAATACACCTGCAGGCGCAAAACCAAAGAAGGAGAAGAAGAAGTTCTCGTTTAAACTGCCCAGAATCGCGCTGCCCCGTTTTGAGTTTGCCTTTCTGAAAGATAAGCGGCTAAAGCTGTTTGTAGGCTTCTTTTTCCTGCTTATTTCCTTTTTTCTAACTATAGCTTTTGTCTCTTACCTGTTCACAGGCCAGGCCGATCAGAGCGTGGTGGAGTCGGTAAACGGCACCACCCTGAAGCAGTCGGGGCAGGAGGCGGAGAACTGGCTCGGGTTGTTCGGCGCCTATGTGTCGCACCTGTTCATTTATGAGTGGCTGGGCATCGGCGCTTTTTTTATCATCCCGATTACCTTTATTACCGGTTGCCGCATCGTGTTCAGGCGGCTCACACTCTCTCTGTCGCACGTGCTTAATTTCTGCTGTTTTTCGATGCTGTGGCTCAGCCTGGCTATGGGGTACACCGTGCTGGTAACAGACAAAGTCGATCAGCTGGGTTTTCTGGCCGGAGGCATTGGGGTAGAGTCTGCCATCTGGCTTACCAGCCTCATTAACTGGGGCACTGGCCCTTTGCTGGCTTTTCTGCTGGTGGCCTTCCTGATCTTCTTCTTCAACATCACCAGCATCAACTGGAGCAAGTTGTTAATGTCCGATACCGATAAGGTAGAGGTTGACAGAGGCAATTCTTCCTCGCTGGGCGAGGTGATAAATGCTAAAACACGCGGCGTAAACCACTATGCTAACCCGGCTGCCTCGCTGGAAGAGGAAGAAGAGCCGGAGGAAGAGGAGGTGCTGGAGGAAGATGATGCCTACCTCGACGAGGAGTATGAGGAAGAAGAGGACCTGGATGAGGCTGAGGAAGAAGCCATAAACCGGGCTCTGGAAATAGAGCTGAGCACCCTGAAGGCGGAGCCGCGCCCACCGGCCAAACCAAATCTGCCGCCTACGCTGGAACTGGAGATTAATTCTCCGCTTCCTGAGGAGCCGGAAGAAGAAATAGAGCCTTTTAAAAAGCCTGAGCCAGAACCGATAGACCTGGAAATAGATGAAATGCCGGAAGAAGCCATGGGAGTGGAGATGGAGAACTACGACCCAACGCTGGACCTGGCCCGCTACCAGTACCCGACCATTGACCTGCTCAACGACTACGGCGCCAACAAAATACAGGTAACTAGCGAGGAACTGAAAGCCAACTCCGACAAGATTGTGGAGACGCTGGGCAACTACAACATCGGCATTGCCAGCATCAAAGCCACCATCGGCCCAACGGTTACCCTCTATGAAATTGTGCCGGATGCGGGTGTGCGGATCTCTAAGATCAAGAACCTGGAAGATGATATCGCCCTAAGCCTCGCTGCCCTGGGCATCCGTATTATCGCGCCAATTCCGGGCAAAGGTACCATCGGTATTGAAGTGCCGAATACCAAGAAGGAGATGGTCTCGATCAAATCCATTCTCTCTACCGAGAAGTTCATGAAAAGCGACATGGACCTGCCGATCGCCTTTGGCCGGACCATTACCAACGAGGTGTTTATTACCGATCTGGCCAAAATGCCACACCTGCTTATGGCGGGTGCCACCGGGCAGGGTAAGTCTGTCGGGCTGAACGCCATCCTCACCTCTTTGCTCTATAAGCGCCACCCCTCGCAGCTCAAGTTTGTACTCGTAGACCCTAAAAAGGTGGAGCTCTCGCTCTTTAACAAGATCGAGCGCCACTTCCTGGCCAAACTCCCCGATAGTGAAGAAGCCATTATCACCGACACCAAAAAGGTGGTAAACACGCTCAACTCGCTCTGTATGGAGATGGACCAGCGCTACGACCTGCTCAAAGATGCCGGCTGCCGTAACCTGAAGGAGTACAACCGCAAATTTGTGGAGCGAAAGCTGAATCCCAAAAAGGGACACAAATTTATGCCGTTCATCGTGCTGGTGATAGACGAGTTAGCCGACCTGATGATGACGGCCGGTAAAGAAGTGGAAACACCGATTGCCCGTCTCGCCCAGCTGGCCCGTGCCATTGGCATTCACTTGGTGGTGGCCACGCAGCGACCGTCGGTGAACGTGATCACGGGTATTATCAAAGCCAACTTCCCGGCGCGTATCTCTTTTAAAGTAACTTCCAAAATAGACTCCCGCACCATTCTGGATGCCGGTGGGGCTGACCAGCTGATAGGCCAGGGCGATATGCTCTTCTCTATCGGGTCGGATATGGTGCGTATTCAGTGTGCTTTTGTGGATACACCTGAAGTGGACCGCATCTGCGACTTTATCGGAAACCAGCAGGGCTACAACGATGCCTACCTGTTGCCAGAGTTTGTAGGCGACGAAAGTGGCACTGAGAAAACAGATTTTGATCCGTCGCAGCGCGACCCGATGTTTGAGGAGGCAGCCCGTATTATTGTGCAGCACCAGCAGGGCAGCACCTCGCTCTTGCAGCGCCGCCTTAAGCTGGGCTACAACCGCGCTGGTCGCCTGATCGATCAGTTGGAGTCGGCCGGCATAGTAGGTCCGTTTGAAGGCAGCAAAGCCCGCGAAGTTTTAATTACGGACGAATACAGTTTGGAACAGTTATTGAATACGATGGGGTAAGTAACAAAACCGAAATTACCGACATGAGAAAATTATTATCTGTTCTGCTGATGGTGTTGACATTCGTGAATCTGGCAAGTGCGCAGCAGGACCCCCAGGCTGGCAAGATCCTGAACCAGATGAGTGCCAAGTACAAGAGCATGAAGGCCTTTAAAGCGACCTTTGCGCAGACGATGGAGAATCCTTCCTCCAAGGTAAAAGAAACCATGGAAGGCGACATTCTGGTGAGCGGGCCCAAATATCACCTTAGCATAAGCGGCCAGGAAATTATCAACGATGGCAAGGTCATGTGGACCTACCTGCAGGATGTGAACGAGGTAACCATCACAGAAACCGATGCGGAGGCAGAAGCCATGTCGCCGGGCAAGATTTTCGAGATGTATAAGAAAGGCTACAAATACGCGTACGCCGGCACCGAAACCGAAGGAAACCAAAAGTACGACGTAATTGAACTGGCCCCGGAAGATAGGAGCAACCCCATCTTCAAGGTGAGACTCTTCATCAATCAGAAAGACAATACCCTGAAGAAATGGCAAATGTTCCGCAACAACGGCAACCGCTATACCTACGCCATCTTAAACTTTCAGGCAAACCCTAGCCTGGCCACCGACGCATTCACCTTTAACAGAGCCAAGCATAAAGGAGTAACCGTAGTGGACCTGAGATAATACTATCCGGCCATTACTCAACAAAAGCGGCAGGTTGTCCCGGTTAGGGCAGCCTGCCGCTTTTTACTTCAGTACAGATGTATGGTTGTTCAGCAGGAGCAGCCGTTTTCCTCCGGAGGTCCATTTTTATTCAAATAATTGCTGACACGAGTGCTCCTCCAATTTGATTTTTAGAAAGATCTGATGCTTGTAAAACAGCCAGAGAGCACATCTGCCATAATTTCTAATTTCTTATTTTTGAATTGGCCATGCCTTCGTGGCTGGTTCATGAAGAAGCGTGGTGGTGGGCTGGAGGTGGCATGAGATCAGAAAAAAACAGCTGGTGCCGGCAAAGCTTCTGCCGTTAAAACTTTTTAGCACGCCCCGAAAAACGTAGCTTTGCCACTCCTCAACAACCTTTTTCAGCCCATGACGAGAGCCCAGCTATTTGAACAGATCCTCCAGAAGAAATCGTACTTGTGCGTAGGCCTGGACACCGACCCCGAGAAGTTGCCCGAGCACCTGCTCGACGCAGAAGATCCTGTTTTTGAGTTTAACCGCCAGATAATTGAGGCTACCGCCGATCTGTGTGTAGCCTATAAGCCCAACATTGCCTTTTATGAAGCGCAGGGACCGGCCGGGTGGGTGAGTCTGGCCAAAACGCTGCAGCACATCCCGCAGAACATCTTCACCATTGCCGATGCCAAGCGTGGCGACATCGGGAACACCTCCGAGCTCTACGCCCGCGCCTTCTTCGATACCATGTCATTCGACTCCATCACGGTAGCGCCGTATATGGGCTCCGATTCTGTAAAACCTTTTCTGCGGAAGGAAGGGAAATGGGTGATCCTGCTTGCCCTGACCTCCAACCCCGGCAGCCAGGATTTCCAGCTGCTGACGCTGAAAGACGGGGAGCCAGAATACCTGTTTGAGCAGGTGCTGAAAACGAGCGCTACCTGGGCCACGCCCGACCAGATGATGTATGTGGTAGGTGCCACGCGTGCCGACTTTGTGGAGCGCGTGCGAACCATCGTGCCCGATAGTTTCCTGCTGGTGCCGGGAGTGGGTGCGCAGGGCGGCAGCCTGGAAGACATTTCGCGCCTGGGTATGAACAAGCAATGCGGGCTGCTGGTGAACTCCACCCGCGCCATTATCTACGCCTCCTCCGGCCGCGACTTTGCCGACAAAGCCCGCGCAGCCGCCCTGGAAGTGCAACAGGAAATGGCACAGTACCTGGAGAAGTTTCTGTAGGGGTGGGGTCTCTTGTCTAATCCGGTTATGTTTCGTTATAGACTTTAGAGTGAACTAGTCATGATTTTGTCCCGTTTATTTAAATTGTAAGGAATATGAAAATGGAAGCTGAAGAGATAAAGAGAGAAATTCAAAAGGTTATAGATCAGGTGCCTGAGGATCAGCTTGATACTATACTTCTTTATTTGAAAGAAATGCAGGTAAAGAACAAAAGCCAGATTAATGCAAACCAGCACCTTAAAAAGATATTAGAAGAAGATAGAGAATTGTTGAAAAGGCTTGCTCAATGATCACTGTTAAAGAGGTTGAGCTAATACATAATCTTCTTATTGATGAGTTTGGAGGTGCAAAAGGCATCAGAGACTTTGGTGCTTTAGATGCTGCCCTTAAGAGGCCCTATGCAACTTTTGATACAGTAGAACTGTATCCGACTCCCATCGAAAAAGCAGCCGCCATCATTGAAAGCATTCTTTTGAACCATCCCTTTGTTGATGGTAACAAGAGAACTGGCTATGTATTAATGAGACTCATTCTGCTGCAAGCCAATCAGGATATTGTGGCTCATCAGGACGAAAAATATGACTTTGTGATAGCCATCGCCAAAGGTGAGCTTTCTACAGAGAGCATAACAGAGTGGATAAGGGCAAGGGTAGAGTAAGCAATACTCTATGCATTCTCTTTCTAAAGGAATAAAAAACATCTCCGCCACCAGCACTTCCGTTTTCACTTCTCCGTCTTTTGCTGTATTATTACCTATAGAACTTGCACCGCTTACAGCATGAAAGAAGATTTTCTGGCTTACCTCTGGCAGTACCAGTATTTTGATAAATCGGCGCTTAGTACGGCGGCAGGCGAGCCGCTGCAGGTGCTGCGGGTGGGCTTTGCGAACTCCGATGCCGGCCCCGATTTTCTGGAGGCACGCCTGCGGGTGGGGGAAGTGGAGTGGTCTGGCAGCGCCGAAATCCATGTCAGGGCCTCAGACTGGCACCGCCACCAGCACCAGGAAGACCCGCGTTATGACCAGGTAGTGCTGCATGTGGTGTGGGAGGCCGATAAACCCGTGCACCGCCGTGATGGCACCCTGGTGCCCTTGCTGGAACTGAAAAACAGGGTAAAGCCCGGGATGCTGCAAACTTACCAGCAGCTGCAAAAATCTGGGAGCACCATTCCCTGTGCCGCCTTCTGGCCATCTGTACCCGAAATTACCAAAACAGCCATGATGGAGCGCACCCTGGTGGAGCGCCTGGAGCAGAAGGGAGCCTCCATCCTGCAGAACCTGACGCAAAACGGCAGCGACTGGGAGCAAACGGCTTACGAACTGTTGTGCAAAGGCTTCGGCTTTAAGATTAACCAGGTGCCATTTGAGCGGCTGGCCCGGGAACTGCCCCTGGCAGTAGTGCGAAAACACCGCCAGTCACTGTTCCAGGTAGAGGCCCTGTTGTATGGCCAGGCAGGTTTCCTGGAGCAGGAGGTGCCGGAGGAGGAGTATCCCCGTAACCTTGTAAAGGAATTCAGCTTTCTGCGCCACAAGCACCAGCTGCAGCCCGGCCTGGAGCGGCAGCACTGGAACTTTCTGCGCCTGCGCCCTGCCAACTTCCCGACGGTGCGGCTGGCCCAGCTGGCAGCGGTGCTGGCAGCGCATCAGCAGTTGTTTTCCAGGCTGATAGAGGCGAAGGATGTGAAGGCGTACGAAGGGCTGTTTATGCAGCCGGTGTCGGCGTACTGGCAGCAGCACTACATGATTGGCCGCGAAACAGCCTCCGAACATACGTCCATCGGCAAAAGCAGCGTGCATAACCTCATCATCAATGTGGCTGTTCCGTTGCTGGCAGCCTATGCCCAGTACACACAGGAACGAGCATATCTGGAGAAAGCCGTATACTTGCTGGAGAAGGTGAAAGAAGCATCGAACAGAATTACGCGGCAGTACGAGGAACTGGGCTGGAAAGCGGTTTCGGCAGCAGACAACCAGGCGGCCATTGGGCTGTTTCAGCGGTACTGCCAGCCGTTGCACTGCCTTCGTTGTGCCATCGGGCATAAGATACTGAAACAAAGTCCTGCTACTGCGTGAGCCAGCTGATTCTTTTCTTCCTAAATGTTGTCTTGCTTTCTGCACTTGTGCTATACCTGCATAGGCTATGCCGGCCAACACATCTGAAACCTTATTTTTATCCGGCGCTGCTACTTAAACTGGTGGCAGGGTTGCTGTTAGGCGTGCTATACTTTTATTATTACAAAGAAGGAGATACGCTCCTGTACAATAGAAGAGGACTTTGGGGAGCCGCTCTCTTAGATAAGTACGGGCTACAGGCGTACCTGGAGTATCTGTTCTTAGATACTGTGCCGCAGCAGAGCCCACTGGCAGGTGTGCAGGTACCTTATTATAGCAGTGCCTGGAACACGGTAAAGCTGGTAAGCATCCCGCTGGCATTAACCGGAGGAAATTATTTTTTCAGTACACTATATCTCTCTTTGTTTAGTTTCGGTGGCATGTGGTTTCTGGTGAATAAGCTCAGTACACATTTCTCTGGTACAACAGAGGCAGCGGTTCTGGCATTTCTGTTTTTCCCTTCGGTGGTATTCTGGTCATCCGGTGTTCTAAAAGAAAGTTTTATTATGGGTGGTATGGGATTGTGCGTAGGCGGCTTTCTGGAGCTGTACCGGCCGCAGAACCTGCAACACAGAATAAAGTATTTTATACTGGCGCTAAGCGGGGCTCTGGTGATGTGGTATGTAAAATATTTTGTAGCAATAGCCGTAGTCGCATTTCTGCTTCTGGCTTTCATTTTAAGAATTCTATGCAAATCAGAAACTGTGGGCAGATTAAATATTTATCTGAAGTCAGGTATGGGCGTTTTGCTGTTCGCAGGTGTTGTGTTAATCGCTTCTCAGCTTAACTATAACTTAAATTTCAGCCAGTTGCCAGTATCGGTTTACGAGAATTACCTGAAATACAGTGTCGTTCCGGAAGGGAAGCCGGGAATTTATTTGCCTGCCTTAGAGCCAACCTACTTAAGTTTCGCGCTGCACGCCCCGCTCGCTTTCTTTGGTATACTGCTAAAGCCCTTTATCTGGGAAGTATATAACCCCTTAACCCTGGTGGCTGCCGCAGAAAATACTTTTCTCCTCCTCTTGCTGCTCCTTGCCTGTAAAGATGCA
This sequence comes from Pontibacter beigongshangensis, assembly GCF_014332515.1. Classification (GTDB taxonomy): domain Bacteria; phylum Bacteroidota; class Bacteroidia; order Cytophagales; family Hymenobacteraceae; genus Pontibacter; species Pontibacter beigongshangensis. The sequence goes on along the minus strand of NZ_VFSD01000012.1, from coordinate 142,889 downwards.
ATCCATAAAAGGATAAAACCAGGCCAGGATTGGCACTTACTACTGGCAGCTCTGTTTTATATAGTGGTTATGGGCGTACTGCTGGCTTTTAGCATGCCAAACTTAGGCACTTTAAGCCGCTACAGAATCGTGTTCCTCCCGTTTCTGCTCTATCTGCTGCTGAGTAGCACATCTGCCAGGCATTTTCTATCTCATTTCAAAATCAGCAAAAAATGATAAAGCGGCTGGTTCTGCTAATAGTTGCTACCTTAATATTGTTTGGCTTCTGGAAGGTTGGCTCTTACTATAGCCAGAACAGGCTTTATTTCCATTATCTGCTCGATGCGTATTGGGAAGGTAGAAAAAGCGTGGTCGAGGACGGCTATACAGACAGAACTTCCTATTTGCCAGGAGAGGAGCAACAGGTTTATGTTAATGCTACGTCCAGGAGAAATTCCTTGCTACGGTTGTATGATATCAACGGTGCCGTAGTAGATAGCGTCCAGGTTTTAGTTCAGCCGCAAGAAGCAGGTCCAAACCCCAGCGAGGAGGGGTATGGATACAAGGCTACTTTTACGTACAGATTACCGGATTTGCCGAGTGGCATCTACCTCTGGGAGAAAAAGATACCGTTCACCTTAAAAGCAGAAAATGCAGAGGTGGTGGTGGTATACTCATCAAACACGGTAAATGCCTACAACATTTCAGGAGGTAAAAGCCTGTACAAACTATTTTCTGAAAAAACTCATGTTGTTTCCTTTCAGCGGCCAATGTTGCCTGCCGTCTCTTTTTTTGCGGAAGACGGACTGAAATGGCTGAAATCGACTTCTTATAACATCAACTACATCAATGACCAGGATCTAGACATACCAGGCATATTGGCCGGTGCTAAAGTAGTCTTGATAATCGGGCACAGTGAATACTGGTCACGCCGTGGCCGAAGGCAGTTAGATGAGTTTATCGATAAGGGTGGACATTGTATGATTCTTTCGGGCAACACGATGTGGTGGCAGGTGCGGTATAGTACTGACGGTACAAAGTTGATCTGCTACAAAGAAAAGCCCGACCCAATAGCCGCAGACAGCCTGAAATCGACCTTCTGGAATAATCCTGTTTTACATTATCCGCTTACACCCAGCATTGGGGCCGACTTTAGCAGAGCCGGGTATGGCCGCAAAAGCTGCAAAGGCTTTGGCGGATATAAAATTTTAAAACCGGACTCTCCTGTTTTTCAGGGGCTTCTTCTCAAAGAAGGCGATGTGCTGCAAGTTTCAACCAAAGAGTATGATGGTGCACCGCTAAAAGGGCAGGAGCCAGATCTTAGGCTAGATAAGGCAGCGCTTGGCTTTTATAAGGCAGAACTACTGGGCTACGACAGGGCAGTGGATGCTCAGGAAGGATTTGCAACGTTTATCTTATTTCAGAAAACTCCTGCTTCGGGCGTAGTCTTAAACACAGCTACTACAGATTGGTGCGGTGCGCACGGCATTGGCGGGCCAGACTCTTTAGCTATCAGAAAAATAACAAGTAATGTGTTAGAGGCCATGCTTTCTAACAAAAACCTCTTCACTGAAGCACCATAATTCCATTCTTCGTACCTTTGCACATTATTTAAGAAGAGCTATGCAAAACCCTGTAATTATACTTGGCGCCCAGCAGTTGGGTACCGCCGCCCTCGATATTTTCAGCAGCAACAGCGTGATCGTGTACTGCTTTCTGGACGATAGTGAGAAACTGCAGCAGACGGAGATCAACAACGTATCGGTGATGAGCCGCACTGAAGACAGCGAATTTCTGAAGCTTATCGGCAAGAAGTGCGATGTGTTTGTGGCGGTAGAAGATGCCGCCGCCCGCAAAGGCCTGATCAAGATGCTGAAGTCGGAGTACGAGGTGGTGCCTGTAAACGCCATTCATAAATTCAGCGCTGTGTCGGAACATGCCTGGTTGGGGCATGGCAACATGGTGGGTGCTGGCGCTGTTATCAACAACAACAGCCGGATTGGCAACAATTGCCTTATCCAGTCCAGGGCGCTGGTCGATACCAATGCCGAGATTGGCGATTTTGTTCATATCGGTGCCGGTGCTATTATCAATTCGGAAGTGGTGGTGGAAGAGGGGGCCTTTATCGGTTCCGGAGCCGTGATCGTGTCGGGAGTGAAGATCGGCAAGAATGCCCGTGTGGGAGCCGGCTCGGTAGTGGTGGCCAATGTGCCGGCCAAGGCCACGGTGTTCGGGAACCCAGCTACAGCCGTAAAATAAACTTTTTGCCCCGGAGTTGCTGTTTAGGGTTCAGAAATTGAGTCCGATCATTTGGAGGTGCTGCAACTGTTGCTAATTTGCGGCCAGAAAAGTTTTTCAAAAGAACCAATAGGTCACTCCGGTTTCTCCTGTGGTACTGCTGACAAGTTGCAACGTAACGTGCGGTTTATGGGGATCTGGAGATCCCCAGCAGTTAACTTTCGGATTAAGAAATCCGAAAGAGCGGCACAAAGGAAAACGAAGGAGTAGCAGCAGCAAGAGCGGCAGCTCCGGAGGGCCAAATTCGTTAGCATAATTCGGTTGAGGAAAATGAGCTATAAATAAATTCACTCATTCACTCAACTTCATTTGAAATTTGATTACCACTCATTCAATACTAAAAATAAAAAAAACACTTAGTTGAACCTAAGCCGTTATGAACAAAGACTTTAGCATCCTGCTTTACTATTGCTACACGCCAATAGAAGACCCTGAAACTTTCCGCGAGGAGCATCACCTGCTTTGCCTGGAGCTGAACCTGCTGGGCCGCATCATTGTGTCGTCCGAAGGATTGAACGGTACCGTATCGGGCCTGGTGGCCGACTGCGAGAAGTACATGGCCGCCGTAAAGGCCGATCCGCGCTTTGCCGGCATCGACTTTAAAATCGATTATGCCGACAAGCATGCGTTTGCCAAGCTGCACGTGCGCCACAAGCGCGAGATTGTGCACTCCAGCCTGCTGCACATAAAACCATACGAGAAAACAGGCAAGCACCTGGAGCCAGCGGAGTTCAGGATGATAAAAGACAGCGACGATGTGGTGCTGGTAGACGTGCGCTCCGATTATGAGCATTCTGTTGGCCATTTTAAAGGTGCGTTCAGGTTTAATATCGAGAACTTTCGCGACTTCCCTCAAAAGGTGGAGGAGCTGAAGCAGTTCAAGGACAAGAAAATTGTGACTTACTGCACCGGTGGCGTGAAGTGCGAAAAGGCCAGTGCATTCCTGCTCGAGCAGGGCTTTGAGAACGTGTACCAATTGCACGGCGGCATTATTAAATACGGTCTCGAAGAAGGCGGCGAAGATTTTGAAGGCAAATGCTACGTGTTCGATAACCGCGTGGCCGTAGAAGTAAACAAGGTAAACCCGACTGTCGTTTCAGAGTGCCACGTATGCGGCACCAAGAGCGACCGCATGGTGAATTGCGCCAACCCGGTGTGCAACATCCATGTGCCGATCTGTGAGAAGTGTGGCTGGGACCTGGAAGGCGCCTGCTCCGATACCTGCAAAACCCACCCCGATAAACGGGCTTACAATGGCACCGGCTACTACCAGAAGGAGCTGAATGGTTATAACCCGTTAAAAGGATTCAGCCGCCGTAAAGAAAAAGACGTATCGATATAAGCATAATCTTGAAGTATGAGAAAAGCGTGTGTTTTAAGCAACCACGCTTTTTTTATTCTCTGCTTATTTAGTAGCTTCATAGAGCTGTTTGCCTCTGCCAACAGCAGCAGGAGCAGCAGCAGACGAAACGCCTCCGGAGGGGCAGTTTTATTTAAATAATTGCTGCCTGGAGCTACAGAAGAATAATTGTTTGTGCGCAAATATCCAAACACCTAAAAACCGCCTTGCTACTGTTATGACTGCTATACCGGAATCTGAACTCATCCTGAACCCCAACGGCTCCATCTATCATCTGAACCTGCTGCCTGAGCAAATCTCCGACACCATTATTACCGTCGGCGACCCCGACCGGGTGGGTGCGGTGAGCAAGTACTTCGACGAAATTGAATGCCATGTGGCGAAGCGGGAGTTTATAACCCACACAGGATATTACAAGGGCAAACGCATCACCGTCATCTCCACCGGCATGGGTACCGATAACATCGATATCCTGATGAACGAGCTGGATGCGTTGGTGAACATCGATTTTGTGACCCGGGAGGCGAACCCGGAGCCTATCTCACTTAAAATTGTGCGGGTGGGCACTTCTGGCTCGCTGCAGGAAACAGTGCCGGTGGGCAGCCTGCTGGCCTCGCATTATGCCGTTGGCCTCGACACACTGATGCAGTTTTACCCGCTGGAGCAGAACCAGACGGAGCAGGAGCTTACCAGGGCGCTGCAGCTGGCGCTGGGTATTGGCTTTCAGCCATATTGCGCTAATGGCTCGCTGCACCTGGTCACCAAAATCGGCTACGACATGATTCCGGGCAACACCCTTACCTGCCCCGGGTTCTACGCGCCGCAGGGCCGTGCCTTAAGAGGAGGTTTGCTCAACCAGCAGCTCCTGGATCTGTACCAGCGCTTCAGCCTGGGCGATTTCCGGTTCACCAACTTCGAGATGGAAACAGCCGGCTACTACAGCCTCGGCAGGCTGCTTGGGCACGAGGTGCTCTCGCTGAATGCCATCGTCGCCAACCGTATTACCGAGGAGTTTGCAAAGGATGCCGACGAGGTAATAGATGACCTGATCGTAAAAGTGCTGGAGCGAATATAGCAGCAGGGGGCAAGGCTCCGGAGGGGCATTTTCATTGAAATAATTGGTCCGGAAAAGAGCCGCAACAGCAGAACGGCCTGCAGAAGAACAAGTCTTCTGCAGGCCGTTTATATTTTTGGCAGCTGAGGTAAGGGTAGTTTAGAGCTTAGCAGTTTTCTACTTTCACAATAGACTGTAGGGGCAGAAAAGCACCGGCTTTCAAAAGCACAAACTTATCATCATTTGCCCACACGGTTGTTTCTACTCTTTTTAATTCGCCCTGCTCGGTGCAGAAAGTGATGGCTGCTTTATTTCTGTAAGCATTTCCTAAAATTGTAGCCCGGTTTATTTCGTAAGCGCGACGGCTGCGGGCGCCAGGGTCTTGCAACACATCTTCTTTACAGAAATGTAAAGCAGGTATTCTCTCTTTCTCGATCAGATTGACAGTCTTCATAAGGATTCTATAATTTAAGGGCTTTAACTTACTATCGTTTGTTAGTATAACGCTTTAATATATATTTTTAGTTCTGAAGAGGCAAATTAATTTTTTGCTAAATACCTTGAAATTGCAGAAGAGTTTTTTGTGCCAGTATGAAAAGAAGCAATTTGTGTAGCTACTTTTAAATCTGCAGCAGGAGCAGTATAACGGTAATTTTTAAACAAGTGAGAACTAAAAAGCCTGCTCCCGGACAGGGACAGGCTTTTTAGTTCTGAAGCGTATGGTATTGGAATTATACAAGCACCTAGCTGATAACGATTGGTTGCTGCAGGTATATAATTCAAAAATCAAATGACTGTATTCGTATCGAAATTCTCAAGGTAATCTGCCACACGGCGTACAAACATGCCACCCAGCGCGCCGTCAATCACGCGGTGGTCGTAGGAGTGCGACAGGAACATGAAATGGCGTATGCCGATCAGGTCGCCTTCCGGCGTCTCGATTACAGCAGGCTTTTTCTTGATGGTTCCTATGGCCAGTATCGCTACCTGTGGCTGCACGATAATAGGGGTACCCATAACGTTGCCAAAAGAACCTACGTTGGTGATGGTGTAGGTGCCGCCCGACAGGTCGTCTGGGGTCAGTTTATTTGCCCGGCCCCGGTTAGCCAAGTCATTTACCTTTTTGGTAAGGCCATTCAGGTTCATCTGGTCAGCCTGCTTTATGTTCGGCACGATCAGGTTACCGCTTGGCAGGGCTACAGCCATACCAATATTTATCTCTTTGTGTCGTATTATATTGTAGCCATCCACCGAGATGTTGATCATCGGGAAATCCTTGATAGCCTTCACAACAGCCTCGATGAACAGAGGTGTAAAGGTCAGGTTTTCGCCTTCCCGCTTTTTATACACATCTTTCCATTTGTTTCGCCAGTTTACGAGGTTAGTAACATCGGCTTCTACAAAGGAGGTAACATGTGGTGCTATGCGCTTGCTTTCTACCATGCGGTCGGCAATCATGCGGCGCATGCGGTCCATCTCTATAATTTCGGAGGAGCCGCTGTAGGAGGCGGCAGGTTTAGCAGCAGCTACGGCAGTTGTTTGAGGCGCTGGTTCAGCAGCCGGTTGTGCCTGAGGCGTAGCAGTGGTTTCTGCCGGGGCTTTGGCGCCTGGTGCTGGCTGAGGGGCTTTGGGCTGGTTAATTTCTGCTGCTGGTGCCTGCCCACGGGCTTTTACGTAAGCCAGCATGTCTTTTTTAGATACGCGACCCTCCATGCCCGTGCCCGGTATATACTCCAGCTCCTCCATCGATATGCCTTCTTCTCGGGCTATATTGATTACCAGCGGCGAGTAGAAACGTCCTGGGATTGGCTTATCGAGTTTCGTTAGGGTGGTTCCTTCAGGCGCCGTTTCAGCTGGTGCAGGATCTTCTTTGGCTGTGTCAGGGGCTGCTGCCGCAGCTGTAGCAGTCGCTTCGGCAGCGGCAGGAGGCGCATCGGTGGCTTCTTCGCCGTTGGTGCTGATAATGGCAATAGGTGCTCCTACGGCTACCACATCGCCTTCCTGTACAAGTATTTCTTTTAGTATGCCTGCTTCGATGGCCGGTACTTCAGTATCCACTTTATCTGTCGCTACCTCCAGCACCGACTCGTCTTCCTCAATGGGGTCGCCCACTTTCTTAAGCCATTTCAGAACTGTGCCTTCCATGATACTCTCGCCCATTTTAGGCATTACCATTTCTACAAGTGCCATGCGTCTTCTTTAATTGATCGTTAGTCGTGGATCGTATTTGAAAAAGGAGAAAAACAAGGTAATAATCTTCCATAAAGCTTGCGCAGCAACTGCCGCTACGCCTGTTTCCGGGCAAATCCTAAGCGAAAGGCCCGTCAGCCACTATTGCTTTCTCCTTATAAGATAATCTTACTGGTTTTGTTGGCCCTGATTAACCACCAGAAACCGGAATCTGATGAAATAAATACGCAGTATTTCATCTTTAAATACAGACAAAGGTAAGGATTTTGAGCTATTCCTCAACGGTTCCGGTCAAACTTTGCCGGATCAGGTTAAGCGCTACCAGAGCTGTGTACTCAATATTCAGCAGCCTTCCTTTGTTGTAACGGAGCAGCCTGGTTACTGTTTTCTCTTTGTCGGCATAGGCTATCCAGATGGTTCCCACGGGTTTATCCAGGGTGCCGCCATCGGGGCCGGCAATGCCGCTGGTGGCAACGCCAATGGTGGTGCCAAACTTCAGGCGCACCTGCTCTGCCATCTCCCGCACCACCTGCTCGCTTACGGCACCGTACTGCGCCAGCGTTTCGGGGTTTACCTTCAGCTCCTTTACCTTGATATCGTTGTGATAGGCAATAACACTGCCCATAAAGTACATGGAGCTGCCGGCAATGCTGGTAATTTTGTGAGCCAGGTAGCCGCCGGTGCAGCTCTCGGCTGTGGCGATGGTATAGTTGCGGGCGTTTAGCAGCATGCCTACCACTTCCTCCAGGCTAATTTCGCCGAAGGCAAAAATGTAGGGGGCAATACGGTCGGTGAGGAGGTTGAGCTGTTCCAGCAGGTCGTCTTCCAGCTTTTCAGGATCGGGGCCGGTGCCGGTGAGGCGAAGCCGCACGCCGTTCATGTGTGGCAGGTACGCCAGCCTGATATGCGGAGGCAGGCTCAGTTCCCACGGCTCCAGCTTTTCGGCCAGCGTAGACTCCGGAATGCCTACTGTCTGCACTACTTTGTGTATGATCTGGGGAGGGTCAAAATACGCCTTTAATTTTGGCAGCACAATGTCTGTCATCATGCGCTTCATCTCAAAGGGCACACCCGGCATCGATACAAAAACCTTCCCGTCTTCCTCGAACCACATGCCCGGTGCAGTTCCGATCGCGTTCCGGACAGGTGTGCAGGCGGCTGGCAGAAAAGCCTGCTGGCGGTTCAGTTCACTGAGCTCCATGTGCTTGTTTTTAAAAATAGCCTGCACATCGGCCAGCGATGGATCATGCAATTGCAGCTCTGTATGGAAATACGCAGTAAGAACAGGTTTCGTCAGGTCGTCTTTCGTGGGCCCCAGGCCCCCGGTTATCAGAATAGCGTCGGCCCGGCTGCGGGCAAGGTTGAGGGCAGCTACCATGTGGCTGGCATCGTCAGAAACAGAGGTGATTTGCTTTACCCTTATGCCGATTTTGGTTAATTCGGCACCCATCCAGGCCGAGTTGGTATCTACTATCTGTCCGTAAAGTATTTCGTCTCCTACGGTAATGATCTCTGCCGTGACCGTTCTCATTTTGTAATTGGTCTGATTTGTGATTAGGATTAGTAAACTGGTGCTGCACCAGGTTAAATTTAGAAATTCAAAATGAAGCATGGTACCCAAATGCTGCTTTTCCTAATGGAGATCACATGAGATCAGTAGAAAAACTCCCTAAATAATGGAGAATCCAGCACCTGATTAATAATAATTTCTAATTTTGAATTTCTAATTTTTAAGTTGGCGCAACACGAGCTCCACATAAGTTCTTCTAAGATATGAGAAAAATTGTTTATTCTTCATTTTTTGCCCTTGCCCTTGGTGCTTCGGCTTGTACGGTGGCTGAAATTCAGCGAACCGTAGATGGTGTGATGGCCGGCACCGGTGGGGCTGTAAGCCGTGAGGAAGTAGCCTCAGGCCTGCGTCAGGCGCTGGAGGTAGGTGTGAAAAACGGTTCCGGCCAGGCTTCGCAGCTGGACGGCTACTATAAAAATCCGCTGATCCGGATTCCGTTTCCAGAGGATGTGCAGCGGGTGGAGAACACGCTCCGGCAGATAGGCCTGGGCAACGAAGTAGATAAATTTATACTTACCCTGAACCGTGGGGCTGAGGATGCCGCCAAAAGTGCCGTGCCTATTTTTGTGTCGGCCATTAAGCAGATGACGATACAGGATGCCTGGGCTATTTTAAAAGGCGAGAAAGATGCCGCCACGCAATACCTGATCCGCACCACCTCGCCGCAGGTGCGCGATGCCTTTTTGCCTGTGGTGCAGAAGTCTCTGGAGAAAACAAATGCCACCCGCTTTTATACCGACATCGTAACGCAGTACAACAAGATACCGCTGGTGCAGAAAGTTAACCCGGAGCTCGACCAGTACGCCACCCAGAAAGCGATGGATGGCCTGTTTCTGCTGATCGCGCAGGAGGAGGCCAATATCCGGGAAAATCCGGTTGCACGTACTACGGAGCTTCTGAGGAGAGTCTTCACAAAAGAAAATCAATCATGAAATAACATAAGTTTACCCTTGTGGGCACCCGCTTTACTACAAAGTAGAGCGGGTGCTTTTGTTTTACATAACTTTCACGTACAAAAAAAAGTACAATACAGCAAAATTTTCGGAAAGCAGGACAACAGCATGTAGAAAGTTGAGAGATATGGCAAAAGCACCATTTACGTACACCGCACTAACCAAGGAAAGAGATCTGGACAGGCTGGTGGAAGAGATCGGGGAGGCACGAATTGTGATGTTGGGGGAGGCCTCGCACGGAACTTCGGAGTACTATACCTGGCGCACCGCCATCACCAGGCGGCTGGTAGTGGAAAAAGGTTTTCAGTTTGTAGCCGTAGAAGGCGACTGGCCCGAGTGCTATGCCCTGAACCGCTTTATAAAAGGCTACGAAAAGGCAGGAAGCAAGATTGCCGATGTGCTGCAGGTTTACCGGCGCTGGCCTACCTGGATGTGGGCCAACTGGGAGGTGGCGGCGCTGGTGGAGTGGGCAAAGGACTTTAACCATGTGCGGAACCTGAAGGAGAAAGTCGGTTTTTACGGGCTCGATGTGTATAGCCTGTGGGAGTCGCTGGAGCAGGTGCTTGAGTTCCTGAACCAGCACGACGGGCAGGCCGCAGAGGCTGCCAGGCAGGCTATTCGGTGTTTTGAGCCCTATAACCGCGACCCGCAACACTATGCACAGGCTACTGCCTTTGTGCCAACCGACTGTGAAAACGAGGTGGTGGAGATGCTGCAGCGAATTGCCAGAAGGCTTGAGTTTCCGAACGACCAGGAAAATGTCTTTAATGTGGAGCAGAATGCGCTCGTGACCGTAAACGCCGAAAAATACTACCGTGCCATGATTAAAGGAGGGCCAGCTTCCTGGAACGTGCGCGACTCCCACATGATGGAGACACTTGACCGCCTGCTCGAGCTGCACGGGCCAGACTCCAAAGCGATTGTATGGGCCCACAACACCCACATCGGCGATGCCCGCGCCACCGACATGGCCAGCGATGGCATGCTAAATATTGGCCAGCTGGCCCGCGAAAAGTATGGCATGGATCAGGTGAAGCTGGTTGGTTTCGGGTCGTATAAAGGTACTGTGATAGCCGGGAAATCGTGGGGTGCCCCTATGCAGAAAATGGAAGTGCCCGAAGCAAGGCCCGGCAGCTGGGAAGCCATGCTGCATGAGATAAGCGAGGAGGACAAGGTTATGCTCTCCGGCGATCTGCGGGAGGTGCCGGAGTTGCGGAATCCTATACCGCACCGGGCGATAGGCGTGGTATATGACCCTAAGTTTGAACAGTTTGGCAATTACGTTCCATCCGTTATCCAGGAGCGCTACGATGCCTTCGTCTACTTTGAGGAGAGTCAGGCTGTGCACCCGCTGCACCTGAAGTTGAAAAATGCCAGAGAGCCCGAGCTGTACCCATGGAACTACTGATGGCGGGGGTACCTCACTTCCGGATTATTCTAATGAAAAATGCCCTCCAGAGATGATTTCTTCTGCTGCCGCTAGAATCTTCTTTATCAGGTAGATGATTTCTGTTATTTTAAAGGCCTGTAAGGTTCTACTAAATACTGATTCGCCAATTTAGTGAAACCTGCCACCTGCTCTTGTTGCCATTTGCTGGTGTACCCCAGTTCTGCAGCCATTACGGCTGCTACGTCGGGAGCCAGGTCTATGGCTGCTCTGGCATCCAGGAAAAGAATACGTAGCCGCCGTGCCAGCACATCTTCTACCGTTCTGGCCATTTCGTGCCGGGCCGCCCACACTACTTCAGCCAGTACGTTCGGAAAACGCGTATGCAGCTTTCTCCCCAACTCCGGATGGTCGGCAATCAGGGTTAAAATACCAGCCGCATCGCTTCCGTAAACAGCGAGGTGATCTGTTCCGGCGACATCGGCCTCGGCTCCATGAATTTTAATATGTGCTGTGGTACAGGGGGCCGGAGAAAGGTTGCCTGCTTCGACGGCTGCCTCTACCGTGTCTTCCGCCATTTTGCGGTAAGTGGTCCATTTGCCGCCCGTTATGGTAACCAGACCAGAAAATGATACCAGTAATTTATGGCTGCGGGAAATCTCCTTTGTTTTGTTTGTATATTTACCGTGCGCAGCCAGAGGGCGGAGTCCGGCAAAGACACTGAGCACATCTTTCCGTTGGGGTTTCCTGCTCAGGTACTGCCCGGCAGTGTGCAGGATAAAGCTAATTTCCGCTTCCAGGGCTGTCGGCTCCAGGTGGCATTGCTCTAAAGGCGTGTCCGTTGTGCCCAGCAGCACATGCCCGTACCACGGCAGGGCAAATAGCACGCGCCCATCAGAAGTCCTGGGGATCATCAGAGCTGTATTTCCTGGCAACAAAGAGCTCTCTACCACCACATGCACCCCTTGGCTGGGCCTTACCAGCGGGTCGGAAGAAGGGGAGTCCATGTGCAGGAGCTCATCTGCGAACACACCGGTGGCATTGATGACCACCTTTGCCTGAAGCTGATACTCACGGCCAGTTTCTAAATCCTGTGCCATCACGCCCGCCACTTTACCCGCTGCATCTTTTACTAAACCGGTAACCCTGACATAATTCAGCAAAACTCCACCGTGCTCGGCACATGTCTGCGCCAGGTTCAGGGCAAGCCGGGCATCATCGAACTGCCCGTCGTAGTAACAGATGCCTCCTTTGAGGCCTTTCGTTTTCAGGTTAGGCAAGAGCCGTTTTACTTCGGCCCCGGATAGAAAAGTAGTTTTCGGCAGGCGGTGCTTTTCGGCCATCCAGTCATATACCTTCAAGCCAATTCCGTAGAAAATTTTACTCCACCAGCTATAACAGGCTATCACGAATGGCTGTACTTTTACCAGGTGCGGGGCATTCTGTAGCAGGAGTCCTCTTTCATATAATGCCTCATATACCAGCTTCACGTTTCCCTGTGCCAGGTAGCGCACCCCGCCGTGCACCAGTTTTGTGCTGCGGCTGGAGGTTCCTTTGGCAAAGTCAGACTGCTCCAGCAACAATGTTCTATATCCTCTGGCGGCAGCGTCCAGGGCCACTCCCAAACCTGTAGCGCCTCCTCCTACCACAATAATATCCCAGATTTTACCACTTTCCATCTCCTCCAGAAACTCCTGCCGGTTAAAGTGGTTATGTGGCTTTCCCATTATTTTCGTGCTTATAGAAGTGGGGTCTGGAATCGGGTATGTTAGCTAATACGGATAAAGCCTGGCGGTGTGGTTGCTTTTTTGCCTTTCTGAACGCATGTACACCTTTGTTCCCCATCAAGAGGTATAAGGCATTGAGATGCCTGTTCCAGACTTGTCCTCTGGCCGCACAGCCAGTTTTTCTGGAAGGGATAGTGGCCAGGCAAAGACGATCTCACTTAATGGCCAGCGCATCCACCTGCACATAGGAATTGCGGGGTAAAAGGCAGATTATTTAAATGAAAAAGCCCTTCCGGAGACTGCTGCCTCTGTTTTTGAGTTGATCATATAAGCTTGCGCATAACTATGTGCGCCAAACGAAAAGAACCTGGCGCCTCGTGATGTAGCGCTACATCACGAGGCGCCAGGTTCTATCATAAATAGTTGCCGGAGGGGCTTTTTCATTCAAATAATCTGCAAAGTCCTGTTGCAGTGCTGCGGGCACCAGATGGCCAGCCGCTTTCCGGTTAAAAGGCCCGTACTATTGCATGTTATGGTAAACGGCTTGTACGTCGTCGTCTTCCTCTATCTTCTCGATCAGGTTCTCTATTTCCTCGGCCTGCTCATCGGTGAGTTCGGTGCGGGTGTTGGGGATGCGCTGCAATTCAGCTGTTATCACATTCAATCCTTTTTCTTCCAGCGCTTTCTGCATGGTGCCGAAGTCGGTAAACGCAGTTTCTACGATAATCTCTCCCTCGTGCTCATAAATATCGTCGGCGCCATAATCGATCAGTTCCAGTTCCAGCTCTTCTATGTCCACGCCTTCGGTGGCCACCTTAAAGATGCCTTTGCGCGTGAAAATAAAGTCGAGGGAGCCTGTTTTGCCCAGGGCGCCGCCGGCACGCGAAAAGTACACCCGCATGTTGGCCACGGTGCGGTTTATGTTGTCGGTGGCGGTTTCCACCAGAATGGCAATGCCGTGTGGGCCATAGCCTTCGTATACCACTTCGTCGTAGTCTTTTTCTTCCTTAGACGATGCGCGTTTTATGGCAGCCTCTACGCGGTCTTTGGGCATATTCACACCCTTTGCGTTTTGGATGGCGGTACGGAGGCGGGCATTCGACTCGGGGTTCGGGCCGCCTTCTTTTACTGCTATTACAATCTCTTTACCCAGGCGGGTAAAGGCCTTCGACATTTTATCCCAACGTTTAAACTTACGGGCTTTTCTGAATTCAAATGCGCGTCCCATCGTGTCTGTTTATAGTGATGCTGCAAAGTTAGGCAAAATGGCAATCAGATATAAATTAGTGAAGAGGTAAAAGTTAACAGTTCTCTTGCCGGAGGCAATTATTCTAATGAAAATGGCCTTCTGTAGATTTTTTTCAAGACACTGGACGTGAGACGAAGGGCTTTTTAGCGTGAAGCGTTGACCTGTAGTTTACGTTCCATCTTCAAATTTCCAGATCAACCTTAAACAATCTAGCAACCAGCAACCAGATTATTTGAATGAAAATGCCCTCCCGGAGCATGGTAGGAGGAAGTGTAGTTTGGTTAGCGGCGGCTTGCCGGGTGGTAGTCGGTAATGAGGAGGCGCTGGTCGCAGAAGCTGTACTCATGCTCAATGTTGGAGCCCACAATCAGGATCCGGCCTGATTTGTTCAGTTCCACGTGCTCCCGGTACCAGGCGATGCCCTCGCTGTCGAGGTTGGTGGTCGGCTCGTCGAGCAGCAGCAGGGGCGTGTCGGCGTAGAGCGCCAGGCCCAGCTTCAGGCGCTGCTTCATGCCCGACGAGAAGTCTTTCACAAACTTGTGGCGTGCCTTTTCCAGGCCCATCCGCTCGATGAGTTGTTGCTGGCTGATGTTGTGCCGCAGCGGCTTGAAGTTGACGTGAAAGGCCAGCATTTCCTGCAGCGTAAATTCCTCGACCAGTTCCAGGTAAGGTGCTGTAAGGGAGAGGTGCCGGAATGCGTTTTCGGGGGCAATGGGCTGGTTGGAGAGCGAGTAGGAAAGCTCGCCTTCGCTGGGCAGGTTGTGGCCCGCAATGAGGGTAAGGAGAGTGGACTTCCCGGAGCCATTGTGGCCCAGTATGGCATAACTGGTGCCTGACTCAAACGTAAACGTCAGGTTCCGGAAAATCCACTCGTAATTATAGCGTTTACCTAAGTTGCTTAGGTTAATTAGCATCTTTTGAAAAGTATCCTTTGATAAGGCCCCGCCCGGAGTTACGGATAAAATTGGTGATCTCGTCGCGCTCGGTGCTCGGCATCAGGTCCAGTTCTATCTTGTCGAGGGCCTGGGAGTTGTTGAGGCCGCTCATAAACAGGAAACGGTAGATCTGCTGTATTTCGTTTATCTGCTCGCTCACAAAGCCTCTGCGGCGCAGGCCAACAGAGTTGATGCCGGCATAAGAAAGCGGCTCCCGCGCTGCTTTTATGTAAGGCGGCACATCTTTCAGCACGAGGCAGCCGCCAGAGATAAAGGCATGCGACCCGATTTTTACGAACTGATGTATGGCGCTCATGGCACTTACAATGGCATAGTCGCCAACTTCTACGTGGCCTGCCATCTGCACCGCGTTTCCGATGATGCAGTTGTTGCCCACCATGCAGTCGTGCGCTACGTGTGCATAAGCCATTACCAGGCAGTTGTTGCCAACCACTGTCTTCATCTTGTCGATGGTGCCGCGGCTGACCGTTACGTACTCTCTTATAACCGTGTTGTCGCCGATAATGGCCGTTGTTACTTCTCCGGCAAACTTCAGGTCCTGCGGCACGGAGGCTATCACAGCGCCCGGGAAAATCTTGCAGTTTTTGCCGATGCGCGCGCCCTCGTTAATGGTCACGTTTGGCCCGATCCAGGTGCCTTCGCCAATCTCCACATTTTTATGGATGGTGGAGAATGGTTCTACAACAACATTTTGAGCTATTTTCGCCTCCGGGTGTATGTATGCTAGTGGCTGGTTCATGCGTCTTTTTTAACAATCATTGCCGACATCTCTGCTTCAATTACCAGTTGGCCATTTACAAAGGCCTGACCAGCCATTTTGGCAATACCGCGCTTGAGAGGGGCCAGCAGTTCACATTTAAAGATTATCGTGTCTCCGGGAAGCACTTTGCGCTTAAAGCGGCACTTGTCGATGGCCAGCAGATAAGTCCAGTAATCGTCCGGGTTTTCCATGGCATTGAGCACCAGAATACCACCCGTTTGTGCCATGGCCTCTATCTGGAGCACGCCTGGCATTACCGGATTATCCGGAAAGTGGCCCTGAAAGAAGGGCTCGTTCATGGTCACGTTCTTAATGCCGGCCACCATGGTCTCGTCCAAATGAATAATCTTATCGATCAGCAGGAAAGGGTACCGGTGCGGCAGCGTGGCTGCGATCTGGTTTATATCCATAACCGGCGGCTTTTTAGGGTCGTAGGTCGGGATGTTCTTGATGACAGACTCCTGAATGAGGCGCTTCACTTTTTTGGCGAAGGCCACGTTGGCCGCATGGCCGGGGCGGGCCGCCAGAATCTGGCCTTTTATGGGCCGGCCGATCAGGGCCAGGTCGCCCATCAGGTCGAGCAGCTTGTGGCGGGCAGGCTCGTTTTTAAAGCGAAGCTCGGTATTGTTCAGAATGCCTTCTTCCTGCACCGTAACCTTCGGCTTGTTCAACAGCTCCGACAGGTGCGCCAGCTCGTCTTCCTGCACCACACGGTCCACGATCACGATGGCATTGTTCAGGTTGCCGCCTTTAATAAGGTTTTGCTTAAAGAGTGCCTCCAACTCGTGCAGGAAACAGAAAGTTCTGCAGGAGGCAATTTCATCCTGAAACTGTGTAATATCGGTGATGGAGGCATGCTGGCTGCCCAATACCGGCGAGTTATAGTCTACCATCACGGTCAGGCGGTAATCGTCGAGCGGGAGGGCGGCTATCTCTACACCGCGGCTATCGTCTTTGTAGCTGATGCCTTTGGTGATCTCGAAGTAGTTGCGCAGGGCATTCTGCTCCTGCATGCCAACCGAGCTCAGGGCCCGTACAAACTCGATGGCGGACCCATCCATGATCGGAGGCTCAGGACCGTCCAGCTCAATCAGCACATTGTCTATCTGCAGGCCAACCAAAGCTGCCAGGGTGTGTTCTACGGTGTTTACGCGTGCACCATTCTGCTCTATGGTGGTGCCCCGCGAGAGGTCTACCACATTGTCTACATCCACGTTTACCAGCGGTTGCCCGGGCAGGTCGATGCGCTGAAACTTATAGCCATGGTTGGCAGGGGCAGGCTTAAACGTCATGTTAGACACGATGCCTGTATGCAATCCAATGCCCGTAACGGTTACAGGAGCCTTTATGGTGTGC
Source organism: Pontibacter beigongshangensis (assembly GCF_014332515.1). Taxonomy (GTDB): domain Bacteria; phylum Bacteroidota; class Bacteroidia; order Cytophagales; family Hymenobacteraceae; genus Pontibacter; species Pontibacter beigongshangensis. The sequence continues at coordinate 126,050 of NZ_VFSD01000012.1, read as the reverse complement.
TGTTTTTCGTTCATTAATGTAATACGGTGTTTTAATAGTTGGGCTTTGTATCGCAAAGAGAGCAGAAAACTGTCGTTTGCCATACAAGCTACCGGGCACCCAAAGGGGCACGCAAACTTACTATATAATCACGGCTCTTACTAGTATTATTTTATATCCCTGATCTCACTCTGGTTGCGTGTCAGATCCTTTAGTTCTTCCAGATCGCGCTGCAGGTCGGGCAGGTTCCGGAAAACGGCGAGCGCCTTCAGGTTTTGCTTGTAATCGAAGGCAGGGGAGCCCTGAATGATCGTGCCCGGCTTGTTCACCGATTTAGAAACGCCAGACTGAGCGCCAACGGTTGTTTTGTCGGCAATGGTAATATGGCCCACAATGCCTACCTGACCGGCAATGACGCAATTGCTGCCAACCTTTGCGGAGCCTGAGACACCGGACTGCGCGGCAATAACCGTATGGCGGCCAATTTCCACATTGTGCGCTATCTGCACTAGGTTGTCGATCTTGGTGCCTTCTTTGATGATGGTAGAGCCCATGGTGGCGCAATCGATGGTCGTGTTGGCGCCGATGGAGATGTTGTCTTCGAGCACCACATTGCCGATCTGGGGAACGGTGGCGTAGCTGCCATCGGGCTGCGGGGCAAAACCAAAGCCATCGCTGCCGATTACCACGCCGGCATGAATGGTGCAGTTAGCGCCAACCACTGTATTGGAGTAGAGCTTGGCGCCGGCAAAGAGGGTGGTGTTATCGCCAATGGTTACATTATCGCCGATATACACTTGCGGAAAAATACGGACGTTGCTGCCGATAGTGCAGTTGTGGCCGATATAGGAGAAGGCACCACGGTAATGACCTTCGCCGATGGTGCTGTTGTTGCCCATAAAGCATGGCTCCTCAAGGCCGGTTTTGGAGGCCAGCAGAGCCGCCTGGTAGTAACTCAGCAGTCTCGAAAAGCTGGAATAGGGGTCTGCCACACGGATCAGGGCTGCCGCAACCGGTTTTTTGAGTTCCAGCTTTTCCGATACAATAACGGCGCTGGCACCGGTGGTGTATAGATAAGGCTCATATTTAGCGTTCGACAGAAAAGCAAGGGAGCCTGCCTGTGCCTCCTCTATCTTACCAAGAGAGCTGACTTTCGCCTGCTCGTCGCCTTCTATCTTTCCCTGCAGCAGGTCCGCTATCTGTAGAACAGTAAATTCCATGTTATAAAATTATGGCAAAAAAATTCAGTAAATACGTCCGGGGCGTAAACTTAATAAAAATCTTGCGCGTGTGCCTAATAAGTGTCGGCTTAAAATGAGATGCAAAGGTGGATGTGGCCTTCCAGGCGCTTAGAATTGGTTTTTCTGCTTCAGCAAACGCCTTACAAATAGTAACAGCAAATAGATCATAAAATTATAATGTTGGGTAAGAAGGAGCGATCGAATTTCTCAATTATTTAAATAAAAACCGGCCTCCAGAGCAGCGCCTGCTCCTGCTGCCTGAACCTGTTTTATGAGGTGAATTTGAAGAGGAGAAATGCAGCATGCGGACCGGAAGAAGGAAGCCAGGCCTGTGCTTCGGCAAATTCAAAATCAGAAATCCTAAATTATGGCAGCGAGGCGATCTGGCAACTTTGTAAGTCTCAAGCCTCTCTGGAAATCAAATTAGAGGAGCACGAATAGGTTTGCGCCACGGCCGATTATTCTAATCAAAATGCCCCTCCGGAGGCGCTGCTGCTCCTGCTGCTGCGGATTATTCGTTACTCAGAATTTCTAATTTTTAGTTTTGAATTTGGCGCAGCCTTAATGCGCCACCTCCTTCGGGTAGCAGATGTAGTATTTCTCCACCTTATCGCGCAGGGCCCTGATGTTGGGCAGGTCCGAGGCATCGGCCACATCCACTACATAGCCCGCCTTGGTGAGCACATCTATCGACTGCCCCTCGGCCTGGTAGGCGTTGTTGCTGATCTTGCCGGAGATCATCAGGTACTTCACCTCTCCGGCGCTGATCTTATAATGCTCCTGCACCAGCTCACTTATCCCGAGCAGAAACTCCTCCTCAAACGGTTTGCTGGAAATGATAACTTTAAACAATCTGCGGTTCAGGATGTTGGTGGAGAGGAAGGAGAGCGTCCGGTCGGAATGGGAGGCCCAGAGCTTGATGCCGCTCCAAACATCGTGGTCATCGAGTGCTATAAAACGCTCCAGTATCCGTTGGTCAGTCTCGAAATTCTCCAGCGTCAGGTCAGAGGCCAGAAAATAAAGCAGGCAGGGGCTGCCCGGCACCTCCACTCCCGCCTGCACCAGCTCCCGGGCCCGCTGCACGGTGCGCAGCACCATGTTCTCGGCGCTGATCACGGTTTTGTGCAGGTACACCTGCCAGTACATCAGGCGGCGGCTCACCAGAAAGTTCTCGATGCTGTAGATCGCTTTCTCCTCCACCACCAGTTGGTCGTTGGCCACATCTAGCATTTTAATCAGGCGGTCGGCGCCAATCTTGCCCTCGTACACACCGGTGTAAAAGCTGTCGCGATTCAGGTAGTCGAGCCTGTCCACATCGAGCTGGCTCGACACCAGCTGGTGAAAAAACTTGCGGTGGTAGGTGCCGGTAAAGATCTGCATGGCCAGGTTCAGCCTTCCTCCGAACTCCTTGTTCAGCATCTGCATAATGTGGAGCGAGAGGTGCTCGTGGTGCACTTCCTTAAAGATGGCGGTCTCGAGAGCATGCGAAAAAGGGCCGTGCCCGATGTCGTGCAGCAGGATGGCGATGAGGGAGGCCTCGTACTCGTTGTCGTAAATTTCGTTATTTTTACTTCGGAGCGTATCCAGCGCCATGCTCATCAGGTGCATGGCACCCAGGGCATGGTGAAACCGCGTGTGCAGTGCACCGGGGTATACCATTTCTGTCAGGCCCAGCTGCTTAATGCGGCGCAGGCGCTGAAAGTAGGGGTGCTCTATGATGTCATACAGAAGATCAGAGGGGACCGTGATAAATCCGTAAACGGGGTCATTTATGATTTTCTTTTTGTTCATCAAGAAATAAAATTAAGTGCCCTAACCGTTTGGGTAGCATAGCAGTAAGCATATAAGAAGCCATTATGGCAGCCTGAAACCATTTAAGGAACAGTATTTGAGCTGATTAACCCAATACCAAAAATTAACTAACATAAAACTATGCAAAGATATAACATTTTATGGGCAGACGATGAAATAGACCTGCTCAAGCCACATATTCTTTTCCTGGAGGAGCGGGGCTACGACATTACACCAGTAAACAGCGGCGCCGACGCCATCGAGAAGTTTGAGGAAAGAAGCTTCGATGTGGTTTTCCTGGACGAGAACATGCCCGGCATCAGCGGCCTCGAAACCCTGACAGAGCTCAAAGCCCTGCGCCCGGCCGTGCCCGTGATCATGATCACCAAAAGCGAGGAGGAGCACATCATGGAGGAAGCAATCGGCTCTAAAATATCAGATTACCTGATTAAACCCCTCAACCCGAACCAGATCCTGCTGTCGGTAAAAAAACTGCTCGACAACAAGCGGCTGGTGTCGGAGCGCACCAACATGAGCTACCAGCGCGATTTCCGGACGCTGGGCATGGCCTTTGGCGAGCGGCTGAGCCCGCAGGAGTGGGCCGATATCTATAAAAAACTGGTGTTCTGGGAGCTGGAGATAGACGAGACGGAGAATAAGAGCATGGCCGACGTGATCAACATGCAGAAAGATGAGGCCAACTCCAACTTCGCCAAATTCATCATGGATAACTATGAAGACTGGATCAACAAGGAGTCTGACGATGCCCCGCTCATGTCGCATGAGGTATTCCGGGAGCGGGTGTTCCCGATGATGAAGGAGTCTGACAAGCCCGTGTTCTTCCTGCTGATAGATAACCTGCGCTACGACCAGTGGAAGGTGCTGGAGCCGATCATCTCCGACATGTTTACCGTGGATACCGAGGAGATGTACTACTCTATTCTGCCAACCACCACGGCCTACGCCCGCAACGCCATTTTCTCAGGCATGCTGCCCAGCGAAATCGCCAAAAAGTACCCGAACCTGTGGGTGGGCGACGATGAGGAGGAAGGCAAGAACCTCAACGAGCCGGACTTCCTGGATATACAGTGCCAGCAGAACCGCATCACCGACAAGCACAGCTACCATAAGATTACCAACCCGGCAGCCGGCAAAGACCTGATCGCCAAATTCAACAACCTCGACAACAACAAGCTGAACGTGATCGTGTATAATTTCGTGGATATGCTCTCGCATGCCCGCACCGACAGCAACATGGTGCGCGAGCTGGCCCCCGACGAGTCGGCGTACCGTTCCATCACCCGCTCCTGGTTCCTGCACTCGCCTTTGTATGAAACACTGCGGCTTATCTCGGAGCGCAAGGCCAGGCTCATTATTACCACCGACCATGGCACGATCCGGGTTAAACGGCCTTTCAAGATCATAGGAGACCGGGCCACCAACACCAACCTGCGCTACAAGCACGGTAAAAACCTGGGCTATACCGATAAAGATGTGTTTACAGTGCCAAAGCCCGAACGATTTTTCTTGCCAAAAGCGAACGTTTCCACTACGTTTGTGTTTGCAATCGAGGACTACTTCTTTGCCTATCCTAACAATTACAACTACTACGTGAATTATTATAAAGATACTTTTCAGCATGGCGGTGTATCGTTAGAGGAGGTCATTATTCCGTTAATAACCCTTACACCGAAAAATGCATAACACTGCACCTGAGAAAGCACGTATAAAGATGTCGTCGTTGGCCGATTTGCCGGCGGCGGCTTCTGTGCTTTTGGAGGAATCCAGGGAAATTTCTGTTATCTTGTTCGAAGGACCGATGGGAGCCGGCAAAACCACCCTCATAAAAGAGCTTTGCCGTCAGTTGGGGGTGGCAGAAAACGTCAGCAGCCCGACCTTTGCTTTGGTAAATGAGTATGAGACAGCAGCAGGCAACCTGATCTATCATTTCGATTTTTATAGAATAAAAGAAGAACGGGAGGCCCTGGAAATGGGCGTGCTCGAATATTTTGATTCGGGGAGCCTGTGCCTGGTAGAGTGGCCGTCGCTTATCCCGAATTTGTTGCCCGAAAATTACCTGCATGTTTCGATGCAGCCCGCCGCCGAGGGTGAGGAGCGCATCATGATTATTAAGAAAGTATGATATGACGGAGAGATTCGCCGTAAACATGGGCAGGTTAGCCACCAGTTCCGCACTGTACCCCAAAGAGTCGATGCTGGCCGTAGAGGAGCGGTACCGCAGCCTCTTTATCGGGTTGCCTAAAGAATCCTCGTTTCAGGAAAACCGGATCGGCCTCACACCGGACGCTGTAAAGCAGCTCACCGACATGGGGCATCGTATCTGGCTGGAGTCTGGTGCCGGCAGTCCCTCCAAATATTCCGATCATGAGTACTCGGAGGCAGGTGCCAAGGTGGTGTACTCGGCAGAGGAAATTTACCAGGCCGAAATTATCCTGAAGATCGCCCCCCCCACTTATGAAGAGATAGAGTACCTGCGCCCGAACCAGACCCTGATATCGGCTCTCCAGTTCGGAAACCTGACCGCTGACTATGTGCAGGCGCTGCTCCGGAAAAAGATCAATGCCATTTCTTTTGAGCTCATTCGCGACGTATCTGGGTCGAAGCCTGTGGTGCGGGCCATGAGCGAGATAGCAGGAAGCACCGTTATGCTGATTGCGGCCGAGTACCTGAGCAGCAGCAACGAGGGCAAAGGGGTTATTCTGGGCGGTATTACAGGAGTGCCACCCTCAAAAGTGGTTATTTTGGGAGCTGGCACCGTGGCCGAACACGCTGCCAGAGCCGCCATAGGCTTGGGCGCTGAGGTAAAAGTGTTCGATAACCACATTTACAAGCTCCGCCGCCTGAAGCATAACATAGGGGCGCAGCTGTTCACCTCTACCCTGGACAAGGCGGTGCTCTACAACGAGATTAAGCAGGCCGATGTGGTTATTGGCGCCCTGGTAGCCGACGAAGGCCGCATGCCCTGTATGGTGGAAGAAATGTTAATCGCGCAGATGAACCCTGGCTCCGTGATCATAGATGTCTGTATCGATCAGGGAGGTTGCTTCGAGACATCCGAAGTAACATCTCATAGTCGCCCTGTATACCGCAAATACGATATCATCCATTACTGTGTGCCCAATATTCCTTCGCGGGTTCCCCGCACGGCCACCAATGCGCTCAGCAATATTTTTACTCCCATCTTTGCCGAAATTGCAAAGCACGGTGGCATCAACGAAATCCTGTTTATGAACGAGCACTACCGGAGCGGCGTCTACATCTACAGAGGCAGCCTCACCAATGCCCAGATCGCCAAAAAGTTCGGCATGCGCTATAAAGAGTTGGGGCTCATGATTGCCGTGCGGAATTAGGCTTTGTCTGAATCTTTATATAGGGCCCCTACCCCAAGAGTTTACAGCATGTAAGAATGTTCTTTGCCTTGCATAAATCAAGAAATGTCATGAATGCTGGGTGTAGTCGGAAACGAGCCCAGTGGGGTGTTATTCATCTTCAAATCTGCAAATTGAAAAATTAGCACATCAGCACATTACATCATTAACCAAATTATTCCAATCAAAATAGTCCTCCGGAGCTGCTTGTGCCTCTCAACCTCCTTTCATCTTGCCCATTAGCAGCAGCACCTTCCAGGCTGCCTGCACCTGGTTGTCCTCCAGCAGTTTTTTGCCTAGTATTTCCAGCTCCAGTTGCAGCTTTTCGGGTTGGTCTTTAAACTTGTTGATGGTGTAGGCTACAATCGGCTCCTTTTTAAACGCTTTCACAGCGGGTTCTATGGGCGGCATGGGGATATTGGCCAGCCGGGCCAGGTTATTGCCCGTCAGGATGGTGCTGTTGCGGATAAAGTCGGGGAGCTGTTCGATGCCCATGCCTATGTCGCGGGAAGGCTTGGGAAGCATAAAAATGTTGTCGCCATTTGCCCTGATGTAATAGTCGCCGCCCATACGCGCTACGGCATCCAGTTCATAGGGGTCAATGCGTCCTTTTTCGTCCAGTACCGCCTCCTGCACATGTATTAGCAGCACTTCGCAAATTACAAGGTTGCCTGCGCCACCCTCTTTGCCAAGCCTGATAATGTCGTTTACGCGGCACTCTATCGCTACAGGTGCTTCGGCCACGCGTGGAGGCTTCACCAATCCGGACGGCACCGGTGTCAGGCCGGCTTTGATAAACTCGTTTATGCCAGTAGCATACTCTGTGCTGGCCAGCGACATTTGCTCCACCAGGTTGTAGCTGGCAATATGAATCACGACTTCCCGGGTTGCTTTTACGTTGTCGAGGGTATGTTTGGAAGAGTTGTCGCGGAAGCGCCGTAGTGGGGAAAAGATCAGGATGGGCGGGTTGGAGCTGAAGAGGTTGAAGAAGCTGAAAGGGCTCAGGTTTACATGGCCTGCCGCATCGGTGGTGCTGGCAAAGGCTACCGGCCTGGGTGCAACGGCACCTGAAAGCAGGCTGTACACTTCAGCTGATGGCGTGTCTTGCAGGTTAATTGTTTTCACAGTCATGGTGTAAGGGCGGCGTTACTGGTTTGTTGATTGTTAAATAAAGGTGTTGAAAAGAAAGATGCGCAGCCATGTCCTTATAGCCTCTGCAACTAACAAGGGTCAACCAACCTGTTAAAACCGGACAAATGAATCAGCCAACCAAATTGTCTGTCAGGTGAAAAATGCTTGAATTGTGGTCATGGAAGCGGAGTTCTGAAATTTCGAATTTTTAAGTTGGCAAAGCTCCTAAGTCTGGCATCTATTTAAACGGCCGGCAGCACCTGGCCCTTCACTTCTCCGAAGCCAATCCGGATACCCTCTTTCTCGGCAAAGCCCCGCATGATCACGGTGTCGTAATCGTGGAGGAAGCTGCGCTGGGAGCCATCGGGGAGGGTAAGCGGGGTGGAGCCTTGCCTGGTCAGCTCCAGCAGCGAGCCAAACGAACCTGGCTCGGAGCCACTGATGGTGCCGGAAGCGTACAGGTCGCCTACCTGAAGGTTGCAGCCATTGCTGGTCTGGTGCGCCAGCTGCTGGCTCATGTTCCAGTACACCTGTTTGAAGTTGGTGTGGCATAGACTTATTTCCTCTCTATCAGCAGGTTGCAGCAGCACTTCCAGGTTGATGTCGTAATGGCGGTGGCCGGTAAAGTCGAGGTAGGGCAGGGGCCTGGGCACTTGCTCAGGGCCTTTTACCCGGAATGGCTCCAGGGCATCGAGCGTGACCACCCAGGGCGAGATGGAGGTGGCAAAGCTTTTACTCAGAAAAGGGCCAAGCGGCACGTATTCCCATTTCTGCACATCGCGGGCCGACCAGTCGTTCAGCAGCACCAGACCAAAAATATGCTCATCGGCTTCTTCGGTACTCACGCGGCTGCCAGGCGTGGTTTCTTTGCCGGTTACAAAAGCCAGCTCCAGCTCAAAGTCGAGTTGCTGGGTAGGTCCGAAAACCGGACTTTCCTCCTGCGGGTCCAGCGTCTGGCCGTTAGGGCGGTGAACTGCCGTGCCAGATACTACAATAGAGGAGGCGCGCCCATGGTACCCGACCGGGAGGTGCCGCCAGTTCGGGAGCAGCGGGTTCTCCCGGTCGCGGAACATTTGCCCTACATGGGTGGCGTGCTCCAGGCTGGAGTAAAAATCGGTATAGTTGCTCACCTTTACCGGCAGCAGCATTTCCACGTCTGTCATCCGGATGAGGCATTTCTGCATCAATTCGCTGTTCCCGCTGATCTCCTCGTTGTCGGTGCGCAGCAGCTCCGACACTCTGTTCCGGATGGCACGCCAGGTTGGCCGGCCTAAGGCCATAAAGTCGTTCAGGAAAGGGCGGTGAAAAACGGTGGGGTCAATGTCGATCAGCTCAAACATGTTGTACTGCCCCAGCACACACATATCCAGTACGTAGCTGCCAATGGCCACCCCTACCCGCGGGTCTTTTTCAGGTGTCTGGAAAATGCCGAAGGGCAGGTTTTGGATAGGGAAGTCGCTTTCAGGGGAAATCTGAATCCAGGAGTGCAGGGTGGGGTCGTTTGCTCTGATCATGGTGTGCGTAAAAGGCTTATGGTTCTGGTGCGTTGTATATCTGGCCTAATCAATATTTAGCAGCAGCAGCAGGAGCAGCCTGGCTTCCGGGAGGAGCATTTTTATTCAAATAATCCAGATATTGGTGCTGCTAATCAATATATCCTGATAATTAAATGTTTACGTAAGCTTACACATTTCGTCAAGGATTTTTCAGGTATAAAGTATGCAGTCTGCATATTTTCAGAACTGCAAAGAGGTAGAGCACTGCGTTTTTGTATGAATTTTACTCTATCTGAGTCGGTTCCTGCTGCTACACCATATGACGTATGTCTTGTATATTATAGGCCCAAGCGTACTGAATTGCTGCACATTTTGAAGACCAGCAGCCAAGACCTCGCAGCGTGCGCATCCCCTGCGAGCGTCTGGACGAGGAGCTTGACTGGATTATTCGAATCAAAATGCCCCTCCAGAGGTTTTGCTACACCTGCTACTGCGCAACGTCAGTTCAATACTGAAGAAGCAACAGTTCAGCCAGAAGCATAAAAAAAGCGGGTGCTGCCAGTAGTTACCAACAGCACCCGCCAATATTTTGTGTAGAAGTAAACTTATCCTAAAAGCGGCCTTATGCCTGCGTCAGGTTAACAGCTTCTACGGCTCTTATCTCTGGTATTGCCTTCAGCACCGACTGCTCAACACCAGCCTTCAGTGTCATCGTAGACATGGGGCAGGAGCCGCAGGCACCCAGCAATTCCAGCCTCAGTACCATGTCGTCGGTTACTTCGAGCACCTTCACGTTGCCGCCGTCAGCTTCCAGGTAGGGCCTGATCTGATCCAGGGCGCTTTCTATTCGAAGTAAAAAATCGTTGTCTACGTTTGTAACTGTCATTCTCTTAATTTTTTATTTCTACGATCTGCGTTTTGGCCAGCGTGGCGTTCCGAACAGATACCTGCTGGGCAACGGCCTGGGCTAACTCTTTGAAAACACCGGAAGCCGGAGAATCGTTCTGTAAAACCACAGGAGTTCCGTCATCGCCGCTCTCGCGGATGCTCTGCACCAGGGGCACCTGGCCCAGCAAAGGCACGTTGTACTTGTCTGCCAGCAGCTGGCCGCCACCTTCTCCAAAAATATAATATTTGTTTTGGGGTAGCTCAGCAGGTGTAAAATACGCCATATTCTCCACAATACCCAATACCGGCACGTTAATTTGTGGCTGCAGGAACATCTGCAGGCCTTTGGTGGCATCGGCCAGGGCCACTTTCTGTGGTGTCGTCACGATTACGGCACCGGTTACCGGCAGCACCTGCACCATGGTCAGGTGAATGTCGGAAGTGCCTGGAGGCAAGTCTAATAGCAGGTAATCGAGCTCTCCCCACTCCACATCAGAGATAAACTGTTTCAGGGCGGAACTGGCCATAGGACCACGCCAGATCACAGCACTGTCCGGAGGGGTCAGAAAGCCGATCGACATCATCTTAATACCGAACTTCTCTACCGGCACAATGTAGTTTTTGCCGTTGTCGCCCTGCACCATGCCGGGCCGTGTCTGCTCCGTGCCGAACATGGTGGGGATGGAGGGGCCCGAGATGTCGGCGTCTATCAGGCCTACTTTGGCTCCCGACTGCGCCAGGGCTATGGCCAGGTTGGTGGTAACCGTAGATTTGCCTACGCCCCCTTTGCCTGAAGCCACGGCAATAATATTTTTTACGCCTTTCAGCACGTCGCCGCCGCCGGTGCGGCCGGAGGTAACGCGCGAGGTCATGTTCACGGTTACGTTGGCCTCCTTGTCTACCATGGTATGGATGGCGGTAATACAGGCATTGCGGATCAGGTCCTTCAGCGGACAGGCGGGCGTGGTCAGGATAACCGTGAAGCTGACGTTTTTGCCATCAACCTCTACTTGCTCAATCATGTTCAGGGAAACCAGGTCTTTTCCCAGATCCGGCTCCTCCACATAGCTGAGGGCTTTTAATATATCTTCTTTTGTAATAGCCATATTTTTGGGGCGACTTTCAACATGTGTCAGAACAAAGATACAAACAAAATTCCTGAAAGCATGACCAGAAGCTGTTTAATGCCGCGTGGTGCCGCTTTAACAAGAAGCAATATTTTTTTGCCCTGCTGATGCCTGGCTTGCAACCCTTTTCCGCCTTTAAGAATCTAATAAATAAACACTTCCTGACCCTGCTATGAAAAATACGCCGGTACTTTACCAGTTTAATGTGTTTGCGCTGCTGCTCTGCATTGCGCTCGTTACCTCGTGCCTCGAGATGGGAGATCCGGAGCTTAAAACCTCTGATGAGCTGCTCGGCAGGTGGTACCTGGTGCGGGTAGAGGAACCGGTTAAAACAGTGGCTCCCCCTGCCGACAGCCTGCAGGTATGGCTGGAGTTTGCCACGTCGGGGGGCAGCCTGGAGCAGCGTACGGGTGCTTCGTTTAGTGTGCGCGGCGAAAACCTGGTAAACCTGTATGCAGGCTCCGCTATTTTTAACAGTGCCGAGCAAGCCGGTAAACTGACCATCGGCAGCCTCGGCACGACCAAGCGCGGCGGCCCTGTGCGGCACATGGCCTTTGATGAGTACTACCTGCGGCTGCTGGAAAAAGCTGTCTCCTTCTCCATTAAAGACGATACGCTCCTTATCTGGACTGAAAATGAAGAGATGCTTCTTTTTGTGAGGTAGGGTTAATGTGCTGATGTGCTAATTACTAGATGGTTAAATGGCTGAATTGTTAAATGGTTGGTTTTTTAATTTGAAGGTTTAGGGATTTGAGAATTTGAAGATTTGGAAATTTGAAATCTGAAGATGTGGAAATGAATAAACCGTTACGACTAAGAAAAATCGCTGGGCGTAGTTTCTGACTACGCCATTTTTATGTCAGGTAGTCTCCAACTACCTTTGCTTCACAGAAGCAATAGGTACGCATTGCTAAATTTCCAGGATTATTTTTGACATCACAGTTTTGTGCTGCTCTGGCAGCGAGGATACTCGGAGGCTAACCGGTATAAAAAGGGCATAATTTCCGACTACGCCCGGCACCGAGGACGATGTTTTAAACATTCCTGCACTCTTACTTTCTGTAAATTCCTGGGGTAGGGGCCTATAGAATGGTTCCGATAAAAAAGGTCTACCATCTATAGCAGCAGCGGAGCCTCCGGAGGTCATTTTTCATTCAAATAATTCATCCATTACAAATTCACCCATTCACTCATTCACAATTAAACCCTTATCTTTGTAATCCTGCAAAAGAGTAAAGCATGTCCCTGATCCCGAAAGAAACAGTTGACCAGATAATGGCCCGCGCCGACATTGTGGAGGTGGTGGGAGAGTTTGTGTCGCTCAAGAAGAAGGGGCAGAACATGTGGGCCTGTTGCCCTTTCCACCACGAAAAGTCGCCGTCTTTCTCGGTTTCGCCGGCAAAGGGAATCTACAAGTGCTTTGGCTGCGGCAAGGCCGGCAACCCGGTGCAGTTTATCATGGATGTGGAAGGCACCAGCTTTCCGGAGGCGCTCAAGTACCTAGCCAAAAAATACGGCATCGAGATTCCGGAAGAAGCCCCCTCGCCGGAGAGCAGCCGCGAACAGAACGAGCGCGACAGCCAGTTCATCATCACCGACTTTGCCAACAAGCATTTCCAGCAGAACCTGCATGAGCACGAGCAGGGCGGCATCGGAAAAGCTTACCTGAAAGAGAGAGGGATTTCGGCCGCCATCGTTAAAAAGTTTGAGCTGGGCTACAGCCTCGACGCCTGGTCCGACCTGACCGACGCCGCCCTGAAAGCCGGTTATAAGCAGCAGTACCTGGAGGCGACCGGGCTTACCATTGTAAAAGACGACAAGCGCTACGACCGGTTCAGGGGGCGCGTCATGTTCCCGATCCACAATGTGTCGGGGCGCGTGGTGGGCTTCGGTGCCCGTACCCTCAAATCGAACGACAAAAAGAGCCCCAAATACCTCAACTCGCCCGAGTCGGAGATCTACCACAAGAGCAATGTACTCTACGGGCTGTACCAGGCGCGGCAGGCCATGCGCATGCAGGACATGTGCTACCTGGTGGAGGGTTACCTCGATGTGCTCTCGTTGCACCAGGGCGGCATCGACAATGTGGTGGCCTCGTCGGGCACCTCGCTCACCGATGGCCAGATCAAGCTCATCGGGCGCTACACCCAGCACATTACCGTACTCTACGATGGCGATGCGGCCGGAATAAAAGCCTCCTTGCGCGGTATCGACCTTATCCTGGAGAATGGGCTCAACGTGAATGTGGTCACCTTTCCGGAAGGAGAGGACCCCGACTCCTACATACAAAAAGTTGGCGATACGGCCTTTAAGAACTATGTGCAGCAGCAGGCGCAGGACTTTATCTCGTTCAAAGCCAGCCTCTATGCCGCCGATACCAAAGACAATCCTGTAAAGAAAGCCGAGGCCATCCGCGAGATTGTGGCCTCCATTGCCAAAATCCCGGATTCCATTAAGCGGTCGGTCTTTTTCAGGAGCTGCAGCCTTATTTTCGATATCGATGAGCAGGTGCTCGTGTCGGAGTACAACAAAATGCAGCTGCAGGACCGGCAGCAGGCACAGACTCCGAAAACCGGCAGCACCTATGGGCAGGAACCACCCCTGCCGCCAGAAGCCGAGCCACAAGAGAAGGAGGAGTCGGATACGGATGTGCTTAAACGCTACGAGCGCGAAATCGTGCGCATGCTGCTCAACTACCCCGACCGTGTGCTCGAAGAGGGCATCACTACCTGCCAGTACATGCTGGAACAGCTCGAGGACGTGGAGTTCCGGACGCCACTTTATGCCCGCCTGATGGAACTGGTAAAAGAGAAGCTGTGTGAGGAGAAGATTCCGGTGGCCGAAGACTTTATCAACTATCCCGACCAGGAGATAAGGGCAGAGGCGATCAGCCTGCTGTCGGAGCAGCATGAGCTGAGCCACAACTGGGCCACGCACCAGATCTTTGTGCCCCATGAGTCGGATTTGCTGCCCTATGGCGCGGAGCGGGCCGTGCTCCGCCTGAAGTGGCGCAATGTGCAACTCCTGATTAAGATGGAAATGGAAAAGCTGCGGCTGGTAACAGACCCCGAGGAGCAGATACGGCAACTCACCACCATCCGGTCCCTCAAATCCTTCGAAAACCAGCTCTGCGACATGCTGGGCATTGTCATTAACAGATAGCCACTTTTGATCCGGTCTGCTCCTCTAAGTACAGTCGGGTAAAATCTGTTGGGGAAACGGATCAGGAGCACCAGGGGCAAAGAAGGTATCTGCCGGCCGGTGAAATGTAAAATACCTGAGGGAGCCTGCTTAATTTCCTCACGCTCGTCTCCAGACACGCGTTTGGCCTTTAGGGAAGCGGGCAGGTTAAACTGCCAGGCATCCGGCAGCAGCAGGAATTAGCTCCGGAGGGGCATTTTGATTAGAATAATTGCCCTGGGACCTGACGAACCATTATCATCGAACCATTTTCACTGGAGCGCGAACTGTCTGTTTGTAATCCTGGCTTCTGCGCCTCCTCTTTCCGGCTGGTAATCCTTTTGCGGTTACCAGATAATAAAGCCAGTCTCCATTTGCTTGCCGTATGCGCTAAAAGACCCCTAGTTGACTCCGTATGAATAAGGTATTTATACTTAAATAATGCTATTGCACCAAAATCTGGCATTGATTGCTTTTGACCCGCAGGATGGTTAAATTTGGATCAGGCTACTTGTACATGCCTAAGTAAAAATAGCAAGCCAGCGTGTTCGGGTTATTCAGGATAAAAAATATTCTCCCGATCTTTATACCAAATGAAAAGGCATATGCGTCGCAACATGTCATGTAATCGATTGCTCAACACATGTTTACAGGAAACGGAAATTAGGGTAAACGAAAAATACCGTGCTGAGCCTGTGAATTCAATATAAAAATTAAAATAATAATAATTTAAATAAAAATTATTAAATTTAAGGCAATATTAAGGGTTGTTTTGTAAAAATAAACGAACAATCGTTTGTTAAGTGATAATTTTTTTTTTAATATGTAATCGATTGCGCAAAAGCTGGTTGTTGAGCGAAATTGAAGTGTACCAGCTCCTAAGTTCCTGATTTGTCTTTGGCGGGTCAGGGCTTTGTGTCTTTTGCAGGTCGGCATTTTAGTGTGTTTTATTTAACCGTATTCTATCCCCATGGAACTATTGGACCGGATTGAGGAGACGTCAGCAACTCCTAAGTATTTACAGGTTGTAAATGCAATTATCTCAGACATTGAAGCAGGGGTCTTGAAGCGTGGACATCGCATTCCTTCTATCAATGAGACAAGTGAAATGTACTACCTCTCGCGCGACACGATAGAGAAAGCATATAAGGTGTTGCGCAAGCGTGGGGTAATCAGTTCTGTAAAAGGCAAAGGCTGCTACATAAGCCACACCTTCGCCTCCGACAAGATCAGGGTGCTGCTGCTCTTTAACAAGCTGAGCGCCTACAAAAAAACAGTTTACTACTCGCTGCTCAAAAGCCTGGGCGAAGACGCTGTGGTAGATTTGCAGATACACCACTATGATGGCAAGATATGTGAGAACTTTATAAAAGAGAGCCTGGGAAAGTACCAGTACTATGTCATTATGCCGCATTTTTATGCCAATGTGGAGGCGGCGATGCAAACGATCGAAATGATCCCGCCTGAGAAGTTGCTGCTGCTCGACAAGAATATTGAGTCGTACGGAGGCGATTGCGCCGCCATTTACCAGGACTTTGAGCGCGACATAAGAGCTGCCCTGTATTCGGGAATCGACTTGCTGGCCAAATACAAAAAACTGGTGCTGGTTTACCCCAAAGAGGTTTCGTACCCGATTGAGATCGTGAAAGGTTTCCGGCATTTCTGCAGGGAGACTAACTTTGAGCATTCGATCATCAGCAACATGAAAGAGGAGCCGCTGGCTGCCAAAACAGCATATATCGTGCTCGAAGAATCTGATCTGGCCGACCTGATTACGCAAAGCAGGGCACAAAGCATGATGCTGGGCAAAGACATTGGGCTGATCTCTTACAACGACACTCCCCTGAAAAAAATTCTCGACAATGGCATCACGGTCATCTCCACTGACCATGAAAAGATGGGAGAAACAGCTGCCGCTTTAATAAAGCATAAGCTAAGAGAGAGAATCCACAATCCGTTTACATTAATCAGACGCAACTCCTTATAATATATGGTGTACTTCTACTAACCCGCTTTATTTAGAGTGAGTATGCAGGAGTGGCAGGTGCCGTTTGCCGGTGTCTGCCACTCCTTTTCGTTATGCCCTAGACTTCCTGCTCGGCAATGTCTCACAATTGCACAGGCAGCCTGGTTTAATTTTTAATAAGCTTTCTGTCAAAACCTTATCGTTTCAATGCCAGATTATGCGTTCTGATGAATTTTATGCGTAAACAGGACACTGCAGGATAGATAGCAGGTAACTATATAGTATTTTAGCCTTACGTTAAGAAGGAAAGCATTTGCACTAAAAGCAAAATGAATTTAATTCATAGTGTACTATCCTCCTGCTATAACCAAGATATTCTATCGCTTACCAAAATAGATTTTAACAGAGTTTACATTAACGCTTGCCTCCCAAATAGCAGATAACTCACTGAGTTTTCCTGCCGGGTATTGGTAGGTTCAGCTGCTGATGCTTGGCTTCCGAAGTGCCAGGGGCATGTAGGTATTGGGCGGCTGGTGCCCTTGTGGTGCTTTTATCCGAGGCTCCCTGTTTTATCTGAGTGCCTGTAAATTGCTTAGCCTATAGGCTTGAGCATAAATATGCCATGCCCGAAAGGAAGAAATAAGGCCTATTGTCATAATTATTATATAGTATTTAATAAAAAACTGATCGTTCTGAGTGATAAATTTCTACAAATCATAGTTATGGTTAAACCTCTAAAAGTCCTATTGTATTGCTTATCGTTACTGGTTTTGTTAACTAAGTGTGATACAAAAGAAGAATACTATGCCCCTCCTAAAACATTAGCGCCACCAATTTATCAGCAGCTTGAAGCAAGAGGAAACTTCACGCACTTTCTGGCCTGCGTAGACAAAGCCGGCTATAAGCAGTCGCTGAGCAGCTCGGGTTACTGGACTATTTTCGCCCCGACCGACGAAGCCTTCACGAAATACTTTGCAGCGAATGGCCTGGCGGGCATTGGCGCCATTGACGAGGCCAAGGCCCGGGAGATCGTAACCTATTCTCTGGTATACAATGCGTTCAGCAAAGAGAAATTGGCAGAATTTCAATCATCCATCGGGTGGGTGCCAGGACAGTCTTTCAAACGTAGAACGGCTTATTATTCAGCTCCTTACAAATCGAACATAGGAGGGCAGGAAGCATTTGTGGTTGCCAATAACCGCAACGGGTTAAACTATGTCACCGAAGATAACAATAATAAATACCTGCCTTATTTTATCGACTCCTACTTTGCGGCACAAGGCCTTTCTGAAGTCGACTACAAAACTTTCTATCCTAACACCCCTTATACCGGCTTTAACGTAGCCGATGCCGCTGTAACCGGTAGTGACCATAGCATCCGGGCAGAGAACGGTATGATTCATATCATCGACAAAGTGTTGCTGCCCCTGCCGAGCATAGATGAGTACTTAGCTACCAAGCCAGAGTACTCTGTGTTTAAAGGCCTGCTGGAAAAGTATGCGGCATCGTATGTTTCCAGCGCTGCAGCTACAGAAAAGTGGAACAAGCGAGGCGTGTCGGGTTCCGTATACCTGAAAACATTCCCGAATGTGCTTGCCTTTAACCCAGGCAATGAGAATTTTCTGAAGCAGATGGATAACGACGGGCAAAGCGACAGCTGGTCTATGTTTGTTCCCACCAACGAAGTGCTTACAAAATACATCAACGAAGTGCTGCTGGAGCATTATAACAGCCTGGATGAAATCGGAACGCAGGTGATCTATGACTTTATAAATGCACATATGTGGCAGACGGCCGTTTGGCCGAGCAAGTTCAGTACCACCACCAATTTTGTGGGCGAAGTGGCCAGATTCAACAGGGTAACCGATGTGGTAGATCCAAAAGTGCTCAGCAACGGCATGTTTTACGGCGCTTCCAAAGTGCAGGAATCCGACGCCTTCCACAGTATATTCGGTAAGGTTTACCTGGATCCTAAATTCTCGCTTATGAGCAGGTTCCTGCAGCGGGAATTGAGGAGTGCCGTATCTAATCCGAACGTACGTTTCACCATGTTCCTGCTTTCAGACGATGTGTTGAACGAAGCAGGCTTCACCTACGACAACATCAATAACACCTGGTTTTACAAGGGTTCAACCTCTGGCGTCATCAGCCCGATAAACCGCCTCGACCGCCTCATCAACTCTCATATCGCCATTACTATGCGCGGAGAGCTGGATAACCTGGGCAGTGAAGGAATTTACGATACCTATGGCGGCGAACTAATAAAATTCAAGAACAATGTTGTTTACGCTGCCGGAAACCTGGAGCCTGATCCACAGCAAGCACTGAACTCCAATGATCTTCCCCGAGTAATCGGAAAGAAAGAAGCGACCAACGGCATCGTATATTATTTGGATAAGCCGCTGCTGTCCGCTGAAACTGCCATTGGCCTCCACATGCAGAAGTACCCGCAGTTCAGCAGATTCTTTACTTACCTCGATAATTCTTCTATTTACAACAAAACAACAGGTGAGATTTTAGGGACCGCCTCAGGTACTTTTTATACCTACTTTATCCCGTCTGATGCTGCCATAGAAAAAGCCATTGCCGACGGAGTGCTGCCCGCCGACCCTGCCACAACGGTGGCGGCCGAAAAAGAGAAAATCAATAGCTTCATCCTCTACCATATCCTGAACCGGTTCTCGACCATAGCCGATGGCAAAGAAGACGGACTTCGCCTGGAGTCGGTTTACAAAACCATTACCGGAGATGTGACAGTCCTCCATATTACCAGTAAGCAGGAGGCCAAGCTCCTGCAGGTAACCGATATGAAAGGGCGTACAGCCACGGTGCAGAATGAATTCAGCAATATCATCGCCAACAGAAGCGTGATGCACCTAATCGACAATTACCTGCAATATGTTGAATAAATAATTTAGGAAGTAACGGACTCATTAGATATTGCTTATGAAAAATATTAATACCCTGATTTTTGGTTTACTGGTAGGTGCTGTTATGCTACTTAGTCAACAGGTGGCTGCTCAGGCGCAGGGTGGAGTGCTGCTACGGGGCACGGTAATCGATAAAAATACCAAAGAGGCGCTTATTGGTGTGATCGTAATGGAGATAGACAGCGAGCAGCGGGTGGTGACAGGTGTTAATTCCGACCTGGACGGTAATTTCGTGCTCAAGGTCTCCAACCCAAGGAACTTTGTCCGGATTTCTTATATTGGCTACCAGACCATAACACAGCCTATAGGCAACAACACCACCATTAATGTGCAGCTCCAATCCGACTCCAAGGTGCTGGGTACGGTAGAGGTGGTGGCGCAGCAAACCGTTAGCACCGGCATGCTGGAAATTGCCGAACGCGACCTGACCACGGCTATTTCCAGGATAGATGCCCGTGAACTGTCAGAGATTCAGGCGACCTCTATCGACCAGGCGCTTCAAGGCCGCCTGGCCGGTGTAGACATTGTAGCCAACTCAGGTGATCCGGGAGCGGGTATGGCGATCAGGATACGGGGTACTTCCTCCATTAACCAGGGGTCTGACCCACTAGTAGTGGTTGATGGCATGCCCTACGACATTACCATTTCCGATGACTTTAACTTTGCCACAGCCGATGAGCAGGGATATGCCCAGTTGCTTAACATTGCTCCTGCCGACATCAAAGACATTGCCGTACTGAAAGATGCAGCTGCCACAGCTATGTGGGGGCCGCGTGCCTCCAATGGTGTGCTCGTGATAAACACCAAGCGTGGTGTTAAGGGTAAGCCTACCATTAACTACACTTTTAAGGGAGTGGCCAGCCGGCAGCCCGATGCCATTCCGATGCTGACCGGAGACCAGTATTCTATGCTCATTCCGGAGGCATTCATGAACCGTAACGGCGTGCCGCTCAATACGAACACCGTGAAGGAGTTCCAGTACGACCCTTTTGATCCGGAATGGTATTACAACTACAGCAACAACACCAACTGGATAGAGGAAATAACCCGGACAGGTTACCTGCAGGATCATAATATTTCTTTACAGGGCGGTGGCGACAGAGCAAGCTATTTTGCCTCCCTTGGCTACAATAACCAAACCGGTACAACCATTGGCTCTGACCTGAGCCGGATCAACGCCCGTATTAACCTGGATTACAAAGTGTCTGACCGGATTCGTTTCCGCACCGACCTGGCCTACACGCACGTGGATAATAACATGAATTATGCCCCCGACCAGCGTTCGGTTGCCTACACCAAGATGCCGAACATGGCGGTGTATGAGTATGATGAGAATGGAGTGCTCACACCAAACTACTTTTCTCCTTTCCGAAATATTCAAGGAATATTCAGCCCGAATTCCAATCGTACAAGCTTTGGTACATACAACCCCCTGGCAATGGCAGAGGCTGGGAAGAGCAATAATGTGGGTGATCGTATCCGGCCGACATTTAACCTGCAATACGACCTGATTCCTTCCCGTTTGTTTACTTCTTTCGACGTAGCCTTCGATATTAACAACAGCAAGACTACCCGGTTCCTGCCGCAGATAGCCACAGGTTTGCCCTCTGATAATACAAACGTGAACCGGGCGGAGGACATAGACAATGACAGGTTTAATGTGCAAACAAAGACGAACCTGATTTATACTCCGGACCTGGGGCCTAACCATAGCCTGCAGGCGCTGTTTTCACTTCAGACCAATGACGATCGGAACGTGTCTTATGCAGTTACCACGGCTAACTCTGCCTCTTCTTATTTTACAGACCCTTCGGTGCCGGCCCGTATTCAGAACCCGGATTTACGCTTAGCCTCGGGAATGGCACAGAACAGAAGCGTGGGAGCTGTAGTGAATGCACAGTACTCTTTGTTTGACAAATACATCATTAATGCCGGCTTACGGGCAGATGGCAATTCTAAATTCAACGAATCGCATCGCTACGGACTTTTCCCTTCTATCTCTGGCCGCTGGCGTGTATCCGGTGAGAATTTTATGCAGGATGTGTCTCAGGTAAATGATTTCAGCTTGCGTGCCAGCTACGGTTCCACCGGCAACCCACCTAACAACAGCTATGCGCACTTTGCCCAATACCGCAGCTTCGACTGGAATTACATGGGTATCGCCGGTGTGTATCCTGTAAACATGGAGCTACGCAACCTGAAATGGGAAACGGTGATCCAGTCTAACTTTGGCTTTAACCTGCGTGCCTTCGACAACCGCCTCGAAATTGATGCGGAATATTATAAGAAGAGAACAAATGACATGTTCTTCCCTGGCCTTCAGATTTCATCTGTCTCAGGGTTCAACAGTGTAGACATGAACGTGGGCGTGATGGACAATGATGGATGGGAACTTATGGTTGGTATCACTCCCATCCGAAGAAAGGACCTTACCGTACGCTTCGACTTTAACGTTTCCAGAAACTTCAACATCATCCGGGAGATATCAGAGTACTACCCGCGGGAGAGAGGGAACATCGCCCAGAACGGCCAGTACAAGATTTTTATGCAGGAGGGTAACCCATTCGGGTCTTTCTACGGCTTCCGGTATAAGGGTGTTTACAGAGATGCGGAGTCTACCATTGCCAGAGACAAAGATGGGAACTCTATCCTGGATGCCAACGGAAATCCGATTCAGATGCTTTTCAACTACCCATCCATCGGGTATGAGTTTCAGCCTGGTGATGCAATCTACGAAGACATAAACCACGACGGTAACATCGACTACATGGATATTGTGTACCTCGGAAACGCCAACCCTAAAATCACAGGCGGTTTCGGTCCAAATATTACCTGGAAGAACTTTCGGCTGAATGTTTTCCTGAATTACAGATATGGCTACCAGATTATCAACCAGACCAAAATCAATACCGAGAACATGTCTGGCTACAATAATCAAAGCACAGCTGTATTGAGAAGATGGCGTTATGAAGGCGATGTAACGGATATGCCAAGAGCCTTGATCGGGCCAAACTACAACTCGCTCGGGTCCGACCGCTTTGTGGAAGACGGTTCCTTTATCAGGATCAAGTACATCACGCTGCGCTACAGCCTGCCGGTGCAGATGGCCGAAGTTATAAAGATGAAAGAGCTCTCCTTTTTTACAACTATCGAGAACCTGTTCACATTCACCAATTATACCGGCCAGGATCCTGAAGTGTCATATCGAGGCAACGACCCATTCCGCGTAGGTTACGACACCTCCATGACGCCACCGGTTAAAACACTGACATTGGGTATGAACGCCCGGTTCTAATAGAAATTATAGATCATACACAAGCCGTATTATCATGTATAATAACAAGATTTTAAGATTCGCGCTCATAGCCCTTGTATTTATTGCGAGTTCCTGCGATAAATGGTTGTATCTGGAGCCACAAGATGCTATTGTGCGACAACAGTTCTGGCAAACAAAAGAGCAGGCAAATGCCGCACTAATTGGTTGCTACTCCTCCTTGCTCGATGGCGACCTCGGGTATAAGATGTTTGCCTGGGGTGAGCTACGGGCAGACATGGTCACCCCAAACGATGCCGCCACCTTAGATGAGCGGGAGATCGTGGGTGGTAACATTCTGGAGTCGAACAACATTACCAACTGGCGCCCTTTCTACAAAACCATTAACTACTGTAATACCCTGATTGAGTTTGCCCCGCAGGTACAGCAATTCGACCCGACCTATAAAACAGAAACGCTGAACGCTGATATAGCTGAGGCGAAGGCAATACGTAGCCTCATGTATTTTTACCTGGTGCGCACTTTTGGAGAAGTGCCCCTGAAGCTAGACGCAACTGTAAGCGACGAAACGGGTTTTACACTGGCAAAGTCTTCCGAAGCCGAAGTGCTGCAGTTTATCATCCAGGATCTGAAAGAGGCAGAGATAAATGCTGTAACCAATTTTGGGAACAGCACCTGGAATAAGGGCCGCTTCACAAAAGCCGGTATTCAGGCGCTGCTGGCAGATGTTTACCTGTGGAATGAAGACTATGATGCGTGCATTGCCACTGCCAATAAGATCATAGACTCCGGGCAGTTTGGTTTAGTGGCCGGGAACACCTCCTGGTATCATACACTGTATGTAGCCGGTAATTCTCCTGAATCGATCTTTGAGATCCAGTATGGGGCGCAGCCACATCCTTTCTTCCCAATTATCAGAAATCAGCGCCGCTTTATAGCCGCTCCTCATGTGCTGGAAGAGCTGTATTCCATCGACTTTGTAAACCCTGATAATGCGGACATTCGGGCAGACGGGGCTTCTCTGCGGTCTGATGGGCGGATATGGAAATACATAGGTCAAAATTCCTCCGATCAACGCACAGATGTTGCTCCTTACCCTAACTGGATTGTATACCGCTATGCCGATGTATTGCTGATGAAAGCAGAGGCACTGGCACAAAAGGAACAAGGAGAGGAAGCCCTACAATTGGTAAACATGATTCGCACAAGGGCAAATGCACTCGAAGCTACCGAAAGAGGGGTAGAGTTCGACGATGTGAATGGTCTTACGGACTATATCCTGGAAGAACGTGCCCGTGAGTTTGCCTTCGAAGGCAAGCGCTGGTTTGATGTGCTGCGCAACAGTCGCAGAAAAAACTATGCCCGCCTGGACATACTCCTGAGTATGGTTACCATGAGTGCTCCCGCCGATCGCCAGCAAAGTATCCTGAACAAGTACCGCGATAGAATGAGCCACTATCTTCCCATTTTCCAGTTTGAGCTCCAGACGAATAAGAATCTTGTGCAGAATCAATTTTACGCCAAATAATTTAACCTCCTAGTTATATGAAGTTAACCATACAACATCCCAAAAGTTCGGCACTTCGGCTTCTTGGTTTGATCATGCTCCTGAGCGTTTTTATGATGCGGTGTAAAGACCCGGATCTGATCATATCTACAACAGACGATGTGAATATTACCGGGTACCTGGAGCGTTTCCCGGAGGAGTACTCTGAGTTCAGGAATATCCTTGACTTAACAGGCAATGCCAGTTTTCTGGCTGCTTATGGTTCTTATACCATCTTTGTTCCTCATAACAATGCCGTAAAACAATTCTTACAGGATAAGGGCAAGGCATCTGTCGATCAACTAGATGTAGAGGAACTGAAAGCGATCGTACGGTTCCACCTGATCCAAGATACTGTCTCCACCCAGTCGTTTACAGATGGGAAAATAACACAAGCCACCATGTATCATCAGTATCTGACTACTGGTGCTACAAACGTGAATGGCGAGTCTTTTATAACTGTGAACAAGCAGGCTAAGGTAGTGAAGAGCAACATTAGGGTCGGAAACGGTTTGATGCATGTGATTGACAGGGTACTGGAGCCAGCCAAACTTACGGTGGCGCAGATGATGGCTGCAAACCCGGCATATTCCATATTTACAGAGGCAGCCAAGGCAACAGGTTTTTACGACACGCTAAATATTCCCGCAACTGCCAGTACCAAACCCAGCCGCCAATGGTTTACAGTCATGGCAGAGTCTAATGCGGTACTAAAGGAGGCGGGTATAAACTCTTACGAAGACTTGAAAGCCAGGCTTTCGCATACGGGAGATCCTAAGAACCCATCTGACAGCCTCTACCTGTATATGGCCTATCACATTCTGCCTCGCAACAGCTATATTGCTGACTTAATCACCAGTGCTTCTCAGCCAACACTGGCCCCACTCGAAGTAATAACTACCCGTCGCGATGGCACCAGCCTGCTGATAAATGCGGATGAGTTGAACGGGGTAAGGGAAAAAGGCACTTCAGTGATTCGGGAGGAGAGCGACTTCTCTGCGACCAATGGCGTGCTACATGCTGTAACCGACCATTACCGCATTAAAATACGCAAGCCGATGGCTGTTTACTGGGACGTGACAGACCAGCCTGAATTGCGCCGTATGGCATCCGTATTCAGAAAACTGCCCGGAACAACCACCGTTATTCAGCCGGGGACACTTAGTGAAGTGACATGGCCTAAATCTACTATTAGCTATGTTACCAGCAACGACCCTCATGCCTACAACGACTATTTCCTGTTGAACATGCGGCCGGCGCAGGTGCCAAGTATAGATTTTACCACGCCGCTGCTGGTGAAAGGCAAATACAAAGTCTGGATCTGCTACCGCCGTGTAAACGCCAATGATATTCAGGCCTTCTTTAACGGTGATCCGCTGCCACGCCTCTTCGGCCTGAACCCGAACCCTGGGTATCCGTCTGGAGCCACCCCGGAAGAAGCTGAAGCGCAAGGTTTCAAAGCCTACACAGAGCCAATGGATGCCGGACGGTACATAGGCCGGATGGTTGGTATAATTGATGTAAAAACTACTGACCGTCATAAGTTGACTTTTGTAGGTTTGACAGACCGTGGCGGAAGTTCAGGTAACCCATTCCGGTTAGATATGATCCACTTTATACCGTTGGATATGGATCAGATCCGACCCCGGTTCGCACCGGATGGAACGCCGGTGTACTAAACTCCAGTTGCTTCCGCACTTGCCTGTATGGCAGTTATCATCAGGCCTGGTTGGTGAGCGCTTCCCCTGCCAGGCCTAAATAAACAGATCATCAATAATGAACAATAGGTGCAAATAATGATTTTTACGAAACGATATTCATTCATCCTGCTGGCCTTTGTGCTTACTGCCCTGGCAGCGTGCAAAGACAGATGGGAAGACCATGCCAAGCTGCACGATACTGTGCTGAAGGAGAACCTGATGCAGCCTATCGAGGGAAACCCCGATCTGAGCCGTTTTGCCGAGTACCTGAAAAAAACTGGGTATAACGAGTTGCTGGTTAGCTCAAAACTGTTTACTGTGTGGGCACCTACCAACGAAGCCCTGGCTAACATGGACCAGGCTGTGGTGAACGATGTTGAAAAGCTGAAGCAGTTTGTTGCGAATCATATCAGTTACCAGCAATATTATAGCTATAGTCCTAACCCTTCCATCCGGATTCAGGCCATTAACGGGAAATACCTTACCTGGGACCGTGTCCCATCTACTATAGAGGAGGCTTCCGTGGTAGAGGCCGATAAGCAATACAAGAACGGTGTGTTGCATGTTATAAACAAGGCCATGTCCCCTAAAATGAATTCCTGGGAATACCTGAATTCGCTACCTGTAGGGTTGAGGCAGAAGAACTTTATTAATGCGCAGAGCTTTAATTTCTTTGATCCTTTACAAGCCGAGCAGATTGGCGTTGACCCGGCTACAGGTGCTCCGATCTACAAGCCGGGAACAGGTGTAATCTGGCGGAACACTTACCTGGAACGTGTTCGGGATATTATGCACGAAGACTCCCTGAACACCTTTATTGTCCTTACGGATGAGGCCTTCGACCAGGAGTTTAACAAGTTAAACAGGTTCTATAAAACCTCCACCGAGGATAGCACCAACCAGCTTACCTCCTGGAACCTTGTAAAGGACCTGGCATTTAAAGGCCTGTACACCCGCGATAACCTGCCCGATACCTTGACATCACTTTTCAATGTGAAGGTGCCTGTCGATAAAAATGCGATTGTTTCTTCGTACCGCACCAGCAATGGCATTGTGCACGTCATGAACAAAGTAGACTTCAGGATTGAGGATAAGATGCAGCCAATTGTTATTGAAGGAGAGTCAGCCGTTCGGCCAGCTGATTTCTCTTCCAGCCAGGTTAACTCTCGCATTCATTACCGTTTCCGGCCAAATGCATCTGGCAACCACGATCTGCGGGTATATGACCATGGCACCAACAATGGGTTCTGGGTTCGGTACCGGATTCCCGGATTACCTGCCGGCACTTACCGCTTTTACATGAAAGCTGTTAAGGATTTCGGCACGGCAGACCTTACACAGCGGCTGGCCATCGGCGATCGTACGCAGACCACTACGTTCCCGAATATTGTGATTCCAATGAACCATGAGGAAGAAGTTTTCCTGGGTGAACATTCAGTTGACAGTTTTGGGGCCTTAACCATGTATGTGGTCAGCAACAGTGTGTCAGGTGCCGACCTTAACCCGATTGTGGTGGATTATATAAAACTGGTTCCTGTCTTATAATATTTTAAAGCAAGACTATCATGCATACATACATAAAGAAATTTGGTGGACTGGCTATTTGTTTCGGACTATCTGTTTATGCACCGGCGGCACTGGCGCAACAGGCCGATTCAGTGGCAGTAAGAGTCGTGCAGCAGGAAGGGCAAACAATTTCGGGTGTAGTGCGCCATGCGAACACAGGTGCACCTTTACCAGGTATAAGCATATCGGTACCCGGTTTTTCTTCCGCGTTCACCGATGATAACGGGGCCTTCACCATAAAAGTACCCTCCGATAAGGCGACCCTTACTATCTCCGGGGATGGTATTCAGCAAAAGCAGGTACCTGTTAAAGGAAGAAGTAACCTGCTGGTTGCCGTATCAGAAGCCTCAGCCAATTCTATCTATAACCAAGCCTACCTGCCAAACAATCAACAATCCCTCAACACGACCACCAACTCGGTGGTGACGGTAGGAATGCCAAACAAATGGGGACGCTCGTTCGAGACGCCGGACAGTTACCTGCAGGGCCAGATAGCTGGTGTGAATGTTGTAAGGCGATCAGGTACTTCCGGCATTGGAGCGAATATGTTTCTACGGGGCTTTTCTTCGCTGAACGGGACAAACCAGCCGCTTGTTATCGTAGATGGCATGATCTATGACATGAACGACGACAGTAATTCCCTGATCAATGGCTTCTATACCAACCCGTTGGCGCACATTGATATCAAAGACATCGAGAATATTACCTTTATTAAGGATGCTGTTTCCACCTACGGTTCCAAGGCTGCCAACGGTGTCATGCTGATTACAACTGCCTACGCCAAAGACCTGGCCACCCGTATCGACTTTTCGGCGTTCGGCGGGGCAAACTTTAGGCCAAGCGCCTTGCCGGTACTGCAGGCAGATGATTACAGGCTATACCTGGCCGACGTACTTAAAACCGGTGGCTTATCCGACTCTGATATTCAGGCACTCCCATTTATGAACGACGATGCAACGAGGCCCGGGTACTATAGTTACCATAACAATACCAACTGGCAGGACCAGGTGCTCCGCAATGGGATCAATAACAACTACAACCTGCGTGTGACTGGCGGTGACAATATTGCCAAGTATGCGCTTTCGGTTGGCTACATGAACCAGAAAGGGATTGTGGACGAGTCAAATTACGACCGCTACACGACACGCTTCAACGGCGATTACCAGATCAGCCCTAAGTTAACAGCCAGCTCCCGCCTGGCGTTTACGTACAGCGAAAACAAGGTGCAGCAGGAGGGCCTAGAGCATAAAACCAACCCGCTTTACCTGGGCCTGGTAAAGTCACCGTTGGTAAACACCAATGTGATCTCCGACGAAGGAGTTAGGTCGCCTAACCTGACAGATGTAGATGTATTCAACATCAGTAACCCCAGGGCGCTTATAGAGAACTCCAACTTCCTTAACAATAACTATCGCTTCTTCGGATCGGTATCGGCGGGTTATGCCTTCAAGCCCAACCTGAACCTGAGTACCATGATCGGGATAACATATGATAAAGTGAGGGAGAGCACCTTTATTCCCAGAAAAGGAGTGCTGGCTGATACGCTGAGCAACGCGGTGGTATATAGCCGCATGGGTAGCCAGTTACAGCGTCTGTTCTCGCTTTACAACGATACAAAGCTGTCGTATGGCAAAGAGTTCAACAATATACATGGGTTTAAAAGCAACCTGGGTGTGCGGTACAGCTATAACCTGAGGGAGCATGACTTTGGGCTTGGGTACAACTCTGCTACTGACGAGCTTCAGACCATTGGCATGGGGGTTAATGCCCTGCGCAGGACCGGTGGTGGCATCGGGCGCTGGAATTGGCTGAACTACTACGCCAATGTAGATTACCAGGTCCTCAACAAGTACTTCCTGAACGTGAACGTGGGGATAGACGGCTCTTCCCGCTTTGGAAAAGAAATTGATGGTGCCCTGAGCATGTTTGGCTACAAATTTGGCGTATTCCCATCGGTAGGGGCAGGCTGGCTGATTTCTTCTGAGAATTTCATGGCCAACATAGAAGCAATTGAGGTGCTGAAGGTGCGCGCCAGCTATGGCCTTACCGGCAACGATGATATTGGCAACTACTCCTCCCGCCAATTGTACGTGTCGCAGAACCTGTTAGGCATGCAAGGAGTTGTGCGTGGCAATATTGCCAATCCGGCTTTGCAGTGGGAAACAAACCGCAAAATGAACGTGGGCTTCGATCTGGCCTTGAAGAATGAGCGTGTAGGCCTGAGCGTGGATGTTTACCAGACCAAGACCGACAACATGCTGACCTACCAGCCAGTGGCTAAAATAACAGGCTTTGAGTACATGCTGGCCAACAGCGGTGCCATGGAAAATAAAGGTGTGGAGGTAGCCCTAAACAGCCAGCTGTTAACCGGCGCCTTAAAGTGGCAGGTAGGTCTAACTTACGCGGCCAACCAGAACCGCATTACGGCACTGCCTACCGATAACATGACCACAAATTTTGCCGGCGCTACTATCCTGACCAGAATCGGGGAGCCGGTGGGCCTGTTCTATGGCTATAAGACCAATGGGGTTTATGCTACAGATGCCCAGGCCGATGCCGATGGTTTCAGGACGAAGCTGCCTGATGGTTCGCTTGTTCCGTTCAGAGGCGGCGATATCCGCTTCACCGATGTAAATGGCGACAAGGAGATCAATGACAACGACCGGGTAATAATCGGAAATTCTAATCCTGATTTCTTTGGCATGTTCTCGAACAGGCTGGAGTTCAAACGCTTTTCGCTGGACGCCCTGGTAACCTTTAGTGTGGGCAACGACATCTACAATTATACCCGCGCCCAGTTAGAGTCGATGAAAGGTGCTGAGAACCAGTCAGAGAATGTATTGAACAGATGGCGCACCGAAGGGCAACAGACCGACGTGCCACGTGCCAACTGGGGAGACCCTTTAGGGAACCACCGCTTTTCAGACCGTTGGATAGAGGACGGTTCTTACCTGAGACTGCGCACGCTAACCATTGCTTACCAGGTGCCGGTTAAAACCAAGATCATCAAATATGCCAACATTTACATGACTGGCAACAACCTCCTGACCCTTACCAAGTACCTGGGCTACGACCCGGAGTTCAGCGGTTCATCCGATGTAAGGTTGCAGGGGATCGATACCGGTCTGGTGCCACAGTCGCGGTCTTTGCTGGCTGGTGTAAGGTTTGGGCTCTAGTAGAAAATTTAGTTAATTCTAATTTATTATCATCTGATGAAAAAGATATTATTCAAATCAATGAGGCGCGTGTTTCCGGTGCTGTTGGTCAGTTTGAGTTTGATTTCCTGTGAAAAGATACTGGATGTGAAACCAGATGATGCGCTTCAGTCAGAACAGTTTTACCAGGATAAGTTCGACGCTGATGCAGCTGTAATCGGGATCTATGGTAAGTTCCTTGGCTTGGCCGAGCATTATGTGGTGCTCAACGAGCTGCGGGGCGATTTGATGGAAGTGACCCCATTTGCCAAAGAAGACATGGTGCAGCTAAGCAACCATACGGTAACTCCAGAGAATAAGTACGCCAATCCGCGGCCGTTTTATGAACTGATCGTGAACTGCAACGACGTGCTCACCAACTTCGACCGCATGAAGGTAGAAAGTAAAATATCGGAGGCGGAGCATGCCGAGCGTTACTCAGACATAGCCGCGTTGCGCAGCTGGCTTTACCTGCAGCTGGCCATACATTACGGCAATGTACCCTACATTACCGATCCGCTGGCAAAGATCAACGATGTGAAAGACCTGTCGAGGTTTCCGGTGCTTAACCTGGGCGAGATGGTGCAGGAACTGATCAGGGTTATGGAAGCGCTGCCATACAAAGAACAGTACTCGGAACTCAACACCATGAACCGGGTAATTGATGGCTATAACACCAACAAGTACTTTATCAACAAGAGGGTGTTGATGGCGGACCTTTACCTCTGGAACAACGATTACCGCAAGGCAGCCGAGCAGTATAAGCAGGTAATGGAAGGCCCGAATGGAAATGTGAACATCTTTACCTCCTATAAAGTAACCTGGGCCGATGTTGCCACTAACAACGACCTGACCGTGGGCTACCTGCGATATGCTGAACAGGATACCCGCTCGCTTGTGGAGGACCCTAACAAAGGCTGGAGATCGATGTTTATGCGCACGCCCGACGCCATTTTTAACTGGGAGTGGATCTGGTATATGCAGTTCGACAGCCGGTTCGAGCCTAAGAACCCTTTCGTGAAACTGTTCTCCAACACAGGCGGCGACTACCTGGTAAGACCCACAAAACATGCCATGGACATGTGGAATGAACAAGAGCAGCTGAATGGTTTCCCGTGGGACCAGCGTGGGCGCTGGACCTGGAAGATGCAGAATGGCCAACCGGTTATTATGAAGCACATCTATAACTATAGCCCGCTGGCTCCGCTGGAAACCACTGGCAAATGGTTCCTGTACCGGGCCGCGCTATTGCACCTGCGTTATTCAGAAGCCGCAAACCGCGATAACCAACGGAAAATTGCCTGGGCCTTGCTGAACCACGGTCGTACTGCTTACGAGGATGCCAACATCTCCGATATCTACCAGAAGCATGAGACTTTTCAGCCTTTCCCGTATGACTTCAATTTCCGAAACGCCAACGTAGGCTCGCTTGTGATTCGGGAGCCTTGGCACCAGAGTGCCGGTATTAGAGGAAGGGCAAACTTAAGGCACCTCGAAATGCCAGAGAACAATACTGACCAGGACTCAATACTGTACATAGAAGAAAAGCTTGTGGATGAAGCAGCCTTAGAGCTTGCCTACGAAGGGAACCGCTGGAGCGACCTGCTACGGGTGGCCAGGCGCCGAAATGACCCAAAGTTTCTGGCTGACCGGGTATATGCCAAGTTACAAAAAGCCAACGACCCAGGTGCAGCGGCAGCGCATGCGAAGCTGATGAATCCAGCCAATTGGTTCCTGCCGTTCCGTTGGGAGTAAAGTTATGTTGGGTATTTATATTGAAAGGGCTTCCAGAACATGGAGGCCCTTTTTCTTGCATTCTGGTACAGGGCGCTCTAACTTGAACTATCGAAATTATTCTAATCAAAATGCCCTTCAGGAGCTTTTTTTTCCTGGTGATCCTGCTCTCAATTGGTTCATAAAAGATTAATTTTTAGAAATTAGCGACAAGAACAGAGCCCTTGTGCAGCACCATTAACAACAGCCTCCGGAAGGCCATTTCCATTCGAATAATTTGAAATTAATTGTAACACGCTTTCAGATACTCGTGTTCAAAAGCATTTATGCCACTTTCTGCTGATTAGCTTCCGTTATTGCCAACAGCCGTTAACCTCTAGGAGCAGCGGCCAAATGCTCTGAAAGGGCTTTTTGATTAGAATAATTTGGAATTATCACAGTTCTGAAGCTGCTCATCAACCTTGCGCAGCCATATGCGTTTTTAAGGTATCGAGTTTAACTTAAACAAACCCAACTATGGATAGATTAGAATTAAAAGGCCGCTGGAACGAGATAAAAGGTAAGGTAAAACAAGCCTACGGCGACCTGAGCGATGATGATCTTCGCTACGAGGAAGGCAAAGACGACGAACTATATGGCCGCCTGCAACAAAAGACAGGTAAGTCCCGCGATGAAGTAATTAAATGGTTAAGAAGTTTGTAATACAACTCATCTAACAAAAAAGGAAGTCCTGCAAAGTGCTTCCTTTTTTGTTAGATGAGTTGTATAGCTCCTGGTCAATTATTCTAATAAAAATGCCCCTCCGGAGCTAACCCGGACTGCTGCTGTTGCTGCACGTTATGCTGGCCCATACTGGTTCGAGCGCTGCAAGCCTTTGAGCAGCATGCAGGGAGCATTAAACTAGAATGCATCCATCACCAGGGCTGCGCCAAGCGCAGTACCCTGTGCCGACTTACCCGCTTTCATGCGCAGGTTGGGGAAGGTTTTTTGTAACAGCGCCATAAAGATCGGGTTTTTGCTAAAGCCGCCATCTACCAGCAGTATGCTGAAATTGTTGGTGTCTCCTTCAGCGGCCAGCAGAATCGACGGTATCTGCTGTTCTGCGAGTTCAACCACCAGCTGATGATAAGCCTCTTCATAAGAATTGTACAAGGCCAGGTCCAGCTCTATCTGCACGGCGGTGGCAATCTTGTCTTTCACCAGCACTTCATTAGCGGCGTCTGGCGACGTGCTACCCCCGAAGTTCTCAATAAGACTTTCGTTGTAAGCTACCTGCTTAAAATAATCGGCGGGTTTCTGGTAATGCTCGGCCAGTAGTTTTACCTGTACTTCGTGGGCGTTGCCGATAAACTTGCGCGATGCCTTCACCGGGTTTCCGGTATAAGTCAGGTATTGCAGGCAGTCCTGTTTCAGTTCAGCAATGGTGAGGTGCTTTTTGGCAAACGGATTTAGGGTTATTCCCCAGGTGCCTGTAGAAAGCAGCAAAAACGGCTCCTGGTACTGCTTCAGGTACGGGATCAGGGCGGAGGAGCTGTCGTGGAGGCCTAACCCTGCTTTAATTACTTTTCCTCTGAACGTAATTTCGGTCGGCTCACTGTGCTGGCGCAGGGGCGGAAACAGCTTGTCTAAGCCTTCTGCCCTAACCCAGTCGTGGTACGAGTTTTTCTCGAAGCTCCACAAGGCGGTATGACAGCCCAGGCTGGTGTAGTCAGTCGCCATTTGCCCGGTAAACAGAAATGAAATATACTGTGGCAAGTGTATGGAGTGTGCAATCTCACGGAACACATCAGGTTTGCCGTATTTTAGCCAATAGAGTTGCAGGCCTGAGTTCAGCATGCCCAGCGCAGGCGAAGAGGTTTGTGCCGCTACCAGCATTTTATCGCCATAGGCTTTATAAAACTGCTCTTCCAGGCCCAGCGGGAATGGTTTCAGGTAGTTGTATAAGGGCGTAATCGGCTCCCCTTGGCTGTTCAGGTGAACCAGGCTGGCACCATAGGTCGTAAAGTTTACGGCTTTTACATCAAAGTTCGTATCTGCCTCCAGGGTTTGCCAGGTACTGCGGAGCCAGTTGGCCAGCGCCGTTAAGTCCTCCCCGCTATCCCCATCGTCGTCTGTTATCTCCTCAAAACTCGTTTCTTCATCTTTAATGATCTGGTAGTTCTGATCAAACAGAAGGAATTTCTTATTTGTCTTACCAATATCAAATACTGCAACACAAGGCACCATAACTTGCTAATTAATAATAAAAAGAAAAAATCAACCAGCCAGGGGCAAGCTCCCGGCTGGTTGAAATATAGAAATAATCTTTACGTAAGCTTTTGCTTAAGACAGAAATTACAAACCGGTAGCAAAAGATTTTGCGCCACGCTGGCTCACCATTTGCTCCCTGATTTTAGACTCACGGTAGAAACCTACCGGGTTCAGGGTTGCACCTGCCTGCTGACGTGCTTCGGCCAGTAAAGGCCTTACATCGGTGCGGTAAGCATTCTGCATAATTTCCTGCGCCAGGGTCGCATCATTTTCTGCCTGTGCTTTCTCTAACGCCGGACGGTCTATGATCAGTGCCTGTGCGTACGCTATTTTAATCGCCTCCACCGACTGCAGCAGGTCTTCCAACGGATCTTTAATGTTGTGGCTCGCGTCGATCATCCAGCTAAGCTCCGGATTTTTAATTTCGGGGCTCGACATACCTTCTACCAGTTCGTTGAAGATCAGGAACAGCTGGTAAGGCTTAATAGAACCTACTGTCAGGTCGTCGTCGCCGTACTTGGAGTCGTTGAAGTGGAAACCACCCAGCTTGCCTTCCATCAGGAAGCGCGACACGATCTGCTCGATGTTGGTGTTTGGCAGGTGGTGGCCCAGGTCCACAAGGCCAACCGCTTTTTCGCCCAGCTTGTTGCAGAACAGGAGCGAAGTGCCCCAGTCGGCGATCACAGTAGAGTAGAAGTGCGGCTCGTACGGTTTGTATTCTACCAGCACTTTCCAATCGGCAGGCAGCTCGGCATAGATTTGCTGAATCGAATCTAACGTTCGTTCAAACATGCGCCTGA
The DNA here is from genome assembly GCF_014332515.1 of Pontibacter beigongshangensis. Lineage (GTDB taxonomy): Bacteria > Bacteroidota > Bacteroidia > Cytophagales > Hymenobacteraceae > Pontibacter > Pontibacter beigongshangensis. The sequence goes on along the minus strand of NZ_VFSD01000012.1, from coordinate 90,868 downwards.
AATTTTGCTGGCCCGGGAAGTCGGTGCCATCAGAAAGCCAGATCGTGAGGGCCTTGGAGCCAAGCGCAACGCCATGGCGGATTACCTCTATGTTGTGCTGAACAGCCTGGTCGCGCACGCTTTTGTCGGTGTGCGAAAGAGAGCCGAACTTGTAAGATTCTTTCTGGTCGGCCTGATCCTGGAACGTGTTGGAGTTTACGGCATCAAAACCAAGTTCAAAAGAAGAAGCCAGTTGTGTGATGGCTTTAGGGTCTTTCGGAATATCCCAGGGAATGTGCAGGGAGATAGAGTTGCTGGATTGGTTAAGGGCATGCAGCAGGCCTACATCTTCAATCTTTTCTTCGAGGCTGCGGGGCTCACCGCCGCCTGCAAAGCGGCCAAAACGCGTGCCACCTGTGCCTAAGGCCCAGCTCGGAATCGCGATCTGGAAAGCGGCAATTTTCTCCAGTATAGTTTTTACATCATGTCCTTCATCGCCCAGTACAGCAGAAAGACCTTCAAATTTCTTTTTATGCAACGATTGATTTGCATGGTTATGCTTCTCAATCAAAGATTTGTCTAGAATCATAATTTATATGAAGTCGGTGATAACTCGTGTAAATAAAAAAAGCAGACGGTTGTCCGGGTGTGGCTATTCTGTTTCCACGTCCGATACAACCGTCTGCTTTCAGACTATTCTTAGTTGGTGTAAAGACAAATTCACTTTCATAAATCTACAGATGCAATATAGAGGTTCCTGAGCTGAAAACCCATATACCGGCACCTAATAAATTTTGTACCTAAAATGCCTTGCTACGCGTGTATCAGCTTATCGCAGGAAAGCTGCCGGAACACCACCATCTACGTTCAGCACGTTGCCTGTGCTCTTGTTCATCAGGCCGCCAACAAACACAAACACAGCATTTGCGATGTCTTCGGCCAGAATCTCTTCGTTCAGCACCGTACGCTTGGCATAATAAGCCGGAAGTTCTTCGATGCTGATGCCGTACGCTTTCGCACGGCCTGCAGCCCATCCGCTTCCCCAAATTTTGCTGCCACGAATTACGGCGTCCGGGTTAACCACGTTCACACGGATCTTGTCGGGGCCAAGCTCGGCAGCCAACAGGCGCGACATGTGCATCTGAGCTGCTTTGGCAGTACCGTAAGCCACGTTGTTCGGGCCTGATACGATACCGTTCTTGCTGGCAATGTTCACGATGTCGCCACCGGTAGCCTGCTTGCGCAGCACTTTTACAGCTTCTTTCGATACCAGGAACTGTCCTTTTACCAGCACGTCCTGCAGAATATCGTAATCGGCCTCAGTTGTGTCTGTAATAGATTTAGAGATAGAAAGACCGGCGCAGTTTACTACAATGTCTACACCACCAAACGCAAGGTTTGCTTTCTTGAAGGAGTCAACAATGGCTTGCGGGTCTGTTACGTTTACTACGGCCGTGGCTACAATGTCTTTCGAGAATTTGCTTTCGAATTCAGCTTTTGCTTCTTCCAGTGCTTCTGCGTTCATGTCGGTCAAAACTACGCAGGCACCTTCCTGGGCCATTTTCTCAGCAATGGCTTTGCCTATACCGCCAGATGCTCCTGTTACCAGCGCAATTTTACGCGACAGGGCTTTCTCCTTTGGCATACGCTGCAGTTTCGCCTCTTCCAATAACCAGTACTCAATGTTAAAGGCCTCCTGCTCCGGCAGTCCCTGGTATTCAGAGATGGCCTCAGCGCCTTTCATCACGTTAATGGCATTGATATAGAATTCGCTGGACACGCGGGTTGTCTGCTTGTCTTTGGCAAAAGAGAACATACCTACACCTGGATAAATAATAATAACCGGGTTGGTATCGCGGATAGCCGGGCTGTTGTGGTGCTTGCTACGCTCATAGTAAGCAGTGTAATCGGCACGGTAGGCTTCGAACTGCTTTGCAATCTGTGCTTTTACAGCTTCTGTGTCCGAAAGATCAGCGTCAGGAGCCAGGTTCAGTACCAGCGGACGGATTTTTGTGCGCAGGAAGTGGTCCGGGCAGCTGGTACCAAGCGGAGCCAGTTTGTCCAGGTCGTTGCTGTTGATGTATTCCAGTACGCGCTCATCGTCAGTGAAGTGGCCGATCATGCGGTTCTGGCTGGAAGTGAATCCTCTCAGGATCGGGATAAGCGCACTGGCTTTTTCCAGGCGCTCCTCTTTTGGCAGCGACTCTATTTTAGCACCACCAAAAACAGGGCGGTTCTTGCCGAAGTTTTCGTTCAGGTACTCAGAGGCACGCTCAATGGTATCCAGGGTGTTCACATAGCTTTCGTATGCGGTGTCGCCCCAGGTAAACAGGCCGTGGCTTCCCAGGATCAGGCCCGTAATGCCCGGATTCTCCTGTACTGTTTTCTCCAGCAGCAGACCCAGGTCGAAACCAGGCTTTTGCCACTTCACCCAGGCCAGTTTACCTCCGAAGAGTTCTTTGGTTATTCTTTCGCCGTCTTTAGAGGCAGCAATAGCAATGATAGCATCCGGGTGCAGGTGGTCGATGTGCTTGAATGGCAGGAAAGCGTGCAGCGGCGTGTCGATAGACGGAGCTTTGGAGTCGAGGTCGTAGATGCAGCGGTTAAACAGCGCCACCATCTCATCTTCGTGCTCCAGGCCACGATACACGTTTTTCAGGCTGTGCAGCTTCTCCAGGTAAAGTCCTGCCAGGCCACTCTTCTTCAAAGTACCCAAGTCGCCGCCGGAGCCTTTCACCCACATCACGTCCACGTCATTCCCGGTAAGAGGGTCTTTCTCAACTGTTTTGCAGCTGGTATTACCACCGGCATAGTTTGTCAGGCGCAGGTCGGCGCCCAATAAGTTAGAGCGGTAAATCAGTAATCCAACTTGATCATCGCCAAAAGACTTAGCAACCTCCTCATCCCAAAGGTAACTTACGTACTTATAATTTTTCGTGGCTACAGAGTTTTCCATCGTTAAATTTGTATGTTTTCTATTAAAGCTTTTGTGTCATATTCAGCAGGGTTAGAGAATAATGACCCGGTAAATGAAATTCAATTCTTAAAAATATAACAAACGGTTTTTTTTTGTATCCTGTGCCATCCTGTCATCAAGTTTTCATTTATTAATAAAAGAAAACCTAAAGCTTACCATTACGAAATAAAACACCAGGATATATTAAAACTATCGCAAGTTAAGGAAAAAATATTTTACTAATGAATAACAAATTTATAAATGGATACAGCAAGACTGTCGGCTATTCCGCCAGGTAGTTCCCGTATCCAACAACTACCGTAGAGAGGATAACTGTAGATATACCTAGAACGATGGCGAACATTGTTTTCTTGCTCGCGCCTTTCCACTCTTTCAGGTAGATACCCCAAAGGTTGCTGATGATAATGATGAAGGCCATGTGGAGGGTCCAGCTGGTAAAGCCAACCCCCGATTCCGCGAAGAGACTTTCGCCCATGCCGTAAAAAAAGAACTGCAGGTACCAGGTAATGCCGGCAACAGCCGAGAAAAAGTAGTTGCGCAGTAGCGGTGTCTGCGGGTTGGTGTAGTCGGAGCCCGTTTTGTTTCTAAAATTGAGGTACACGCACCAAATAAAGTTCGACGTTAGGCCTCCGAGCAGGATAACCACCAGCACCGGGTTGTTTTGCCATAAAGGGTCGATGCCAGACGCTACTGTGGCTTCTGCTATGGGTTTTCCGGTGGCGTAGCCAAAGGCCATAAACGCACTCAGGATGCCCGAAAATGTGGCCACCAGTATGCCCTTCGAGAAATTGAATTCCTTGATGCTTTCCTTTTTCTGCTCATCAGGCATCTCCTTCTCTTTCATGATACCTGCCTTGCCGCAGATGGCGATACCCACCAGGCAAAGGAAAACACCAAATAAGGTTACTTGGCCTGAAGTGGTGCTAAATATCTCCGTGATCGTTTTTTCGTTGCCCTGGCTGCCAAAGATTTCATAGAAGATAGGCGGGATCAGGGTGCCGAAGGCCGAGCATAAACCCAGCGCAATCGCCATGCCTAGCGACATGCCCAGGTAGCGCATCGACAGGCCGAAGGTCAGGCCTCCTATGCCCCAAAGCAGGCCCATCATGTAGGTATATAATAGGGTGGAGCTTTCGGCATTGGCCAAGACTTCCGTATAACCGGGGGCCGTGAGCCAGGCGCCCAAGGGCGGCACCAGGAGCCAGGAGAAGATACCACCCACGATCCAGTAACTTTCCCAGGACCATTTTTTTACTTTGCTATAAGGGATATAAAAACTGCCTGACGCGGCACCACCTATAAAGTGGTAGAGGAGACCTAGAATAACTTGCATGTACGGAATAAATAATTTGTAAATTTTTATGCTTGTGCTGGCCGGCATTTTGAGGAGCCAACGGGAATCTTCCTTTGTCTATCTTCGGAGATGGCTGTTGGCTCGCCTTGACCCGGCCTTTGTTGTGTCTTACACCCGAAAAGGGGGTGTGATATAAAAACGTAGTCCTGGTCTCGCACCTGGCTTACCTGTAGATTTCAGGATTCAGAGTTGCGGACAAAAGGAAAGGCTAAGATAAATTCTTTTTTTGTAGAATTTAGCTTAGCCTTCTTCAATGATAATTAAGTATTGCAATATGTTAAAATATTATAAAGCAAAGCTGGTTCTGTTATAACCGATGTTTAGCTTTCGGCCTCCTGCTCATTTTGGGTGTTCAACCAGAAAGGGGCCGACAAGAACCACATGATCATGCCGGCTAGCATCAGGTTCTTGTGGAAGTCTAGTTCTATTTTCCCAAGGAATACGAGAACCGATGGCACCACCGTCAGGAGCAGACCCAGGTAAGAGATAAGTTTTAGTATAGTATGCATGATGCGTGAGGTTATGAGGATAAAGTAAGCGGTTAGACAATACTTTTGGCCGAGATGCTGGGCTCCGGTTGCAGGCTGGCCTTTTTCTGATACAATTTACTGAGCACAACATAGAGCGTTGCTGCAATAAACCAGCCTGGCAGACCTAGGAAGAATATATCGACGTTCTGGAAGAAGTTGAGCGACAGGCAGATTGCCAGTGTGCCTACCCATGTTACGGCGGCGGCTATGTTAAAATGTGTGTTGGTTACACTGGCATAGTTGCTCCTCATACCCAGCCTCGGAATAACCCAGAAATCGATGAAGATAATGGCACCCATCGGCATCAGCACCAGGCCATAAAGCGCCACAAATCCGAGCAACTGCATGACCAGCGCCGGAAAGAAGGCGGCGATGGTAGTTACTAAACCCACGATCATGGTCACTTTCCAGCGCTTCACCCTGGGCATGATGGACTGTATGGCAAGGCCGGCGCGGTATATGGTGGGGTTGGCGGTTGTCCAGCCGGCGATCAGCACACAGGCGGCTCCTGCAATGCCTGCACTGGCATAAGCGATAGGGCCGGGAGGTACCTCGCCACCGGCAGCTGCACACAAGATGCCCGAAGACATCCAGGCCATGAGGTGCCCGATAAACATGCCGGTAGAAGAGGCAAAGCCATGATACCATTTTTTGGCGTAACGCAGAATAGACAAATCACCCATACCAATGTGCATGGCCATGTTCGCAAACCAGGCAAAAAACATGACGTGCCAGAAAGTAAATTTGGTATAGCCTTCCACCGGCACACCGGTCCAGATCCTGGTCTGGGCCACTTCCCAGAAGCTGCTCAGCGAGGTAATGCCCAACTGTGGCATTACGGCAAAGGCAGCGGCCACAAAGATCAGGATCATCCAGGGGGCGCACACATTGGCGAATTTCGAAATCTGCTCATATCCTAAAATAGCCACTGCGGTAATAACAGAGCCCACAGCGAGTACCGTTACCACCCACCCGATGCTGCTCGGGTACAGATCGTCGAGGCCAGGCATGGCAATGTTAAACGGAATACCGACTGCCGTAGCGGAGACTGCAATCATAGAACCAGCCAGAAAGCAGAACATCAGGGCGTTTACGATATTGTAGCCTGATACCAGGTATTTTCCGCAGATTTTCTCTAGTTGGTAGTAAAGCGTAAGCCTTACCCGCACGGCAATAGGAGCACACAGGAAGGCCCAGCTCAAAACGGCCAGCAGGTTTCCGATCAACAGCCCGGTAACAAGATCAATGGCACTTACGCCGTGAACCACAAACAAAGGGCCGATCACAAATTCGGTTCCGGCAATATGCTCTCCGGCATACATGCCCACAAAGCTTTTCATTCCTTTAAGCTTGCTCTTGGGAATCGGTTCCCGCTCATATTCGTTTATGGCGTCTAACTGTGTAGCCAGTGTCTTCTTCATGTTAATTTTGGCTGTTGAAAAGGTGATGTTAATAAATTAAACCGTAGTGCTCAGTAGATATTCAAACTAATGTTAGTTAAAAAATATATCTAACTGCCCTCTTATCCAATGATTCTTGAGATGTCATTATGGGTTGAATAGCCTGTAAGGTCAGTTCAAGTTGAAAAATAAGGAGAAAAAAGGAAGCGGGTATCCGGTAGTGTCCTGTGCCCGATCAATTTCTGGCCTTGCATAACCTGGGATCAGGCTGCCACAGCCCTCCGGAAGCTCATCTTGTAGGAAAAATAAGGCTTCTATTTCCCGGATTTTGCGCTGGTGCGAGCTGCCAGCTCGCACTTTCATACCCCTGCCTTTCCAGAAGGGGCCAAAGCAGCTTGTGATAGATCAATTCTTTTAGGCTGTAGCCTGAAGGAACATTTGGCACGAGCTGCCAATTTGAACCAGCGAGCTGCTTTTCCCTACAAGATGAACTCCGGAGGGGCATTTTGGTTCAAATAATTTGGTGCTTGATGGTTTAGTGCAGATGTGCTCTTTTTCCGATTTGGAAATTTGAGGATTTGGAAATCGGAAGATGCATAGAGTAGCACCAGTGAACTCCTCAGTGTTAACTCTTAAAGAGTCCTGCGTCTCACGTCCAGTGTCTCGTGTCCCGACCAAGCCTCTGGAAGGGCATTTTGATTAGCATAATTGCTCCCGGCACCTTCGAACCTGGCCTTTCTGTAGCACGACTAAAATCCCCAGATCAGCCATTTAGCCATTCCACCTAAGACACCTTGAGTTTGTTGGGCGGGAAACCGAAGTGCTTTTTAAAGGCGGAGGTAAAGTGGGTGGCGTGCTTGTAGCCCATCAGGCGGGCAACTTCGGCAATTTTGGATTCGCCCTGCAGCAGCAGCTCCCGCGACTGCTCCATTTTATGCTGATGCAGGTAGCCGTACACCGTGGTGCCAAAAATTTCCTTAAAGTGCTTTTTGAGGTTGTACTCGTTGGTGCCCACCTGGTGGGCCAGGTCTTTGAGCGTGAGCGGCGCTTCGAGGTTGGCCAGCACAATGGCCTTTGCCTGTTGCATCTTCTCCACATCTTCGTCTTTCAGTCCTTCCGGGGCGGCAGGCGCCACGGACTGCCCTTGCTGGTCGAGCTGCAGGGCCAGCAGTTCCACTACCTTGGCCTCGGCAAAAATGCATTTGCAGTGGCCACTGAACTGGCAGTTCAGGATCTCGTAGAGCAGCGCAATAATCCGGGGGGTGAGGGGAAGGTTGCTGCTGCTCAGCTGCCCAAATTTGTTCTGGGCCACGGCATGCTGAAAACTCATGTAAAGGGGGTGGCTTGCGGGCAGGTACCGGAAAAAACTGTCGGTGCTGATAAAAATATCGAAAAACTCGGCTGCCGCCTCCTGCGGCCATTCCACCTCCACCCGCTGGCTGGGGAGCAGGTACAGGTTGTGCTGGTGCTGCCTCAGCTGGATAATAGGTTTGCCCGAAGCGGACAGAGTGTAACTCCTATTATTATGGAGTGAGAAAGCCATGTGCACAAACGGGGCCTCGTGCTCCAGCACCAACCTGGTGGAAGGCAGGAAGCAGCCGGAAGTGTGCCTGAAATAGGCTCCTTTAGAAAAGTACTCATACACGCGGCCCGTTTCGCCAACGGCGTGGGTAAATCGTAGCGAGCTGTCGGCACTAACCCTGAACAGGTTCCGGAAATGCCAGATAGTGTGCTGTGCTGTGGCTTCGGGGGCAGCTACGGCCGAAAATTCTCCCTCTGGCGTTACAGATTTTCCTTTGTGCGTCATGGTTATATCCTTGCGGGGCTATATCTTTGCCAAAGTTAGATTATTTAGACTAAATTTAAATAACATATTTCAACTTCCTACTATACAATAATGCATAAACTACTTATTTCTTTTTTAATGCTATGTTTAGCTGTAGGAGCCTTTGCGCAGGAGCGGACCATTACAGGTAAAGTGGCTGAAAAAGCAACTGGTGAAGCACTGCCCGGTGTTACCGTCCGGGTTAAAAATACGTCCCATGCCACCACCACCGACTCCGAAGGTAAGTTTGCCATCCATGCGCAGGCTGGCCAGGTGCTGGTGTTCTCCTACATCGGGTATTCGATGCAGGAACTGCCGGTAATGCCAAAGACCCAGACAGCCAACATTGCCCTGGAAGTAAACAGCAATAACCTGGCAGAGGTGGTGGTGACTGGCGCGCTGGGCATTAAGCGCTCCGCCAAAGAGTTGGGTACCTCCAGCGAACAGTTCGACACCCAGGAACTGACCCAGGGGAAAGTGGTGAACCCCGTGCTGGGACTGGCCAGCAAAGTGTCGGGCCTGCGCATCAACATGTTCGATAGCAAAGTGGACCCTGATGTGCAGGTGAACCTGCGCGGCATCCGGTCGCACACCGGCAACAACGCGCCTTTGTATGTAGTGGATGGCGTACCTATTCCGGACATCAACCGCCTGAACCCGAACGACATTGAAAGTGTGAACGTGCTGAAAGGCGCCAACGCTGCCGCTATCTACGGCTCCGACGGTGTAAACGGCGTGCTCATGATCACCACCAAAAAAGGAAGAGCAGGAACACAGGCCATTAACTTTACCAACACCACCACCATAGAGCGGGTGAGCCGGCTGCCCGAGCAGCAGCGCGAGTTCGGTAATGGCATGAATGGCGTGTACGACCCCTTGCAGTACCAGTCCTGGGGCCCGCGCTACGACGGAGAAATGAGGCCGATAGGACCTAGAATGGCCGATGGCAGCACCTGGCAACTGCCTTATGCCGCCGTGAAAGACGGGCGTAAAAACTTTTTCGACACGGGCATAACCACGCAAAACGACCTTTCCTTTGCCGGAGGCGACGATAATTCCACCTATTACTTTTCGGTGCAGGATGTGCTCACCAAAGGCATTGTGCCCGGCGACGAAAACAGGAGAACAGGTGGCCGCTTTAACGGTTCCCGCAGCTTTGGCAGGTTAAGCACATCGTACAATCTGAACTATGTGTTCAACAAAAACGACGTAACGCCAAGCGAGCCCTGGTCTACCGTGTACCGGTTGCCGGCCAACATTCCGGTGGAGCAGGCAAGCGACTGGCAGAACACCATGTATGCCAGCCCCGATTACTGGTTCAGTGCCAATCAGTTAAACCCGTACTTTAATGCCGCCAACCGCCGTGCCGTTTCCGACCAGCAGACATTTAACGGGAACATTGAGCTGAACTACAATGCCGCTCCCTGGCTCGATATAATTTACCGCGCCGGGGTTTACAGCCGCAATACCGACTCCAGGGCGACCATCGGCAAATATACCTACACCACCGCCGGCCGCACCAACATACCAGGCAGCGTGAGCGATGGCTCCGCCAACTTCCGCAGAATAAACAGCGACCTGATCCTTAACTTCCAAAAAGAGTTCGGCAGGTTCAGCACCCGCTTGTTGCTAGGAACCAATTTCAGAACAGACCAGAGCAAAGGTGTAAATCTAAGCTCCTCCGCGCTGGTAGTGCCAGGCTTATACAACCAGGACAACCGCACTGGCCAACTAGGCGGCAGCTCTGAGATTATCCAGGACAGGAGAGTGGCTGGCTACGGAGAGTTTACGCTTGGCTACAACGATTACCTGTTCCTGACCATGACCGGCAGGCAGGAGTCAGTGTCGGTGCTGAGCCCTGAGAACCGCGATTATTTTTACCCGGGCGTGAGCGGCTCCTTCATCTTTAGCGAAGCAATTAATAGCCTGCGCAACAGCAACCTGCTTTCTTTTGGTAAGGCGTATGTATCTTATAATAAAACAGGCAACGTGGTGGTGAGCCCGTACCAGTTGCAGAACGTGTACAGCCAGAGCAACGGCTTCCCTTACGGCAACCTGCCCGGTTTCAGCCTTGGCACTTCTGATGCCAACCCCGATCTGAAACCGGAGTTCGTGAAATCGTTTGAAGTGGGCACGCAGCTGAGCTTCCTGAGCAACCGCCTGAATGTGGGAGCCGCTTTTGTGCACGCCAAAACAACAGACGGTACCATCGAGGCCGATATTTCGGCAGGCTCCGGCTTTACGTCGGCCTGGGTAAATGCCTTTACTGCCGTGAACAAGATCGTGGAATTAGATATCAGCGGCGACATTATTCATAACAAAGACCTGGTGTGGAATGTAGGGGCCAACTTTACCTATATTAAGAGCGAAGTGCAGGAGATCTATGGTGATGTGCAGCAGCTGTTCCATTTCCGCCAGAACTACCTGATCGTGGGCAAGCCATACAACAGCTACATGTTTACCGACTATGGCCGCGACCCGCAAGGCCGCATCATCATTAACCCGGCCACTGGTAACCCGGCCAATACCTCCGAGCTGTACTACGGTGGCACCGGCACACCGCCTTACCAGATCGGCCTGAACACCTCACTTAGCTACAAAGGCTTTAACCTGGGAGCCCAGTTCGACTGGCGCAAAGGAGCCGTGGTATACACCGAGGCAGCTGCCCGCATGATTCAGGACGGCACCAGCCCGCTTACCACACAATATGGCCGTCAGCCTTTCGTGATCCCGAACTCTGTCATTGAAACTTCGCCGGGTGTGTTTGTGGAGAATACCGAGATCATGACCCAAGGCGACCGCAACTACTTTGCAAACTATGTAGCCAACGTGCAGTCGAACTACGCGGTGAGTGCCGACTTCTTCAAGCTGCGGGAGCTGAGCCTGAGCTATACGCTGCCTGCCACTGTGCTGGCCGGTCAGCGCGTGCTGAAGGGTGCTACCATTGGGTTGGTAGGCCGTAATTTGTTCTCGATCTGGTCTAAAGACAATATCTACAACGATCCTGAATTTGTGTATGCCGGTGGCAGCAGCGAAGGTTACATGAGCTGGCGTCATTTGCCACCAACACGCGTGGTTGGTATTACCCTGGGAGTAACCCTGTAAAGTAGCTGCAGTGGCAGCCCATGAGTCAGGAATTATGCTAATAGAAATTGCCCTTCCGAGCCTCCTGATCCTGCTGTTGCTGCTCTGTTATGAACCATTATTTCTTTTTAAATCAGAATGAAAAATAACATAAAAATAGTTGCTCTTGCTTTTGCCACCATGGCCATAACCGCCTGCGATAAGTTCATGGATGTGAATGTGAACCCCAATGCCCCGGTAGATGTGCCCGTTGATCAGAAGCTGCCGAATGCCCTTGTTAAAACCGTGCACCTGGAAACCGGCGCCCTCAACCAGTTAGGAGCTGTCTGGACAGGTTACTGGGCCAAAGCCACCGACGGGCCAGGTGTTACGAGCCTGTTCCGGCTGGAGGAAACCTATGGCGTAGAGGCCATGTCGTTCGACCGCGACGGTCGGCCGATCTGGGAAGACTCTTACACCACACTCGTGAATTACAAAGACATCGAAACGCAGGCCACCGAAAGCGGCGACCTGGCCTATGCAGGCATCTCCAAAATTATGCAGGGCTGGCATTTTATGCGCCTGGTGGACCTGTACGACAACGTGCCTTTTTCAGAAGCCCTCCGCGGAGGTAAGTATGCCACACCACGCTACGAAGACGGGCAAACTGTATATGAAGGCTCCATTAACCTGATAACCGAAGGCATCCAGAACATAAAAGAAGCGCCGGATTTGTCTAAGAAGCCAGGTGCAGACGATGTGATGTTCAAGGGTAACCTGACCCTGTGGATAAAGTTTGCCAACACGGTAAAACTGCGGGCCCTGTTGCGGCAGAGTGAGCTTGGTAACACAGCCTATATAACAAGTGAGCTAGCCAAAATTGAGCAGGAGGGAAGCGGTTTTCTGGGTGCTGGTGAAAGTGCGCTCGTAAACCCCGGCTACCAGGTGACGGCAGGGCTACAGAACCCGTTTTGGGAAACCTTCTACAAGAATCCTGTTGGCGCACTTACCAGCGGCTACAACACCTTGCGCCCGACCGAGTTTGTGGTGGCACAGTACCAGAACCGTCTAGATCCGCGCCTGGCTAAACTTTACAAACCAGTTGGTACAACCTACAAGGGCGTGCCGCTGGGCCAGGTTTCCGGATCGGACTATACCATGAGCAAGACATCGGCTTTGTTAGGTCCCGGCGAAAACGGAAATCAGCCGGCTGGCCTCCTGAAGAGTGCGCAACAGCCATCGGTGCTCCTTTCATCATTCGAGAGTCTGTTTCTGCAGGCTGAAGCCGCTGAAAGGGGTTGGCTGCCCGGTGCAAAAGAAAAGTATGAGGCGGCTATCAAAGAGTCGTTTATCTACCTGGGTGTGGGTGCGGCAGAGTTTACGGTTTACAATGCCTTGCCAGCCGTAAATTATACGCTGGCTCCAAACAAGATCGAACGCATTATTGAGCAGAAATGGCTGGCCCTGAACAGCATCAGCAGCATAGAAGCCTGGAACGATTTCCGCAGACTGGGTTACCCGACAGGCATGCCGCAGTCGCTGCAGAGCCCCTCGCCCGACCCCAGCTTCCGGCCAAAGCGCCTGACGTACCGGCAGTCGGAAGTATACACCAACCGTGAAGAAGTTGCCAAACAAGGACAGATAGACCCCTTTCAAAATGGTGTGTTCTGGGATAAATAAGTACAACCTAAAACTATGAATGATGAAAAAACGCCGTTGCCTAGCAGCGGCGTTTTTTTATTCATACCTGGCGGGTTTAGTAGAATAAGCAGCAGCAGCAACAGGAGCAAATCCTCCGGAGGGTCATATTTATTTGAATAATTGCGCGGCCGGAAGTAATCCAACTGCCGGAGCCTCTAAGCAGCCAGAATATTCATGGAAAGATAGAAGCAAGGAGTTTGAATTACGGCAGGAAATTATAGTTTTGTTCTTAGAATATTTTTTAGGAGAAGTGCCTATGATTTGCTTAATTGTAAGACTTAAGCCATGGTTAATATGGTACCTGCTCTTTTATACTTGATAAGCAGGTAAACCACCTACGCACATAGTGCAGATAAGCGTAGGTAGGGGAGCTATTACGTTTGTCTGCGAGTTGGCAGGTATCACAATTATGAAAAACAGCAGTATGATTAAGAAAGTACACATTGGCTTGTTTGTTTTCTTGCTTCTGAATCTGTTGCTTTCAGTTGTGCTGGACTTGGGGTTTGATAATAGACTGATGTTCATTGTTAGGGTGCTTATATATGCAACAGGAGTTTTATTATTCTGTCTTACCATCAAAAATAGAAGCGCCACAACTTACTATTCGTCTTTGTATATCCTTTCGCCAATCGTTGTGTTCGTCTCATGGTTAACTGACGGAATCTTAGGTGCTTTATTAGGTTCTATGTTCTTTGCTTTCTTTGCTCCACCGGACACCATTGTTCAGAATGACAATTACCAAATCAGAAGTCAGTACACGGGATTTTTAGGTGGTTGTTGCTCGTACAACTTGTATGAAACTAAACTTACCTTGTTTGAAAAGAAAATTGGAGAGTTTAGGGCAGAGCGCACTTCAAACGAGATAGCTGATTTAAGAATTCACGGTGGTCAAGCAGTAGTATACTATAAAGAAGAACCAACTGACTCAACCTTAATTCAGATAAAATAAAATGACCTCTGCCAACAAGACCTATAGTGCATAAACGCACCATAGCAAAGCCGTTGGCGTGTATTTGAAAGTATGAATAACAGAACAAGCCTTTTAATAATTTCGCTGTTGCTAATGCTGTCATCGTGTAGCAGCAGAGAAGACTATAGTAGTTTCATTTCTGAAGATACAAACAAGTACAATAACCAAATAGCCTCTGCAATAGATGTTAATGAAGCTTGGGCGACAACTCCATACCTAATAATAGGAAAGTTGTTCGGTCCCGAATATCGTACTGAAGGAAATTCAGGATTTTCTCTAGAGCAGACTGAAATATCAAACGAGCATATTAGGATTATAGTTACTCAGGAAGGCTTATTAGATGACTCTGTTCATGGAGAAAAAAGGATTATTGAATTTAAATATAAAGCCAATAGGTGGGTGATTGACAACATCAAATTGGGTTTTAAGTGTCAATCGGGAAGGGGACAGCAGAAGTACTCGGGAGAACTTTGTAGTTAGAAAACAGTCCGTCGCAGGGTTTATACCTAATACATCGGCTGACGCCTCGCATCTGCTATACTAGTCCGTTAACACGAACCTGACTGACTAGGCTAAAGTTTTACTAGGAGGAATGGGTGTGGTGTATCAGATCTGATTGAGAACTAATTTATAGGTTGTAAGAGAGGAAGAAGAAGCAGCTGAGATTTCGCAGGATGTTATCAGGCTTCCGAGTTCTATCAAGCAATAAGAAATTCACAGGCAAAACTGTTTTATGTCATTTTTAGCGGCTATACCAGAAGCTATATTTGTGGGCCGGATAGCAATAGTGCTAAAGGTGATCAAATAAAAAATAACAGCTTTCTCCCGTGAGCAACATTTCCAACATCAGGGTCATCGACTCTACCTCCAACCCTGCGCCCCTGGGCTTACTCGGGTTCGGCCTGACTACCGTTTTATTAAACCTGGCCAACGCAGACTTTATTCCCTTAACCGGCATGATCATGGGGATGGGGATCTTTGTGGGCGGTATCGCCCAGATTTTCGCAGGCTTAATGGAATGGAAAAAGAATAATACCTTCGGAACTGTCGCCTTTACAGCCTATGGCTCTTTCTGGATTGCCCTGGTTGCTACCTGGGTACTGCCCAAAATGGGACTGGCCGAGCCTGCCGATCCTGTGTCTATGGGCTGGTTCCTGACCTTGTGGGGTTTGTTTACCTTCGGCATGTTTATCGGTACGTTCAGGTTGAGCCGGGCCCTGCAGATTGTGTTTGGTACGCTGGTGCTGTTGTTTGCCCTGCTGGCCCTTGCCGATTTTACAGGTAGCCACCAGGTGAAGCTGCTGGGCGGCTATACCGGAATTATATGCGGACTGAGCGCTATCTATACCTGCCTGGCTCAAATCTTAAACGAGGTGTACGGCAAAGAACTGCTGCCGCTCGGCACTGTTCAGGTGCTCTTAAAAGAAAAACGGTCGCTTCAGGCGCATTAAACTACAAACACACCGGCACCGCCATCTCTCTGCCCCGGGCGGGAACTGCCGGGTAAAACTACCCGCAGCTACTGCTCCTGCAGGCGGCAGGTGTATCGTTTAGATGATGGATAATCCCAAAGTTGAAATTTTAGCCCCTGCGGGCTCTTACGAATCGTTGAGTGCCGCCCTGAAAGCCGGCTGCGATGCCGTGTATTTCGGGGTGGAACAACTCAACATGCGGGCGCGCTCCTCGTTCAATTTTACAACCGACGATTTGCAGGAAATAAGCAGACGGTGCCAGGAGGCGCAGGTAAAGGCTTACCTCACCCTCAATACCATTCTGTATGACCACGACATCAGGCTGATGAAAACAATTGTGGACCAGGCCAAAGCCTGCGGTATTTCAGCCATCATTGCCTCCGACCATGCCGTAATGGCCTATTGCCTGAAGATCGGGATGCCGCTGCACATCTCCACCCAGGTAAATGTGACCAACATCGAAACCGTAGAATTCTACGCCACTTTCGCCAATGTGATCGTATTGTCGCGTGAGCTGAGCCTGCGGCAGGTAAAGGAGATTACCCGCGAAATTGAACGCAGAAATATTACAGGGCCATCGGGTGAGCTGGTGCGGATAGAGGTATTTGCACATGGAGCCCTGTGCATGGCTGTTTCGGGCAAGTGTTACCTGAGCCTGCACTCCCACAATGCCTCTGCCAACCGGGGCGCCTGTATCCAGAATTGCCGCAAGCAATACCTTGTTACCGACAAAGAAGACGGCATTGAACTGGAAATAGACAACGAGTATATTATGAGCGCCAAAGACCTTTGCACCATCGGGTTTCTGGATAAGCTCCTGGAGGCAGGCGTACGCATCCTGAAACTGGAAGGCAGGGGCCGCTCCGCCGATTACGTGGACACCGTTGTCAGCTGTTACCGCGAAGCAGTGGAGGCGATACAGGAGAGCACCTATACACCCGAAAAAATTGAAGCCTGGACCGGCAGGTTGGCAACCGTATACAACCGCGGGTTCTGGGACGGGTACTACCTGGGCCGCAAAATGGGAGAGTGGAACGATTCGTACGGATCAAAGGCGACCGAGAAAAAGATTCTGATCGGGAAAGGCATCAAGTATTTCGGTAAGATTAAAGTAGGCGAGTTCGGTATGGAATCGCACGCGCTGAAAAAAGGTGACCAGATCCTGATTACCGGCCCTGCTACAGGCGTGATCAGAACCACGGTGGAAGAAATGCGGGTGGCTGATGTGGTGGTGGAGCAGGTGGCTAAAGGGGATGTTTTCTCGATGCGCGTGCCGGACACGATCAAGCCTAATGATAAACTCTACAAAGTGGTAAAAGCGTAATGTTCCGGATCTTGTTTCAGCGGGCAAAATGCATCGGCTGCAATGGCTGTGTGGAAGCTGCCCCCATGCGGTGGCAGGTGTCTAAGAAGGATGGCAGGTGCAACCTGGTGGAAGGAAAGGAAAAGAAAGGCATTTACCAGGTACTGGCCGGCATGGACGAATTTGCCCTGAATCAGCAGGCCGCCGCAAACTGCCCGGTTAAAATTATCCGGCTGGAAGTGGTAAAAGCTAAACACCAGCCATAAAAGCAGCAGCCTCTGACCACGTAACGGTCAGAGGCTGCTGCTTTTTGTGTGTATAGGGTCTTTAGCAAAGTCCGCCACTTTAATTCGCCTGAAAGCCACAGGCAAATCTTCTGCCAGGCCGGTTCCGGTCAGGAAAAGGAAGATCATCGGGATGAGAAATTAAAATATAGCTATTTTGCAGTAGCATACGTAAGCACAAAAAAACAACTGATTAAAAATGAGAATACTCGGAATAATTTTGATTGTTTTAGGAGTGCTTGCCTTCATCTATACAGGCTTTAGCTACACCACCAAAGAAACTGTGGCAGAAGTAGGCCCTATAGAAATAAATGCTGACAGAGAACGCACCTTAAGCTGGCCCCCAATAGTAGGAATAGTATTGGTGATAGGAGGGATTGTGATGGTGGTGGCAGACAAAAGAGGGCGGTAAGTCCTCATCGAAGCCAACAGTATCATAGCGAAAGCATGCCTTTTCACGAGCAGCAGCAGCAGCAGCAGCAGCAGCAGCAAACACCTCCGCAAGTCCATTTTCATTACAATAATTCATAGCTTCTCAAGTCGTTTTAAATTCTTCCGGCAGCGAAGCGCTGTTAAAAACCGGCTCAGAGGATAGCTATGGTAGTTTATTAAATTATGGACATAAACCTGTCAATAGTTTTTTCATAAGATATGCACTGTAGTACTCGTCCAATTTGATTATTAGAAAGGTTTGAGGCTTGTAAAGCTGCCTGATAGCTTATCTTTCATAATTTCTAATTTTGAATTTCTAATTTTTAATTTGGAGGAACATTAGTGAAATAGTACCTGCCTGAGAAAGACCTATCAACAAAAACTTCAAAGTATAACTACCTGCGCGCAAGACCCGGATTAGAAAAAGTTTGGGTAGTTAAAACTGGTGTCCGACAAATTTAAAACTAAAGAGCATGAAAACCATTGTTTTACTGCTGATCCTGCAGGTTGTATTTTTTGGCTGCCAGTCGCCAAGCGCTGAAACAGAACTGTCGGAAAATACTTTTCCGGCAGAGCCTGCTACACCTGTAGCACAGGCTGCTGCGACAGGAGAAAATACGGAATACCTGGACTGGCGAAGTCTTCGGATTAACGGGAAATATCCTTTAGTTACCACCGTAAAAAACATGGATGGACTTCTGGGGAAGCCAGATAGCGTCAATACCATTGACTGGAACGAAACCTGCTCATCAGATTTTAGAAACGAAAGCTCGAAGCTTGCCTATTACAGTGCTTATCTTTTTGAGCTGTTCGACGACTCCCTGGATTTTCAAAGTGTCGACTTCCGAAAAAATAAAAACGTGTTTTTGCAGAGCAATGACCTAAAGCTAAACGCTGCCACTACATTGGAAGAAATAAAAAAACGCTTCCCGAACGCGGCTCAAAACATGGAGAAAGTGAATGTTGATGAAGTTGGTGAAGTAGAAACTATTTCGTTGCCGCCTTCCAGAGACTATTCGGACGGCCAATGGCTGCTGATGTTTCAGGAGGGAAAACTAATAAGGATAGATGACTGGTTCCCGTGTTAAAGCTGTACGTGCCAATTACCAGTGTAGGGCATTTATGCCGCCTTATAGCCAGTTGCCAACTATAACCCTGAAATAAAAAATAGCAACCACACCAGGGCCTCATGCAACCAATCATGTCTGTAGATGCTCGTTAAAGAAAAAGGTCTGCAAATGAAAAAGCATTGGATAGTAATAGTTATTTCAGTATTTCTATTTAGTAGTTGCGAGAAAGATGAAGTTATTCCTTCAGGAGAATTAACTGGCAAGTGGCTGTTTGTAGAATCATATCACGGCTACCTGAACGGTGGGTCCTTTGCCTGGCAGCCTATTTTGATGAAGGATTCTCATTATCTGGAATTTTTGCTGGACGTGAAGTATATAAAGCAGGAAAACTCCAACGGCGCTTTTCAAAAATGCACCGGAACTTTTAATTTATTGCAAGACAATGCACTTGAGGTTTACGGCGACTGCCAAACAGTGCCTGAACGAGGAAAAATAAGTGAATTAACATCCAAAACGCTGATTATTGATTACCAGGGCAGGGAAGGGGTTGTCAGAAATAAATACGAAGCGGTGAATAAGTCTTTTCAATTTTCAGATTAAGCAAATACAAACCTTTAGGGGACCTTACTTACAGCAGCAGCAGCAGCAGCAGAAAAGCCTCCGGAAGGCCTTTTCCATTAGAATAATTCTAAAATAGAAACCCCGGCAGGTGCTATAGTCCTGCCGGGGTTTCTATATGGCTCTCACAACTTACCAAGAAGACTTGCGTCCTGTGTCTTGCTACTTATGTCTTGTAATAACTACTTCACCAGAAAAACATGTGCCCGTTTAGGCCCATGCGCCCCAATTACCAGCGACTGCTCAATGTCGGCGGTGCGGGAGGGGCCGGAAATGAAGGCTCCGAAACCTGGCGCTGACACATCGAGCCTGGCATAGGCTTCGTGCATGTTGTTTACCACGTCTTTCTCCGATACCACCAGCATCAGGTGCTCTGTTATAAAAGGCAGCACACGAATGGGTAAGTGCTCCTCGCTTACCCAAACGGCGCCATTCTCGGCTACAGCCAGGGTACCCTGCACCACAGCCATCTCCAGATTCGAAAGCGTATGGCCGTCTTCTATCGGGCCACTCAGTTCCTGGCCAAAGCCAACGCCTTTCACCGTGTTCAGCACCCGCTCCGGCGACTCGTAATGCTTTTTCAGGTACGCGCCGATGGCGCTCAGATCGTCCACACGCATCACTACCGTGCCTACAGCTTCTGCTATGCGCACATACTTCTCAAGGCATTCGGCAGCCGGAAGCGGCGGAAAACGTAGGGCACCTGGCAGAGGTGCTGCGGCAGGCTTGTTGGCTTTTACTTGCTTTAATATGCTTTCCCGGCTACTCATGATTTCTTCTTGTTTTTGATGTACCACTCTCTGAAACTCTCTTTCGGTGCCTCCGGCATGTCGCGCTGCTTAGCCCAGGGGTTTACGGCTTTGATGTTGGCCAGCCCTGGAGCGAGGCGCATCATAAACCTGCCGGATTTACCTGCCATCCTGAACATGGTCGGGTTAGAGAGCACGCTGGCCATAACTTTCATGCCTTGTGTTTTGCTGCTCGGTACATAACCCTCTTTGGCCAGCACCTGCCGCCATTGGTACAACTGGTTATGAATGTCGATCTTAACGGGGCACACATTGGTGCAGGAGCCGCATAGGGTAGAGGCAAAGGGCAGGTCAGCGTTCTTCTTCATGTCCATGTTAGGAGCCAGAATAGCGCCGATTGGGCCGGAGATGGCATAATGGTAGCTGTGGCCGCCACTGCGCCGGTACACGGGGCAGGTGTTGATGCAGGCCCCGCAACGGATGCACTTAAGCGAGTTGTAGAAATCTTTGCGACCCAGCTGTATGCTTCGGCCGTTGTCTACCAGCACGATGTGCATTTCCTGGTCGGGCCTTGGCCGGTGGAAGTGGCTGGAGTAGGTGGTAATGGGCTGGCCGGTGGCGCTACGGGCCAGCAGGCGTAGGAACACGCTCAGGTTCTCGGCTTTCGGGATGATTTTTTCGATGCCCATGCAGGCAATGTGCACTTTGGCGAGGTGCGCGCCCATGTCGGCGTTCCCTTCGTTGGTGCACACTACAAAACCGCCGGTTTCGGCAATGGCAAAGTTCACGCCCGTAATGGCCAGGTCGGAGGTCAGGAATTTCTCGCGCAGGTGCTGGCGGGCAGCTTCGGTGAGGTAAGCCGGGTCAGAGGCGCCCTTCTCGGTGCCCAGGTGTTTATGAAACAGCTCGCCTACTTCTTCTTTGCGCTTGTGGATGCAGGGCAGCACGATGTGGCTTGGCGGCTCCTGTGCCAGCTGCACTACACGCTCCCCCAGGTCAGTATCGACCACATCAATGCCGTTATCAGCCAGGTAATCGTTCAGGTGGCACTCTTCGGTCAGCATCGATTTGCTTTTTACCAGCTTCTGGATGCCGTGCTTCTGAATAATATCCAGCACGATGCGGTTGTGCTCGGCTGCATCGGCTGCCCAGTGCACGGTAATGCCGTTTTGTTTGGCGTTCTGCTCAAACTGCTCCAGGTAAGCGTCCAGGTTACCCAGCACGTTCAGTTTTATCTGGGAGGCGGTTTCGCGGAGCAGCTCCCACTCAGGCAGCTGCTTGGAGGCCACATCTCTTTTCTCGCGGATAAACCAGAGGGCTTTGTCGTGCCAGTTTACGCGCTCCTCATCTTCCATGAACTTGTCTGCCGCCTTGGCGTGGTCGGTAGGGGCAATGTATGTTGAACTACTCATAATTGGCCGTTTAAAATTTCTGCAATGTGTAACACTTTTACCGGACTTTTCTGGCGCTTCAATATGCCTTCCATGTGCATCAGGCACGACACGTCGCCGCCGGTAATGTACTCGGCACCATGCTCCAGGTGGTCCTGCACCCGGTCTTTGCCCATTTTTACCGATACAGCCTCTTCCGTTACACAGAAGGTGCCACCAAAACCGCAGCATTCGTCTTTGCGGTTCAGCTGCACCAGCTCAATGTCTTTTACCAGGCTCAGCAGAAAACCGGGCTTGGAGAAATCAGGGGCGTTCAGCTCCGACATTTGGGAAAGGTACAGGCCGCGCTGCCCGTGGCAGCTCACATGGAAACCTACCTTGTGCGGAAAGCTCGCCTGCAGTTCTTTTACCTGCAGCACATCGGTCAGGAACTCACAAAGCTCGTAAATCCGGCTCCGGATCTGGTCGGCTGCTGCCTGGTTCTGATCGTCGTGCAGGTGGTCTTTTATATGCAGCACGCAGCTTCCGGAGGGGGCCACAATGTAATCGTAGCCTGTAAAGTTCTTCACAAACAGGCTGTCGCAGCCCTGCGTGTAGTGCGAGAAACCAGAGTTCGCCATGGGCTGGCCGCAACAGGTTTGCTGCAACGGGTAATCGACCTCCACACCCAGCTTCTCCAGCAGTTGGAGTGTAGCCACAGCCACCTGCGGGTAAAACTGGTCGATGTAACAAGGTATAAATAAACCTACTTTCATACGTTAGATACTAGATGCTGATTTTAGATATTAGATTCAATGGGCTCGTGCCGTTTCTTTGCTGAAGCAAGCTTGCGGCTTGTACCTCCAATTCAAAATTTCAATTTTTTACGGGCTAAAAGTAACGGTACGCAACTGCCATAACCGCTACTTTACCTGCAAGTGCAAAGGTTTTCAGTCAATCAAATTCAAGGTAAGCCTATTTGAGACAAACCTCAAGTTAATTTTAGATTTTGCCACTCCGCACGGGTTTGGCACGATCTACAAAATTCGGGAATTAATTAAATCCTGTTTACTTATAGATTAACCTATTTTGATAGTATATTACCATCTTATTTACAGCTGTTGCAGAAATCAAGTTAATATTTGCCAAATGAAGCCTATTTTGCTGAAAGTGGATGTTGCCCCGGAGCAATCGTTTAAAGTAAGAAAAAATGTAAACCCGCTCTTCTATAACCAATGGCACTACCATCCGGAGCTGGAACTAACGTTTATTCAGAAGGGCAGCGGCATCCGGTTTGTGGGCGACAATATCGGCAACTTCCGGGAGGGGGACCTGATCTTGCTGGGAGCAAACCTGCCGCACTTCTGGCGCAGCGACGAAGAAGGTGCAGACAAAGAGCAGGCGCAAAGTTGCCAGGCCCTGGTAGTACAGTTCCTGCCCGACTTCTGGGGAAGCCCTTTTATGAACCTGCCGGAACTGGCCGTTGTGAAAGAGCTTTTTCAGAAAGCTAAGCGGGGCATACGCATTACCGGAGAAACGCAGGAGGAGGTGAGCGGACTGATGCAGGCACTAAACACGGTGTCGGGGTTGGAGCGTATTCTGCTGTTGCTGCGCATCTTGCAAACCATTGCGTACTCCGCCCAGACAGATTTTCTCTGCAGCAGCGGCTTCCACAGCTCCCTGAGTGAGGCCGAGACAAAGCGCATGGCCGATATCCATACCTACACGCTTGCCAACTTCGCTTCCAAAATCAGGCTGGAGGAGATTGCCGCATTGGTGCACCTTACACCAAATGCTTTCTGCCGCTACTTCAAAAGCCACACCCGCAAAACCTATTCCCAGTTTCTGCTCGAAATTCGGGTGGGGCATGCCTGCAAACTGCTCATGGAGGGCAAGCTGCCCGTGGGCCAGATCTGCCTGGAAAGCGGTTTTCAGAACTTCTCCAACTTTAACCGCTACTTTAAAGCCATTACCAGACTTACCCCGCAGCAGTACCAGCGATTGCACCGGCCTGGGTAATTGACACGCAGCAGCAGAAAAGCCTCTGGAGGGGCAAAAGCATTAAAATAATTTAATTGCTGGCTGCTCAATGGCTTAAATGCTAACTGGTTGAGTTGCGAATTTGAACATCCGAAGATGAACCAGAAAGCACCATCTCCGGCATCGTTTCCGACTACGCCCTTTTTATGTCAGGTAGTCTTCAGTTACCATTGCTCTCCAGAAGCAAAAAAGACACTTCCTCCATGTTCCGACTTTTCTATTCAGCCATACCGTGCCAGTCGCTGCTTCAGGCAGCGAGTTTGATTTGAGAATGCGGAATTTCGCAGTTTGAAAATTGAAACAAGCCGGAGAATATCAGACAACTCCTATTCCTCCCAATTTACTTGTCCTGATCC
Source organism: Pontibacter beigongshangensis (assembly GCF_014332515.1). GTDB lineage: Bacteria > Bacteroidota > Bacteroidia > Cytophagales > Hymenobacteraceae > Pontibacter > Pontibacter beigongshangensis. Next base: position 67,375 of record NZ_VFSD01000012.1, on the reverse strand, counting down.
AAAGGTTTTATGTCTTAAAACCTGATACAGGCAGTAAGCAAATAAAATCTGACCTCTAGTTGCAGGCGTCTTAATGACAAGGCTGTACTATTCAAAAAATTGCCGATCACCTGGCTAGCCATAACCCTCACGAAATTATTTTAAGTTTATTTAGACTAAATCTAAATAACTCTTGCCTGGTACATTATCCCTTTTCTATATTTGTCGCTATTTAGAATAATTCCAAACTACTTAAAAAAAAACTATGATTCACATCTTTCTCTTCTCCAGGAGAACAGCTAAGCCGTTTTTGGTGCTGCTCTTCCTGTTATTCTCCGGATCTAAAACAATAGCACAGCAGGGAGCTGTGGCCGGGCATGTGGCCACAACCGATAGCCAGGCTGCTATGGGCGTGGGTGTGGCGCTGAGAGGCACTACCGTAGGCACCACTACAGATGCACAAGGGAACTTTGCCATCGACAAAATAAGACCCGGCACCTACCAGCTGGTGGTGTACCTGGTAGGGCTGGAGCCGCAGGAGCAGCGCATTGCGGTAGAGGCACATAAAACCACCCGTGCCGATTTCGTGCTGCGGGAGAGCGCGACACGGCTTCAGGAAGTAGTGGTGCAGGGCACCCGCAGCCAGTTTAAAGCTGATCTGCCTTCTGCCACGCTCCGCTCCAGCACGCCGCTGCTGGAAACACCTCAGAACATTCAGGTAATAACGGAGGGCCTGCTGAAAGGCCAGCAATCGTTTGATATGTCGGAGGCGGTAGCTCGGAACGTGAGCGGCGTAACGGCGCAGGAGCATTGGGGCAACTATACCCGCCTGAACATGCGTGGTGCACGTATCGCTCCTTTCCGCAATGGCATGAACGTGGAGTCTACCTGGGGGCCGCTGTCGGAAGATATGTCGTTTGTGGAGCGCATCGAGTTTGTGAAGGGGCCGGCCGGTTTTATGCTGGCTAACGGCGACCCGGCCGGGTTCTATAACGTGGTGACCAAAAAGCCCACTGGCGTAAATAGGAAGGCCGTAACCTTTACCTTTGGCAGCTTTAACACCTACCGCGCCACCGCCGACCTGGATGGTACCCTGACCACCGATGGCAAACTGCAGTACCGCCTGAACGTGATGGGGCAGCTAAAAGACTCCTGGCGCGACTATGAATACAATAACCGCTACTCCATTGCGCCGGTGCTCAAATACAAGTTCAGCGACAGAACATCATTAACAGCTGAATATACGCACCAGTACTCCCGTATGTCGGCCATCGGCTCGGCCTATGTGTTCTCGGCACGGGGCTACAAAGACCTGCCCCGCAACTTCACCATTGCCGACCCGGACCTGGAGCCATCGGATATGCACGACAACAGCGCCTTCCTGCTCTTTGAGCATCAGCTGAACAGCGACTGGAAACTGACAGCACAGGCAGCTTACTTCCGCTACAACCAGGTAGGGAGCTCGCTTTGGGTGAAAAGTGTAGACGAGAACGGCGATATGCAGCGAACCACCAGCAGCTGGGATGCGCAGAACAACAGCAAATTCGGGCAGGTTTATATAAATGGCACTGTAAAGACCGGTACAATTACGCACCGCATTCTGGGAGGCCTCGACTATGGCGACAAAGAGTACCTGGCCGACTGGAATCAGTACTTTGAGTTAGACCAGAATAGACCGTTCAACATTTACAAGCCAGTTTACGGATTTGCGGAAAGTGGTGTACCTACGTTCGATCGAAGCAAACCGTTAAGAGAAAGGGCCGGAGGCAATATGCTGTCGCAACGCTATGGTGCCGTGTATGTGCAGGACGAGCTTGGCTTCTTTGAGAACAATCTGCGCCTCACGCTGGCCGGCCGCTACACCAAGGCCCGAACGCAACAGTATGCCACAGTTATGGAGAATGAGAAACTTTCCCCGAGAGTGGGTTTAAGCGCCTCCCTGAGCAGCAATACCTCGCTCTATGCCTTATACGATCAGGCTTTTATCCCCCAGAATGGCGTGCTGGCTGATGGCGGAAAAGTGAAGCCGATAACAGGAAACAACCTGGAGGTGGGCTTTAAGCGCGACTGGCTGCATGGCCGCTTCAACACGACTGTTTCTGTTTACCAGATCACCAAAAACAACCAGCTGGTTTCGGACCCGAACAGCGATCCATCGCAAAATTTTTCGCTGCAGCTGGGCCAGACCAAAACGCAGGGCGTGGAACTGGATGTGCGCGGTGAGCTGGCAAAAGGTCTGAACCTGATGGTTAACTACGCCTACACCGACTCCGAAATCACAAAAGATACAGATGCCAGCCGGATAGGCCTGAAGGTTTCTGGCTATGCGGAGCACGTAACCAATACCTGGCTTACCTACACGCTGCAAAAAGGGCCATTGCAAGGACTTGGTTTCTCCGGTGGTTACCAATGGCAGCTTAACCGGTTCCCGTGGTTTGTGGCAGACGGCACGCCCGGTGGCCTGCCCGACTATTTCCGCTTAGATGGTGGCTTGAGCTACCAGTTAAAGAAAATTAGCCTTGGCCTAACCATCAATAACCTGCTGGACGATTACCTCTACGCCGGCTCCCCTTACGACTTCGATTACAATGGCTCCCTGGATGGCTACTACTGGCAAACTGAGGCACCGCGCAATTATCGTGTAAGTATCGGCTATAAATTTTAAGCGATGACATTCAAGAAGATAATTGGCAAACTGCACCTCTGGCTCGGGTTTTCATCCGGGCTCTTGGTGCTATTCCTGGGCCTCACTGGTTGTATACTGGCTTTTCAGCGGGAGATCGAAGACATGACACAGCCGTACCGTTTTGTGGAGCAGCAGGAGTCAGTCAAACTCCCGCCATCCCGGCTCAAAGCCATAGCCGACGAGCAGGTGCCGGGCAAGCACGCCCATGGCGTGAGCTATGCCAACGGCATGTCGGCTCAGGTATCGTATTTCAGGCTGGAGGCGCCCGCCTATTATTATATAGTGTACCTCGATCCGTACAACGGAGAAGTGCTCAAGGTAAAGGACATGGACCAGGATTTTTTCAGGTTTATGATCATGGGGCATTACTACCTCTGGCTTCCGGCTCATATCGGGCAGCCCATTTTAGCCACGGCCACCCTGGTTTTTGTGGTAATGATGCTAACCGGGCTGGTGCTCTGGTGGCCGAAAAACAAAGCTGCCCGCAGGCAGCGCTTCGGCATAAAGTGGGGTGCCAGGTGGCGAAGGGTTAACTACGATGCCCACAACGTGCTGGGGTTTTATATGACCTGGGTTGCGATCTTTATTGGAATGACAGGCCTGGTGATGGGGTTTCAGTGGTTTGCCAAATCGGTGTACTGGGCTGCAGCAGGAGGGAAGCAACTGGTGGAGTTCTATGAGCCCGCTTCCGATACCACAGCCAGCATCCCGGACATCACCATACCGGCCATGGACAGGATCTGGATGAAGAAATACCCGGAGATAGTTGGCACAAAAGCCAGAATGGAGGTGCATGTGCCGGAAGAAAAAGCATCGTCGATAGAAGTGGCTATCAACCCGGACCCCTCCACCTACTGGAAAGCAGATTTTATTTACTACGACCAGTATACCCTGGAGGAAATTCCGGTAACGCACCCGTATGGCCGCTTTGCTGAAGCCAGTGTAGCCGACAAAATCATGCGCATGAACTACGACATACATGTGGGGGCGATAGGTGGGATTGTCGGTAAGGTCATTGCCTTTTTCGCCAGCCTGATCGCAGCCAGCCTTCCGGTAACCGGAGCTATGATCTGGTGGGGAAGAAGAAAGAAACAGAACAAATCGGGGACACAATCACCGGTTAAAAAGGCTGCTCCTATAGCAGTGCAGGCAGAATAAAGAAATCAGCTAAGTGAGCAAGGCATCAGGATTACTCCAGAAAACCTGCCCGGCCATTCGAGGTGCTCACCCTGGTATATAGAAGAGTGAGAGAAGGCTCCGGAGGGCCATTTTCATTGGAATAATTTGCCTGTGTTTCACTTGATGCTACGCGCATTCAAATTAGTTTTGGTGCCACAATTATTCGAATGAAAAAGGCCCTCCGGAGCTCATCTCGTATGGAAAAGCAGGTCGCCGGTGCGAGCTTGCCGCTCGTGCCAAATCTTCCTTACGGCTACAGCTAAAAAGAATGGATTTATAAAAAGCTGCTTTGGCCCCTTCTGGAAAGGCTTGATAGGAAAGTACGAGCACCAGCCACTGTAACGCCGCTGCAGCAGGACTTCTTGCAAGCTGGCGCGTAACATCATTTTCTAATTTGGCGCAGTACCAGTAGGCATCTTGGCAAAAAAAGAGCGGGTGCAGGAAGATAACTTCCTGCACCCGCTCTTTTTGTTAGGGTAGCTAAGCTACAGCTGTTATTGCGTCACCAGCATTCTGCGGGTAAGGCTGGAGCCGTCGGCGCTCAGTTTGTAGAAGTAGAGGCCGTTGCTCAGGCTCTTGTTCAGTTTCACTTCGTAAGTGCCGGCTGCCTGGTTTTCGTCAGCCAGGGTGGCTACTTTTCTGCCAAGGGCATCGTACACTTCCAGCGCCACGTAACCAGACTTCTTGATTTCGTACTGGATGGTAGTGTTAGTAGAGTTGCTGAAAGGGTTCGGATAGTTCTGGCTCAGGCTGAAGGTTGAACCAGCCACTTTGTCTTCGATGCTGGTTACTACACCTGGCTCCACCAGTGTTGTAGGTACCGCAAGGCCGGCAAGGCTGTACACGGCGTTTCTCCACAGGGTCAGGTTTTCGGCCGTCATGTTGGTGCCGTTGTCTCTGCTGATGGCGCCAAAGTTCATGCCTACCATGATGACTCTTGCTTTTGTTACCTCAGAGCCAATAGTAGTTCCGGCAGGAATATCGTTGATGAATACCGGAGTTCCTGTAGTTGCCAGTCCTTGTACGTTTGCCAGCAGCGTGTTTTCAGCAGAAATCACTGTGTTGTTGCTGAAGTTGAGGCCTTTCCACAGGGCTGTTCCTTCCGGAACGCCACCATTGTCCAGGGCACCTAACTTGAACATCGCTACCTCGCCAGACTCAGCAAACTCAAAGCCGTTGAAAAGCTCATTCTCGCGGCTAGCAGCAGGCACCGTGAAAGAGAGCACAATGCTCTCGGCTGTGGAAGCCTCTACGCCACCACCTGCCGTGCCGGCTGCAAAGGCTCTGCCACCGTTAAGGGCATAAGTCTTGTTATAAAGCACAGGCTTTGTGAAATTGGCCAGGCCAAGAGCGCTTCCAGGTCTCAAAATTGCTCTGCCACCGCCAATAGACTCCTGCACCACTACCGCGTCAAAGGCAGCCATGTCGATTTCTGTTGCGGCCGAATTAGCTTCATCGGCAGTTAAAGCTCTAACTGTCAGTTCGATGTTCTCGTCTGCCTGCAGCATTTTAATGATCGGGTCTTCAGTGACAGGGGAGGCAGTTTCTGCCATAGTTTTGGCTTCCGTCACATACAGTACCTTTTTAGTTGCTCCCGGCTCCTCGTCGCCTGGATCTTCACCGTTGGCTGCAGCGGTTGTGCCAGCGATGGTAACATTGCGCAGTACCAGGTATTTTCCTGTTTCAACCTTATCTGAGGCGTGCATCCATGGATAAAACCGAAGGTAGAAGGTCTCACCGTTGTTTACTACTACATCCAGTTCTTTTGAGATTGACTTAAAATCGTCTCTGGTAACAATATCACTTGGGTTTCCTTCATTATCTACGTTTCCTGTTGCGCCTGCTACCTGTATAGGAGTAGCAAATTCAGCGTTGGTTGAGTAGAATACTTTTGTTCTAAAGGCACTGGAAGAACCTGTAGAGCCGATTTCATAAGCCAGGGAGTTCAGGTTAAATGTCTGACCTTCTGCCGGCGTCACAGCAAACTGAATGTAGGTGTCTGCAATGATGTCGGTCTGGTTTGCAGGGAATTGTGTTCCTGCTTCACCTTCGCTACGCTGGTAACGGAGAGTGTTAAGCAAGGGATTATCAGTAGTGATATACCCATTCGCTTTCATGTTTTGGAGCGACATCACGCCGGTAACTGCACCGGTGTTCGTTACTTCTGCCCCTGTATTGGTACCTTCAGTAGGCTTTACAAAGGTCCATTTCGCCGAAGCAGCAGGCGCTGAATCCTGCGCAATAGCAACGTTAAATAGGCAGCATAGCATGAATACTGCTCCGAGTAAACTGTAAATTTTTTTCATAAGGTATTGTGTTAATATTAAAAGTGTTAATTGAAATAAAACAAAATGACAAATTGTGCAATCGTTGGCATAAATATGGTTAATTAAAGTATTACTTGCAAGCGTTAGTTAGTATTATTTTGAAAAATATATATATAATATTTTGCGATGCGGATATTGAATACCGTGTTGTTTATACGCTTTAAATTAGATCATGGATTTAAATTAAGGCGCTTAGCAAGCTGAATATCAATATCTAATAACAGATTGTTTTTTTATTAAATGTCTTTTTTATCTCATAATTCCCTGCCTGGCCCTCAGGAATTCCACCATCCTCATTTTTACTGCATCCTGTGCGTAGGATATTAGAGAGAAGAACTGTTATGCTGTGGCAGGTTGTTCTCGCCGTGACAGTAACACCTTAAAGATAAGGCGGATTGGTAAAAGACAAAAATGGCTTTCGATGAAATTGCACTTGTAACCATAAGATAGTGAGGCGATTCGGTAAATCGCATTTTGGGCTTAGTTCACCATGCCTACATTTTTGTAGTGCGTAAGTTTACTGGAAGCAGGCTCCTTGCAGGCTGCTACACTCGTCTGCAACTATAGTTTAGAGCTGCTTATGCTATCCTGTTTCCTGGGTTTATAAGGCAACTCCTTCACTTTCTTTTACCGTTATCTCACTGTTGTCCTTGGTCGTGATCCGGAAATTCTCAAATGTCCAGTCTTTGGCGTGGCTTATCTGCCCGGCCGTGTTGGCTTGTATGGTTATATCCTTGAAATGGAAATTCTCGACCAGCGACTCCTTGATGCCAGAAGCCGCCAGCGCCTTGCGGGCATCTTTTACCCTGATATCTGATATATAGATGTTGCGGAACTTCGGAATACCTCTTTCAGCCGGCACCACGGGTGTCAGCATGGTTTTCCAGTGCTGGGGCACCGTTTCCAGGCTGTAGCCTTCGGGCAGGGTGGAGTAGCTGTAGCTGGGGTTCCAGTTCATCGATACTTCTATCGGGGTGCCCACACTGTCCATCTCGATGTTGTGCATGTAAATCTCCTCCACGGTGCCGCCCCGGGTAGTAGCCGACTTAAACCGGATGCCCACACCGGTGCCTTTTGCTTTCAAGTTATAAGCCACCACGTGTCGGATGCCTCCGGAGGTTTCGCTGCCAAAGGTTATGAGCCCGCCGCCAGCCCTGGAGACGCAGTCGCGGATGAGCACATACTCGGTGGGGCGGTTCACGCGCAGTCCGTCCCAGTCGCGGCCGGACTTCAGGCAGAAGTTGTCGTCGTTGCAGTCTATGTCGCTGTTCTGCACCAGCACATAAGAAGAGGAGTCAATGTCGATGCCGTCGGTGCTGGGGCCGTGGCCGTCTATGTTGTTCTGTATCACCACGCCATCTACGGTAACATGGTCGGAGTAGAGGATGTGGATGGTCCAGAAACCGGCCTGCTTCATGGTAATGTCTTTTATGGTCACGTCTGATGAGCGGGAAACGAGCAGCGTGCGCGGGCGCTTGGCATCATAGTCCACGATCCAGCGAAGGCCTTTGGGTTGGTACTCCTTGCGCATTTTCCAGTACATGTCCCAGAACGGCTTTCCCTGGGCATGCACCACGCCTTCGCCGGAAATGGCCACATTCTCCTGGTCCAGCACATTGATCAGCGCCGACGGCCATGGCATTTCGATTCCGGCCACACGCGTGTCCATGTCGGGGTAGTCGGCCAGGTTCTGGCTCCCTAAAATCTCCACGCCTTTATCTATGCGCAGGTGCACACCCTTTTTGAGGTAAATAGAACCGGTCAGGTACCGGCCCGGCTTAAAGGTTACCAGGCCGCCACCCTTGGCAGCGCAAGCGTCTATGGCTGCCTGTATGGCTTTGGTGTTGAGGGTGCTGCCGTCGTTTACGGCGCCGTATTGCGTAGCCTCGAATACTGTTTTACCGGAAGGTATGTTTTTGGCCCCTACCTCTCTGAGCCAATCCAGTTGCGGAAGGCCCTCCACTACCGGTGCACTCGTTTTTTGACGAGCACAGGCAGCCATGAGCAGGGCAAGCATAAACAGAAAAACGAAACTATTCTTTATCATTATGTTAATTATAAAGCTTTCAAAAATAAGTGGCCTCAGCAGGAAGCAGGTTGGGCAGAAGCCTAAAGTCTCCGGGCATTGCTGCCTGGTTGAGCAGCTAATGTAACACTTGTTTGGTTTATCGTGCAACCTGCTGTAACCTGTGTCAGGCATTTAAATGCGGCTTTTGCTGCTGTGGCAGTCAGGGAGATCCGGAAAATATTGCGTCGCTTGCGTGGTTTCCCGCTATGTGGTGGAACGTCACTGTTTATAAGCTACGATGGCAGGAGCAGCAAAGCCTCCGGAGGTCGAAAACCATTGAAATAATTGCTGAAGCCTTTTCTCCTGCCTTCTCGTTTTCTGCGGAGCCTACCTTTTGATTATGAGGAAAGGAATTTTAACTTAGGGCGATCAACTACAACACTATGCAAACAATACGCTGGGGAATAATTGGCTGTGGCGATGTGACGGAGGTAAAGAGCGGGCCGGCTTTTCAGAAAATAGAAAACTCCGGGCTGGTAGCCGTTATGCGGCGCGACGGCTCCAAAGCGCAGGACTATGCCAGCCGGCACCGGGTAGCCCGCTGGTACACCAAGGCCGAAGATCTGATAAATGACCCGGAGGTAGATGCTGTGTACATTGCCACCCCGCCCGGATCGCACGCCGCCTACGCCTTGCAGGTGGCCGCTGCCGGCAAACCCGTGTATGTAGAGAAGCCCATGGCGCTGAACTATAAAGAGTGCCGCGAAATGCTGGCGGCCAGCCAGCAGGCGCAGGTGCCGCTGTTTGTGGCCTACTACCGCCGCTGCCTGCCCTCGTTCCTGAAGGTGAAGGAGCTGGTAGAGGCCGGGGCTATTGGCGACATCCGTTTTGTAAACATCCAGCTCTCTCAGTCGCCTAAACCTAACCTCGACTGGCGTGTGCGCCCGGAAATAGCCGGCGGCGGCTTATTCTACGACCTGGCCGCTCACCAGCTCGATTTTCTGGACTACCTGCTGGGCCCCATCGAGGCTGCTTCCGGCCAGTCGGCCAACCAGGCCGGGCTCTATGCTGCCGAGGACATTGTAACGGCGCAGTTTCGTTTCCGGGGTGGCGCACTGGGCAGCGGGGTCTGGTGTTTTAGTGTGGCTGAAGGGCAGCAGAAAGATACCATTGAAGTAGTGGGCAGCCTGGGTGCCATCAGTTTCCCGAGCTTCAGCAACGACCCGGTGGTGCTGTCTGCCAAAGCAGGCGTGCAGCAGTTTAAGCTCCCGAACCCGGCCCACGTGCAGCAGCCACTTATCCAAACCATTGTAGATGAACTGCGAGGCGCGGGCAAGTGCCCCAGCACCGGCGAATCTGCCGCCAGAACAGCCTGGGTCATGGACCAGGTCATGGGGCGGGGGTAAGGCACGGGTTCTTTATTTTCATATTTGGAGATTTGAGGATGAATGATTTACAGGTTTAAGGCTGTAGAGGTGAAAGAGAAGTGCAGCGTTTTATAAAAGACGTTGGGCGTAGTTTTCGATTATGCCCTTTTTAAACCAGGTAGTCTCCAACTGCCTTTGCTTCGCATAAGCAACAGGCACGCAAGGAACAACTTACAGCAGTTGCATCTGCTCACGACACCAGCAGCCAGAATAGCCTCTGGAGGGGCATTTCCATTGAAATAATTGCCCTGATGCCTTGCAAGCAATCATGTGCAAGACACTGGCACCACTTCCATTTGATTATTAAGAAGATTTAATGCGCCAGCAGCAGCCAGTAAGCCTGGCTGCCAAATCAATGTAGCGAAACTCCAGAGGAAAGTTCAGGCAAACTGGATTTGCGTTTGGAGGGCCGCATCAACCGGGTAAACTTCACAGGACAGTACAGGATACCATTTACGGCCATTCTGTCTATTATTGAACAAACGTTCGTGCCATGTGCAAGGGTGGAGACGCCCGGGCAAAAACTGATAAATTATTAATCGTCCAGAAACGGAAATGTGCCAAAAGCTTAATTTTAAAGCAGTTACTCCCATAATTTGTGTTCTTTCATTTCCGGCTGCTGTCCGGACCAAAGAGGCTTCTGCCGGAGGTATCTGCAGCCAGGCCTGTGTAAGCCACACCAGCGGTGTGCCGCTGAGGCGGACTCATGTGCCGGCGCCTCAAACCGATTCCCATATATACGCAATTATTGATCAGGACCTCACCGGCATCACCAGAAACGGCGAGAAGGCCTCGAGCCTGAAACAGCAGCCGCTCCAGAAAAAGGCGGTGGTGGGTTCTATGATGCAGAAAGCAACATGCTATGGCTGAAAACAAAGCGTTCTGACAAAGAGGGTATAACCAGTGTGGTGCAGTAAAACCGCATGATGACACAGGTGCGGATGCTCGCGCAAATTTTAAATGGAATGGTGGATGTTATACAAACCTGAAGTAGCAACATTAGCCAGAAATAAGAAACATAAATATAATAGATGTGTTAAAAAGAGTAAGAAAAGCCGGAGTAGTAGCCTTATTGTTGGTGATGGCATGCCAGTCGCAGAACGTTTCTCAAAATGTTACTGGCATTAACCAAAGTGAGGAGGTTATTGTGGGGGGAGGTGGTTCATTAAAACCTTTGCAAGGAAGAACTGAGCCGACATTTGTTGATAAACCCGCTGCCTCCACTGATAAACTGGACCAGGTGCGCCCACTGCGCTATAAACCCGACGGTGCTGATTTTGTGATCGTTAACGGGAACAAGCGGTTTAACAGAGCCCTTTACGGCACACCCACAGCTTTCAGGGTAGAGGCGGGCGATTTGCCGGAGTTCCTGCTCTACATGCCCAACAAAGGCGGCAACCTGAAGCTCGGCATTGCCACCGACCGGGGAGAGAAGTGGCTGATAGAGGCAGCGGAGATCAAAGCTATCTACAGGCCCGGCACCATGCTCTACGAAATCAAGGACCCGCTGCTGGGCCAGGGGCAGCTGAACCTGCAGGTGCTGGCCATGGCCGATGCTGAAGGCATGGTGCTGTCGATGGAAACTGCCCCTAATACGGCACCCTTCGAACTGATCTGGACCTACGGCGGTGCCAGCGGGCACCGCCCGTCGCGCGATGGCGACATTGGAGCAGACCCGGAGGAAGGCTTTTACCTGCACCCGGAGCATTGCAAGGACAATAAGTTTGCCATCAGCAACAATACTTTTCTCCTCGATTTTAAAATAAAGAACAACACGCACCAGATACAAGGGATTATGCCATCTGGTTCTACCTTAAAGCTGGCAGATGCCCGAAAGCAGGATTCCCCCAAAACACTTTGGCAGTCTGGGGAGTCGGAGTTGCCGGTAGTGGTGGGGCGGCAGGCACTTAAACCAGCCCAAAAAGTATTCTTTGGCCTCCAGAATAGCAAAAGCAGCCCCATCCGATATTCAGATTTAGCCAATGTTTTCCAGAAAGCGGAAGCGAGCCGCAAAAAAGCGGCCAGCCACATCAGACTTGAAACACCTGATCCGTTTTTCAACACCTTCGGAGGCGCACTGAGCATCGCAGCCGACGCCATTTGGGACGGAAAAAGCTACATGCACGGGGCAATTGCCTGGCGCATGCCGCTCAACGGCTGGCGTGGCGCTTATGTGGCCGATGCCCTGGGTCACCACGACCGCGCCCGCTCTCATTTCCGGGGGTATGCCGAAGCGCAGGTGACCTCGCCGGCCAGTGGTCCGGTGGTGCCGGACCAGGAGCGGAACCTAGCCCGGATGGAGGAAACGCTGGGGCTCTCGCTCTACACCAGCGGTTATATATCCCGGAACCCAGGCAAAAAACATGTGGCCCACCACTACGACATGAACATGGTGTTTATAGACCAGTTGCTGCGCCACTTCCTCTGGACGGGCGACAAAGCCTACCTGCAGGAGGCATGGCCGATGCTGGAGCGCCACCTGGCCTGGGAGAAACGAAATTTCGACTCCGATAACGATGGCTTATACGATGCCTACGCCAGCTTCTGGGCCAGTGATGCCGTGCAGTACAGCGGCGGCGGTGTAACGCTATCCTCCTCTTACCATCACTTTTCCAACAAGATGGCGGCCCGGCTGGCCCCGCTTATCGGGAAAGATCCTACGCCTTACGCCAGGGAGGCAGAGAAGATAAAGAAAGCCATTGGGTCCACGCTATGGATGCCGGAAGCCGGTGTGTACGCGGAGTTCAAGGACCTGCTCGGACTGCAGAAACTGCATCCTGCGGCCGCTCTCTGGACCGTTTACCATGCCCTCGATTCGCAGGTGCCGGATCCGTTTCAGGCTTATCAGGCGCTGCGCTACGTAGACACGCAGATTCCGCACATCCCGATAAAGTGTGCCGATCTGCCAGGTGAGAATCTCTACACCCTCACTACTACCAACTGGATGCCTTATACCTGGTCGGTAAACAACGTGGCACTGGCCGAGGTAGCGCATACGGCTTTGGCGTACTGGCAGGCGGGCCACATAGAGGAGGCGAACCGGCTCATGAAAAGCATATTGGTAGAGAGTATGTACATGGGTTCCAGCCCCGGCAACCTGCAGCAACTCTCTTACTACGACCATTACCGCAACGAACTGTACCGCGATTTTGCCGATGGCATTGGAGTTACATCGCGCGCCCTTGTAGAGGGTATGTTCGGTATTCAGCCGGATATGCTGGCAGAGGAGCTGACGATACGGCCCGGGCTGCCAGCTTCCTGGAACCATGCGCTGCTCGAAACGCCTGATATTAAATACAGCTTCAGGAGAGACGGAAACAAGGAAACCTACCTGCTGGAACCACACTTTGGCAAACCGCTGAAACTTAAATTCAGAGCTGCCGCCTTAGGTGATAAAGTGGCCTCAGTAACCGTGAACGGGCGTCCTGTAAAATGGACAGCATTTGCAGAGGCTGTAGGCACACCGCAGATAGACATAGAGCCGGCTGTTGCGGAGAAATACGAAGTGGTCATAACCTGGGCGGGCGATAAACCCGCTGCACCGGCGCACCATGCCATTGCAGCACAAGGAGCGAATCTGGAAGTTGATTTCGGGAAAGCGGAAGTGCTGGAGCTGAAGGATACACAGGGAATTGTAGCAGGCTCGGACCAGAAAAAGAACAAAGTGCAGGTGAAGCTGGCAGGGAAGGACGGGCACCGCACATTTTTTGTGCGCACGGCACAGGGCGACCTCAGCTGGTGGCAGCCCGTAAATGTGGAACTTCGCGAGCCTTACCGACTTGTTTCTGCCACAGCTCCTGCTGAGGCGCAGCTGCGGGTTGAACTGCAGAATAATACAGCCCATGCACTAAATCAGGAAGTAACGGTTTCTGTAGGAAAGTACTCGCAGAAAATGAAACTGGAAGTGCCGGCGTTTGCATCATCTGCCGCCATCGTCATTCCTGCGGAACACCTTAAACCCGGTACAAACCAGGTCTATGTAAGCGCGGGAAACCAGACACTGGCCACAGCCGGCATTACCAACTGGCATGTGCCGGTAGCTGCGGCAAAGGCAGCTCCTAAGTGGGAGACGCTGGACCTGACAGCTCACTTTAACGACAACGTAACTCAGATCTTTAAAAACGAATACCTGACTCCACGGCCTGCATCGGCTACGCTGCAGCTGCCCAAGCAGGGCATCGGCAACTGGTGCTACCCCTTGGTAACAGCTGAGATCGACGATTCCGGACTTCGGGCGAAAGCAGGGGAGACAGGTGAAATTACCTTGCCCAACGGCTTGCCCTTTAAAACAACCGGTCCGGGCGCTGGCAGAAACATCCTCTTCACGAGCCAATGGGATAACTACCCTACCAAAGCAGCTGTGCCGCTGCAAGGCGCTGCCTCACATGCCTACCTGCTCATGGCCGGCTCTACCAACCCGATGCAGTCGCGCTTCGACAATGGCGAAGTGGTGATAACGTATACCGACGGGACACAGGACAAATTAGTGCTGCGCAACCCCGACACCTGGTGGCCGATTGAGCAGGATTTCTACCTCAACAAGTATTCGTTCACCAGCTCCAAGCCGAAACCGATCCGGGTGCACCTGAAAACAGGTGACGTGCCGACCAACTTTAAATACAGTACTATTCAAGGCTTCGCCTACGACAGCTACATTCCCGGTGGTGCCGCCACTGTGCTGGACCTGCCCCTGAACCCGGCTAAAAAGCTGAAGTCGCTGGAGGTAAATGCGCTGGCAAACGATGTGGTCATCGGGCTGATGGGCGTGACCTTGGTAAGGAATTAGGTTGGAGATGCTAGATAATAGATGCTAGATTTTAGACATTTAATAGGACAAGGTAATATAAGGAGGAAAAGCAGTTTACAGAATGAAAAAGCAGGAAGACTCCCATAGATATTGAAGAGTTGAGGGCGAATTCATAATCAGGTTAACTAAAAACCAATAATCAGTTTAATACACAGGGTAAAAAATCTAGTATCTCATATCTAAATCTAGCCTCTAACAACATGCAGCGATTTGCTTTTAAGATGAAACTGAAGCCTGGTTTTGAGGCTGAGTACAAGAAGCGCCACGACGAAATCTGGCCCGAGTTGGCGCAACTGCTGAAAGAGGCTGGCGTGAGCGATTACTCCATTTTTCTGGATGAAGAAACCAGCACGCTCTTCGCAGTGCAAAAGCAGGCGGGGCAATCGTCGCAGGATCTGGGCACTACGGCCATTGTGCAGAAGTGGTGGGCCTTTATGGCCGACATCATGGAGACGAACCCGGATAACTCACCGGTTAGTATACCGCTAAAAGAAGTGTTTTATCTGGCTTAGCCTGTAATACTTCACAGCGTTTTCCTGACCTGTGTGTCTTTGTAGAGCAATAGCAGCAGCGACTCTGGAAGGCCGTTTTCATTCAAATAATTTAGTTTTCGGTTGTTGAAAGGCTAAATGGTTTAATTGCTAAATAGTTGATTTAGGAGGTTTGAGGCTAAATGATGAAACACGAGGCAATGCTTCACTAACCTTGGGCCCTATGTCGTGGTACGTGATACTTATGTCATGATACTAAAATCTATCATCTATCATCTAACATCTAGCATCTAAAATCTATTTAAAGCCTCCGGAAGGTCATTTTCATTGGAATAATTAGAAATCAGGGGAATCAAGAAAATCCTTTAATCAAGGTTTAAGAATGGTACATAAAAATAAACTACTCCTCACCCTCGCACTTTGCGGGGCGGTGCTTACCAACTGCCGACAGTCGCAGCCTGCCGCCTCTACCGACACAGCCACAGCCGGTAGCCAGCAAACAGTGAACGCCTGGCCCGAGGTGCAGCGCGAAAACAAGCCCTGGACCCGCTGGTGGTGGATGGGCAGCGCCGTAGACGAGCAGAACATCGACAAGCAGATGACCCAATACGCGGAAGTTGGTCTGGGCGGTGTGGAAATTGCGCCTATTTACGGAGCCATGGGGCACGAGAGCCGCTACATCGATTTTCTGTCGCCGAAGTGGATGGGCATGCTCGACTACACCGTGCAGAAGGCCAACAACCTGAACATGGGCGTGGACCTGACACAGGGAACCGGCTGGCCTTTTGGCGGGCCGCAAGTGAAGCCGGAGTTTGCCGCGGCTAAACTGATTGTGCAGACCTATACCTTAAAGGCTGGTCAGATCCTGAAGGAGAGCCTGACGGTGCAGGACCCGAAGCAACGCGAGCTGAACCCGCAGCTGCAGGCAGTAATGGCTTATAGCGGAAAAGGAGAAGCGCTGAACATTACCGACAAAGCCACGGCCGATGGCAAGCTGAACTGGACCCCGAAATCCGGCACCTGGACGGTGTACGCGGCCTTTAATGGCAAAACAAGGCAAATGGTGAAACGTGCCGCGCCAGGCGGTGTGGGCTTCACCCTCGACCACCTTTCTGAAAAAGCCGTGAACGCCTACCTGGAGCCTTTTACCAAAGCCTTCGGCGGGAGCAACCACGGCGTGAGAGCCTTCTACAACGACAGCTACGAAGTGTACGGCGCCAACTGGTCGCCTACTTTTTTTGAAGAGTTTCAGAAGCGCCGTGGCTACGACCTGCGCCTGTACCTGAAGGATTTGGTGAGCAAAGAGCAGACTGAGAAGATAGCACGGCTCAAAGCTGACTACCGCGAAACCATGAGCGAAATGCTCTACGACAATTTCTACAAGACCTGGAACAACTGGGCGCACCAGCACAAAAGCTTCACCAAAAACCAGTCGCACGGCTCACCGGGCAACCTGCTCGACCTGTACGCAGCCGTAGATATTCCGGAGTGCGAGACCTTCGGCTCCAGCTACTTTCCGATTCCCGGCCTGCGCCGAGACAGTGCTGATGTGCGCAACGTGGACCCGGACCCGATCATGCTCAAATTTGCTTCTTCGGCTGCCCATGTGGCCGGCAAGAACCTGACTTCCAGCGAAACCTTTACCTGGTTGGGCGAACATTTCAAGACCGCTTATTCGCAGATGAAGCCGGAGGTGGAGCAGGTGTTCCTATCTGGTGTGAACCATGTTTTCTACCATGGAGTGACTTACTCGCCGGAAGATGTCGCCTGGCCGGGCTGGCTGTTCTATGCCTCCCTTAACCTGACGCCAGCCAACAGCCTCTGGTCGCATTTCGGAGCTTTTAACAATTATATTGCACGGGTGCAGTCGGTGCTGCAGTCGGGCAGACCCGATAACGAACTGCTCATGTACTGGCCTATCCATGATGTATGGAGCAACCCTAAAGGCATGGAAATGCTCATAAAAGTGCACGACATAGACGAGTGGCTGCACCCGACACAGTTCTACAAGCAGTCGCAGCAGCTCATGGATGCAGGCTACTCCCTGGATTTTGTTTCGGATAAGATGCTGCAGGAGGCGAAGGTGAACAACGGGCAAATTGTAACGGCTGCAGGCGCCCCCACACGTAAAGTGCTGATTGTGCCGCAGAGCAAGTACATGTCAGAAACCACGTTTGAGCGGGTAATTGCCCTGGCAAAAGAAGGTGCCACGGTAGTGCTGGAAGAGCTGCCAACCGATGTGCCGGGACTGCAGGACCTGGAAAACCGCCGCAAAAAGCTGGAGCAGCTGGTGCAGAGCCTGACTTTTACGGATGCCGGACAAGGCGTACGCCAGCATAAAGCCGGAAGAGGGGAGATTCTACTCTCTAAAAATGTGCAGCAGGCGCTGGAGCTGAAGGACATTCAACGCGAGGCACTGACTGATACAGGCCTTAAGTTTATCAGGAGAGAGATTGAAGGCGGTAAGTATTACTACCTCGTCAACCACACCCCCAAAGCTATCGACACTACCATCCCGCTTAATATAGAAGCGCAGTCGGTCGTGATCCTGGACCCACAGAGCGGCAGTGCTGGTCTGGCCAGGGCTACAACAGCCAACAACAAAACCAATGTGCGGGTGCAGCTCAAGTCTGGCGAAGCCCTGATTCTGCGTGCTACCAATGCTGCTACCCCAGGCCTGGTAGCCTGGCAGTACCTGGAACAGCCGGGTTCACCTATTGCCGTTTCCGGCGACTGGAACCTGCATTTCACAAAAGGTGGCCCCGAAGTGCCAGCCGATAAGAAGCTGACGAAGCTGGTGTCGTGGACCGAGCTGGGCGACAAGAAAGCCGAAGCGTTCTCAGGTAGCGGGGAGTATACCGTCACGTTCGACATGCCAGCCAAAAATGCCGGAGAATACGTGCTGGACCTGGGCAAGGTAAGCGAAAGCGCGCGTGTCTGGTTAAACGGGCAGGAAGTGGGCCACCTGTGGAGCATCCCGTTCCAGGCAAGGGTAGGGCAGTACCTGAAGCCAGGCAAAAATACCCTGAAAGTAGAAGTTGCCAACCTGATGGCCAACCGCATCCGCGACATGGACCAGAAAAAGATAGAGTGGCGCAGGTACCACGAAATCAACTTCGTGAACATCGATTACAAAGCCTTCGATGCCGCCGTCTGGAAACCAATGGCCTCCGGCCTGATCGGCCCGGTAACCATTACACCTTATGCCACTACTTCGCAGGGGCAGGCACTGAAGTAGCCATTCCCGCACAGACCTCGCAGCGTCTTTCAGACCTGCGAGCGTCTTGCTGGGCACGAGGCAATTTCGAATAAGTGAGCGCACCTTTAAATTATTCTAATGAAAATGGCCTTCCGGAGCTTTAGTAGGGATAATTAGTAGGGATAAAAGGCACAGGTCCCCAGGCTATAAAACAGGCTGGGTCAAACGAAAAGTAGTAGTGCCTTCCACGTAGTAAACCAAGAGGAGATAAAAAAGCCCAATATGCAACGGTACATTCTTCTGTCAGCCCTGGTTGCCCTAACCCACTTTGTTGTTGCTCAAAAACCGGGAGGCGAAAATCTTGCTGTTGCCCTGCAAGGCTTCAACAATGTGCAGGACAGCGCCCGCACTAAAGTGTGGTGGTTTCATGGAGAGACAGAAACTACCAAAGAAGGTATAACGGCCGACCTGGAAGCCTTTAAGCGCGCAGGTGTTGGTGGTGTGGTGTATTACGATCAATCGCATGGGAAGGCAGAAAATGCATTGCCCGGATTTTCGCCTGAGTGGTGGAAAATGCTCCGGTTTTCGGCCGAAGAAGCAAAACGCCTTGGACTGTCATTTGAAATCCACCTCTCCAATGGCTATGTTGCCGGTGGCCCCTGGGTTACGGATGAGTACGGCATGAAGCGACTCACAGCCACCGAAACAGTAATTAGCGGTGGGAAAGCTTTTGCAGGAAAACTGGAAGAGCCTGTTAACGCGCACGGATTTTACCGTGATGTGGCCGTGCTTGCTTTTCCTGCTAAGAGTGGTGCAGGCGTAAGTTCATCCACAGTACCATTCAGTTTGCATTCCAATGTAGCCGGCATGGATTTCGCCCCTATGTTCAATCCTCAATCTGCTTCACTAACCAGAATATCTCCCAAAGAGGGCGGGGTTTTGGTTGATTTGAGCTTTTCCAATCCGTTCGAGGCCAGAAGTATTTCCTACCAGGTGCAGCCAAAAGGAAAAGCTACCACCAGCGCCACCAACGTGCCCGGGCCACCGTCAAACACATTTGTCGGCACCGGTTACCGGGCTCTTCCTGATCTGGGGCAACTGGAAGCTTCTGATGATGGCGTTCATTACAGGAAAGTATGCGACCTCAAGCCAATTTACAGGGCACATGAAAGCTGGAAACAGAAAACCATCTCCTTTCCTGCCATCAAAGCAAAGCACTACCGGCTTAGGTTACACAACTGGTGGGAACAGAGCGAGAAAAATAAAGATATGCTGTTAGGGTCCGTGACACTGAACGCTGCCGCCAAATTGGACCAATGGGAGGAAAAGGCCGGGCTCTTCTCTGAATACATCGAAGCAGACAAAACCCCGGCCTATGCTCCTGCCGAGAGTATCGACGCAAGAAGCATTATTAACCTTACCGGCAAAATGGATGCTGAGGGGGTTCTACGCTGGGATGTTCCTCCGGGAAGTTGGGTCGTGATGCGGTTTGCCTATGTGCCTACCGGAGCGAAGACCAAGCACGGCCGGACAAATCTGATCGGAAGGGAATGTGACAAACTCTCGGTGCGGGCAGCCGAACTCCAGTGGGAAAATTATGTTGAGAAAATAGCAGACTCGCTCGCTTTTACCCAAAGTGGTAGCCTTTCAGGCGTTGCCATGGATAGCCACGAGGCCGGCGCACAAAACTGGACCGACAATTTTATCGATGAATTTACAAAGAGGAGGGGCTATGATCCCACTCCATTTCTGCCTGCCATGATGGGCTACGTCGTCAACAGCGTAAAAGAGTCTGATGGCTTTTTGTTTGACGTGCGGCGCAATATTGCCGATATGATTGCCGATAATTACTATGGCACCTTTGAGCGGTTGAGCAAAAGCAGAGGGTTGACCTTTACTGCCCAGGCCATCGGCAATGCCTTGTGCTTTGTAGGAGACCCGATCCAGGCGAAGAGCAAGGTAAGTAAACCTCAGGGAGAATTCTGGGCCATCCACCCCGAGGGCAATTACGACATAAAGGAGAGCTCTTCTGCCGCGCATCTTTACGGCAAGCGAATAGCCTCCGGCGAGGCGTATACGGATGCAAAATACAGCGCTTCTCTGGCCGACTTAAAATCGCTGGCCGACTATGCCTACGCCTTTGGCATCAATGAATTTGTTATCTGTGCTTCCGCCTATCAGCCCTGGCTTGACAAGTTGCCGGGCAGTACCGGAGGCGGCCGGCACTACGCCATAAACCGAAACAACACCTGGTGGAACTATAGCCGCCCGTTTTGGGATTACCAGGCCAGAAATGCCGCCATTCTGCGCACAGGCAAATCCTCCATCGACCTTTGTGTCTACTTGGGTGAAAATGCGCCTGTAAAAATTCTTACCTACCGGCTGCCTGACATTCCCGGCGGGTATGATTTCGATGCTTTTACAACCGATGCCCTGCTTACCCGCATGGAAGGAAAAGCAGGGAAAATCATGTTGCCGGATGGCGTAAGCTACAACATGATGGTACTTCCCCGAAACGGCGACATTACCTTGGAGGCCCTGCGAAAGATTGCCTCTATTGTGGAAAAAGGAGGAAAAGTTTATGGGCCCAGACCGCTGACATCCGGATCTGCAGGAGATGTAGGAAAAGAACAGGAATACAGAGAAATCGTAGCCAGGTTGTGGGGAAAGAGTTCTTCTGAATCAGGTGCCCGCACCTATGGCAAAGGAATGGTGTATTGGGGTATGCCGCTGGCTGAAGCTATTGAGAAAGCAGGTATGAGGCCCGATGTGGCCCTGGCATCCGGAGATACCAAGGCAAACAAAATTTACTTTGCCCACCGAAAACTGGCAGATGCGGATATTTACTTTCTGGACAACCATAAAGATGCGGCAGAGGAAAACCTGTTTACGTTTGCCGCTGCCGGAAAGCAGGTGCAGCTATGGAACACCGTGACGGGGGAACGCCTTTCCCTGCCGATTCTGAAAAGGGATAAAAAGTCCGTTTCTGTGCAACTGAATCTGGCTGCCCGCGAATCTTGTTTTATTGTTGTCACAGCTCAGAACGATAAACTTCTGCCATTCTCCCCGCCAAAGCCTGCAGGTAAAACCGAAGTTATCAATGGCGGTTGGAATGTCCATTTTGATGAAAAATTGGGTGGACCTGGAGAACGAACATTGGAAAGGCTGCAAGATTGGACAGCCTCCGACAATCCACAGATGAAATACTACTCCGGCACGGCTATATATAAAAAAAACATATTCATTGATCCTGCAGACGATGACATCTACCTGGACCTTGGCAACCCCGGATCTGTGGCACAGGTGTTCATAAACGGGAGGGAGGCTGGCATTGTATGGTGCTCTCCCTGGCAACTGCGAGTTACAAAGTACCTGAAGAAAGGAACAAATGAAATTGAGATTCACGTGGCCAATTCACTCATGAACCGCATGATCTATGATGCTCAGGTGCCGGAGTCTGACCGCATTACCTATGCCTTTCCGGCGATTGCCTCCTCAGAGGATGCGCTGGTGCCGTCGGGCTTAAAAGAAGTGAAGCTGCACCGTAGCGTACGTTCCAAGTAGGTTCTTAAGATACAAGACAACTACGAAAACACAATAGGATCCGGCAAAAGGGAGCACTCTCCGCAAAGCTGTTTATAGCTCTCGCAAGTTTTGGTGCTGCTGGTTCTCCCTATCCGAAGGTCGGCAACAGTGGGGCTTGCAGGAAGTGCTTGGCCCTTGTAAGATAACTTAAGAATCTTTGCAGAGGTTGATAATCAGTATTAACCTGATCCAGCTGGCATAGCAACTCCCCTTCTGTTTCGGGGGCATCATGCAACGATTGGATTTAGGTTGAATGGCACGCCTGAGGTGTGGTCTTTAAATCATTGATTAGGGTCTATTCGAGTGTCCGGAACGACCATAAACAACTTCAACAGTCTGTCATTCTGACTCAGATAACCTGCTCTGTAGCCATCAATACGTGCTGCGCAAGCTGCGTGGCCTTTACCGTTGTACCATATGAAAAGAAAGCAGATACTTCTTGCCGCCATTGCCTGCAGCTCCCTGTTAGCCGTGCAGGCCACCCTGAAGCAGCAGCCGGTAAATCAGCCACAGAAGGCCGATTCCATTGAAATAATTCGGGAATTGCCAGCCACCGTCATCATCCCGGCCTCAGATTTTCTGTATGACCTGCCCAAAGGAGATATCATCGCAGATGCCGGTATGCTGAAGGCTCCCTGGCTATTCAATAATACCGCTGTGATGCTTAAATCGACTACCAACCTGCTCACGCAGGTGCAGGTGCCGGAGGCGGGAACGTATTATCTCTATGTCCGGAGCCAGGGCGAGGACAAGGGATCTTTTAAGGTGGCGGTGAACGATCAGGTTACCTCTGAAACTTTTGGCAGGGGAGAGCTAACGTGGAAAAAGGGCGGCTCCTTTAATCTAGAAGCCGGGAAAGCAGTTGTGAAAGTTACCCGCATCCAGCGAGGTGCTGCCGTAGATGTGCTGGTGCTGAGCAAAGACCCCAACCTGACGGAGGAAGATATCAGGCCGTACCAGCTGCACGAAGAAGTAAAGCTGCTGAAGGAGTATAAGATACCGGAATCGAACGCAGTGAAGTTTGGCGATGTAAACGGGGATGGCCAGACAGACCTTCTGGTGCTGACGCGTGATTATTCAGCCCATATGATTGACCACAGCGGCAAGGAGCTCTGGTCCTGGAAAGCGCCGGAGGAATACACCAAAGAGCGGTCTGAATTCGAGGCACCGGGCGTGCTCTGGGATTTCGACCGGGACGGCAAAGCCGAGGTGGTGCACTGGCGACAACTGGAAGGCAAAGAGTGGCTCGTGATCGCCGACGGGCAAACCGGCAAGATTAAGCGCAAAACTGAGTGGCCCACACAGCCACTGCCACATGTCTACAACAACTTCCGGCTGGCCATCGGCAAGCTCAGCAAAGGCCAGCCAAACCACATCGTGGTGTTTACCGATATGGGCGGCACCATTAAAATAACCGCCTTTTCCGACAAACTGAAGAAGCTTTGGGAGCACACCGAGAACCGTAAAAAAGATAACCTCGGCCACTACGTCTACCCGGTTGATCTGAACAAAGACGGCATAGACGAAGTGCTGGTAGGTTCGCTGCTGCTCGATGCGAAAGGCAATAAGATATGGGACCGCTTCGCGCTGCTCGACGATAACCACGACCACGCCGACAGCTACAGGTTCGGCGACGTAGACGGAGACGGCAACCTGGATATTGTAACGGCCAACAGCGAAACCGGCGTGTTTGTGTACAATGGCATGACCGGTGAAATACTCTGGCAGCAGGTGGCGGAACATGCGCAGCAGATACAGGTTGGCAATTTTCTGGAGCAGGGGCCGGGGCCGCAGGTGGTGGTGGGCGGCAGAACCTACGGCAACAGACAAGTAAACGAACCCTACCTCTCGAGCCAGCTCTACTGGTTCGACAACCAAGGCAAGCTACTGCAAAAGTGGCCCGGTAACCCCATTAACGGCAACCCTGACTTTGTGAAAGGCAACTGGCACGGCGATGGCAATGATGAGCTTTTCTGGTTTAAGTTCAGGCTCAACAAGCAGGGAGCAGGCGAGCTTTATTTTCCAGACCCGGTGTTCCACATGTTCGATTTTATGGGCAAAGGAGCCGAAGAGGTGATCACCCTAAGCCGTGGCATGCTGCGCGTGTACGGCTCCGGCAAAGCCACCTACAGCAACCGCGACAGCAAGAAAAACCTCGATTACCTGAAAAGCAGCGTCGTGAACCACACCCATTACTGAGCAGTGGCTGCTGAGGCTTCGGAGGGCTAAATTGATTCAAATTATTTTTTTGGAGTGGCAGCATCGGCAGGACCTGTTCTGCTTTCTGCTGCTGCACCTGGTTTGCCGGTGCTGTGAAAAAGCGCCTGATGCTGGCTCACTCATATCCTGACTATGTTTGCTGAAGGCGGCCCCGCACAAAAGGGAAACTGCTTCCTGTGAGCGAGCTTCTTATCAGGCGACTGCGCCTGCAACTCTTGTTAGAAATAGTAGAGCAGATTTGTCCCCTGCTGAAGCTGTTTTCCGTACACCTACTCAATTACCTTTCCTTTAATACAGATACTGCGTCACTTCCAAAGGCATATCCATATGCCGGTACCTCAGAATGCGGCCATGAAATATGATTTTATAAATAATTTTTGCCTGTCTGAAGTTGAGTTTGTTCGAATGCAGGCTCCTGAGCAGGTTACATGCAGGATACTGCAGGATGGTGCAGGATATGAATATAGCTGCGTTCAGGTAGATTTATAAGAATTTTCAGATGTTTAAAGAGATGAAACAGGTTTAGACGCATGTTTTCGTCATCTGATAATCAATTTTAATCTAAACTTTGTCATAACATGAGCTAAACGATCATGACGCTGTAACTTGCTGAACCTGATAGTGTTAGCGTGTATTGTGGTGAGCAGAAAGAATTTTCGGAATTATATTTCAGAATAAGAGCAAACTTAAACATAGAAACATGAAAAAAAGAGTACACTATGCGCAATACATGCTTTTGGCGCTGCCCCTGCTCGGGCTTGCCCCCCAAAGCACCCAGGCTGCAGCATATGCCTGGGAAACAAGCGATGCCAGCCTTAACCTGCGCCTCGACAACTCCATTAAGCAATCTGGTGTAACGGTTTCGGGCAGGGTTGTTGGCGATAATAACGAAGGGTTGCCGGGTGTGGCTATTCAGATTAAAGGAACCACCCAGGGAACCACGACCGATTTAGACGGTAATTTCCAACTGGCAGTGCCGAATCAGAATGCCGTGCTGGTGATTTCCTATGTAGGATACACCCCGCAGGAGGTTCCGGTTCGCAACCGCTCCACTATTAATATAACCATGGCCCCCGATGTAAAAGCGCTGAAAGAAGTGGTGGTAGTGGGCTATGGTACCCAGAACAAAGCAGATGTTTCGGTGGCGGTAGGTAGTGTGGCCGGTGAGGCCATTGCAGAGCGCGGCACGGTAAACCCGCTGCAGGGGGTGCAGGGGCAGGTAGCCGGTGTCGATATTTCTTCCGGCTCCGGCAGGGCTGGCTCTAATTTTAGTGTGCAGATACGCGGGCAGAACTCGTTAACCAATGCACAGCCGCTCTATGTGGTAGATGGGGTGATTGTACCGGACATCAACTTTCTGAACCCACAGGACATTGCCAAAATGGACGTGCTGAAAGATGCGGCCTCTACTGCAGTTTATGGCTCGCGTGGTTCTAATGGGGTGGTGATCGTTACGACCAAACAAGGCACCGGCGTAAAAGGCGGCACTAGTATTTCGTATGACGGCTATACCGGTATCCGGCAGGTGGCCCGCATGCCCGATTTTATGGAGGGCGACCAATGGTGGGAATTTCGTCAGAATGCCTATATCGTGCCGGAGCTAATTGCCGGCAACAACAACTACCCGAGCACCATTGGTGGTGCCGAAAACCCTGCCGTGGCGCAGATCCTTGCCGAGAAAAAGTACACCAACTGGCGCGACCAGGTGTTGCAGACTGGCAAGCAAAACAACCACTGGCTGACCGTGGCCGGCATGAGCGAAAATAACATGCAGTATGTAATCGGCGCAGGCTACCAGAACGAGAAAGGCAACTTCATAAACGATAACTTTGAGCGCTACAACTTTAAGGCCAGCGTAGACCATAAAATAAGTGAAAAATGGGCTGCCGGCGTAAACTTTAACTTCTCCCTTTCCGAGATTGAACGCGGCAGCGACCTGGCCGTAACCAATGCCTTCCGGATGGCCCCTATCTTCTCGCCTTACGATGCCGAGGGCAACCTGGTATTCCGGCCAGGGCAGATTCCGATTCCGGGAACGACCAACGTTACCAGTATGACCAGTTCCGTGAACCCGTTGGTAGATAATGCCAACTCGGTTAACAATTCGAGGAGATACTTCGGGGTTGGTAACCTGTATCTACAATACTCTCCGGTATCCTGGCTCGATCTGCGCTCTACCTTTTCGCCAAGTGTATCGTTTTCCAGGCAAGGGCGCTACTGGGGACCCATGACGGAATCGCGCGGTTTACAGGCCGGGGCTGCTGAGCTCACGCGGTCAGAAAACTTCTCCTACATTATGGACAACATCATTACTGCCCGCAAAGAGATAAACGAGCACAGTTTTACCTTTACAGGCTTGCACAGCATGCAGCGGGATCAGTCTGAGACAAGTTTTAACAGGGTAAGCGGTTTACCTTTTAACTCTTCCTTCAACAACCTCGAAACTGCCTCCTTACGGGAGCGCTCCACCAGTGGGTACAGTGAGTTCACTATTTTGTCTTTCATGGCCAGGATAAACTATGCCTTTAAAGATAGGTATCTGGTTACATTGGCCAGTCGCTGGGATGGTTCTTCTAAACTGTCTCCCGGAAATAAATGGGCATCTTTCCCATCAGTGGCATTGGGCTGGAGAATATCGCAGGAGAATTTTATGCAGGATATGGGCTTTGTGTCTGATCTGAAGGCCAGAGTTAGCTTAGGCTATTCCGGTAACAACAACAACGTAAACCCATATGGTACTCAAATGAACCTCAGTAGTCCTACCTTCTACGACTTTGGTGGTGCGTTGGCTTTGGGCTACACGCCAAATCAACTGCCAAACCCTTCGCTAACATGGGAGCGAACCCGAGAGTTAAATCTTGGGCTGGATTATGGCTTTCTGAACAACAGAATTACGGGAAGTGTCGATGTTTATAATAAGCTTTCGGAAGGGTTGATACTTAGAAGACAGATTGCACTAGAGAATGGATATCCTGATGTTATAGACAACGTCGCCTCTGTGAAGAACAAGGGTGTGGAATTATCCTTGCGAACAGTTAACGTATCTACCGGAAGGCTTACCTGGACAACAACCTTTAATTTCTCCAGAAACAAAAACGAAATTGTAGAGCTCTTGTCAGGCAAGGAAGATATGCGGGGTGATGCCTGGTTTATAGGACAACCCATAAATGTAAACTATACTTATATCTTCGATGGTATCTGGCAGGAGAATGAGCGGGATCAGGCAGAAGTGTATCGCCAGATCCCAGGCCAGGCCAAGGTAGTGGACATCGATAACAACCAGGTTATCAACAACGAAGACCGAGCAGTAATTGGCCAGAAAGATCCGAAATGGGTAGGAGGTTTCTCTACTCAGGTAACTTTCCTGAACTTTGATCTGTCTGCTTCTCTGTTCGGCCGGCAGGGGCACCAGGTGTATAGCCCGTTCCATGCCGAATTTACGAACATGGCAGACCGGGGCCGTAATAAACTGGATGTAGACTACTATATGTCGCCAAACAATGTAACTCCAACAAGAGCCTCTAACTCGTATCCGCTGCCCGGCCGGCCAGGTGATTATTGGAGTCTGGTAGGGTATTATAAAGATGCTTCGTTCTTTAAAGTGCAGAACATATCGTTAGGCTACAGCCTGCCGGCAGCCTTGCTGGAGCGTGTGCGCCTTAAGGGCCTCCGTATCTACACCAATATCTTGAACCCCTTTGTCTTCACTGATTATGATGGCTTTGATCCGGAATATGCCGCTGGCTTAGACCCGACTACTACCACTATAAGGAACAATACAAACGGTAATCTGAACAACACAGGCCCTAGCTCTATTGTTTATCAGTTTGGTGTTAACGTTAAATTTTAATCTAAAGAAATGAAGAAGTTTAATATACTAAGTCTGCTAGTGGCAGTAGTTGTTCTGGCAGGCTGCAATGATTTTCTGGAAGAGGAGAATAGATCCAACATAGAGGCCGATGCCTATTTCACAACGGCAGAAGGGTATGAAAGAATTGTGAATGCTTCGTATGCTTCGCTACGGCCTGTGTACACAGACCCCTGGGTATTTGCCGCAGGCACAGACATGTATGTGGAGGGCCGGGATGCCCAGCCAAAGGGCATAAGCGAGTATCGTGAGTTAAACCCCGAAGATGCCGATATCTTAAACTTCTATCGTAGGGTATATGCCGGTATTCAGGTTTGCAACAACGCGCTCTATTTTAACGAACTAACAGCACCTTCGGCAACTATTGCCACCAGAAAGGGAGAAGTACAGTTTTTGCGGGCATACCATTATTTCCTGCTGGTACAACAGTTTGGTGGCGTGCCATTGGTGACCGATCGCTTTTCTGCCCCGGTAGATGCTTTCCCACGAAATTCGGCCCAGGAAGTGTATACGTTTATCATAAACCAGATGAACGAGGCGCTGGAACTAGTGCCGGAAACTACAACTGAGTTTGGCCGTGTTACCAAGCGCGCCGTGCGCCACTACCTGGCCAAAGCACATCTAACCCGTGGCTACGAAAGCTTTGCCGCCCCCGACGATTTTGCCAAGGCTGCCCAGTTTGCCGATGCTGCCATTGCTGGCCAGGCGCTGAGCCAGTCTTTCGAGCAACTGTTTTTCCCTGGCAACGAGCGCAACCCTGAGATCCTGTTTTCCATACAGTACGATGCCGGATCAGTGGCTAACCCCCAGAGCACAGGTAACAGCCAAAACTACTGGTACGGACCCTATATGGGTGGCCAGGGAGCAGCGCAAGGCTATCCGCAGCGTGCCTACCGCCTGGTGCCAACCATGTATACCTTCGATGTGTTTACAGAAAATGATGCCCGATTCGATGCCACGTTCATGATAGAGTTCTACCAACGCTATTACGACTATTATGATAAGAGCACGGAGCGCAACACATTGAACGTACGCTTCTACTACGCACCAAAATGGGCTAACTCTCCTGAGGCCATTGCAGCCTGGAAGGCAGCAAACCCTGACCGACGCAACGGAGCACAGGTTATACCTTATTCTCCGGCCTGGGAAGCCAATAACAGCACTGCCCTCGATAATGCCACGCCTGCCATTAAGAAGTTCGATGATCCTAAGTCTGTGTTTGGAGGTGCCACCAGTACCCGCGACATTTTCCTGGCACGCCTGGGCGAAACATACCTGATTGCAGCAGAGGCTTATTTTAAGTTAGGCGATAACGGAACAGCAGCCGCCCGCATTAACGAGGTAAGAAGAAGAGCTGCCAAACCGGGTGCCGAAGAGGCCATGCGAATTGAACCTGCCGATGTAACTATTGACTTTATTCTTGATGAAAGAGCGCGTGAACTGGCTGGCGAGTATCACCGGTGGTTCGACCTGAAGCGTACCGGCACCTTGATGGAGCGCACGCGTCTCTATAACCGAGACATCAGAAACTGGTACAACCGCGGGTTCGATCCGTTTCAGGGGCAGGATGGTGCTTTTAAAATACTTCGCCCTATTCCAGCAACTGTGCTGCTCCTAAACAATGCAGATGTTCCACAGAATCCTGGGTACTAAGTACATAACAATACCGGTTTTATTAAAGCCCGACAGCCGGCTCGCCTTATCTAGGGTGGGCCGGCTGTCGGGCTTTTGAGGTAGAGCAAAACCAAATTATGTGAATGAAAATAGCCCTCCAGAGGCTCAGACTGCTGCTACACAAATAACCACGCATCTTTTAAACTAACCCCCCTCAGCCCAAGCCCACACGGCTGATCATGATCCCAAATCAATCAACAATCAACCAGCAGCAGCAGACAGCTCCGGAGGGCTGTTTTCATTGGAATAATTGAGGCGGCACTCCTCCTGCTACGGCTTAAACCGAATCGAGACTTTTACCTCCTGTGAAACAGGACTGCCGTTGATGGTGGCTGGCTTCCAGGAGGGGCCTTCTTTTACCAGGCGTATTGCCTCGGCATCGCAGGCAGGGTGCAGGCTCTTCAATATCCGGAGATTGCCTGGTAGTCCGGCAGGCGTAACGGTAAATGCCACTTCTACCTTGCCCTTTACGCTGCCTTCTCTGGCTGCATCAGGGTATCGTAAATTTTCTTTGATGTATTTGTTGAAAGCTCTGGTGCCTCCAACAGGGCTGGGGGCTGCTGCTTCGGCGGCGCGGGCAGTTCCGTAGCCAACTACAACCACCTCGTTCAGGGCGCTGGCGCTGGGGAACAGATTAACCTGCACCATGCTGGTGCCGGGCCCAACGGTAGTCTCGGCAGGCTCGTAGCCAATGTAGTTGAACACAAGGGTGCCGCTCTCGGCGGGTGCAGGCAAGGTAAAATGACCATTTACATCGGTAGAAGCGCCGGTATTGGCACCTTTAATCACCACGGTTACTCCAGGCAGACCTTCTCCACTTTCCGACAGTACTTTGCCGGTTATTTTTCTGCTCTCAGGAGCTTTTGCCAGTCTGCTGGCTGCTGCTCTTGCTGAAGTTGCGGCGAGTGTGCTCCCGCTGGCGGCAGGGGGTTGGCTGGCGGCGCTATCTGTTTGAGTGTCTGTATTTGCCTCTGCCAGGGCAGGAGCATCTTCAAAAATAAGGGTGTGCAGCGGCTGTGGGGCTGTGCTCTGCGTAGGCTTGGTGCGTGCCTGTGGCCGGGCTGTGGCAAGGGGAGGTGCCGGTTCAACTGCGGCGGGCAGCGGAGCTACAGCCTCCTGCGTAAGCTCCTCTGATGCCGGAGCAGGCGTAGCCGGAGAAATTTCAACTGGTTGTTCTGCAACAGTTACCGCAGCAGGCCGGTCTTTGGCCAGCTGGGTGTACTGGTAATAAACAACCAGCGCCAGCGAGCAGAGTAATGCCACTATGGCCGCAGCTGCACGCCAATCGAGCAGAGGCATGGCCGGCAGCCGGCGCTTCTTTTTGGGCTGTTTCAGGTTCTGGAGTCTGAAGTTAATGGCGTGCACCGCCTTTCGGGTGCTGGCACGATCGGCCAGCATCATGCCCTCCACCACATCGGTGCAGACATCACAGGATAGCAGGTGCTGCTCCAGCTCCTGGCTCAGGGCAGAAGGCAGGGCATCTTCCTGGTACTGGCGCAGCTCCTCCAGGGTAGGGTGTTCTTCGGTTCCCCAGGTTAGTTGGTTGTTATGGCTGCTCATGATGATTTTCCAGGTAAATTTTCAGGTTTCTTCGGCCGTTCTGTATATAGCTTTTCACTTTGGGGAGGTCGGTTCCGGTAATGGCGGCAATCTCTTTATAGCTCTTTTGCTGCAGGTAAAACAGTTCGAGGCAGGTTTTTTGTTCAGGCGGAAGCTCTGTCAATCCTTTTTCCAGAATCTGCAGGGCCGCCTCCTGCTGATCTTCCTCCAATAGATGCAGGAAGGAGGTCGATTCCATAAGCAGAGCGGTCTTGTCATCCACTCTAACCTGTTTGCCATTGCGGCCGCGGAGCTGCAGCAGGCAATGGTTGCGGGTGGTTACGTGCAGCCAGCTCTTAAAATTAGTTATCTGGTGCTTCCTGAGCAGCTCTATCAGTTTCTCAAACACCTGCATAGTGGCGTCTTTGCTGTCATCCTCGTCTTTCAGATACTTCAGGCAGATGAGATAAACCATTTCGGTGTAGCGCTCAAACAGTTCTCCCATGGCCCGCATGTCGCCCGTTTGCTGGTACTTGTGCACCAGCTCCAGGTCGCTCGGGGGCGTCGGTTTGGAGAAAAGCTTTAGAAACATCGGGCTATAAAATGCAGCGCTTCGGGCCGGCATATTACCAGGCGAAGGCAATTTTACACTAATACGGATTTTTTGGGCTGTTTGGCAAGAGCTGCCTTAAACCCTGCCCTAACCTAACGAAAATTATTCAAAAGAAAAATCATAAGCGGATGTGCAAATTCACCTGATGCAGCATCCTTATACAAACCTTAACAAATAAAACTATGATCAGACACGCTAATATGCTCGCCCTTGTGCTAAGCCTCCTCATGCTTGGTACCTATGTGTTTGCCCTCCAGACACAGGACAGAATTATAACAGGCAAAGTAACAGCAGCCGATGATGGGCAGCCTTTACCTGGTGTTGCCATCACCGTGAAAGGCACCCGGGTAGGAACGGCCACCGATCAGAGCGGGCAGTATAAACTGGTAGTGCCAGCCTCCCGCAACGTGCTGGTGTTCTCCTTTATAGGTTTTAAGACCCAGGAAGTAAAGATTGGGACGCGCACCAACATAAACGTGGCAATGCAGCCGGATAACAGGGCGCTGGAGGAAGTAGTGGTAACAGGGTATGGGACCCGGAAAGGAAAAGCTTCGCGACTGGCCACGGTTACCGAAATGCAGATGAGTGCACCGGCTGCCGTAAAATATACCAGCCCGGTTATAAAACATGATAGGGAAACGGTTGGGGATACCAGCTTCAACACCGAAGAATATGATGCCGTGCACGAGAATCCTTTTCTGGTGGCTGTCCGCAATCCACTCTCCACGTTTTCTATCGATGTAGACAATGCCTCTTATAGCAATGTGCGGCGCTTCCTGAGCATGGGGCAGAAGCCGCCTAAAGACGCCGTTAGAATAGAGGAGATGGTCAATTATTTTTCTTACGATTACCCGCAACCCGAAGGGAAGGAGCCCTTTTCGATTACCACGGAGCTTGCTGCCTGCCCCTGGAACGAGGAAAACCAGCTACTGCACATTGGCCTGCAGGGGCGCCACATTCCGCTGGAGAACCTGCCCGCCTCCAACCTGGTGTTCCTGATAGATGTGTCGGGCTCTATGGACGAGCCTGCCAAGTTGCCACTCGTAAAAGCCGGCTTTAAATTGCTGGTGGAGCAGCTGCGGCCCCAGGATAAGGTAGCCATGGTGGTATATGCCGGAGCTGCCGGCCTGGTACTCGCCCCAACTCCCGGAAACAATAAAGCAAAGATTATGCAGGCTATCGATAACCTGCATGCAGGAGGGTCCACGGCAGGAGGAGAAGGCATAAAGCTGGCCTATAAAATAGCGCAGCAGCAGTTCATAAAAGGCGGCAACAACCGCGTGATCCTGGCCACCGACGGCGATTTTAATGTGGGTGTGTCGAGCAATGCCGAGATGGAGCGCCTGATAGAGGAGAAGCGGGAGTCGGGCGTGTTCCTGACGGTACTGGGCTTTGGCATGGGCAACTACAAAGACTCCAAAATGGAAACCCTCGCGGATAAAGGCAACGGCAACTACGCCTACATAGACAACCTGCTGGAGGCGAAGAAGGTGTTCGTGAATGAGTTTGGCGGCACCCTGTTCACCATTGCCAAAGACGTGAAGCTGCAGCTGGAGTTTAACCCGGCCAAGGTGCATGCCTACCGCCTGATCGGTTACGAAAACCGTGCGTTGCGCAACGAAGATTTCAACAACGACAAAAAAGACGCCGGCGAGCTGGGCTCCGGCCACACCGTAACGGCTCTGTACGAGATCGTGCCCGTAGGAGCCCGTTCTGCTGCCGCTATACCCGCTGTCGTAGATGCGCTCAAGTACCAGCAGGCACCTGCCACCACCACGGCCGCCAACTCCAACGAAGTGCTAACCCTGAAGCTGCGCTACAAAGAACCAGATGGCGATAAGAGCAGCCTGCTGCAGCGCACTGTGCCGCAAGGGCTGGAGCCGGCCGGCCGCACCTCCGATAATTTCAGGTTTTCGGCTGCGGTGGCTTCTTTTGGCATGCTGCTCCGCGAATCGGAGTTCAAGGGCAGTGCTTCTTATGCCTCGGTGCTGCAACTGGCCGAAGGAGCCAGAGGCAAAGACCGGGAAGGGTATCGGGTGGAGTTCATCAACATGGTAAAGTCGATGGGCTTGCTCAGTAGCGGCCAGTAAAGAAGGAACTGGTAAGGGTTTCATTTTCCTTTGGCGTTGGTACAGGCCGGCACCCGGTATTTACATACAGAAGCCCCTCCAGAGCAGCAGCAGAGCCTCAGGAGGGGCTTTTTGATTAGAATAATTGCCCGGAAGCCGGCAAGCCCTATAGGAAGGGGCACAGCACCTAAGCGCCCTTTGTAAGTTGAGATGAACCATGGCGGCACCTCCGGGCAAAGCCAGAACGAGCGCCCCTGATCCAAAAGCGGACCGCCGACTGTCAGCATGGTCCGCTCTGCGCCTCTGCTGCCTGTTAATAGTGGTGTCGGAGTGCCTTCGTTTTAGCTAATTAATGTGGGTGGTACCTGCTGCCCGCTTGCTGTTTTACGATTGCCACTAACCAGGTTTCTGTTGTGGGTAATTGTAAAATAGTAAGTTGTGCAAAATTGAATTTATTGTAATGTCCTGTTGTATTTACTGTTAATATCCTCTAATTTTAAAGGACTGAAAAAGACAGATATAAATTTATTTATTTAATCTGGATCAGATTTATTTTGATTTTTTATGAGTAAAACATTACTTAATGAAGATTGATCGGCGGAAGGGAGTACTGGAGCGGGCAGTAGAATATTCGCTTGATCTGGTCTGCGCGCTCGATAAGGAGGGGCGGATCTACCAGGTTAACGAGTCCTGCAAATACGTGCTGGGGTATGAAAGGGAGGAAATGGAGAACAGAAGTTTTCTCAGTTTTATCCATCCCAGAGATTACGAGGCCTCCCGGGCTTTTGCCAAAGATCTTCATAATACCAGGAAGAAAGGCTATTTCGAGAACTGCTACCTCAGTAAATACGGGCAGGAGGTGCTCCTGCAGTGGTCTACGGTTTGGTCTGAAGAAGATGAGCTGTATTTCTGTATAGGCCGGGATATAACAAAGGAGAAACGTGAGCAGCAAAGGCTCCGCGAAAAAGACGAACTGCATAGATCCCTGATTGAGCATGGCGCTGATATGCTGGCCCTGCTCGACGAGCATGGCAATTATCTGTACGTAAGCGATTCTACTGAAAAAGCGCTGGGCTACGCGCCCGAACAGATGGTTGGCCAAAATGCACTCAGCTACATTCACCCCGATGATCTGGCTTTTGCCCAGGCATCTTTGGCCGAAGTGCCCCTGAAGGGGTGTGTAAAGGTCTCCGATTTCAGGTTTAAGGCTGCAGACGGGCAGTGGCGCTGGGTAGAGACGGTAGTGAGCGACCAGTTACAGAATCCTGCCATAAGAGCTTTTACGGTGAGCTCGCGCGACATAACGGAAAAAAAGGTCAACAGCATAAAGCTGCTGGAAAGCGAGCAGCGGTTCAGGTCTATGTTCGAGAACAACCCGGACCTGGTCTTTTTTGAAAACGCGCACGGAGAGATTCTCGATGTGAACCCTGCCGTGCTGCTCACCTTCGGGATAGAGAAAACAGACCTGGTGGGCCGCTGTATCTTTGACCTGCTCTCGCCAGAGGTAAAGGAGGTTTGCCAGCAAAAGCTGCAGGATGCCTGCGAGGGCAAATTAACTCGCTTTGAAATCGAAACAGCAATTTCCGGCTCCGGACCTTCAGACGCGAGAGTGCTCGACATCACAAAAATTCCTGTAAAAGTAGGTGCTGAAGTGGCAGGCGTGTACAGCATTGTTAAAGATGTTACCGAGATTGTTCATTCGCAGGAAATTATAGCGCAGCAGGCCCGGAAGCTGAAGATCATTTTCGAGAGTATTACCAATGCCTTTTTTACCCTCAACAAAAACTGGGAGTTCACGCACGTTAATACTGAGTTTGAGCAGATATTAGGTATTAGCCGGCAAGAGTGCCTGGGGCAAAACATATGGGACCTGTTTCCGGAAGAAGTAGGAGGCGAGTTCTACAGGCAGTATCATAAGGCCGTTGAAACCGCAGAAACAGCGCACTTTGAGGCCTTCCTGGAAAAGAAAGGGAAATGGCTGGAGGCGACGGCTTATCCTTCGGAGGAGGGGCTTGCCGTTTACTTTTCTGAAATTACCCACAGGGTGCAGGCAGAGCAGGAGCTGAAAAGGCTGTCGCTGGTGGCCAGCAAAACAACCAACGGCGTTATTATTATGGATGCCCGGGGGCGAATTGAATGGATAAATGAAGCCTTCAAAAAGTTTTCGGGGTATACGCAGGAGGAAGTGCAGGGGCAGATACCTGGCGAACTGCTTTCAGGACCGGAGTCAGACATGGGCGCGATTGAGGAACTGAAATATAAGTTAACCAGGGCTGAGCCGGTAACCATGGAACTGATCAACTATCTCAAATCAGGAGAAAAAAGATGGGTGCTGGTGGAGATAACGCCGGTAAAGGACAATCATGGAAAGGTGCTGCACTTCATCGTGATCCAGACAGATATAACGGAACGCAAGGAGGTGGAGGAAAGGCAGCTGAAAATGACCCGGGACCTCTACAAGCAGAACCGCGACCTGCAACAGTTTACCTATATGGTGTCGCACAACCTCCGGGCGCCTGTCGCCAATGCCATGGGGCTTGCCAGGCTCCTGAGCAGAGTGGGCAAAAACGACCCGACCTTCGATAAAGGGCTCGAAAACTTGAAAACAAGTGTTTCGCAGCTCGACACGGTGCTGAAAGACGTGAACATGATCCTGTCTATTCGCGATAGCAAGGAGGAGGTAGAAAAAGAACCGGTAGAGCTTCTGACCATTTATCAGCAGGCGCTCGATAACCTGGGGGAGCAGCTTGAGAAATGTGGCGGCAAAATATGCATAGCCATAGAGGAAGGCTTCAGCCTGGTTGCCAACAGAGCGTACTTGTTCAGCATTTTCTATAACCTTCTGTCTAATGCGATCAAGTACAGGTCAGAGGTGCGCCCGCTTCAGATAAAGATTAGCTGCTACCTCAGCAAGGATAAGGGTACTGTTATTTCCATCTCTGATAATGGAAGCGGCATGGACATGAAGCGGGTAAACAATGATATATTTAATCTTTACAGCAGGTTTCACCCAGGCATCGCAGGCAGGGGCATAGGCCTGTTTCTAGTGAAATCGCATATAGAGGCCATGGGCGGAACCATAGAAGTTGGCAGCGAGGTAGAGGTAGGCACCCATTTTGTCATTAATCTGAATTAACTACTTATGTAGTCATCTCTTCATTTATAAACTCAAATTATTTAAATAAAAATAGCCCTCCGGAAGTTCTGCTGCCGCCGCCGAAGCTGTTCCTCCGCATGCGTACCATCCGACAGGTAGAAGAACACAAACATCAGCTTACAGGCACCGTGATGCTGCATTTTCCTGAAAAATAAAATATGCGCGTATTTGTGGCCGGAATATGCTGACCTACTCAAGGTGCGCTGTCAGGGGGCAGCGCACAGAAACTTAAAGCGAAGAAGCCAACGTCAATACCCGGGATTAAGAAAAACCGGAGCGCAAAAGTAGAGATTCTTTTGCGCTCCGGCCCGATTATAGAGAACAGTCTTAGATCAGGTGCCAAAGCCTTCACTGAAAAAGATTATCGCCTGCCTTTCTGCTGCGCTTCAGGCATTTTTACCATGATATCTGGTTTGGGTGGTTTGGCCATGCCATGGCCCAGGAAGTAGCTGGTGTGCGGGGGCTGGTTGTAGCCCACATTTTGCCAGGCAATGCTCAGGCGGTATTGCGGGTCGTGCATGAGCGTGTAGAGCCGGTGCTCGGTGGGAATGGTGGTGGTGAAAATGCGCAGCTCCCGGCTGTCTTCTGTCCGGAACATCACTTCTTCGCGCCAGTCGCCCAGGATGTCGGCGCTGAGGGCGGGGGTGGCTTTGGTGCCGTTGTTAGAGGTGCAGCCCTCGGCCGTGAACAGGCGCACAGCCGTCTCGTTTTCGCAGTCCCACTTGTCGATAAAGTTGCGGTCCAGGATCTCGCGGAGCAGGTCGCCATCCCACCAGATACCGAAATTGACTGACCTGGGGGCATTGCTGACACGTTCGCCTTTTACGTTGTACAGACCGCCGCTGCCGTTCCACCATAGTTCTGCGCCGGGGTTGCGCGGGTCGAGGTCGGCGGCCATGCCACGGCCTACATCTCTCTTTTCTTCGCCTCCCCAGATCAGGTCGCCCGTGCGGGCATTGAACAGGGCCACCCCGTAGCCTTGTGCCGCAATTCCTTCATCAGTTTCTATCTCGTGCACACCCCATACCAGCTGGTCGGGGTTGGCGGGGTCGAAGCGGCTCACGTGCAGGGCATCGCCGTGGCGCAGGCCGGTGGAGTAGATGCCTTTGCCATCGTCGTCTACGGCCATGGCGCCGTACACAATTTCGTCTTTGCCATCTCCGTCTATGTCATTTACGCTTAAGCTGTGGTTGCCTTGTCCTGAAAATGGGTTTTTACTGTTTTCGGAGTCGAACACCCAGCGGGAAGTCAGTTTGCCATTGCGCCAGTCCCAGGCGGCAATTACGCTGCGGCCGTAGTAGCCACGGCACATGAGCACGCTGGGCAGCTTGCCGTCCAGGTAGGCGGCCCCGGCCAGAAAGCGGTCTACCCGGTTGCCGTTGCAGTCGTTGCCGCCGTTGCCGCCCACGCCACCCCAGCCGCACAGGTCGCCACGGCCAACCAGGTAATCGGCGGTGGCCAGTGCTTCGCCGGTTTCGCCACTAAATACAGTGAAGAATTCAGGGCCCTGCAGTATTTTGCCGTCCGCATCGCGCCAGTCTTTGGTGGCGTCGCCTATAATTTTGCCTTTGCCATCTTTGGTGCCGTCGGCGGTTTTGCAGGCGAACTCCGCTTTGCCGTCCCCGTCCATGTCAATGACAATGAACTGGGTGTAATGCGCGCCTTCGCGTATGTTCTTGCCAAGGTTAATTTCCCACAAAAGTGTTCCATCCAGTTTATAGGCATGGAAAATGGGCTCATCGGTAAATCCTTTGGAAGGCGTGTCGCGGCTGCGGCCAGTCATGTGGATGATTACTTCGTAGGTTCCGTCGCCGTCCAGGTCGCCTACCGAGGCATCGTTAGCGGAGTAGCCCTGCGGCGTTTGCAAGGGGATGCTTAGGTATGGCTGCTCCCACACTACAGCTGCTTCTGAGGCTTCCAATTCCTTCTTTTTCAGCACAGGCTTCACAAAGTAGCTGTGCTGCTGCGTCAGGTCGGCTTTCGTGTCAACAAAATTGGTGCTGCCGGTGAGGGGCGCCTTGTTGAGTTTTACTGGTTTTTTGGTTCCTGTTTTCCGGTACAGGTTAAAGGCTGTTTCTTCTGGTTCGGTACCGAGCAGCCGCCAACCAACATACACGGAGTTGTCGGCATTTCGTACGGCCACCATGCCTCGGTTCAGGTACTCCATCTGCCGTTGGCTCCAGGCGTTTCCGGCAAAAAAATAGCACAGGAGCAGGGTAAGTGTCAATGTTCTGAGGTCTTTCATGATGGAGCGTATATTGGTTGAGCGGATTAAATTTGTTGAGTGTAGAATATAAGTAGGGGTATTCCTCTTATCATATTGCTATAAAGCAGGTTCCAGCTGTTATGGCTGCTGTTCTATCCGGAGCCCTCGAGCTGTTTTGTTCTATTAGCAGAAGTCTGAGCGCTCACGGCCGCGGGGCCTCGTCCCTAGCCATCGGCGCTGCACATCTTTCCTGCCCGCAAGCGGCCTGCCGCTCCCGCGACACCGGAAACCTGTGAGGCGCCTCAAGCCAGGGACTGGGTTCTGTTCGATAGCCAATTCTAATGCGAGGCAAATGCTTTGTTTAATTTATAATAGCTAGAGTCATACCTCAATCCAAATATCTTTCACTTAAATTATTAGAATGAAAAGGGCCTTCCGGAGGCTTTTTATTTAAGATACAAGAGATAGGACACAAGACGCAGGACTCTTTAAAAGCAAAGAGTTAAAATTTATAAGTTAACTGGTGCTTTTCGGGTCATCTTCAAATTTTAAAATCTCCTGATTAACCATTTAACAATCAGGAATAAACAATCAACAAGCAGATTTTTCTAATGAAATCGACCTTCCCGACCTTCTGCTGCCGCTGCTCCTGATGCCTTCCGTTTCGGGAAAACGATGTTTGGCCGGGGCGGCTTCTGCATGCCTGCCCCTATGAAAAAACCGGGGTGCGGCGGCTGGTTGTAGGCTACGTTCTGCCAGGCAATGGCCAGCCGGTACTGCGGGTCGTGCATGAGCGTGTACAGGCGGTTAGTGGCCGGAATGGTGCTGCTATAAATGCGCAGCTCTGAGTTATCGGCTGACCGCCAGATTATTTCTTCGCGCCAGTCGCCCAGCAGGTCGGCGGTGAGGCAGGGGGTGGCTTTGCTGCCGTTGTTAGCTGCTGCGCCTGTGGCTTCCAGCAAGGTTTGGGTGCTGCGTGTTTGCCAGTCCCATTTCGTGATCTGGGTTTGGTCTACCAGCTCGCGTAGCGGGTCGGCGTCCCACCAGGCGGCAAAGTTGGTGGAATTGGGTGTTTCGGGGTAGATGATTTCGCCGGTATCGGCCCGCCGGGTTCCGCCAGGCGCTCCCCAGCTCTCGGCACCAGGGTAGTTGGGGTCTATGTCTGCAGCCATGCCACGACCAACGTCTACGCCAGGGTTGTTGGCCCAGATAAGCTCTCCGGTACGACCATCGAACATGGCGGAGCCGGGCGTTTGCAGTGGAATGGTTTTGCCTTCGCTCTCGTGGATGCCAAACACCTCCAGGCCGGGCCGCGAGGGGAGCAGGTCGCCGGCGTGCAGCGCATCGCCGTGGCGCAGGCCGGTGCTAAAGAGGCCTTTGCCATCGTGATCGATTGTCATCGCCCCTACGCAAATTTCGTCTTTTCCGTCATCATCAAAATCGGCTACGGTTACCGAATGGTTTGCCATGCCGGAATAGGCTTGCCACTCCGGAAGCGCCGTGTCGAAGACCCAGCGCTGTGTCAGCTTCCCATCGCGCCAGTCCCAGGCGGCGGCTACGGTGCGACCATACCAGCCGCGGATCATCACGGCGCTGGGCAAGGAACCGTCCAGGTAAGCCACGCAGGCACTAAAGCGGTCGGCGCGGCTGGCGGTGCTATCGTTTCCGCCATTGCCGCCAATGCCGCCCCAGCCATCGAGCGGGTAACGGTCGGGCACATAGCTTGCTGTGGCCAGGGCGGCACCTGTTTTGCCATCGAACACGGTCAGGTACTCGGGGCCGCCGGCTACTTTGCCATACAGGCGGCTGTCGGGGGTATGGGTGCGCCAGTCTTTTTCTTTGTTGCCGATACTGTGGCCTGTTCCGTCTATGGTGCCGTCGGCGGTTTTACAGATGAGTTCTGCCTTTCCGTCGCCATCAAAATCATACACCAGAAATTGTGTGTAGGCGGCCCCGGAGCGAATGTTTTTGCCCAGGTCGATGCGCCAGAGCAGCGTGCCATCGAGTTTATAAGCATCGAGCAGTTGGTTGCCGGTAAGCCCCGTCTGCGGCGGGTTTCTGGCGTTGGAGGGTTCCCACTTCAGGATGATCTCGTATTCGCCGTCTCCGTCCAAGTCGGCTGCGCTGGCATCGTTGGCGTAGTAGCTGAATTTCCGGCCGCCAATCTCACCGCCAGCAGGGACTTGCAGCGGGATGGCGAGGTAAGGCTGCAGCGCTGGGTTAGCCTGAACGATAAATGCCTTGCTTGCCGGTTGCTCTTTGCCCTTCAGCACGGGGCGCACCACATAGGCATTTGGCTGGGTGAGGTCGGCGGAGGTGTCGGTAAAATCGGTGGTGGTGGCAATGGGCTTTTTGTTCAGCTTTACGGGTTTGCCAGCGCCGGTGCTGCGGTAGAGGTTAAAGGCGATTTCATCCCGATCTGTACCCAGTAGTCGCCAACTCACATACACGGAGCCCTGCTGCGGCACCGCTACCACCCCTCTGCCCAGGTTTTCCATAACCCGTTGCGCACTGCTGCCCAAGCTGCCAAGGAGCAGACAAAGCAGCAATAGTAAGTGGGGCAGGAGCCTGGTTTTCAGCATTCAATAGTAGCTTGTTAAAATTGGCATTGATAGTTATCAGTTACAAGGCCGAAATACTTCCTTATCGCGAAGGAAGAGCACCTCAGGCCTGGCAGGAGCCGGGCACCCTGCAAGGCCCGCGGACCGAATTATGCTAATCAAATTGCCCCTCCGGAGCTTTTATTGATGGTTGATCCGTGAGGGCAGTCAACATTCTTCAAAATACCTTACCTGGCTGCCGACGAAAACTGCACAGAGCTGTCGTTTATCTCGAACTTATTGCCTTTCAGAAAATTTAACATTTCGGCTCCGGCAAGCAGCACGGGGCCGTAGCCGTGCGCAGCATACACATTGATGGGGCGATAGTAGTAAAAAGCCGGATCGAAGGCCATGCCTGTGCCTACACAAGTGCCTTCTACCTGCCCTTTGTCGTTCACCTTGGTGGCAACA
Source organism: Pontibacter beigongshangensis (assembly GCF_014332515.1). Lineage (GTDB taxonomy): Bacteria > Bacteroidota > Bacteroidia > Cytophagales > Hymenobacteraceae > Pontibacter > Pontibacter beigongshangensis. The sequence goes on along the minus strand of NZ_VFSD01000012.1, from coordinate 25,330 downwards.
GCGTTCCAGGCCAGTAATACCATGGGGCCATAAGCTTGCTTATCTACCCAGCCGCGGTTAATGGCGCGGGCTATGGAGTAGGCAAAAATGGCGGTGGCCGATGTTTCGAGGTAGGAGTCGTTGCGGTCGAGGAGCTGGTGCCAGAATCCTTCGCCCGATTGGTAGGCGGCAATTCCTTTGATGTGCGCTTTCAGTTGGTTCAGCACCTTCTGGTAACCGGCATGCTCTTTTGGCAGCACTTCGAGCAGCTCCACCATGGTCATCACGGCCCAGCCATTGGCACGCGCCCAATGGAACTGCGGGTGCGGCTCCATGCCCTGCACCCAGCCGTGCATATAAAGTTCTTTTTCTTTGTTGAACATGCGCTCAGAGTATAGCAGCACCTGCTTCACAGCGTCGTCATAGTAGCGGTTGTCGTTGGTCAGCTTGCCCATTTGCGCCAGGGCCGGCACGCTCATAAACAGGTCGTCGAGCCAGATGGTGTTGGGTAGTGGCCGGTTTCGGGCCAGGCTTCCGTCGGGTAGCCTGAACTCTTTGTTGCTGATGTAATCGAGGTAGTTGTCGATAATCGGGCGCAGGTTGGTTTTGGTGGCACCGCTTCGGGTGGCTTTTATCATGGCAGCCGCCATGGCTCCGGCATCGTCGAGGGCGTGCGGGGCCAGCATCTGGCGGAGCGGTACTTTTGCGTCAGGATTTTTCTTGAGCTCGTTGCGGTAAAACGGGGCGGCATCGGCCAGGAAATTGAGACGCTCGGTGGTGTAGTTGGTGTAGCGTTTGTCGCCGGTGGCTTCGCCGGCCAGGAGCATGCCAGCGTAGGTTACGCCCCATTCGTAGCTGGTAAGCCGGAAATCGCCCTGCTCCAGCGTCGATTCCTTGTTCAGTTTTTTGAGGTCGGTAATGGCTTTGCCGTTCTTGTCGAGCATGCGGGCAGGGGTGGTGGCGTCCAGATAGCCATGTACCCGCTGCAGCACTTTGGCAATGTCTTCTACCGTGGTCTGGCCATAGGGCGTTACATAGTCTGGCTGCATGGCGTGCAGCGGCGTGTTGGTGTCGGTGGTTTTGGTTTGCGCGGAGGCCACCTGAAAGGCGCCTGCAGCCAAAGCCATTGTAAGCAGCGTGGTTTTTAGGTGCTTGGCTACCGTTTTGTAGCCGGATGGTTTGTTTATGCTCGGTTTCATTCTTCTTTTTTTCGGCAATGATGGGTTCGGGAATAATTGGAACAGCTTGTTTCTGTTAGATCTTTTGGAAGTTTAATACTAACGATTGTTATGCTGTTGTCTATCCTGCACTGTCCGGTGTGCACTGGCAAAGGTTGTATGGGGGAGCAGCCGAATTATTTGAATGAAAAGAGCCTTCCGGAGAGGTTTTAGATGTTAGGCGCTAGATAATAGATTATAGACTTATAAAGAGCTAGTAGCTGATTTGTGTTCTCCGGTTCATCTTCAAATCTCCTGATTAACTATGTAGCCATTAAACCATTTAACAATCAGCAATCAACAACAGACAATCAAATTATTTGAATGAAAATGGCCTTCCTGATGAGTTTTGGATTGAAACTGGCCTACACCCGAATTCTCAGAAGGACACAAAAACAGCAGCGGCTGCCTGTGTGGGGCAGCCGCTGCTAAAGGGTAAGGAAGTTCGATATTTAAAACAGTTCGTCTTTAACAGGCCGGCTGAACTGCTCCGGAGCAGCATCGTCGGTTTTTGGCAGGCCGAAGTAGAAGTACAGTGTCCTTTTAATGGGGCCGCTTACTTTGTTGGGCTCGCCTGTGGGGCCCAGATTGCGGGTATTGGGGCTGATGTTGAGAGCCAGCTTAGTTCCCAGCGCCGGGATATTGTCGAGGAAGGAAATGTTGCCAACCGGTAGCTCAGGATGTGGTTTCACACCGGAAAGACCGTGGAAATCGAGGCGGCGCACAAACAAGTCTTTTTCTTTGGAAGCCACCAGGAACTTGCCCTGCACGGTGTTAAACTCCATCCAGGTAACTTCGGCAAAGTAGCCTTTAAACTCGGGGTAGTTCCAGGGAGCGCTGCCGGTGTGGGTGTCGTTGTAGTAGTTCTCCCATACGCTATGCGTTACGCCCTGCAGCCTGTTTTTCCAGACACGGTAAGGGCCTTTGCCCAGCCACTTGGCGCTGATCACAAAATTGTCGGGGTACGTAAAGCTGATGCCGGTAAACGGGTACTCGCCGTTCAGACTGTACTCGTAGTCGAGGCTCAGCCAGCCACTGCCGTGCATTTTCCAGCGGGTGTACTTCAGGTCTCCGGCGTAGTTTACTTCCACCACATGGCCGTCGCCGTCTTTGTAGTGCTTCATGTTAGCCATGGCCGCCTTGCCCGCCACCATCACAGGCCCGTTCCCGAATAGCAGGCCCATGCTCTTGGTGTTGGTCAGCTGAGCGATCTGGCCCGTTTTCTTGTTGAAGGATATCCCGATCTCGCCGCCGGTCAGGATAATGGTCGAGTCGGTTTCGGTTGCTGTTACAGCGTTCTTATCGCTCAGGTCCACAATGTCCGCCAGCATGGCCTCGTTCGACCTCACGTTCCAGCTCCAGGTGTAGATCAGTTGTTTTGCCGGGTCGTAAGCTGAGAGCAGGAGAAGGTCATAGTTTTTCCAGTCGGCGGGGAGGTTGAGTTTCAGGTTGCCTTTAGCTACGGGTGCAATGGCTGGCCCGGCCCCGGTGCCTTTCTTTTTGGTGATGTAGCCGGTAAACCTGTCGCCGGGCTTGCGATACTCGGCCAGCTCCCACTGAAAGGTGCACTGGTTCAGGTTGGTGAAATGAAAGCGGTTCTCTACGGCAATCTCTCCGTTAAAATTTACTGGTAGCTCTTTCAGGTTTATTTTCACCGGCGAAAACACTTCTCTGATGGCCCAGAAGCTGCCTTCTTTCTGGCGGTAGGGGCCAACCACACCATCCGGCGCATTTACTTTGTTCACGTCTATGTAGCCATTCAGGTCGGTGCGTACAATGCCCTCGTCTACCAGCGCCCACAAAAAGCCGCCGGCTCCGAGCTTGCTGTTCCAGTGCAGTTCCCAGAAATCGTGGAGCGAGGTGCCGCCGCCGCCATCGTCCTGCGAGTGCAGAAACTCAGTCGGCATGTAAATGTTCGGGCCTTCGAGCAGGTTTTTGGTGCTGTAGTAGTCTTCGTAGTGGTTGCAGTCGATGCCGTTGAGCTCATTGCCCGGGCGGTGGTGCGCATGAATAACAGGGCGGTTGGAGTGGTCGTAGATGGCATAGTCGTCTACCAGTTCTTTGTTATGGCCGCCTTCATTGCCGTTGCTCCATAGGATGATGGACGGATGGTTGGCGTCGCGCATCACCATCTCTTTCACTAGTTGGGTGCCTACTTTGGTGTTGTAGGCGTTCTGCCAGCCGGCCAGTTCGTCGAGCACATACAGGCCCAGCGAGTCGCATATTTCCAGGAACGCTTTGTCGGGCGGGTAGTGGGCGCAGCGCACGGCGTTCATGTTCATTTCCTTCATCAGCTTCACGTCCATCAGGTCTATTTCGCGGCTCACCGAGCGGCCTGTTTCCGGCCACCACACGTGCCGGTTAATGCCTTTCATCTTAATCTTGGTGCCGTTCACATAAATGCCGTCTGCCTGCCTGATCTCGATGGTGCGGAAACCGAACTTGTCTGTTGTCTGCGAAATCGTTTTTCTGCCTGACACAATGGAAGTGCGCACGCGGTAGAGGTTCGGTGTTTCGGAGGTCCACAGCAGCGGGTTGGCCACCTGCGTTTTCAGGTTCACGAGCGTGTCGGTTGGTGCGAACCCTTGGCGGGTGGTGGCTATTACCTTGCCGTTAGCGTCCAGGATCTCGGCCAGTACCTCGTGCTTTGCCTGCGGGTTTTTGAGGTACACATTCATCGAGAAGGAGCCGTCGGCTTTGGCATCGATGGCGGTCCAGTCGATGTGTTGCTTTGGCTGCGCCTCCAGGTATACCGGCCTGAAAATACCGCCGAAGATCCAGTAATCGGCCAGGCGTTCGGCATTGTTCACCGAGTGGTCGGCCGACATTTTGCTCACCGTCACTTCCAGCAGGTTGTCTTTGCCGATCTCCAGTTTGTCGCTGATGTTGTACTTGAAGCGGTAGAAGGAGCCCTGGTGAATCGGGCCGGCCAGCTTGCCGTTTATCTTCACTTCGGTATCGGTCATGGAGCCTTCAAACACAATATAAATCTCCTTGTTCTTCCAGTTTTTGGGAACCTGGAAGGTGTGTTTGTACATGCCTTTTTCGTCGGCGAAGCGGAAGTTTTTGCCATACGTCACGTAGTCGCGGCCGTAGTTGTAGGAGCCAAAGCCTTGCTGCTCCCAATGCGACGGCACCTGGATCGTGCTCCAGACGCCGCTGTTACGGCCCCCGGTGCAGAAAAAGTCCCAGGTAACGGTGTTCTTGTTATCGGTTCCGGAGAGGTACTGGACCTGCCGTTGCGGCGAATCTTTGGAGAATGCCGTAGTGGCGCAAAGGAGAAGTAAACAAAGGAAAAGCAGTTTTTTTACCGACATGAGTTGATAGGAATTAGGCTTGTTTTATTGTTTTAACAGGCTCGCCCGCCTCCGGAAAGAAGCAGGAATAGTTGCTTAAAGCTAGCATGCCTGCCAAACTTAACTGTCCTGCGGTATCCGGCAAAATTTTTAGCTGAATTTTTAGGAGTGGGTTGAGAATGGTGTTTTCGGGGAAGAATAATGAGGGAAGTAACCCCTGTTTTGAGGCTACTTTAGTAAGCGGAAAAGGTTTATAAAGAGTATGCCGCACGTTTGGCGTCAGCGTAACCTGTGGCGTTGCTTAAGGCAGGTTTGCGTCTTGCATAAGTTGTCTTTCAACGAGGGTCGCAAGATTAAAACTTGCTGTCATGGTAGATAGACGGCAACTTAATTCCCAGGAAATCGAACTTTTATGGCCATCTGCCACAGGATTCAGGACATTTGATTTTTTCATAGATAGAATAAACCAAATGTTGAATTTCGATAAATTCTGTCACGGTACACCACCCGTTACCGCTTTGCTCCAGCCGTCGACATAAATACCTGGGAGAGAGTGCTTTTTACACACGGAGTAAGGTTTGCCAGGTACACGCAGGTAAATTCTGCCGAGTCATTTTTAGAGGAGAATGAAGTCCGCAGGTAGAAATTATTCTAATCAAAACAGCCCTTCGGAGGCACTTCTGCCCCCGCTCACATACGACATATTTTACCTGAATGTACTTAGGTTATAGGCAGCGTCATAACTTATCGGAAATCGGACTAAAAAAACAACCGCCCCTAACGCCTCCCTGACTAAGACGGGGAGTTTGGTTCGCTTTCTCTGCCATGGAGAATTCCAGGAAGCTGAGAGGTCGGCTATAAAAATATATTATTTGCTTTTCGCTATCTCCACGGCATACACCTGGCTGTAGCCCTCGAAATTAGCCCGGAAGATAACCCATTTGCCATCAGGGGAGAAGTGTACGTTAGGCTCGTGTTTGTAGTAGTGGTGTTTCATGTTCACCAGTTTTTCAGATTTCAGCCTTTCGCCTTCCGGGCGGAACAGGTAGATCCACATGCCGTCTGGTGCCTTGGCCACCTGGCCGGGGTCTCCGCCATCACCGGCAAACAGTTGCTGATCCGGGGAGATGTTAAAGTGGATAGACCATTCATTCCGATCCATCTCGTATTGCTTCTCTTTGCCGGTGGCTACGTCGGCCCCGGTCAGGTAGAACTTTACGCCACGCGGTACCTGCTGATCGAACCAGATGGTTTTGCCGTCGCGGCTGAAGAACTCATGGCCGGCTATTTCGCCTTCTACGGAGCGCTTGTGCATGTTTTTTACTTCGCCGGTCTTCATGTTGTAGGTCCAGATGCGGTCTACTTTGTGCCAGGGGCCTTCGTGGCAGAACATGAGCAGGTTAGGGTCGGTGGGGGAGAACTGGATGTGGCCGAGCCAGGTATTTTCAGAATGAATTTCCTTCATCTCGCCAGTCTCCACATTTACGGTAAACAATGTGTGCGGAATTTTGGCTTCGAAGATCCGGTTAAAGTAATCGCTTTTTTCAGGGTATTGCCGGTAGATCTCATCTTTCTCGGGGCCGGCAAAGCTTCCGGCCAGCAGTGTTTCATCTGCATTAAGCGTGGTGACGCCGGTTCTCATGCCTTTTGGGAACACATATACCAGGCGGGTTTTCCTGGTGTCGATGTGGGTCGCGAATACGCTGTCGTTGGTCTGGTAGATAACCTCTCTGCGTTTTGGCGCCAGAATCTCGCCTACTTTTTTAGACTTGCTGGTAGTGAGCTGTTCATTTTTCAGCGTTTTCAGGTTAACCGTGTAGAGTTGCCTGGTGCCGGAGGCATCGGTGTTGTAAAACACCATTTTGTCGCCTTCGTTTTTGAGCTGCTTCACAAAAGGGTTGTTATGGAAATAGAAACTGGAGTTGCTGCCGGAGGCGCTGGAGAGTCGGGCTACCTTATGGCCGGTGTCTTTGTCGATCCATTGCTGGGGCATGGGTTTTTGTGCGCCTGTCTCCAGCTTTTGCTGGGCGGTGGCTGGCAGGCTGATGCAAAAGAGCATGGTGGCTGCGATAGTTGCTAAACTGTTTTTCATGGTGGGGAGGCTGTTAAAAGCTGTTTTTATACATGCAGGTCAGGGGGTGTTCTTCAGGTGCTTATAGTCCGGCACTACCTGCCCACGCGCCGGTTCCACATTTATGTAGCGCTTCAGGTCGCGGAGCGCCACTACTTTGTAGTTATTGTCTTTCAGGTACTGCAGGTATTCCTCAAATAGCTCCGGAGGCGTGGTTACCCAATCGTGAGCTACATCCGGCACCCCATGTATGGTCAGGACCACAACCTTGCCGCCTTTTGCTTCTTGCAGCGCGCTCAGCACACGCTGCCTGTCGGTGGGGGTGCTGCCGGTGGTGCTGTAGCTGGGGATGAGGTACGGGTGGTCGGTTTCGGGGTTGTAGGGGCGGCTGCCGCCGGCGCGGGCAAACAGGTAGCCTCTTTCCTGCAGCGTTTCCAGGGCGCTCGGGTGGGTGCTGTAGCCGGGGTAGGCAAACGTGGCAGGTTTTGGAATGCCCAGTTCCGCGCACTTGGCTTCGATGTATTGTAGTTCTTCCGCCTGCCGTTCTTTGTTCATTTTAGTTACATGGGTATGGCTGCGGGTGTGGTTGGCAATCTCGAAGCCCATCTGGTGCAGCTGCTGTATCTGCTCCCAGCTCATGTACTTAGTCTTGTCCTCAAAATCGGGCGGGAACTCGCACACGAAAAAGGTGCCGCCAAAGCCGTGTTTTTTCAGGAGCGGGGCCACGTAACTGGCGTGCGAGGCAGAGGCATCGTCGAACGTCAGTACGACCAGCTTATCCGGCACCGGCTTGCGTAGCACCTGGTTAGAAGCGCTGCAGGACCAGAGGGACGCCATAGTTGCAGTAATCAATAGCAAGTAAAAGTACCTGTTTAATTTGTTCATTTCTGAAAGCGATGTTGCTGCTCCTGACCGAGCAAAATGCCTTTTAACTCCTGAACAAACATTCGTAATTTTATAAGATAATCTATCCTGTTCTGTCCTGTGGTTTAGCTTATACACGGCTGCTACGCACCAGTTTGCAAAAAGCCCTGCTGTAGCGGCACCAGGAGCCTCCCGAGGGCCTTTTTTATTCAAATAATTGACTGAAAGGAATCTCTTGGTTAAGGTGCGTAACATCAGTTATACATTTAAAGAAAAAGGAGTGGCAGGACCGGGGTTTCGTGAAGGAGGAAATGAAAGAGAGGCTGCCCGAATTCTCAGAACAGCCTCTCTCGCTTTAAATCGGGCTATCAATAGCCGGGGTTTTGCTGGTAAAGCCCCTCTTTTACGGTGAGCTGTGTAAACGGAATAGGGTAAATGATCGAATTAACGCCAATAGATTCAGGCATCCGGTTTAGTTCGTCCTCTGTGGGTAACCAGGCATTCATTTTGTCTATTACCGTGCCTGTTCGCACCAGGTCGTGCCAGCGGAGTCCTTCTCCGGCAAATTCAAGCCGCCTTTCTTTCAGGAGCATGTCCAGGGTAACATTGGCAACAGGACCTAAGCCTGCTCTGGCCCGCACCATGTTCACGATCTCATCTACCTCCTGCTGTGTTCCGCCCGAAGCGCCCTGCAGGATGGCCTCAGCCTTCATCATCAGCACATCGGTGTAGCGGATAAGGGGGAAGTTGATCGGCCAGTCGAACCGGTCGAGGATGGTGGCGGTTTCATCTAGAAACTTCCTGTAAAACGCCCTGGTCTCGACAAACCCGTTGGGGTCAGTGAATCCCTGTTGAATGGTTGCCGCTTTGCGGACATCGTTCTCCGCGTAATCGTTAAGCAGGTCGTCAGCAATTTCACGCATTTCGACAGAAGACTGCGGTAATGCAATGTTACCTGATAAGGAATTGAAGTACGGGGGTGTACCCATGTAGCCTGGCAGTGTGGTGCCAACCCCAATCTGCCCGCTCTGGAACTGCACATCAAACACAATATCGGGGTTGTTCTCGTTGTTGTAGGAGAAGATGCTGGCATAGTTGTTCACCCAGGTAAATGGGCCATTGTTTATCACATCGTTGAGCAAAGTAAGCGCCTCCGAATATTCGTTGGCCCCTAAGCCCGGTCCTTCTATGCCGTAAGAAGGTCCGGAACGGGTAAGGTGCACCCGGGCCAGCAGCGCCTTGGCAGCCCAGGAAGTAGCCCGACCTTTGTTCTCGGCGTTATAAGTGGGAGGTAGAAGCTCTATAGCTCTGTTCAGGTCTGCCAGAATCAGGTTGTATACTTCCTGCACAGAACTGCGCGGTATTTCCAGGGCTTCTGTTGGTGTCACGACCCTGTCGTACAACGGAACCTTCCCGAACCACCTTACCAGGTCGAAATAATAGAATGCCCGCAGAAACCTTGCCTCACCCTCGAATCGGCTTCTGAGGGCTTCTTCTGGTACTGCAGTTGCGTTGAGCCTGTCTAGCACGGTGTTGGCGCGCATGATGCCGTTAAAGTTGTTGTTCCAGGCTTCTGCTACCAGCTCGTTGTTCTCTATGGTGTTCACGAAATCGTTTATAGGGTCCCAGGGCCTTACACCTGTGGAGGAGGAGCCATAAACATTGTCCGATCTGGTTTCAGATAGGTCGTAGTACCGCTCTGGCACCGGACGCAGCTGCCCGTATACACCGTTTACGGCCTGCTCAAAATCTGTCGCGTTCCTGAAGAAATTTGCCGCGCTGGCATCCGAAATCGGCGCCTGCTCCAGCTTGTCCTCGCACGAGAGTAAGCCAAGCGCCAGGAAAGAGTATATAATTAAAGAATACTTGTTCATGATGTTCATGTTGCGTTCAATTAGAATGTAATATTTAGGCCCATGGTCATTGCCTTAGACAGCGGGAAGGCACCGTAGTCGTCGCCTACAATAGAGCCGCTGTCTGCATTATTCACTGCTTCCGGGTTAAAGCCGCCTTCGTACTTGTCGCCACCAAACCAGTTCTCTGCGCTTACATAAATGCGTGCTCCCTGAATCAGGTTGTTCGTTATCAACTTGCCTAAGTCATACCCCAGGGTAATGTTTCGTACCCTCCAGTAGTCGGAAGAGTACAGCCAGGCATCGCTTTTCAGGAAACCGAAGCTTGAGTTGGCTTTGCCGCGCTCTCCGGCACCAGGGTTTTCAGGAGATCGCCAGCGATCGCGGTGCAGACCCAAAGTATTTTCCACTAATCCCTGACCGGGTCTGTCCATGGCACGGCCAAAAAGGGAGTAAAGCTGCCCGCCAGTCTGACCCTGTACCAGTACTCTCAAATCAAAGCCCTTGTAGGTAAAGGTGTTGGTAAGCCCCCACACATAATCGGGGTTTGGTTTGCCCACAATTACCCGGTCGTCGTCGTTTATCACGCCATCCTTATTGGCGTCCACATACCTGGGGTCGCCAACTGTCTGGTTTCCATAGCGAGCTACTCCGTTGTCGAGGTCAGCCTGCGTCAGGATGCCATCCTGCTGCACCACATAAATGCTCCAGAGCGGCTGCCCTATTTCCAGTAAGCGGTGAGGTGTTCCCCATCCTCCTGATTGGATAGGTGTATTGTTCGGCCCCAGTTGCCTCACCTCGTTCTTGTTGAAGCTCAGGTTGGCATTGGTGGTCCATCCGAACGGGCCGGTTAAGTTGCGTGTGGTAAGCTCCAGTTCCCAGCCTGTATTGTACACCTCACCGATGTTGGTAAGTGCGGTGCTGAACCCAGTGGCGGTAGGCACCGGAATCCTTAGCAGCAGGTTGGAGTTGGTGCGGGTGTAGTAATCGAAGGAAGTGAAAATGCGGTTTTCCAGCAGGCCCACATCCAGGCCAATGTTAACCGTTCTGGATTCTTCCCAGCCTATGTTCGGGTTAGGGAAGTTTGCAGGCGCCTGCCCAACTGCCAGACCTGGAGCTGTTCCGCCAAAACTATAGCTGGCAGGAGTAAGCAAGGAAATGTGGTCGTAGTTTCCGATGGCGTTGTTGCCCGATACACCCCAGCTCGCTCTCAGTTTCAGATCGTTTACCATGCCTACGTTTTCCATGAAATTCTCTTCTGAGATTCTCCAGCCTATAGAGGCAGAAGGGAAGGTGCCCCATTTGGTGGCAGACCCAAACCGGGAGGAGCCATCGCGGCGAATGGTGGCGCTGAACAGGTACCGGTCAGAAAAGTTGTATTGCACCCTGCCAAAGTAAGACAACAGGGTGTGCTGGCTCTCCGAGGCAAAGGTGTTATTCACATTTATGTTGTTGGCCCCGTTCACCGTTGTAATGTCGTCGGAGCGGAACCCGCCGGCGCTTCTGATCTGGAAGTTGTTAAAGCTGCCTAAGTTGTAGGATGCACCCAGTACAGCAGACACCTGATGCTTGTCGTTGATCTCCCTGTCGTAAGACAAGGTGTTTTCGTTTACAAATGTTTGCCTGCGATAGCCGTCGAAGCCACCGGATGCAAGTCTGTTGCCACGCTGACCGCTCACAAAGGAGGGTGTAAAGGTTTTGCGGGTTACGTCGGAGTGGTCCAGGTTCACGGTGCTTCTGAACCGGAGGTCATCCAGGATGCTGTACTCGCCATACAGGGTAATCAGGGTTCTGAAGATCTTGGTCTCGCCGATAGAGTTCTCGATTACGCGTACCGGGCTGCTTCTGGAAACGCCCCACTGGTAAGGCAGGTAGTTCCCTGTGTTTACATCCAGGCCCACTGTGTCTTCTACCACAGGGTTAAAACCTACGGCAATGTGCATTTGTTGGTCTTTTCCTTCCACACCCGGGTCGTTAGCAATAGAGTAGGATGGGTTCAGGTTCAGGCCGAACTTCAGTCTGTTGTTGGCATTCACTTCCACGTTGGCTCTTGCAGAATAGCGCTCGTAGCCTACCCCAATGGCAATACCTTCCTGGTTCAGGTAATCGCCCGAAACAAAATACTGCACGGCGTCAGTACCCCCGGAGGCAGTTACCTGGTAGTTCTGCACCAGTCCTTTCCTGAAAATCTCGTCCTGCCAGTCTACAATTCTTAAGCCCGGGTAGCCAGGCTGCAGCCAACGCTCATCGGGCATTAAGGTATTGCTGAAACGGCCGAGGATGGCTGTTCTTTCCGCCGTAGTTTGGTCGGCTGTTCGACCCGGCCCGGAGTTTACCCAGTTGTAGTTCACCATCTCAATGGCCCGGTCTATCCATTCCTCACCACTCAGCACGTCGAGTTTTTTGACTGCTTCGTTCCAGCCGGCATACGTGTTGAACGTAATCCTGGGCTTGCCGGACCGGCCCGATTTGGTAGTGATGATCACCACGCCGTTCGCACCCCTGGATCCGTAGATGGCAGCAGCGGAGGCGTCTTTCAGCACCTGTATAGATTCGATATCGTTCGGGTTGATATTGTCCAGCGGGTTACCCTGCCCAAAGCCTCCGGACGCGCTTTGAGAGGCCACATCAAGTGGGAAGCCATCGATCACGTACAAAGGTTGGTCGCCGGCTGAGATAGAGCCGGACCCTCTTACCTGAATGCTGAAGCCCCTGCCCGGCACGCCGCTTGTCTGCTGCACCCGTACCCCGGCCATCTGCCCTACCAGTGCCTGGTCAACCCTGGCAAGGGGTCTTTCCTCTATGGCTTTGGCATCCAGAGTGGCAACGGCAGCGGTTACGTCGCCTCTTTTCTGGGTGCCATATCCTACCACCACTACTTCATCCAACGATTTTGTATCGGTCCGAAGTGTTATGTTCACGGTGCTGCGGTTGTTTACCGCTATCTCCTGCGGAAGATACCCCACATAAGAAACAATCAGTCTGGCATTGCCACCGGGAACTTCCAGCGAGAAATTGCCATCCATGTCTGTAACTGTCCCCTGGGTAGTGCCTTTTATCTGAATGCTCACACCAGGCAGGCCTTCATTATTGTCGCCTGTAACTCTCCCGCTTACAGTGCTGGTTTGTAAAGAGGAGGCATTGTGGAGTATGTCGATGCTCCCCGAACTAGTGTTTGTTCCGGAGAGTCCGGCCATAAAATGGGCTGTCTCGGTTGTAGGAGAAGCCTTGCTGCTAAGCGCAACGCTTTCAGCCTGAACTAAGTGAGAGCTTAGTCCGATAAGTGGTATAGCCCAGAATAAGTGCCGGGTATAGTAGACCCTGTTCCTCATGGTTATAGATTTAGTTAAACATAAATTAATTGTATCCGAAAGCCGGTTAAATGCTGTATGTTCTCTGTTTTCTCAGCCAATGCCTTGCTTGTACCTTAAGGAACAGCGGCCTGCTGCCTGATTGCTTAAACTTCTTTTTAGAACTTTATCTGCCAGAATAATGGCTTTTGCAAATTGGCAGGATGAGCAAACAAAATAGATTTTAATTATAATGCCATCCTGCTGTGACCTGCCACATGTTCAGAGTTTTACTATGTTTGTCTGAATAATCTGGTGCAGATGCCGGTGGTATGTATGGATTTAATAAAAAATAGCGATTATTGAAACCAAAAATTTAAAAACTCGTAAAGGTTTTCATTTTAAGAATACAGGCTATAAATTGTATTATTCCTGCGGTGGAAAGTCTTTGTCATGAGGGGGCTATACCCTTGGAAGCCTGGTAACGAGGCTACACGAAAAAATTTGCCATGTAAAAAAGCAGCAGCGAAGACGGATACACTTCAACAACCTTCTAGTCAGGAGATTCAGGAGCTGCTTAGTCACCATGCGCCCTGAATTATTCTAATCAATTCAGGCCTCCGGAGCTTTCAGAGGCTGTTGCTGCCGGTTCCATTAGCCATGTCGGCACATCTGTTATACGATTGTTCGGCTAATAAATGATGGCTTAGAGAGATTTTTGAACAAAGCAGGGTAGGGCAGGATAAAAGTTGACATTGTAAGGTATATATTTCCCTGGTCAAGGGTTTTAAGTTAAGTGTATTGCTACAGTATATCCAACGCTTAACGCTTTCCGGCTCCTTCACTATGTCAGCTATGCATATCTTTCTCTTTCGATTTTTTTGTTGCCAAAAGCATCTCCTCCTGTTCTTGGTTTCCAGCCTGCTTCTTTTCAGCAGTTTTACACAGAAAGAAGGTGGTACGATCTCCCTGGCAGGCGAGTGGCAGTTCGAGGCAGATCCTGCAGACCAGGGTATGAAAGAGAAGTGGTTTGCACGCACCCTCCATGATAAGATAAAGCTGCCCGGCAGCATGGCCGAAAACCTGAAAGGCGACGACATTAGCCTCAGCACCAGGTGGACGGCCAGCATCTACGACAGCTCCTGGTTCTATAACCCGCGCATGGCCAAATTCCGGCAGCCCGGTAATATTAAAGTGCCCTTCTGGCTTACACCCGCCAAGCATTACGTTGGCCCCGCCTGGTACCGCAAAGATGTAACCATACCAGCAAACTGGAAGGGCAGGCGGGTGGTGCTGGAACTGGAGCGGGTGCACATTGCATCCCGGCTTTGGGTAAACGAGGTGGAGGTGGGCCAGCAGAATTCCCTGGTTGCCCCGCATACCTACGATCTTACCAGCCACCTCACTCCCGGCAAACACACCCTCACCCTCCGCATCGACAACACGCTTACGCCAGCGGTTAATGTGGGCACTAACTCCCATAGCGTGGCAGACCATACCCAAGGCAACTGGAACGGCGTGGTGGGCAACATGCAATTGTCTGCTGGCGCAAAGGTTTACGTGGAGGAGGTGCAGGTGTATCCTGATCTGAAAAGCAAAACAGCCCACGTAAAGCTCACGCTCCGGAACAGCACCGGTAAGCAGGTGGCTGGTAAGTTGGCGCTGGTGGCCAGGAGCTTTAATTCCGACAGGAGCCACGAGGTAAATCCAAAGCCGACAAAGGTGCAGCTGCCAAACGGCGACACCACACTGGATCTGGAGCTGCCCATGGGCGACAACATGCAGACCTGGGATGAATTTAATCCGGCCCTCTACCGCCTCACCGTTTCCTTCGATGGCAAGGGTGACCTGGATGATGAACGGCAGGTGCAGTTCGGCATGCGCGAAATCAGCACACAGGGTACGCGCATTTTGGTGAATGGCAAGCCGGTTTTCCTGAGAGGCACGCTCCATAACTGCGAATTCCCGCTCACGGGCTATCCGGCCATGGATGTAGCGGCCTGGGAACGTATTTTCAAGGTTGCCAAAGCGCACGGCCTGAATCACATACGGTTCCATTCGTGGTCGCCTCCGGAGGCCGCTTTTATTGCAGCCGATAAAACGGGTTTTTACCTGCAGCCCGAAGGCCCCACATGGCCCAATCACAGCACTTCTCTCGGAGATGGCAAACCCATAGACCAGTACGTTTACGAGGAGACCAACCGCATTGCCCGCCACTTTGGCAACTATGCTTCCTTTACCATGCTGGCGGCAGGCAACGAGCCACGTGGCGGAAAGCAGGCGCAGTACCTGGCGCAGTTTATAAAGTACTGGCAGGAGAAAGACAATCGCCGCATCTACACGGGTGCCTCTGTAGCCATGAGCTGGCCACTGGTGCCCGAAAATGAATTTATGGTGAAGTCTGGTCCGCGGGGGCTGGACTGGCCCAACAGCAGGCCGGAAACCCTGACAGATTACCTGCCCAAAATACAGGATTTCAAGGTGCCTTACGTAACGCACGAGATGGGCCAGTGGTGCGCTTTTCCGAACTTCAAGGAAATACAAAAATATACCGGTGTATACAAGGCCCGGAATTTTGAGGCTTTCCAGGAAGACCTGGAGGACCGCGGCATGGGCGACCAGGCGGAGGCTTTTCTGATGTCGTCGGGGAAGCTGCAGGCGCTCTGTTACAAGCACGAGATCGAGAAGTCGCTGCGCACACCAGGGCTGGGAGGGTTTCAGCTGCTCGGCCTGCAGGATTTTCCGGGCCAGGGAACCGCCCTGGTAGGGGTCGTGGATGCCTTCTGGGACAGCAAAGGCTATATCTCTCCTGAGGCATTTAGCCGCTTCTGCAACGCCACTGTGCCACTCAGCCGCATGCCGAAGTTCGTTTACTCCAGCAACGAAACCATGGAAGCAGCCATAGAGCTCTACCACTTCGGAGAAGCCGACCTGCAGGACGCGGTGCTGCAATGGACAGTGAAAGACGAAAAAGGCAAAACGGTCGGCAGCGGCAGTTTGCCTGCTCAAACTTATGCCAGAGGCACTAACACCCATGCCGGGAAAATTACCTTCGCCCTGGCCAGCATAAATGAAGCCAGTCAGCTGAACCTGGAGGTGCGGGTGCTGAACACCGATTTCGTCAACGACTGGAATTTCTGGGTATATCCGGCTACCTTACCTGAAGTGAAAGCGGATGTGTATTACACCACTGTGTTGGACAAGCAGGCGGAACAGGTGCTGCAGAAGGGCGGCAAGGTGTTTCTGAATGCGGCCGGAAAGGTGGTGAAAGGCAAAGAAGTGGAAATGTACCATACGCCGGTTTTCTGGAACACGTCCTGGTTTAAAATGCGGCCTCCGCACACCACAGGCTCTCTCATCAACCCGACACATCCGGCCTTCGCGCACTTCCCCACCGATGATTTTACGGATCTGCAGTGGTGGGAAATCGTGAACAGGGCGCAGGTAATGCACCTGGAGGACTTCCCGAAAGATTTCCGGCCGCTGGTGCAGCCCATCGACACCTGGTTTATGAACCGCAAGCTTGGCTTGATTTTCGAGGCGCAGGTGGGCCAGGGGAAACTGATGGTATCGAGCACCGATCTGGGTGGTGATATGAAGGACCGGCCTGTAGCGCGGCAACTCTACCACAGCCTGCTGCAGTACATGGCCTCGGAGCAGTTCCAACCTAAAGATGCACTTGACATAGCCCTGGTACGCGATCTTTTCCAGACCCCATCCCGTGAGCAGTGGAGCGCCTACACCAAGGACAGCCCCGACGAGCTGAAACCCAACCAGGGGCAACGGTAGATTTGAGTTAAAAGGTAACGGGCCCAGGACTGAAAATAGAAAAATACCTCTGGAAGGGCGTTTTCATTGGAATTATTTGAAGGTCGGAAAACTTAGGGTTGATTTAAAAACTAATTATAGTACTTTTACTGGCCCGCCTACATTACTGCGAGCTTTAGCTCAACTTGGCTGACTTCCGCATCCACAACCCAAAGGGGAAATGCATCGATAATCTGCTTAATTCGTGCCTCTTGTTTTTCATTAAGTTTAACAGGAGAGTCAATCCTCAGTATATCAAACCTGGCCTTTTGATTGATCTTTAGAAGTACTCCGATTTGTTGGCCTCTGATTACACTCCTTATACCCTGAAAGTTAGAGCAAAGAGATAAATATGCCTCAAAACCATTCGGTATCAGAAAAACAGGTGGTTCGCTATTGGGCCATGTGATCACTGAAGCGTAATTTGCCTGGTAACTATTCATTACTGCACCTGCAAGGGCTCCGGTTGAACTCACCCTGCTATTGCTGAGGATATCAAAAATGGAGGGCTCATAAAAAAGATAAGTATCTATTTCGTCCGGAACACGTCGCGCCACATTCTCTGCCAGTTTTATATTTGCAGCTGCTCTACTCCCGAATAACTTCATGAATTCTTTGTCGATGTAATGAATCCCATCTTTTGTTCTGACGGTAAGCGTTACCGTCGGATATTCAGCTGGGTACTGGAACACAAACAAGTCGAAATAAAAAAGCTCTTCCGCAGCGTGTATCTTTTCCACCACCTCATAGTTCTTCTCAGTAAGTACTTTTTTCAAGACTTGTTCTATCTCGGCAGAAGAAGAGTTCGCAGTCACAAACCGCTCTCCCATTACAATATTAGCTTTTACGATTGCTTTTTTGGCAGATGCAGTGGTGTTGAAGTAGAAGGTGAGTGCGGCTATAATAAAAAGTATTTTCATGTTTGCTGGTTGTCTAAGCTTGGGCTCAGGCAGATCTTGGTTGCTTTGGCTTTTGATACAGATATATAAATAGAATAGGATTCACAAATGTATCCTATATATTTCAATATTTGTTGCTTTTCTCGCAATCCAGCAACACTGTAACAGATACTTCGGCTAAGGCAAATGGCTATTTCTTTACTCTTCCGGAGCTGGGACCGACTTTTACCATAGCCCGATACCACAACTGTAAAACAGCAAGCTTCCTTTCTTCATGGTTACTATGTAAGCAAGATGCTTCCCCCCAAGTTAAAAGAGCTTATGTTATTCAGGCATTTCTCCTGATACAAAGCAGCAGCATGCTCCGGAAGGCCAGATTCATTAGAATAATTTAAGATCAGACTGTTGCTAAAACATAAAGCCCATCCGCAGCGAAAGGCGCTTGTAGGTAATGCGTTCGTTTACCTGCACTCCCCAGCCCGTCATAGATTCTGTGTCGACGCGCTGCTGTTTATAACCCAGGCTAAAGAGGTAAGCGGTCTGGTTGCCAGTGCGCACCCGGAGCCCCAGGGCGGGGTTCAGCAGCCAGCCTCCATCGGGTCGCTCACCGGCACGTTTGCTGCTTAAAAAAGTGGCGCCATAGCCCGCATCCAGGCTGTAAAACGGACTCACCCGCGTATTCAAAATGTCGCCCCTGATGCCCAGCGTGAGTGGTGTTACCAGTAGGTTCTCATAAAAATCGAGCCCTGTGGTGGCACCTATGGCAAACAGCCGGTGCGCGCGGTAGCCGTTAAACAACTGCACCGTGGGCGATGCCATGTAGGTAGGCGGGTTGTTAAATGGATTTTTGAATTTGCCATACAGGAAGCCTAGCTCTACGGAACCCACATAGCCTGTGGCGGCAGGAGAGGGGGCGAATGCTTCAGCGGCAGCGCCCGACTGGGCCTGTGCTGAAGAAGCAATACGGGTGATGAGTAAGAGCAGGAGAAAAAAGGCTGCAATATGTTTCATTTAAATGGTTTTGCTGGCGATAGGGATTTTGCTGAGCAGCTTTATCTGGCTCGGGTTGCTGTAGTCGTACTGGTAGAGGCCGTCTTTGCCAATCATCAGCAGACTGGTGCCTAAGGGAATAACATCGTAGGCGTCGTGCTCTTTGAAATGGGCCAGCAGGTTTTCATTTACCTTCAGGTGGTTCTTCACGTCAAATACCTTCAGGCCAAACTGCCCTTCGCAGAGGAAGAGGGTAGATCGGTCTATACCCAGGCCGTGCGGGTTCTGCATGGGGTATGTTTTGAGAAGCTTCGGACTCCGGGCGTTGCTCACATCAATCACATCGAGCTGGTTCGTAAAGCCGGCACAGGCATTACCCGAGCGCAGGGTAACCCAGGCCAAATCGCCTTCCACCACCACCGGGTCGCAGCTTCTTACGTGGGCGTAGGTAGAGAGGTGCTGCGGCGAAGTAGGGTTGCTGTTGTCGTAAATGTGCATGCCCGTGGTAGAGCCGATAAAAAGCTTGTCGTTGTACGGGAAAATGGTTTCGATGCCCCAGCCAAGCCTGATCTTCTGACCGGACTGCGGTTCAGCGGCATTGCTCACATCAAACACCTGCAAATCGGAGAGGCTGACGGTGTAGAGGTGGTTGCCGGCTATCGTAAACCGGGCCATGGAGCCTCCTTTGCCTGCACCTGAACCACCTGGCGCAGCGGCAAAGCTCTGCGGGGAGCGGGTACTTCCATCCATCGCCATAAACATCCACGGGTTTCTAATTACCCGGCTGTTGTAGCTCTGTACCGTCTCGGTAATGGTTTTTTCCTCAAACCGGGCTATAAAAATTCTGGCCGTGTCGTTTACCAGCATACCGTAGCTGGGGAAAATATTCTCTACCCGTTTCACCAGCTTTACGTCGAGCGGGTTGCTGATGTCCAGCGCCACCAGATCTATGTAGCTGTCGGCGTAGAGGATATTACCTTTCACCGCCATGTCGATGTTACCGGGAATGTCGATAAAACTGACGAACTGGGGCGAAGCAGGGTTGGCATTGTTAATGATGTGAATGCCTTTATCCACCTCATTGATGAACAGGTAATTCCCCTTTGCATAAATTTTGCCGGGTGTCTCAAGGCCGCGGGGCGTGTTTACTTTTACGGCCTGCTGCAAGTCCGCCCGCAACATGTATACCGGCTCCTGAACCGTGTAAGTGATGGTGGTTTCCACCTCGTCGGTGCAGGAGCTCAGCAACAGGGCCGGCAAAAACAGCAACAAGGCAAGGAGCTGTTGCGGTAGGAGTAAAGCTTTATTTTTCATATGCGCTGGATATAGGATGTACACTTTTTCTTGGTCTACCCACATGACCCTTACTAACGGCTAATGGTTGTAAGGCCCGACAAAAAAAGAGCATTTATTTTACAGGCATGCTGCCTGTGCGCAGGGTGTTTTCAGGTGGCACATCTTCTTACTTTAGCCGGTTTTCATGAACCTCCAACCGTTCAATGCCAGTGTTCTGAATTTCTACAAGCTCTTCTTTATTTATGATAAAAGATGTTTTACTACTGGCTCCTGGCAGGTGAGTAGTGTCTGTGGTAATGAGGAACAGTGAATCTGCTTTTACGCAAAAGACTCCCGCTGTTACTACTCTTCGTAAATTCCCCAATTCATAAGTGCCATCCTCGTAAAGCGCCAGAAAAACGCCTCCAATCAGCTTCTCTCTCGAAGCAGTGAGCACCACTTTCTTTTTTGCTCTGTTAAAGTCTCTTTGCGTCAGTTCTTCCCAATTCAGTATGTAAAACAAAAAAGTGGTTGCCAGAATTGTTAGGGTGGCATGTAGCAGCCTTGCCAGCTTTTTCTTTCTCAGAAAGACAACCAGAAATATAAAAGTCAGCACAAAGCCAGTAGCCGCTATTAACAATGCAGGTATAGATGTTGTCATGACGAGGGTATGCTCAACTACTTATTAACACTCATTAAGTTAGGCCTCCAGAGGGTTGGTTTAACAAATATAAAATTCCTTTAAACCTGTAGGCTGTTTTTTTGTGAATTTTAGGGAGTTTTAAGCAGTAGCGTAAAGCCGCGAGGGCCAAAATCATTCAAATAATTAGGTTACCTCTGTAGCAGCAGGAGCCAGTTCTTCTCGTCCGGTTTTGACAGAGCGGTTCCCTTTTTCAGTGACTTTGGCAACTGCGCTACTACAGTCTTACCCGTTTCGGGGTTAAACCAGGTGCCAGTGTAGTTCTTTCCTTTGAGTTTCTGCACTAATTTAATTTCTGTGCCGGTGAGCGAGTAAAGGAGCACCGTCTGTTGTTTGTTATCAGCCAGCACCCAGTTCTGCGACTGGTTCAGGAGGAAGCCATCCTGTGGGTGCATGTGCATCAGCTTTTTCGCCAGGTGCTCCTGCACAAATGCGTTTAACGGCGTCCGGTCTACAGAGCGGCCCTGGCCGTGGCCGGCGGTAGGGTTGCGCATGAGCACCTGGGCACCTCCGGCCATGAGCGTCGGTGCGGCGCCTGCACCTGCATGCCAGGCCACGATGGCTTTGTCAGGGTACTGCGCCCGGTACTCCCGCACCTGCTTATAGGCCATTTCGGGTGAGGTAGGATCGCCGAACTCCTTGGGGTGCATCTCGCGGAAGGCCAGGTTACGGCCGCCTTCGGGTGCCCAGAGGCTGCCGTCGGGCAGGTAGTGCCAGTAGCGCATGTCGATTACGGCCACCTGCCTGGCCAGCTCCGGATCGGTGAGAATGGTATCGGTTACGTCTTTGCTCGTGTCCAGCACCAGGCGCACCTGCCGGTTGTTTTCCTTTTCCCACTCCGCCACCGTCTGCTGAAAGAACTTCTGAAACGAAGCCGGCCCGGAGTACTGGAAACTCAAACCAAAAATAACGTTATCGAATTCGCCCAGCTGATCCAGCACATGCAGTATGTACTGGCGGTGCAGCTCGCGCAGCTGCGGATTGTCGGCATCATAAAACTGGTTGGCCACATGGATGCGGTTTTTGGGCTCCAGCGGAGGCACCTGCAGGCCGGTTTCGTTTATGTTGTTCTCCGGCCGCCAGGGGTAGTCGATCCAGTGGGAGGCTGTTTCGAGCAGGTTGTGGGTGTTGTAGAGGTGGTGGTAGAGCACAAATCCATGCTGGTCGGCCAGGGCTGCAAACGTACGGGCGCGGTCGAAGTACCAGGGGTTGTAGGTGGTAAGATCGTAGCGGCTGAGCCCGTCCCAGGCGCGGCCAGTGCCGCTGCGGGCCCAGGGCAGCTCGTAAAAAGCCGCCCACACATTCGCGTCTGGGCGTTCGGTTATGGAGTGGTCGTCGCGCCGGCGGTCGTACCAGATGGCGGGGCCACTCTGATAGAAGGGCGTGCCCTGGGCCACCACCCTGGCGGCCAGTGCTGGCAGATCTTCCGTGAGGCCGGGGCCAGTTCTGCCGGGCACAAAGCGCGAAATGCTGATGCCGGCATCGAGGGCGTTGGCCGGCGGGGTTTGCCCCAGCCACCAGGCATCGTTCACGGCACCGCCCCACAAGGTTTTGTCTCGGATCACAAAGCGGCCGTTAACAAGGCGAAGCGGTGCTTTTTCTGCAGCAGGAACAGGTGGTATGGCCGGAATATCCTGTACCGTGAATTCTTGTACAGAACTGCTTTCTGGCGCTGCTTCCGAGGCGGCAGGTTTATGGTTTGGGGCTGTTTGCCGACCTGTTCTGCGTAAGAGCTGTTGCTGGTAAAGTGAACCTGGCGCATGCACGATCAGGTTGGGCGCGCCGGCTGGTCCTTTGGCTTCTATGTGCGTGGCGGAGCAGTTCCAGATAACGCTATTGGCTGCTGTCCAGCCGCCTGCCTGGGCGCGTTCGGTGTCGTAGGTGAGGCGCAGGGCTGCACCCTCTATTTTTATGTTTTCGTAGAGCACACCCGAGGCCCAGCTTTCGTAGGAGCCGCTGGCGCCGAGGGTGTTGGTGGCGGTGCAGTTACGGAACACGTTCGGGCCGGCGGCGGTAAACCCGATGGCAAAGTCGTTCAGGCCGGCGTCGGCGGCACAGTTTTGGACCAGCACCTGCTGCCCCTCCACCAGGAAGCTCTGCCTGCGGTAACCACCCACCTCCGACACCGGCTGCTCGCTTCGGCAGTTCTCCACCGTTACCCGTCTGGCCCGTGGCCCCACCCGCACGACAGCACTTACCAGATGGCGCCCCGTTACATTTCGCACCCAGGCATCTTCCACGTTTTCCAGGGCAATGCCATACCAGGCGTGCTCTTCGTCTTTTGGGTTGGCTTTGTCAAATTCACTTTCGATGAGCAGGTTCTCGATGCCGATCTGCTGCAGGGGCAGGTGCGCTGTTACAACGGCAACAGTGCCGCCGCCATAGCGCTGCTCCAGCGCCGTGGTAATAGGCGCATCAAAGGTGAGCTGATTCTGGTGAATGGCGGTGATGGTGCGTTCCCACACCAGGTTTCGGGAGCCCGGAGCCCAGTGGTAACGCAGGTCGGCAAAAGTACCTTTTAGCGTGTCCATGCCAAGCGCTGAGATCCACTCTTTGGTGCTGGGGCGGGTAACGGTGACCTTGTCGCCAACTTTAAAGCTTGTGGTACTTGCCACGGCAAGTTGACTACTGCCCGCCGGCACCAGCTTATCCGTTACCTGAACCGGGTTGCCTGTTGCGGATACATGGGGGTTTCCTGCTTCTATCAGGGTGCGTCGGCTCTGGCCGGTGGCCACCAGGGTGGTCGCTTTGCTGCCGCTGCCTCTGAGCACAAGGCCACTCATCGGCAGGCGCAGTTGCCCCTGCACCTGAAACCGGCCGGGTGCCAGCTCCACAGCCCCGCGAAACCCGTTTGCTCCTGCCGGCAGACTGGCTACATGATCCAGGGCGGCTTGCAGCAGGCGGGTATCGTCGGCACCGGAGGGCCGCACGGTGAGCACGGTAGGCACAGTGGATATGGCCATCCCTCCACCTCCATAGCCCGCATGCGAAAAATCGATGGCAGGAGCAGGGGGTAGGGCAGCTGTTTGTGCCTGCGCCGCCGTCGTAATAACCATCAGGTAAAACCAGATGATGCGCAGGCAAGAAGAGGCTGCGCTGGGTTTTGGGTCTAGGTGGAGTTGCTGAAGCATTGTCACTCGAAGGGTTTATGGTAAAGCTATTTGAGCGGAACTTTCAAAGTTAAATTCACCTAAGTTAATGAGCTGCCATGGCTGAATTATCCTGTAGTGTCGGGTAAAGGATGTGCAGGGTAATTAAGCCATTACCTGATGCTCTGCAGCAGCAGGAGTGGCAGAGCCTCCGGAGGGCCTTTTTCATTGGAATAATCTGGTCTGTGCTGCTGCTCTGAGGGTTTGCTACACCTGCTTTAATCTCCTAGCTACATTTCGGCATCTACAATGAACAGGACAGGACAGGATGAAATTTACTGGAAAGAAACCTATCTTACCGGCTTGAACCAAAATGCCGAATTATGCTCAGAAAACGTCTCTTCAACCTGTCGCTGATCTTCGCTACCGGACTGCTGCTCAGCCAGACGCCTGTCAGCAAGAAGCCGAACATTATCATTATCCTGGCCGACGACATGGGGTTTTCGGACCTTGGCAGTTTTGGCTCTGAGATCAGCACGCCCAACCTCGATGCCATGGCCGAAGGCGGGCTCAAGATGACGAATTTCTACAATACCTCCCGTTGCTGCCCTACCCGGGCCTCGCTGCTTACCGGTCTTTACCCGCACCAGGCGGGCGTGGGGCATATGGTGAATGAGCGCGAGCACCCCTCGTACCGTGGCATGCTGAGTGATCAGTGCGTAACCATAGCTGAGGTGTTGCAGGACAATGGCTACACCACCTTGATGACGGGCAAGTGGCACCTGAACGCCCGGCCGGAGCAATGGCCGGTAAAACGCGGCTTCGACCGCTATTTTGGCCTGCTCGATGGCGCGAACAGCTATTTTGGCAACCGCCCCTACCGCCCGAACCAGAAGCTGACGTACGCCCTGGACAACAAGGAATACACACCGGGAGAAGGTTTTTACGCCACTGATGCCTACACCGATTTCGCGATTCAGTTTATAGAGGAGAACAAAGCCAAAGACAAACCATTTTTCCTGTACCTGGCCTACACAGCGCCGCACTGGCCGCTACACGCCATGCAGGAGGATATTGCCAAATACAAAGGCAAGTACCTGAAGGGCTGGGACAAGCTGCGCGAAGAGCGCTTTAAGCGCATGCAGGCCCTCGGCGTTATCAGCAAAAAAGAGCAGCTCTCGCCCCGCGACGAGGAAGTGCCCGCCTGGGACTCGCTCACCGAAGAGGAAAAGTTGAAATGGGATGAAAAGATGGCCGTGTACGCCGCCATGGTAGACCGCATGGACCAGAACATAGGCAAGCTGCGAGCCAAGCTGAAAGAAATGGGAGCAGACAAAAATACGATCATCATGTTCCTTTCTGATAACGGGGGCAGTTATGAAAATATTGGTGGCCCTAGTTTTACACAAGAAATTCAGGAAGCAAATAAAAAGCCGGCCAGCGACCCTACTTCTTTTACAGCTTACGAGTTTGAGGGAGCAAATGTAAGTAACACGCCTTTCCGAAAGTTTAAGCGCTGGGAGCACGAAGGCGGCATTGCCACGCCGTTTATTGCCTACTACCCGGGCATGATGAAAGGCGGGAACGTGAACCACCAGCCAGCGCACGTGATTGACCTGATGACGACCAGCCTCGAACTAGCAGGCGCCAAATACCCAACAAACTACAACGGCAACAGCATTAAACCCATGGAAGGCAAAAGCCTGGTGCCGCTGCTCAAAGGGCAGAAATGGGCCGGCCACAAAGAGCTGTTTTTTGAGCATGAGGGCAACCGTGCCGTGCGGCAGGGCGACTGGAAAATCGTGTCGGTTTTTCCTGAAAACAAATGGGCGCTGTACAACCTCGCCACCGACCGCTCTGAGCTAAACGACCTGAGCAGCAAGCACCCCGAAAAGGTAAAAGAATTGGCCAAGCTTTACGATGCCTGGGCCAAACACGCCAACGTGGTGCCCTTTGCGGAGGTGCAGGAGATGGACCGGCAGAAAAAGCAGAAACCTTAA
>NZ_VFSD01000011.1 GCF_014332515.1 Pontibacter beigongshangensis | reverse complement strand
AATCGGTATCTTTTTGTGAGCTGGTGGCCCTAAAACTCGATTCTGTAGTTCAGCACCGGCACCAGGCCCATCTGGTAATTTGTTTTGATGTCTTTGGTGGTGCGGTCGTAGTATTGGGCGTACATGTTCTGGCGGTTGGTTACGTTCTGCAGGTCCAGCGACAGGATGTAGGATGCTTTCGGGTTGTTCTTCCGGAAGCTCACCCGAATGTCGGACCTGAAGTAGGCATCGGCCTGGGCGCTATAGGCCTGCTCTTCCTTATACACCACATCGCCTTTCGCGCGCGACTTCTCCAGATCGATGGGCGTGTAGCGGTTGCCGCCGGCCCAGAGCAGTTTTATGTTCGTACCGATCAGGTTCTTGCCGCCTTTGCCCACCCTGAACTCCTTGCCCGCCAGAAAATTAGTAATGTAGTTGCCGTTAAAGCGCGTGCTGCGTTCTATCCCATCAGTAGCTGTGTACTTCGAATCGTAGAGCGAGGCCGTCATCAGGTAATAGAAATTATTGGTGAAGAATTTCTCGAGTGTCAGCTCCAGCCCGTAGTTGCGGCCGGTACCTTTGTTCACCAGGCTGTCGGTGGTGAAGCCCCCGGAAGCGTTGAGGCTCGAGAAGCTGCTGTTGCCCACACCTACGGGCACGTTGTAGAGGTGCTGGTAATAGGTTTCTGCTTTCAGACGCAGGTCCTCACGGAGCAGGTGGTCGTAGGCCAGCACGTAGTGGGCCGCTTTGGTAAAGCCGAGGTTCCGGTTGGGCTGCACCACTGCATCCTGCACCCGCTGCTCGGTAAAGTAGGTCGAGAGGGCTTCGTGGCGGCTATGCAGGCCAGCCCCTGCACTTAATGATCTGCCGGGCATGAGCTGCCACTTCAGGCCAACCCGTGGCTCCAGGCTGCTCTTCCCGTTCAGGGCAAAGTAGGTGGCGTGCACACCCGAGTTCAGCGTCAGCTTTTCTGAAAGGCGGTACTTCCACTGGCTATAGGCTTGTACCATGCTGGTGCTGCCGTCCTGCTGTATAAAGCGCACAAACTGGTAATCGTCGTTCTGCCCTTCGGAGCTGGCATCGTAGCCCAGCTGGCTCAGGATGATGCCCGACCGCAGGGTATGCTGGTTATTGAACTTGCGGTTGTAGAGGGTAGAGAGGCGGGTAGTGTTGTAGGTTATACGATGCCGATAAATCGGGAACGGCTCGTAGCTGTTCGACAGCGAATCGAAATCGACTTTGGTGAGTTTGGCAGCGTAACTGAGGGTGGTCTCCAGGTAGTCGTCTTTGCCCAGGAACAGCATGTGCGTGAGGCCTGTGGCTCCCATGTTAGCCGTATACACATCGTCAAAGCGGTCGTAGTAATCTTCCCATTTAGCGGCGTCTCTTTCAGCCCGCAGGTTCTGGCTGCTCAGTCCGCCTAAGCCCCAGAAAGAGAAAATGCCAGTCTTTGCTGTAGGAATACGTGTCTTAAACGAAAAGTCCTGAAATACCGGGGTCGCGTCGCCTGCAATCTTAATGCCCGCCGCATTCAGCAAGGCGAGGGTAGAATAGCGGTAGTTGGCCAGGTAAGAAGCTTTGGAGCCCTGCTTAAAGGGACCTTCGGCCGCAAAATCAACGCCGAGCACACCTGCCTGAAATGCATACTCCCGCTTTTCGTTGTTGCCGTTGCGCAGCCTGATGTCGAACACGCCGGAGAGGGCGTTGCCGTACTCGGAGGGGAAGGCGCCCGTGTAGAAGTCGGAATTATCGAGCATGTTCACGCTCAGGATACTCACTGCGCCACCTGCAGCGCCTTCTTCGGCAAAGTGGCTCGGGTTGGGTACCTCCACGCCTTCCACACGCCAGAGCACACCTCTTGGGGAGTTGCCCCGCACAATTATCTCGTTGCCCATGTCCTGGCTGGCGCTTACGCCGGCATAGTTCAGGGCGGCGCGGGCCGGATCGTTTATGCTGGCCGCATAGCGTTTGGTTTCCTCCACCGAAATGGAGCGGGCACTCAGCGTGGCCATCTCATTCAAAGGAGCGCCCTTGGCCTGCTGCCCGGCGCTTACCACCACCTCTTTCAGGCTTCGGAAAGATTCGGTCAGGCCAATGGTCAGGATTATCTCCTTGCCGGAGCCCAGCAGCAGTTCGGGCAGCACCTGCTCCTCGTAGCCTACAAAGCTGATGCGCAGCGTATGCCGCCCCACCGGCACCTGCTCCAGCCTGAAGTTGCCGTCCAGATCGGTTGTGGTGCCTATGGCCGGGCTGAGGTTGTAGATGGCTACCGTAGCGCCCGGCAGCGGCTCCTGCGACTCTTTGTCGATGATGCGGCCGCGGATGGTCTGTGTAAGCTGCTGGGCAACAGAGAAGGAGGGAATGCCTGCGAGTAAAAATAGGAATACCAGCAGACGGAAAACGATTGGCTTTTGTAACAGGTTCATAGTTTTATTTTGTGTAGTGAATGGGTGCGTAACTGTGGTGCAAAGCTACAAAAACCATGCTTATATAGTAAAAATACTATGTAGTGAGTGGTAACTATTATACCAACAGCCGTCTTTTTCAGATAAACTCCCTTTTTAACAGGATAGAAAGTTTCGGATGGTAGCCGTTTTGCGCAGCGCAGGTGAGTGGCTGTTGAGCTGAACCTGTCTGATAATCAGTTGAAAGTGATTGAGGGAAAGCCTTTTATGTTTTTCCAGTTTTTAACATTCGCGCTCTGCTTCTCGTTTAGCAGCAAAGGCAATAACCAAATCTATATGAAATACACGGCATTGATTACAGGCGCGTCAGGTGGCATTGGCTACCAGCTGGCAAAGCTTTTCGCAAAAGACGGGCACAACCTGGTGCTGGTGGCACGGTCGGAAGACAAACTGCAGCAGATGGCGCTGCAGTTTGCCATCAAATACAAAATATATACAAAAGTGATCGCGCAGGACCTGGCAAAGCCGGAGGCCCCGCAGCTTATTTTCGATGAACTTAAGAGAGAAGGGCTGCAGCTGGATATACTGGTGAACAATGCCGGCTTTGCCAACTACGGCTACTTCCGCGAAACCGACGTGCAGAAGGAACTGGCCATGATGCAGGTGAACATGCTCGCCCTGACGCACCTCACCAAGCTTTTTCTGGCCCAGATCCGCACCGACAGACCTGCCAAGGTGCTGAACATTGCCTCTACGGCTGCTTTTCCGCCGGGGCCGCTCATGGCAGTGTATTATGCCACCAAGGCCTATGTGCTATCGTTTTCGGAGGCGCTGGCGGCAGAGCAGGAGGGAACTAACGTGAGCATTACCGTGCTGTGCCCCGGCGCCACCGCCACCGACTTTAAAGAGCGCGCCAACCTGGATGGTTCCGGCATATTCAGGGATTCGCTGCTAGCCGATGCAAACGATGTGGCCAAAGCCGGGTACGAGGGCATGATGGCCGGTGAGGTGCTGGTGTTCCCAAGCCTGAAAGACAAACTTACGGCTTTTTCTGTGAGGCTGGCGCCACGCAGGCTCGTCCGGAAACTAGTGAAGGTGATACAGGAAAAAAGGTAGGACGCTGTAAGAGCTAAAAGTTAAAAGTTGTGAGCTGACTGGTGTTCTCTGCTGGTGCGAGCTTGCAGCTCGTACTTTCATGCCACTGGATTAAAGATGGGCAATACCAGGTTATTTTGGGCTTGCTGGAACCGGAGGAGAAAAGCGATATGAATTGCAGGCTCGCACCAGCGGTTTTAAAAAATACACATTAACGGGTGTTTATTACCAGGTGATCTTCAAATCTCCATACCAACCATTCAACCAGCAACAATCAGCAATTATTCTAATGAAAATGCCCCTCCATAGATTCTGCTGCTGCTAAAGGACTCATGCCGCAGGACTCTCCTAAAAGGTGAGAGTAAATTTTATTCACTCACTGAAAATTTTTATGCTGGTAACGCTGGTCCATTAGCTCTAACTCCTGTGGCAAGAGGAACGTGGTTATGGCGACATCCGCTTAGCAGGCTGCTTCCTAAAATCAGGAAGCAGGCCTGAAGCATCAATATAGTTTGTCTCATGGCCTGTGGGGCACGCTTATAGCTGCTTGGTCATTTTGAAATGTTGAATGCTGCCAAACAGCAGATAGGTTTTTTCTACCACCTCATACTCGTTTCGGCGGTAAAAGTTTACGGCGTAGTCGCGGGCCTGCAGCGTCATCAGGGTAGCTCCCATGTTTCTGGCCTTCTCTTCCAGGTAGGTTAGCAGCAGGTTTCCGAGGCCCTGGCCCTGCATGTCTTCCCGGATGCCCATAAAGCGGAGCTGCCCCTCCTGCGGCGTGTTCAGGTGCAGGCGGCAGACACCGACCGGCTCTCCGGCATCGCTGAGGAGCATGGCGTGCAGCGCAGAATCGTCATCATCTGCACGCTCGCTGCCGGGCGGCTGGTTCCAGGGGCGACGCAGGGTGTCGTAGCGGAGCTGGTAGTATTGCGCCAGCTCTTCTGGGGTGCGGGGTTCTATAATGGTCATAAGGCAAGTTAGCTGATTTCGAAATTACCAGTCAATAATTTTCAAATTAGAATAACTTTGTCGACAATTACTCGTGTAATTCTAACCTTCTAACAAGAAAAAAACAGCTATGGCCTCTTTCGATATTGTAAGCAAAGTTGATCCGCAGATGATGGACAACGCTGTGAATACAGCCCGGAAAGAAATCATGAACCGCTACGACTTCCGCGACACCAAGGGCTCCTTGGAGTACGACAAGAAATCGAGCGAGGTGCACATTTCTATGGAAAACGAGATGCGCCTGCAGCACACCGAAGACGTGCTGATCGGCAAGATGGTGAAGCAGGGCCTGGACGCCACGGCACTCGACTTCTCGAAGGAGCATTACCAGTCGGGCGCGATGGTGAAGAAAGAAATCAAGGTGAAAGCCGGCATCGACAAGGAAACCTCCAAAAAGATCATGAAGCTCATAAAAGACAGCAAAGCCAAAGTGTCGGCCGCTATTATGGATGAGCAGATCCGGGTAACAGGAAAAAAAATAGACGACCTGCAGGAGGTTATCGCCCTGATGAGAAGCAAGAGCGATGAGATCGGCATGCCGCTCCAGTTCGTCAACATGAAGTCTTAAGATTTTGCCGATTGTTGATTTGCCGGATTTTTTGAACAGGTTCAAACGCCTTCGTTTTACAAGTTCATTTGGCCGGGTTTGCAAATCACAACAATCAGGAAATGGTAAAACAAGCAGCCATTAACAAGTAGCAAACAAAAACTATGGAAATATTCGCTAATCCCGACACCTGGATAAGCCTGCTGACCCTGACCTTTATGGAGGTAGTGCTCGGCATCGACAATATTGTTTTCATATCGATTATTGTGGGCCGGCTCCCGCCTTCGGAGCAGGGCAAAGGTCGAACCATTGGCCTAACCCTGGCCCTTGTTTTCCGTGTTATCCTGCTGTTGGGTATTTCCTGGATCGTGAGCGCCAACACGCCGCTGTTCACCATCAACCTGCCCTTCACGCCAGAAGATTTTCCAGTTTCCTGGCGCGACATCATCTTGTTTGCAGGCGGTTTGTTCCTGCTGGCGAAAAGTACCACCGAAATACATAACAAGCTCGAAGGCGAGGAGGAAGGGCATGGCGGCGCCATAAAACACGCGACCATGTCAAAGGTGCTCGTACAGATCGTGCTAATCGACATCGTGTTCTCTTTCGACTCCATTCTGACGGCCGTAGGGCTGGCGCAGCACGTGGAGGTGATGATCGTGGCCGTTATTCTGGCCATGGGCATTATGCTCATTTTCGCCAAAATGGTGAGCGACTTTGTGAACAAGCACCCGACTGTGAAGATGCTGGCGCTCTCGTTCCTGCTCCTGATCGGTTTCATGCTGGTTATAGAGGCCCTGCACATGCACATCCCGAAAGGCTATATCTACTTTGCCATGTTCTTCTCGCTGCTGGTGGAGTTCCTGAACATGAAACTCCGCAAGAAGACACCTCCTGTGCAACTGCGGCAGAACGAGGTAATAGAACCTGGCGTAACGAGTGCTGAGAAGTGATCTTTAGTTCTGGCATAAACAGCAGCGGCTCCACCTACGGCAGGTGGAGCCGCTGCTGTTTGCAGAAGCAATTGTAGCGTGCTTTTGTTTTGCGATAGTAAATTATTCTAATGAAAAAGGCCCTCCGGAGGTTCTGCTGCTCGTGTTGCTGCGCCAGTATTTTACAAACACCTATTCTCTTTTATATAGCATCGATAATTTGTAATATTAGAGCTTGCTGAAATTCCGTTTTTGCAAGCGCAAAAGATACCTGTTAAACGAGCTCTCAAATCAGCAGGCACAGGTAAGTAGCCGAAGGGCAGATGCTCGTTTCATTAAATTTTACAGTATTGCCGTGTGCCTCAAAATAGTTCAGCCACCGTTCAACGCTTTCCATGGCATTCCGAAACCACTCCCTCGCCGTTTTCCTCCTGCTGACCCTCACCGCTATCGGCTGGCTGAGTATATACCTGCTGCGGCCTCCGGAGGCCTTGCCTGCCGATGCGCCTGCCCGGGAGTTTTCGGCGATCAGGGCCATGCAGCATGTGCGGCAGATTGCCCAAAAGCCGCATGCCATGGGTACAGCAGCCCATGCCGAAGTGCGCGAGTACCTGGTGCGGGAGATGGAAGAACTGGGGCTGGAAACGCAGGTGCAGGAGGCGATGGTGCGCAGTGCGCTGGTAGGCGGGGCCATGCCGGGGTATGTCTACAATGTTGTGGGGCGCCTGGCAGGGAGTGGCGGCAGTGGCAAAGCAGTACTCCTGATGGCGCACTACGACTCGCAACCCAATACCCCTGGCGCAGCCGATAATGCCGCCGGAGTGGCAGCCCTGCTCGAAACAGCCAGGGCGCTGCAACAGGAGGAGCCTCTGCGGCACGATCTCATCTTTTTGCTCACCGATGGAGAAGAGTATGGCTTGTATGGTGCCTGCGCTTTCTTGCAGCACCCCTGGGCCAGCGAGGTAAGCGTCGTGCTCAACCTCGACTCCAGGGGAAACACTGGCCCCAGTATGACCTTCGAGATGAGCCCCGAAAACGGGTGGATGGTGGAGCAGTTTGCAGCGGCGGCCCCTTATCCTTTTACCAGTTCGCTGATGTATGAGGTGTACCGTATGCTGCCGAACAACACCGACTTTACGCCTTTCCGGCAGGCGGGCTATACAGGCTTAAACTCAGCAGCGGTTGATGGTTTTGTGCACTACCACAAAATGACCGACTCACCGGAAAACCTGGATCCAGGCACCTTGCAGCACCACGGCAGCAACCTGCTCGCGCTGGTGCGGCACCTGGGCCATATTTCTTTAGACAATACCAAAGCACAGGACAAAGTATTTTTTAACCCCGCAGGCAGCTGGCTGGTACAGTACCCGCTTTGGCTAAATTATGTGTGGGTGGCCCTGCTGACCCTGCTTTTTATAGTTACTTGGGTAGTAGGGGCAAAGCGGCAGGCACTGACGGGGCTACAGGTAACCGGCAGCTTTTTTATGTATCTGTTGCTGCTGGCCCTCCTAGCAGGGGCTATGTATTTGCTAAACAATTCTGTGAACAGCCAGCTGCCTTACGCGCATGGCTTTAACGGCATGTATAGTGCTGATCAGTTTTTTATGGCTTATCTGCTGCTCACACTTGGCCTGTTTCTGTTGCTCAGTTGGCTGGCCCTGCGCTGGGTAAGTCTGTTCTCCATGTTGATGGGCGTTTACCTGCTGCTGTTAGTGCTTGTGCTGGCGGTTTGTTTCTTGCTGCTCTCCGCCACGTACCTGTTGCTCTTTCCGTTGCTGTTTTGCCTGGCCGGCACACTGCTCATTTTTCTGCGCGGCCTGCACCAGCAGCCTGACCGTTGGGGCACCGTGCTGATTCTGCTGGTGGCAGCCCTGCCGGCTGTTTTTATGCTGATGCCTTATGTACACTTTCTGTTCGTGATTTTTGAGCTGCAGTTGCCGCTGCCCATGATAGGCCTGCTCCTGCTGCTGGCTGGCTTGCTGCTGCCTTTGCTGCACCTGTTGGAGCAAAGCTACAGCTGGCGCATGTGGCCTTTGCTGCCGTTTGCGCTGATGCTGGCCGGAGGCATCCAACTTCTCATCGCCATCCGCAGCGAAGCTCCTTCGCCACAACAGCCGTTGCACAGTTCTGTTTCCTATTATTTAAATGCAGATAGCGGAGAGGCTTTCTGGGTTTCTCCTTTTCAGAAAACAGACGAGTGGAACAGTCAGTTTTTCCCGAAGCCTACTACAGGTTCCTTAACGGCGCTCTATCCTTTTGCTTCCCGCACCTACCTCCTAAATGCTGCCGACTCTGTGGCCGTGCCAGTGCCGCTTGCGGAGGTGCTGCAGGATTCTGTTGCGGGGGGAGAACGGTTTCTGCAGGTCAGGTTGTCTTCCCCGCGCGGAGCCGCACACCTGGAGCTGGCGCTGCAACCACAGAACGACAGTTTACATAGTGCCTCCCTGAACGGCGTGTCGCTGGATCTGACACCTGTAGAAGTAGCAGAAGAGCTACCCTACTATTTTGCCAGACTGTATGGCTTGCCTGTATCCAAAGAGGTTGTGCTGGAGGTGAGGGTAAAAGAGTCCGATCAACTACGCCTGCTCCTCTACGACCAGAGCATTGGCCTGCCGCCGCAACTGGTTAAAAAGCCCATGCCCGCCCATGTAATACCAGAACAAGGCCGCGATAGTAACCTGCTGGTGGTACGGAAAGGGTATCTGTTTTAAAGGAATAAAAAAGAAGTGAATTTAACCACGCAAAACCCTGAAGCAGAAGAAAATATAACAACGCTCCGAAGGCTGCTGCTGCAGCTGCAATAGACTTTACTGCAGCTGCTTTACTTCCACAGTTCTGTGGCTTTTTTGGCCATCCGGAAGAATACGTCGCGCTCCAGGCTGGCTACTTGGCGGGCCTCTTCTTCAGAGTAGCCGTTCTCTATGGCGTTCAGGTAGTCGTAGTAGAGTTGTGCCAATTCCAGCGAATCATCTTCGAAGGCCTCTACAAACTTCTCGTGGAGCATTTTATCCGGTTCAAAAACCTTGGATGGGTAAAGCTTGTCGAGCTGGTAGATCAGGTGTTTGCGGGAGGTGCTATCAGGCTGGCTGCCAAACAATTGCTCTATCGGCAACTCGTCGTTATCTTCCAGTTCCTCGTCTGCGTCGTCTTCCACAGCTACCGGCTCGTACATGATAATGTCGAAGCCCAGCAGTTCCAGGTATTCCTCAAACTGCTCTTTTATCGGGATGAGCGTCGGGGTTTCGTAGGGGTTGTTCAGGACTTCGGCCAGGTGCAGGGCTATCTCTTTCCCCTTTTCGCCGGCTCCGATCAGGATCTGGTTAAACTGTGTAAAATCGCAGCCGAGATATATGAATTTATACTCCTCGTCGAGCAGGGTAAAGCACCAGAGGGTTAGAAACTCCGTATCGTCGATCACAACGGTGTCGATGTAGAGTTCATTTATTTGTACAAAGTGCGGTGTATATTCCGGAGCATCCATAGCTGTTCGGTCGTTCAATGGTTCAGAAAGCAGCCTGTCGGTCCGGGGGGCAGGATGCTGCATCTAATGTCAATTTGTTATACGAATGACTCCAAAAGGCAGTTCTCCGTCGTAAAAAAGCTCCAGAGCTAGTCGTCTCGGTAAACAAAGTAAAGTATGGCGCCCAGCACTACCGCACTAACACGAATAGCCCAGCTGGCAGCGCCGCCCCATTGGCTTAGGCAGTTGAGTACCACCAGGTTAACGCCTAAAAACTCCAGCAGCAGGGATACGAAACCAAGGGTCAGGAGGATCATACCCGGGAACTTCATGAGTGGCGGATGATAAGGTGAGGCCTAATAGTAAACTTTTTACGGAGGCCAACTTTATATATGAAACAAACCGCTGTCTAAATATATAAATTTTTATTTGAAAATAACAATTATTTAATTGTCTCTATTTACAGAGCGAAATTGTGCCAGACAGGTGTCGTTTTGCTGCTGGGCTTGTTACAAGGGCCCTGAATAAGGATGGGATTTTAAAAAAGCAAGGACGATAAAGTTGGATGGCCCACTCTTGCCGCAAAATAACTTTATACGGGGCCATTTACTGGTCCGGGCCCGGTTGCCTGCCACAACACAGGTCATAAGAAAACTGCCACACAAGCGGATTTTTCTAATGAAATAGTGCCTGCTGAGCTGCTGCCGAAGTACCTCCTCAGATGCCCGGCTGCAGCTCAGAGCCCGTCTTCCATATCGCTGGTATCGTCTCTGTCTTCCTGGTTGTCGCGGTTGCGTTGGTTGTTGCTTTCGCGGTTAATGCGGTATGTAAAGCCAACATACACCATCTGGGTCTGGCGCTTGTTCCGGTTCAGCATTTCGAAGTTAGGGCCAAAACTCAGAAAGTTAAATTCCCTGGTATCAAAAATGTCTGTTACGCGCAACGATACGGTTCCCTGCTTTTTCAGCACGTCTTTCTTTATCCCCAGGTCTACGCCGTACATCTGCTCCATACGGCCCTGTATAGTTACCATCGGGGCCCGGTACTGCGCAGATAGCTGTATGGACAGGTCTTTCCACACGTTCATGGAGGAGTTGAGCTTGGTGTTCCAGCTAAACTGGTTGGTGCTGAGTTCGGTGTCGCCCTGGCTGTCGTTCAACTCTGTGCGGAAGCCGGAAATGCTGCCGTTTAAGCGCCACCAGTCGGTTAAGGCATGAGTGGCCACTACCTCCACACCATAATTGGAACCGGTGCTCAGGTTGATAAAAGAAGTAGCCGTTACGCCGGTTTCAGGATCGAACTCCCGGAAACGTTGCACCTGGTTGGTGGTGCGCCGGTAGAAAACGGTAGAGTTAAGCGAGGAGTTTTCCCAGTACTTCAGGTGCCCCAGCTCCAGCGAGTTAATAAACTCCGGGTTTAGCATTGGGTTGCCAAACCGGATGTTGAGCGGATCGGTGTAATTGATGAATGGGTTCAGGCTGCGGCTTCGGGGCCTGTTGATGCGGCGGCTGTAGCTGAACTGCAGCTTGTTGTCTTTGTCGATATCGTGGGTGATGAACACGCTGGGGAACAGGCTGAAGTAGTTGTTGCGGTACACCTCCTGCTGCGTGCGCTGGTCCGAGGTGGTGTTCGTCTGCTCGGCCCGTAGCCCTACCTGGTAGCTGATGCTGTTCCACTTGTTACTATAGTTGCTGTACAGGGCATGCACATATTCATCAAACACAAAGTGGTTGCTGCGCCCGGCATCATTGGCCCACTGCCCAGAGGTGTGGTCGTAGTTAAAGAAGAGGTTGTCGGTGTCCATGCGCTGGATGGAGGTGCGGTAACCGGCTTCTATTTTACTGTTTTCGGAGATCGGGTGCACGTAATCCGATTGAATGACGATACGGCGGAACATGTTGTCGGCGCCAGTGTGCTGGAGCAGCGGGAGCCTGCCGGCCGCTTCGTACACTTCCTCAAAATTGCTGAACTCGTCTTCGAGGTGATTGGTGTAGATAAAATCGGCTGTCAGTTCCTGCCCCTTCCGATCGAAAGTCTGGCGGTAGCCTAGCACATAGTCCATCGAGAAGTCCTCTTCGCGGTCGGTGCTGTTGCGGGTCTGGGCAGAGTCCAGGGCCTGGCTTTCGCCCAGGAAGCGGTATAGAATACGGTTGGTGCCTCTTTCTTTGCTGGTCCGGAGCAGGGTGGAGGCCGAGAGCGTATGCTTTGGCGTAAGGTAATAATCGACACCAAACCGGATGTTGTGCGAAATGTCGAGGTTGGTTCTGCTCTGGTTCTGGTTCAGGAAGCTCAGGCGATCGGGGTTGTTGCCGTTCGGGTGATAGGTGGTCCGGAAGCTGGAGCTGGTGCCGGGGCGGTTGCGCTGCCTGAAGTCGTAGCCACCATTCAGCGAGAGCTTGTTGTAGCGGTAGTTCAGGTTAAGCGAGCTGTTGTAGTTGTCGTAGGTGCCGGCGTTAAGGGAGGCAATGCCGTTGAAGCCCGATGTTTTGTCTTTTTTCAGGATCAGGTTAATAATGCCGCCCGTGCCTTCGGGGTCGTATTTGGAGGAAGGGTTGGTGATAAGCTCCACACGCTCGATCATGTTGGCCGGAATCTGGTCGAGGCTGAGGTTGGCGAGGGCGGTGCGCTTGCCATCTACCAGAATTGTGACATTGCTGCTGCCACGCATGCTCACGTTGCCGTCAATGTCTACCTCCACCGATGGCGCATTTTGCAGGGCCTCTGCCACAGAGCCGTTTTCAGCGGCAATATCCTGGCTGATGTTTACTACTTTCTTGTCCAGGTCGTACTGCACCAGCTCCCGCTGCGACACCACCTCCACCTCTCTCAGGGTAGTAGCCTTGGGTTTTAAACGGATGGTGCCTGCCGCCACCTCAGGCGCACCCTGCGAAACAGAGATGCCGGAGAACCGCGTAGGGTAGCCCACCACCGTAATGCGCATAATATAGCGGCCAAAAGGCACGCGCTCCATCACGAAAAGTCCGTCGAAGTCGGTGTTGGCGCCAGTTACCAGGCTGGAGTCGTCTGGCGTTAAGAGCACCACACTGGCCATGCCCACAGGTTGTTTGGTAGTAGCATCTACCACCGTGCCCGATATCTTGCCGGTTGCGCTTTGTGGTTGTGCAGCAAGTAAGCCCGGCATGCTAAGGAGGAGGCAAAAGGTAAAAAAAGTATAAATCAGTTTCATAGTTTCATAAAATAGAAAGCTCTCTGGGAGAGCTGTAGTTTTACTAATAGGGGCAGGGTGTGGCTAAATAAAAAAGGTGTTTCTGGTTCAGCAAAAGGTCAAAACCTGGTCAGTTTCGGAATAAATGCTGCCCGCTGGATCTTCAGCCTGTGTAAGTAAGACAGCTTAGCGCTCCATAAGTTTAACGAGCGTATCAGGTTTTTGTGATAGTTTTTGGTGGCGGGCCGCTCAGGGCCTGTAAAGGTTAGAAGGGCCTGAGTGACAGGCGTGACACGTGGGCAAAAACGCTTGATGTGCCCACTGCTAAGTTCGGGCGGGTATAAGCCAGTTCAGCAGCAGGCGAATTAGGCTCTGGAGGGCTGATTTCATTGAAATAATCCGAAAGCCAAAATCGTTTTTTCGTTACGGACTCCCACAACAGAAGCGGGTGGACAGCCCCAAGAAGCTCCTAAGGGGTTGCCTGTTAGGTTTGATGGAATTATTCTAATCAAAAAGCCCCTCCAGCGGCATTTAGCGCTGCTGCTGCACACAAACCAACCTTTCGATCCTGCTGAGGCATCAGGAAATCGATTTGCTCAGAAAATCCCACACCACCACACCAGTGGCTACCGATATGTTAAGCGAGTGTTTGGTCCCGAACTGCGGAATCTCCAGCACCACATCCGAAAGGCTGACTACTTCCTGCTCCACGCCAAACACCTCGTTGCCCAGCACAAAGGCATAGCGCTGCTCCGGCTCCGGCACAAACTCGTGCAGCTTGGTGCTGTTCTCGGCCTGCTCCACCGCCACCACCTTGTAACCCTGCGCCTGCAGCTGCCTGGTCAGGTCCAAAGTATTGGGCACATGTTCCCATGCTACTGATTCGGTGGCACCCAACGCTGTTTTCTCTATGTCGCGGTGAGGTGGCGTGCCGGTAATGCCGCAGAGGTAAATCTTCTCCACCATGAAGGCGTCGGCTGTCCGGAACACCGAGCCCACGTTATTGAGGCTGCGCACATTGTCCAGGATCAGCGTGAGCGGCAGTTTTTCTTTGCTTCGGAAGTCCTCCACCGAATCGCGGTTGAGTTCCTCCATCGAGAGTTTTCGCATGGTTAAAAGGCACAGGTTTTAGAAGACACGAGTATCCAGAGGTAAGACACGAGGCTTCTTTTTGATAAACGATGTAGCGGCCATTGGCACAGCTACATGCTGCAAAGGTCAGGGGAACAGGGGAGAAATCATAATCCTGTAGGGAAGGAAAAGGAGCAGCCTGGCAACTGATAAATTATTCGAATGAAAATGGCCTTCCGGAGCTTTCTGCTCCTTCTGGTGCTGCTGCTCCTTTTGTAACTACCTCATCTGTCAAAATTCAATTCTCCTCATGTCGCCCAGGCTGTAAATTCTGATTCAGACAAGCAGCAGCACCAGAAGGAGCAGCGCCTCCGGAAGACCATTTTCATTCGAATAATTTCCCTCAAAAACCCCTCATTTCATTCCGATGCTCCTGTAAGCCTGTTATCTTTGTAAGCTAAGCTGTGCAAATGCAGCCAACAATCATCAATCAACAACCAACAATCAATCGCATGAAAGGTGGAGATAACAGTACCGTAACCCCGCTGATGAAGCAGTACAACGCCATTAAGGCGAAGCATCCGGGCGCGCTGCTGCTCTTCAGGGTAGGCGATTTTTACGAGACCTTTGGCGAAGATGCCATCCGGGCCAGTAAAATTCTCGACATTGTGCTCACCAAGCGCGGTAACGGCTCTGCCTCCGAAACGGCGCTGGCCGGTTTCCCGCACCACTCCCTCGATACCTACCTGCCCAAGCTGGTGCGGGCGGGCGAGCGCGTAGCCATCTGCGACCAGCTAGAAGATCCGAAGTCGGTGAAAGGCATTGTGAAGCGGGGCGTAACGGAGCTGGTAACACCCGGCGTGTCGTTTAACGATCAGGTGCTGGAGCGGCGCAGCAATAACTACCTGGCGGCCATCCATTTCGGCAAAAACGAAACCGGCATCTCCTTCCTCGATATTTCTACCGGCGAGTATATGACCGCCCAGGGCGATAAAAGCTACATCGGGAAGCTGCTGCAGAGTTTCTCTCCGGCCGAAGTGTTGTTCTGCAAACGCGAGAAAGAGACCTTTTTTGAGAACTACGGCCCCGACTTCCGCTACTATGCGCTGGAGGAGTGGGTGTTCAGTCACGACTTTGCCTACGAGTCGCTGACCCGCCACTTCGGCACCACCTCGCTCAAAGGCTTTGGAGTGGAAGGCATGTCGGCAGCTATTATCTCGGCAGGTGCTATTTTGCATTATCTTTCTGAAACGCACCACAAGGAAGTCAGCCACATCGCCACCCTCTCCCGCCTCGAAGAAGACAAGTACGTGTGGCTCGACCGATTTACAGTACGTAACCTGGAACTGATTTTTACGCAGCATCAGGAGGGGGTGCCGCTCATTCAGGTGCTCGACCAGACCGTGACGCCAATGGGGGCGAGGCTGATGAAGAAGTGGGTGGTGCTGCCGCTGAAGGATGTAGCCCAGATAAAACGCCGCCTCAACACCGTGGAGGCGCTGACGCAGCACAGCGAACTGCTGGGCGAACTGACGCACCACCTGAAGCAGATAAACGACCTGGAACGCCTGATCTCGAAGGTGGCCGTGCGCCGCGTAAACCCCCGGGAGCTGATGCAACTGGTAAAAGCCCTCGATGCCATTGAGCCGATCCAGCAAAGCCTCGCCATGAGCGATATCCCCGCCCTGCAGAAGCTGGCCGCCCAATTAGCCCCCTGCGACGGGCTGCGGCAGGAGATCAAGAAAATACTGCGCCCCGATGCCCCGATGCTCACCAACCAGGGCAACATGATCAACGAAGGGGTGCACGAGGAGCTGGACGAGCTGCGGGCCATCGCTTTCTCGGGCAAAGATTACCTGGCGCAACTGCAGCAGCGCGAGATGAAGAACACCGGCATCAGCTCCCTAAAAATAGCTTACAACAAAGTGTTCGGCTACTACCTGGAAGTAACACACGCACACAAGGACAAGGTGCCCGCCTCCTGGATACGGAAGCAGACACTGGTGAACGCAGAACGCTACATCACCGAAGAACTCAAAACCTATGAGGAGAAGATTCTGAATGCCGAGGAACGCATCTACACCATCGAGTTCAGCCTTTTTAACGAACTGGTGCTCTACGCCGTGGACTTTGTGGCGCAGGTACAGCAGAATGCCCGTGTGGTCGGCATCATCGACTGCCTTAGCTCCTTTGCCAGCATCGCGTTAACAAATAACTACGTGAAGCCCGAGGTAAGCGAAGCACACGTGCTTGACATCAAAAAAGGTCGCCACCCGGTGATAGAGAAGCAGCTGCCGCTGGGCGAGAGCTACGTGCCCAACGATATTTACCTCGACAACGAGGTGCAGCAGATCATTATTATTACGGGGCCTAACATGGCCGGAAAAAGCGCCCTGCTGCGCCAGACAGCCCTGATCGTGCTGATGGCCCAGATCGGTTCTTTTGTACCTGCAGAGGCAGCTACTTTAGGTATTATCGATAAGATCTTTACACGCGTGGGGGCTTCCGATAACCTTTCCAAAGGCGAGTCTACGTTTATGGTGGAGATGACGGAGACAGCCAGCATCCTGAACAACCTCTCGGACCGCAGCCTGGTGCTGATGGACGAGATCGGCCGAGGCACCAGCACCTACGATGGTATTTCCATTGCCTGGGCCATTGTGGAGCACCTGCACAATCACCCCAAATGCAAAGGCAAGACCTTGTTTGCCACGCATTACCACGAACTCAACCAGCTGGCCGAAGACTTGCCGCGTGTGAAGAACTACAATGTGTCGGTGAAGGAGGCGAACGGCAAGATCCTGTTTATGCGCAAGCTCGTGGAGGGCGGCAGTGAGCACAGCTTTGGTATTCATGTGGCGCAGATGGCCGGTATGCCCAACAGCGTGGTGCTTCGGGCCAACGAGATCATGCATCACCTGGAGCAGGACAAGATCTCGCACCCCGAGCAGCAGCCCGACATGCAGGCCCTGCCCAAGAGCAGCTACCAGCTCAGCATGTTCGAGGCCCAGGACCCGCAGCTGCAGCGCCTGAAGGAAACGGTGGAGCAGCTCGACATAAACACCATAACCCCGGTAGAGGCGCTCCTGAAGCTAAATGAGCTCAAGCTGCTGCTGGATAAGAAGAAGAAAGACAAGGTACGGTAACAGAGGCAAGGCATTTCAGGCACAAGCAAGCCCTGGAAGGCCTTTTTCATTAGAATAATTGACAGGCTGCGCCAGATTAGTAATTATGGGCGGCCTGCTAGCTGAAGCTGTCAGAACCGCTTCAGCAGCTTCCAGCTGAAAAAGGCCCGGAAATGCATCTGTAAGGGGCAGTACGATCCTATTTCGAGAATTCTAATTTTGTATTTCTAGTTTTGGATTTGGTGAAGCCTCTTCATGTCCCGATTCAGGTAATAAAGCTAGCATCTAAAATCTCACTAGAAGGCCGATTTCATTAGAATAATTTGCCTTGCTACCTGGTGGAGGCAAGGTAATGGCGGTGTCGCTAAATTTTTCTTCCTGAAAATCAGCGAAAAACGAAAAAGTGAAGAAATTTTTTGCCCAGACTCTTGACAAGTGAGATTTTGTCTATATCTTTGCATCACTAAATCATTAGAACGGTTTAGGAAATGACTAAAAGCGGGAGTAGCTCAGTTGGTAGAGCGCGACCTTGCCAAGGTCGAGGTCGCGAGTTCGAACCTCGTCTCCCGCTCAAGTAAAATGTAAGATAAAGACGTTGTGCTGAACAACGTCTTTGTTTTTTAAGGAAACCACTTCGGACCTTGCTCCGAATGGCTGCCGGGATGGTGGAACTGGTAGACACGCAAGACTTAAAATCTTGTGAGCGCAAGCTCGTGCGGGTTCGATTCCCGCTCCTGGTACAGAACCCCTCAAAAAGGGAAACCAACAGAAAAGAAAAACCCGCTTTAAACACTGTTTGAGCGGGTTTTTTCATTTTCAGCCCTTTCTTACTTTCCTTTGTTTAGCTCATGTTTTGTTACTTTTTGTTACTCGTTTGTTACTCGGGTAACATAGCCTATCAACTATTTTATTATATTTGATAACAAGTGAATACAAAAGCATAGCAAGTGAAAAAGAAAGCCACAAAAGAACCTGTAAGGCTTAGAGAGAAAAAGCTGACTAATGGAAACCTGAGCCTGTACCTGGATTACTACAATGCAGGGGAAAGGCAGTATGAGTTTTTAAAGCTCTATTTAATGGATAAGCCTAAAACAGCCTTAGA
Organism: Pontibacter beigongshangensis; assembly: GCF_014332515.1. Lineage (GTDB taxonomy): Bacteria > Bacteroidota > Bacteroidia > Cytophagales > Hymenobacteraceae > Pontibacter > Pontibacter beigongshangensis. Next base: position 155,977 of record NZ_VFSD01000011.1, on the reverse strand, counting down.
CAAACAGTCTAATCAGGCTACTTTAGAACTTGCACAAAGGATAAAGGCCAAAAGAACAGAGGAGGTACTGCTGGGAAATTTTGACCTGCAATCAAAGAGCCTAAGCTCAACCGATTTTATAAAGTTCTATCAGGCTTACATCACGACCTACACCAAAGCTGATAACAGGGTTCTGTCTGCCAGCCTGAACAAATTTAAAACCTACCTGAAGGAGGCACACGGCAAAGAAAAGCTATCCTGTAAAGATCTTACCCAAAACCTGATTCTAGGCTACAAAGATTACCTAGAGGCAAAGCTAACAGGTGAAGGCCCACAGACCTACTATAACCGCTTTAAGAAAGTAGTAAAGCATGCCATTAGGGAAAATCTGTTTTCCAAAAGCCCGCTGCCTGAAAACCTGAAGTTCAAAGGCGGGGGCATGAATAAAGGTGTGCTGAGCCTGGAGGAGGTAAGCCTGCTTTACAAAACCTCATGTGGCAACGAGGTAATAAAAAGAGCCTTTCTATTTTCCTGCAATACCGGTTTAAGGTTTGGAGATATAAAAGCCCTGCAATGGCAGGATATAAGCGGTACTGAGCTTGCCATTAAGCAGAATAAGACACAGGAGGTAAACCGCCTTAGTCTCAATAAGAATGCCATAGCCCTTATAGGGGAGCGGGGTAATGGCAAAGACCTTGTATTTCCTTTACCCTCTTTTGAAGGCTCAGCCAAAACTATAAAGAATTGGGTAAAGCGGGCGGGCATAGATAAGCGCATAACATGGCACAGTGCCCGCCATTCCTTTGCTACCAATATCCTACTCTTAGGTTATGACATTAAAACCCTTTCTAAGCTCTTAGGGCACACTTCTATACAGCACACTCAGAAGTACCTCAGCATAGCAGATGAGAGAAAGACACAGGCTGTAAACGCTTTACCGGACTTGAATTTCTAGATATGGATATAGCAAAGTATACCTATCAGGATTGGGCAAATGGAAAAATAGAGCCTTTTAACCTTATTTCATTGTTCCTTAAGAAAGAAATTAGTGAGGAAGACTTTGGGAAAATTGCAACACAGCAGCATAAAGCCTTTTTATATTATCTGGATATAGCTTTTGATGCCTTAAAACGCAATTTTTTAGAAGAGTATAATGAAAGTCTATTAAAAGAGGAATTCTTAGACTATAATATTAGTGGTTATAAGCATATCCTAGACACAATAAGGTCTGAACATGAGGAAATAATTACAAGTGCACTAAATACTGGATATGATGGTAGATTTGAGCTAACAAAATCAGAAGTAGACACCTACTTATCAGCAACGGTTGATAGTAAACAAATGGAAATTTTTGTTTTTCATTTCACTACAGATCTTGATGATGCAGGGATAGAATTTGAGAAAGAACAAAAAGCTCCTTTTAGATATATTTTAAGGTCTAACTTCTACAAATGGCTTGTTTGGTTTAAAGGGCAGCAAGAATCTAAGAATAGTGAACCAGGCTTGAAAATTAACTCTGAGAGTATGCCTAAAATTGTAGAAGAGTTGATGAGTAGTCATGTAAACTATACTTGGAAAGATTTATTTATAGATAAAGAACAGGCAGATATTATTTTAAATACTATTTCAGAATACATTTCAGATACAGGCCAATGGTTAGAAGAACCTAAAGGCAGGACTTTACAAGCTTTATGTTCTGAGTTAAAAAAGAAGGGATATCTAAAACTTGTCCTTTCAGCGAATCAAATAGCTAATGCTTTTAACACTGAGTTTGGAACAGATTTAACATCAAGGAATTTCCAGCCTGGAGAACTGGCAAAAGGCGATATTTATAGGGATAAATTTCACCATATCCCCATTTTCAAGATCAAATCTAAATTATAAAGAGTTCCAGAGTTCTTATTTTGTTCCATTAGAACAGTTAGAACAAGTTACTTTCTTTGCTTGCTTATGTTTGTAATGTTATAACAGACATAGGATAGCTATCCATTTCACTAACTTTTAAAATTAGTAGTAATGGAAAAAAGAGAAAGTACCATAGCTGAATATTTACAGCGGATTGATGAGAGGCAAAGGAACATAGAAACATTGCTCCTTAGCCAAAAGATTGTATTGAATTTTGATGAGGCGGCAAGCTATACAGGCTTATCTAAGAGCTACCTGTATAAGCTAACATCTACAGCGGGTATACCTCATTTTAAGCCACAGGGTAAGCACATCTACTTTAATAAGGCTGAGGTAGACCAATGGCTGCAAAGGAATCCTACAAAGCCCTTAGATCAGGCCGATTTAGAGGAGCAGGCACAGACTTACATCACACTCAAAAAGATGGGAGGTGTAAGATGATAGCAACCTATTATTTGTTTGAATGCCTACCTGATGATATAAAGGCTAAGCATGGTATAAAAGCAAAAAGCCGTTTAGATTGCACCGCTTTTGCTAATCCTACAGGCTATACTGGTTTGAAGGATTTTGTTAATAACAAAGGGCAAATGTACCTATACAAGCTACCTGCCAGAGAGTTTATAAAGGCAAATAGCAAGCGGTTGTCAGAATGGGCGCTATCTAACGGTAAGTTAAATCTTTCCAGCATCTACTTTGAGGATACAGATTTTCCTGAATATGGCTATGGCTATCCTAATGCTAACAGGCTACTGAGCAACAGAGAGCCAAACCCGCTGTTCCCTTTCAGGAATGATTGCTACCTGTTTATAGCCAATGCAGACCTTACCCGGGTTGAAGTACTTGTTTTCATTAATGGCAGGAACCTGGTAACGGCCTATTATCCTAATTTGATAGATGGGCATTTAGATAAGGAACTGCAAAGCCTGAGAGCACAGGCAAAGCCTTTCTATAATTATGAAAGTGCTTTATAGTAAGTGGTACACATTGATAGATTTTATCAAAAGCAATGTATGATACTACTAAGCTATTCATAAGCCAGGAGCAGGCAGGCAGTAAATTAGTAGACTGCCTGCCCTACCTTACCAACCTATCAGAAACCTATAAGGAGCACAGCGGGCAAACTTATGTTACAGGCAATGCAGGTAATTTAAGAGTATGTGTATCAGGGTATGGTATAAGCATAACAGGTAGTTTACCTAAGTTTTATGCTGGTACTAATCTGCACACTCTGAACAGAGGAGACTGTAAGCGGGCATTTGAAATGATGGCCGATACATTGCACCTGCCTATACAGAAAGCCAATGTATCAAGGGTAGATTTTGGACTGAACCTGATAACCCAATATAAGCCAGAGCTGTACTATCCTTATTTGGGGCAAAGCAGCTACTATAACCGCCTTACACAGCCAAAGAGTATAAGCTATCAGAATAAGCTCAGGAGTAAGAAGTTTTACAACAAAGTTGCAGAATGTAAAAGTACAGGAGTGGCTATACCTGAAGTGTATCAGGGTAAACACCTGCTAAGGTATGAGGTATGCTATATGCAACGCCTGCCAAAGCAGTTTAATCAGGCAGCCATAACACCCGACACCCTGACAGATGAAAGCTTTTATATGGGCATGTATGACCGTTGGTATAGAGAGTATAGTGTAATAGAAAAGAAAGGATTGTTAAATATGGATACCAGAAAGATAAACACCCCTGATGATTATTTAAAGCAGCTACTAGGTTTAGCAATACAGGAAAAAGGCTTAGAGGCAATCCTGCATCATGTGGAGGTACTAAGAGAGCAAAACACCTTTAAACATGCTGCCTACTATTCAAACCTTAAAAAGACACTTAAGCAGCTGTCTAGTAGCAGCATTTACACAGAAACGCCTGAGCTGCTTCAGGAGCTAAATAAGAAAGTAGCCAGAGCAAAGCAAAGCTATAGGTAAGGCAAAAGCAGCTAACAACTTAGCAGAACTTAACATTTGCTCATGTATAGGGGGGAGGTTAGTTACTTTTCCTGCTCCTAAAGCTATACCGCATGGTAAGCCCTTGTGTGTGCGTGCAATGGTGAAAGTTTTTTTATGGCAGGGGGGCATCTGCTTAAGTCCTGCCTGTAAAACCTAATACCGCATGTTAAAGATTTTTACCTGCAGCCAATAAAAAAGAAAAGGGGGAACAATAACAGTGAAAAAACAGTGAAAGACTGCCAAAGTTCCCTAAAGATTTAGGTTATAATTTTCAGCAAAAACTCCTGCAAAATGGCAAAATTTCCAACATTCCCGACCTTGTATGATAATGTAATAGCCGTTTCTATAATGAAGCTCAGAGAGTGGGGCTACTTAAAGCCAGATCAGTATAAAGCAGGTACTTTAAGCTGGAGCACCAACGGCAGAGAAACAGGCAGTATAAGTATTAGAGTAAACACCCGCACCGATGGCCCTTACCTAGAACTGGATTACAAGCACAGAGATAAGCCAGTAAATTATACAGTAGGTTTAGTTTCTGTACCCTCTAACATTGGTAAAGGGGTGGTGTGGTATTTTCTTTGCCCTCATACCGGCAAACGGTGCAGAAAGCTCTATTCTGTAGGTGAACGGTTCCTGCACCGTGAAGCCTATACAGGCTGTATGTATGAATCGCAGACCTACAGCCATAAAGCCAGAAAACTAAATACTCTGTTTGATAAGATATATGGAACAGATAAGCTCTATGAGCAGCTATACCAAAAGCATTTTAAAAGCCACTATGCAGGCAAGCCAACTAAGAAGTATTTGAAGCTGATGCAGAAGATAAAGCAGACTGAGAATGTAAGAATTACACGGACAGAGTTGCTAGCCCTTTATTAGTGAACCATATTTATTTCTTACTATATAAGCTAAGCGTAATGATTAATATGTTAAAGGATTATAAGATTAATTATTGAGATATGATATTGTTTTACTACTCAATTCTTTCTATCAACTTAAATCTCGATTTTACTTTTTATTTCTTTTGCAAAGCGCTTTGTGAAAATTGTCGCTCCTCTTTTATTTAAATGATTTTGATTATAAAAGAATTCTGTGCTATCACATATAGTTGACTTTGAATAGTCAAAGAATAGTCCAGAGTCGGCAAGAGAACTTGCCTTTTGTATGATATCATCTAAGTTTGTAAATCTTCTTTGCCCTGAAATGTGCATAGGCATAAATACTACTATTACTTTTCGCCCGTTTTTGTTTAACTCTTCCTTAATCAGCCTGAAATCTTCTAAAAGCTCATGTGAATGTGTAATTTCTGCAAAATCTATCGCTTTGGTTGTGTCAACATTCCATTTTGTATCATGAGGTACAAAACCTTTTAACGAGTCTATAGTAATACCTGCATTTTGTGTCAAGTAATTTAGGAAGCCTTTTGCAGCGTTTTGATAATATACATGTGTATATTGAGTATAGCCATAAAAAGGAACATACTTCATTTTAAGTGTTAGATTAGAATCAATCTCGTAGAGTGCCTTGAAAACATTCTCGTTTCTTAGATGAGGATAGAATCGAATTGGTTCTGTTAGCTGTGTTGTTTTCATAAAATCAAAATATGTTACTCCAAATACAACATATTTAATGTTTTCACTGTAAGTATTTATTTCTTTTACTAAACACTTATATTGCTGAAATCTTGTTCCATCAAGAGCTCCATTAAATGTAGATAGACTCAATTCTTGATCTAATACTGGAGTATTGAAACCTACTTCAGCTACAGATGAACCAAAAATAATCAAATCGGTATCCACCTTCTTGCGAAAAATTAGATTTACTTTTCCTACTTGTGAATAGGAGGAGTTACTCACTCCGAACTCTAGAATATAATCAAAGGCTGTTCCTAAGAAATAGAATATGATTAAAAAAAATAGTGGCTTTATAAAAGAGGAAGAAAGCATAGTTAAAACTGGAAATAGATAAATACATTAGTTTCAAAATATCCAAAAACTAGGATTAGTAATAAGAACATATAAAAACTAGCCCAGCGGATTATAATAGGATAGGTATTCAAAGAAGTTGCTGGTGTAGGCTTATGCCTAGTTTTGAACTCTACAATTAGGAGGAATAAAATACCGATGCATGTAAGTATAAATTTCCATTGTGGTAATCCAAGATATAGAACAGAGTTTCTCACTACTTTATAGATTTGGTAATTATTGAAATTAAAGTGATTTATTATATACCAAGCGTCCGAGATGCTATTGGCCCTAAAGAAAACCCAGGCCAGGCACACCAGTGAGAAAGTGGTGCCCACTTGTAGGCACCTGTAGAAGCCTTCATGTCTGTTGAGACCTAGCCTTTGCACCAACATATCTCTTTTTTTAGCGGTCATAAGGCCGAAGACCTGGTAGAAGCCGTGCAGGGCACCCCACACGATAAACGTCCAGTTGGCCCCGTGCCATACCCCGCTCACCAGGAACACGATAAAAAGGTTATAGTACCAGCGCCACTTCAGCACCCGGTTACCACCAAGGGGAATATAGAGGTAATCACGGAACCAGGTGGAGAGGGAGATGTGCCAGCGGCCCCAGAACTCACGGATAGACTTGGAGAAGTAAGGCCTGCGGAAGTTCTCCATGAGCCGGAAGCCCATCACCTGGGCCGCCCCGATGGCAATGTCCGAGTAGCCAGAGAAGTCGCAGTAGATCTGGAAGGCGAAGAACACGGTGGCGATGATAAGGGGGATGCCCTCATAGTCCGTCGGGTTGTTGTACACCTGGTTGACCATCACGGCCAGCCGGTCTGCGATGACCACCTTCTTGAACAGGCCCCAGGCCATGAGCTTGAGGCCATCCGTCGCACGCTGGTAGTTGAACTCGTGCCTTTCCCTGAGTTGAGACAGAAGATTGCCGGCCCTTTCAATCGGCCCGGCCACAAGCTGAGGGAAAAAGGTAACGAAGAGGGCAAAGATGCCAAAGTGCTTCTCTGCCTTGATCCTGCCATAGTACACATCAATCGAGTAGCTCATGGTCTGGAAGGTGTAGAAGGAGATACCCATGGGCAGAAGTAGCTCAAAGGCCGGGGCGGCATAGGGAACGTCCAACACCTGTGCCAGATCCCTGGCAGCCGTGTTGAAAAAGTTGTAGTACTTGAAGAGGAACAGAATCCCCAGGTTGGTGATGAGGCTGAACCAGAGCCACGGTTTCTTTTTCTCCTTCTCCTCGTACCGATCCATCATGTTGCTGCAAAAGTAGTCCAGGAAGGTGGAGATCACCAGCAGCAGGGCATAATCCACGCGCCAGAACATGTAAAAGGTGTAGCTGGCAATCAGCAGCATCAGCCATCTGAACCGGTGGGGAAGCAGGAAGTAAAGCAGAACAACTGTCGGGAAGAAGACAAGGAACTCGAAAGAGTTGAAGAGCATAGGATAAAACAATAAAGAAACCGCAAATCTGAGGTAATAATATTTGAAATCAAAGCACCTTGATCTAAAGAAGAAAAATTTATCTTGTGGCGGGTAGATAACCCAAATCTGAAGATGTGGCAAATGCACTTTAGTTTTATCAAAGCTCTATGTGCATACCTTTATCAAAGCAGGAACACGAGCGCCTAAACGCCAAGTTTGATAAAATTGAAATGGAGGGATTAGGTAAAACTTGATATTCAAGCATATTAATAGAGGAAATAAAAAGCAGTATTTTCTGTTACTTTATGCGTTTTTGTTACCAGTTTGTTACTTGTTGTTTTAAAAGCCTTGACAAGTATTTGATTTTTAATGCATTATATGTATTGTTGCATACCCGCTCCTGGTACAGAATTTATAAATAAGGCCCTGTAAATCAAATATTTACAGGGCCTTATTTATAACGCAAACTTCTTACGTCAGTAGGCGCCATATCGTCACTTTTCTACTCAAAAAGCCCCTTCGGTTACTTTGCAGCACCTGCTGCTGATCAACTTTTATCTGAAATCTCCCCTGGCTCTATACATACTACTGCACTTTTTACGCCACGTCAATTCTGCTGCTTATCTTGCACCATGATCTTCGACTTCCGACTGAAAGTGTTTTACACCGTTGCCCGCAAACTCAGCTTCACCAAAGCTGCCAACGAGCTGTTCATAACACAGCCTGCCGTAACCAAGCATATCAACGAGTTGGAGCAGCAGTTGGGGGTAGGCCTGTTTAAGCGGCAGGGCAACAGTATCTCCATTACCCCTGCCGGACAAATTTTGCTGGAGCATGCCCAAAAGATTTTTCAAATCTATGCAACTCTGGAAAACGACCTGGTGCAGCTGACGAATACCTCCGGCGGCAACATTCACATCGGGGCCAGTACCACGCTGGCGCAGTACGTGCTGCCCCGGATTCTGGCGCGTTTCAAATCGGCCCACCCTGCCATTCACTTTACCTTTACTACCGGAAACAGCGAGCAGATAGAGCACCAGCTGATACACGAGGAGATCGATATCGCCATTGTGGAAGGTATTTCGCACCACCCGCAGATCATGTACGAGCCTTTCGTGAAAGACGAGATTGTGCTCGTAACCCGCTCCAATGGCAGGCTCGCCAGAAAAAATGAGATCAAGCCGGAGCACCTGCTCACCCTGCCGCTCATCTTGCGGGAACACGGCTCCGGCACGCTTGATGTTATTTACAATGAACTCTCCAAAGCGGGCATTCACCCCAAAGACCTGCTCATAGAAATACAGCTAGACAGCACCGAAAGCATTAAACAGTACCTGCTCCATGCCGACTGTGCCGCCTTCCTGTCTATCCACTCCATTGAAGAGGAACTGCAGCAGAACAAATTGAGTATTATCGATATCAAAGGAATTGATATCTACCGCTCCTTCCAATTTATCACCCTGCATGGGCAAGCTTCCAGATTAATCCAGATTTTTAAACGCTTTTGCGTAACACAATATAACTTAAAGTAATACCGCATGAGGTAATGTGATTGGGAAAGGTGCTGCCAAAGCAGGAGCTTTGTAGAGTTTATATATCACACAAAGCCATGAAGCGTTTAGCAGGATGTCCGGAGATAGTGCACAGGCTTACTTTTGCAGCGGCTTTGCTGCTATGTCTCAGCCCGGCGGTGTGTGCTCCGGTGGCGCTGGTGCTTGGCTTCTGCTTTTCGGTTCTGCTGGGCCACCCGTTTGAGCGCCATAACCAAAAGGTTATCAACTGGCTGCTGAAGGCATCGGTGGTAGGGCTGGGCTTTGGGATAAATGCGGCTGGGGCTCTGGCTGCCGCTAAGCAGGGACTCGGAATTACATTGCTTTCAGTGCTGATAACCCTTTTGCTGGGAGCTGCTATCGGGAAACTGCTGCATCTGGGGCCTAAAGTGTCGCATCTGATCGCTTCTGGTACTGCTATCTGTGGCGGGAGCGCCATTGCGGCGCTGGCGCCGGTGCTGCGGGTCAACGAAAAGGAAATGTCGGTTTCGCTAGGCACTGTTTTTCTGCTGAACGCCGTGGCCCTTCTCATTTTCCCGGTGCTGGGCCACTACCTGCAGCTCAGCCAGTTTCAGTTTGGCTTGTGGAGCGCCATAGCCATACACGATACAAGTTCGGTAATAGGGGCCGCCAGCGCCTTTGGAGCAGAAGCTTTGGAGGTGGCTACTACCGTTAAGCTTGTCCGTGCCTTATGGATTGTGCCAGTTGCCTTTGTTTCTTCTTTTGCCTTTCGGGTGGGTAACCAAAAGGTGGAGTTGCCGTGGTTTATCGGGTTGTTTGTGCTTGCCATGCTCCTGCACGGCTACCTGCCAGTGGCCGCAGAGCTTGGCCGGCCGGTAGCCATGGTTTCAGAAGCGGGGTTAACAATTACGTTGTTTTTAGTGGGAGCTGGCTTGTCTCTTGAAAAGATAAAATCCGCAGGCTGGCGTCCTCTGCTCCTGGGCCTCACGCTCTGGGTGCTGGTGGCAGCCGTCTCCTTGTGGGGGATACTCCTGCTATAGTTAAAAGTTTAAAGTTAAGAGTGAAGAGTCGCTTTTGAGGAGTGATTATTCTAATGGGAAAGGCCCTCCGGAGTGTTAATGAATTGCTGATGCTCCTGCTGCTGGTTTGTCTGAATCATGATTTTCAGGATTAGAGGATTTTCAGTATTTAAATGATTTTAAATTTAATCGGTGAAATCCGGTTAATCTGTGATTTAGAAATTATTTTAACCCAAGTTGTGCGGTAGCAGCCCACAATGAATGTATTGCGGCGGGTAGCTACGAGGCAGATAAAGTTGCCAAGTGCAGAAAGTGACGATTTTTTGTTTGAGCGTTCAGCGAGTTCAAAATCGTCTTGATTTTTTGGTTCTTTTTGTATCAAGACAAAAAGAACAAAGACACCGGCAATGAAATAAAAAGCCTCTGCTGTCACAGCTGTATCAGAGACTATGCTAACTCAGACAACAAGCTTCTGTTGTTGCCTCTCGCCCACAAGATCCTTCCAGGAAGACAAAGGGGCAAAGTCAGAAAGGCTCTCTATCGCACAAATAAATTATTCTAATGAAAATGCTCCTTTAGACCTGTTGTACGCTGCTGATGTTGCTGCTGTCGCTACCTCACCAGCTCCTGCGTCTTATTCGCATCGATGGCCAGCAGGATAAAGAGCAGGATGGTGAAGGACCAGAGCGAGGAACCGCCGTAGCTGAAGAAGGGAAGCGGAATGCCTACGACCGGAGCCAGGCCGATAGTCATGCCCACGTTCACCAGAAAGTGAAAAAAGATAATGGAGGCCACACAGTAGCCATAGGTGCGCCCGAAAATGGACTTCTGCCGCTCGGCAATGGTAACGATGCGGATGAGCAGCAGCATGAACAGCGCGATCAGGAGGGTGCTGCCTATCCAGCCGTGCTCCTCGCCAATGGTGCAGAAAATAAAGTCGGTACTTTGCTCCGGCACGAAGTCGAATTTGGTCTGCGTTCCTTCCAGGAAGCCTTTGCCCCAAAAGCCACCGGAGCCAATGGCAATTTTAGACTGTGTTACGTTCCAACCATAGCCCAGCGGGTCTGCCTCCGGGTTAATAAGGGCCTTGATGCGGTTCTGCTGGTGCGGCTGCAGGATGTCGTTCACGAAATAGTCTACGCTAAAGATCATCCCCACAATCAGCAGCAGCAGGGCGATCATGGTTTTAAACCGCTTTAGCAGGCGGTAGTCCAGCCAGGTGGCCAGGGCCATCACGGCCGTTATGCCTATAATGAGGTACAGCTTGGGCACCAGCAGCGTCATGATAAAGATAAAAGCGGCGGCTCCCCCGATAATCAGAATCAGCGGCGACATGCCCTCACGGAAATAGGCCAGCACAAAAGCAGCAAACACAAGCGCAGAGCCTGTTTCGTTCTGAAGCACAATAATAGCCGGTGGTACCAGGGTAATAGCGGCCAGGATCATGTGGTCTTTGAACTGCTGTTGCCGTAGGCTGGCACTGCTCAGGAACCTGGAGGCCGCCAGGGCGGTGGCAAACTTGGCCAGCTCGGCCGGCTGCAGGCGCACGCCTCCCCCCAGGTCGAGCCACGACCTGGAGCCGGCTATCGGGTTAGCCACCGCCAGTGTAAAGAGCAGCAGCAGGATCACGAAGCCATAAATAGGGTAGGCCAGGTGCTCGTAAATTTTATAGTCAACCACCAGCAGAATAATGATGAGCAGCACCGAGGTCCCGATCCAGACCAGCTGTTTGCCTGAGTTGATATCGAAGCTGAAGATGTTCACGATATTGTCTGGGCTGTACACGGCGGCATAGATGTTCATCCAGCCCAGGCCCACGAGCAGCAGGTACAGCAATATGGTCAGCCAGTCGAGGTTGCTGGTAATGCGGCGCGAGGTGCGCTTGCTGCTGGGAGTAACAACCTGATATTTTGATGCTCTCGTCTCAACACCCATGGCCTATTTCGATTTGATGTTCATGTATTCCCGGCTCAGCACCCATTTCTCCTGCTCTTTCATGGTCACGGTGTCTGTCAGGTACTTCTCTATCATCAGGCCGGCTATGGGAGCGGCCGACTGGCCTCCCCACTTCCCGTGTTCCACATACACCACAATGGCAATTTTAGGGTCTTCTTTTGGGGCGAAGGCCACGAACACGGCATGGTCAGCCCCCTGCGGGTTTTGTGCCGTGCCCGTTTTCCCGCAAACCGTAATGCCTACTTTCTGCAGGTTGGCTCTGCGGGCCGTACCTGACTGCACCACCGCTGCCATGCCTTCAATGATCGGGTCGAAATGGCGGGCATCCACAGTCGTGTAGTTTTTCTTTTGGTACTCGGGCAGTGGTTTGCCGTCGTCTCCAACAGCTCTGATAATATGTGGGTCTATGTAGTAGCCCCTGTTGGCGATGGTCGCCATAAAGTTTGCCATTTGCAGTGGCGTTACCCCCAGCTCTCCCTGGCCTATGCTCAAGGAGTAAATGGTAGAGTATTTCCAGCGATTCTGGCCGTATACCCTGTCATACAGGGCCGGTGAGGCAATGATGCCCGTTTTTTCGTTTGGCAAATCGATGCCCAGTTTCTTGCCAAAACCGAAACTCAGCACCTGCTCCCGCCATTCGGCCAGCCCGATAGAGGTGTCGCGGAAGGTGTTTTTAGATTTGCCCTGGTTTATAAGTGCCCGGTAAGCCTGGTAAAAGTACGGGTTACAGGAGTGCTGTATGGCCCCATACAAATCCAGCGGCGAAGGGTGATTGTGGCAGTTAACCAACGATCTGATACAGGCATACTGCGTTTTGGGGTTGATTACGCCTTCTTCGAGTGCAATAAGCGCCTGCGTGAGCTTAAAGATGGAGCCGGGCGGGTTCTGGTCGGCCATGATCGGGCGGTTGAACATGGTCTTGTCCTTGTCGCTCAGCAAGGCCATGTAGTTGGCGCCATACTCTTTCCCCGTCAGCAGGTTGGGGTCGTAATACGGTGCGGAGACGTAGGCCAGTATTTCGCCGGTAGCGGGCTCTATAGCCACAATACTGCCCTTGGCGCCGTTCATCAGGTGCTCTCCGTAGGCCTGCAGGTCCAGGTCTATGGTGCTCACCAGGTTCTGCCCGGCAATGGCCAGTGTATCGTAGGCGCCATCCTTAAAGGAGCCTTTCTCGATGCCGCGCACATTTACCATTTTATACTTTACCCCACGCTTACCCATCAGGTACTTCTCGTATTCCAGCTCTATGCCGCTCTTGCCTATGTAGTCGCCTGGGCGGTAGCCCCGGTAGGAGGTGTCGGCCAGCTGTTTGGGGCTGATCTCGGCAATATAGCCCAGTGCGTGTGCTAAGCTCTGGTGCGGGTAACCGCGCATAGTGCGGGCATTGATGTAAAAACCCGGGAAATCGATCAGGTTATCCTGGATTTGGGCAAAATCCTGGGTGCTTAGCTTCTGGAAAAAAATAGAGGGTTTTACCCAGGAGTAGGCTCTGGCCTTTTGCAGGCGATCGCGGGCATCTTCCAGCGGCATGTTAAGCAACTGGCAGAGGCGCAGCGTGTCTAGTTGCTTTGCTTCTTTGGGCACCACCATCAGGTCGTACACGGGGGTGTTCTGCACCAGCAGTTTCCCGTCCCGGTCATAGATAAGGCCCCGGAAAGGGTATTGGATAATGGTCTTGATGGCATTTGTCTCGGCCGCCTGTTTGTAGCTGCTGTCCACCACCTGTATGTAAAACAACCTGATGGCGAAGACGATGCCTACAATCAGGAAGATAGTCTTTATAACGTACTTTCTGTTTTCCAAATAATTCATCTATTCGCTCTCTTTACCGAGAAGAAAAGAAGTTGAATAATTAACATGCCTACTGTGGTATAGAGCGTGCTTGTTATTATTTTAACTAATGTGAACCACGCCTCCCGCAAGGTGAATACCTCCATAAAAAAAACAAAGGTATGGTGAATCAGGATCAGAATAAAGGCGTAGGCCAAAAACCAGCGCCATCCCATCAGGTGTATGTTCACGGTGTCGTTGGTGTCATAACCATCGCGTGGCGTCAGAAGGTTCAAAACGGGAGCTCTTAAATACGCCAGCAGCACACTGGCCCCGGCGTGTATGCCCATGGTGTCGTAGAAAATATCGACCGAAAAGCCTACGGCAAAGCCAAGCAGCAAAATCCAGGTGCGGTTGGTGTAAATGGGCAGGAAAAGCAGGAAAGCCACATAAATAAAGCAGAAAGCCGTGCTGTATAGCACCAGGCTATCCATGAGGAGCACCTGCAGGGCCACAAACAGAATATACTGAACGATATGTGTGAGTCCGAACTTACTGGTCATGGGGAAGTATGCCTGCATTATTTTCCAAATTTTCCCGTTCCTCACGAAGCGGGCTCTCCACTACATACACATAAGACAGCTGCGCAAAATCAACCGATAGCTCTACCTCGATCGTATAGAAACTCCGATCCGGTTCCTGCTCCACGGCACTGATTGTGCCTACCACAATGCCTTCCGGAAACACCGTAGCAAAGCCACTGGTTACAATCGTGTCGCCAACCACAGGCTTAATGTGCAGCGGTATGTAGTCGAGCATCGCCTTCCGGTAGTCTCCCCCGGTCCATTTAATGGTGCCCATGGTGTTATCTTTTTTGATCTTGGCCGAGATGAGCATCTGGGAGTGTAGCAAAGACGTGACGGTGGCATAATGCTCCGACACTGTTTTGATGCGCCCTACCACCCCGTTAGCAGCAATTACGCCCATGCCGGGTTTTATGCCGTCGGCACTTCCTATAGATAGCGTAAGGTAGTTGTTCGTGCGCCTGATGGAGTTGTTGATTACCCGGCTGGCATGCAGGATATATGGGTAAGCCATGGCGCTGTCGGAGGCGGCATAGAGCATGCCGGAGAGCTCGGCCGTGCTATCGACCTGTTCTGCCAGCTTTTGCCGGAGCAGCTCTTCGCGCATAGCTGCGTTATCGCGGGCCAGCATGCTGTTGATGGTGGCCAGCCTGAAATAGTCTGTCACGCTGCTCTGCACCTCCAGTACACGGCCTACATAGGTGCTGGCGGAGTTAAAGAATGCGGCTCCCTGGTAAGTGTTGTAGCGCACAACCATGTACACGCAAAGGATCTCCAGCAACACGAACAACAGGAACGCACGGAACCGATATATAAAAGCAAAGAGATTCCGCATGTGCGCCTGTTATGTCAGCAGTACGTTTTTAAAGCCGTCGATATCCTTAATGGCTGCTCCCGTGCCTCTTACTACCGCCCTGAGCGGGTCTTCGGCAATATGAATAGGAAGTTTAGTTTTAACGGCCAGGCGCTTGTCGAGGCCACGCAGCAAGGCACCCCCGCCTGTCAGGTGGATGCCGTTGTCGTAAATGTCGGCCGACAGCTCCGGCGGGGCGATCTCCAGCGCCTTCAGTACCGCTTCCTCAATTTTGGAGACAGACTTGTCGAGGGCAATAGCGATCTCCTGGTAGGTCACCTTGATCACTTTCGGAATGCCTGTCATCAGGTCGCGGCCACGGATCTCGTAGTCGGCGGGCGGGTTCTCTATTTCGGTGAGGGCGGCGCCCACTTCAATTTTAATCTTCTCGGCCGAGCGCTCCCCGATCAGCAGGTTGTGCTGGCGGCGCATATAGTCCAGAATGTCTTTGGTGAACACATCGCCGGCTACGCGTATAGACTGGTCGCACACAATACCCGACAGGGCGATGACGGCAATCTCGGTGGTGCCGCCGCCAATGTCCACGATCATGGAGCCGATGGGCTGCTCCACATCGATGCCGATCCCTATGGCGGCAGCCATTGGCTCCTGGATCATCCACACTTCTTTGGCGCCGGCGTGCTGGGCAGAGTCGCGCACGGCCCGCTTTTCTACCTCGGTAATGCCCGAAGGAATGCAAATTACCATGCGGTGCGAAGGCTGAAACAGGCGGCGACCCGTATCGATCATCTTGATCATGCCCCGGATCATCTCTTCTGCCGCATGAAAGTCGGCGATTACCCCATCTTTCAGCGGACGGATGGTGCGGATGTTCTCGTGCGTTTTTTCGTGCATCTGCATCGCGTTCCGGCCAATGGCAATTACTTTGCCGCTGGTGCGGTCCACAGCGATGATCGAAGGTTCGTCAACTACAATTTTATCGTTATGTATGATCAGGGTATTGGCCGTACCCAGATCTATGGCTATATCACTAGTCAGAAAATTAAATAGTCCCATCTTAAAGAAGTGCAGGCATGCAGATACCTCTGTTATATATAAAAGATACGATGTTCGTAAACAAAAACTTGCGGCAAAATTAGTGAATTTAAGCGGAATTAATAACCAACATTACCTTTGGGACTTATTTATTAATTATTTATCCTCCGTATTTGCCGCAGGAGGCAATGCTATTGCTTCAGAAAGACTCCTTTTCCCTGAAAAATTCTATTTCAGACTAGGCCGGGAAAGGCTATCTGCTGTGCAGCAGCAACCGCAGCACCAGTTGGAGGGGCTTTTTGATTGGAATAATTTGGTGGTTAATTGCTGCTAGTTAAATAGTTGATTTGGAGATGTGAAAATTTGAAAATTTGAAGATGAGCTGTGTTAATTGGAAATGAATTGTCAGAGCAGATTCTAAAAGCTATCAACTTTTAACTCTCTCAGAATGTCCTGGGTCTTATGTCCTGTGTCCTGTGTCCTTTAATGAGCAGCAGCAGCAGCAGCAAAAGCCCTAAAGGGCTATTTTCATTAGAATAATTTGAGTGAATAACATATTTTGGGGTATACTCTATAGCAAACATTAGTTTTGCTTACCATTGCCCGGCATCAGAGCTGGCTATCTGAAAAATCCCAGTCTCTGGCTTGAGGCGCCGGGGAAAGGGGCCCTCTATTTGAAAGGTCCGGTGCCGCAGGCAGCCTGAGCGTTAGCGAGTCAAAAAGCGGCCCTGCACCCCTGGCAGGAGCGAACACAGCGCCGATGGCCAGAGACGAGGCCTCGCTTATATAGGGCCCCTTCCCCAGCCGTGAGCGCTCAGTGCCTTACCTATGTAACATAAAAGTAAGAGGTCCTCGCAGCGAGCAGCAGCTAAGAATGGTGGTATAGATGTATTACGATAGCAATACCCCAAAATATGTTATTCACTCGAATAAATCAGAATCAAGTGAATTCTTAAAGCAAGGTTCAGGTAGACTAATCCTCATCATACAGCCGCACCTCGGCTTTGGGGTAGGTGTCGAAGTGGGCGGGGCGCTGGGTGATGTCGTGATAGCAGATCACGTCCTTGGCGTAGTAGTGGATAACCATGCTCTTGCGCGTGAGCTCCGGGTTCAGCACCGGGTTGCCACCGTGCAGCAGGTTGGCGTGCCAGATAAACACATCGCCTTTTTTGGCGAAGAAGTTCTTTTTCTGCAACTGCTGCTCCTGTATCACCTGCTCTATCTTTTCCTCATACTTTTTGTAGGCATTGTCGCCGATGCGGAAGGTGGTGGAGCCGCTGTCGAAGTCTTTGCTCAGCACATAGGGGAGGGTGTGGCTGCCGGGGTAGTAAAAGAGGGCTCCGTTCTCCAGGGTGGTATCTTCCAGGGCAATCCAGGCGGCCAGCAGGTTGCCCAGCGGGTAAGTGGTCATATGGATAGAGTCGGAGTGAGCTTTCTGCTCGCTGCCCTTCAGGAAGTTGATGGTCTGGAACGGGATGACCTGCCTGCCCAGGATAAACTGCAGCACCTGGAGCAGCTCCGGCGTATAAAGCACCTTTTTCAGCGCCTTGGAGTGCTTAAAGGCGAACATGATCTTTTTGTTGGTGTAGTTAAAACCCACCTCGTGTTGCTGCAGCAGCCGGTCTATCTCGCTGTTGATGGTGGCTACGATGTCATCTTTAATAAAACTCTCCAGCACCAGGTAACCCTGCTCCGGCCAGGCCTTGAGCTGCTGCTGTATGCTCTCCGGAAAAGTCTGTAACTGCTTGTTCTGCTGCAGTTCCTGCACGGCCGTTGGCTGGTCGAGCCAGGGGGCCGGCTGTGGTGGGAGTTGGGCCAGCTGCCTGCTGGAGATAGGGCCGAAAATGGATTTGTCGAGGTGGAACCGGCGGTATAGGAGCTTGTTGTGCCGCAGTTTTTTGTAGTTGATCAGGTTGTGCAGCACATACACGGCTTTGTAAGAGCGCAGCTTGCCGGTATACTTGTCCAGAAATCCCATTGGTATGCTAATTTGAAATCAGCTCTCAATATACAGCATTATCTGCGAAGGAACTGTGGCAAATTCAAAATTAGAAATGGGAAGAATAAGTTCAGATGGTTTTTTCAGAAGTCTGCTTGCCGGTTTTTCATTTAGGAGTGGCTGAAGTTGTTTTAACAGCTTCAGGAAGAATGGGTGTGAGATGAGGCAGGCTTGATGGCAGCAAAAAAATAGCCCCTCCCGACAGCAGAAGCGGGAGGGGCTACAGAAGGGCTTTCTGATTCTGAAAATCAAGTAAAAGAACAGAATAAGCTTCAACAAAACTTCGCAGAATTCAATACAGGACTTTTTTTACCTCCCGCAAAAGGGAAAAAGTCTTATGTCTGACGTCTGGTGTCCTTCCTTAGTGTTTGAAATGGCGCACGCCGGTCATGACCATGGCCATGTCGTGGGCATCGCAATAGGCTATAGAATCTTTGTCTTTGATAGAGCCGCCTGGCTGTACTACGGCTTTAATGCCTGCCTGGTCAGCTATTTCCACACAATCCGGGAAAGGGAAGAAGGCATCAGACGCCATCACGGTTTTGCTTATATCAAAGTTGAAGCTCTTCGCTTTTTCGATGGCCTGACGCAGGGCATCTACCCTGGAGGTCTGGCCCACGCCGCTGCTGAACATCATTTTGTCGGTAGCCAGCACAATAGTGTTCGACTTGGTGTGCTTGCACACTTTGGCGGCAAACACAAGGGCCTTTTTCTCTTCGGCTGTCGGCTCACGCTTGGTAACAGTCGTGAAGTCGGCCTCTGTTTCGGTTTTCAGGTCTTTGTCCTGCTCAATTACCCCGTTCAGGAGCGTTTTAAACTGCTTTTTAGAAAGCTCTACCGGCTTTTGCTTCAGCAGGATGCGGTTTTTCTTGGAGCGGAGCAGTTCCAGCGCCTCAGCCTCAAATTCGGGCGCAATCAGCACTTCAAAGAACAGCTGGTTCAGTTCTTCGGCAGTGCCCAGGTCTATGGGCCTGTTCGCGATGATCACGCCGCCAAACGCTGAAACCGGGTCAGAAGAGAGAGCCAGCAGGTAGGCTTCTTTTATCGTGTCGGCAGTGGCGCAACCGCAGGCGTTGGTGTGCTTGAGTATAGCCACGGCAGGTTCTTCGAACTCAGCTCCTAAGGCTACGGCAGCGTCTACGTCCACGAGGTTGTTGTAAGAAAGCTGCTTGCCGTTGAGTTGCTCAAACAGGTCCTCTAGCTTGCCGAAGAAAGTGCCCTGCTGGTGCGGGTTCTCACCGTAGCGCAGCGGGGTAGCCTGGCGCATGCTCTGCTTAAACACCTGCTCCTGCCCCTCCTGGTTCAGGTAGTTAAAAATATGGGTGTCGTAGTGCGACGAAATGTCGAAGGCTTTGGCGGCAAAGCGCTTGCGGTCTTCGAGCGTAGTAGCGCCATCTTTCGATTGCAGCAATTCTACCACCTCGTCGTACTGGTCGCGTGACGACACGATGAGCACATCTTTAAAGTTTTTGGCGGCCGCCCGGATCAGGGAAATCCCGCCAATGTCGATCTTCTCAATTACATCAGCCTCAGCTGCTCCCGATGCCACTGTTTCCTCGAATGGGTACAGGTCTACCACCACCAAATCAATAGGCGGGATCTCGAACTTCTCGCGCTCGGCCAGGTCGGAGTCGTTGTCGCGGCGGTGCAGAATGCCTCCGAACACTTTGGGGTGAAGCGTTTTTACACGACCTCCGAAAATAGAAGGGTAGGCTGTTAAATCTTCTACAGCTACCACGTTAGCACCTTGTTCCTCTAAGAAGGTTTGGGTGCCGCCGGTAGAGTAGATGGTTACACCGTTGGCTTTGAGCAGCTCTACAAGCGGCTCCAGACGGTCTTTGTAATACACTGAGATAAGTGCTGATTTAATTTTGGTAGTCTCCATATAGTCGGATATGTTATGTGCCTTGTTTTTAATTTTGATTGAGGCGTGATGAGTGAATTATTCTAATGGTTTTGCCCCTCCGGAGGCTTTGCTGCTGCTCTTTAAAGATGCTGGACGTTCAATCAAGTTAAAAGTTAAGACTTAAAAGTGCCTGCTCTTTAGAAGCTGCTCTGACAATTCATGGCCAATCAGCACAGCTCATCATCAAATCTTCACATCTCCAGATCAACCAGTTAGCAATCTTATAAACGAGCGTAATCTTTAAGCAGAGGTGCCAGCGCTGCCTGTTTCTTTTCTGCCATCAGCCAGCAGCAGTTCTTCCACTACTTTGGGCAGGTGCTCGTGCTCCAGCTGTAGTACGCGGGCTGCCAGTTCCTCGGGGGTGTCGTGGGGCAGCACCGGACAACGGAACTGGCGCACCAGGTCGCCTTTGTCGTACTCCTCGTTCACGAAGTGGATCGAGATGCCAGACTCCGGCTCTTTGGCCTGAACCACCGCTGTGTGCACATGTATGCCGTGCATGCCTTTGCCACCGTAACTGGGCAACAGGGCCGGGTGTATGTTCACGATCTTGTTCGGGAAGGCCTGCACAATGTGCTGCGGCACAAGCCACAGGAAGCCTGCCAGCACGATCAGGTCTGGCTTAAACTGCCGGAGCTGCTGCAGTACTTTGTCGGTGTTAACAAATTCATCTCTGGTAAACAAAAGAGCCGGGACATTAAATGTCTCGGCTCTTTTCAGGGCATACGCATTCGGGTTGTTAGAGAATAGAGCGGCCACACGTATCGTGCTGTGGTGCTCGAAGTACTCCATCAGGCGCTGTGCGTTGCTACCTGAGCCCGAAGCCAAAATAACTATATTTTTTTTATCTGGTTGTGCCAAGGGTTTTAATCGTGGATTTTGGCGCAAAGATAGTGTTTATCTTTTAAGTTTAGGAGATTTGAAAAGCCGAAGAGCCGGAAAATTGAAGCGTTAGAGACATACCGGCTGCCTGGCTCAGGTTGTCAAGACCATTTCTGCAGCGTCCTTAATGATAAACCAGATGAAAATGCTTCTATTGTTAGCAGGCAGCAGACCGGTGAAAATTTCTGATTTTGAGTTTCTGATGTCGAATTTGGCGAAACGCATGACCGCTGCCCGGAAATAAAAAAGGCCGGAATAGTCCCGGCCCTTTTCATTAAAACACAAAAATTATTTTACGATAAACCGGCTTACGGCTACCTCGCGGCCTTTCAAGACCCTGATGAAGTAAGTGCCCTTGGCGAGTGGCTGCGTGTTTATTTCGGCAGACCCGGAGGCGCGCTCAATGGTCATCACGGTTTTGCCCAGGATATCAACTACCGAAATTTGCGCCTCGCGCACATGGCCAAGATCTACTCTTACAGTCCCGTTCGAGATGGTAGGGTAGGCCACAATCCGGCTGTTCTCGATTTTGTCTTTAGCGCTGGCTACTGTTACCACTTCCACTTTTTCGTCTGATTCTGCCACCACCCGGTTGCTCGTCATTTTTACCAGCTCTATGGTGTAGTTGTAGGTGCCAGGCTCAGCAAACGCAACTCTGAAGTTGTAGCTGGCATCTGCCAGCGCAAAACCGGTCTCTGGGCCATACCATAAGGCGCCATCCTGCGAAGTAAGGGGAGCATATTCGCCTGCAGTGGCCGTTTCGGCCTGCAGGGTTACTGCCGATGCCTGCTCCGGATCAGCAAGTGTGAACTTGATACGCACCGGGCCAACCGGCTCTCCGCCTTGTGTAATGGCTACGCTGAAATCTGTTGCGGTGGCTCGTACTACATTTACCTTGTTGTGCAGGGAGCTCGCAATAGTAGCGCCTGCTGAAATGGTTACGGTTTCGTCAACAAAAGCTACTACCACGCCATTGGTGTGCACCAGCTGCACCTGGTAAGCATAGGTGCCTGCCTCAGAGAAGTTTACACGCATAAGCATAGAGGCCTGGCTGGCAGATGTGCCTGTAAGCGGGAAGCCGCCTTCTGGCCAGTACAGGAAGCTGCCTTCCTCATCTTTGGTAAGTTCTATAAACTCTACCGGTTCTTCTTCGCTTGGAGCAGCAAACAGACGCACCTTATCGCGCTGCTCGGCATTTGCAAACACATATTTTACATACACCAGGTCAGCGGTTCTGTCGCCGGCTGAATAGTAGAGGCGATATTCTCTGTTGCGGCCTGAGGTGATCTCGCCGGGAGCGTACTCATCAAGAGAGGTGTTAACAGTTGGCGAAGAGATTGCATTCACATTAAATATCTCGGTTACGCCGGCCAGTGGGTTGCCTCCTGCTGCCGGCACAATGTCGATCCGGTAGCCAAGGTTACCGGCCGCCTCAAAAGTGGCTCTGAACTTTCTGGTGGCATCGGCCAGCGGAAATCCGGCTTCGGGGCCAAAGGTGGCCACGCCGTTTACAAACGGAAGGTTGACCCAGTTGCTGCCTTCCAGGTATTGCATCTGTATTTTGGACCCCAGCACCGTGGCATTATCGCCTTGCAGGGTAAATCGCAGCCTTACGTTGGTATTGGCGGGTGCTGTGCCTTGTGTGGTTACCACATCAAATTCAACCTGCTCGCGCACATTGAAACTTCTGTCTTTAAGCGTGCTGGAAACACTTTGAGCTGTTATGTCCGGAACAAAGCCTACCAGCAGGAGCAGCACCAGCAAAGCAGGCAGATAAAAGGGGCGTACATTTGTCATCATTCGATTTAGATTTAATAAAAGCTTAAACATATTTTAGTCCAATATCCAGGAAAGTCTAAAATCCGGCGGGGAAAGGAATTTTCGGAGGAATCATCCTGAATATAACAATCCTCCTATACGAGCGTTTTTAGTATCAGTATGAAAGAAGTGCAATAATTTTATTTCAAAAATTTGCCTGTTTTCGCAACTTTCTCAGACAGAATGCACAAAGGCTTTTTAAGCCTCCCTGAATGCTCGTATATTTGCACTGCCGGACCCGAAAAAACATGACAAAGCAAGCGCAGGAACTGATAAAAGCATACGGACTTCGTAAAACAAGCTGCCGCCTGGATATCCTGCATTTATTCCTGACGAACGAGCACGCCCTGGCGCACGCCGACATTGAGCAGACCCTGAACGACCGCTACGACAGGGTAACTATTTACCGGACCCTGTATGCCTTTAAAGAGAAGGGGCTGCTGCACAGTATCAACGATGTTAGCGGTGCTATAAAATATGCGCTCTGCCAGGAGGCCTGTGACCAGCACCAGCATTACGACAACCATATTCATTTTAGCTGCACTGCCTGCGGGCAAACCTTTTGTATAAGCGAGGTGCATATTCCGCCAATGCAACTCCCGGCAGGTTACAAGGCTGATAAACTGCATTTTTCTGCGGAGGGGCTCTGTAAAACCTGCAGCCAGGCAACGGCGCAAAACTGACCTCTGTCCGGCAGCACTTTTGCAGCAGGATTCCGTATCTCTTTCAGGAGCCACTTCATAGAGCGCCCTTTCACCGGTACACAGCGCCTTTTTTACCTGACTGTATGACTCAATCAAAAGCAGCGGAGGCATTTATCAGCATGATAAGCTCTCCTATGAAGATGCGCCTCTTTATGCTGACCAAGCTGCCCATGGCTTATCTGGCCGATGTACGTGTTGCCGCTGTTACAGCAGAGCGCGCCGCTGCCACCATTCCGTTCAAGTACCTGAACAAAAACCCGTTCCGGTCTATTTACTTTGCCTGCCTCAGCATGGCTGCGGAACTCTCTACAGGAGTGCTCTGCCTGCTGCACATTCATCAGGCGCAACCAGCCGTTTCTATGCTGCTGGTGCACATGGAGGCTTCCTTTACCAAAAAGGCTGTGGGCAAAATTACGTTTGTGTGCAACGAGGGCGAACAGATAAGACAGGCAGTAGCAAGCGCGAAAGCCACCGGAGAAGGCCGGGCCGTTACCGTAACCGCCCTGGGAACCGACGAAGCCGGCGAACAGGTAGCCAGCTTCCGCTTTACCTGGTCTTTTAAAGTCAGGAGAGGGAAGCAGTAGGCTGCCTAAGAGAACTTAACAACTAGCAGAATGAGGGGGCAGTGCCTGGCCAAATTAGAAATTCTAGGCGATATGCTTTCTGGCAGCTAAACAGGCAGTAATCTTTTCTACAAATAAAATTGGAGGAGCACAGGAAGGAATACGAGCTGGTGCTAAGCTCCGCAGGCCGATTATTCTAATGATTTTGCCCCTCCGGAGGCTCTGTTGCTCCTGGTGGTGCAAACCATGATAGTTAATTGACAAGCAGCATCGATAAGATACCGGTCAGCATCAGGAATTTGCCAAGGTTGCTGAGAAACGTGAAATCGCGCTTTCGGTCTGCCCGCACCAGTTTTAGCAGGAACCAGATGCCCGGCACAAAGACCAGCAGCAGCATGTACCCTTCAAAGAGGGGGCCTGTGGCCGGATGGAAAACGACCAGGAGTATAAAGGCCATAAAAATGCCGATGATCGGGTACAGCACCAGCTTGGTGTTGGCCAGGCCCGCTACGATGGGCAGGGTGCGGCAGTCGAAGGAGGCATCGCCTTTCACATCTTCCATGTCTTTGATGATCTCCCGGATCAGCGAGATCAGGAAGGCGAACACGGCATAGCTAATGGTTACTTTGTTCAGCTTATCGGCATACACGGCCACCACCAGTAGCATGGAGGCTCCCAGCAGCGCAATGGCAAGGTTGCCAATCAGCATCATTCTTTTGAGCTGGGCGGAATAGCCCCAAAGCAGCAGCACCGCCCCCAGGTTGATGAGCCCTACCGGCAGCGACAGCCAGAAGCCCATGAGCACGCCCAGTATGGAGAACAGAAAGTGCCAGCTCATGGCAGGGCGCCGCCTGATCGATTTGCCAATAACCAGGCGGTCTGGCTTGTTGATGGCATCTATCTTTACATCGTAGTAGTCGTTGATGATGTAGCCGGCAGCCGCCACAAAAACAGTAGAAAAGGTAAGGGTAATAAAACCGGGCTCCAGCAACCGGCCCCACTGGATGTGGCGCGACAGCAGGCATGCCTGTACCAGTGCCTGACAAAGTATGATCAGGACAAGGTTCGGAAACCGGATAAGACTCAGGAACTCTTTCAAAGCAGCCTTCAGAATAAGATCAATGATGAGGAAGCAAAGGTAAAGCAGCCGCCACTGCCTCACAAGCTATTTGTACGCTCATAAAAAAAGCCCCTTTCAGAAGGAGCTTTTTTCTAAACGGATGAGTATAAGTATTCTATAACCGCTGTATGTTTACGGCATTCACACCCTTTTTACCCTCCTGGGTATCGAAAGCAACACGGTCATTTTGCTGAATTTCCAATCCGTTTAATCCGGTAACGTGCACAAAGAAATCTTCGTTGGTCTCGTCTTCTGTAATAAAGCCGAAGCCTTTTGATTCAATAAAGAATTTAACTTTTCCTGTTTTCATAAAAAAAATAAAATTTAATAATTATTAATTCCGGGTAAAATTAGAATAAAAAACTATATATGCAAGCGCTATTATAAAAAAATTTGCATTAGCTTAAGAAAATTTATAACTAAGCTACCATGCATCCTGCGCCTTCATTATCTTCTCGATCAGTTCGCGCACTGCTCCCCGGCCCCCGTCTCTGGTCGAGACAAAGGTGCTGATGGCTTTTATATCGTCGGCAGCATCGGCTGGGCAGGCGCGTAAGCCGCAGCGCTGCATCACTTCCAGATCCGGCATGTCGTCGCCCATGTAGGCTACGGTGGCCGGGTGAATTCCTTGCATATAAATATAGTCTTCGAACACGTCTACCTTGTCGTCGATGCCCAGAAAAATATCCTCAATATCGAGCGATTCCAGCCGGACGCGGACGCCAGGCTCATTTTTTCCGGAGATAATGGCAACATTATAGCCTTGCCGGATGGCATGCTTAATGGCAAAACCGTCTTTTATATTGAAGGCGCGCACCTGCTCTCCGTCGGCAAAAGCATAGAGCAAGCCATCGGTGAGTACGCCATCTACGTCGAATACAAAAGTTTTGATGCGGGTAAGGTCTGTTTGAGTGATAGACATGGGAGGAGACTGGATGTTAGATAACAGGAAATTCTGATCAGCGGGTATAACAAACGCACTGGTTACTGCCTGGTGTAGTGGTGGTTAGCCGGTTATTATTTCTTAAAATATGAGCAAAAAAATAAAGGTCCTTTACTGGAAAGAACCTTTAAATATAATGAGAAATCTCTAATTTCATATATTATGGGAAAGCGTACAGAGGAGTACTAGGCCTCGTTGTTGTCGCGCCACTCGTACACCCACTTTGCCTGTATCTGCTCCAGGTGGCCTTCGTTGGCGCCGTCGCGCTTTCCTTCGAAGTTTGGCAATTCGAGCACCCACTCGATGAGGTCGGTAAACCGGATGCGGTAAATTTTAGACTCTGTAAAATCATCGCCAAACTTTTCGTACAGGGCCATGGCAATATCTTCATGGTCTGACCAGTTCATGGGCGGTTCATAGCTCTTATTCATATTATTTTTAATTTTATTTAAGTACTATACCACGTAAGTTAACATGCTTTTACACCAGAAAGCAAAAAGATTGCTAAGTACCTTTGTGTAAATACTGCCGGGGCCGTTTGAGAGGAGCAAGAAGTCTGTCTATCGGAATTATTCTAATCAAAACAGCCCTTCGGAGACCTCTGCTGCTGATCTGGCTCGCAAACGGCAGATTTTGCAGGTACTTAGTGACCCAGAAAGTCCTGCTCCGGTATGGTAATTACCAGGTCTTCGTTGCCCTGCACCACACACTGGCAAGCCAGGCGCGAGTTTAGGCGTGGGTCTATGGCGCGGTCTATAAAGTCTTCTTCCTTGTCGGTAATTTCGGGCAGGTCGTCCATGCCGGCCTCTACATATACGTGGCAGGTGCTGCAGCCACACACGCCGCCGCAGTTGTGCTGCAGTTTTATATTGTTGTTGAGGGCCACATCCAGCACCGATTCGCCTTCTACGGCGGCGTGTGTCTGGTCGGGGGCACCGTCAGCAAACTTAAAAGATATATTGATAACTTTCATTCTTCATTTGGTTTTAGACTACAAAGTTATGAAACAAGCCGTCGGAATCAAAACCGGCCTGTTTTATAGCGCCTGCTGATGCCGCTCATCCTCTTTCTGTTCAGGAGGATTGTTCCGGCTGTTGCCTGGCTGTAGCCTGTATGCTGCTGGACAGCACTTCGTAAATTTGCCTGTAGGTTGGCTGTTGCTGCAAGAGCTGCAGGTGCTCCTCCAGCACGTTCTGGTCGCCCCGGGCGGCAGGCCCTGTTTGTACGGAAAACGGGTGGTAAGCTGCTGCCTTGGCCATGGTCTCCTGGATCAGGGGCTGCAGCAGCGTATCGGGCAGGCTGGCCTGCCGGAGCAAGTCTTTGCTGATGCCCAGCAAATGGTTGGTAAAGTTGCAGGCAAACACTGCCGCCAGGTGCAGCTGCTTTCGTGCCTCCGACGTAACGGTGTGCACGGTTTGGCTCAGGCTGCCGGCAAGTGCCCTTAGTTCCTGCAGCGTCTGCTCCTCGGTGGCCTCTATCAATATAGGGATGGTTCCGAAGTTTACCGGTTTTTCTTTGGAGAAGGTCTGGAGCGGGTAAAGCACGCCGGCACGAACGCCTGGTTTCTCCGCAAGCGCCTGCAGCGGCTGCGAGCCGGAAGTATGCACTACAATGGTATTTGCCGGTACCTGTAATGCACGTGCCACCTGGGCCAGGGCAGCATCAGGAACAGCCAGAATGGCTATATCTATTTCATGCTTTCGCAGGTCGGGATGAGCGAGGGGGTTTGCTGCCAGCTTAGCTGCCAATGCATCGCGGTGAGCTGCCGTGCGGCTATACACGTAACTGATGGTATGACCTGCCGCTGCTAACGCCTGCCCGAGGTGCCAGGCTACATTGCCCGCTCCGATTAACGCTATTTTTTTGCTGCTGTACTGCATAGTATTACTTTTCAGGAGCTAAAATAAGGTTTTTAGATCGGAGATGTCTGGCTTTTTGTCTTCTTCGCGGCAGTTGCTGTTTTTAATTTTCCTCATTTCCAGATTTACGTTTGCTTCGTCACATTAAACACCAGGAAATAGATTCCAATGCCTCATTTACTTAACAGCAGCAGGCTCCGGAGGGCCATTTTCATTCAAATAATTTGAGTGCGCAGTGTACGAAGTAGTATCTATATAGCCATTACCAGTTATGCTTACCAATCCACGGTATCAGTCCTGGCGACCGAATAATTTCCAGCCCCTTCCCCAGC
This sequence comes from Pontibacter beigongshangensis, assembly GCF_014332515.1. Lineage (GTDB taxonomy): Bacteria > Bacteroidota > Bacteroidia > Cytophagales > Hymenobacteraceae > Pontibacter > Pontibacter beigongshangensis. The sequence continues at coordinate 127,927 of NZ_VFSD01000011.1, read as the reverse complement.
CGTGAGCGCTCGACCCCCAACCCTGCAATAAGATAGCAAGGACACCGTATAGAGCAGCAGCTAAGACTGTTGGAACCTTCTTGATAGGAGTATTATTAGATCGATCGCTTCCCCTGCCTATAAAGGCGACGTCTTAAATTCCTGAAATCGAATTTGTACTGCCATTTGCTACAGGACACAAAACGCAGGATTTTTCATAATTGGTACAAATTAAATATTGAGCCCAGATAAGTTCTGTCACTGGCTGTATTATGCACTCAAATTATTTGAATGAAAATGGCCCTCCGGAGGATCTGCTGCTCTTTTGTTGCCACCTGGCAGGGTGAGTTGTAAGGGTTGATATAATAGTAGGCAACAAAAAAGCCCTTGCATCGGCAAAGGCTTTTTTGGTAGGTTATGGTAAGTGCTTAGGCTGCCTGTACTTTTCGCTTGTTTTTTCGATCAGTAGCAGGAGCTTTGCCATCGGAGCCGTTCTCCTGCTTGCGTCGCATAATAGCCATCACGAACCCGATCGACATGACGATGGAGCCGATCCAAAGGATATTTACAAATGGCTTTTCGATTGCTTTCAGAATGATCCAGTCTTTTTGGGACGCATTTACGCCAATGGTAAAGCGGTTATTCTCAGTGTCGATGTTCATGAAGGTGATGCGCAGGCCCAGGTCTTCGATGGTTTCCGGCAAGCGGCCCATCATCTGGTCTTTGATCATCAGCACTGGGTGCGCATGGTACTCTTTTCGCTCACCCAGGATTTTCATGTCGGCCTGTACGGCCACATCTCCGTCGGCCAGCACTACGCCCGGCACCTGCGGTATGCGTTCAATGCCATTAAATACGGCTACATAGTCGTTCAGGATAAGCGTATCGCCTGCCGCTACCTCGTACTCCTGTAGTTGTCCCCATTCTCTTTCTTCCGGAGCAATAGACGAAACGTGTGTGTACAGGTCTTTGTCGGCAAAATGCTGGATGTCAGGGGAGGCAAGCAGCCCCATGTTTTCGTTTACCTGCGCCCGTGGGTAGAGCGTAAAAGATTCTTCCTCGTTGCTGTACTCTACTTCGAAGAAGGTGTTCTCGGGCGAGTGGAGGTCCAGGGTATCGCCGGTTTTATAATATATCTTGTTTTTGGCTTTAATGTCACCACGCGCAATGGCTACGTACTCATCGTCGGTTCGGAAAAGCAGCTCTTTGCTGACATAGCCCGGCACACCTTTCACTTCCATAAACTGGCCGTGATAGCTCACTTTGTATTTGCCCATTTGGGTGGGGGCATTGCGCCACAGGAGCACGTTATCGCGGTTTATCTCGTCCGGGAACTCGCGTGAGTAAAGCAGCCCGGAGTGGTTTTGCGAAATAATATTATCGTAGCCAGAGGAGAACAGGATACCAACCAGCATAAGGGCAACACCGATGTGTGCCACCGCACCACCCGACAGGCTCACCTTTTTCTGAACCAGTCCTGCGATAATACTGCCGTTGGCAAGCACCGCAAAAAGGGACGAAACAAATAAGGTAATGTAAACCGGGTTGTCCAGTTTAAAAGCAAAAACATCGAACTTGTTAGACAGGATAATAACCAGGCTGGAGAGCAACAGCGTGAACATGAGCGGAAGCGTAATAGCATCCTTAAAGCTGCTCTTATTTGCTTTTTTCCACCACAGGAGCTGGCCTACACCCGTTAGCACGGCAATAGCCACACCGGCCCATAACTGGAATTTAGTGTAGTGCGCGATCTGGTCGGCAGGCAGGGCTGCATTAGACTCGATGCCGATAAAGCCCAGGAAGGCGTTGTAAACCGGGATAGAGGTAGTAGCCAGCACCTGGAAACCTGCCAGGCAAAGCACAGCGGCCCCAATAAACACCCAGAATTCTGCACTGTACGTAGAAAGCTCTTTCTCTGTGCTCGGAATCTGCTTCCAGCGGTACACCAGCAGGGCGATGGAAAGCACCATAAAAGCTGCCAGGTAGGTAAATAATTGCCCGGACAGACCTAAGTCGGTGAAGGAGTGTACCGAGGCATTGCCCAGAATACCGCTTCGGGTCAGGAAGGTGGCATACAGGATCAGGATGAAAGAAGCGATGATCAGGATAAAGGAGGCGCTCAGCCCCTGCTTGCTGCGGCGGTAGGCGATCATGGTGTGGATAGCTCCCACCAGCACCAACCACGGAATGTACACCGCGTTTTCTACCGGGTCCCAGTTCCAGTAGCCCCCGAAGTTAAGGGTTTCGTAGGCCCAGTAAGCGCCCATCATCGTACCGATGCCCAAAGACAAGGCAGCAAAATGGGTCCAAGGCAGTGCAGGCTTCACCCACTCCGTAAACTTGCCTTTCCAGAGGCCGGCAATGGCAAAAGCAAACGGTACCAGCGTAGCCGCAAAGCCCAGGAAAAGGGTCGGCGGGTGAATGACCATCCAGTAATTTTGCAGCAGTGGGTTAAGGCCTGTGCCGTCGGTCGGCACAAAGTTCGGGTCCATTTTAAACACGGGCGCATCCGTCATGAAGTCGCGCATGAGAATAAAAGGGGAGGAGCCAAGCTTGAAATCGCCAATAACTACTCCCAGGATCATGGAGGTAAGGAATATCTGCACAAAAGAGAAGGTCGCCATAACCGGGGCCTCCCAGGTCTTGTTTTTGCGACTGGTGCGGATGAGCGCCAGTCCCAGGGCCACGTGCCAGAAAATCCAGAGGAGGAAAGAGCCTTCCTGGCCTTCCCAGAAGCAGGAGATCATGTAGTAAACAGGCAGGTGGTTAGAGGAGTGGCTCCAGGCGTAATAGTACTCGTAGCGATGCTCGTAAATGATATTGAACAAGCAAAAGATAACGGCCAGCACAGCAAAGGAGTGCACATAAAAGGCTCCTCTTGCCAGCCTGCGCCAACTGGTGTCGCCAGAGGCCTCTACCTTGTTGCCGGAAGCCATGAAGTAGGCATACGAGGCTACCATGGCTGCCACAAACGCAATAATCACACTCACATGACCAATGTCCCCGATCAGCGTATTTATCATTTCTAAGAGTTAAAAGTTAAGTTTATGAGTTAAGAGTGGAACCGGGAAAAGAGCCAAGTGTGAAAAGCGAGTCTTAAACTCATAACTTTCAACTCTTAGCTCTTATGCTAGTCTACAGGCTTGCTGTTACTTCCTTCTCCACGTACTTAGAAGGGCACTTGAGCAATATCTTGTCGGCCACAAACACCTGGTTCTGCATATTGCCGGTAATTACCACCTGCTCCGACCGTTCGAAGTCCTGTGGCTTTGGCTGGAAATAAACCACGCGCTGCTCCACACGGTTCGTGTCTACTAAGGTAAAGGCGAAGTAGTTGGGATCTATGGTGGGGTCGTACTGCATGCCTATAATATGGCCCTTCGCATCTTTTTTGAGGCGGCCCACTACGTGTACCTTGGTGTCGTCGCCGTCTTTGGCGCGGGCAATGGCCTCGCCGAAAGAAACATACGTGCTGGCATCGCCGGCAGTAGACATAATAATGCCGATAGCCATGGCAATTACGATCATGCCCATGATATGTGACTTTTTCATCTATCTTTAATTTAGTGGAAACTCTCGCTTCGATTGCCTAACACACAGGTTTAGAATTTAAATCCATGAGTAGAGGCATTTTTAATAATTTCTTGTTTCTTGCCAGGACTGCTTTTAGCAGGGTGATCTGAGGCCGCTCTCCGACAGCGGAATCTTCAGGCTTTTACCGGTTCACCATCTCGTCCTTTACCTGTTTCTCCAGTTTGGCGACCTTGCGGTCCAGCGAGATCAGGTAAGCCAGCACGCCGCCCAGCAGGGTTAGCAGCACAACGATCACTACATAAATTTTCCCGTCGCGGCGCAGCAGGTCGGCCATCTCCACTTCGGGTTCGGCAATGATGGTGGTGCCCTGGTTTTGGGCGGGTTGTGCCTGCGTGGCTCCCGGCCCGAACAAAGCAATCAGCAACAGGCTCTTCAGGGCCAGTAGTCTAAGCAATTTCATATAGGCGTTGTCTTAGTAATTCAAGTCTTGATTTAATGTTCACGATCCAGATGCCGAGCAGGGTCCAGCCCAGCACGGCCGGGTAAAACACCAGGCGCAGCCGGCTGTCGAGGTCGTAGGCGTTAAAGCCGGGGTTGCCGCCATTCCCTGGATGTAACGAGTCGGTGAGGCGGGGCAGTATAAAAAGTAGCGGAATAAGCGCTGCAAAGGCGAAAATGTTATAGACCGCGCTTATCCGGGCCCGCTGCTGCTGCTCTGCAAAGGAGCTGCGCAACACCAGGTAGGCAAAATAGATCAGTAGGCCAATGGCAGCAGCATTTTGTTTGGGGTCGTTGCTCCAGTACTCTCCCCACGTAAAACGGGCCCATTCCATGCCGGTCACGATGCCGAGCACGCCGAACAGGATACCCACCTTGGCTGACTCATGGGCAATAATGTCGTTTTTGATGGTGGGCTTGCGCAGGTACCGGATGGAGTACACCACCGACACGAGCAGAATCAGGATCATGCCAAACCACATGGGCACATGGAAGTACAGGTTCCGGATGGTCTCGTTCAGGATGGCCAGCCGCGGCACCTCCGAGAGCAGGCCCGCCACCACCGTGAACACCAGCAGCAGCACTGTCAATATTTTCCACCAATTTTTCATTTCAGATACTGTTTTTCAGATGTTATACACAGCACGGGTTCTCCTGCCTTATCACAACAACATCTCTTCTTATTTTATTCAATTTATTTACCTGCTTGTTCTTGTATCTGCTCCCTTAGTGCCAGCTTATGTAGCTGTGTTATAATAATTTCAAACCTTCTTTAATGATGTAATCGCTTACTTTACAGTATTTTACGATCTCCAAAGGTACGGGAATAAGATGTAAGAAACAGTGACAACAATCATATTTATAGCCAGTATGGTGAGCAACTCGTCGAGGCTTACGCTACGATCTAATCCATCCAGGGCATTTTTAGACATTTTTATGAGCATGAGCAGCATCGGCACGATTACCGGAAAGCTGAGCACCGCCATCAGGGTTCCGTTGTTGGCGGCTTTGGAGGCGATACCGGAAATCATGGTAAGCGAGGTGGAAAAGCCAATGGCTCCTAACAGAATAGTGAGCAGGAACATGGGCACATCCTGCACCGGGTTGCCCAGCACAAAGGCGTAAAACACAAAGCAGATGAGGGCCAGCACCAGCATCAGGCAGCTGTTATACAGGATCTTGGACAAGATAACTCCCTGCGGACTTACGATAGAGTAGAAGTACAGCAGCCGCCCCCTGTTCTCCTGCACAAAGCTCTTGGCAATGGCGTTAACCGACGTAAAAAGTAGAATAATCCAAAGTACGGCATTCCAGACGGGCACGGTGAGCACATTGGAGCGGAGGCCAAAGCTGAGGTAACACACAAACACGGTGCTACTCACATACAGCAGCATGCCATTAAAAGCATACTTCTGCCGCATCTCCAGCAGGAAGTCCTTTCGCATCAAGAACAAGATCTCTTTAAGCAGCACTTTTGGTAAGTTTTACACAAAGTTACAACACAAAAGATTGCTTTGGTACTTTTTGTGCTAAAATCGGAGAGTTAGGGCAGGAATGGGGAAGAAATGAAGGTTATAGGTACTAGTTTGCGGTTTTCAGGAAATTATTCTAATCAAAAAGGCCCCTGCGAGCCCTTTGCTGCTGCCTGGCCTATCTGGCGCATAAGCCGGTTCCGCACCAGATAGGCCAGGCAGCAAAGCCTGGTGAAGCAGGTGGCAAGCAAGGTATTTTGCTATTTTATCACTCCTTCTTTTTCTTCTTTCTTTTGTGGCGGATCACTTTGGCATCGCGGTAGAAGACAATTTCTTCGGCAATGTTCGTGATCTGGTCGCCGACACGCTCTATCTTCTTGATAATGGAAAACAGCACTAGCCCCTCGCCTATTTTAGAGATATCTTCAGTGAGGCATCTGGCAATGATAGTGTCGGCTTTGGCGTAGATCTTGTTTAGTGTTTTGTCGCGCTTTATCAGTTCCTTGGCCAGCTCCGTGTCGTCCTTCATAAAGGCTGTGCGGCAGTCGGCCAGCATGGCTTTGGCTGCCTCGTACATTTCGATGACCCTGGTTTCTTCCACCAGCTCCGGGTTGAGCGGGGCCGACAGCTTCTGCACAAAATAGGCAATGCCTTCTGAGTCGTCGCCGATGCGCTCCAGGCTGGCGTTTATTTTAAGCGTAGCCAGCATCAGGCGCAGGTCTATGGCCACCGGCGTAAACAGTGCCAGCACATTCTCACTCATCCGGTCGATCTTCACATCGTAGTTGTTCACCTTCCTGCCTAGCTTTATAACCCGCTTGGCCAGCTCATGGTCTATGGTGGCCATGGCCTCCTGGCCGCTCTGGAACTGGTAATCAACCAGATCCCACATCTCCAGCAGCTTTTCCTTGATCCGTTTTACTTCTATATCTATATGCGACATATTTTTGAATTTTGAATGAGAGAACTTTTTAACTGTGGATGCGCAACTTCTGAATGGTGATTGATGGGAGATGTAAAAAATTAACTGAAAAATCTGCCAAATAGTGTATTCAATTCTAATGAAATGGCTTCGGTTGATTTCTGTCATTTACTCAATCAAAATTCAAATCATCCAAACCGGCCTGTAATGTAATTTTGCGTGCGGGTGTCTTTGGGGCTGGTGAACAGCGTTTTTGTTTTGGCGAATTCTACCAGTTCTCCCATATAGAAGAAGGCGGTATGGTCGCTGATACGGCCGGCCTGTTGCATGTTGTGCGTTACAATCACGATGGTGTAATTCTTTTTCAGCTCATAAATCAGCTCCTCAATTTTGGCTGTGGAGATAGGGTCCAGGGCCGAAGTGGGCTCGTCCATGAGCAAGACCGAGGGTGAGATAGCCAGTGCGCGCGCAATGCAGAGGCGCTGCTGCTGCCCCCCCGACAGCGCCAGCGCCGATTTGTGGAGCTTGTCCTTCACCTCTTCCCAAAGGGTGGTTTGCCGCAGTGTATTCTCGGCCGTCTCCATCAGCAGTTCCTTGTCTTTGATGCCCTGAATCTTAAGCCCGTATACCACATTTTCGTAGATCGTTTTGGGGAACGGGTTTGGCTTCTGGAACACCATGCCCACCTGCTTGCGCAGCTCATCTACCCGCACTTCCTTTCTGTAGATGTCCTGCTCGTCGAGCAATATCTCGCCTTCCACCCTGAACCCGTCAATATAGTCGTTCATGCGGTTTAAGGTGCGCAGGAAGGTGGATTTGCCGCAGCCAGAAGGGCCGATAAAAGCCGTTACCTGGTTCTCTTCCATGGCAACACTAATATTTTTAAGGGCAAGGAAGTCGCCGTAGTAGGCGTTCAGGCCAATGGCCTCCAGCTTGTTCTTTTTATTCTTCATGGGCTCAGTTACCACTTTATACGCTTCTGCCACTTATGGCGAAGGTAAACAGCGATTCCGTTTAAGATAAAGGTAATTAACAGCAATACAATAATAGCCGCGGCGGCATTGGTGGCAAAGGCTGCCTGTGGCCTCGATATCCAGTTAAAGATCTGGATGGGCAGTACCGTGAACTCATCCATGGGGGAGGCGGGGGCGAAGGGCACATACGCCAGCGCACCGATCACGATAAGGGGAGCCGCCTCGCCCACTGCCCGCGACATAGCCAGGATCACGCCCGTCAGGATACCGCCAAACGAGGCGGGCAGCACCTGGTGCCACACCGTTTGCCACTTAGAGGCGCCCAGCGCAAAGGAGCCCTCGCGGATGCTGCGGGGCACGGCTTTTATAGCCTCGCGCGTGGTTACGATCACGATAGGCAGAATCAGGAGCGACAGCGTAAGGGCACCTGCCAGCAGGCTGCCACCCAGCGCCATCAGCCTTACAAAGATCTCGAGCCCCAGCAAACCATAGATAATGGAGGGTACGCCTGCCAGGTTGGCAATGTTTATTTCAAGGATAGTGGCCATGCGGCTCTTTTTAGCATATTCTTCCAGGTAAATACCAGCCGAAATGCCCAGTGGGAAGGCGATAACCGTTGTCAGGAGCAGGATCCAGAGGGTGCCGATCCAGGCAGTGTAGATGCCGGCCCGGTGCGCCCTGCGCGATGGCAGGTTGTTGAGGAACTCCCAGTTGATGCGGCCGAGGCCATCTATCAGGATATCGATGAGGAAAATGGCCAGCACCGCCAGCCCGATAAAGGTGCAGAAGACGCCAAAAACCTGGAAAGCCTTATCCTTGAGCCTGTTTCTGTCTGAGTTAGTCATATTTCTCCTGATATTTCTTTTTGATCCAGAAACTGATGTTGTTGAGGGCAAACGTAAAAACAAAAAGCGTGATGCCTACAGCAAAAATAGTCCGGTACTCCAGCGACCCGTGCGGCACATCGCCAAGGCTCACCTGCACAATGTAGGTGGTCATGGTCTCGATGGGCACGAGCGGGTTGAGGGTGAGGCGGGGCTGCTGCCCGGCCGCAATGGCTACCAGCATGGTCTCGCCCACAGCGCGGGAGATGGCCAGGATAATAGAAACCAGAATGCCAGACGAGGCGGCCGGCACCATCACGCCGAAGGCGGTCTGCAGGCGGGTGGAGCCCATGCCGTAGGCGGCCTCACGCAAAGACTTGGGCACGGCACTAATGGCATCCTCGCTGAGGGAAGAGATCATCGGTATAATCATGATCCCCATCACCATGCCTGCCGACAAGGCATTGAAGCCAGCCAGACCCGGAATAATCTGCTGCAGGAAGGGTGTTACGACCGTGAGGGCGAAAAAGCCATACACCACCGTAGGGATGGTGGCCAGAATTTCCAGCAAAGGTTTCACAACGGCCCGGAAGCTGGCATTGGCGTACTCGTTCAGGTAGATGGCGATGGTCAGCCCGATAGGGAGCGCTACGGCTATGGCAATGGCGGTGGTCAGAAAGGTGCCGGCTACCAGGGGGAGTATGCCAAATCGTTTCACGGCAAAGAGGGGCGTCCATTCGGTGTCGGTAAGGAACGACATAATCGACACTTCGGAGAAAAAGGCCACCGTTTCTGAAAGCAGCACCCAGATGATGCCTGCTGTTACCAGAATGGTAATGGCAGCCGACAACCAGAGCAGGCCTTCTATTATTTTTTCGGATGTTCTCACCAGGGTTTAGTTTTTTGGGTTGTTGATCGCTGATTGTGGGGTAGACGTATCTAAAGCATCCCTGCCATCCACAAGAGGCAAATTATGCTAATGAAAAAGCCCCTCCGGACACACTAACTGCTGCTGCTGCACCTGCCCGGCTGTTATTCTTTTTGAGATACTGATTTTCTGGCAATAAGATACTTTAGCCATTTGGTGCGGGTGTATTTCAGCAGTAGGAGCCACTTACTCCTGAGCCTACCTGCTGGCTGATGCCGCTATAAAAGCTGCCAGCTTCTCCTGCTCCTCCCTGTAATTTTCCGGCGGCATCGGAATGTAGCCCACTTCCTGGCTAAGTACTGGCACCTGCTCAAAATAGAACTGCAGAAAATCGACCACATGCTGCTTTCGTGCCGCTACGGAGTTTATATAAATAAAGAGTGGGCGGGAGAGGGGCGCATAGGTGCCGTCTTTTACGGTTTCTATAGTGGGCAGAATAGCTCCGGCTCCGTTGCTGTCGTCTTCGTCGTTTATAGGCACGGGCTTTAGTTTTGCCTTGTTTTCTTCGTAGTAAGCAAATCCGAAAAAGCCTAGTGCATAGGGGTCGGTAGACACGCCCTGCACGAGCACATTGTCGTCTTCGCTGGCGGTGTAGTCGCCGCGGCTGGAGTGGCTCTTGCCCACAATGGCCTCTGTAAAGTAGTCGTAGGTGCCAGACTCCACGCCGGCGCCGTAGAGGTGCAGTTCTTTATCGGGCCACTCTGGCCGTATCTGGTTCCAGCGGGTTATTTTGCCCTGCGCCTCCGGTTCCCAAATTTTTTTTAGCTCGGCAGCCGTCATTTCTTTTACCCAGTCGTTGCCGGGGTGCACCACCACGGTCAGCCCATCGTAGGCTACCGATAGCTGGAGATAGGTGATGCCGTTGGCCCTGGCATCGTTGGCCTCTGCTTCTTTTATGCTCCTGGAGGCGTTGGCGATGTCGATCTCGCCACGCGAAAATTTCTTGAAACCGCCACCTGAGCCCGACACGCCGATGCTGGTGCGCACGTTGGGGGCATGGTAGCGGTACTCTTCTGCCACCGCCTCCGTAATAGGGTACACCGTAGAGGAGCCATCTATAGAAATGCTGCCGGTAAGGCTAAAGTCGGCATCTTCGCTGTACTGAGGCCCGCAGCCACTCAAGAGTAAAACACTGATAAGGGTGAAGGCAAACAGCCTCACATGTCTAAGCCTGAAAGGTTCCATAAAGTAGCGGGTGAAATTCTGTAATTATTCTTTAAATAGAACATTAATGCCTGATGTCCGGAATTTACTACTCTGATACTGCAAGGGATGCCGAGTAGTTGTGCATAGACTAGCGGTTTGCCAGGAGATTTAGATCGATAGTGCCGGTTTTTAGGATACTAAATGCCCGCTTTATGGTCTGATGCACAACTTAGCCGCTTGAGAGTCTAAAGTTAAAGAGTATATATTATGAGCTGAACATTTTAATATCTTATTAGTGAATTAATTACTAAATCTTCAGATTCCCCGTCCACCAATTTAACTGTCAGACAATCAGCAATTAAATTATTCTAATCAAAATGCCCCCCCAGAGGCGCAGCTGCTCTGCCTTAGAAGTTGAACTGGGCCTGTAGTCTTAGCCTGCTGCCGAACTGCCTGTTAAAACCATTTCCTGACGCATCGCCGGGGCCATTGTAGAGGGTGCTGGCATTGGCCGTGGTTCTATCGCCGATGCTGTAGTCGGCCACCAGCTCGAAGTTGCGGAAAGGCTGCCACTCTGCGCCTATTTCTGTTTCGTAAACCTGGTGTGCAGTAGCGTCGCGCTCATGTTTTTTGCCACCCTGATAGTACTGTACTTTCACGAAGGGCAGCAGCAGTTGGTCGCCTACTTCTATTTTATAGATGGCCTGAGCATAACCACCTTTCAGCGGCTTAACCTGCACCGATCTGGTAGCAACATCGTACTCGGGGCCACGGCCAATGTTATATTCTGCCTGAAAGCCGAACGGCTGCGGATAAACTGCAATAGAGGCGGCCACACGTTGGTCTGTGTACTCTGGCAGAACTGTTACGCCGGAAGAAACCTGCTCGGGGGTAACTACATACTTGCCGGTATAGGCCTGGATGCCTGGCTCTATAAACTGGCCGCTTGGCAGTTTAAACGGATAGGTCATGCGGGCTACCATGTGCAGGCTGTTGTTGGCTTCCGGGCGGTTGGCCGTCTGGCCATTGTACACCCCGAAACCAAACATGCCATAATCGCCGGCACCTTTTAGCTCAGAGTTTGTCAGCTCCTTCAGGCGGGCCCGGATCTCGGGAGGAGTCCAGTAAAAGAATACGCCCAGGTCGCGCTCGTTGGCTATGGCGCTGTTCAGGGCATCGTTCCGGTCGAGCACAATGCGGTTGCTGCTCGATTGCATGTTTTCGTAACCATAAGGCACCTTGCTCTGGCCTATGCGCAGCCTGAATGCCTTTTGTTTATCGAGTGCCACATCAAAGTAGGCATCGCGGAGCTGCAGAAAGTTATGTTTGCCGGAACCCGGTGACGAAGCCAGGTCAGGCTGCACATAAAAATAAACGCGCTCATGCACATTGCCACTGAAAACGAGGCGGGCTCTTCTAAGAAATACACCTCCGCCTTCGCCTAATGATTTATCGCACTGGTCGCACTTGAGCAGGGGGTTGGTTTCGAGCAGGCGGTTGTACCGCACCTGGGCATAGCCCCGAACGCTAATGATCTCTGACCAGTTTCTTTTACCAGGTTTTTTCGCAGCCTTAGCTGCTATAACAACTGATTGGGCCGTGTCGGTTTGAGCAGCCGCCTCGGTTGTGGAACCTGCCACATATACCATGGCTAGCGCCAGGATAGTGCGTACTACCTTCTTTACATTCATGGTGGGTGAGATTTATTAATTTTTAATCTGTTTATCGCTGCTCCGGGGTCCAGCCGCAGCAGCGATAAACACCAAAGCCAGCTCAGTTAGTCAGACTGCCCTAGCTTTAGCACCACAAAGGTCCTGCTTCTATATTAGTTGTTTGTTATGCCAATGTTAAGTTAATGTTAAGCTTCAGCAGCAGGAGCCTTAGCGTAGCCTGCTGCCTGGCCCTTTATACTATATAAGAGTGGTAGCGAAGTGCTTGGCGTTGCAAGTTGCTGATAATAAGGTTTTTAACAATTGAGTAATATTAAGCGTGGCAAATTAACCATATGTTAATGTTGGGGTAAACATGGGGTAAACCATGGCATCTACTTTTGCAGCGAGACTAATCAAAAGTAGAAACATGAAATTCTTATTTACACTTCTCACCATTATTACTACTTCTTTTACCGCCTTCGCCCAGCAGGGCACATTGGCCGGAACCGTGACAGATAAGAACAGCGGAGAGCCAATTATCGGAGCGGTCGTTTTTATCAAAGGATCTTCTAAAGGAACTGCCACCGACCTGGATGGCAAATACGCCTTGCCCTTAGATGCGGGAGTTTACCAGATTTCCATAAAGTCTGTTTCTTACAGAGAGGCTGAACTGACGAATATAAAAGTAGCGCCCGGAAAAACGACCACCCTCCATGTGCAGATAGAGGAGGATGTTACCGAATTCCAGGCCGTAACCATTGTGGGTACCCGGCAAACCAACACCGAGATGGCGCTGATAGAGGATATGCGGCAGAGTGAGGTGGTGGTAAGCGGGGTATCGGGGGAGCAGATAGCAAAATCGCTGGACCGTGATGCCGCCGAAACAGTTAAACGCATACCCGGCGTAACGATCATGAACGATAAGTATATCGTGATCAGGGGCATGAACGAGCGTTACAACACCGTCATGCTGAACGATGTGCTTGCCCCAAGCACTGAGCCCGACGCCAAATCCTTCTCCTTCGATATACTGCCTACCAGCGTGATAGACCGTATCATGATCTATAAAAACGGATCGCCAGAGCTGCCTGGTGAGTTTGGCGGTGGTGTTATTAAAGTATACACCAAAAACATTGTGGTAGAGAACCGCACCAATTTCAGTCTTTCTACTTCTTATAGGGGAGGTACTACGCTGAGAGGTTTTAAAACCTACAACGGCAGCAGCACCGATTTCCTGGGCTTCGACAATGGCACTCGTCAGCTGCCGGAAGCTTTTCCGGATAGCAAAGTAGAAACTAATAATGCCGACGAGCTAGCCCAGCTTGGAAAGCAACTGCCCAACACCTGGGCCCCCGACAACACCACAGCCATGCCCGACATTCGTGCCTCACTGGATATGGCCCGGAAATTTGATATCGGAAACATTCGCTTTAGCAATATCTCAGCTATCTCTTACAGCAACACCCGCACGCACATTTCGCAGGCGCAGCGCACCCGGTATGAGTCGTATGACAAAGAGCTGGGCCGCAGCGAACCCGGGTTTGACTATAGAGATGATATTTCGGCACATAACATTCGCTTGTCGGCCATACACAACTGGTCGGCCCGCCTGAATAACTACAACAAGATCGAGTTCAGGAATATGTTTGTGCAACTTGGCCAGAGCGAGGTTTTGAACCGGGCTGGCATAGAGAAATTTAACCAACTGGACCAGCGGAACACATCGCTCCGCTACCTGAGCCGCACCATCTACCAGGGCAACGTGCAGGGTACTCATGACTCTAAAGATGATAAAACCACCTTTACCTGGACAGGCGGCTACACCTTTACCAACCGCGATGAACCGGATTTTAGAAGGGTGCGCACGCAGCGCCCCATGGGTACTAACGAACCTTTTAGCGTAGCTTTCAAAGCAACACCGAGCTTAGCCGATGCCGGTCGCTTCTACTCAGAGCTAAACGAAAGAACGCTGACCGCCAACAGCCAGTTGGAGCACCGCTTTAACCCGGTCGATTCTGCCTCAGAGAATGCCCCTAAGATCAGGGTTGGTTTTTATGCCGAGCGAAAAGACAGAGACTTCAGTGCCCGATTCTTCTCTTATAGTCCTGCTAATTCCTTGCAATTTGATCAGAATATTCCTCTGCAGCCATTAGACCAGGTTTTCGCTTCGCAGAACATAAATCCGGAAACGGGCTTGGTGATAAAAGAAGGCACTAACCCCAGCGATACCTACACGGCAGCCAACACCATGGTGGCCGGCTATATAGGAGGTGCAACTCCTGTAACAGACAAGCTGTCGGTGGCAGGTGGAGCGCGGGTGGAGTATAACCAGCAGGAACTCAGCACAGTCAAATTAGGCGGAGCAAAAGTAGACGTAAGAAACCCAATTCTGCGGGTGCTGCCGGCTGCCAACCTGACCTATGCCCTGAGCCCGCGTGCCATGCTTCGGGCCGGTGGCAGCATCAGCCTCAACAGACCGGAGTTCCGTGAGTTGGCACCTTTCACCTACTTCGACTTCAACAACCTGTTCGAGATATCCGGTAACCCCGATCTTAAAACGCCAACTATCTACAACGCCGACCTCCGCTACGAGTTTTACCCTAACCCAACAGAGGTGCTGTCGGTGGGAGTGTTCGGTAAGTATTTCCAGAACCCGATCGAGAACTACTTTGAAGTAACCAACATCGGCAACGCCATCACTTTCGGAAATGCCGACAATGCCACCAGCTACGGCATAGAGGCCGAAATCCGGAAGTCGCTGCTCGATTTGTCAGGCTCCAGGTTTATCCAGAACATGACGCTGGTGGTGAACGCTGCCCTGATCAGAAGCGACGTGAAACTGGGTGCGGGAGCAGTAGGCCAGTCGGAGAACAGACCTATGATGGGGCAGTCGCCATACGTGCTCAACACCGGGGTTTATTACGAGGATGCAGACAAGGGGCTACAGGTAAACCTGCTCTACAATGTAGTGGGCCGCCGGATATTTGTGGTAGGCTCCTATGCTAACCCTACGGTATACGAAATGCCGCGCCACCTCCTCGACCTGACCATAACCAAGAGCCTGGGCCGGAACTTTGAGCTGAAAGGCGGTTTCCAGGATCTGCTGAACCAGAGTGTGCACCTGATCCAGGATTCTGATGGCGATGGTAAGATAGGAGCTGTGGATGAGACAGTTCAGAAATACAAGCGCGGTACCTACAGTACGGTGGGCATCACCTACAAATTTTAGACAACACAACTAACTAAACTAACTAAACCAATTTTTAAAAATCAACTTATGAAAAAGCTATTTAATTTGCTTCTAGTAACATTTATGGCCGTTACCTTCTTCGCCTGCGACGACGACGAGAAAGAAGGGACTACCCCGAAAGGCCTGGAGTTTACAACAACGCAGCGAAGCGGCATGACCGTAGTGAGCGGTTCCTCAGAAGAGAACTTTACCATGCGCGCAAACCAGAAATATCTGCTGGAAGGCTTTGTGTACGTGAAGTCTGGTGCTACGCTTACCATAGAGCCCGGCACCGTAATCATGGGGGATAAAGCCAGTATGGGTACGTTGATTATTGAGCGTGGCGCAAAAATAATGGCCGAAGGTACCAGAGAGAAACCAATCGTATTTACCTCTGCGCAGCCTGCCGGCAGCCGAAATCCCGGCGACTGGGGAGGCCTGATTATACTGGGAGCAGCACCTACCAACCTGCCAAGCAACAATGCTAAAATAGAGGGTGGTGTAGACAGAGAATATGGTGGTACAGATGCAGCCGATAACTCAGGTGTTGTAAAGTTTGTGCGAATTGAGTTCCCAGGCATTGCCTTTCAGCCAGACAACGAGATTAATGGCCTGACTTTAGGAGGCGTGGGTACTGGTACTGTGATAGACTACGTGCAGGTGTCTTACTGCGGCGACGACTCGTTTGAAATGTTCGGCGGCACGGTAAACGCCAAACACCTGATCGCTTTTAAGACAGTAGACGATATGTTCGATACCGACAACGGTTACTCTGGCAAGCTGCAGTACCTGGTGGGTATTTCTGACCCAACGCTGGCCGATGCGTCCGGTTCCAACGGTTTTGAGTCTGACGGAGATGCGCAGGGTTCTGATGCCACGCCAAAAACATCTGCCATTTTCTCTAACGTAAGCCTTTTCGGACCAAAGGCCACGGCCTCTACTACGTTCAACACTAACTTCAGAAGAGGGCTGCACATTCGCCGCAACAGCAACATACAGCTGCACAACTCCCTGGTGGCCGGCTGGCCTACAGGCTTGCTGCTCGATGGCACTAAAACCCAGGCTAACGCCACTGCAGGTACCATGGCCATTAAAAACACGGTGATCTCAGGTTCTGCCAACGCACTTACAGTGGAGAGCGGCAGCACCTTTGATGTAGCTGGCTGGTTTAACGCAGCAGGCAACGGAAACAGCGTGGAAGCAGACAATGCGACTCTGAACATCAGCGGAGGATTTAACCAGACAAGCCGTCCTTCCTTTACAGGAAATAACCTGCAGGGTGGTGCCAGCTTCGATGGCCTCGACAGCTTCTTCGAGAGAGTAGAGTTCAGAGGGGCATTCGGTGCAGAAGACTGGACCGCTGGCTGGGCCAACTTCGACCCGAAAAATACGGCTTACTAAGTTGTATTTTGAAAAAGCGAAGGCTCAGAAAGCTATAGTAGCAGGAGCAGCAGCAGAAATAGCAGGCTCCGGAGGGCAGTTTTTATTTAAATAATTGATAGCTCCAGTTAGCTGCTGCTGCCGCCGGATAAGAATTTGATTGCAAATTTATGGGTGAGAAGTAATGCTGCAATCGTAGTAGAGTGGCTTAGTCTCCCACTCTGCGAGAAACCCGCCAAAAGGCGGGTTTCTTTTTTTAAGCGCTACTGCTAATCACCTAAGCGCAAATATGGTTTAGTATGATGGCAGGTTTTTGAATTGCGCAAACCACCATTTCGCAAGTTGAAAACTTGCCTCATTTTTCCCACTAGTTACGGCTGCGCCTAAACCAGCGGTATGGCAAGATGCATGCGTGTATTCAAACTGCTAGATATGTTATGCAATCCAATTATTTAAATGAAAATGCTCTCTGGAGGTGCTGCGCTCTGCTGGTGCTACTCCACACCGGATTGTTTGCTAAAAATCGTACACAGGCGCGCCACCATCACAGCCTCTGAGCAGAAGAAAGCCGACAACCACCAGCACGATCAGTACCAGACCACTCATTCCGCAGCCGCCACCGCAGCCTCTGCCACCGCCTCTTCTGCCGCCACCGCCAAAGAGCCTGGTCAGCAGGAAAAATTTCATTAAGCCTCTTAACATAGTCTGTTTTGTTAGTAAGTAAAGTGTTTTGTTCTGCAGCAGCAAGCGCCTGTAAAGCAGCTTCTTTTACTGTTTAGCAGAGAGTATGGAGTACGCAACAAAAAAAGGGAGCGTTGCCATTGTAAAAATTACAACAGAAACGCTCCCTTTCCCGCAGCGGCTGCCAGAGGAGGTGCCGTGTTAGCTGATGGGTACTTTCCGCAACACAGCTTCTATAAAGTCTTTGGTTTTAATGTTGTCGGCCTCGGCCTCGTAGTTGAGGATAATGCGGTGATTCATGACATCGTAGGCCACGTCTTTTATGTCTTCGGGCAGCACATAGTCGCGCTCGTCGAAATAGGCTACGGCCTTGGCGGCACGGTTCAGGGCAATGCTAGCCCGCGGCGAAACCCCGAACTGGATGTAATCGGCAAACTCGTTGAGGTCGTACTCGGCGGGGCGGCGGGTGGCAAACACCAGCTCTATAATGTATTTTTCCAGCGTCTCGGAGATCTGTACCTGGTTAATCTCGTTCCGGATGGCGAAGATGTCTTCTTTGGAGAGCACCTTGGCCACGGTATCGTTAAAAGACATGTTGGCCATGCGCCGCATAATTTCCAGTTCGTCGGCCTTTTTGGGGTAGTCGATGTACACCTTCATCATAAAGCGGTCTACCTGTGCCTCTGGCAGCGGGTAAGTTCCCTCATGCTCCACCGGGTTCTGCGTGGCCAACACCAGAAAAGGCAGATCGAGGCTGAAGGTGGTTTCTCCGATGGTTACCTGCTTTTCCTGCATTGCCTCCAGCAGCGCCGACTGCACCTTGGCCGGCGAGCGGTTTACTTCGTCGGCCAGAATAAGGTTGGCAAAGATCGGACCCTTTTTCACCTCAAACCGGGAGGCGTTCTGGTTGTAGATCATCGTGCCGATCAGGTCGGAGGGGAGCAGGTCGGGGGTGAACTGTATGCGCTGGAAATCGAGGCGGAGCACTTTGGAGAGGGAGTTGATGGTGAGCGTCTTGGCAAGGCCAGGCACACCCTCCAGCAGAATGTGCCCACCCGTAAACAGGCCTATCAGCAGCCGGTTCACCATATAAGACTGACCTACTACCACTTTTCCCATCTCACTAAATACCTGCTTTATCTTCTGCTGGTGGGCCTTCACCTTGTCCTGATATAGTGTTTCTTCTGCTGGCATGTTTGCTGCTGTATCCGGTAAAACTTTTAAAGATAAGGATATTCGGGCAGCTATACCAATACTTCTGCTGCAGGAGGGAGCGGCTGAGGCAAAAAAAATAGCGCCTTCCGGCGCTAAGCATATCAAAGAAACAACTGATGGGAAAAGGAGGGAAGTCCGGCAGGAGCAGACGGGTTTAAGCAGCTAGATCCTGATCTTTGCAGGGCGGCTGTTCCTGGGGCGTTAATTTGCTTACCCTTGCCTTTTTTGCCTGGCGCACCATCTCTATCAGCTTCTCGAGCTGCGACTCCTCCACATCCAGGGGCAGTACCATGGTGGCAGATGGCGACAGGATGTGTACACGGCGGTAGCGGGTCATCACGTAGAGCATCAGGAAGAAGCCGCTCATCAGGGCAAACGAATCGTTGACATACACCATCAGGGCTGCTGCAATACTCAGGCCCAGGTAAAGTGCCTTGCCTGTGGTTTTTATTTCCCAGTCCGATATGTCTTCCAGCATAATGGAGTTGCAGCCTCTCAGGTCCCAGGGGCTGCGAATCTGGATGACGCGATGGGTGGTAAGGGCCAGTTTCTTATCAACTGTCTGGATAAGATATTGCTCCCCGTCTATCAGCCTGGCAGACGCCATGCGTGACGGAGTGTTAAGTTTGTTGAATCTCTGAAATAGTGTAGGCGATAGTATCACAAAGTGTCGGTTTATTTACTCTTAAGATTCACTAAGTCATCAAAAGGTTGCAAGTAAAAAAAGAATCTCTTCTATTCTTTCGTCAGGTTCCTGCTGCCAAATTAATTGCAAATGTAAAGAGTAAAATTACTATTCGTTTCAAGATACAGGTTTTAATGTTTAACTCTATCGTATCTCTGGTATCAGATTTCCTGTATGGTAGCAAATACCAGCTTCAGAGGCACTTGAAAAATTTAGATAAAAGGTGTCTGAGGCCGCTAAGGTTCAGACACCTTTTATCCTTATACTTTAGCCCAACAGTTAAAGTTATGCTCTAAGTTAGGCTTATTTTTCAATAAATGAAGTAGAAAATATGGTTTTGCCTCATTTTATCTAAATGAAACACAAAATGCCGGGGCATCCGGGCAACACAATAAATGCCCTTTGCGCTATTAAGATCAGGCGGAGAGATACAGGTCGCCCTCATGCCCGTGGGCACGCTGGTTTTTAAACCGGGCAATGTCTGCCTGCATGGCAGTGTAGATCTCCATAATCTCTTCAGATTCTTCTGTAAGCGGTTTGATGTGCTCGGAAAGAAGCTTGGCTGCCAGCGGGTAAAACTTGGAGTCGTCGGTATTGGGGACCTTTACTTTAAAGCTGCTGACAGAGGCTTCCAGCTTTTTCAGGACCGGGAACTGGGCCTTGTACTCTTGAATAGTGTCACGAAGTTTCTCCCTTATCATGAGGTAGAGATCTTCTTCAAACGTCATCCCAAAGTCATCATCCTCTTCCTCGTCGTCGAAGCTAAAATTAGCATCCTCATCAAAGTCAAATTCGTCTTTCATAATCGGTCTTAAAGTTATTCAGGTTGATATTACGAGATTAAAGGTGGTTTGTGTCGAGGCTCTCTAAAAAAATGTTGAAAAGGCTGCCACGGCAATCAGGGCCCGGTAAATTAAACAATATGCATAAATAGGGCTCAGGCTTCAGAATTGCAATAGCTGCCGGCTTATTCGGTATAAGAAATTTATCTGTAAAAAACAGAAGGCAGCCACAAAGGGCCGCCGCCGGCGCAGTGGGGCTGCGCCGGCGGCGGGAGGCATGTTCAGGATCAGGAGAATTTGCGCTCGATGAGGTGCAGCAGCTTGCTTACGTGCTCCTGCTTTTTGCTCCAGTCGTATTTTTGGGCCAGCTCCTGTGTCACAAAGTGTTTTGCCTCTTCAGAATTCCCATACTCGTCCAGCTGTTTAATCGACTGGTAATAGGTCATGTTGTCGCCATCGAACAGCTCGTTTATAAAGCTGAAGCGCTGGTTAATGGAGATGGAGTTTTTCAGCGACTCTATTTTACGGTTGCTGTGCGAGTCGGCCAGCGAGGCCACTGCAGCGCCTTTGTAGAAGTTCTCGTTCAGGGTAGGGCGCTCTGCGGTTTTAAAGCGTTCGTTCAGGCTGCCCTGGCCCGTGGCAGGCCTGGGCGCGGCAGAGGCTTCGCGCTGGGCTGTGTGGATCGGGGCCACCACGTCTTTTTCCGTTTCGGGGGCTGCCGGGGTTGGCCGTGCCACCTCCGGGGCAGCGGGCACGGCAATGCGCAGCAGTTCCTGGTCGCTTATCGGCAGCAGGGCATTAAACTTATCTGTGATTTCCTGCAGCGGGGTGCGGTTGTTGGCGTTCGCATTTACGTACAGCCTGAACCGGCTCAGAATATAGTCGCGGTCGCGGTTGGAGGGCGAAAGCGTGTCTATAAATCCTGCAAAGAGCTGTTTTTCGAGGTCTATGTACTTGAGGTTGTCCTGCAGCTTGGGCAGCGTAATTTCTTCCTGTATGCGCAGAAACTTTTCTTCAAAAACAGTAGCAGGGGCAAGCACCATCAGAAACGTGTCGTAAACCGCCTTTTGCAGCAGCGGCTCAAAGGCGTTGCGCTTCATCAGGATCTTGCGAGAAACCACGTTCATGAAGTTGAGCAGCGCCTCCTTCACATCCTCATGCTCATAGTCGAAATAAGGGCTGCGGAGGTTGGCCATTTCGTGGTGCCATTTCATCAGGAGCTCCTTTATCACGAAAAGGTTAACTTGCTTAACAGGGGTAAAACCCAGCAGCTGAGGGCCGTTTACGGTGTCGTAAGACGCAAAATGGCGGTCGCAGAGCAGATTTGCCAGGTCTTTGCTGTAACGCTCTAGGTGTAATTGATTATATTTGTCTTCCATATTAGGTTTACGTTCTGCTGTAAACTGTAAAGATAGAAATAATATGCCAAAGTTGATCGTGCAGAACCTGGCCAACCGGCAGGTGGAGGTGGCCGGGGGGCAGACGGTATTTGAGGCCTTGCAGGCAGCGGGCATAGACTGGATGCATGCCTGCGGCGCCAAGGGCCGCTGCACCACCTGCCGCCTGGTTGTAACGGAAGGGCTGGAGCATTTTGGCGCCTTAACAGCAACCGAAACCCGCTACCGCGACAACGGAAGGCTGCAGCAAAATGAGCGCCTCCTGTGCCAGGCCACCCTGCATGGCAAGGCCTCCGGGCTGGTGCCGGAGCAGACCAAGCTGCCGCACCAGCAATACTCTTTTTGAGTTAGAAAGTTAGAAAGTTGAAGGCTGCAGACCTCACAGCGTCTTCAGGGCCTGTGCGTGTTTAAGGAGGCGAATGCGAGACTGGAGGGAAGAGGGCAGGTCAGGATCAGGGGAACAGCAACGGCTCCTGAGGGGCTATTTGATTGGAATAACTGCTGATTGTCCGTTGCTGAATTGTTAAATGGCTGCATGGTTGATGTGGAGATGAATAACCGGGAAAAGCTTTTAAAAAATCATCCACTCTTCATGCATACATCTTAAAGAAGGTTCTGCATCTTGTGTCCGTTTCCAATAGCAGCAATGGCTCCGGAGGGGCAAATTCATTCAAATAATTAAGCAACATGAGCAGCTGCAAAGGCCTCGCAGCATGCGTAGCTCCTGCGAGTGTCTGGAGAGCAGCAGCAGCTAAAAGCAGCTTTAGAGGGCCATTTTTATTAGAAAAATTCAGAAGGGCCAAACTATTCAACCAGAGCGGCAGCTCATTATTATGTTACTCTAGAATCTAAAGTCTAGCATCTAAAATTTATTGATAAATGTTTATAGAACCGCGCGTTGGCAACGGAAGCCACGCACACAGGAGGGGGTGGATAGAGGTGATCTGCGGGTCCATGTTTTCCGGGAAAACCGAAGAACTGATCCGCCGCCTGAACAGGGCCACGATTGCCAGGCAGAAGGTGGAGATTTTTAAGCCGACCATAGACAAGCGTTACCACGAGGTGGATGTGGTCTCGCACAACGCCAACGCCATTCGCTCCACCCCGATAGATTTTGCGCAGGATATGTTGCTGCTGGGCGGCAGCTGCGATGTGGTGGGCATAGACGAAGCGCAGTTCTTCGACAGTGGCCTGGCAGAGGCATGTGTAAAGCTGGCTAACAGCGGCGTGCGCGTTATAGCAGCCGGCCTCGACATGGATTACCAGGGCAAGCCTTTTGGCCCCATGCCAGACCTGATGGCGGTGGCGGAGTATGTTACCAAGGTGCATGCCATCTGTGTGCAGTGCGGCGATATTGCCAACTACTCTTTCCGGAATGCCGTGTCTGAAAATCAGGTGCTGCTCGGCGAAACCGAATCGTATGAGGCCCGCTGCCGGCATTGCTTTCTGGAGGGCCGCAAAGCCAGGCGATAAGCAGGGCCGACACTTGGGGGCAGCAGAAGCAGTAGCAGCTTGTGCAAGGCATAATATTCTTCGTAATTTTCTGTTACTTATGCATATAAGGCTAACCGTCTCTGCTGCTGATGTGGCAAGATGGCGCCGGAAGGCCAGACAGAGAAGCAGCGGCCTGGCCTAGGAAAGGCGTGCAGCCATTAACCATCAGAAGTACCTGGTACAACACATGAAGATACTGTTACCGAACATGAAAGTGAGACCTTTACAAGAGCAGGCGCTCTATACAGTCTTTTTATTCGTAGTGCTTTGGCTGTTGAGTGGAAGTAGCACCGTGCATGGGCAGAGCCGGGTAGCCATAGGAGGGTGGCAGCTGCACGTGCCTTACCAGCAGGGCCGGGCCGTGGCCCAAACACCAGACAAGGTATACTGCGCCACCGAGCGAGGCCTCTTTTTCTACGACAAAGAGTTTAATGCCGTCCAGACCCTAACCAAGGTCGATGGGCTACGGGAGCAGCGCATCAGCGCGCTTCGCTACGACCCAGGCACGGAGACCCTGGTAATCGCCTACAACAACACCAACATCGACCTGTTGCGCGGCAACCGGATCATCAACATCAACGACATCTTCCGGAAAACAATTACAGGCGAGAAAGAAATCTACCAGATTTTTATTCATAACAAGATGGCCTACCTCTCCTGCAGTTTTGGGGTAGTGGTGCTGGACCTGGTACGGCTGGAGATCAGGGATACCTACAGCAACCTGGGGCCATCGGGCGAAATGCTGCGGGTAAACTCCACTGCTGTGCTCAGAGACAGCATCTTTGTAGCGTCGAATATGGGCGTGCTGGCCGCAAAACTAACCGGCACCAACCTGCAGGACTTTAACAACTGGAAGAGCCAAAGCACAGGTCTGCCTTTTCAGGAGGCGGCCGTAACCTTGGCGGTCTTTAATGAGAAGGTGGTGACCGGCACAAGGCACCATGGCTTGTTCCGCTGGCATACTGGTAGCTGGCAGCATCTGCCTGCGCCCGCCTTTCCTCATTTAGGCAGCCTGAGAGCCGAAGGGGAGTACCTGATCGTTTCTGCCGGCGATGGCCTGCTTCTCCTGGACAAGGCCTGGCAGCCGACTGTGCTGAAGGGCCCCCTGATGCGCAATACCTATGAGGCATTGGTGAGCGGAGATAACACCCTGTGGGTAGCAGATGGTTCTAGTGGTCTTGTAAGAGCCTCTCTGGCAGGCACCGGTGCCGTTGCTTTTGCACCAAACGGGCCTTACTCCGGCAACAGTTTTAAGATGTATGTCGGCAATGGGGCCGTGTATGGCCTGAGCGGCGGCTATACCGAATCGTATGTGCAGCGGGAGCTCTATGAGGGCTTTTTTGAATACCGCCAGGGCGAGTGGCAGAATTATAACAGCTTTCTCTATCCTGATACGGCTGTTTATCCAGGAGGGAAAGACCTGGTAAGTGCCGTGTATAATCCGGTTACAGATAAGATGTACTTCGGCAGCTTTGGTAATGGCTTGCTGGAGTGGAACGGCTTGGGTAAGTCCAAACTCTACAACGGCCACAACAGCACCCTCGTCAGCGCCAACGACAACAGCAATGTAATAGACAAAACCCTGTATGTGCGTGTTACAGATCTGGCCGTGGACCGGGAGGGAGTGGTCTGGATGACCAACCGCAACCACCAGACGGGCCAGCCCAGCCTGCATGCCCTGTACCCCGATGGCCGCTGGGAAGCTTTTAACATGCCGGGCGTTCCGGACGCCTCCAGGTTCGACCAACTGCTGCTCGACGACTATGGCAATAAGTGGCTCTCCATAAGCAGGCGCGTGTCGGCTCAAACCGGGCTCTATGTGTTTAACAGCGAAACGAAGGAGCGGAGGCTGGTTTCTAAAGGAGCAGGAGCTGGAGGCTTGCCGGATGGCTATATCTATGCTATGGCAAAAGACATGGATGGGGCCATTTGGATAGGCACAGCAGCCGGCGTAGCAGTATTTTACAACACCGACCCCCGCACCATCTTCTCCAACCAGACCTTCGATGCCTATATCCCGATCTTTGAAAGAAGGCCGCTTTTAGACGGGCAAACCGTTCGGGCCATTGCCGTGGACGGTGCTAACCGCAAATGGATGGGAACCGATAATGGCCTCTGGCTTTTCAGCCCCGACGGCGAAGAACTGATCCATCATTTCACAACTCAAAACAGCCCATTGCCTTCCGACAAAGTGTTGTCGGTGGCGGTGGAGCACAGCTCAGGCGAAGTGTTTGTGGCTACCGATGCCGGTATTGCCTCCTACAGGGCAGGAGCCACCATTACAGAGGGAAATCCCGACTGCGCCACCGTTTTCCCGAACCCGGTGGAGCGCCACTACAGCGGCATGATTGGCATTTCGGGGCTTCCGAACAATGCCAGTGTGCGGATAACCGATGTGGCAGGAGTGCTCGTGCACAAAACGCAGGCCACCGGCGGTACCGTGACCTGGGATGCGCGTGGCTACAATGGCAAGCGTGTAAAACCGGGTGTGTACCTGGTTATGAGCTCCGACCGGGATGGTACCCAGGCCTGTGTAAGTAAAATAGCCGTACTGGAATAGATGCTGGTAAAAACTAGAGGCATTGTCCTGAATTATATCCGGTTCCGGGAAACCTCCATTATCGCCAAAGTATACACGGAGCAACTGGGGGTGCAGTCCTATATCGTGAACAGTGTGCGCAAAAAAGGCAGCGGCTCCCGCATTGCCCTTTTTCAACCCTTCACGCTGCTCGAAATGGTGGTGTACACCTCGCAGCGAGGAGGTATTACACGTATTTCGGAATACAGGTCCGCTCACCCCTTCAGCACCATTCCTTTCGACATCAGGAAGAGCAGCATTCTCCTGTTTCTTTCAGAAATGGTGTCGCGCACGGTAAAGGAAGAGGAGGAGAACCCATCGCTGTTTGCCTTTCTTTACGAGGCCATTATTCACTTCGATGAGCTGGAGACGGGCTTCGAGAATTTCCATCTGGAGTTTCTGCTGCAGCTGAGCCACCATTTAGGCTTTGGCCCCAGTTCCGGCGCTGAGATTATAGAGCAGGTGGCTTTTTCGTCGCGTGCGGTCGGAGCTGCCACGGTTCCACCCGTGCTGGCCCTACAGGCCTACGAGGTCTATTTCGATCAGCTGCTACGATCACCGGACCAGGCAAGTATCCCGAACGGTAAGGTAAGGCGGGAGCTGCTGTCGGTGCTTATCGGGTATTATCAGCTGCATGTGGAGAAACTGGGAGACATAAAGTCGCTGGCGGTGCTCTCGGAGGTGCTGTCGGAGTAGAGACTGCTGCTATCAAATTATTTCAACCCCCTCACTTCGACCGGTTTGGCTTATGAGGACAAACAAAGAGGCGGCAGCAGGAGCAGCAGAGCCTCCGGAGGGTGGTTTTGATTAGAATAATTGACTGACGTAAAGCACTTTGGCAGAGACTCCCATGATTTCTGCCACCAGACTATTGAGGCACGTACACTGCAAATAGTGAGAAGTAGCAGCAAAGACCTCACAGCGTGCGCAGCTCCAGTAACAGATCTTGTAGGCAAAATCAGTCGCTGGAGCTGCGCACGCTGCGAGGCTTGTATAGAAATTATTTGAATGAAAAAGGCCCTCCGGAGGCTCTGCTGCTCCTGCTGCATAATACCTGGTATGAAGAAAACAGCGCGTTTGTTTCACCGCTAATAGTGTTGCCCTTTTGTATTTACCTGGATTTAGACAGCAGAGCAGGACCAGGAAGCAGAGGCCATAAAACAGAAGAGACTGCTCCCGGAGCAGTCTCTTCTGTTTTATTTAAAATATGCCGCTTTATCGTTTCCGCAATACCTTCATGTCAAAAATCAGGATCGAATTGCCAGGGATAGAGCCGGAACCACGGGGGCCATAGCCCAGATGGGAAGGAACAAATAAACGGGCTTCTTCCCCCACCTTCATCAGTTGCAGGCCTTCGTCCCATCCTTTTATAACTCTGCCAGCTCCTACCGTTACACTAAACGAGGAACCACGGTTATAGGAGTTGTCGAACTCGTTTCCCCAGATGTTGGTCCCGATATAATGCACGTCGGCTATTTCGCCCGCTTTAATCAAGTCTCCGGTGCCGGGGGTCACGTTCAGGTAGTACAGCCCCGATTCGGTTCTCACCACCTTGGTCGTATCTACATTGTTTGCCCGGAAATACTGCCTGATTACCAGCTCATCTTTTAGCTTCTGCCCTTCGGTGTCGAACACATACGGGTTTTTGGGCTCTTTACAGGCAGAAAAGGAGGCGGCCACAAGCAGCAGAAAGAGCGCTTTGGATAAAATGCCTTTCTTGCTGAAATTGGTTAAAAAGGGAAATGTACGCATATTCAAAAATTGTTATTGTTTCTCTACATCAACCAGCTCAATGTCGAAGCGCAGGATGGAGTTGGCCGGCATGTCCGGGCCTTGCTCACGTGCGCCGTAAGCTAGCGGCGAAGGAATAAGCAACGTGGCTTTGCTGCCTTCGTTTAGCTGGGCAATGGCATCGTCCCAGCCTGGTATCACTTGTCCGCGGCCCAGCGGGAATTTAAAAGGATCGTTGCCTTCAGACGTTTCGAGCTGCTTGCCGTTCAGGTTAGAAAGCTTGTAGTGCACCGATACCAGGTCGCCGGCTGCTGCCTGCGGGCCCTGGCCGGCCTGCGTTACGGTATAGTATACACCAAGTGGCGATTTCTGCACGTTAGTTAGCTTCTGCTCCTTCACATAGTTCTGGATAATGGTGCTGTCGGTTTTCAGCTGGGCAACCATGGCGCTGTCAGTTTTCAGGTTTTGCAGCATTTCGGCGTGCTCCTGTTGCTGCATATCCTCCATAACTTTTTGCTGATAGGCCTCTGCCTCTTCGCGGTTCATCACACGGTCTACCTTAACAAAGTAGGTCAGGTCGGAGCCTTGCTTGATAAAAGGAGGGAGCGGCTGCTTGTAGGTGTGCGCGAAAAGCGAGTCGGCGTTGATCTTGAACACGGCGCTGTCGCCGTCAGAAAGCATCATCAGGGCTTCTTCGAGGCCGCCTTTCATACTTGGCTCCACGATAGGCAACATGGCCGGGAAAGCCGGTTTCTGCGTGCGGGTGTCTACCAGCACAGAGTCTTCGGCGTTTTTCAGCGTCATGTGGAAGGCGATGATCTGGCCCATGCGGGCGCCGGATGTGTCTGCATCGGCCACTTTGCCTTTTGCCTGGTACTCGCCTTTGTCGTCCAGCTCATAAATTTTGTACTTCAGCCCGTTTGCCGATGTCTGAAATTCGTCTTTTTTGTTACATGCCTGGAACAACAGGGCACCAGCTACAACTGGCAACAAAAGTTTGGTTTTAAATAGCATTGTGTATAGGTTGAAAATGATTTGTTTACTTGGTGCTGTTCAGCAGTTCGTTTTTGTAGAGGGGGAGCAGGCTCTCAAATTTTTTCACCGTCGCCTCCAGCGATTCATGCGATATGCCGCCGGCAGCATTGCGGTGTCCGCCTCCGCTGAAATTCTGGCGGGCAAACTCATTCACCGAAAAAGTGCCCACCGACCGGAACGACATTTTTACGGCCTGGCCACGGTCTATGATGATGGCGGCAAACACAATGCCTTCAATCGTCAAGGCAAAGTTAACCAAGCCTTCCGTGTCGCCTGTTTTAGAGTCGTAGGCTTTCAGCTCGTCGGCTGTAATGGCAAAATACGCGGTATTGTACTCATGCAGCACCACCAGCTTATCTTTTAAGGCATAACCCAGAAAGCGCAGGCGCAGTTCCGAGGAGCTGTCGTAGATTAGGCGATGCACATTGGAGGTATTGACCCCGATCTGGAGCAGGTCGGCAATGATCAGGTGCACGTTTTGGGAGGTGCTCGGGTGGCGGAAAGAGCCAGTGTCGGTCATAATACCGGCATAGAGGCACTCCCCGATCCGAGTGTCGATCAGGTCTCTGTCGCCCATGGCTTTTATCAGGTCGTAAACCAGTTCGGCAGTGGCGGCGGCGCTGCTGTCGGCGTAGTCGAGGTCGGCAAAGTTCTCCGGCTCCAGGTGGTGGTCTATGAGTACTTTGGTGCCCTTGGCCTCCCGAATATACTCTCCCATCTCGTGGATGCGCGAGAGGGCCGAAAAATCAAGGCAAAATATTACCTGCGATTCAGAGATGATCCGGCGCACCAGCGTATCGTTCTTCTCAGAATATACCAGCACCTCGTCGTTGCCTTCCATCCAAGCCAGAAAGCTGGGGTAATCGGAAGGGGTGATCACCGTAACCCGGTGCCCTTTCTTTTTCAGATAACCCGCCAAACCCAGCGAAGACCCCAATGCATCGGCATCAGGCTTGTGGTGTGTGGTGATCATCACCTCTTTAGGCTCTTTTAAAAGCTCTTTTAGAGCATTAATATCGTGCATACTGCAAGTTATAACTCCTCTGATTTATAAGGAAATAAGGTGCGAATTTGGGGAAAAATAACTTCTAATGCAATTAAATTGCGGTGGCACATGCTGTTTTATAAGCTCCCAAAGGCAGGCGAATATATAAAGTAAAGCCGGAAAGTAGGTGACAATCCGTAGAATTCACTACTTTTGCAGCGCAATTGGCAAGGCGCTAAAACAATATATAGACCTAATATTATAAGAGCAACAGAAATGGCAGCAAACAAGACATTTACCATGATTAAGCCCGATGCAGTGGCTGAAAACCATATTGGCGGCATCACTAAAATGATAGAAGAAGGCGGCTTCCGTGTAGTGGCTATGAAAAAAACGCAGCTTACCGAAGAGCGTGCCGGAAAGTTTTATGAAGTGCACAAAGAGCGCCCGTTCTATGGCGACCTTGTAAAATACATGTCTTCCGGTCCTATCGTGGCCATGATCCTGGAGAAAGACAATGCCGTAGAAGATTTCCGTAAGCTGATAGGCGCCACCAACCCGGCTCAGGCCGAGGAGGGCACTATCCGTAAGGTGTATGCCAAGTCTATCGAGGCAAACGCCGTACACGGTTCCGACTCCGATGAGAACGCACAGATCGAAGGCGATTTCTTCTTCTCTGCCGACGAGCGTTTCTAGTCAGAAATAATTATTTAAGAGGCCCGCTGAGCAACGTTGTTCGGCGGGCCTTTTTTTGGACCTTATTTCCGAATTAACCCACCTCCATGAAAAAAAATCTTTGCGTTACTGCTGTGGCCAGTCTGTTGCTGTTCAGCGGCTGCCACACGGCAGATCCTGAACCAGACTACTCCGGTATTCAGAGCCTCAGCTACACCATCACAGCCAAATCTGACCTGCTGCTCAGCTCCGATGCCGTTTGGGTGTATCCTACCTTTTTCCTCGATCTGGTTCATGTAGATGTCAACCTGCAGGGCGGTGAGCAGGTGGTGGTGTATCTGTCGGATGAGAAAGGGAGATACAGCAAGAAGATCGAATTCCCGGCCGGAACCGGCGATTATCAGGCTATCATAAACTTTTCGGGTATGCCCAAAGGTATTTACATGAGCGAAGTGCACCTGGCCGATAAGGTAAGCCGGTTCAGGTTAATAAAAGCGGAGTAGCGATATGAGAGCAATTCTTACTTTTCTGGCTTTCACTATTGCGGCCTTCGCCCATGGGCAGCATATAAGTTGGGGACTCGCGGGCAGAGTGGGGGTAGTAGCCACCAACACCTCCGCCGAAAAGCCCATTTACGCCCGTGTTTCAGGCACTGATTATGATTATAAGCCAGGGCTGCAGGTGGGCGCAGGCGTTTGGGCTGCCATACCGGCAGGCAACAGAGGAGCCCTGCAGTTCATGCTGCAGCCCACAGTCAGCCGCCAGCATGCCGGAGAAATACATGTGCTCGACCAGAACAGAAACTCCATGGCCGATGCCAAGTCTGTTAACTTCAGCGTGGCAACGGGCATCAGCGGCGTTTACCTGCATCACCTATCAAGCCAGGTAGCTGTAGGGGCAGGAGTAGGCGCTCACCTCCTCCTCTTTACAAAGACGAAAGTGTATCTGGATGGCGCACTTTTTTATGGAGGAAAAGACGTGATTGAATCCTATGACAACCATACCTACAGGCGCTTGCCTGTGTATCTGCCGCTGGAGCTGCAGGTAAAGCTTACGGAGAAGCTGGCGCTTGTGGGGCAGTTTCAGGTTGGGGTGAGCAACAGGCTGGCAGCAGCCGAAACAGCTTTTAAGGAGCGGGACCTGGCGCTGCAGATAGGCTTAAACTACAGCATGCGGTAAAATTTTCTTGGCGTAGAAGTTTTGAGCAGCAGCAGAAACTCTGAAGGGCATTTTTTATTAGAATAATTTATAAAGCCGTATAATCCGGGAAATCCAAATAATCTGTGATTTAATTAAAAAGCAGCGGCAGGCCCTGTTACAGAGCCTGCCGCTGCTTTTTGAATGTCTTTGGCTTCCTTACCGTGGAATGACAAATTGCTGCCCGGGCTTTATCAGATCCGGGTTGGAGCCGATGGTGGCCTTGTTAGCCTCGTATATTTTCTTCCAGGAGCCGGCATCGCCATAAAACTTCTTGGCAATTTTCGAGAGCGAATCGCCACTCGAAACCGTGTAAACATCCTGGTTAGGAGTGTTTGGTGGAGAAGCCGGTTGCGCGGGGGCAGCGTTTGGCTGCTGAAAACCTTTAGCCGGTGCAGGCTTTGCAGGCTCTTCTTTTCCTTTCTTAAAAAAATCACTCAGTCCCATATATAAAATATTTTAAATCAAACATGTTTTTTAAACCTGCCAGGCTAAAGTCCTGTTGCGTACCTGTTTAATACGCCAACTGTCTCAGTTAGTTCTAAGAAGTGGCTGCTTTCAGGATTTAGGTGCCGACATCAACTTCTTAACTTGATTACCCGTAATCAAACCATCCTGCACAACTTTAGCGGGTAGGGTAAGGTACTAGTATAAAAAACTTTAAGACTATGGAAAATATGAAACCTAAAATGAGCCAATGGTACACTGCTGCGCTCGCGTTGCTGATGCTGGTGCTGGTAAGCTGTGGCGGAAACGAGAAAGTAGGAACCGAGAACATGATATCGGGGAGCAGCAGCAAAACCTGGAAAGCCGACAAGGAACTGACTGCCACTGGCGACAAAGACAAGCTGACAGGTGAAGAGAAGGCGGAAACCATGCAGTTTTATTCTGATGGCAGATTTGCCCTGGGCGGCGGCGGTTCGCTGCAAACAGGCACCTGGTCTTTTGATCAGGCGGCCAAGCGGCTTTCGCTCCAGTTTCAGGGGACAGATGTTTCCGAAAATTTTGATGTGGAGCAGCTAACCGAAAAGGAAATGCGCCTGGTAGCCAGAGACGGCTCTAAAATGGAATTGAAGGCACAGTAAGCGGAGTGAGTGAATGGGTAAATAAGTGAATGAGTAAATATTCAAGTTGAAACAACAGCGGCTGGCAGGAGTGCCGGCCGCTGTTGTTTTTTTAGGTGAGGAAACAAACAAGGAACTACAGCAGCTATATTTGCCTCTTGAGGGGCTGTTTCATTAGCATAATTGGTTATTGTGCTGATGTGCTAACCAGAGGATTGTTTGTTGCTGAGTGTGGAATGTTTAAATTACTTAATGGTTGATTTCCCAGTTTGAAGATTTGCACATGAATAAACAGAACAGACTTTACAAACAATCAACTTTTCTCTCATAACCATTTCGAAAGGCGATTATCTGAAATCAAGCATCTAATAGCTAAGTCACTTGGCCAGGTGCCGGAGAGTTTTAGCAGTTGTCCTTCGCCTTGCGGTCTGCCGGCTGTGGCTGTTTAGGATCGCTCATAAACAGTTTCGGCAAACTGCTTTGTTGCCTGCCGGGTTTCGGCTTTGCGCTCGAACATGCCCATGTGGCCGGTTTCTCCCAAAAAATGCACCGTGCTGTAGTGTGGCAGGTGGCACTGCTCCAGCGCTTTCTCCAGTGGCACGGCCCCGTCTTCTTTCCCGAAAATAAACAGAACCGGGCATTTCAGCTCCTGCAGCACCTTGCGCCGGTCGGGGCGGTCGCGCATGGCGGCCAGCGCGCCGGTCACCGCTGCCTGTGGCGTCTGCTTTCCGATAGTTTTCATCAGCTCGATGTCGCTTTTCAGCCGGTCGCGGTTGTCTTCGTAAAAGAGCGGTGCTATAAAGGGCTCTATAAATTTGTCGACGCCGTGCTGCTCCACAAACTCAATCGTCTTGTTGCGGTTTTCCTTTTTCTCTTCGGTGTCGGGTAGGGCAGAGGAGTGGAAAAGACAAATTCCCTGGAGCTGGGGCTCGTATTTCTCAGCAAATGCCATACTCACGTAGCCGCCCATGGAGTGCCCCACCAACATGCACTGCTGCACGCCCAGGTTGTCGAGCTGCTGCTTTACGTTATCGGCCATGTGCTCCATGCTGTAGCTGCTTATGTTTTGCGTGTTGCTGCCATGGCCCGGCAGGTCCAGCGCAATGACTCTGTAGTGCTGCTGCAACGGTTTCGTGAAATCTTCCCATACCTGCTTGCTTTCGCAGAAGCCGTGCAGAAAAACCAGTGTGTCGCCGGCACCATTATCTGAATAGGTTTTATTTTCCATAGTTTTCTTCATGATGTTTTAAATTTAAGATAATTCCGCAGAAAAGGGAGTGGCCTGTATAGGGTTACTCTAAAGGCAGGTCTATGGTTCGGGCGGGTCTATGATGGTCTCACGAAACGTTGGCCCTATTATTCCCGCTGTTACGCCCCCTGCGAGGTTTGCACAAGCTAGATTATTTGAATGTAATAGGCCCTCCAGAGGCTCTGCTACTCCTGATGCTACACAACAACAACAGTTACTAAATAAAAGAACCGCCAGCGCTTCTGCAGCACTGGCGGTTCTAAATCTATAAATCAAAACTGATCAAGGAGTTTTGAGATCTACTCCTCATGTCCTTAAATCTTCACCTTCACTCTAACCGCCACCATCTCACGCATGGCACGCTCAATAGCAGCCGGGTCGAAACCGGCTTCGCGGTGAAGTTCCTCCTGCGAACCGTGCTCAAATATTTTGTCGGGCATGCCGAGGCGCTTTACCTGGGCCGTGTAGCCATTGTCGACCATAAACTCCAGGACGGCACTGCCGAAGCCGCCTTGCAGGCAGCCGTCTTCCACGGTAATCACTTTATCGTATTTGCTGAAGATGTGGTGCAGCAGTTCCTCGTCGAGTGGTTTGGCAAAGCGCATGTCGTAGTGGCCAGGGGTAATGCCTTCGAAGCTTAGTTTGTGGCAAACCTCCACGGCATAGTTGCCGATGTGGCCAAACGTGAGCAAGGCCACTTCTTCACCTTCCTGCACGGTGCGGCCTTTGCCAATTTCTATCAGCTCGAGCGGGGTGCGCCATTGCGGCATAACGCCCTCGCCGCGTGGGTAGCGAATGGTGAATGGTCCTGCACCATCCTGCGTGGCTGTAAACATGAGGTTGCGAAGTTCCTGCTCATTCATGGGAGCCGACACCACCATGTTGGGGATGCAGCGCATAAAGGCAATGTCGTAGGCGCCATGGTGCGTAGGACCATCTGCTCCGGCAAAGCCGGCACGGTCGAGGCAGAAGACCACGGGCAGGTTTTGCAGGCATACATCGTGCACCACCTGGTCGTAACCGCGTTGCATAAAGGTGCTGTAGATGTTGCAAAACGGAATGAGCCCCTGGGTAGCCAGTCCGGCGGAGAATGTAACGGCGTGCTGTTCGGCAATGCCCACGTCAAAAGCGCGGTCGGGCATGGCTTTCATCATGATGTTGAGGGAGCAGCCAGACGGCATGGCAGGCGTTACGCCCATTACCTTAGGATTCTGCTCGGCAAGCTCCACAATGGTATGGCCAAACACATCCTGGTACTTAGGTGCCTGGGGCGTGTCGTAATGCTTTTTATAGATCTCGCCGGTAATTTTGTCAAAAAGGCCGGGCGCGTGCCATTTGGTCTGCTCTTTCTCGGCCTGGGCGAAGCCTTTGCCCTTGGTTGTGAGAACGTGCAGTATCTTAGGCCCCGGAATATGCTTCAGGTCGTTCAGCACCGAGGTCATATGATGAATGTCGTGGCCATCTATCGGTCCGAAATAGCGGAAGTTCATGCCTTCGAACAGGTTGCTCTGCTTCAGGAGAGCTGCCTTTACGCCCGCTTCCACTTTAGAGAGTATTTGCTGCGCATTAGGGCCAAACTTGCTGATCTTGCCAAGAATGTTCCAGATCTCGTCGCGCATCCTGTTGTAGGTGCGGGAGGTGGTAATATCGGTGAGGTACTCGCGCAGGGCGCCCACATTAGGGTCTATGCTCATGCAGTTGTCGTTGAGCACCACCAGCAGGTTGGCGTTGGCAACGCCGGCGTGGTTCAGGGCCTCAAAGGCCATCCCACCCGTCATGGCGCCATCGCCGATTACGGCAATGTGCTGCCGCTTGCTTTCACCTTTGTACTGCGAGGCTACCGCCATGCCCAAGGCTGCCGAAATAGACGTGCTGGAGTGGCCCACGCCAAAGGCATCGTACTCGCTCTCTTTGCGCTTCGGAAAACCGGAGAGGCCGCCATACTTGCGGTTTGTATGGAAAATATCCCGCCGGCCGGTCAGGATCTTGTGGCCGTACGCCTGGTGGCCAACGTCCCATACCAACTGATCGTAAGGCGTGTTAAAAACGTAATGGAGTGCTGTTGTGAGTTCTACCACCCCCAGGCTGGCACCAAAATGCCCGCCATGGATCGAAACCACGTCTATGATGTATTGCCGCAGTTCCTGACACACTTGCAACAATTGCTCTTCCTTCAGTTTCCGGAGGTCGGCAGGTTTGTCTATGGAGGCAAGCAGCTCTCCTGGTTTAAGAATCATAGAATTGTCTTTATAGACTTCTAACAATTTATTTCAGCAAAAGTTTGCTTGTACGCCAAGCTCTTTTACAGCCTTGTTCCAACGCGCGGGTTAAAAGAACAAGTTCTGAAAAAAAGTTTCTTATTGCCAAAATGTAAAGTTAAATAAATTTAACAATACGGCCGCTTCAAAACTGTCTTTCCTGCTGCTGTACGTTTCTGCTTCACTTGCCCCGGTTGGGTATTGGCATACCGGTGGGCTAACAAATGTTATCTGTATACAGGCCTTTCTATCAATTTGTTCGGGAGACGAATGTTGAAGGAACTCCGGTTAAGGCCAGACAAGGAGCCCACGTTATCCTGAAAATACTTATTTTTGTGTGAAGTGTGGCTTGTTGCACTTGAAATTATAGCTATAGAAGTGAGTTTCGAGATAAAATTACCGTTGTTTGAGGGGCCGTTCGACCTGTTGCTCTTTTTTATCGAGCGTGATGAGCTGGATATACATGACATTCCTATCTTCCAGATTACAAATGAGTTTGTGGGCTATATCCGGCAGTTGGAGAAGCTGAACATAGAGGTGGCCAGCGATTTTATCCTGACGGCGGCCACCCTGATGCGCATAAAGGCCAAAATGCTGCTGCCCCGCACTGAAAAGGACGAAGAAGGAAACGAGATTGACCCGCGCCAGGAGCTGGTGCAGCACCTGCTGGAGTACAAGCGGTTTAAAGACATTATACCCGACCTGACGACCATGGAGGAGCAGCGGCTGGCACAGGAGAACCGGGGCAACATACAAGAGGAACTGCAGCAGATCGCCAATGCCAACCACTTCGAGTACGAGCTGCAGGACCTGAGCCTCTACAAGATCATGCGTGTGTTCGACAAGGTCATGCGGCGGTTCGAGGAAGAGCAGAACCACCCGCGGCACACCGTTATTACTTACCCCTATACCATAGAAGATCAGAAAAACTATATTCTGAAAGCGGTAAAGGAGCGAACTCGCATGACTTTTTCGGAAGTTATCGCTGCTTTCCCAGACAAGATCGGGATGATTTTTAACTTCCTCGCCATACTGGAGATGCTGCAGCTCAACCTGATAGGCGTGGAGGTTGGCGGTGAGTTTAACGATTTTGCCATTACGGTGGCTGCCGGAGACGCCAGCCAGGTAACCGAACTGCTTTTGTAGGATCACGTTATACTGTCAACCGGCCCGGTTGCCAATGTTTCGCTTTTCAGAATCTTTTAGTTTTTTTGCCTGCCACTTGCTGAACAGCTACTGACGGAGGCAAGTGACCAGTACACCTTCATGGACCAGAATCGAAAGACAATACTTAAGAGTTTCAGCCCTGTAAAAGTCCTGATCCCGGTGCTGCTGGGCCTGGCGGCTACTGTCTGGCTTCTTCTGAAAGACGACCAGCTCACCGAACTGAAAGGTATTACACAGGCACACCTGGGCTGGTTGGCGGCGGCCCTTGCAGTGCTCCTGATCCGTGACCTGGGCTATATGTACCGCATCCGGAGCCTGACCGATAAGTTCCTGAGCTGGCGCAACAGCCTGGATGTGATCGTGCTCTGGGAGTTTGCTTCAGCTATTACCCCCTCCGTGGTGGGCGGCACGGCTGTGGCTACCATCATCCTGAACAAAGAGGGCATCCCGCTAGGCAAATCGTTGGCCTATGTTATGTTCACGGCGGTGCTCGACAACATGTTCTTTATTATGGCGGCGCCGCTGGTGCTGCTGGCTACCCAGGGCGAGGTTTTTCCTACCTTCAACCTGGAACCCTCTTTTGCAGCCAACCTCCGGATGGCCTTCTACATCAGCTATGCACTCATCGCGGTGTATACGTTCATCATGATCTATGCCCTTTTTGTAAGGCCGCGCGCCTTTAAGTGGCTCCTGCTGCGTATTACGTCCTGGGGGTTTCTGCGCAGGTGGCGGGTTAATGCCTTCCAGCATGGCAACGAGATTGTGTGGGCTTCGCAGCAACTCAGAGGCAAAGACTTTAATTACTGGGCGCGTGCCATTATTTCTACCATATTTGTATGGTGTGCCCGTTATTTCCTGCTCAACTGTCTGATTGCCGCTTTTACGGATATTACCTTCGGGGAGCACATGCTCATTGTGTCGCGCAACCTTATTTTCTGGATCGTGATGCTGGTGGCCATAACGCCTGGTGGCGCAGGCATTGTAGAGATGGCTTTCCCGAGCTTTTTCGGCAGTTTTCTGGGCCGTTTCAGTACCATTGTGGTGGTGCTCTACCGCCTGATCACGTACTATCCCTACCTGCTGCTGGGCTCGGTGTTCCTGCCCCGTTGGCTGGCAAAGGTGTATGGCAAGTCTGCAGCGGAGAAGGAAATGATGAAGTAATGTTCAAGACCTCACTGCGTCTTTCAGACCTGTGAGTATCTGGGCGAGCGGGAGAGAAGGCTGCGCAGCAAATTATTTGAATGAAAAAGGCCCTCCGGAGGCTTTTTAAAGACACAGGACACAGGACGTAAGACACAAGACTTGTTGCTGATTGATATTTTCCGGTCCATCTTCAAATTTCGAGATCAACCATTAAACAATTTAACAATCAGCAATCAACAACCAGAAATAATTCGAATGAAAGTGGCCTTTCGGAGGCGCTTCAGCTCTTGTCGCTCCTGCCGCAGTTCTTTTTACCAATGCATCACTCATGAAAGTAATTATTATCGGAGGGGGAATAGGTGGTTTGTGCGCGGCCATAGCGTTGCAGCAAGCTGGTATGGAGGCAACTGTGTACGAGGCGGCGCCGGAGCTGAAACCGGTTGGGGCAGGCGTAGGCCTGGCTGCCAACGCCATACAGGGGCTCTCCAGGTTGGGCGTGGCCGATGAGGTGGTGGCGCGCGGAAAGCAACTCATAGCCCTCACCATCTTCGATGAAAAAGGCAAAGTGATCAGCGACATGGACACGCGCCCGCTGAGCAGAAAGTACGGCATCAACAATTTTGTGATCCACCGGGCCGACCTGCACGAGGTGCTCCAGCAGCACCTGCAACCCAGCACCCTTTTCCTGAACAAGCGCTGCCAGCACATAGAGCAGCAGGGCGAGCAGGTGCACGTTACCTTCACCGACGGCACCCAGGCCACTGCCAACCTGCTTGTGGCGGCAGATGGCATTAATTCAGTAATCAGGCGGCAGCTGCTGCCCCAGCGCCTGCCGCGCTATGCCGGCTACACCTGCTGGCGCGGCATTGTAGAGAACCCGGGCGTGCAGATAAACGACACGATCTCTGCTGAAACCTGGGCACCGCAAGGGCGAGTGGGCATTGCGCCGCTGCAGGGCAATACCATCTACTGGTATGCCTGCATCAATGCGCCAGCGCAGGATCCACGCATGGGCCAGCTCACGCCGGTACAACTGGCGGAGCATTTCAAAGATTTGCCGCCTGCCGTGCCTGCTATCCTGGCGGCCACCAGTCCTGAGAAGCTGATCTGGGGCGATATTGGTGATCTGAAGCCGCTGCAGCAGTTTGTGTTCGGGCGTGTGGCCTTGCTGGGCGATGCGGCGCATGCCACCACACCCAACATGGGCCAGGGGGCCTGCCAGGCCATAGAAGATGCCGTGGTGCTGGGACAGTGCCTGCAGCAGGCGCAGGATGTTAGCGTTGCCTTAACTGATTACCAGAAGCGCAGGGTAGCCCGAACGGCAAAGGTTATCCGGCTCTCGCGCCTGTTGGGAGAGGTGTCGCAGTGGGAAAGCCCCTGGCTCTATCGCAGCCGCAACGCACTGTTCCGGCTCGCACCCAGATTTATGACGCAGCGCCAGATGGAGTGGCTGTATCAGGTGGATTTTTGAGGATAATTAATCTTTGAATTTGTTAAAGTAAGATAGATCAACCTCAAAAATAATCCTGGGCCTAAGCCCAAGCTCCACCTTTTCGAACATTTTAATAAGTTTCTGCCCATCAACCAGCTCAATCTGGGGAGCACCTTCTCTGTTCGCTTCTTTTATAGCTTCGATAGTAAATGTGCCGGTCGTCATGATGATTCCTTTCTCTGCCCTGCCAATCATAGCGTTCCTGAAATCTCCTACCTGTGCTCTGGATACTGATCCTTTGTATCTTTTGCACTGAAACAGGACCTTGAAACTAACAAACGGGTTAATTTCCAGAACCCCTTGCCCATCTATGCCTCCATCATGTGAGCCGCCTTTTACTTCTACGTTTTCAAAGCCATGTTCCCGTAGCAGTTCTTTGCAAACTCTTTCAAAACCGGAAGGAGAAATATTTTGGAGAACATCAAGCAGGTTCGTTTCGGCTTTAAGCTCTACCTCTTCAGGAGAAAGCTCTGCCTGCTCTAAAATAACGTCAGCCTTGTTTTTATCCTTTCGTGCCTGCTGATTTATCTCCACCCATTTTAAAAATAGTGCGTGCGCCTGGTCATAAGTCAGGTGGGTTTCTTTACCCTTTTCTGTAAGCTTCCAGGTGCCCCTTACTGAAGAGTCGAGCAAGCCTTCCCATGTAAGATATTGCCGTGCCCAAGCAACTTGATTATGAAACCTATTTGACCCGGACTTAAGCGTCTCATCTAAAAAAGCATCATCTAAATTAAGCATTTCTGCAATTTTGTTAGAGACCTCCTGTGGCTTGCCTGAATAGCCAAGTTCACGAAGCGCATCAAGCAATGGCCCAAACCATCGTACAAACTCAGCCTGTTTTTTCTTTTTTACCACTTAAACAAGAATCTCAAGTCAGCCTTTATTTCCCCCTTTTTCTGAACAAACCTTAAGAGGTATTAAGAGCTATGGAAGATGAAATAGACAACATTGAAAAAACGGGTTGTTTTAACCCTAATTCGCCCGCTTCAGGTACCTGAACAATTCGCTGTCTGTAGACACCACGATGCTGGTCTGCTCGTCGAAAGATTTTTCGAGGGTCTCCATGGATTTCAGGAAACTGTAGAGCTCTTTTGTTTGTGCGTTGCGGTTGTAGGCTGCAGCGTAAATAGAGGTGGCTTCTGCATCGGCCCTGCCCCTGATCTGCTCCGACTCACGCACGGCCTCCGACTGGATTTTGGCCAGGTCGCGCTCCTTATTGCCCTGAATCTTGCGGGCCTCGCCCTGGCCTTCGGAGCGGAACTGGTCTGCTATGCGGTCGCGCTCGCTTTTCATGCGGTCGTACACCCGGTTGCGCACCTCGTCCACATAATTCATTCGCTTAAACCTGAAGTCCAGGATCCGGATGCCCAGGTCTGCTGTTCGTTCGTTGGCTCTCTGTAATATCAAAGCTTCAATTTTCTCTCTTCCCACGGTTATCTTCTCCAGCACTTCGAGGTCTTCCATGTATTCTTCTGATACCTCTGGCTCACGGTTGGAGGAGCGCACAATGTCGAGCAGTTCGTGGCTGGCGATGGCATTCCGGGTCTCACCGTCCAGAATATCGTCGAGCCGCGACTGGCCCGAGCGCTCGTCGCGGAGGCGGATAAAAAACTGCAGCGGGTTGGTGATCTGCCAGCGGGCGTAGGTGTCTACAAATATAAACTTCTTGTCTTTGGTGGGCACCTGGTTGGCATCGCCGTCCCACTCCAGAAAGCGCTTGTCGAAGAACTGCACCTTCTGCACTATCGGTATCCGGAAGTTGAGGCCGGGCTGGGTGCGGGGCTCGCCCACGGGCTTGCCAAATTGTGTTACAATGGCCTGCTGTGTCTCATCCAGCACAAAAAAGCTGCTAAAGACCAGCGTTACCGCTACAAAGGCCAGCACAAGGTATATTATTCTGGAAGTTCTCATGGATTGCTTTTGGGTTGCTGTTGTTGTCTTTGCTGATCAAGGTTTAGCAGCGGAAGCACATTGCTGCCACGTTCGTCTACTATTACTTTGTTTCCTACTTTAGGCAGGATGCGCTCCATGGTTTCGAGGTAGATGCGTTTTTTGGTTACCTCCGGTGCCTTGGCATACTCCTGGTACAGGGAGGTGAAGCGGTCGGCCTCGCCGGTGGCGCCGTTTACCCTGGTCAGGGCGTAGGCTTCTGCCAGCTGCACTGTTTCTTCGGCCTCGCCACGCGCACGCGGAATAATGCGGTTATACTCCGACTCGGCCTGGTTAATAAGTGTTTCGCGCTCCTGCTGCGCCTGGTTTACGGCATTGAAGGAGGGTTTTACCGGGTCGGGTGGGTTCACATCCTGCAGCACGACCTGGTCTATCCGGATGCCATTTTCATATTCCTCGCACATTTTCTGGAGCAGCACCTCCACGCTGGTGGCTACTTCCTGCCGGCCTACCGTCAGGACCTCGTTCACGGTGCGGTCGCCCACGATTTTGCGCATCGCAGACTCCGACATGTCGTGAAGGGCTTTCTCGGCATCACGAACCCGGAACAGGTAGTAATAAGAGTTGACGATGCGGTACTGCACCACCCACTCCACGTTGGCCAGGTTCAAGTCGCCGGTCAGCATCAGCGACTCGTCTGCAAAGTTTTTGCCGGAGTACTGCGTATTGTTGTTGCCCACATTGGCCGTCCGGAAACCGAACTCCTGCTTGAGCTGCCGCTGCACCGGTATTTTGTACATCTTTTCTATCCCGAAGGGCAGAATAAAATTAAGGCCGGGCTCTACGGTGCGGTTATACTGGCCCACATACAGCACTACGCCTTCTTCTTCGGGGCCAACCGTTTTGATAGAGGTGAATATGAGTACCAGCAGAAAAAGGCCGAGCAATACTTTCTGGAAATGCTTCCGGAAAAGGTACATATAATACTGGAACTGGTAATTTTCATCTGACATGGGTGTCTTAGCTGGTTTACTTTGTTGATGATGGGAATCATTCTAAGATAAGGCTAAAGGATAAATATTGCTAGGGTTACATAAATAAAATGAGGTAAGGGAAAAGCGGGTATACGGAAACGTACACAGTTTTCATCTGAGAACAGTTTCAGAATGCTACGCGGAAGTGGAAACCTTAAAATCAGAAATTAGAAATTCAGGATTCGAAATTACGGAAGGTGCCTTTTAGGCTGCAACCACCCTGAGAATCCTGAAATCCTGTAAATCGTTGTGGGTAGGGTGCCTATAGAAAGATTCAGACAAAAAACCTGATACCTGGCCTCTATTATGTAGCGTCTAGCATCTAAAAAAGCCTCTGGAGGGCTGTTTTCATTCGAATAATGAAGGTTATTCTAATAATTTTTTACAATCATTAGCAACTTGAATATCAATTGATTATAAAAAACATATAGTAGTATATCATCTGATTGAAGGAGAGTTAAAGAGTTGGTTTCTGCTAATAATATGGTCTGGTTCAGCCCAAGACTAACGATTTTTAAATATTGTTAATCTTTTGTATACTTTTATACAAATTGTTTTTGCTCAGACTATTTATAAGCCATTAAATCCCAGCTCTTTTACCTGATATGCATACTGATGTTTGTTTTAAACAACTAATTATCAATCAATTGGCGTCCTTATAAAATTATCAGAATAATGTTTAATTTCTGCTTGTTGATTGCTGATTGTTAAATTGTTTAATGGTTGATCTCGAAATTTGAAGATGGACCGGAAAATATCAATCAGCAACAAGTCTTGTGTCTTACGTCCTGTGTCTTTAAAAAACCTCCAGAGGGCCTTTTTCATTCAAATAATTTGCCCGCTGCTCACTTACAAACCCATGTGCCCGGAGGCAGAGAGTGTCACATGGGCAAGACTACATTTCCATACGCATGGCAGATCCTAAATCGATGTCCTCAATGTATGGGTCCAGCACAGCGACAGCACTGGCAGATTTCTTAAACGTGCTGATAACCTGAGCTTCCTTTCCGGCCCAAAGCTCCACAAACAGCCCGTTCAGGGAGTAAAGCGTTACCTGCCACCCGTTGTAGGTACGCTGGCCGAGCATGGTGCCATCTTTTTCTAACGATTCTGTTTGGCTTCGGAACGGGAGCCTTTCGAACATTGAATATTCCAAGATGCTTAGTTTGGTTAGTTGGTTATTAAGAAGTGTGGCCGTTGCGAAATAGTTTCATCCCGAACTTATTTGCAAATGAACAAGATGATAAATAAGGAAAGCTGCCCCGTTACCGGAGCAGCTTTCCTTGTTATTGTAACTATGGTTGTTACTTTTATACCAGCTCGTGCTTGATCAGGTATTCTGCAATTTGCACGGCGTTGGTGGCAGCCCCTTTGCGCAGGTTGTCGGCCACGATCCACATGTTCACGGTGCGCGGCTGTGTTTCGTCCAGGCGAACGCGGCCTACCAATACTTCGTCTTTGCCATGGGCATCTTTCGGCATCGGGTACTCCAGGTTTTTCACGTTGTCAACCACTTTTACACCTTCTGTCTCGTTCAGGATGCGGTAGATATCGTCCAGCGAGAAATCGTTCTCAAACTCTACGTTCACCGACTCAGAGTGGCCGCCCATTACCGGAATACGCACAGCAGTAGCTGTTACCCGGATAGAGTCATCGCTCATGATCTTCTTGGTTTCGAGGATCATCTTCATCTCTTCTTTGGTGTACCCGTTGTCCTGGAACACGTCGATGTGCGGCAGCACGTTCAGGTCGATGGTGTATGGGTACGCCATATCGCCTTGCTTGCCGGCACGCTCGTTCATGAGCTGGTCCACGGCATTTTTGCCAGTGCCCGTTACCGACTGGTAGGTGCTTACCACCACGCGCTTCATCTTCAGTTCTTCGTGCAGCTTGTTGAGGGCCACCACCATCTGGATGGTAGAACAGTTCGGGTTGGCAATAATTTTATCGTCTTTTGTCAGCTCTTTGGCGTTGATCTCGGGCACTACCAGTTTTTTGGTAGGGTCCATGCGCCAGGCCGAGGAGTTGTCTACTACCACAATGCCAGCTTCTGCAAACTTGGGAGCCCACTCGGAGGAGGTGCTGCCACCGGCAGAGAAGATCGCAATTTGCGGGGCAGCCGCGATCGCGTCCTGCATCCCGATAACCTTTATCTGTTTACCCTTAAACGCCATCTGTTTCCCAACAGATCTTTCTGAAGCAACCAACAATAATTCATCCACCGGGAAGTTTCTTTCTTCCAGCACTTTCAAAATTTCGCCGCCAACAAGTCCTGTGGCGCCTACAACTGCTACTTTCATGTTTAAAGTTTATAAATAAATAGATAAATGGTTATTGTGTGTTAATGTAATTTATGTGCTAATAGTTTAATGTGCTCCCGCATTGATGGCAGATTGATAGATTTCTGATATTAAATGTATCAGAAATCCTGCTTTTCTGCTTTTGGTAATCTTGGCACCAAAATAACACCGGCTCCCGTAAAAGTCTCAAAGTATCCTGCTTTCTCTTGTTAAGCTGGTTTGAGTGCCCTGGTTTGTGGTACAAACTGCCTGAGCCATGGCCTGTACTTCCTGCCCCCTCCTGGGCAGTGGGTGCCGACGCCGCATCCTTACACGAGGTTGCAAAGTAAATAAGTTTTCATC
The DNA here is from genome assembly GCF_014332515.1 of Pontibacter beigongshangensis. GTDB lineage: Bacteria > Bacteroidota > Bacteroidia > Cytophagales > Hymenobacteraceae > Pontibacter > Pontibacter beigongshangensis. Next base: position 82,995 of record NZ_VFSD01000011.1, on the reverse strand, counting down.
ACAATTCTGCATATGAAACAAACTTTACTCATTCTCTTTCTGCTATTTCCATTTTTATCGAAGGGTCAGCTCCAGGAAAATTTCTCTGACGGCAACTTCACCCAAAACCCCACCTGGACTGGCAACACCGGCAGCTTTCTGGTAAACACGGCGGGGCAGTTGCAAAGCAACGGGCCCGCCGTAACAGGCACCACCCTAACCCTCTCCACATCCCTGGAGGCTGTGACGGGCACGGTATGGGAATTTTGGGCAAATCTGCGCCTGGCCACCTCGTCTGGCAACTATGCCGATATTTTCCTGATCTCCGACTCCGAAGACCTGAGCGGCAGCAACAGCGGCTACTTTGTGCGCATTGGCGGCACCCCCGACGAGGTGAGCCTCTTCCGAAAAGACCGTGGCGGCAACCCGGTGTATGTGATCAACGGGCAGGACGGTACCATCGGGAGCAGCGCCAATAATGTGGTGCGGGTGCGGGTAACCCGCAGCGTGAGCCAGGAGTGGCACCTGGAGATTGACCTGACGGGGCAGGGACAAAGCTACGTGAGCCAGGGCACCGCTACCGATGCCACTTACACCCGCTCCGGCTACTTCGGCCTGGTGCTGCGCTACTCCTCTGCCAACAGCCGCAACTTCTACTTCGACGATTTTTCTGTAACGGATACTGCTCCGCCTGCCTTAGAGGCCGCCCAAACAATGAGCCCAAACCAGTTGGAGTTGCGCTTTAACGAGCCACTGGCCCGGCAGGATGCTGTCAACCCGGCCAATTACACCCTTAACGGCAGCATGCATCCCACCAGCGCCGCCCTCACCGCGGCGGGTACGGTGCAGCTGCAGTTTGAACAGAACTTCAGCTCCGGCGCCAACATCATCAGCATCAGAAACCTTTCAGATTATTATGACAATGTGCTTCCGGAGCCGATCCGGAGCAACTTTTCTTTTGCACCGCCAGCGGGGCTGCCGGGTTACAACGAACTGCTGATTACCGAGATAATGGCCCGCGAAACACCTGCCGTAGGCTTGCCTGCCCAGGAATACATAGAACTCCACAACCCCACCAACCGGGTACTGACACTGCAGGGAATCCGCTACTCTGATGCCACGACCAGCACCACCTTGCCTAATGTGCAGCTGCAACCGGGTGAGTATGCCGTGGTGGTGCCGAACAGCCAGGTCACGAACTTTGCGGCTTTTGGTAGGGTCATCGGCATCAGCAACTTTCCGAGCCTGAATAACACCGGTGAGCTGCTGCAGCTCCGCCAGCCAAACGGCCGCCTTATTTTCGCGGTCAGCTACAGCGATACCTGGTACAAAGACAACGTAAAACGCAACGGGGGCTGGAGCCTGGAGATGATTGATGTAAACAACCCCTGCACCGGCCTCGACAACTGGACAGCTTCTGCCGATCCTCGCGGTGGTACGCCTGCTCAGCCGAATTCTGTTGCAACTTTAAACCCTGATAACACGCCGCCACAGCTGCTCAGCGTTACAGCCACAGCCCCCAACATGCTGCTGCTCCGCTTTAACGAGCGGCTCGACAGTGTACAGGCGGCCAACCGTGGCCGCTATAGCCTGAGTCCGGCGGGGGTGGTAAGCCAGGCGCAGGTGCAGGGGCCGCTGTTCACGGAGGTCGTGCTGCAGCTGGCGGCCCCGCTGCAGGAGCTGCAACGGCATACATTGTCGGCAACAGGCATCGTGGATTGTGCCGGAAACCTGAGCCATCAGCCTTTGCAGGCCACCTTTGCCTTGCCCTCGGCTCCTGCTCCCGGCGATGTGGTGATAAATGAGGTGCTCTTTAACCCGCGCACGGGCGGTGTGGATTTTGTGGAGCTCGTGAACCGCAGCAACAAATACCTGAACCTGCAGGGCTGGCAGCTCGCCAACGTCAGCAACGACAGCATCGCCAGCCTCCGCACCATCACCACCACCAGCTATGTGCTGGAGCCGGGGCAGTACGTGGTGCTCACCTCTAATCCTGAAAACATTAAAATGAATTACCCTGCCGGCCCCGAAGAAACATTTCTGCGCATGACCAGCCTGCCGGCTTACCCCGATGCGGCCGGCACCGTAGTTGTGCTGCAACCCGATTCCCGCATCGCCGACCGCTTCGACTACAACCAGAACATGCACTTCGGGCTGCTCGACGACCTGGATGGCGTGTCGCTGGAGCGGATACGGCTGCAGGGGCCTACTACTGCTGCTAACTTCCATTCGGCTGCCAGTGCGGTGGGTTATGCCACCCCGGGCTACCTGAACTCGCAGGCACAGGAGCAGCTGGCCGTGGCCAGTATCTTCAGCGTAGACCCAAAAATATTTACACCCGATGGCGATGGTCTGCACGATTTCACGACCCTCAACTACAGCACTGATCAGACTGGTTTTATGGCCAACATCACGGTTTTTGATGAGCGGGGGCGGGAGATACGGAAACTGGTGCGGAATGAGCTGCTGGCCACCAACGGCTTCTTCCGTTGGGACGGCCTGCGCGAAGACGGCACCAAAGCCGCCATAGGCTACTACCTGCTCTATATCGAGCTCTTCGACCTGAACGGCCGCAAAAGTGTGCACAAGGAGAAGGTGGTGGTAGGGGGAGTGTTTAATTAGCTAAGAGTGAATTTGCGCTGGTCATTCATTTTTAAATCTTCACATCTTCAAATTAAAGAATTAGCACATCAGCACATTAAACCAATTATTCCAATGAAAAAGCCCCTCCGGAGGTTCTGCTGCTGCACCTGCTCAGGATCTTTTTTGAGAGCAAACTATGCTAATGCTCCTTTATCCAGGGGATAATGGATGCGAGCATGGGCACAAAGGCACTGCCGTGGGTGCCGCCTTCTATCGGGAAGAACTCCACCTGCTTTGCACCCCTTGCCCTGAATCCGTCGAAAGTGTCTTTTGAGTTTTGGAAAGGTACAATCTCATCGGCGGTGCCGTGGTAGAGGCGGGTGGGGCTCTGTGGGGTCCAGTTGGTGAGGCTGTTGTCCTGCAGTGCCTTTTTCAGGGTTTGCTCCCCGCTGGGCTGTAGCAGGCCCTGGTAAAAAGCGGGTGTGAATAGCTTCTGCGGGTCGCGGGGCAGTTCGCGGTTGATGCTGCCGCCGCTGTTGCTTCCGTTAAAAAGGCCCGGCAACTTAGTGGCATATGGCTCCTGAAACATGTCGGAAAGGGGGCGCTGCCAGTTGTTGGTGTGGTTGTAGGCCTGAAGTAGGTAGGCCAGGTAAGCAGGATAGGAGTAGTCTTTGCCAGAGGTAACATCATCGAGCATGGAGCTAAGGTCATAGCCGCCTGCTCCGGCTGCTGCTGCTGTAATCTTTAAGCTATGGGCAGGGTTGGTCTCTATCTCTTTCTGGGCCGCCAGCGTAACGTAGCCCCCTTCGGAGTAACCCACCAGAAACAGCTTTTCGCCGGCAGCAATTTGCTTTTCCTTGTAGAACTCTTTTGCAGCCTTTATCATATCTACTACGGCCATGGCAGAATGCTGCCGGTCGTAGTAAGGGTGAAACAGGTTTTTGGACTCTCCGAAACCAAGGTAATCCGGGATGAGGGTGATGTAGCCGGCTGAGGCGAAGAGTTCAAACCCCGAAAGACCGGAGAAGTGCGTGGGGGCCTCCCTGTGTGCGAAGATAGTACCGTGTTGCGCGCTCAGCACAGGGGCAGGAGTCATCATGCCATCCGGCACGCAGATCAGGCCCGACGCCTTTACCTCCTGGCCCTGGTAAGTGGTGTGGTACACTATCTTGTAAACGGATACGCCATATTTTACTTCGCTGAGGTAAGCCTCATAGCCTTGGGTCGGCACAAGTGTTTGCAGCGTTTTTAGCGGAACCGAAAGTAGCAGCGCAGAAGAAACATACCTTGCAGGCGTTTCAGTAATCACTGGCGTTGGTTCACTGTTGGAGCGATTGCAGCCTGTGAAGGAAACGAAGCTGCTTAACAGAAAGAGGTATAGTGCTAGTGTCTTTATCACGGTTTTTGAGGTCAGGATATGTGGTGTTGCTACAACACGCTGGGGTGAAGAAGAGTGCCATCAGTGCCGTGTTTCACCCAGATCAGCTATAGCCTGATTGCCCAGTAAACGGGCTTGCGCAACTCCTGCGTGTGCCGTATAAGGGCTGCTCTGACAGTTTGCAGCAGCAGCAGCTTTAATAAGCTCTGGAGGGGTGTTTTGATTAGAATAATTTATTTAATGTGCTACTTATACCTGCTGGTAAAAAGGAGGTTCCATGTTGTTCGCCGATTAGATAAAGAACCTGCAGGAGCTACCAGGCAGATGAGGTTGCCAGGTGCACCGATTCAGAAGAAATGCCAGTAGCCCTTGCCTTAGGCTCTCGCCCACAAGATCCTTGACAGGAGGACAACACGGGAGAGGGAGGGTGAACGTATGAAGCAACTAAATTCGATTTGGTATAATTTTCAAATTCCATAATCTGAAGAATTAGCACATCAGCACATTAAACCAATTATGCTAATGAAATGGCCCCTCCGGAGCTCATCTTGTAGGGAAAAGCAGGCTCGCACCAGCGCAAAATTCAGGGAATAGAATCCTCGTTTTTTCCTGCCAGATGAGCTCCAGAGGTATTCCCCACAGCTTCTGCTCCGCCTTTTAAAGTGTAATAAGACCAACATTAATCCACCTGAATCTCGCCGGCAGACCAGTATAAAGTCGTTTTGGCTTTGGCGTATTTGGCGCGGAGGGCATACAGCTTTAGCTGGGCTTCCATGTATTTTAACTCGCGGGCGTTTACCAGAAAAAGAGAGCTTTCGCCGCTTTCGAAACGGGTTAGCTCGCCCTGGTGCAATATCTCGGCATTGGCCACCATCTGTTCCTGCAGCCGTATCTGCTCCTCCAGCGATGCCCACTCATTAAACGCTGCCAACAGACCGTTTTCAACTTCCCGGGCTGTTTGTACCAACTCCATGCTGTTGAGCTGCTGTTTGGCTTTGGTGAGTTGCAGTTTGCCGCGTTCTTCGCGCAGAAACAGGGGCAGGCTGAAACTCATGCCCAGCTTGTAATTGGCGTTCATGTGCTGGCGATCAAACAGGTCGGTATTTCTGTAAAAGTCGTTCTGCAACACATTGTACTCCACATTTAGTTTAGGCTTGAGCTTATCGGCTGCAAATTGCTGCTCTATCTGCAGCTGCTCCCCCTTCAGGCTGAGCTTGCGCAGGTCGGGGTGGTTTGCCTTCGCTATTTCGAGCAGGTGGTTAAGCGAATCCTGTGGCAGCGAAGTCAGTTCGCTGCCGGTGAGGGCCGGCACAGTGTGCTCCTGCAGCTCCAGCGGCACTTCATTGTCGGCCCAAAGGTGTGTGGCGGCCATCAGGCGGGCATTGTTGTAGTTTAGCTGTGCCTGATGCAGCATTACCTGCCTGTTCTGCACTTCTGTTAGCGCCTCCACGGTGTCGATGGCGGCCAGGTCGCCTTCCTGCACCCGCGCCCGCACTGCCCTCAGCCTGAAATCGGCCAGCTCAAGCGACTCCTGAATCAGCTGCACCTCGCGGTAAAACTGCAGCCAGTCCCAGTAGTCTTTGGTTACCTGCAGCAGCAGCTTGTTTATGAGTTTTACGCGGTCGGCTTCCGCTATCTGCTGCATGAGGCGAGCCTGCCGCACGGTGGCGCGGCGGGCATCTATAAACAGCCCCTGCCCCAGCGGCACCGAAATGCCGGCAAAGCTCAGGCCGTCGGCAGGTGTGCTGTTTTCGGGGTTCAGGTAGTTGCCGGTGGTTTGGTCGTAGCCGGCCATCAGCTCAGGTCCGAACCACAGCGGCACCCGCAGGGCATTGTTCCAGAGCGTGTAGTACTCCTTGCCAGCAAACTCTTTTTTATAGAGCTTGCTGCTGACAACAGGGTCGAAGGCGCCACGGGCCATGCGCAGCTCCTGCCGTGCCTGCTCCGTGAGCAGGGCCGCCTGGCTGGCCACCGGGTGGTACTGGAGCACCAGCCGGTGGAAGTCCTGCAACGTAAGTACCTGCACCGAGTCCTGCGCCGGCTGCGCCAGGCTCCTGGCAGAGGCCGTCAGGAGCAGGAGCAGCACCGGGAGCCACCATACTTTAGGAGGGTTGTATGTCATAGCTGGCCTGTTAGTCATATTTTCCATCTGTGCCGGAAGGGTTCTTGCCTTGGCCGGCTGCTTCATCGCCATTATAATCTGGCGGGAAGCTGTTGAGCTGTCGCCACACTTCGTACCAGATCGGCACGGTGTTCAGCATCGCCCAGCCATAGACACCAGACCCTACCCGGAGCGCGTCCGGCCAGGGCTCCTGGTCGGGGTGAGGTATTACCAGCATGCGGTACCGCCCGTTCGTGCCCGTATTATCCAGCACCGCCACAATGCCGCCAAAGGTACCAAAGCTGGCGCCGGGCCAGCCGGAGAACACCAGGGCAGGCCAGCCTTCAAACTGCAGCCGGATGTCATCGCCTGGTTTAATCAGCGGCAGGTCGAGGGCATTTACATAGAGTTCTGCCGCCATCTGGGAGTTGTGCGGCATAATGGTGGCCAGTGGCTCGCCCTCTTTTATGGTTTCGCCTATACCGGCCTTTAATGTACGCACCAGGTTGCCATCCTGCGGTGCCACAATGTGGTAGTACTGGCTCCGGACCTGGGTGCTGCTCAGCTCGCTCTGCAGTTTAGATACCTCCGCCATCGTGCCGTAGAGGTAGGAGCGGGTGGAGCTCAGCTCGGCCTCTGCTTTGGCAATTTTATCGGCATACTCTGCCTGCAGGGAGTTTAGCTCTGTGCGGGCGTTTTGCAGTTCGGCCCGCGATGCATCTAATTTATTTATGGCCGAAAGTAGCTTGGCCTGCGACTCCTGCAGCTTTAGCCGCCGTGCTTCCAGTTCGGTGAGCGATTTCAGGCCCTGGTTGTAGAGGTTTTCCTGGCGGGCGAACTGCGCCTCGGCAATGGCCAGGTCGGTGCGTTGCGCCACCACCTCCATGCTGTCGCTCTGCAGTTTCAGACGTGTTTGCTCTACCTTGTTCCGGCCTTTCTGCAGGCTGAAAACCAAGCCCTCGCGGAGCGCTTTTATCTGCTCCTGCATGGCCCGCATCTTTGCTTCGGTGGCGGAGGCGGCATCGCGCTTGGCATCTGTCTGCTCACCCAGGCGGGTAATCAGGTTTGGGTCCATGTACTTTTCTTTTATCTCTGAGATGCTCACAATGGTGTCGCCCTTTTTTACGAAGGCTCCTTCCATAATATGCCACTTTTCTATGCGGCCGGCTATGGTCGCCTGCACGGTTTGGGGCCTGTCCTGGGGCGTGAGAGCCGTTAAAATACCCTCAGAGCGGATGTTCTGGGTCCAGGGCAGAAAGAGGGTCAGGACTATGATGGTGAATATGATGCCGATCCAGTAGGTGAGTATCCGGCCCTGGCGCGGTGTCTTCACCTGCGACATGGCGCTCAGGTGCTCATACTCAGCATGATGCTTATCTGCTTTTGCTTCTGTGGCCATGGTTTAATAGGTTACGTCGGTGAGTTCTTTTAAAATATCGAGTTTGCGCATCTCCTCAAAGCTTCCTGATGCTACCAGCTTTCCGTCCTGCATGAGCAGCGTGCGGTCGCAAAGCTGCATCACATCTTTATCGTTAGATACCATGATAATGGTCCAGTCGAACTCGCTGCTGGTAAGCAGGCGGAGGAAGTGAATTTTGTCGGCCTTTGGCATGCCTACCCAGAAGTCGTCGATGATGAGTAGCCGTGGGCGCTGCACCACACTGCGGGCCATCACAATTTTGCGGGCCACGCTGCCCGGAAGCCGCAGACTACCTCCTGTGAGGTTGGATTGTAGGCCCTCTGGCAGCGAGTGCACAAAAGGCGTAAGGCCGGAGAGTTCAATAGACCATAGCACATCTGCCAGTGGCAGGTCGCGGCCCAGGGTAATGTTCTCGAGCAGCGTGCCGTCAAAAACCTGCTCTTTAGACATGTTGTCGCCTATCAGGCTGCGCAGGTTGCCAATATGCAGGTCGCGCAACGACACATTGTTGTAGGCGATGCTGCCTTCGTAGCTGGGGTAGAGGCCCAGTATAAGGTTTACCAGCGTACTTTTGCCGGAACTGTTGTAGCCGGAAAGGCAGATATGCTCCGATGACCTTACTTCCAGGCTGATGTTGTCGAGCACGTTCTTGTCGGAATAAGGGAACTGGTAGACAAGGTTCTTTACCTGGAGGCTAAAGCCGCCTCTCAGGGGCATCTCGCTTATTTTAATTCCTTTCGGCTCTTCTAAAGGCAGGTCGGTTACCTGGCCCAACTTATCGAGGCTTGTGAGTACGTCGTATACCGTATCCAGCTTAATGATAATTTTCTCTACTGCCGTCATAATCAAAATGATCACGATCTCGGAGGCGACGAACTGCCCTATGTTGATCTCCCGCTGCACCACCAGTATGCAGCCCAGTATCAGCAGGCCGCCGGTAATAAAAGTCTTGAAGCCCACAAAGCTGAAGTACTGGGTCATGAGCACGCTGAAGTGCTGCTTCCGGACCTTCAGGTAACTGTTTACATAGTCGTTGGTGCGCTCCATGGGCAGGTTGGTGTGGCCCACCAGTTTAAAGGTGCTCATGGAGCGCGCCAGTTCTTCGAGCCATGCAGCCGTTTTGAACTTGTACTTAGATTCTACAATGCTGGTCTCCACACCTCTGTCGCCAGTCCACCAGATAATGCCGACCAGGGCGATAATCAGGATAAAGCCCAGAAAGATGAAGTAAGGGTGGTAGAGCGACAGCAGGATCAGCCCGAAAACGATCTGGATAACAGCCGTTGAAAAATCGGTCAGGATTTTGGCGATACCCTTCTGCAGGGTTACCACATCGAAAAACCGGTTGATGAGTTCCGGGGGGTAATACTTGTAAAGGGCCTCAGACTTGATGCGCGGAATGCGGTAGGCAAAGTCGAAGGCCGTGCGGGCAAACAGCCGCTGCTGCATAAACTCCACCATCCAGAGCTGCATTACCTGCAGGCCACCCACAAGCAGCAGAGCCACCACAATAAGCCCGATCAGCACCACCACCGACACCGAGATCTGCCCGCTCGATACAAAGCCGATAATGCTCTGAATGCCCAGTGGCAGCGAAAGACTGATAAGCCCTGCTGCCATGGCGTACACGTAGAGGTAAATGATTTCTTTCTTTTCCAGTGATAAAAGGTCCAGAAAGCGCCTCATTGGCCTGATGCCTTTATTTTTACTGCTCATGTTATGCTGTTGTGTTAGGCCGTGTTGGTTCTATGGCAGAGAATACGAGGTGAGTCAGAAAAGCCGTGGTTTCTCCTTTCAGATGTTTCGTATCGCCGATCTCGGTGAGTGATGGCAGGTGCTGCGCAAAAAACACCTGCTGGTGCGCTGCCTCCAGCACTGTGCTCATGAGCGCATGCGGATACGGATAATCGGGGTTAATGTCTTGTGCCATACGAGCCAACCGGTTGCAGAGGTGCTTGAATTCCATAAAATATCCTTCTTTGTTCTCCGAGTCTACTTCTTTGGTGTGGTACACTTTAGTCGATTCAGCCATCACAATCCGGTAGAGTCTGCTTTCATCCATATAGTCTGCCACCGGGTCGCCTGCTTTGCCGGCTGTGGTAAGCGCGGCTATGGCCCGGGTGAGGCGCTCGCGTGGGTCGTCTATGTTTTGTATCCGGAATGTGACGCTATAGTCGAGCCAGGCCCAGTAGCACGACACCAGGTATACCAGCAGTTTGTGCTTGTTCTCGAAATATCGGTACACCGAGGCCTCCGCAGAATCGATCTCCGCTGCCAGTTTCCTGAACGTGAAGTGCTCAAACCCCAGTTCATCTATCAGCCTGACACTCTCGCTTATGATTTTCCGGCCCAGCTCCGTGCCTTCCGGCTCCCGAAGGTAGGACTTGTGTATTAACCTGATATTAATGCTGGTTGTTATCATCATGTCTGGCTGAAAAGCGATTTCTTTATTATTAACAAAATTAATAAAGGTATTGTTTGTAATAGTATTAATATCTAAAAGGTTTCAGGTACTATCAAAAAAATGTTTGATGAATTTTTATGTCAACAAATCGTATATAGTTGCTATGAGTATTATACAGTTTTACTTTTCCGATAGCTAACAGCACAGCCGCCATGACAACCATAACTGAAATTGCCCCGGATATTTACAGGATCAGCGCCTTTGTGCCGGAATACAACATGCAGTTTAACCACTTCCTGATTAAAGATGAGGAGCCCATGCTCTACCACACCGGCATGCGTATGATGTTCCCACTGCTGAAGGAGGCAGTGGCCAGGTTAATGAATCCAGACCAGTTGCGGTGGGTCGGCTTCAGCCACTTTGAGGTCGATGAGTGTGGCTCTCTGAACGATTGGCTGGAACTAGCCCCCCATGCACAGGCTGTATGCAGCGAAACCGGTGCTTTGGTAAATATGGGTGATTTTGCCATCCGGCCAGCCAGAGGCCTGCGCAGAGCCGACGTGCTGGAAACGGGCCGCTATCGGTACAGGTTGATACCTACTCCACATTTGCCGCATGGCTGGGATGCCGGCGTGCTTTTCGAAGAAGAGACGAAAACGCTTTTCTGCTCCGACCTTTTTCACCAGGATGGTAACGGCGTGGCTTTAACCGAACACGATATTCTGGGAGAAGTGCGTGCCTCGCTGCGTGCCGGGCAATCTTCTCCTTTGCCAGATTATATGCCGTATACCTATAAAACGAAAATGATGCTTGCGGAACTGGCCAGCCTGCAACCCAGTACCCTGGCCATTATGCATGGCTCCTCTTTTAAGGGCCATTGCAGCCAGGCCTTGCTGGACCTGGATGGCATTATGAAAGAAGAGCTTGGGGAAGAAGGAAGGGGGGCAAAGCGATGATGTGCTATACCGAGTCGGCAGGCAAAACGCAGCAGATGCCAAAAAGATGCATTACCTTTGTAACCTGCCGCTGCCCCTGGTACTATACGAGAGGCGGGAGCCACGCATAAACACCGTCACCATGAAGTTTGAAGATTACCGCATCTCTGATGAAATAAAGAAAAGCCTGAGCAAACTGGGCTTTCTGAAGCCAACCGACATACAGTACAAGGCCATTCCGCCTATTATGAAAGGCGAGGACGTGCTGGCCATTGCCCAGACAGGCACCGGCAAAACGGCTGCGTTTGCCATACCGGTACTCGATATGCTGCAGTACGCTAAAAACAGAAAACGCGAGGATGGGATAAAGTGCGTGGTGATGGTGCCCACACGGGAGCTGGCCCTGCAGATAACAGAGGTGTTTCAGCAGATAGGCCGGCACACGCGGGTAGAAACGTTCTGCGTATTTGGCGGGGTGGAGCAGGGGCCACAGATCCAGAAACTGGAAGATGGCATTGATATACTCGTGGCCACACCCGGCCGCCTCTTCGACCTGGTGAGCCAGGGCTATATCAGGCTGCACCGCGTGGAGGTGCTGGTGCTCGATGAGGCCGACCACATGCTGGACCTCGGCTTTATCAAAGACATCCGTCAGCTGATCACCAAACTGCCGCGCAAGCGCCAGACGCTGTTCTTCTCGGCCACCATCAACGAAACCATAAAAGAGCTGGCCTACTCGCTGGTAAACAAGCCGGTACGCATCCAGATATCGCCCAAAGACCCGGTGGCTAAAAACGTGGACCACTCTGTGATGTATGTGGAGATGGACGACAAGCGCTTTTTCCTGGAGCGGGTGGTAAAGGAGAACCCCGACAAGAAGATACTGGTGTTTGTGCGCACCAAAGTGCGGGCCGAGCGGGTACTCAAAGCCATGGAGCGGGTAGAGATAAAGAGCATGACCATTCACGGCGACAAGGAGCAGAAGGACCGCCAGGACGCCATGAAGCAGTTCAAGAAAGGCGATGTGAAGCTGCTGATCGCCACCGATGTGAGTGCGCGCGGCATCGACATTCCGAACGTGGATTACGTGGTGAACTACGACCTGCCGGAGCAGCCCGAGAGCTACGTGCACCGCGTGGGCCGCACCGGCCGCGGTACCCAGAAGGGCATTGCCGTTACCTTCTGCAGCCCCGAAGAAAAACCCATCTTGGACGAGATACAGACCTACCTCACCAAAGACATTAAAGTGCTGCAGATAGACCGCGAAGACTACGAAGCCACCATCGACTTCAGCCCCGCCGCCACCTACGACTGGAAAGCCCTGATGAAAGAGGCGGAGGAGAAGGAGACGCAGGCCAAAATAGAAAAGTCTAAGCGAGCCAAGAAAAAGGCCAAGGGCAAGAAGAAGTAGCCTCAGGCCTTGCCTTGCCGGGCAGCCAGCTAAGCAGCAGCAGCAGCAGAAAATTGCTCAGAAGGGCCTTTTCTATTCGAATAATTGCCGATTGATATACCAAATCGCATTTAGTTGCTTCCATACTCCTGTCCTGCCTCTCCCATGTTGTACTCCTGTCAAGGATCTTGTGGGCGAGAGCCTAAGGCAAGGGGTGCTGGCGTTTTTACTGAATCGCTGCACCTGGCCAACCTCATCTGCCCTGTAGCTGCGGTAGGTTTTCTCTGATCAGCCTAAGCCATAGGGAACAACAAAGTACGGGATGGTGGTATCACCAGGCAATTATTCAAATGAAATCAGGACTTTCTGTATGGCTGCGCCTCCTGGTACTGCTGCGGCACATCAATCCCAGGTACGCTAAGCTCTAGACTTTCCGCGATTTCTCCAGTAGCCGCTCAATCCAGAAGATCAGGAACAGGGCGATGAGGTTTACCCCGATAAATTTTAGCCCGGTTTCGGAGCCGATGCTGAACTGGAATGAGGAGAGGGCCAGTCGGAACTTCACCGTCCAGGAGCCCGCCATGTCGAGCCCCAGGCCCAGTCGCAGGCCCGACACATACTGGAAGCTGTAAGCCCCGAAAGAAAAATAGACCACCTGCAGCACCTGGTTTATGAGAGACAGGATGAGCCCCCGCCTGAGCTGCCGCCAGAGGATAATACCACACAGGATAGAAAACACATAGAGCCCGCCCGCAAACAAGGAGAGGCGCAATACCGGAACCGTAAGCACAAGCTCGCCCCGAAACAGCACCCACAGCGTGAGCGCAATTCCTGCCAGGCCGCCCAAAACCTGGTATAGGGCCAGCCCCTTATGCTGGTTGTTTAGTGTATAGCGCAAGAGTGTAGTGGTTTAAGTAAAAAAACGGCAGAGCCATTTGCTGTTTAAACAGCAAAGCTGAGGCAAATGTAAAGAAAACCGGTCAGAGATGCGCAGAAAGCTTTATTTGTTGGTGCTGTTTACGCCTGGAGGTGGACCCAAAAGCAGCTTGTGATAGATCAATTCTTTTAAGCTGTAGCCTGAAGGAACATTTGGTGCGAGCGGCAAGCGCGCACCAGCGACCTGCTTTTCCCTACAAGATGAGCTCCGGAGGGGCTTTTTCATTTAAATAATCGCTGTTCCGCAACATGCTATAAATCCTTTTTGCCCTTTAATCGCCGGCAACTGAGGCAGATAAGGCTCTCATGTCTTATTTAGGGATCATCAGCCCAGGCCTCGCAGGATCTGCGCAAGCTGCGTAGCTTGAGCTGGCCCCACCAGATTATTCGAATGCATTTGCCCCTCCGGAGGCTCTGCTACTCCTGCTGCTGCTGATCCGGATTTTATGCGACAGCTGTATTTTGATTGTATCAGGTGTGCCTCCTCTGCGTCATATCCTGCTGCCAGACCTGTTGCCTTAGATCTTACCTTCTGCCTGCAGCTGTTTCACTATCTTTTCTGCCACTTGTTTGCCCAGTTCCTGCCCCATTGCCATCGACTCCTCCATAATCTGGGGCATGGTGCTGATGGTCTTTTTGCCAAGCGGTGTCTGGTAAAATTTTATCAGCTCCTTTATCTCTTCATGCGTGTAATGCTTGTCGTAAATAGGGGCAATGTTGGTGATGATGAGCTCGGCATTAAACTGCTTCTGAAACTCCGTGAAAAACTCCTCCGGGATGCTGGGGTTGCTGTTTCGGAGCCCCTGCATGCTCGAGCCCAGCGCCTGAATGCCCAGATCTGCAGCTCCTGTTAAGGCAAGCAGCCTTTTAATGTCTTTAGTTTTAGCGGTGTCCTGGGCAAAAGCGCTGCAGGTTAGCACTAGCGCCACCAGTATAATAAATAATGATTTCATGAAAAGTAGGTAAAATATGGATTGCTGTAACCTCGCCTCGCCGCCGGAAACTGGTGCTGAAGCAGGATCAAATTAACATAAATTTCAGAAGACTCATATTTTTATTTTGACCAGCGTAGCGGCAGCCAGACTTTGCCGTAACCATACCCAACCTCCAGTACCTGCACCTGCCCCTGCTCGTCTATGGCTACGCTGCAGGGGAAGGTGAGGCCGGTGGCGATGGCCTCGATGGTGTTGTCGGTAGGCAAGGCAATATCAGCGGGTTGTACGGTTCTGGTAGAAGTGCGGGTGGCTCCCTGCCCACCGCCCGAAGAGGAGGAGAGGCGGTAGCAGTTCCCGAGCCAAACGGAGCAAAGCGACAGGAGCAGAACGCTCTGAAATCTGATTTGCATAAGACAAACGAAAAGTATAACTTATACCACTGTTATTACCGTACGCCAGCACTTTTTAACGTTAACTTGCATCAGCATCTTACATCTGCTACCCCTGTTCCCGGCCCAAAACGCAACCTCTTGGAAGCTGCTGTCTGGGTGGCGGGCATTGCTGCGCTGGCCCTTACTGACCCGGAGGCAAAGCACCTGTTCAGCTTTTGCCCGGTAAGCTGGGTCTGGGAGGGCGGCTGCCCTGGTTGCGGACTCGGGCATGCTATCGGCTTTTTGTTCAGAGGCATGCTTGCGGCTTCGTGGCAGGCGCACCCACTGGGCGTTCCGGCATTGCTGCTGCTGCTCTGGCGCGTTTTTGTGCTGTTTAAGAATTACCTGTTCCTGCGATCTTTCCATCTTACACATAAAATAAAATTATGAATATTCTGAACCTGATGCCGGAGCTGGAGCCCGACGAAATGGCCTTTATACAGGGCATCACCCGAAACATGACCGAGGAGCAGCTAAAGCAGTTCGTCGTAATCTACCGCTCACGGCGAAAAGAGCCGATGCTGATTCTGGCTACCACACTGGTTGGATTTTTTGGGGTGGCAGGTATACAACGTTTCCTGGTTGGCCAGATTGGGATGGGCGTACTCTACTTCTTTACCGCCGGCCTCTGCTTTGTAGGCACTATCGTAGATTTGGTAAATTACAAGCGCCTGGCCTTTGAATTCAATATTAAAGAGGCCCAGATGGTGCAGGCCATGATGGGAGCATACCCTCCTATGAGATAGCTTTTAGAAAGTTAGAAAGGTCCGAGAGTTAGAAGCTTGAAAAGTTAGAAAGTTGTGGGGGTAACAGGATTGTGTTCAATTTGAAGATGATTCGATTTAAAGGTATCCGGCCAAAGCAGGCTCAAAAACAGCAGATGCAAAAGAGCGGCAGACGCAAAAAAAAAAAACCGCTGGGCGTAGCTTCCGACCACGCCCTTTCTGTACCAATTAGACTCTAACTACCTTTGCTTTGCAGAAGCAACAGTTAGGGATGGCACGATTTTTAGAATTTATACCTGCCCTTACAGCATTTTTCGCTGCTTCAGGCAGCGAGGTTAGTCAGAGACTAACCAATATAAAAAGGGCGTATTCAGAAACTACGCCCAACACAGGAAAATGAATGTGCTGTTGTAATAATTATTAAGTCTCGAAATTTGAAGACGAGAAGATTATGAGCTGATTTACAGAAGATTAATTTAGGAATCAATCAACTCTTCACTCTTAACTCCTAAAATGGTCTTATGTCCTTTTCAGCAGCAGCAGCAGAACCCATAGCAGGGCCATTTCCATTAGAATAATTTAAAAAATTTTATTCTCTCATTCACTCATTCTCTCATTCATTCATTCACCACCTACCGCATCCGCACAAAGTTGGTGCGGTAGCTTTGGCTGTGGCCGTTTACCTGCAGCAGAAAGAGCCCGGCTGGCAGGTTGGCGATGTGGACGCGTATTTCTCCGGAGCGGTGGAGGGGCTGCTGGCTTATCAGCCTGCCGGTGGCGTCGTAGATGATGGCGGAGGTGGGGGCAAAAGGCAGGTCTGAAACGAGCAGGTAATCTTTGCTGGCCGGGTTTGGGTAAACCACAGGTGTGGCCAACTGCTCTGTCGGCGAGGCCAGGGCCATGTTTCGCTCCATTTTCAGCACCACATCCGGAAGCCAGCGGTTAGGATCAACTTCTATGCCTGTTACTTCTCCTGCTACCTCCAGCACATATTCCTTTCGTTGCTCGTCGTGCGGCAGTTTTACCAGTTGGTTGCCTGCTGTGGTCCTGATCAAATACTCTACATCGAGGTTGAAAAATGGGGTAACCGGCGAGCTGCCAGTCTGCTCGGAGGCCAGCAGCAGTTGGTCGCCGAGCTGGTTCCACTCCACGGAGAACTGCGGGTGGCCTTCGCCTGTGTACCACTGCTCAAAAAAGTAATCCAGATCCATGTCGGCTGTTTCTTCGAGTACGCGTTGCAGGTCGGCGGTGGTGGCTGCGGTGTCGCGGTACTGTGCCTGGTAGTTTTGCAGCGCCTGAAAGAAGAGGGCATCGTTGTTGAAGACATAGCGCAGCAGGTGTACCACGGCAGCACTTTTCTTATAGGTGAGCCTGTAGTTGAAAATGCGGCTTACATTGGTGGTGTCGGGCACGAAAATGCTGCCGCCCGGCTGCTGCACCACTACAGTATGGGCATCCTGCATCCAGCTGGCCGCAGCAGGCGCGTTGAACTGCTGCAGTGCCAGGTATTCGGCATAGGAGGCAAAGCCTTCGTTCAGCCAGATATCCTGCCAGGAGGCGCAGGTTACATTGTTGCCAAACCACTGGTGCGCCAGTTCGTGGGCGGTAAGGGTAAAGGTGAAGGTGCTTTGGGTAGTCATGGTCTGGTGTTCCATGCCACCGCCCATCGGCGCCATGCTGTGCCCGTATTTTTCGGAGGCGAAGGGGTAAAGGGTAAACAGCCCCGAAAAATATTCCATAAAAGGAGCCGTAAGGTCTATCTGCGGTTTGAGCGTTTCTAAAGCACCTCCCCGGTACACATAATTTAAGATAGGAACAGGAGCAGCAGCCCCAGCCGGGTTAGCATAGATCAGATATTCCTCATAGTTAGAAACAGCCACCGAAATCAGGTAATAAGCGATCGGGTACTTCGATTTCCATTCGTGGCGCCTGCGGCCATCCGGTAATTCTACCACCTTGGTCAGCAGCCCGTTGGAGCCGACCTTGTTGTCGGCGCTGGTGGTGACGAACACATGCACGGAGTCGGCTTTGTCGGTAAGCACCTGTTTTACGGGCCACCACTCAT
The DNA here is from genome assembly GCF_014332515.1 of Pontibacter beigongshangensis. Lineage (GTDB taxonomy): Bacteria > Bacteroidota > Bacteroidia > Cytophagales > Hymenobacteraceae > Pontibacter > Pontibacter beigongshangensis. The sequence continues at coordinate 65,713 of NZ_VFSD01000011.1, read as the reverse complement.
AGGCCGCGTAAGGTTCGCTCAGGCTCCAGGTTACCTGGTTGCCCCAGGCTGGCTCGGTGGCCGACGTAAAGCCGCTGCCAATGGCGGCGTTGCCTACTGGGGCGTTACCATTATAATAAACCGTGGCCGTTAGTTTGTCGGGTTGGGTGAGGGGAGTAGCCAGCTTAACAGAAACATCGCCAGCGGTGCGGCTGATGGTGGCTTGCTTTACTCCATTTACTATGACCGAGTCGATCTGGTAGGCCGGGTGCAGCTCAAAGGCGAAGGTATCGAGGCGGGTGCTGGTGAGATGGGCGATAGTGGTTACATGGCCTGTTATGCCGGTCGTGTTCCGTTCCAGTTCCAGGTCCAGTTTGTAGAAACTGACATTGTACTGGTTCATGCGCTGCACATGCGCTGGTGCAGCAATGGCTTTTCGCTCCAGCAAACCAATACGGCCGAGGGAGCAGATCTCAGTTTCCTGGGCCGTGGCTGGCAGGAAGCAGGTAAGGAGAAGGAACAGCAGCGGGAGCAGGTAGTGCTTTTTCATATGCGGCCAATAGCTTTTTAGAATATATCCTCATTTTCAACTTATACGCTGGTTCAGGCAAAAGCTGCCTGAATTATTTGAATGAAAACAGGCCTTCAGAGTTGCTGCTGCTGCTCTGCTGCAATGCCGCTACAGCAGGGCCTTCAGTATAATAGTGCGTAGCAGCAGTGTGTCCGAAATAGTCGAGAAAGTACCTGTCTTTCCCCGAACTTTTATTTTCTGGATTGTAGCTTTTTGTGCTACTTTAGGGATCATACAAAAGGCAGACTTTCTATGGCAGCACTCCGGATAAGCGAAATTTATATTTACCCGATCAAGTCGCTCGGGGGCATCAGTTTGCAACAGGCGCAGGTAGAGGAGCGAGGTTTCCGGCACGACCGGCGCTGGATGCTGATAGATGCCGCTAACAACTTCCTGACGCAGCGGCAGCATGCCCACATGGCGCTGCTTCAGGTGGCGCTGCAGCCAGACGGCCTGGAGGTGCGCCATAAGCATGGGTTGCTGGGGCCTTTGTTCGTGCCTTTCGGGCAAACGGAGGGTCCTGAGCTGCAGGTCCGCATCTGGGACGATACCTGCACTGCCCTGGAAGTAAGCCCTGCCATAAGCGCCTGGTTTGCAGAAGCGCTGCAGATGCCGGCCAGGCTGGTGTACATGCCTCCCACCTCCGAGCGCAAAGTAGACCCGACCTATGCGCAGCAAGACGAGATCGTAGGCTTCGCCGACGGTTACCCTTTCCTGCTGATCGGGCAGGCCTCGCTCGATGACCTGAACAGCCGGCTGCAAGCCCCAGTGCCCATGAACAGGTTCCGGCCAAACCTGGTATTTACGGGCGGCGCACCATTTGCAGAAGACAGTTTCGGGCATTTCCAGGTCAGCCAGACACGCTTTAGGGCGGCAAAGCCCTGTGGCCGCTGCGTGGTTACCACCATCGATCAGGGATCCGGCCAGAAAGGTGCCGAACCGCTGAAAACCTTATCCACTTACCGGCTTGTTAACAACAAGGTCATGTTCGGGCAGAACCTGGTGCACGACGGAGCGGGCCAGTTGCAGGTAGGGGATGAGCTGGTGGTGCAGGAGTGGAGACCTTAGCCTTTTTAGTAAGTGACAATTATTCTAACCCAGGTTGTGCGGTAGAGAGCCTTTCTGACTTTGTCCCTTTGTCATCCAGATGGGATCTTGTGAGCGAGAGCCTAAAGCAATGGCTACTGGCTAAGGAGTTTATTTAGCATAGTCGCCTTTATGCTTTGACAGCTGCAGCAACTTGTTTTATGGCCCGTGTCTTTGTTCTTTGTCTTGATACAGAAAGAACCAAAAAAATCAAGACGATTTTGTTTGTCGGGGCCCCTTCCCCCACTCGCTGAACGCTCTTTGCAGAGGGCCCCTACCCCCAACAAAAAAACGTCAATCGGTGCACCTGGCAACTGTATCTGCCTCATAGTTACCCGCCGCAATACATAATTTGGGGCTGCTACAGCACAAACGAATTATTCTAATGAAAAAGGCCCTCCGGAGCCTTTCCCGCTGCTCCTGCTGCTCCTTTGCCAGGCTCTTTCAGGACCAGGCACCGCACGAGGCGCGGCACCCAAAACTGGCTCCACTCGAGCAACAACACGCCCTTAAAAACCGGCTATTTAAATTGATGTAGTATTTATGCATACCATATTTTGTATTTATGCATACTTTTATTAATTTGTCTCTGCAGCTTTGGCTGCACCCCATGCGCTAGTAATCTACCTACATCAGTTCAGTTATTTTTTATGTTCTTAAGCAGAGTTTGGCCTGTATTTGCACTCCTGTTCATTGTGAAAATAGGGGCAGTGCAGGCGCAGGAGGGGCAAATGGCCCTGAGTGTGGAGAAAATAATGCGGGACCCGAAGTGGATGGGAACCTCGCCAACAAATATAACCTGGTCTGAAGACGGGCGCAGGATATATTTTAACTGGAACCCCGAGGGCAACCGCAACGACTCTCTTTACAGCGTTTCTTCTGATGGGAAGAACATTACAAAAGTAAGCGCCCGGGAACGCCGCAACCTGCCAGCCAGCAATGGCCGCTACAACAAAGCCAGGAGCAAAAAAGTGTACGAGAAGAACGGCGACATTTTCCTGCTCGATATCAGATCGGGGAAAGTGCAGCAGCTAACCAGCACGGTAGAGCGCGAAAGCAGCCCCTCGTTTAGCTTTGATGAGCAGAAGGTGGTGTTTCTCAAAGATAACAACATGTATACCTGGGCGCTGAGCGGCGGCCAGGTAACCCAACTCACCGATTTCAGGAAAGGAAGGAAGCCAGCCGATGCGGAGAGCAAAGACCCGCAGAAAGCCTGGCTGCGCAAGCAGCAACTAGAGCTCTTCCAGATCATACGCGAGCAGGACGCAGATAAAAAGGCTGCCGAAAAGCAGCAAAAGGCCGACACCCCATCACAACCAAAAGAAATATACATAGAGGAGAAGACGGTAGACAATGTGGTGCTGAGCCCGGATGAGCGCTTTATCACCTACAGGCTCATAAAGCGGCCTGCCGATGCCAAAGGAACCCTGGTGCCTGCCTTCGTGACTGCCTCGGGTTACACCGAAGCTATTGACGCCCGCACAAAAGTAGGCGATGCTCAGATGGCCACGGAGTTCTTTGTGTACGATACCCGCCGCGACACCACCTTTGCCGTTTCCATGGCTACGGTAGCAGGCATAGCGGAGCAGCCCGCTTACCTGAAAGATCAGAAAACAAAATCGTCGGGAGAAAAAGAGGCAGCAGGCAAGGCTGCCAAGCAGGAAACCCGCGCCACAACACTCTACGGGCCATACTGGTCCGACAATGGTAAGAGCGCAGTGGTGGTAGCCCGGTCTGCCGATAACAAAGACCGCTGGATTCTAGCCTTTGACCCTGCCAGCGGAAAGCTGAGTCTCCTCGACCGCCAGCACGACGATGCCTGGATAGGTGGCCCCGGCATTGGCTATGGAGCAGGCGATATCGGCTGGATGCCCGACAACGAGCACATCTGGTTTATATCGGAAGAAAACGGCTATGCACATATATATAAGTGTCATGCCAGAAACGGAGACAAAAAAGCCCTGACCAGCGGAAAGTTCGAAGTATCTAATGTATCGCTGTCGCGGGATAAGAAGAGCTGGTATTTTACGGCTAACCAGGTGCACCCTGGGGAGCAGCACTTTTACCGCATGCCTTTGCAGGGAGGGGAAATGGTGCAGCTAACCACGCAGCCTGGTGCGCACCAGGTAGTCATGTCGCCGGATGAGAAGAAACTGGCTATCCGGTATTCTTATACGAACAAGCCCTGGGAGCTCTTCCTGATGGATAATAAAAAGGGAGCTGCCATGCGGCAGGTGACACAGTCGGCATCGGAGGAGTTTGCCGCCTATAATTGGCGTGACCCGGAGGTAATTACGTTTAAGGCCCGGGATGGGGCCGATGTGCATGCCAGGGTGTATAAGCCAGCTACAGTTCAGGTCAATGGGCCGGCTGTAATTTTTGTACACGGGGCTGGCTATCTGCAAAATGCCCACAAGTGGTGGAGTTCTTACTTTAGAGAGTACATGTTCCATAATTTTCTGGTAGACCAGGGGTACACCGTGCTGGACATCGATTACAGAGGCAGTGCCGGCTATGGCCGCGATGTGCGTACCGGCATTTACCAGTTTATGGGCGGAAAAGACCTGACAGACCATGTAGACGGAGCCAGGCATCTGGTGGAGCAGTACCAGGCAGACCCAGAGCGGATCGGGATTTACGGTGGCTCCTACGGCGGCTTTATTACGCTGATGGCCATGTTTACCGAGCCTGATGTGTTTGCTGCTGGTGCCGCTTTACGCTCTGTTACAGACTGGGCGCACTACAACCATGGCTACACTTCCAACATTCTTAACACCCCACATACAGACAGCCTGGCTTATACCAAAAGCTCTCCTATATATTATGCTGAGGGGCTAAAAGGAGCTTTGCTCATGTGCCATGGCATGGTAGATACCAATGTGCATTTCCAGGATATCGTGCGTCTGTCGCAGCGGCTGATTGAGTTAGGGAAAGATAACTGGGAACTGGCGGTGTATCCTGTAGAGGACCACGCCTTTACAGAACCAGCCAGCTGGACCGATGAGTATAAGCGCATTTTTAAGTTATTTGAGCATAATCTTAAAAAATAAATAGAATGCTCTTGTAATTGTTATAGTAAGGGTTGTTGAAGATCAGCTAAAATGATGCAATCTGATTTGTTCCGCTATAAACCGGATTGCCTAAATGAATTAAGGGTGGTATTCTTTTTTGCATATCCCTTTTGTTGCAGGAGATAATTCAGGCATAAGAAGCAGGTTTTCAGGCTTGTAAATCAGGGTATTTCGATATAGTGATATAGGAAACTTCAATTATTTAAATTCGTAGAGCAAGTATTCGTGCAATTGATATCACAGATATGGTGCAAATTGTGCTCCGCTATATAATAGGAAATTATAAGAACTACTTCAGTGAAGCACTATAGAATTGCTGTTAGGATCACCACTTCCCTATATAGTTTACAAATTTTTTTATTTTTATTTTTCCAAATGTGTTTTGCCTGATTATCAGGTAATTATAAAAGCCGGCTGGGCCAGGGCAAAATAGGTAAAAGAAATATTGATTTGACCTTGATTCGTTTCGGCATAAAATTATATTATGATGGCGATAATTATCAAATAACTAACGTTAGTTATTTGATAATTATCTAAAAATTAACGTTTGTAATTAAAAATTTGTGAATTTTCAGTGTATGACAAAAAAAATATTAATAAGTTTTTAAATTGGTTATTGCTTTATATATTTGGAAAATAAACTATCCTATCTTAAACATTTTACAATCTAAACAACTCAAGTATGAAGAAGAGTATACTGCTCAATTTCATTTTTGTGTTTGCGCTTGTCGTTCAGGCGTTTGCACAGGGTCGGACAGTTACAGGTACTGTAACTGATCAGGCCACGGGGCAAGGTCTCCCCGGTGTCTCCATTCAGGTGAAGGGCACAACCACAGGTACTGCTACAGACATTGATGGCAATTTCTCAGTAAGTGTTCCTGCAGAAAACTCGACCCTGATTTTCCGTGCTATTGGCTACAGGTCAGTAGAGCGTGCAGTTGGCTCCTCTTCAACTGTTGATGTAGTGCTTTCGGTAAATGCCGAGCAGCTTAGCGAAGTAGTGGTTACAGCGCAGGGCATTGAAAGAGATGAGCGCTCGTTGGGTTACGCTACCCAGACAGTGCAGGGCGATGCCATTTCTCAACGTTCTGAGCCAAATGTGCTGAATGCCCTGCAAGGTAAAGTAGCAGGTGTTAACATCACTGGCGCGTCTGGCGCCCCGGGTGCCTCCACCAACATCAACATTCGTGGCATTACTTCATTTAACGGAAGCAACCAGCCGCTTATTGTGGTAGATGGTATCATCTTCAGCAACGATGTAGACAACTCTCAGAACACGCTTTTTGGTTCGCAGCCTTCTAACCGTCTGGCCGATATCAACCCGGAAAGCATTGAGTCTATCAACATCCTGAAAGGCCCGGCTGCCTCTGTGCTTTACGGTTCAAGAGCATCTGCTGGTGTAATTGTAATTACTACCAAGAGTGGTAGAGGAATGAAAGGCAAAACAGAGGTTACTTTCAACTCATCTGTTAACTTCCAGAATATTGCCTACCTGCCAGAGTTCCAGAACGAATACGGCCAGGGTACTCAAAACAACTACGTAAACAACTCCACTAACTCCTGGGGTCCTCGCTTTGGAACCCCTGGTTTTGACAACGTAACTACTATCTGGGGCGAAAGTGTTCCTTATCGTGCTTATCCTGATAACATCAAGGATTTTTACCAGACAGGCAAGTTCCTGATGAACTCACTTAACATAGCCGGTGGCGATGAGAAGAACAACTTCAGCACTGCCCTCTCCAGCACTTTGCAGGAAGGTGTGATTCGTGAAAGCGGATTTGACAGACACAGTGTGCAGGTTGGCGGTAACTCTGCTCTGAACAATGGTATTAAGGTAGGTGGTACAGTTTCTTATGTGAAGACTTCTCAGAAGGGTGCTACCATGGGTAATGGTGGCAGTGCGTTTGGGCAGATTACACGTGTGCCAAGAAGCTTTAACCTGACTGGCATGGATTACAAAGATGTAAACGGAAACAGTATTTATTTCCTTCCCAGCCAGAACCACCCGCTTTGGAGCTTAGAGAATGAGTTCTTCGAAAGCAACGTAGACCGTGTGTTCGGTAACCTGTCAGTAGGGTACGATTTTGCTGACTGGTTGAACGTAACTTACCGTGTAACGGCTGATACTTATGCTGATACAAGACGCCAGGTGCTGCGAATAGGTGCTGCCAGAGCTCCGGAAGGCCAGATTGATGAAGATTTGAGAACAAGAGCAGAGCTGAACGGCGACCTGATGATTACAGCCCGTAAAAGCGACATCTTTACAGAAGGCCTGAGCGCTACCTTGTTATTGGGTCAGAACATTAACCAGCGTACATTCAAACAGTCTGGTGTAATCTCTGAATCACTGGTAATTCCAGGCTTCGATAACGTAAGTAACGGTTCTATCTTTACCAGCTCTTATGAGAGTAACACCAAAAGAAGACTGTTGGGCCACTATGGTCAGTTATCATTAGATTATAGGTCTTATCTGTTCCTGGAGCTTTCTGCCCGTGTAGATAAGTCGTCTACGCTGCCAGCCGGAAGCAATGCTTATTTCTATCCGTCTGCTGCCGTTAGCTTTGTGCCAACTGAGGCTTTCAACATTCAGTCAGACATTCTTTCTTATGCCAAAGTAAGAGGTAACATTGCCCGTGTAGGCCGTGACGCTGACCCTTATTTGCTGCAGTCTGTATTTACCCAGTCAACCTTTGGTAATAACCTGGCCAGTGTAACTTTCCCGCTGTCAGTAGGCGGAGGTAGCATCCCTGGTTTCCAGATCGGTACCCGTATCGGTTCAAACCAGCTGAAGCCGGAATTTGTAACTTCTTATGAAGGTGGTTTCAACTTAGGGTTCTTCAACAACCGTGTAGGTGTTGACTTCACGTACTTCAACACAACCAGTACGAACCAGATCTTCAACGTTGCTATCTCTAACGCTTCCGGTTACGACACCAGAACCACCAACATCGGTGAAATGAGAAACAGAGGTATAGAGCTGCAGCTGTCAGGTACACCGATCAGAACAGGTGATTTTGAGTGGGATATCATGGTGAACTTTACCCGTATCCGCAACAAAGTTATCTCTATTGCAGAAGGTGTAGAAAACTCTACTATTACCGGAGACTCATTTATCGGTATTGCGCCGTCTATTGCGGTTGGTTATCCTTACGGTGTGGTAATTGGTACAGCCAATGCCAGAAATGAGAACGGCGATCTTCTGGTAAACCCTACAACAGGTGGCTTTATGCCAGGTGTGGCCGGCAAAGTAATATCTAATCCACAGAAAGATTATACTGTTGGTATCAACAACTCGTTCAGCTACAAAGGTTTTAACCTTTCTGCCCTGTTCGACATCAACAAAGGTGGCCAGATCTACTCTTTCTCTCAGGTTGATATGCGCTCAGCAGGACACGTAGCTGAAACAGCTGTAGACCGTGACCAGCCACGCATCCTGCCGGGTGTAATTGCTAATAGCGACGGAACTTACCGCCCTAACAACATCCAGGTTTCTGCTCAGACTTTTTGGGCTGGCTTAGGTGGCCTTGCTTCTGAAGCTGCTGTGTTCGATGCTACTTCTTACAGATTAAGAGAGGTTGCCCTGTCTTACGCGCTGCCAGAAAGCCTGCTGTCCAGAACTCCTTTCGGAGGCATCTCTCTTGGTGTTAGTGGCAGAAACCTGTTGATGTACGCCCCAGGTTTCCCTTCAGATCCTGAAATTAACACGCAGGGTGCCGGGAACATTCAGGGAATGGATATGAATGGTGTGCCAACAACTAAAAATTACGGTATCAACCTTCGCGTAACATTTTAATTAAAAGACACATATGAAATTTTCATTGATAAAGAAAAATATAGTAATCGGGGTAACGCTCGCTCTTTCGGCATCATTAGTCTCCTGCAACGACTTTTTAGATATTAACGAGACGCCGAACAACCCGACAGCCGTGCCTCCGTCCACCTTATTGCCAACAGGCCTGGTGGGTTCTGCCTTTGCAAATGCAAATGAGCTGAACAGGTTTACAAGTGCCATCATGAGCGTAACGGCCGGGGTGGCAGGCAGCCCGGTAGATTATGACCGCTACAACACAGATGGTGCTGACTTTGGTAACCAGTGGCGATTTGAGATATACGGAGGCGCTCTTGTTAACTACGAGCAACTGATCCAGGCGGCAGAGGAAATCAACTCACCTGCCTATACCGGTATCGCTAAAATCATGAAGGCTTATACCTTTGCTATTGCCACAGATGTATGGGGCGATGTGCCTTACTCGGAGGCTCTGCAGGGTGCTGAAATTCCGCAACCTAGCCTGGATTCTCAGCGTGATATTTACCTGGGTAACGAAGCGGAAGGTATCCAGAGCCTGTTTGACCTGGTAAGGGAAGGACTGGCTGACCTGGAATTAGCAAGTGCAGCCTCTCCTGGAAACGATGACCTGGTATACGGTGGCGAAATGGACAAGTGGAAGCGTGCCGGCAACACCCTGTTGCTGAAACTGGCTATGCAGATCAGCCAGGTAGAGCCTACTGTAGCCCGTGATGTTATCAACTCCGTTATTCAGGCCAACAACTACATTGTGGCGAACGACCAGAACCTGTCAGTTAAATTTGGCGGACAGATTGGTAGTCAGAACCCGATCCATACGTACACCAACATCTCTTCTTTTAGAACAGACCAGATGATGAGTACCCGGTTCGTAAACCTGCTGAAAGGCCTGAACGATCCGCGGCTGGACGCTTTTGTAACAAAGCCGAGTGGTGACTATGTAACTATTGACAACGGATTTGGAGGCACTGCCCCAACTCCTGCTACCAGGTCGATGTTCGGTACTTATATAACCGGCGAAGACGGATCAGCGCCAGTACGCTTGCTGACCAACTGGCAGCGTGCTTTTATCTTAGCTGAAGCTGCTATCCGCTTAGGTACTGCCGGCGACCCGCAAGCCCTCTATGCCGAAGGTATCCGGGCTTCTATGTCTTCTGTTGGTATATCAGATGCCAATATCGATGCGTACTTTGCTGCTAACCCAACCGTGGTAACACTGGCTGGTACAGATGCACAGAAGATCGAGCAGATTATAACACAGAAGTACATCTCTATGACCGGTAACGGATTAGAGCAGTGGAACGACTGGAGAAGAACAGGTTATCCTACGCTGGCACCTCACCAGAATGCGGTTGGTATAGATGGTACCAGACCCGTGCGTGCCCAGTACATTGACCAGGAAGTTGCACGTAACCCAAGCTTCCCGAACAATGTGTACTCGAACGTGCCAGTATGGTGGGATGTTAATTAGTTATAACCAATAATTAAGCTAAAAGATGAAGAATATATTAATCATATTAATGCTTTTGACCACTGTTACGCTATCTTCCTGCGACAAAGAATATGGTGTGTTCTATAGCGATAACAGACCGGCAGTGCCAGTAACTTACCCTGGTACTACCACGCACGGGTTCAACCCTTACATTACGCATTCCATTTCTGGTGGAGGTAATATCACGTTTACGCTTTCTATTCCGGAGAACAGTGGAAGAACCATCAGAGAAATAACTAAAGTGGTAGCCGGAGGTACAAGCATCAACGCAGGTAATGTAGGCAGCGCGGTAGTTGGCGGCACAGGAGCTACTGCTGCCTATAACACAGCTCCGATTTCGGGTAACGGCACTACGGCTACGTTCACCACTAACCTGGATGAGTTTGCTGCCAAAACCGGTGAAGCTGCTAAAACTGATGCTAACAAGCTGATTAAGGCAGGCGGTGAAATTGCTTTCATGTTTATGATTACGCTGGATAATAATGAAACCATTATTCCTGTGCAGGTTAGAGCTAGACTCGTGCAATAGGTTTAGCTAAAGTTATAACAAATAAAAAAAGGCTGCTCCTATTGGGCAGCCTTTTTTTATTATACGATGTCTGGCAAATTCTGCCCTTCCCTAACATTGCGTGGGTAGTGTTTTTATCTATTCTAAACTACCCGGGGCCGCGCCATACATGAGAAGCGCCACGCAGCTTCCGGCACTGTTTATTGGAAAGAAGAGGTGAGCACTACAGCAATTTTACACAGAGAAACGGTACCCTTCACCTGCTTCCACTTTATGCCTAAGCTCCTCCTCGAAGCAGGAAGTGCGAAACTGCTTAAATTGTTCCTGCTTTATATAACGAGCCCGGTACCCTCATTATACCTAGCGGTGGTACCATCTTATACTAGGTATAGGCAGGCTTTTGATGCATCTTGTGGTGCGCTCTTACTAAGGCCCTGTCACTTATCTCTTTAAAAAGCCGTTCTACATCCATGGCTCCCAAACCGTCAAGCTATCTCTAACTGGAAACTCCAGTTTCTGCACCTATATTTTAATATATTCCCAAGGGGGCACCAAATGGCATTAAAATGGATAAGTTCTATATTTTTATATAAATCCAGTAATATATTCAATTAATACAATTATTGGAACAACTATTAAAGAATTTCGTACAAATGATTTTTAGTTCTTGAATTGAATTTTTCACCCAAAAAATTCGAATTTAGGGCAATTCACCCGTCTGTAGAGATTACTACACCAGGAAATTCCGGGTAGTGTTCTAGCTTATGCCATTCTGATTTCTTCCACAAGCAACCAATTCCTGCTCTTTTAGCTTTTCACCCTAATAACTTAAATTTAAGGCCAATATGAGGTGTCTGATAACGAGTTAATCAGCAAGCAGCGCCTTCAATTTGGAGTATTCTGTCCAATACTGTCCACAATGAAATAATGATTAATAATTTTAGCATGAAGAAGAGTATACTACTCACTTTTAGCTTTGTGTTTGCGCTCGTAATACTGGCGTTTGCACAACAAGAAAGAACCATTTCAGGTACTGTAACCGATCAGGTTACTGGCGAAGGTTTGCCTGGTGTGTCCATACAGGTGAAGGGAACTACTATGGGCACTGCCGCCGATTTAGATGGAAGATTTTCCCTGGATGTTCCTGCAGAGGGCGGAACGCTTATTTTTCGTGCAATTGGCTACAAAGCCATTGAACGTGAAATCGGAAGCGCTGCTACGATAAATGTTTCCCTGGCTGTTGATTCGGAGCAACTGCAGGAAGTGGTGGTAACAGCGCTCGGACGCAGGGAAGAAGAGAGAACATTAGGCTATGCCACGCAGCAAATAACATCTGAGTCGCTTACCCAGGGGCGCGACCGGAGTGTGTTAAACTCCTTGCAGGGGAAGGTAGCAGGTGTTAACATACAGAACCAGGGTGGCGGGCCAGGGTCTTCTACCCGTGTGGTAATACGGGGAGCGAAATCGATATCGCAGAATAACCAGGCCTTGTTTGTTATCGACGGTATTCCTGTAGATAACAGTTCTCCCAACAGTGTGCCCGGGCTCGGTGATAACCTTAACAACGGGGTGGATGCCGGGAACCGGGCTAACGACATTAATCCTGATGATATTGAGTCGGTAAATATTCTGAAAGGTCCTGCCGCCGCCGCGCTTTACGGTGCCCGTGCTGCAAATGGCGTTATCATGATTACGACGAAGTCAGGCAGGAACACGAACAGAAAGGCGGAGATAAGTGTAGTTTCTTCCTACCACATCGAAGATGTACTCCGTTATCCTAAATTTCAGAATGAGTACGGGCAGGGCTTTTTTGGCGAGCCCGATTTGCTGGAGAACACCAGCTGGGGTCCGCGTTTTAACGGAGAATTGCTACCTTGGGGCCAGGTAGTGAACAATCAGCAGAAAGTTAAGCCTTATGCGGCGCTGCCAGATAACATCAAGGAGTTCTTTGACTATGGCTCCAACATGACCAACAGTGTGTCGTTGTCGGGTGGTGGCGAGAAAGCGAATTACTATGCTTCCTACTCCAACACACGGCAAAAAGGTATTGTGCCTACCACCGATTATGACCGGAACACCCTTGCTTTTAAAGGCTCTGCCAACCTGGCCAATAATTTCACATCAGCGGTTTCCATAACTTACACCAAGTCTGGTGGCGACTTTGCCATGACCGGGCAGGGAAATTCGGCTTTTAACCAACTCATTCAAACGCCGCGCGATATTCCGGTTCGGGAGCTGGAAGATCTGTCTAGCCCTTTTAACGATGAGGCTGGCTATTACTCCCCTTACACGGTTAACCCCTATTGGTCTCTCAGAAACCAGACTTACAAAAACGATGTGGACCGCATGTTCGGGAATGTTAATTTTGGTTATAAAGTAAATGAGCACCTGAACCTGACATACCGGATTGGTACCGACTTCTTTACGGACCGTCGCAAGCAGTTTATGGCTATTCGTGATGTGACAGGTCAGAACGAAGCCACCAAGGACAACGGTATGTACACCGAGCGGCAGATCTACAACAGAGAGACCAACTCAGATTTTATGATCTCCTACAACCGCGACCTGACAGAGAATTTTGATGTGCAGCTGTTGGTTGGTAATAACATAAACCAACGGTCGAGCGATGACTTGTTTGCACAGGCCGATGCCCTGGCCAACAACGAGTACCAGTCGTTAAGCAATATTGTGGGTACACCTCTGGTAACCAGTACGCGCCAAATGCGGCGCCTGATCGGCCTCTACGGTTCCGCTAAATTTGGTTTCAGAAACTATCTGTGGTTAGAACTTACCGGGCGTAACGACTGGTCGTCTACGCTGCCCACAGGCGACAATAGTTTCTTCTACCCATCCGTAAACTTAGCCTTTGATGCTGCATCAGCCTTAAATCTGAATGAGAGCACTCCTATTAACTTTGCAAAGTTACGCGCCAATTATGCTAACGTAGGAAACGATGCCCTGCCTTACAGTACAAGGTCGGTGTTCGTATCTGGCAATATTACCGATGGCTTTAGTGGCACCGACCTTAATTTTCCGTTTGCGGGCATCCCAGGCTTTGAGGTGAGCAATATAATCGGAAACTCTCAGCTGAAGCCGGAAAATACAAGTTCATGGGAAGTGGGAGCTGACTTGCGCCTGTTCAATGAGCGCGTAAGAGTGGATGCCGCTTATTACGATTCTAAGTCTACCGACCAGATCATAGAAGTGCCTATCTCTTATGCTACAGGCTTTGGCTCTGCCTTTCTGAATGCGGCAACCGTGCGTAACAAAGGGGTCGAGTTATTGGTTGGCGGTATCATCATCGAGACAAACGACTTCTCCTGGGACCTGAGTGTTAACTACACAAAAAACAAAAATGTGGTAGAAGATGTCTATGGAGGTAATGAAATCTCGCTGGGAGGCTTGATTTCAGCTTCATTGATGATAACAGAGGGCATGCCCTACGGTATGTTTAAAGCCGACGATATCAGGCGCGACCCGCAGGGACGTATTGTTGTGAACGAAACAACCGGGCGGCCACGGCTCGCAGACGAACCAACCTACCAGGGAAGCATTCAGCCAGATTGGCAGGGCGGCCTTGTAAACACCGTAACTTACAAGGGGCTTCGCTTTTCCATCGTGTTCGATACGCGGCAAGGCGGCAAGATGTACTCCAGAACACGGGCTACACAGCGCTTTGCAGGCACGGCTCCTGAAACCCTGTACAACGACCGCCAGCCTTTCATCCTGCCTAACTCAGTAGTGCAGGTAGGGACAACAGATGAATACATCGAGAATACAACAGCGATCACCAACGACAACCTGTACGACTACTGGGGTAACCTGCCTGAGGCGACCAACATCATCGATGCCTCTTTTACCAAGCTGAGGGAAGTGAGCTTGTCTTACAAGCTGCCCGCTTCTGTTACTGAGAAAACATTCTTTGGTAATATTGAGCTGGGGGTATCGGGCCGCAACCTGTTGCTGTGGACACCGGATGAGAACACATACATAGACCCGGAAATGAACAGCTTCGGGAACGGAAACCTGCAGGGTTACGACTATAGCGGTACACCATCTACCCGCACCTGGGGAGGCAACGTCAGATTTACTTTTTAAGAAAATTGAAGGCAAGAATCATGAAAACTTATAAAAAATGTATGCTGGCTGCTGCCTTTGCAACTTCTTTAGGCCTTACTGCCTGCGAAGACTTTCTGGATATCAATGATGATCCGAACAACCCGCCCTCCTCTACACCAGCACTTACCTTACCAGCCGGGCAAGGCGAAGTAGCCTATATACTGGGCAACCAGTTCCAGTTTCTGGGTAACTTCTTTGCGCAGCACTGGACCCAGTCGGGAGGTGCCAACCAGTATTGCGACCTGGAACTCTACCAGATGACTTCTTCGGATTATGATACGCGTGTTTGGGCAGAGCTTTATGCAGGAGCGCTAAATGATTTCAGGTATGTTGCCGACCAGGCTACGGAGACCAATAGCCCGAATTACGCAGCGATCGGCCAGATCATGCAGGCTTATACCTTTCAGGTAATTACAGATGCCTGGGGCGATGTGCCTTACACCTCTGCCCTGGAAGGTTTAACCAATCTGAACCCGGAGTACCAGAGCCAGGAGGAGATCTACACCAACCTGATCGTGTTACTGAATGAGGCCATTGCCAAAATAGATGCCGACGCGCCTGTGCCCGCATCCGATGACCTTATTTTTGGAGGAGACATGAACCTGTGGCGGAAGTTTGCCAATACCTTAAAACTGCGCATTTACCTGCGCCAGGCCTACGTAAGACCTGACGTAGCACAGGCTGGCATACAGGAAATGTACACGGCAGGTGCCGAGTTCCTCGGCATGGGAGAAACCGCCGATGTGCCGTTTGCCAATCAGACACAAAACCGGAACCCATTCTTTCAGACACAGGTAACCTTTAGAGGAGGCGTAGACGTAGTGGCCAGCAATACTGCCCTCACCTACTTGCAAACCACCGGCGACCCCAGACTCGATAACTTTTATGCTCCGGCACAAACAGGTGCCAATGCAGGCACTTTTGTGGGAGTTGACCAAGGAACAGAATGTGCTCCTGGCCGGACTGGCGAGCAGGCCAACACCATATCTAAGCCAGGGCCATCTGTTGCCAGTGCCACTACTGCCGTTCCGCTTCTTACGGCGGCTGAAAGTTACTTCTTGCAGGCCGAAGCGGTTGCCAGAGGCTGGACCAACGGCGTTGGTGTGCCAAGTGACCTCTATGCCCAGGGAATCAGAGCTTCATTTGACTATGTGGGAGACAATGTTGCCGGAGTGGACGCGCTGCTGCAACAGCCAGACGTAGCATATCCGGCAGGTGGCACTGTAGAAGCGCAGGTGGAGCGGATAATTACCCAAAAATGGATATCCTTTAATGGTACACAAGGGTTTGAGGCCTGGACAGAGTATAGGAGAACGGGCTATCCAAGCTTTATAGAACTATCAGCGGCAGCTTCAGAAAGTGTCATCCCTAAGCGAATACTATATCCAAACACGGAGTCTATCCGGAATCAGAACTATCCGGGTTTAAAAGAGCTCTCCGTAGCGGTTTGGTGGGATGTTAAAGACTAATGTTGAACTTACAAGGTAAAGCCATGAGACATAAAAATAGAATAGTAGCATCGGTTATGATGATGCTACTGACGTCTTTCGCCCTGCTCAGCTGCGAAAAGGATGATGAGACTGCAAACATTTCTTTTGTTACTACCTACCCGGACTTTGAAATGACAGGCGGGCTGGTGGTGCTGGTAAAGGGTGAAGAATATGTGGAGCCGGGTGTGGTGGCAACCGAGTCGGGGCAGGAGATTGAGATCACTACCTCCGTTGTCGGAAGCGCCTATATCGATCCGGCAAATTCAGACCCCAGCAATGTGAGTTATACCAGCTCCATCGATACCAATGTTCCGGGCATCTACACTATCACCTACTCGGCCACCAATTCTGATAACTTCTCAGGGTCAACAACCAGAACGTTAATTGTACTGGATGCGGCCCCGGATCCTACCGTTGACCTGTCAGGGCACTACATAAGCAGTACTTCTCCGGCCTCTGATATTACTAAGGTAGCAGACGGCGTGTTTTATGCCACTAACTTCTGGGGGGGAGGAAGCACGGTGGTACTAGCCGGATACATCTTGACTTCAGATGGGGTAAATCTGAACATACCTATGCAGGAAAGCCTGGTGCCGATCTACGGGTATGGCACCAGGCTGGCCAACGGTACATTGGATTTGCGCATGACAAGACCCACTTTCTCACCTCCGCTGATAGACCAGGTAAAGGTTTGGGAAAAGGAGTAACTGGTAGGAGCTTAAAAAAGAAATATTAAACATTTGGATATGAGAATCAAGAATTTACTTATACTAGCCATCCTGTTGATCCCGGGCCTCTTCATTTCCTGCGACGAAGATGATGACCTGAAGGTAGAAAATTCGTCTACGCACCCGGTCTCAGGCGACTGGACCGTGACTTATAAAGTAGAAACAAGCCCGAACGTTTTCGAGGACATTTACGGGGTTGGGGAAACGCACCTTTTAGTCTATAACACCGCCGCAGACAACGGGCAGGAGATTTGGGTAGATGATCATGGAAACTTCTGGGCTTACAAAGTTAAAGCAAACGTTAACATGAGTAACCTGACTTTTTCCGGAAGTGAACTGGGCAATCAAAGTGAACTGGACGATCCAACTAATGAAAATCAGGTTACCATTACTGACGGGAAAGTAATTAAAGATGGCACCATGGTTACTGGAGCAAGAACCGATAGCATTTACTTCCGCGTATCCTTCAGCGATGACGAAGCCCCCTACGGCACGATCTATCATGTTTCGGGCCACAGAAGCACAGGCTTTTAGGAGTTGACATTTAAAAAAAGCTTCTTACAGAATGACATGTTTTTTACCTGCCATTCTGTAAGAAGCTTTTTTTAATGCCCAAACAGCGATTCACAAACAAATTTCTGTGCTCAGCCTTCGGAGCATTAAGATAGAAGGCTCCGGAGGGCCATTTTCATTAGAATAATTACCCGGGACATGCATTACCTGCCAACTTATACACTCGTGCTCCTCCAATTTGATTTTTAGAAGAGTTGAGTGCTTTTGAAGCCGCCAGAAAGCATATCTGCCATCATTTCTAGTTTTGAATTTGGCAAAGCACTTGGTAGCACATTTAGCCTGCCCTGTTCGGTAAAGGGCAAATTATTTGAATAAAAATAGACCCAAAGAGTATTTACAGGCTGAGACAAAACGTATCGAAACTCACATTTGATTTGTACTAATTGTTAAAAATCCTGCGTCTTATGTCCTGTAGCACTGGCAGTACAAATCCGATTTCCGGGATGTTAAGTCGCCGTCTATAGTTGAAGGCATCAGGCTAAAATCTATACCCCAGAGCCGCTCCCTCGTACCGGTACCCCATAAAGCTGCCCATGACGGGGGCAAGCGACAGGCCGGTTCTGTTGGTCTTCTTGTGCAGTTGTGGCACCAGTATGCCTGCGGCTGCCCCAAGTGTATAGCCTATAATATTGTCGCTCAGAAAGTGCTTGCCAGCTTTAAGCCTGAAGTAGCCCACAGTAGCCGGCACGGCTGCCGCTGCCGCCCACACATAGGGCCTGGCCGGAGAATCTGGGTTGAAGTCGTGAAACACCTTGGCAAAGAAGAAGGTAGCGCTGGCAGAAGCTGCCGTGTGACCGGCATAAAAGGAGTTTCTGGAGTTGGCCCGCATCTTTTCGGCCATGTCCACATCAGGGCTGTAGATCATAGGCCTGGTGCGTGGGTTCAGTCCGTTAGTTATGGTGAAGAGCGTGCCCGTAACAGCCATGGTTTGCACGTAGAGGCCAAACACCTGCCCGGCGTTGCTGCGGATGTTATCATTCAGAACCCAGATAAAAGGCATGGCAAAAGAGGTGTAAAACGGAATATCACTGATCTTGTTGGCATTTTCGGAGTCCCAGCCGGCAGAAAAGCGGTCGAAGCCGTTTACATCGCTGGTCTGTAGCCGGCTTATCTGTTCTTCTGTTAAGCCGTCTTTGTCCTGCATCAGCGTGAGACCATAGTAGCTCAGGCCCATGCCGGCGGCAGTAATGGGTCCGTCAACTTTCCAGCTGGTCTTGTAGGGTGAGTCCTGCTGTGCTCTAAGCATCAGGCTCTGAGAAAATAGCAGGGAAAAGATAAGTATTTTTAGTTTCATCTGAATGTCTTATTAAGTAGATATTTAACGTTGGTGGAACGTGTAAACAATAAAAAAGTTTATAGGCAAAGGCACTTAGAACCGGCCACCCGGCCGTTTTTGGCTGCCGGCCTGCTCCAGGCTCCGGAATCAGGGCAGGTAGTGTAATGAAAAGATGTAGAGTGAAATATCGCTGGCTGCAACTATAAAATGTTTATAGTCTGCCTTAATTATTATAGCTTTGTGTATCTTTCAAAATAAAAGCTTACAGTTGTTAAACAGCCTTTAACCCTATTTGATAATGCCATATTTATTCACTTCTGAATCTGTATCAGAAGGTCACCCAGATAAGGTAGCAGACCAGATATCGGATGCCCTGATTGATAACTTTCTGGCCTGGGATCCTGATTCCAAAGTAGCCTGCGAAACACTGGTAACCACCGGGCAGGTTATCCTGGCGGGCGAAGTAAAATCAAAAACGTACCTGGATGTGCAGCGAATTACCCGTGAGGTGATCAGGAAGATTGGTTATACCAAGTCGGAATATATGTTTGAGGCGAATTCCTGTGGTGTGCTTTCGGCCATTCATGAGCAGTCTGCCGATATCAACCAGGGAGTAGACCGGCTGACCAAGCAGGAGCAGGGAGCCGGCGACCAGGGCATGATGTTTGGCTATGCGACCAGCGAAACCGAAAACTACATGCCGCTGGCCCTCGATCTGGCGCACAAAATTCTGATCGAGCTGGCAGCCATCCGCCGCGAAGGCACTCAGATTGACTACCTCCGCCCCGATGCCAAGTCGCAGGTAACCATAGAGTACAGCGACGACCACCGGCCTATCCGCATAGATTCTATTGTGGTTTCCACACAGCACGACGAATTTGGCTCTGAAGAAGCCATGCAGAAAAGAATTCAGGACGATATTGTAGAGGTGCTGATCCCGAGGGTTAAGCGCCAACTGAAGGAAGAACTGCAGGCCCTGTTCACGGATAAGATAAAATACCATATCAACCCTACCGGCAAGTTTGTGATTGGCGGTCCGCATGGCGATACCGGCTTAACCGGCCGTAAAATAATTGTGGATACGTACGGTGGCAAAGGGGCTCACGGTGGAGGAGCCTTCTCGGGCAAAGACCCGTCTAAGGTAGACCGCTCGGCGGCTTATGCCACACGCCACATTGCCAAAAACATGGTGGCAGCCGGCGTGGCCGACGAAGTGCTGGTGCAGGTGTCGTATGCCATTGGCGTAAAAGACCCGATGGGTATTTATGTGAATACTTACGGCACCGCCAAAGTAGACCTCTCTGACGGCGAGATAGCGCAGAAGATCGGGGATATATTCGACATGACGCCCTATGGCATCGAAACCCGCCTGAAACTCCGCAACCCCATCTATGCTGAGACGGCTGCCTATGGCCACATGGGCCGTAAAAACGAAACAGTAACAAAGGTGTTCGAAGGTGCCAACGGCGAAAAGAAGGAACTGGAAGTGGAGCTGTTTACCTGGGAAAGCCTGGATTATGTAGGGAAGCTACAAGAAGCTTTCAGAATTTAATGTGCTGGTTTCTTAATGTGCTAATGGGACAATGACCATTAAGATAAATGATTAAACTGTTGAATGGTTGAATCATTGTTCTGACCTCGCAGCGTGCGCCGCAGCTCCTGCGAGTGTCTGGAGCATGGTAGCATAGTCAGGAAATTAAATGATAGTCCAAAGTCCTGTGTCCTTTTAAGCAGCAGCAAAACCTCCGGAGGGGCTTTTTTATTAGAATAATTCATCTCCCCGGCTACATTACAGTTGCTTCAGTATATCTATAAAACAGGAGAGGCTGCCCTAATGCGGGGCAGCCTCTCCTGTTTTATAGATAAGACTTAACAAGCTTTCAGTAAGTCATTTGCTTTTCTTTGAACCTTTTCAGCTGACGGCGCATAGCGTCTACGGCAGCATCGGCGGCAGCTTCAAAAGAGGGCGCATTCTCCTGCGAGAACAGGGTGGAGCCGGGCACAAAAAGCTTGATCTCTACAGTCTTTGTGTCTGTGCCATCGCTGTTGTTGTGTTTAAGAAACACCTCTCCCTCCACAATGCGGTCGTAGAAGGTCTCCAGTTTGTTCACTTTCTGTTTCACAAATTCGGTAAGCTGAGTGTCAGCATCGAAATGGATGGAATGCATCTGTAGCTTCATAGTAATTTAATTTAAATGTTAAACTTATGCCTTTGGATGAGCTTTCTCGAAAATCGATTTTAGCTTCTCAATTGAATTGTGCGTGTATACCTGCGTGGCGGCAAGGCTGGCATGCCCCAATAAATCCTTGATCGCATTCAGGTCGGCCCCCTTGTTCAGGAGATGCGTTGCGAACGAGTGCCTGAGCACATGCGGGCTGTTGTGTTCTGAGGTCGTGATCAAGCTGATGTATTTTTTTACAACACGGTAAACAAATTTTGGATAGAGCGGGCGTGCTTTAGTTGTAACGAGCAGCATTTTCGAATTGTTATCCGGCAAGGCTTTTTTCTTAGCTGCTATATACAATTCGAGGGTAGAGTGCAGCGAGTCGTTGATGGGAATGATCCGCTCCTTGTTGCCTTTGCCAAGCACCCGCACCGTACGGGCATGTAGGTTTATATCACCGTGCTCAATGCCGATCAGCTCGGCCAGGCGGATGCCGGTTCCGTAGAGGAACTCCAGGATAAGCTTATCGCGGTGCCCCTCGAAGTTGTCTTCGAACTCAAATGTGTCGAGCAGGTTGTTAAAGGGTTGTTCCGCCACAAAGCCGGGCAGCTTTTTAGAGGCCTTTGGGGCTCTGATGCGGAGCATGGGGTTCACCTGCACACGCTGTTGTGAGAGCAGGAATTTGTAGTAGGAGCGGAGGCAGGCTATTTTGCGGTTAATAGAGCGTGCCTCCAGGTGCTTCTGCACCAGGGAAAGGAGCCAGGACCGGATAATGGCATGATCAGCCTCGGCAGGATCAGAAATTTGGTAGACCTCTTGCAGGTAGTCTGCAAATTGGCCTAGGTCTGTATGGTAAGAGGTAAGCGTATGAGAGCTGTAACGCTTCTCGTACTGCAGGTATTTGAAAAATAAATCCATAAATTAGTGCGCTGGGCAGTACACTAATTTATGGAAAAATATCTATAGTGCCAGTAAAGACTAGTAGTTATCTTGAGCAAAAAGCGTTTGCTTGTACTTTGCTCTTTCTTTCTGCTTTCTTTTAGATACAGATGGCTTTTCAAAGAAAGTTCTTGCTCTCAGTTCTTTAAGAACACCGGTTCTCTCAAATTTCTTCTTAAATCTTTTTAAAGCGCGGTCTACCGACTCGTTGTCTTTTACGTTTACAATGATCATATTTTTTTAATTTCTTCTTCAGGTATTAAGGCTGCAAATTTACGAAAGTTTCTGCTTAAAAATCAATAGATTGGTAAAATATTTTATCCGCTCTATGCAATAGGTCCTTTCTGCCGCCCCATCAGCACTGGGGCAACTATATTTTGACGATACTTTTGCCAAAAATGTTACTTCAGGATCGCCCTTGCTATCACAAGTTTCTGGATCTCGCTGGTTCCTTCGCCTATAGTGCACAGCTTTGCATCGCGGTAAAACTTCTCGGCCGGGTAATCTTTTGTAAAGCCGTAGCCCCCGAAAATTTGCAAGGCTTCGTTAGCAGCCCGCACGGCCACCTCCGAGGCATAGTACTTCGCCATCGCCGATTCCTTGTTCACATCGAGTCCCCGGTTTTTCATGTCGGCCGCCTGGTAGGTGAGCAGCGAAGCCGCCTCGATCTCCGTGGCCATATCGGCCAGCTTAAACGAGATGCCCTGAAAAGAGGAGATAGGCTGGTTGAACTGCTGTCGCTCCTGCGAGTAGGCCAGTGCGGCCTCAAAAGCGCCCTGGGCGATGCCCAGCGAGAGCGCCGCAATCGAGATCCGGCCACCATCCAGCACCTTCATGGCCTGTATAAAGCCTTCGCCCACATTGCCCAGCACCTGGTCTTGGTGCACGCGGCAATCCTGGAAAACAAGCTCCGTGGTTTCGGAGGCACGCATGCCCATCTTGTCTTCTTTGCGGCCTGCGCTAAAACCAGGTGTTCCTTTCTCTATAATAAAGGCCGTCATGCCCCTCGAGTCGCCCGTTTCGCCGGTGCGCACAATTACCACCGCCACCTGCCCCGACTTACCGTGCGTAATAAAGTTCTTGGCGCCGTTTATCACCCAGTGGTCGCCGTCCTGCACGGCCACGGTGCGCATGTTGCCGGCATCGGAGCCTGTGTTAGGTTCGGTAAGGCCCCAGGCGCCAATCCATTCGGCGGTGGCAAGCTTAGGCAAGTACTTCTTTTTCTGAGCGTCGTTGGCAAACTGCAGTATGTGGCCGGTGCATAAAGAGTTGTGGGCGGCCATAGACAGACCGATGGAGCCGTCTATTTTAGACAGCTCGGCAATAGCGGTAACATACTCCAGGTAGCCGAAGCCGGAGCCGCCAAACTCTGCAGGCACCAGCACGCCCATTAGCCCGAGCTTGCCCAGTTCTTTAAACACGTCCACCGGAAATTCCTGGCTCTCGTCCCATTGGCGCATAAAAGGGCGAATATGTTTGGTGCCAAAGTCCCGGATCATGTCAGCGATCATACGCTGATTTTCTGTTGTTGATAATTCCATGAGTTTAGATTGTAGAGGGTGTGCAAGTCGCGTATATAACGGCAAGGAACAGTGCCATGTTTGCCCGATTTGAAATTTAACTAAAACTGCATAATCTTCTATTAAGTATAGAGGATATTATAGACGCTGCTTCACCGGAATAGTTGTAGGAAGGAGGCCTGCCGATAGATTTCGCTTATTTTGCCAAAAGGTATAATTGCAATATATTACCCATATATTTGCGTAAATGTGGCAACCTCAAGCGGGTCATTCTGGTGTTGTTACACTAATATTGTTCGATGATACAGTTTTTAAAAGACTTATTTGGTGCTGCTGTGGAGGAAGCTTCGCTGGCTTGCCTGGAAGTAGATATGCATTCTCATATTTTGCCCGGGCTTGACGATGGCGCAGAGAACCTGGAGCAATCGCTTGAGTTGGTGCGGGCCATGCAGGCGCTGGGCTACCGGAAACTGATCATGACGCCGCACATTATGAGTGACTTTTACAGAAACACACCGGCCGGTATCAGAGAACGGCTTAGAATGCTGCAGCACGCCGTGGCAGAGGCAAAAATAGATATGGAGCTGGCCTGCGCCGCAGAACATTACCTGGACGAGGGCTTTGTGAACAAGCTGGAGGCGAAAGAGGAATTGCTGACCTTCGGAGACAATTACCTCCTGTTCGAGACATCTTTCCTGAACGAGCCGCTGAACCTGAAAGAGGCTGTGTTCCTGATGCGTACCCAGGGCTATAAGCCCGTGCTGGCCCACCCGGAGCGCTACTCCTATTTCTATGGCAAGTACCACGAGCTGGTAGCCTTGCGCGAGAAAGGGGTGCTTTTTCAGATTAACCTGAACTCACTGGTAGGATATTACTCCGGTCAGGCCCGTACCATGGCGGAGCGGCTGGTAGATGATGGCATGGTAGATTTTCTCGGCACCGACGCCCACACCATTAAACATATTGCTTCCGTGCATAAAGTGCTGAACTGCAAATATATTCATAAAGCGCTGGCACTTAACCTGCGTAACAACCAACTGTAATCATCCCCCTGATATTTTGGCTATGACGGTATTCGTGACAGGTGGCAGTGGCCTGATAGGCAGTTATTTAATTCCGGCGCTGGTGGCGCAGGGGCATATAGTAAAGGCCTTGTACAGGGGCCGCATTCCGGCAGTGGAAGGAGGAGATAAAGTGCTGTGGCTGGAGGGCGATATCCTGGACCCGAGCCTGCTGCGGGAGGCACTGCAAGGGGTGCAGTACGTGTTCCATTGTGCGGGGCTGGTGTCGTATGCACCTCAGGACGAGGAGCTGCTGAAGCAGGTAAACGTGGAGGGCACCGCTAACATAGTCGATGCCTGCCTGGAAGTAGGAAACATTAAGCTTTGCCACGTCAGCTCCATCGCGGCGATCGGGCGCTCCAAAACGGCATCAGTTTTGTCGGAGAAAAACAAGTGGGACCAGGCCGAGGAGCATTCGGCCTACGCCAGCTCAAAATATTTTGGCGAGCTCGAAGTGTGGCGCGGTGTGGCAGAGGGGCTAAAGGCCGTGATCGTAAACCCCTCGGTGGTGCTGGGCCCTGCCGACTGGAACCGCAGCAGTACCCGCCTCTTAAAATATGTTTTTGACGAGAAGCCGTTCTACACAGGAGGAAGTGCTAATTTTGTGGATGTACGCGATGTGGTGGAGGCCATGCTCCGGCTGACCTTCTCGGATATTTCGGCAGAAAGATTTATATTAAACGCAGAACAGATGGAGTACAAAATCTTTTTTGAGCAGGTGGCGCACTGCCTCGGAAAAAAGGCCCCATCGCACAAAGTAATACCTGCCTTTGCAGAAGTGATCTGGCGACTGGAGCATGCGCTCGCCGTGGTTACGGGCAGAAGGCCACTCATCACTAAAGACACGGCACGTTTAGCCGGCAAAAGCCATCTGTTCAGCAACGAGAAAGTAAAACAAGCCATAAATATAGAGTTCAGGCCCTTGGGGGAGACCATCGCCTGGTGCTGCAGCCGATTGCTCGCGGCAGGCAAGCGCTCTGAAACAGCAGAGGCACTCTAAACTATTTGCTGTCATAAAATGTAATAAGAAAGAGCTTGCTTTTAGGCAGCTTGTTGGATTTTGGAGATGAAAGAAAACTTTGACGAACACAGCGAGGAACTTGAACTGATACAGCGGTTCGAACAGATGCTGGGAAGCAGTGAAACTGCTTTTTTCGACCTGAATGACTTTGAATACATAATTGACCACTATACGGCCAATTTCGATTATAAAAAGGCGATTATCGCCTGCGACTCTGCGCTTGCGCAGTATCCTTTCTCAAACGAGCTGCTCATAGACAAGGCGCAGCTGCTGGCCATGTCCGGCAGTTTCGACGAGGCCCTTACCCTTATTGAGCAGGTGGCAGAAGTAGAGGTGCAGAACCCCGATGTGTTCCTCACACGGGGCATCATATTTACCCAGCGCGGCGATTACCGCGATGCCATCGACCAGTTTAAGAAAGCCCTGGCCTTTGCCGAGGACCGCGACGATATTTTCTTTAACATTGGCCTGGCCTACCAGACCTGGGGCAAGTTTGCCTCTGCCATTAAATATTACAAAAAGTGTATCGCCCTGAATGTAGAAAATGAGGCGGCCATGCAAGAGGTGGTGTATTGTATGGAGATTACCGGCAATATGCGCGAGGAACTGCCGTTTTTCCAAGAATTTGTAGATGCCGACCCATACTCGTATGTAGCCTGGTTTAACCTGGGCAACGTGTACAACAAACTCGGCAACTACGACAAAGCCATTGCCGCCTACGACTACTCTACCCTTATCAAGCCCGATTTTATTACCGCTTACAACAACATGGCCAACGCCTATGTGTTTTTGGGCGAGTATACCAAGGCCATAGAGGCGTTTAATGCCATGCTCGAGCACGGTCCGCCATCAGCGGAGGTGTATTGCAACATTGGCGAGTGCTACGAAAAGCTAAACCAGTGGGACCTGTCGAGGCGGTATTACCAGAAATCCATAGACCTGGACCAGACCATGGATGAGGCCTGGTTCGGGATCGGCATTATTCTGGATGCGCAGGGCAAATGGTACGAGGCCGTGCATTTCTTCCGGAAAGCGGTGAACCTCTACGAAGACAGCGTGGATTACTGGGTGGCGCTGGCCGCCGCCGAGTACCATGTGGGGCATGTGGTGTCGGCGCTGGAGAGCTACGAGCGCGCCGCCGAAATTCAGCCCGGCGACAAAGACATTTACCTCAACTGGTCCATTATTCTGTTTGAACAGGGAAATTTTGAGGAGGCCACCGAGATTATTTTAAACGCCATAGAACTGCAACCAGACGAAGCAGAGCTATATTACAGGGCTTGCGCCTACATGCTTTCTGCAGGAAAATACAAGGAGGCGTACAATTATTTGGAAAATGGTTTAATTTTGGATTTTAATAAACACAAACTGCTGTTCGAATTCTTCCCGGAGCTTGAGTCGCAGCGTGCCTTAGCCAGATTAATTGACCAGTACCGCAAATAAAATTAAATGAACTATACCCTTAAAAACGTGCCGCAGCGCGAGCCGAAACCTCGCGAGCGGGGGTTTACCATGGCCATGGACAAAGGCCTGAGCATCCGTGAAGTAGAAGACTTCATAGAAGTAGCCGGCGAGTATGTTGATATCGTGAAGCTCGGCTG
Source organism: Pontibacter beigongshangensis (assembly GCF_014332515.1). Taxonomy (GTDB): domain Bacteria; phylum Bacteroidota; class Bacteroidia; order Cytophagales; family Hymenobacteraceae; genus Pontibacter; species Pontibacter beigongshangensis. The sequence continues at coordinate 38,708 of NZ_VFSD01000011.1, read as the reverse complement.
GGCCACGTCTTACGTAGTGCCTAACCTGCAGAAAAAGCTGGATGTGTTTAAAGCGGCCGGCATTCCGGTTTACTTTGGGGGCACCCTTTTCGAGGCATTCGTTATCCGCAACCAGTTCGACGATTACCGCCGCGTGCTTGACAAGTACCAGATGACCTTCGCAGAGGTGTCGGACGGGTCGCTGGAGATGGAGCATGATAAAAAGTGCGAGTATATCCGCACGCTGGCCGAACAGGTAACTGTGCTGTCGGAAGTGGGGTCTAAGGACGACGCCAAGATCATACCGCCCTATATGTGGATACAGCTGATGCAGAAAGAGCTGGACGCCGGCGCCTGGAAAGTAATCGGCGAGGCCCGCGAGGGCGGTAACGTTGGCCTCTTCCGCTCTACCGGCGAGGTGCGGAGCGGCCTGGTGGAAGAGATCCTGACCAAAGTGCCTTTTGAAAAGATTCTGTGGGAGGCACCACAGAAAGCGCAGCAGGTGTGGTTTATTAAGCTGCTTGGAACAAACGTGAACTTAGGCAACATTGCGCCAAGCGAAGTGGTGCCACTCGAGACCATCCGCCTGGGGCTGCGAGGCGACACATTTTCACAGTTTTTAGACCTCGACAAGTCTTGCTAAGAAATTCTCTTGTATTATAAAATATCAGGATAAAACCATAAATTGCCCGTCGGAAAAAGGACGGGCAATTTTTTTGTAGCAACAAAAGGCCTGCCTCAGGCGCTTTGGCTGGCTGCCACATCCTGCGCAAGAAGCAGACAGGAGCAGCACCAGCAGGAGAAATTGCCTACGGAGGGCTGTTTTGATTAGAATAATTGCCTGGTGCCGCAGTCAATGCTGTACTACAAGCGAGTTTAGGGTGACACTGTGGCTCGATCCTGATAATCGGAAAAGGTTAAAGCAATTTTAGTTAGGAAAACATCACCTGCGTATCGTTTATAATTTTTAACATCTAAACCTGGCGCAGCACCTTAGCGCCTAACGTCATATGTCAAATCCATCATCTACCAAGGAAAAAAGAACTTCTGACAGGAAGAACAGAACGCTGAAAGAGTACCTGTTGCTCTTCTCCAAAGGCGCAAGCATGGGAGCCGCTGATGTGGTGCCGGGCGTGTCTGGCGGAACAATTGCCTTTATCACAGGCATCTACGAAGAACTACTTGGCTCTATCCGGTCGGTAAACGGCGAAGCGGTTCGGTTGCTGGCCCGGCTCAATTTTGCAGGTTTCTGGAAGCACATCAACGGTACCTTCCTGGTGGTGCTCCTGTCAGGCATCCTTTTCTCTGTGGCCTCTTTGTCGCGGCTTATCCTGTACCTGCTCGAAACCTATCCTGAAATGCTGTGGGCCTTCTTTTTCGGGCTTATTGTGGCCTCGGCCGTGGTAGTAAGCAAAAAAATAACCCGCTGGAATGGTGCCGTGGTCTTGGCCGGGCTGGTGGGTACGGTGGCGGCGTATTTTATTACGGTCATGTCGCCCACGCAGACCCCGGAGGCCTACTGGTTTATTTTCCTGTCGGGGGCCATTGCGATCTGCGCCATGATCCTGCCGGGCATCTCCGGCAGCTTTTTGCTGGTGCTGCTGGCCAAGTACGAGTTTATTTTGAATGCCGTGAAGGATCTGCGGATTGATGTGGTGGCCACTTTTGCAGTGGGCTGTGTAACCGGTATCCTGGCTTTCTCGCACGTGCTCAACTGGATGCTGAAGCGCTACCACAACCTTACTGTGGCATTGCTCACAGGCTTCATGATCGGGTCGCTGAACAAGGTATGGCCCTGGAAAGAAACCATCACCACCTACACCGACCGCCATGGCGTGGTAAAGCCGCTGGTGCAGGAAAATGTGCTCCCAACGGATTATCTGCAGCTTACAGGGCAGGAACCCTATCTGCTCTACGGCGTGCTGCTGGCTGTGGCAGGGTTTGCGCTGGTATATCTCATCGATCTTATTACAGACGACGACACCAAAAAAGTCTAAGGCTGCGTCAGCTGAATAATTAGAGATCCAACATTAGAAATGATGATGGCGCGGGCGTCCTCGCCCGCGACGACTATTCTGAGGGCTCTGGCCGCCTGGGAAACCTTATGCAGGCACATTCATTTTGGGGAAGTTAAATGACTGGGGCGAGAAAAACATCCGAATAAATGATGTCGCTTGCAGGGCTGTAGCTGCAGCATCAGAACCTCCGGAGGGGTATTTTCATTAGAATAATTCGGTTATGCAGCCTGTTTCTTCTACTCCTACTGATAGGGCAATACTCACTTGAGTGTACTTAGCACTCCTCCAGTTTTATTTTTAGAAATGGTCCAGGCTTGTAAAGTTGCCGGATAGCCTATCTGCCATAATTTCTATTTTGAATATTAAATTTGGCGAAGCTTATTTGGTATAAATGTTAATCAATAAGGTAAAATGAGAAAATTCGGGTTGATCGGGCGTAAGTTAGGGCACTCCTTTTCGAAGCGGTACTTTACCGGTAAGTTTGAGCGCGAAGGCATTCAAGGTGCTGTTTACGATCTTTATGAACTGGACCAGATCGCGGAGTTTCCGGAACTGCTCATGCGTGAGCCGGAACTGGCGGGGCTGAACGTAACGGTGCCATACAAAGAAGTAGTCATACCTTTTCTGGACGAGATGGATGCCGCCGCTGCTGCCATTGGAGCCGTAAACACCATTCGGGTAGAAAACGGAAAGACAAAAGGCTACAATACCGACTTTATCGGCTTCAGGCAAACGCTGGAGGAGTTTTACCCCGTGGGGCAGGAGGGGAGGGCGCTGGTGCTGGGTACAGGCGGTGCCGCCAAAGCCGTGATAGCCGCCCTCGATGCCCTAGGCATTGCGCACAAGCAAGTATCGCGAAGCGCCGGTCCGTCTGCCATCAGCTACGAGGAGGTGCAGGCAGGGCTGCTGACGACGCACAAGCTCATCATTAACACCACTCCGCTCGGCATGTACCCGGCCACCGATGCCTGTCCGCCGCTGCCATACGAGTCGCTTACGCCACAGCACTACCTCTACGACCTGGTCTACAACCCGGAGCAAACGCAGTTTATGCAAAAAGGCGCTGCTGCCGGTGCCCAGGTCACCAACGGGCTGGCCATGCTCTACAAACAGGCCGAAGCCGCTTGGGCTATCTGGAATGCGTAGGGCTGCGCCTTGATAGGAATTCAAAATTAGAAATTAAAAATTAGGAATGATAATGGCGTGAGCGTTCCCGCTCTTACCGACTATTCCACGGCCTGCGGCTGCTTTTAGGCCCCTTTGCAGGCATCATGCAAGGCAGATCAGCAGCAGTAGAAACCTCCAGAGGGCCTTTCTGATTAGAATAATTGGCTTCATGTGCTGATGAGCGAAGCATGCAATAGCAGCTTCTAAAGACCAGATACACAACACTCTTAACTTTTAACGCCTACCCGGATCGGGTGTTTCTCGTCTAAAATCCAGTATCCGGCGTCTTGAAGGAGCGTTAACAGCAGCCGTTATCTCTGAGGGGCCATTTTCATTGGAATATTTCTGTGCCGCTTATCTCTTTGGCTAACAGTCGTTAGTAAATCTATCTTGTGTTATTTTTCTGTGAGGCTGTAACTATTGTATGCCCTTTGTGCGTACCTACAGGAAAGCTACTTACAATATGACGCACTTATACCAACTTAAACATAAAGCACAGGAATTTAACACGTCGATTTACGCCATTTATTTGTCTTACCGCGACAAACGGGCTAAATGGCCGGTTCGCCTGTTACTGGCCTTTGTGATTGGCTATGCCCTTAGCCCCATAGATCTTATTCCGGACCTGACCGTGTTGTTCGGCTTCCTGGACGATGTGGTGGTGGTGGCGCTGGGCTTGAGCCTGTCGTGGCAGATGCTCCCGAAAGATGTTGTAAATGAAGCACGACTGCAGGCCTACGAAACCATGAACAGAGCGGAATCAGGCGAGGGGCACCGGATTATAGGATATACCTGGGTGCTGGCCCTCACGGTAGTGGCGGTGCTCTTCTATAAGCTGCTGTTTCTGAACATCATCTAACCTGAGTTGCTACCTGGCCTGCTGTAACTCACTCTGTAATTTCAGCAACTAAACTAAAAATGCCGGATCTCTGATATGAGGTCTGGCATTTTTAGTTTCATCTCCCTTATTATCATCAGATCATGTAATTGATAAGAACTGTTTAATAGGATAATTCCTAAGGATAATATGAATTAAAGACAAAATTTATTATTGTTGTCCCTATCGTTTTCATATCTTTGTGTATCCTGCTATTGATGCCACTCCAGGCATAGAATCCGGATTCTGTTGAATATTTTTTTAATTCGCTTGCAACCCTTTGTCGCGAACAGGACTCATAGGGGTGTAAGTCGTAAGGAAGGTAGCTTTTGAAACTTTTTACCAGGCCAAAGTCAGACGAGGAGAAACTCATTGAAGGGTGCATTGCCGGCAAGCGGGAAGTGCAACGGGACCTATATGACCTGTACTCTAAAAAGATGATGGCGGTTTGCCTGCGTTACGCACCTACCAATTTTGAGGCAGAAGATATCATGCAGGAGGGGTTTGTGAAGGTGTTTGCCAACATCGAGAAGTTTAAGCGCGATTGTCCGTTGGAGTTCTGGATCAGGCGCATCATGATCAACACGGCCCTGAAACACTTGCGGCAGAAGTCGCTGCTCACGGTTTCACATGAAACAGAGGAAGTTGCCAGCATCAGCTCCGACTCCTGCAACCTGACCGGCTATAGCCTGGAGGAGCTCATGAGCATGATCCAAAGCCTGGCCCCACGCTACCGGATGGTGTTTAACTTGTACGCCATAGAGGGCTACAACCATAAGGAGATAGGTGAAATGATGGGTATTTCGGAAGGAACTTCAAAATCGCAGTACTCACGTGCCAGGGTCATATTACAGCAAATGCTGGCACGGCAGGACCATAACTTTAAAGAGCATGTCATCAGCAAATAAACAGGAGCGGGGATCACTGGAAGAGCAGTTCCGTAGCCGGATGCACGACGCTGAGGCTTCGCCTGCTCCGGACCTTTGGTCGCGCATAGACCATGAGCTTACTGTACATGAAAACCGCCAGTACAAGGAGCGGTTCGTTATGTACAGGCAACTGGCTGCCGCTTGTCTTGTGCTGCTACTGCTGGCCGGTGCTTTGGTGTACTACCAGGTGGGTAACCAGGCCGGGCAACCTGTAGCAGCCACAGCGCAACAAGTTGCAGCTAATGCCAATACGCAGGCTGCACCCGCAGAAGCCTCAGAGCCAGCAAAAAGCAGCCAGACCGCAGCGCCAGCAGGGGCAGAAGCCATAGCCTCCGCACAGCCGGCCACGCGTACCGCAAAACCCCTGCCTGCCGGTTCTGATAGCCGTGTGGCCGGTGCAGCCCCTGCCAGGGCGGCAACAGCAGAAACACCAAAGCAAGAGGTGCAGCAGCCATACCTGGAGCAGCCTGGTAGCACAAATCCGCCTGCGTATGCCGCCACTGGTGGTACAGGCGAGCCTGCGGAGGCACAGGAAAAAGTACAACAGCCAGCCATACCCGATACAGAAAGTGCCCGGCCAAAAATGCAGTCGGTGGTGGTGCGGCAGAAGTTGCCGGAGGAGCAGGAAGTCCTGCTGCCAAAAACGATTAAGGAGCTCGGGGAGCCACAGTACAAGACATTGGCAGCCATGCCTGCTACTGACCAGAAGAAGGAGGATGCCCTGCAGCAATCGCTTGGCAAAACAGCTAAAAAAGAGCAGGTAGTTGCCAGTGCTGCCAATAGTAGGTGGAGCGTGGGAATGGCTTCCGGGCCATCTTACTTTAACCAGAACATAGGCCTGCCCGACCAGATGATGCCAGCCGTACGCTATAACAGCTTTGCAACTTTCGGCCCGCAAGCCGATGTTTCGACAGCCAGAAATATGGAAGCTGCCCGTGAGGAATACGATGATAATACAGACGCGGCATTCTCTTATGGCATGGAAGTGCGTGCAGGTTTCCGGCTGACCAAAAAGCTGAAGCTCCTGTCGGGGATCGGGTTTATCCAAAACTCGGCCCGCACCAAGACCAGTTTTATTTTCAGGCAGTTCTGGTTTAAGCCTACCACCCGCGAGCCTTATGAACTTGTTTCTACCATCTTTATGCCATCGCTTACAAACGGGTTCTCTCCTGATTCGATTGCCGTGGAGCAGACAAGCCCGTTTTATGTAAACTACCAGTACCGGCAGATATCGGTGCCGCTCGGCCTGCAGTACGAAGGCAAGATCGGCAACAGGGGCTGGCGCTGGTATGCCTCCGGGGCCCTGGCAGCCAACTTCCTGACAGAAAGCAGAATCACGACAGGCTCCGATAAAGTGCCGTCTTTCAGCTACGACAACAAGGAGGAAGTGTCGCCTTTCCGGAAAGTGCAGTTCTCTACCAACATAGGCATGGGGGTGGGCAAGCAAATATCCGAGTCGGTGATGATCGTGGCAGGGCCGGAGTTCCGCAGCTACCTGAGCTCTATGCTGGCCAACCCCGACCAGGCCCTGGCACCCCAAGGCAAACCCTACTCCATTGGCGTGAACCTGGGCGTGCAGTACCTGCTGGGCCAGGGCGAAAAATAAAATTTTCTTCGGGCCTTGCAACCAGTAGGCCCGAAACTGAATCGTATAAGTAGTAAGTAATGCGTTCACAGCCATGAAAACGATCCTTAACTCTTTTGCCGCACTGGCAGAGGCCGCGAACATAAACCTGCTGGGCTGGTTCCTGCTGTTGGCTCTCCTGCTTTATTCGGTCTTGCGGGCAGGCTGATCGCAGCCGTCGGCAAGTACTTCCCAGCACGCCAGGGGCTGATGGGGAGGCGGCAGCCTTTTCGTGACTGTTACTTCATAAAAATGCCCAAATCAGCGCAACATAAACCAACCGTAATTAACCCTTGCGGCAATACCATGAATAAAACTACTTATTGGCTCCCCGTGGTTATTATTTCATTTCTGACGCTTTCAGGATGCTTAGAGAGCGAAGATGTGAGGCCGGCGCTGCTGGCCGAAGAAATGCAGACGACCCTGCACGGCAGGTGGAACATAGAGCGGATCGAGTCGGAGCTCTGCCGAGACCGTAACTGCACCTCCGAAAACTACGAGGGCAAACCCACCGATTACTTTGAGTTCAGGGCCGACAGCGCTTTTCTGATGCGGTTAGACTATTACAACAAAACGTACCGCAGTGCCTATAAAGTAAATTACCACTATAACCCGGGCACTATCGTGCTCAGTTCGGGCGCCTGGGTGGGTTACTTCGAGATAAAAGAAGCAAAGGACAAGAAACTGGTGCTGAAGAACTCGTTTACCGGCCAGGACCCGAAAGCAGTTTTTACCGATTCGTATTACCTGTACCGATAAACCTGATCTACCAGCAGTTGCCATGCGGCGACAGGTTCATGTCGGATGTTTTCCTATGCGTTACCTGAATTTTTTTGCGCCTTTAGTACAACCTAAAACTATGAAACCTGCCTTTTACCTTGCGCTTATCTTCCTCTGCTTGTCGCTGCTGGCAATCAGTTGTTCGGGGGAGGAACCGGTGCCTGTTGCTTGTGTGCAGGCAGAGGTGGTAGGGGCTGACTGCGAAACCGGCTGGTACGTGTTGCGCCTGCTAAACGATAACCAGGCGTCCGGCCTGCAGAGCAACCGCTTTGTGGGCCAGATTCAGGGCGGTTTGGTAACAACAGACAACCTGCCCGCTGCCTACAGGCTGCAAGGCATCCGGATAGAGGTGGCACTGGAGCTGAACGGTGAATATAGTCCCCGCTGCGTGGCTACTTCTGTTATGTATCCGGCTGTAAGGGTGGTGCAGGTATGTGCCTGCGGCTCCGGAAATTGTGCGGAACCCGAAGCCACTGTTTCACGTGGTAACCGCCTTCTGTCTAAACTTGGACGCTGTCTTGCCTAACCAGGCCGGTAGTTAAGTAGCAGGTGTGGCAGGCACTGCAATTAAATTATTCCAATGATTTTGCCCCTCCGGAGACTTAAGAGCTGCTGCTGGTTTAAACAAAACCTGGTGGTGCAGTTATCGATCTTTTTGTTGATTAGGATAGTGTTTTTCAGAAGGCCTGCCAGTTATCGGCAGGCTTTTTCTTTGCTGCAGGTAAGGAACAACTGATTAACTGATCCGACGCAATAATTTTAAACAGATAAAAAGCCCTCCCGATGGATGTAATCCCTCATGGAAAAATATCGAAGCTCCATCCTGGAAAAAGAGCCCTGAATTTTTCTGCCAGTACCCGTTCCCAGAAAGTACCCAAAACTTGTAACATTCTGAAGATGGCAGGCAGAAAGGAGGTGACCGGTCGAGGGGGCAGCTGTTGTACACAATAGGTGCATAACTTACCTTGAACTCGTATTACAGGAAGCTTAGCAGCAGAACCTCCGGAGGGGCAAAATCATTGGAATAATTGATAAAAACACTTACCTCATGCTGTCATACCTGTTTGCCCGGAAATAATTTATATGGAGGAGTTGGGCAATGGGAAGCTCTCAGGGCAATCAGTTTACAAGGTGATGACGTTTCTGAACATAAACAGGCGAAATACTAAGTGTGCCATTCTTCCCGCTAATCATTTTAGCATAAACAGTAGCAAAAGCTAAACTTACCTGCACCTATTGGTGTTATAGTCTATCTTTACAGTCTTTACAATCCGTAAAAACAACGCATGAATTTTCAGCTAACATCAGAATTTCAGCCAACCGGCGACCAGCCCAAAGCCATCGCCCAACTCACGGAGGGGTTAAACCGCGGAGAGCATGCGCAGGTGTTGCTGGGTGCCACTGGCACTGGTAAGACCTTTACCATGGCCAACGTGATCAAAAACGTAGAAAAGCCGACACTGGTGCTTTGCCATAACAAAACGCTGGCAGCGCAGCTGTACGGTGAGTTCAAGCAGTTCTTCCCAAATAATGCCGTAGAGTATTTTATCTCGTACTACGACTACTACCAGCCGGAGGCCTATATTGCTTCTTCGGATGTGTTCATAGAAAAAGATCTGGCCATAAACGAGGAGATCGAGAAGCTGCGGCTGCATACTACCTCAGCGCTGCTGTCGGGCAGGCGCGACGTGATTGTGGTGGCCTCGGTGTCGTGCATCTACGGTATTGGCAACCCCGAGGAGTTTGGCAAAAATGTGCTGCACCTGGCGCCGGGGCAGCGGTTCAGCCGAAACAACCTGCTCTACACCTTTGTGCAGATTCTCTACAGCCGCACCGAAGCCGAGTTCACACGTGGAACATTCCGGGTAAAGGGCGACACAGTAGATATTTACCCGGCCTATGCCGACTTTGCCTACCGCCTCTACTTCTTTGGCGATGAGCTGGAGCAGATTCACCGCATCGACCCGGCTTCGGGCAAAAAGCTTTCCGATGAACAGGCTATTACGCTTTACCCGGCCAACCTCTTCGTAACGGGCAAAGATACCCTGAACCAGGCTATCAGTGAGATCCAGTTCGACATGGTGGCGCAGCACGAGTATTTCCTGAAAGAAGACCGACCCGTAGAAGCCAAACGCATTAAAGAGCGCACCGAGTTCGACCTTGAGATGATCCGTGAGCTGGGTTACTGCTCCGGCATCGAGAACTACTCCCGCTACTTCGACCGTCGGGCTCCCGGAGCGCGCCCCTTCTGCCTCCTCGATTATTTCCCGGACGATTTCCTGATGGTGATAGACGAGAGCCACGTAACCATACCGCAGGTGCGGGCCATGTGGGGCGGCGACCGCTCCCGCAAGGTGGCGCTGGTAGAATATGGCTTCCGGCTTCCGGCGGCCATGGACAACCGCCCGCTCACCTTCAACGAGTTTGAGAGCGTGATGCACCAGGTAGTATTTGTAAGCGCCACGCCCGGCGATTACGAAATTCAGAAGTCGGAAGGCGTGGTGGTGGAGCAGATCATACGCCCCACCGGCCTGCTCGATCCGGAAATAGACGTGCGCCCAAGCGCCAATCAGGTAGATGACCTGCTCGATGAAATAGACGAACGCATTAAACGAAACGAGCGGGTACTCGTGACTACCCTCACCAAGCGGATGTCTGAAGAGCTGTGCAAGTACCTCGAGCGCCTCAACATAAAGGTAAAATACCTGCACTCTGAAGTAAAAACGCTCGACCGGGTAGAAATACTGCGGGAACTGCGCATGGGCGATATAGATGTGCTGATCGGTGTGAACCTGCTCCGTGAGGGGCTGGACCTGCCGGAGGTAAGCCTGGTGGCTATTCTGGATGCCGACAAAGAAGGTTTCCTGCGCGACCAGCGCTCGCTCATCCAGACCATGGGCCGCGCTGCCCGTAACTCTGGCGGCCGGGTAATTATGTACGCCGACCGCATGACCGGCTCTATGCAGCGCGCCATCGACGAAACGAATCGCCGCCGCGCCACCCAGATGGCTTACAACGAGGAGCACGGCATAACACCGCGCACCATTCTGAAGTCGAGGAACGAGATTCACGAGCAGACATCTGTGGCCGATATGCGGAAGCGGGAAGTGAAAATGTACGTTGGTCCCGAAGAGGTGACGCTGGCGGCAGAACCGATCGTGCAGACCATGAAGCGCGACGAACTGGAAAAGCTCATCAAAAAGACCGAGAAGCAGATGGAAGCAGCCGCCAAAGACCTCGATTTCCTGCAAGCCGCCAAGTACCGCGACGAGCTGGCCGATTTACGGAAGCTGCTCAAGTCGAAGCGGGATTAAGGGTGAGTACTTTATAAAACCGCCGCAGCTAATATTAGCTGCGGCGGTTTTTGTTTTATAAAAGAGGAAGCCTGCCTAAAGTGAATTATTCTAATGATTTTGGCCTTCCAGAGGTCGGTATAGGATCAGCTAACGAGCACAACGTTCACTGTTATTTCTCCTGCCGTTGAGACGAAAGTGATCGTTGTTTTTCTTAAGTCCACGACAAGGTTCCCGCTCACCCACCCGCCTTTAAGCCGGCACTTGCCTTCATGTGGCCCTTATTAGTCTTCACGTAGTTAATTAGCTGGCTCATGTTCCGTATAAAGGCCTGGGTTGAGATATATTCCTGGTCGGAGGTGTCTTTAAACGGCGAAGTGTCTGTTTCGTCGCCTACAAAGGCAGCTCCGTACTCGTCTGTTGGCTCTATCTTTTGTCCTTCGCCGTGGTAAGGGTTACTGATGGTGGCGTGCTTTACGAGCCAACGGTTCTGGTCGTCGAGCGCCGCTATGATCTCGTTCACCTGCGCTTCGGTGGGTGCCTGGCTGGAGGAGGAGCGGTTCAGGCTATAGAAGGTCTGCGGTGTGCCTGCCTCTGCAAAGGCTGCTACCTTTAGCGGTGAGTTTTTGGTGGCTTCTTCCGGCGATAAGGTTTTAACCCGCTTAAACTCGGCTTTCAGGCGGTCCAGATCTAACGTCTTTTTGCCGCGGTAGTGCGCTAGCAGGTTCTTATCATTGTAGTCGTAATAGTAGTAGCCGTGCTTTACATTAGATCCCTTGCGGTGCACGAACACAGGCTTGTTGGTTCCGATCTCTACAAACGTAGGATGGGAGTACTGGTTGTTCTCCGTCATGTTTTCAGGCAGCCGGGTTTTCTCCAGCCAGGCTAAGGCATCCGGAATCGGGGTCAGGTATTTCGACTCGCCGGTGTACTCATAAAAGTGGAGCAGGAGCATTATGTTGCTGTAGGTAGTGGTGGGCAGTAGCATGGGAGGCTCATAGGTGCGGGCACCGGCGGGTTCCAGGTTCATGTTGTATTGCTGGGCCCAGCCACCGCTGCTATGTTGCGAGATCAGGTAAAAATTCATGCCCCGCTGTATAGGATCCAGCAAACGCTCTTCGCCCAGAGTCAGGTAGCACTGCATCAGGAAGTTGATGTTTTCCCAGATCACATCGTCGTTAAAAGTAAAAAAAGAAGTGTAGTCCGGGAGGCCGTTTTTGTTGAAATCGTACTTGAGCGGATAGCGCTGCGGCCAGCCGCCAAGTGGGTACTGGCTTTCCAGGATAAAATTGATTGCTTTGTCTACAGGCGGTTTGTATTCGGGGGCCAGCTTAGTGAGGTACATTCGCAGCAGGAACCGGGCCGCATCGGTAGTATTGTCGTCGTCGAAAGTAGCGTTGGCATAATAGTGTTGAAACTCCTCCAGGCGCCAGCCGTTTTTGCCGATGGTGTTGTACCACTGCTTCAGCGATCGGTCGCCGGCAAAGTCGATCATGTAGTTCCAGCCCCCTTCTTTGCTTTGTCCCCACACAATGGCCGCCGCTGCTTTGGCTGCCGCCTGGTAGTAGTGCTCGTCGCCAGTGGCCGCGTAAGCATCCAGAAAGGTGTGCCCCATACTAACGGTGCCAGGCCCCTGCAGCCACACCATGGTTTTGTAGGCTTCCATCTCGCCCCAGCGCCGCGAAAAATCCGGCAGATAAAACCACACATAGCCGCCGTTGGTGCTCACTTTTTCCACCATGTACTGCGAAGCTCTCATCATGGCGTGTTCTGCCGCCTCAACCAAGGGAGGAGCCTGCGCTACTACCGGGTTAGTAAAAATAGCTGCAAGGGTAAAGCAGATGAGCCAGTGTTTTATTTTCTGTGCCATGATGTTTGCAGAGGTAATGCATTATATGCAGCGGGTATCCTGAAATTACAAATAATAACAAACAATAGTTAGGTTTATGGCAAGAATAATTTATCTTATGCGGCTATGGCGTTAGAATTTCATGATTTCTCATGCCATAAAAATTGTTCAGATAATAGATAGCTGTTAAGTCAGGCATGAATTATTTGAATGAAAAAGGCCCTCCAAAGGCATTTTACTCGTTTACATCCTTTGGCTTTACTTATACAGTACAAATATGATCTTGCTCTGCCGATAGTTTCATGAGGAAGAACTTACGTATATGCTCTTTTACAATACAGCCTGTGAAAGATCCTGACTATCATTTCCGGACAGCTACAACAGACGATGCCGACTTGCTGGCAGACCTGGGGTGGCGCACGTTTGAGGAGGCGTTCGGGCCATATAATGATCCGGCGGACATGCGCTCCTACAAACCGACGATGTATGGGCCTGAGCTTCAGGCTGAGGAACTGGCCGATGACGTGACCGAGTTTGTGATAGTAGAAGCTGATGAGGTGCCTGTGGCTTACCTGAAGCTGAACTGGGACGAAGCACCCAGGGAAATAAAAGGAAGCCGCCCCATACAGATAAGCCGCCTGTTTGTGCTCCAGAAATGGACCGGCAAAGGCCTTGGCGAAAAACTCATGGAAATGGCACTGGAGCGTGCCAGGCGCAGAAGGCATCAGGTAGTGTGGCTCACTGTGTGGTCAAAGAACAAGCGGGCGCTACGCTTTTACCACAAGCACGGGTTTGTAAAAGTAGGAGAACTGGATTTCTACCTGGGCAAGGAGGTGCAACTCGACTATTACATGCAGCGGAAAATATGAACAGTGTTTAAGAGCGAAGGCTACCCCCGGGTTAAAATGAAAATCAGGAATGACGGCTGGCTTGCCATGCTGGCAGCTTATCCGGCGTAAGGTTCTCCTGATGCTGCAATTGGAACTGCCTGAGCTGGCTGCCAGGATATTGGAAGGATTAGGAATTATTCTAATCAAAATGGCCCTCTGGGGCTATAAGGCCTGGTCCGCCCCGGAACCGAAGCAGGGCCAGAAAAGTTTTTGTGGTTTTAGAAAGGTTGGAAGCGAATGGTATAAAAGGCAGCACTGAATTACCAGGCTCTATTCGCTAAGTACAGGCAAGTAAAATCTGTCGTAGGTTGCCGGGCCAGCAGCATCAGAAGCAGAAGAGGTCTCTGGAGGGCTGTTTTGATTGGAATAATTCCTGCAGACAGACTTCTTTCGCTTCTCAAACTGACCCGACGATATTTACCTGAATGTACCTGGTGCGCGCTTGTAGCTCGTGCTTTCATTCCACTTATAATTCGAAACAGGCACCGCCGGTTATTAAACCTTGTCGAGCCCAGGGAGACAAAAAGTAGGCGCCATCAGCAAAAAGCATAAAGCAGGCACTCACTCATCCTTCAGAATTAGAGCAGCAGCAGCCCCTTCTCCCGCAGCGTGAACCAGGCGGGGGAGTTCAGGAACTCCGTGAAGCTGAGATGGGCATCGGCAGGATAGCTTTCCTCCAGTTGCTTCAGCGTAATAGTGGCCGGCTCTTCGGCGCTCAGTTCCTGTATCACATCAAAAAGCCACTGGCCGATGGCTGCCGTAGTTTTGACCTCAAAATCCTCGGCCTTTTCATAAAACGTGAGCACGCTACGTTCCAGCGTCTCTCCCTTCTTGGCCGTCATGGTAAAGTCGATATCCGGTAGGTTGCCCAGCCAGACCATGCGGGCAGTCTTACGTTCTGCATCTGTTTTGGCGGGTGCTGCTATGGCTTTGTAGATCAGGTCGCGGGGCAGTTTGGCGCGCGGCACTTTAAAATCGAACCAGAAGGAGAGGGGCTCGTCGAGTGCCACGCCATGCATGTAATTGTAAATGGCCTTTGCCAGGCCGGGGCCGAACAGCTCATGGTTGGTGCCCTGCGGATCTTCGTGCCAGAGGTCGTTGTTGGCAAAACCGCCGTCTTCAGGACCAACTTTTACCACGCCGTATTTAGCCGGGTTCTTGCCCACGGGGCTGTGTGCTGTCATGCTGAAGCGGTGCCAGTAGCCCGACTGAATCACGTTGTTCTGGAACAGTTGCCGCACCACCTCCAGCGAATCGATGGTTTCCTGGGCGGTTTGGGTCGGGAAACCATACATCAGGTAGGCGTGCACCATAATGCCGGCCTGCGTAAAACCATCGGTAACACGGGCTACCTGGGCAATACTTACACCTTTCTCCATCAGGCTGAGCAGGCGGTCGGAGGCTACCTCCAGGCCACCAGAAACGGCGATGCAACCGGAGGCCGCCAGCAGGCGGCAAAGGTCGGGGCTAAAGGTTTTCTCAAACCGGATATTGCCCCACCACGTAATTTTCACGCCACGCTTCAGCAGCTCCAGCGCCAGGTCGCGCAGCGAAGCAGGAGGTGCGGCCTCATCTACAAAATGAAAACCGGTCTGGCCGGTTTGGGCGATAATCTGCTCAATGCGGTCTACCAGCAAGGCGGCGGGAGCGGCCTCATAGCGCGAAATATAATCGAGGGTGATGTCGCAGAAGGAGCAGCGTTTCCAGTAGCAGCCGTGGGCAACGGTGAGCTTGTTCCAGCGGCCGTCGCTCCAGAGGCGGTGCATCGGGTTGATCACGTCGATAACCGACAGGTACTCCGTCAGGGGCAGGTCGCTGTAGTCGGGTGTGCCCACTTCTACGTGCGGAATGTCTTTGTCTAGGCAGCCGTTTATGTACTCCACCTTGCCATCTTGCAGCAGGAAGGTGCGTTGCAGAAAATAGAGCTGGCGCTGGCCCTGCAGGTGCTCCAGCAGCTTTAGCCAGGGCCCTTCGCCATCATCGAGGGTTATGTAGTCGATGTATTTGAAAATGCGGGGCTCGCGCAGGGTACGGAGTTCGGTGTTGGGATAGCCGCCGCCCATCATGGTCTTAATATGTGGAAACTTCTCTTTGATGTATTTGGCTAGCAGCAGTCCGCCATACAAATTCCCCGGAAACGGAATAGAAAAGCCCACCACACCGGGTTGCACTGTCTGTAATCGCTCCTCCAGCAGTTCCAGCAACATTTCGTCTACCAGGTTTGGGGTTTCCTGCAGCGCATTTTCCAGCGGGTCGAACGAGGTGGCCGACATGGCCAGCTTATCGGCGTAGCGGCTGAAGGCGAAGTAGGGACAGATGGTTTCCTTGATCAGGTCGCCCAGGTCTTCGAGGTAAAGCGTGGCCAGGTAACGGGCGCGGTCGGTAATGCCCATGCTGCCGAAAGCCCAGTCGATATCCTCCACCTGATCGAAACGCGCGGCCTCGGGCAGGTAGCGGCCGTAGCTGATCTGTTGGGCCAGCGTGGTGTCTTTGTTCTGCAGGAACCGGATGACTGGTTCAATCGTCTGCAGGTATTCCCGCTTCAGGCGCAGCATGCGCAGGCTGTTATCCGAAAGCTCAAACGAGCCTGCTTCTATGGCTGCAAAAATCCGCTTCAGGCCCGCACACGAGAACATGCGCAGCACCAGTTCTATGCCAAAATCTGCCTGTACTACGGCAAAGCCCTGCCCGGTTAAAAAGCCTTTCAGATAGGCCGTGGCCGGATAAGGCGTGTTGAGTTGCGTGAGCGGAGGCGTTATGAGCAGGATAGTTGGATTCTTCAAAGTAAATAGCAATAATAATGTTATAACGCAGGAACCAAACAAGAAGCTGCTGCTGTTTCTGATGCACTAACAGCGGCAGCTTGCTGCAGGTTCATATACAGGTGTTTGCCGCTGTTTTTTATCCGGTGCAAATTTATGAAAAGGCGGCTTTTCGGAACTTTTAACAAGTTAAAATGATAGTATCCTAACAAGAAGTGCACAGGTTCTGAGCAGCTGCCGAACTTACAAAACTATCGAATAGATCGCTTTTATCTTACCTTTTCAACTTTTATCCACTTTAAATTTATTTCCTTTTCTTGATGAAGAAATCATTGAAATTATTCGTGATGGCCGTGCTGATGCTGAGTGCTGTGGCCTGTGACCAGTTAGAGGACCTGGTGGTTACCAAAGTTCCTGGCGTGTCGAATATCGATTATAAAATTAAAGAGCCGGCTGGTTCGGAAGCCTTTGTAAAGGTACAGCCGGTGGAGTTGGTTAAACCAGACTCCTTAGGTTACAAAGATCACCTGCGGGCGCTCCAGATTAACAGTATTGCGGCGCAGGTCCTGCAGTACACCGGCACGGAATCTCATATAATATCAGACCTGAAATTATATTATGCCCAGGAGGGGACCACAGCCTATACAGAATTAGGTACCATCGATACCCTCGACTTGTATAATCTGGCTGTTAGAGAAAGTATCGTGTATGTGCAGTTCATCGATAAAGAACGTGATGAGCCCATTTTGAAAGAAATGATCTTAGCTGACAAGAAAGTTAATTTTAAACTGGTAGGGCTGAACCCTTCCAAAAAGGGCATTGAAACCACTATCCGGTTTCGGGTTGATGCTAACCTAAGCGTTGGGTTGAAGAACTAAGCAGGCTTACTAAACAGAACAGGCCCGTGCTCATCTGAGCAAGGGTCTGTTCTGTTATAGACCTGGTGCTTCTGAAATTTACCTCGCCAGGTCCTTCAGCTTGTTTACGGTGTAGTTTACGCCCGGCACAATTACGACTACTGTAGCAGCCAGCAACACGAAAAGCACGAAAAAAGAGCGCAGCCACCTGCTAAAAAAGTCGGAGGGGAGCCCAAAGGTGTACAATTCCAGGGCGGAGGCCAGCAGCAGGCAAAATATGGAGATTACCAGCAGCTTTCGCTTCAGATGCTGGGTTGCAAAAGGCTTTTTCATGGGGCACTTATTTTAATGCCTGTAAAGGTAAGGTGCCGGAACCAGGTTTTATAATCAGGCGTGCCCTTTTTCTGCTTCCTCTTCTTCGTTGCCGCTTCGGGGGGTAGTGTCGGATGGTTGCTTGTGCATGCGCGCCGGGTCCGCGAGGTCTTTTTTTACTTTCTCTATATCAGAAGAATCATCTTTGGTGTTCTGTTGTAGGGGTTTCTTGTCTTTGCTGTTCTGTTTCATAGCCTTTGATTTGTTTTATGTATCTGTCTTCTGCATACGTTTTAGCGGGGCAACAGATGTGTCTTTAACTCAGATGGCTTTGTGGTCGTAAACGGGGAACAGGCTTTATGGCCGCATCACGAAACCTGTTGGGAAATAAGTTAACAAAGAAACCTTGAAACTATGAATAAGATGAACCTAAAAACAGCTGTTCTGGCCGGCGTATTTTGTGCCCTGTCGGGCTTTGGTATCACGGCTTGCAACACGGGCACCGACCCAGGCGATACCAATACAGAAAGAAGTGGTATTGAAGAAACGGAAGAAGGTTTAAAGCAAAGCAGCACCTCCCGCGACACGGCCGACCATGAGCATCACTACGACCATGCCGACCACCCCGACAGCACCGCTATTGGCGGCGGAGCCTACAACCAGGATGGCAAAAGAGACAAGCGAGGCGAGTAGGTTGGGCTGTGCCAAATTAGAAATTAGAAAAGACACACGATAGCTGTCGCTTATAATTGAATGAGAAAAGGAGCAGAAACCGCTTTTTACTAAAACGGTTTCTGCTCCTTTTCTTACTCTTATTTTGGCAGGTGGCAGTCAATCTGAATTATTTGAATAAAAATAGCCTTCCGGAGCCTATTTCTGCTGCTGTTTCGAGCGTCTTTTGTTAACTGAAATAGCCTACCTGAAGGTAAAGCCATTCGGAGCCACACCTACTCTGAACGAGTCAACCACAGCACCCGTAGTGTTGTAGCGCACTACCCAGCCATCGGAAGTGTAGTTAGGGGCTTTGCCGGCATAAATATAGCCATTTGCCGGGTCTAGGCCTAAGCTGCTGAAACTTCGGGAGGGGTAGGAGGAGCCTCTGTTAATGAAGGGTGTAGTGTTAAGAGCCGTGGCTGCTATATCCTGCTGGTATACCTTGTTATCGTAAACAAAATAAATTTTGTCTTTGGTGGTATTGGTGGTGATGCCGGTAGGAGCAGGCGCGTTTCGGGTGAAGGAATAGGTCGTGGTTACCCTATTAGTGCTTAAATCGATTTTCGTCAGAGCGCCGGGCTGGCTCAGCTCCTCGCTCACTGACCAGTCCTTTGGGTCATATTCTTTGCGGTTGCTGCTGGCCACCCATAGCACATTGTTTCGATCTATTGCGAGGCTGTTGGGGCCATAAGTAACAGCCAAGGTATTCTCTACTGCATCTGTAGCTGTGTTAATTACACTAACAGAACTTCCGCCCACATTGGCTACATATAACTTACCGCCAGCAATTACCATTTTCTCGGGGTTAACACCTACCTCTATGGTTTTAGTCACAGTTAAGGTGCTCAAGTCAACTACAGCTACTCTGCCATTGCTGTTGTAAGTAACCCACTCCGTAACGTAACCCTTTTGGTTATCGAGAGCGGCAAAGTAGCGAGGCATCTCCAGCCCACCTATCTCACCTTCAGCCTTGAACGTGTTGGCGTTGGCGACCACAACTTTCTTGCTGTTATTCATGACCAGGTAAGCCCGATCATTGTGCACTGCTATGCTTTGCAGTACATCTCCCAGCACTTGTTCGTCATTCTCCTTGCTGAAAACTTGGTTGACCAGGGTGCCGTTGCTACGGTTGTAGTAGCTGACAGAGGCATTTGAATGCCCCATAGCCCCTTCGTTAGAGATAAGCACCGCATTCTCGGCATAGGTGTTGGTTGGGCCGTCAGCTTTGTCGTCGCAACTGGTAAACATAAAAGCGCCTGTTGCCAGAACAGAGGCAACTAAAAAGCCGCGCAAAGAAGTAAATCTTTTCATTGTTTAGTTATTAGTATAGGGTTTTTATTGGATTACATAGCGAAGATTGAAGGTATAGGCGCGCGGAGGCATGGCACGGTTCACCATCGTCTGGTATTCGGTGTTGGTGGAGTTATCGATGCGCAACGTGGTGTGAAGAGAGCCGGTGCCCAGCTTAAACTGCCGCTCTAGTGCCAGCCCCAGCAAGGCAAAACCTGGCATGCTTCCGGAGTTATTGGTGGTGATGTAGCGCCGGCTGTTGTAGATCAGGTTGCCGGTAAAGGTCCAGGAGCGGAAGGTGGCATCGGTGGCGAGGGTGGCTTTGTGCAGTGGCACGTAGGGCAGCTGTCTGTTTAGTTCGGCTGCCGATCCTTCGTACGACTTTACCTGCTCTGTTGCGGTATAGGCATAGCTGAAGGAGAGGCCAGGCTGCAGTTCACCGATGGTTGTGGTCGCCCTGCTGCTAAGCTCCAAGCCCTGCGAGTGTACCTTTTGCAGGTTAAGCGGAGTCCAGTAGCCAATGCCAGTGTCTGTCCAGAGCACCCAATTGTCTATGAGCATATGAAAAGCAGTCGCCTCTGACTCTAGTTTGAAGTTGCCTTGGGTATACAGGTGGCGCAGTCCGCTTTCGGCCTGCCATCCCTGCTCCGGCTTAAGGTTGGGGTTGCCACCCGGTTGCCAGAATCGCTCATTCAGCGTAGGCACGCGGTAACTCCCCGATATATTTCCTTTCAGATACAGTTGGTGCTCCCCAAAACTCAGGAACTGCCAGTTAGCACCTACAGTGGGTGTGGGTGCCGGGTTATAGCCTTTGATAAATGCCTGGCGTAGGTTCAGGCTCAGGGCAAGTTTTGGGTCCGGGTCGTAGCGGAAGAGCAGAAAGGCTGAAGCGCGGTTTTCTGTCACTTCGCCGCCATAGCCCTGCACCTCAGCCGCGAAATGTTGCAGGTTCAGGCCGCCCCGCAGGCTCCATTTCTGGCCCTGGGTATAGGTCTGCTCCGCTTGCAATTGGTAGGTGGTAATGTCTGTAGTGGAATTGTTGCTGTTGTCGGTGTAGTGCAGAAAATCAGAGAAGTAACCTGCCTTTAGGCTAGTTTCGCCCAGGCGGCTGTTGTGGCCGAATTCTGCCATCAGGCGCAGGTTCTTGTCGAGCTGCTCGGCTTTATTGTCGGCTGCGCCCATGGCTGGCTGCAACTGCCGGTGCGTGTAGGTATACCAGCTCCTGACGGCCACATGGCTCCTGCGGGCAAGCTGCCACCTGATATCCTGTGTCAGACCATGCTGTTGTACCCGGGCGTGCTCTTGCCTGGTATCGGGAGCCCCAAAGCGGCCAAGGTCACGGTATGTAAAGTCGTTCTGCGCGTCATGCCAATAACCGCTGGCTCCAATGGCAATTTTCTCACCCTTATAGCGTAAGGCCGCCTGGCTGAAGTAGCGGCCAAAGCTGCCGGCTTCCTGCTGCAGTTCCATACCAAATCCCTTGCCCGAATGCTCCGGCGAAGTAAGCATAACGGCTCCGCCAATGGCACCGTTGCCATAAGAAGCACCTGCCGCCCCGTGCTGCACCGCTATACTGCCGATGCCGCTCAATGGCAGTGTGGCAAAATCATTCTGGCCGAGCGAGGGCAGGGCAATGCTCAGCCCGTTCCAGAGTACTGCTGTGTGTGAGGCCGATGTTCCCCTGAACGACACGCTGGAAATGCCGCTGGCGCCATATGTTTTGAGGTAAAGGGGCGTGCGGGTTTGTAAAGCTTCAGCAAGCGTGGTGGAGGTGTAGGTGCTCAGGTAGGTGCTGTCGAGGGTGCTAACACGGCTGCCCGCGGCAAACACCTCGGCCGGTTTGCCGAATATTTCTACCGCCTGGAGCTGGTACAGCGTGGTGTCCTGCTGTGCCTCCGCCACCAGGGCCAGGCACCAGCAGGCGATACAAAAAATTACTTTGCAGTTGCTAAGGTTTCCCACAATTCATGCGCTTACATCCCGAAGCATGCCATGGGTAGAGGGGCAGGTGTAGCGAACGCTGGTATTAGCGCAGGCCGTGCCGCTTTTTTCCCGAAAGCATACGACAAATTTGGTCGGACTGGCAGGTCTCCTGGCTCTCTTCAGTTAGTTCGCCTTCCCATCCGGTTGCAGGACAGTGGCTTTGGTTGTGAACTAACCCTTTGTAGAAGAATACAGTTGCGGGAACAGCGCAGGTATTTCACCTGCTTCCCTTTTAAGGCCCGTGCTACGGCAGTAGTACAAGCCACCAATCTGAGCGCAAAGGTAGAGATTTTGTTTAATTAAAAATTAAAATTTAGAAATTAAAAATGGGCAGAGTCATGTACTCAGCAAAACCAGAGCGTTTTCAGCATGCTTTCAATTTCAGGAAACCATGAATACTGATTCACAAGCCCTTCAGGTCCTTTCGAGGTAAAGATAATTTGTGCCCTGTATAAAAATAATAAATGAGCAGCAGCAGTGAGAACCTTCAGAGGGGCCAGTTCATTAGAATAATTCGGAAAAAAGAGAGGCGACAAAGACCTGAAAAGCTGTTTTTAATCGTTGCCAGAACACAAGGGACCAGTCGCAGTATAATTAAAGCTGAAAAGCAACCACCTACTTCTATGACCGGACAGAAACTGCCGACCACATTTTATACCCGCCCCCATGTGGTGCAGGTGGCCCAGGAACTGCTGGGCAAGTACCTGTTCACGAACATCGGTGGCATAGTAACAGGAGGCAAAATTGTAGAAACAGAAGCGTATTCAGGCGAAAACGACCGCGCCTGCCATGCTCACCTGAACCGCAGAACGCAACGCACCGAGATCATGTACCACCAGGGAGGTGTGGCTTATGTGTACCTCGTGTACGGCATTTACCATCTCTTCAACATTATCACCAACGAGGCGGGCAAGGCCGATGCAGTGCTCGTTCGCGCCATTGAGCCCACCGAGGGCCTAGAAGAAATGCAACTGCGCCGCAACATGCCTTTCCTTAAACCCAACCTGACGGCTGGTCCAGGCGTGCTGAGCATCGCCCTCGGCATCAGTAAAAAGCACTACGGCACCGACCTCAGCGGCCACACCATCTGGGTAGAAGACAGAGGCCTGCAGGTTCCTTCGGAAAGAATTGCCATTGGCCCGCGCATCGGGGTAGACTATGCCGGAGATGACGCCCTGCTGCCCTGGCGCTTCTGGCTGAAGGAGAATAAGTGGGTGAGCCGGAAGAAGTAATTTAAATATTTATATTGACTTGGGAAAGCTGAGAACTGGCTTGCTTGGCTTGGTTCTTCCGGAAATAGTGCGGATAAAATGAATAGGCAGTTAGTGAATACGATAATGGGTATAACGAAAATGGAAGCTGCTGAAACCAAGCTTCGTAGTGAATTAGACATACATTCCAGATCCGGAAACTGATTTTTAGCCATCTGTTTAAAGAAAATCAATCCAAATCCGTAAAAGTACTAACAGCTGTGTGTTTTTGGCAAGGTATTTATTCTATATAACCAAAGGGTAATACAAGTTAAAATATAAGGCAATGGAAGCACTAAAGAAATTGCGGACGCTATGCATGGTTGCATTGGTTGCCGTTAGTTTGCTCGGGGCTGGCGAGGCAGTGGCACAGGGTGGTGCTGTGGTTTCGTTCCAGACCTTTTACGATGAGCTGGCACCTTATGGGCGCTGGATTCAGTATCCGGCGCACGGCTATGTGTGGTCTCCCAATGTGGAGCCAGGTTTTCAGCCCTACGCCACGCGGGGGCACTGGGTCATGACGGCGTACGGCAACACCTGGGTATCGGATTACCGTTGGGGCTGGGCACCGTTCCACTACGGCCGCTGGCTCTACGACGACTTTTATGGCTGGCTCTGGGTTCCTGGTCACGAATGGGGACCTGCCTGGGTGCACTGGCGAACCGGTGGCGACTACTACGGATGGGCTCCGCTAGGGCCAGGCATGCATATTAACCTTGCCATTAACATACCCATGGTGCACTGGGTGTTTGTGCCACGGCGCTATATTATGAGCCCGCGCATTTACAGGTATTGCGTGCCCAGAACCCGTGTAGTGAACGTTTACCACAACACCACCATTATCAATAACTACTATTATAACAGCAACCGCACCTATGTGTATGGGCCACGTGCCAACGAGATAGAGCAGCATACCCGCAGACGGGTGCAGGTGTACGAGGTTAACAACGACAACAAACCGGGTCGCCCCGTAGTGGACAGAAGTGCTGTAAGAATGTACCGACCCGAGGTAACCTCCGAAAGACCATCGCGCAATGAGGCCCCTGCCCGTGTCGTAGCCAGAGAAACCGGAGGACGCCCGGATCGGGGCGCAGTAGATGGCTCCCAGAACAGACCCGAAGGAGGTTTGGGCACCGAAGGTAGAAACAATATGATACGTGAGCATAACACCGGCACAAGACCTAATCCCCGGGCTGGAGATGCGTCTGGTGGCAACCCAGGCATTGAAAGGATTACACCAGGTGCCGCACCGGTCCGCGACCTAAACAGCAGCTACCAACCCGCCGAAGGCGCAGAAACGCAAAGGCCAACCAGGAATGCAAGTCCTTCGCGCCCAGAGCGTGCCGTGCGTAGCGACAACGAACGGATAAGCCCTGGCCTGCAGCCGATACCGAACATGCAGGAGCAGGCACCACGCAGGCGTCTTGAAAGCCAGGTAAGAACAGAGGCACCTGTGCGCCGGGAACAACCAGCCATGCAACCCCAGCGGCCGCAAAGGCAGGAACGACCGATCATAAACCAGAATGCACCCGTGCGGGTAGCACCGCAACAGCCGATGCAGCCACAGCGCACAGAGCGGCCGCAGCGTATAGTTCAGCCTCAACGGGTGGAGCAGCCGCAGCGTTCGGTACAATCCTCAACCCCGAGCCAGCGCCCGGCGGCAACGCAACCGCAGCGCTCATCAGGCGGAAGTGGCAAGCCGACCAGAAATTTTTAAGCCTAATGCTCCTCTAATTTGATTTTGAGAAAGGTGAAACGCTTTTAAAGCTCCCAGAAAACAAAGCTGCCATCATTTCTAATTTTGAGTTTCTAATTTTTAATCTGGAAGAGCAATAGTATGACCTCCACAAAACAAAAGCCGCACCCCCAATAAGGTGCGGCTTTTGTTTTGTAGCAGCTAAAAGCTAATATCTATTTTTTCTTTTCCTCGTCCTGCTCATTATCTGTGCGGTTTTGAGGAGTGTAGTTGTTACCTCCTTTATCACCCTGGGCATTTTTTTCCATGTCGTTAGAGATGTCTTTTCTCTGGCCTTTGCTTGTGTCAGCAGGGCTGCTTTGTTGTTTTTTGTTTTCTTTATCGTGGCTCATAGCTTTTGCATGTTTGGTTCATCTAAAATATACGGGCTTCAGGCAAAGCAGTTGGTTTTTGGCTGCCCGCCTCTCTGTCTGCCAGCCTTGGTATCGCTACGGTTTGTCTTGCCTACAAATTCGGGCTTTGTGCCCTTCTTCAATACTTATGATTGCTATTTAAGAGAAATCTGTGCTCCGGCTGACAGTCTCTGGGAAGTAACCTTGCAGGTATAAAGGTTTTACCTGAGGTCGTTTTGCTCTGCCTCGCGGCTCTGGTTGGCGCCCTGTATGTTTGGCATGGCCCCGCCGCTCGTTTGTCCCGAAGACGAAGAGCTTTGAGAAGTGGTGGAGCTTTCTGGCAGCGTAGAGGCTTTGGCTTCCTTAGTTGCCGGCTTGGTTTTACCTGTCTCGGCAAGGTGTGTCGGCTGGGTTGGTTGCTTGTTGTTTTTCATAGCATTTTGTTTAAAGAGTATACCTGCTTCTACGATTCAAATGCTTAGTAGTTAGAAGCTTGGGTGTAGTGTTGTGGAGGTTGAATAGGAATAATCTCTTAATGCATAATCCTGGCTATAGAAATATAGTAATTATCCTGCTGTAGGGTAATTGCTTGATTACTATAGTTATGTAGGGGCCGAAGCAAGGTGTCTGAGCCTCTTTGAGTTGGATTATTGTGCGTAGTAGCAGAAGATAAAAATTTGATGCAGTTTTCAGAAGGAAGGTGCCTGCATCAAAGCCCTTGCTTAAGGTGCTGATATCTCATTTTTTCATTTCGGAGATTTGAAGATGAGCAGATTTGAGAACTACCAGAACAGCTTTTAAACGCTATCAACTCTTCACTCTCAACTCTTAAAGGAGGTCTTGCATTCTCTAAAGCAGCAGGGGCAGAAATCTCCGGAGGGGCAAAACCATTAGAATAATCGGGCACCAGGCTAATCAGGAGAATCCTTTCGTTAAGGTTCAGACAAACAGCAGCAGAGCCTCCAGAGCTCATCTTGTTGGGAAAAATAATACTTCTGTTTCCTGAATTTTGCGCTGGTGCGCGCTTGCCGCTCGTACTTTCCTATCAAGCCTTTCCAGAAGGGGCCAAAGCAGCTTGTTATAGATCAATCCTTTTAGGCTGTAGCCGTAAGGAACATTTGGTACGAGCGGCAAGCTCGCACCAGCCACCTGCTTTTCTCTACAAGATGAGCTCCGGAGGGCCATTTTTATTCAAATAATTGCATTTGGGCATTTGCTGCGGCTCCTGCTACGGCTTCTCACAATAAAGGACCACGGGCTTCTGGTGCATATCGGTGGTAAAGAACAGGTAGGTGTTTCCTCCTTCCTTTATACCTGTTTTGCGCCGGATTTCGGCTACTGTTTCGGGAAAGTTGCGAACAGTAATATTGGCTTTTTTGCCGGGCAGTTGCTGCAGCAGTTCCTTTTTGTTGCAACGGCCAGTGGCGATGCAGCGGAAAGTACGGCCCGGAAAATCGGGTAGCAAGTTATCGGAGGTGTAGAGGTGGCTGTTGGGGTGCAGCTTGGCAAGCTGGTACTGCTGCGCCAGATACTTGTAGGCTCCCGCTTTCAGAATGGCGGCGTTTGGCTCGTAAACATAAGCCTTTGCATCGGCATAAGTTACCGCAGCCGCCTGTTCCTGCTCCTCCGCAAAAACAAGGCGTTGCTCCTGCCCGCCCGCCAGCAGGTTTATGGCGCATATTTCCGGCCTGGCTACCGGAGCAGCTGAGAGCCAATACAGCACTTCCTTGCACTCGTTCTGCACCGCCACCACCCATACCTTCGTCACCGACTGCAGTTGCTCCAGGGCAAGGCCGATGTCGAGCATCGGCGATGTTTTGAGGAGCACGGCATCAGCTTTTTCGAGGAGCGTAGGCAGCAGGCGCAGCACGTCGGGCTCACAGTCCTGCAGCAGGTGTACCCGCTCGTCGCGGCCGCCGCGCCGGGCCGGGTCCAGGTATATAACATCGGCTTTGCCGCCGAAGCTGCTCAGAAATGTCTCAGCACTGGCATGCACCGCCTGTATATTGTCGGCCTGGAGCAGGCTGAAGTTATGGGCGGCAATTTCTGACAACTCCTGCTGCTGTTCTATGTGCAGTACTTTTTCGAAGCTTCTGGCAAAAAAGAAGCTGTCTACGCCAAAGCCGCCGGTGAGGTCGATAAGCGTATGGCCATTTATGAGCGAAGCTTTAAAAGCCGCAGTGGTTTCAGAAGAACTTTGCTCTACCGACAGCGCCACCGGAAAGATCGCATCCGGGTGCGCCACCCAGGTCGGGAGTTTAGTTGCGGCTTTCTGGCGCGCCTGAATCTGCTGCACCAGCTCCAGCACCGGCAGGTCGGGGTGGCGCCTGGCCTGCAGCATGAGCGTAGGCACATCCTCCTGCAGGTGCTCCTGTATAAACTGCTTTTCGGCCTCTGTAAATTGGCGCATAAATTATGGCGGGTTAGTGAGCTTTGTTTCTGCCAGGGCAAATGCTGGCCATATAGCTCCGGTTACGATAAAGTTTGCATTGCCGGTACGGGTAGTAAGATAAGTTCTGAAAAGGAAATGTTCCCCATCAATGCCTAACAACTAATCTAACAATTATGAGGTTTCTGGATCCGGACATTTTACCCTCTTCTTGCTTCAACCCATAATTCTGATGCTGTGCTTCCTTGCAAATATAGCAAATCAGGAAGTAGAGGCAGTAATGAGAAATTTTGTTTAAAAAAAATAAACAAATGTTAAACAAAATAAATACGAGCCGGTTTTAAAGCTGAAACTAATTTAGAAATTCATTTTAAAATTGAACACTATGAAAAATTGGACCAAGATTTTATTGCTGACCGTACTCCCGCTATTTGCCCTGACCAGTTGCAACGATGACGATGATGAATTGCAGCCAGGCGCAAATGTGATGGTGGTGCACGCTTCTCCTGATGCTCCCTCCGTAGATCTGCTCATAGATGATAAAAAAGTAAACACTTCGGCCCTCAGCTACCCGAACAACACTGGTTACCTAAGCGTATCCTCGGGCACGCGCAATGTAAAAGTAAATGCGGCCGGTACTTCTACCACCGTCATTAATGGCAACCTCGACCTGGAGTCGGGCAGGAGCTACAGCGTGTTCGCTATTAACACTTTAAGCAATATCGAGCCCCTGATACTGGAAGATGACCTGGCAAGCCCGGCCAACGGAAGAGCGCATGTACGTTTCCTGCACCTTTCGCCAGATGCCCCGGCCGTGGATATTGCCGTACAGAATGGCCCCACCTTGTTCAGTAACCGCGCCTTTAAATCTGCCACAGCCTTTACGCCCGTAGACGCCGGCACTTATACCCTCGAGGTAAGGTTGGCAGGAACGAACACAACCGTGCTTACCGTGCCCAACGTAATGCTGGAGAACGGAGCCATCTATACCGTGTTTGCACAAGGTTTCGCAAATCCGGCTTCCGGCAACACCAACACGCTAGGCGCAGGCGCGATCAGGAACAACTAAGGCCATGCCAGACGCACATTCGGCATAAGAACTTTTCATGGTGCGAGCGTCCTCGCCTGTGACTATTATTCCGATGCCGCTGGCTGCTTTTAAATTCTATTGCAGACACCAAATAGCTGGGAATTCTGATGGAAGGCACGTTAGTAATTATCAACAAAGTATGATCGGGTGAGCTTGTAGGCTGAGCAGGGGCTGTATTTCTGAATTATTCTAATGAAAAAGGCCCTCCCACATAAATCATGGCTGCTCCTCGCTCAGGTTGTATGCCCGTGCTTTATCGGATCAGGATATGTTTTGTCTCGTCAAATAATATAAGTGGCTGCCTTAACCGGGCGGCCACTTTTTTATGCGTTGTTCCTGGCTCAGGTACGATCTGCTGCTGCCGAAATGTTTTAGCCACAGGTAGATGCAGCCAGCGCCCGAGGAACTTTTATGGACTATTAATCTACACTAATAGAGATAGTTTTATGGATTTATGCAAAAAAT
Organism: Pontibacter beigongshangensis; assembly: GCF_014332515.1. Classification (GTDB taxonomy): domain Bacteria; phylum Bacteroidota; class Bacteroidia; order Cytophagales; family Hymenobacteraceae; genus Pontibacter; species Pontibacter beigongshangensis. The sequence goes on along the minus strand of NZ_VFSD01000011.1, from coordinate 10,102 downwards.
TGCTTAATTTTGTGTTATCAGATGAAAACATATTAACATGATTGATACCCAACTTTCTTACAAAGTAAAAGATATTTCGCTCGCTGAATGGGGCCGGAAAGAAATAAGACTGGCAGAGGCAGAAATGCCCGGCCTGATGGCTATCCGTGAGGAATATGGCCCGGGCAAGCCATTGGCTGGCGCCCGTATTGCCGGCTGCCTGCACATGACGATCCAGACGGCGGTGTTGATCGAGACGCTGATTGAACTGGGTGCTGAGGTTACCTGGTCGTCCTGCAACATCTTCTCTACCCAGGATCATGCGGCCGCAGCCATTGCAGCCGCTGGCATTTCGGTGTATGCCTGGAAAGGTATGACCGAAGAAGAGTTTGACTGGTGCATTGAGCAGACCCTGTTCTTTGGTGAAGACCGCAAGCCGCTGAACATGATTCTGGACGATGGTGGCGACCTGACCAACATGGTGCTCGACAAGTACCCTGAGCTGGCTGCCGGCATCAAAGGGCTTTCTGAAGAGACTACTACCGGTGTGCACCGCCTGTATGAGCGCATGAAAAACGGCACGCTTCCTATGCCTGCCATTAACGTGAACGACTCTGTTACCAAATCTAAGTTCGATAACAAGTACGGCTGTAAAGAGTCGTTGGTAGATGCGATCCGTCGTGCCACTGACGTGATGATGGCTGGTAAAGTAGCCGTGGTGGCTGGCTACGGCGACGTAGGCAAAGGTTCTGCCGCTTCACTTCGTGGCGCTGGTGCCCGCGTTATCGTTACCGAGATTGACCCGATCTGCGCCCTGCAGGCCGCCATGGATGGCTTTGCCGTGAAGAAAATGGTGGATGCCGTAAAAGAGGCCGACATTGTGGTGACAGCTACCGGCAACTACGGCATTATTGGTGAGCAGCACTTCCGCAGCATGAAAGACAAAGCGATTGTGTGTAACATCGGTCACTTCGACAACGAGATTGACATGGCCTGGCTGAATGGTAACTACGGTCATACCAAAGATACTGTTAAGCCACAGGTGGACTTGTACAACATAGACGGCAAAGACGTGATCGTGCTGGCCGAAGGTCGCCTGGTAAACCTGGGTTGCGCTACAGGTCACCCATCGTTTGTAATGTCTAACTCTTTCTCGAACCAGACACTGGCCCAGATCGAGCTTTGGACGAACACAGACGCCTACGAAAATAAAGTATACACCCTGCCGAAGCACCTCGACGAGAAAGTAGCTAACCTGCACCTGGCTAAAATTGGTGTGGAGCTGGATGAACTCACTCCAGAGCAGGCCGCCTATATCGGTGTAGAAGTTCAGGGACCATTTAAGCCTGAGTACTACAGATACTAGTTTTTTGAGACACAAGTCGCAGGACAGAAGACTTTTCCTGAGTAGAGATAAAAGAAGAAGCCGGTGCAACTGCACCGGCTTCTTCTTTTATAAATAGAATTATTTGAATGATTCAGGTCCTCCGGAGGCTCGGCGGCTGCTTTCAAAACCTTATAAAAGTCTTGTGTCCTGCGTCTTAAGTCCTTTTTAAATGATATTAAACCGCGACATCAGCGTCTTCTTATAGGATTTCCCAATCGGGATGTCACCTTTCCCGAACACCACGGAGTTTTCTTCCAGAGCCTCAATTTTGTCGAGGTTGGCGATGTAGGAGCGGTGCACGCGTACAAAGTTCTGTGCCGGCAGTTTGTGCTCCATGTCTTTGAGGGTGGAGCTAACCAGGTACTTCTGATCGGCGGTTACAATAAAGGAGTAATTGTCGTAAGCCTCTACCCACAGAATATCGCTGTACATCACTTTTATGATCCGGTGCTTCACCTTCACAAAAATGTAGTCGGTAGCTACTTCCTGCTCTTTGCTATTTGTGGGATGTGCTGTCTCTTCGGCTTCCTCTGCTTTTTGGTCGTGCCTGTACAGGGCGATTTCGATGGCGGAGCGCAGGCTTTTATGATCGAAGGGCTTTACCAGAAAACCGTCTGGTTCGGTTTTCTTGGCTCTGTCTATAGTAGCTTTGTCGGCATAGGCAGTCAGGAAAATAAACGGGATCTTGAATTCGGTTTTAATGAGTAAACCAATGTCGATGCCATCGGCTTTACCGCGCAGGTTTATATCCAGCAGCACCAGGTCAGGCTTTGTCTCCCGGATCATGTTAATGGTGTCTTCACCTGAATCGATGGCACAAGTTTCATAACCTAACTCTTCCAAACAAGCAGCCAAGTCCTCCGCGATAATGACCTCATCCTCTGAAATTAGAATTTTAGGTTTTGTCATAACATTAGTTCTTACATGTATTATCTACGTAAGGTTATATATCAAAATACAAAGTATTTGTTGCGCCCTTATCGGTTTTAAGCTCCAGCCTCCCGTTTAGTTTTTTAACCAGGGAGTTTACCAGCCGCAAGCCAAAGGAAGTTGCGCTTTTAGGATCAAAATCAGCTGGCATTCCCACTCCGCTATCTGCAATGGTCAGTTTGAAGGTCTGATACGTATGATGCTCCAGGCTAATGTGCAGCCACCCCTTTTGTCCGTTAGGGAATGCATATTTTAACGTATTGGAAACTAGTTCGTTTACGATAAGTCCTAAAGTAATGGCTGAATCTATATCAACTTTTAAATGGGGGATGTTTAAGTGCAGCGCCACCTGCTCCGGCCTGGTGCCAAAAGAGGAGTAAAGGCTCTCGCAAATGCCTGTAAAATAGTTGGCCAGGTCTATTTGTGCCAGGTCCTCGTGCTGGTACAGGCGCTCATGCAGAATGGCCATAGATTGCACTCTGTTGCGGAGCGCGCGCATCACCTGAATAGATTCCGGGTCGTGCAGGTGGCGGGTCTGCAGGTTGAGCAGGCTGATCACGATCTGGAGGTTGTTCTTTACCCGGTGGTGTATTTCTTTCAATAGCGTTTCTTTTTCTCTGTTCTTTTCTTCGAGCATACGGGTGCGGTGCTGCACCCGCTGCTCCAGCAGCGAGTTCTGCTTCACCAGGTTCCGTTCGCGCAGCCGGATAAGTGAAATGACGGCCCCTGCCACTACCAGCAGGAGAACCGTAATAAACCACTCGCGTTTCCAGACAGGAGGGGCCAGCGAGAAGCTGTAGCTTGCCGGGGCGGGCGTCCAGAACCCGTCGTTGTTGCGCGCCATGACCTGGAACGTATAGTTGCCGGGGTTCAGGTTGGCATAGGTAGCAGAGGTCCTGGCCGTTATGCCCGACCAGTTGTCCTGCAGCCCGATTAGCCGGTAGCGGTACCGCACCTGCTCCGGGTTAGACAGCGAAATGCCCTGGAAACTGAAGGTGACATGGTTCTGATCGTAGCGGAGTTGCAGGTCTGCCGGCAGCCCGGTAGCAGTGTCTGTCTTAAAGCCCAACTCCTGCCAATCGGCGGGCTGCATAAACAGGTCTATCGAGGTCAGAAATGTTTTAGGATATACCCTGTTAAGCTTGTCGAGGCGGTGCGTGTAGCTGGTAAGGCCGCGGGCGGTGCCGAACCACACGGTCCCATCGGGGGTTTGGGTTATGCTGTTGCGGCTCACTTCCCTGCCCCTGAAACCATCCTTTGCGGTATAGGTCTTAAAGGTAAGCTCCTTTTGCTGCTGGTAAAGACTTAAAGACGCTTTCAGGACACTGCGGCTGGTGCCGACCCAAAGAAAATTCAGGTTGTCGATGTACAGGCTGAGGATGCTCTCGTCGGGCAACCCATTGGCGGCATCAAAGACCCGTGGGTATTGTAGGTTCTGGTCCAGTATCAGGAGGCCTTGGTCATACCCGCCAAAGTACAGGTTCCCGAGCGAGTCTTCCGCAATGGAATACACCTCACGGAAGTTAAATTTTTTCAGCGCTGGCACTGCTTCCATGGCGCCATTCCTCTCTCTGAATATGCCATTTTCGGTGCCTGCCCATAAAATGTTCCGGCTGTCGAGGTGCAGCTGGTGTACTTTGCCAAGGGCCGGGGCAAAAGGTGCGGAGAATCTGCCGTTGCTGAACCGGGCTATACCCCCGGCGGTGGCAAACCACAGGTTGCCTGGCGGGTCAGAAAGGCACTGGTACACCTCGTTAGATGGCAGCCCGTGTTGAACTGTGTAGTGGGTTGTTTGGGCTGGCGTAATTTGCCAGACGCCGTTGCTGGTGCAGACCCAGAACAGTTCCGCCTGGTTGGTCCGGATATCGTGCAGGATCGTGCCCCGGGGCCAGAGGCCAGGCCAGATCCATTGCAGCTTCTCCCGCTCCATTAGAGCGGTGTGGCCGTCTTCGGTCCCGATCATAAGGCGGCCCTGCGTATCTTGCGAGAGGGTGGTGACTCGGAATTCGTTGATCTCTCCGAAATTAAAATAATGCGTAAACCACGGGTTGCGGTACTGCTGAAGTCCCTGTCCGTTGGTCCCGATCCAAATATTGCCTTCCGAATCGCTGGTCAGTGCGGCAATGTGGTTTGTCTTAAGACCATTGCGCTTAGTAAGGTGTTCGAAGTGCCTGCCATTGTATTTCAGAATACCCTCGTGCCGAAGGCCGATCCAGATGTTCTGGTCAGCATCCTGTGCAAAGCCGATCACGTCGGGCTGCCTGATGCTGGCTGGCAAGGCTAAATTGGTGAGCTGCCCCTGCCTGAATACAGCCACTCCGAGGCTGGTGCCGACCCAAATGCTGCTGTCGGTGCCCTGCCAGAGGCAGTTGATGTTGTTGGAAGGAAGCAAACTGGTTTGCGCCGTAACCGACAGGGTGCCGGATGCGCCGTTTATGAGCAAGCCATTGGCCGCGCTGCCTGCCCACACTTCGCCGGCCGCAGTACTGAGTACCGCTGTATAAGCCTGCGCAGGAAACTGACTGCTCCTGGTAAAAGTGTTGTCTTTTGTAACGAAGAGCCCGTTGCCTGTGGCAGCCCAGATGCGCCCCTTGTTGTCCTCAGCAAGGCTGTTTACTTTTCCTGTCGGGTGCGGGGTGGCCCGGGGAGCTGGTTTAAATTCCGATCCGTTGAACAGCATGATTCCTTGCCTGGCCGTACCTATCCAGAGCTGGTTTCGGCTGTCTTGCAGCAGACTAGTGATGTGGTTGCTGCTGAGGCCCTGGCGTTTGGTGAAGGTAGTGAAGCTAATGCCGTTGAAGCGACCCAGCCCGCTGCGCGTTCCCAGCCACAGTTGCCCCTTGTTGTCTTGCAGTATGGCATTGACCTGCGACTGTGGCAGCCCATGTTCCTGGGTCCAGTTACGGAAATTGTACTGCTGCCCCTGTAACGAAACAGGGCAACAGAGGATGAGCAGTAGCCTTATAAGCCACCTTAAACAATGCCCTGTGCAGCGGCTGTGTTGCATTATGCGAAACCCGGATAATTGTATTTGTCAGTACGTGTACGGCAGATATAGAGTAAGAGTATTGCAAAAAGAATATGTTGTGGGTGCGGCGGCAGAGAAAAAGTAGGTCCGGAGGGCCTTTTTCATTCACATAATTTGGTTTAATGTGCTGCCTGACCCGGTACCGTTTAGCTATATTGTTGCATAGCCCCGGTGCTGAGCGCTCACAGCTGGGGAAGGAGCCTCAAGCCAAGACCGGGATTTGTAAGGTAGCCAGCTCAGGTCATTCATTTCCAAATCTCCAAATTGAAAAATTGAAAAATTAGCACATCAGCACATTGATCCATTAGCACATTAATCAGCACGTCAAAACAAATTATTTGAATGAAAAAGGCCCTCCGGAGCCTTTGCTGCTGCTGCTCCTGCTGGCAATTGCTGATACCTGACGGGGCCTCACCAGGAGGGGTTTTTATCACGTACGAAAATTATTTCCTAATTTCTGCAACTATGCCAGCAAAGGCCCCGTATAAACAAACGGCTAAAAGTTGAAGATTAATTTAATAAAAATTCATTTTCAAGATAAGGAAAAGCCTCTCTGTAAAACGAGAGGCTTTTTTTGTTTTACAGGTAACTCCATCCTTCCTTTTCCACCTTTTATCTAAGCTTCCCGGTCTCTCTCCGTTACTGTGCGCTCTGCTCAATTCTGCCTAAGAAGGCAATTTGCTATTGGTATAAACACGCATAATTTGTTCCTTTGCTGCCACAGCCGCAAGAACAGATGAGCGTAAAGATATCAGTTGTTATTATTACATATAACGAAGAAAGGGTCATCGGGCCTTGCCTCGACTCTGTGGCAGGCATAGCAGATGAGATCGTGGTAGTTGACTCTTTCTCGACCGACCGGACAAAAGAAATCTGTGAGTCGTATGGCGTTAATTTTTCGGCTAACCCTTTTGTGGGGCACATCGAGCAAAAGAACCATGCGCTAACCCTGGCCAGCTACGACCATGTGCTCTCGCTCGATGCTGACGAGGCCCTGACGGAAGAACTTAGGGAGGCAGTGGCAGCAGCCAAAGCCAACTGGACCAAAGACGCCTATAAGCTTGCCCGCCTTACCAACTACTGTGGCAGCTGGATAAAACACTCCGGCTGGTACCCCGACTGGAAAGTACGCCTGTTTGATCGCAGAAAGGCGCACTGGGGCGGCCAGAACCCTCACGACAGAGTCATATTAGCCGCAGAGGCAACCCTGGGTATTCTAAAAGGAGACTTGCTGCACTACTCTTACTACAGCATCAAGCAGCATCTGGATCAGGTTAATTTTTTTACAGAAATAGCCTTAGAAGAGATGAAGCGCAGAAACAAAAGGACTTCTATCCTGGCCCTGCTCCTGAAACCTCCGTTTAAATTTATAAAGATGTATTTTGTACAGTTGGGCTTTCTGGATGGGTTTGCCGGTTTCTGCATAGCTGTAATCTCATCGTATGCTGTGTTTGTTAAATACGCAAAGCTTTACCTTTATAACAAGAACAGAGCCTGATGAAGACAATTCTTATAAGCAGGCCAGATGCTATTGGCGATGTGGTGCTCACCTTGCCAATGTGCGGCTGGCTGAAGCACCTGCTCCCGGATTGCCGCCTTATTTTTCTGGGGTCTACTTATACGGCTCCTGTAATTGCCTGCTGCGAACATGTGGATGATTTTATCAATGCCGATACCCTGCTCGCCCTGCCATACCAGGAGCAGGAAAGTTTCCTGAGGGCAAAGTCCATAGATATCGTCATACATGTACTTCCGCATAAAGCCATCGCAAAGCTGGCCTACAGTGCCGGCATTCCGCTGCGCGTAGGCACCCGCAACAGGTGGTTTCATTGGCGCACCTGCAACAAACTAGTGGCGCTGAGCCGGAAAAACTCCGACTTACACGAAAGCCAGCTAAACCTGCAGCTGCTGAAGGGAATCGGCATCAACAGCTTCCCTGCTTTTGAAGAAGTGCATCGCTATACTGGCTTTGCCAGCATTGCCCCTTTGCCGGCATGGGCGCAGGAACTGTTGGATCAGAGGCAGCCGGGGAAGTTGAACATCATTCTGCACCCTAAATCAAGAGGCAGCGCCCGGGAGTGGAGTTTGCAGCATTATGGCGAGCTGGCCCGCTTGCTGCACAGGCAGGGGCACCAGGTGTTTGTAACGGGTACTGCAAAAGAAGGAGATTTAATCAGAAACTGGCTGCAAGAGCACGCCGATTTCGTACAAGACATGACAGGACGCTTCGAGCTGTCAGAATTTATCAGTTTTACAGGCGCAGCCGATGGCATAGTGGCGGCCAGTACGGGTGCCCTGCATCTTGTGGCGGTGGCAGGGGGGCATGCCCTGGGTATTTACGTGCCTATGCGGCCGCTGCATCCGGGGCGCTGGGCCCCGATAGGGGAGCATGCCGATTTTCTGGTAAAGCCCATCGCCTGCCAGGATTGCCGTAAGCGCCCGGAGTCGTGCCATTGCATAGCGGAGATTAGCCCTGCCATGGCCATGAGCAAAATAAATGGCTGGCACGGGCAGTAAAAAAGCAGGATATAGGCCTGCTTAAATGGGGTTATAGCAATGGCAGGTAACTTTTTTGCGCCAATTTTGTATGTAGACCTATATAGTTGTCCGTTGTTAAGGATAAATAAAGTTAGGGCCATATCTTTGTACTATAAGACAGGCCTGATTCACTTACGTAAGTACAAACTCTAATTAAATGAGCGAGCAAACAGGTAAACAACTGAGTAAGGAGGAAAAAGATGCACGGTTTGAGGCCGAGCTGCTTCCTGTATTGGCCCCTCTGTACAACTTTGCCTACAGACTGACCTTAGATGAAGATGATGCCAACGACCTGGTGCAGGAAACATATCTTAAGGCGTATCGCTTTTTTGATTACTTCGAACAAGGAACTAATGCAAAAGCATGGCTGTTCCGAATCCTGAAGAACTCCTTCATCAATGAGTTTCGCAAAAAGAGCAAACAACCCGCTAAAGTAGACTACAGCGAAGTAGAAGGATATTACAACACCGATGACGTAGAGGGCGAGGGAGGCGTTGCTTCCACCTCCGACATGCGCACAGAGAGCGTGCAGGACCTGATAGGCGACGAGGTGGCCAGTGCCCTGAATGCGCTTCCCGTCGATTTCAGGACGGTAATTATCCTGTGCGATCTGGAAGGATTTACATACGAGGAAATGGCCAAGATACTTGACATACCGATCGGAACAGTAAGATCGAGGCTGCACCGCGCCCGGAATTCTCTGAAAGAAAAGTTGGAGGAGTATGCCAAAAGTATGGGATATAACAGTTAACAAAAAATACTAGAGTTTGAAGTTAAGATGGAAACAGGATTTACAGAAGCGTACAAGAAAATGTCTGAAGAAGGCAACGAGACAGACTGTGAGAAGGTAGCAGGGATCTTAGATCTGGTCATAGATGGGGAAGCAAGTTCCGAAGAGCAGTATTTTTTCAATTCCCATATTGAAGAGTGTGTGCCCTGCTTCGAGAGCCATCAAAAGCAAAGGCTTCTGAAAAGCATTATCAGCGGCCATTTAAAGCGCGTTATTGTTCCCGAGCGGCTCGCTCACTCTATTAAGACCAGGATCCAGGAAACCGTATAACACCTCTGATGCAAGGAAAGATCATCATATTTTCGGCTCCGTCCGGTGCCGGCAAAACCACTATCGTAAAGCACCTGCTGCAGGTGAACCCTAAACTAGACTTCTCCATCTCGGCCTGCACCCGCGACAAGCGCGGTCGGAGCGAGGAAAACGGGAAAGACTATTATTTTATCACACCCGAAGACTTTAAGCGAAGGATCGAAAAAGACGAGTTCGTGGAGTGGGAAGAAGTGTACGAAGGCGCTTTTTACGGCACCCTGAAATCGGAGATTGAGCGCATCTGGGCCAGCGGCAAATACCCGATCCTGGATGTGGATGTAAAAGGAGGACTAAGTATAAAAGAATTCTACAAAGACAGCGCACTGGCTATTTTCGTAAAGCCACCTTCCATAGACGAGTTGGCCAAGCGCCTTACAGCCCGCAACACCGATTCTACCTCGAGCATATCGAGCCGGGTGTTTAAAGCGGAGTTTGAGCTCAAGTTCGAGAATAAGTTCGACAAGGTAATTGTGAACGACAACCTGGAGGAGGCCTTTGCCAAAGCGGAGAAGCTGGTTTCAGACTTTCTTAACGCAGAGCAGGCGTAACCATGAAGGTAGGGCTCCTGTTCGGCTCTTTTAACCCGATCCATATCGGGCACCTGCTGCTGGCAAACTTCATGGCCACCAGCACCGACCTCGACACAGTTTGGTTTGTGGTGTCGCCCCAGAACCCGTTTAAGCAGAGCAACACGCTCCTGCACGAGTTCGACCGGCTGCACATGGTCTCGCTGGCCATCGGCGATAACCCGGACCTGGGGGTGTCGAACATCGAGTTTCATATGCCCAGGCCGAGCTATACCATCGATACGCTGACCTACCTGCAGGAAAAGTACCCCAGCTACGAATTTGTGCTGATCATCGGCGAAGACAATCTGGCCGGGTTTCCGAAGTGGAAGAACTACGAGAGCATCCTGAACTACCACCGGGTATACGTGTACCCCCGCTCCGGCTCGGCCACCACCGACCTCACGACAACACTTCCGAATGTTTCTTTTGTAAAGGCGCCTGTGCTGGATATTTCGGCCACTTTTATCAGAGACTGCATCCGGCAGGGCAAGTCCATCCGGTACATGCTGCCAGACGAGGTGGCCGCCTATATTAAGGTGCACAAGCTTTATCTGTGATTATGTTCCATAACC
>NZ_VFSD01000010.1 GCF_014332515.1 Pontibacter beigongshangensis | reverse complement strand
GTCTTTCCTTTTCTTCTGCAGTCATGTCAACTTTCTATAAATTATTATGCAACCCAACTTATGTATACACAGAGAATTTGGTTTATTTGCCCTTTGAATAGAAATAGCTAATACCCATTTCGTCTAGGTATGATAAAAAGCATCGATAAAGTCTCCTAATAAAGCAGACCTATTCTTTATCCCACCTAGGCCACTAGATTGCCAGAAAAGCACACTGGCCTTACTAGCTGTAATAAAGGTTGTTGAAACTATTCAAACCAGAAAGCCCCACTTCCCGGAAAATATCTATTCCGAAAAGTGGGGCTTAGATTTTTATCTTCCTGCCTCAAAATATAATCATCTCCTCCTGGTCGTCAAAATCTGAGGCTGTGGCCAAGTCGGAAATCGAACGCTACTTAGCAGGCTTAATTCCCTCTGTCGTCATCTGCACTCGTTTCAAGGTTCCGTCTTTGTTATAATGGAGGTAATCGATGCAGACCGACCTTCGGAAGCTCCCACCGTCTGTCTGCACGCCTCCGTTATGGTAAATGAAGTAGCTTTTGCCTTTAAACTCGATGATAGACTGATGGTTGGTGTTGGAATTGCCGGCTATCTCATTCAATATCCCTTTATATTCCCAGGGTCCATCCAGGCTTTTGCTCATGGCGTAGGCTGTTTTTTCCGGGAACTGGTAAGCGTACGAGAGGTAGTACCAGCCGTTGCGCTTGTGTATCCAGGGGGCTTCGGTAAAGTGCGGCAGGTTGGTAATTTTCTGTACCGGACCGTCCAGTTCAATCATGTTTGCTTTAAGTTTGGCATAATATAAAATAGTGTTCCCCCAGAAAAGATACGCCTGCCCCTTATCATCTAAAAATACGGCTGGATCAATGTCGTCCCAGCTGATGTTGGTATCGGTGGTCATGTCGTTGGTAATCAGTGCGGAGCCAATAGCGTCTTTAAAAGGCCCGATCGGGTTATCAGCCACTGCCACTCCTATAGCCTTACCAGGTTTGGTAGCATGCGTAACCGTGGAGTACCAGTAAAACTTGCCGTTGCGCTCAATCACATGCGAGGCCCAGGCATCACCGCTGGCCCAGGCAAAATCCTTTGGTGCCAACGGTACAGGGTGTTCCGTCCAGTTCACCAGATCCTCCGAAGAGAATACGAGCCATTCGTTCATCACGTATCCTTCGTGCCTGGGTGGTGCCTGGTCGTGGCCGGCATAAAGGTATACCCTGCCCTTGTGCACCAGTGCAGCCGGGTCGGCGGTGTACTTATGCGTAAAAATCGGGTTTCCTGTCGCTTTTACAAGCGTATCAACTGGAGCACTCGCCATAGCCGGTGCCGCCGCAAACGTAGCAACTGCCAGCAGCAAACTTCCTGCTATTTTACTTAAACTGGATTTAATATTCATGTTAAGTTATAATAAATTGATGTTAGAAAATAGATTTTTTTGATCCGCAGCATTTCTGTTGCCGGCCTTTAGTTTTCCTTACGGGCAGCCTTTAGTTTTCCTTACGGGCAGCCTTCAGATCCACATGCACCGGCTTGTCTCTGTCGCAGATAATTTGCCCATCCCGATAGGTGAGTTCTGCCACCTGTATGGAGCTTCTTCTGGTTTCGTAGCTGTCTTTGCCTTTGTTTTCTGAGGTGCGGCCGGGGTGTGTAAAATAATAGATAAACGCTCTTTCTCCGCTTACCACCACATCAGCGTGGCCGCCTATCACCTGGTCGTCATCGCCGCTACCGGGTTCCTGCAAAATGTTCTGCTCCTGTCGCCTCCAGTTTACCATATCATCAGATGAGTAAATGCCAAGCCCCTGCCAGTTATCTACCACCATCCAGTATTTGTCTTTCCACTGAAAAACCTTGGGACCTTCTCCCCCCTTATCGCCCACTACCCGCTTGCCGCTGTCGGTCCAGGTGTAGAGATCGGGGCTGTCGGCGAAGAAGATAGATTTTCCGGCTCGCTCATTGTTGTAGTACATGCGCCAGCTGCCATCGGGCAAGGGAAACACACAGGCATCTATGCATCGGTCAGAAGCCAGCTGCAGCGTAGACTCATATTCCCAGTTTATGAGGTTCCGGCTGGTCAGGTGCACGATGCTGCGCGGGTGCCGCCAGTCTTTAAACACGCCGGGCACATAAGTCAGGTACATGTGGTACAGCCCCTGGTATTCGATCACCTCGGGTGCCCAGTGGGTATAGTCGGTCAGCCGGTAGCGTATGTCGCAGGTGTCGCGGTAAGTCCAACTGGCACCGTCGGCAGACTCAGCTATACCGATGCGGGTGCCGTGCACCCAGGTTACACCATCGAGGCTGTCGGCGTTGGCGCGGCGGTTGGTATAGAACATAAACCACTTCTCCTCCTGCCGGTTCCAGATCACCACCGGGTCGGCGGCTCCATCAAATACCGGATCTCTGAAGACAGGCTTGGGCGCTGCTGCCGTAAGGGCTACCTTTTGCACGCAAGCCTCCATCGAGAAGAGACATAAAAACAGGAGCATGCCGCAAACCAATTTGTTTGCAGCATGCTCCTGTAAAGCAGTTGATCTGTTCTTAATAATTTTCAAGATGATTCTTCTTAGATGTTATCAACAAAACATACTGCCACAGCATACTAAGGCTGCTACTTCAGTTGCAGCGCTACGACAGAACCAGCAGGCATTTTCACGGTCAGGGTGTTGCCTTTCAGGTTAGCTCCTTTAAAGTTTACAGGCTTAATGTTATCCGGCTTGTCGAAAGTGTTATGGTCCTGTATGTTCTTGGAGGCCAGTACCCGGCCAGTGACAGACTTGAATTTGGCCCCGTCGATGCTAACAGTAATGTCTTGTCCCTTTTTAGGATCTATGTTTACGAGCGTAATATGGGTGGCTCCGTTCTTGTCTTTTGAGGCAGAACCAGATATGGCCGGCAGTTTCTCCTTACCTAATGTATAATCTGTGGTCTTAACAGTGAGCGGCAGATAAAATGCATCCTGGTGCACATTGTACATCTCCATGACGTGGTAGGTCGGGGTCAGGATCATTTTTTCCTCCTCTGTCAGAATAACAGCCTGCAGCACATTAATGGTCTGCGCCAGGTTGGCCATCCTGATCCGGTCGCTGTGGTTGTTGAAGATGTTCAGGGTCACGCCTGCTATCATGGCATCGCGCATGGTGTTCTGCTGATACAGGAAACCGGGATTTGTGCCTGGCTCCACTTCGTACCAACCGCCCCACTCATCCACCACCAGGGCCACACGCTTCTTAGGATCATACTTGTCCATAATGGCAGTGTGCTTGTCTACAAGTTCCTGCATAAACAGAGCACTTTTCATAGTGGCAAAATAATGCTGCTCCGTAAAATCTTTCGCCGGACCTTTCTTGTTCCAGTCGATCACAGCATAATGGTGCAGGGCCACGCCTTCCAGCATATTATGCGGAATGTTCTTCATCAGTACTTCAGTCCAGTTGTAATCAGCTGAGTTCGCGCCAGAGGCAATTCTGAAAATATTCTTATCATTCGACCAGCCAGCCATAAACGTGGCATACTTGCGGTACTCATTGGCGTAATATTCGGCTGTCATGTTGCCGCCGCAGCCCCAGGCCTCATTCCCTACACCCCAGTAAGTTACATTCCACGGCTTTTCGCGGCCATTCTCCCTGCGCAGCTTCGACATAGGGCTTTCGCCATCAAAATTCACATACTGCACCCAGTCTATCAGTTCCTGCACAGTGCCACTGGCCATATTGCCGGCCAGGTATGGCTCTGCGCCCAGCAGTTCGCACATGTTCAGGAAATCGTGGGTCCCAAAGCTGTTGTTCTCAGTTACCCCACCCCACCAGGTATTCACAATAGTAGGGCGATCTTTTTTAGGACCGATGCCATCCTTCCAGTGGTAGGTGTCGGCAAAGCAGCCTCCGGGCCAGCGCAGGTTGGGCACTTTCAATCTTTTAAGAGCCTCTATCACATCGTTGCGTACACCGGCAGTGTTGGGGATCTTCTTGTTGTCTTCGCCCACATAAAAGCCGCCATAGATGCTCCGGCCCAGATGCTCGGCAAAGTGCCCATATATGTGCCGGTTAATTACCCGTTCAGGGTCAGTTTGAGCAGACAGTGTGGCCGTGCTCTGTGCAGAGACAGAAAGGCTTACAACAAAAAGGAAAAAACTGAGCAGTCTTTTTTTCATATTGGTTAAGTTTTAACGATTAGGTAAAATACACCCGCCACAGTAATTAAATTAACGGGCGACCGATTATAAATGTAAGTTTAACACTTAAATATAAAAAAGCAAATTAACAAACAATCGTTCTTCACTTTTTCAGATAAAATATTATTGCTCACACTATTAAATAAGAACAAAAGCTAATTATTCTATCAAGAAATTAATTAAATGCGCACGTCCCTAGAAACTAACGGCTTATTGCCCTAAGCAAGGCCTCAGGAAAGTTAACTGCCTGAAGTTTGAAGGGTTTACGTTCTACTGGGTATTTTTGCCCGGGAAAGTTCTTATTATTTTTCGTTTTTGCAAGCGCCTACCAACAAGGGTAGCAACCGCTTTCTAGTTGCCATCATACAGGCAAGCAGGCATCAAGGATGGATCAAGCTAAAGCACTCGTCTGCCGTGGCTTTTATTGAACTAAAAATCAGGCAGTAAAGTGGTTTCATCGTCTCAAATATAAATCCTGTAGTATCATCTTACCCTTTTGGTCACCCATATTTTTGTTCCATTAACCCACAATTCACTAATATTCACTTACTAATTTTAATTTTAACTAATGTTAGTTTGCTTCATAAAATTTATCGTATATATTTACACTATCAAACGCAAAAGCAGTATTAGAAAGGAGAGTTACCAATATTTTTTTGCGCATATGCGCAATCGATTGCACATAAGTTCTTGTCTTTTCCTTTGCCGTTTAGTATACTCAGTTTGTTTTTGCAGTATCAGCTTCAGTATTTTATATATAAACTTCTTATTCTTAGATTTCCTCAATGTTTGGGTGGCATATTTCATTCATAAAGCCTGTGCATTCGATTGCCCTTCATCCTGCCCGTTTGATGACCTCAAGATCCTCATCCAGAAGCAAGGTGCAGCCTGAAATGAGCTAAGGCTGGTTATTTAGATGTAGCTGATGTAATTCTTCAGGTTTAGAAATCACTATAAACAGTTTACTATGAGAGCAACTTTACTTTACTCCAGTTTTTGGCAGCTTCTCTGCAATGTCTCAGTTAAGCGGCATGCACCCACTTTTCCGGTTACCCACTTGGAAGCAAGCCAACTTATGCAACGAAACAAAAGCACCTCTTTCTATTAAGTGCACTCCCATTTCACATTCAGTTGTGCTGGCTAAAACCAGACCAGGCTTTCGGGCTACCAGGAAGCGGCTATAAGCAGTACAGCTATCGGATCCGCTCTGACTCCTAAGCATTTGGTAAATCATTCCATCACGCGCGAGGCTTGTTTTTTCTTAAAACAAAGCCCAGGCTATTCTTTGTCATAGCTGTAGCCTCTCCTCTGAGGCGAAATTACTTTAACAAGTCACTTTGCCTGTGCAAGGCAATATAATAAGATACTCCTGGCGCCAAGGTTGGCAACAGTACTAACAAAAGAAAGGAGGCTGATGAGCAGAAACTTTAGGATCTATTGGTTTTAGTTTTCACCATTTAAATCAACATTTATGAGAATATTTGTATTCCTACTCACATTTTTCGCTTACCTCGGAAGCAATTATGCTTCCGCTGCCTCTGGCAATGGAGTTGCTTCTGCTAATTGGCTGAAGCCGGCTCCCTCAACCCATTCGCCCACTAATCCTCCGGACAGTCCCAAGGCAGGTCTAAGCGCAGCTAATAACATAGGATACGCGACCAATCTCCCTTCCGGGGCCATTGATTTCAGTTTGGTCGGATATGCCACCTTAACCGGCGGCACAACCGGCGGAGCGGGAGGACGGAACATTACCGTTACAACCGGCACAGAACTGCAGGCCGCCTTGAACGCTAAAAAGAAAGAAACAGTGCCCTTAACGATCTACGTTGCCGGAAAAATCACACCTGAAAACTCGCCAGGCTTAAGCAAGATAGATGTAAAGGAACTGAAAGACGTTTCCATCCTGGGCATAGGAACCAGCGGCGAATTCGATGGGATCGGCATTAAAATATACAAAGCCAGCAACGTTATTGTCCGCAACGTGAAAGTGCACCATGTGCGCATCGGCGACAAAGACTGCATAAGCATCGAAGGCCCTGCCGACCACATCTGGATAGACCATTGCGAGCTTTACAACGACTATCAGAGTGTAGGCAAAGACTATTACGATGCCCTGTTGGATGCAAAAGCAGAGTCGGAGTACATCACCTTCTCCTGGAACTACCTGCACGACAGCTGGAAAGCCAGCCTCTCCGGCAGCTCCGAAAGCGACACCTACGACAGGAAAATCACCTACCACCACAACTACTTCCGCAACCTGAACTCCCGCCTTCCTCTCTTTAGAGGCGGCAACGGCCACGTTTTCAACAACTACTACAAAGACGTGGTAGAAACAGCCATCAACTCCAGGATAGGTGCCTGCCTTAAAATAGAGAACAACTACTTCCTGAATGTCAACAACCCCTACGTGTCGGCCTACAGCAGCGTGGTGGGGTATGGCGATATCTCCGGCAACGTACTGGTCAACAGCCCTTTTAAATACACGTCTGATGAAAAAGAGCTGGGCGCCTGTGTCTCTAATATTCCCTACGCCTATGCCCATGCGCTACATACCGCTGAAGAAGTTCCGTCTATTGTGGAGCAGTATGCTGGTGTTGGCGTGATCGATGTATACGCTGAAGGCGGATCGGACCCGCAGCCGCAACCTGTCACCTACCAGCTTACCACTTCTGTAACCGGGCAAGGCACAGTGAGTCCTTCAGGCGGTATATATGCCGAAGGAGTTTCTGTTAGCCTCCATGCTACGCCTGCTTCCGGATGGGAGTTCAGTGGCTGGAGCGGCGGTGCTACTGGCACTTCTAATCCACTAACCATCAGCATGACCAGCAACAAAACCATTGCTGCTGCCTTTACCCAAACCAACCCAGGCGGGAATGATGGCGGCGGAGATGGTGGCGGTGCCGGCAGCGGTGATGACGGCAGCACGACCGGAACCAAGTATTATGTTTCTCTCACTGGCGATGATGCCGGTACCGGCACTATCGATAGTCCTTTCAGAAGCATACAGCATGCCATCGTCCAGGCAGCTCCCGGCGATTATATTTACCTGAGAGGCGGTGTATACAACGAGCCTGTTGGCATTAACATCGCCCGTGGCAACGATGGTGCTCCTGGTGCTCCAAAGCGCCTGTTTGCCTACCAGGGCGAAGTGCCCGTGCTGAACTTCTCGGCTCAGGCAGAATTATCCAGCAACAGAGGCCTTACCTTAAACGGTAATTACTGGCACGTGAAAGGATTGATCGTAGAGGAGGCCGGTGACAACGGCATTTTCATTGGTGGCAACAACAACACCGTTGAGAGCACCATTACCCGTCGTAATAAGGACACTGGTCTGCAATTGGGCCGTTATTCCTCAACAGCTACGGTGGCAGAATGGCCATCTAACAACCTGATCCTGAACTGCGAGTCATACGACAACAGGGATTCCGGCAACGAGAACGCTGACGGCTTTGCTGCTAAGCTAACCACCGGACCCGGAAACGTGTTCAGAGGCTGTGTAGCGCACCACAACATTGATGATGGCTGGGATTTGTACACTAAAACTGATACAGGCCCTATTGGTGCTGTAACGCTGGAAGATTGCATCGCTCACAGCAACGGCACGCTTACCACAGGCGGCACTTCCGGAAACGGCGACAAAAATGGCTTCAAACTCGGTGGCGAGGATATCGCTGTGAACCACATTGTAAGAAGATGTATTGCCTTCAACAATGGCAAGCATGGCTTTACTTATAACCGGAACACAGGCTCCATCGAGATGACCAATAACACCGCTTATAAGAACGCGCAGCGAAATTTCACGTTCGAAACCGGCACCCATGTGTTTAAGAATAACCTGTCTTTCCAATCAGCTTCCAACGACAAGGTAGTTGGCACAATGGCAGGCCCTAACTCTTTCACCAATGGAGCCTCTACTTTTAATGTAACCACTGCCTCGTTCCAGACCCTAACTCCTGGCCCGGATGCAAATCCTATATCAAATGGATTCCTCCATTTAGCTGCCGAAAGCAATCTGATTGATTCTGGCGTTGCTTCGGCTGGAATTTCGTACAATGGGGCTGCCCCGGATCTGGGAGCCATAGAATCGGACGGTACCACAACAACTCCTTCCGGCTTTACTTTAACGGTAACTGCCAGTCCTGCCAATGGTGGCAGTATTACCAGAAATCCGGACAAGAGCAGCTATGCAGCCGGTGAAGTAGTAACACTCACCGCCACTGCCGCAACGGGCTACGCATTCACCAGCTGGACAGGTGCTGCCAGCGGCACAGCAGCTACGACAACCGTAACCATCAACGGAAATACCAGCGCAGGAGCCACTTTTACAGCCACAAACGGAGGCGGCGGTACACCAGCTGGACCTACCGTACGGATAGATAACACGGCCACAGCAGCCACAGGGATTTGCAGCTTCGATGGAAGCTTCCGTACCGTTGGCTCCGTGCAGGTGGTCAACCTTTCCAATTCGGCGGCCAAGGGCATTACCTGGAAGGTGGAAGTACCTGCAGCAGGCAGCTATGCCATGACCTGGCGCTATGCAGGTGGTGGCTCGTCTGCCGCTGAAACTGCTAAACTGCTGGTTAACAAAGCTACCGTACTGGAAAGTGTAGCCTTCCCGAAACCAGCAAGCTCCACTTCCTTCCTAACTACAGCACCTGTAACCGTGGCTTTAGGCAAAGGGGTGAACGAAATCAGAATCGAAACAACGGTAGCTGCTGCCTTTGCCGACATCGAGTGGATAGAGGTAACCGGCATCAGCCCTGTAGCCACAGATTGCAGCAATGAAATCGGTTCCGGAGGCGGAGAACCTGCTCCTGTTATCTACACGCTTTCTGGCAGCAGTAACCCAGAAAACGGAGGCACAGTAACCTTCTCTCCTGAAGGCGGTAGCTACGAAGTAGGCACTTCTGTAACGGCAACGGCTACACCAGTTGATGGATGGCTGTTCAGTGGCTGGAGCGGCGACGCCAGTGGCACTGCAAACACGGCAGAAGTAACCATGAGCGGCAACAAAACCCTGGTGGCCAACTTCTATCAGATCACAACGGAACGCATTTCAGCTTCTGCCACGGCAGCTACTGGTCTGTGCAAATTTGATGGCGCTATACGGCTGGTAGGAAGCACTCCAACTATTAACCTTTCTAACACCGCCGGCAGAGGCGTGAACTGGAAAGTAGAAGTACCTGCAGCCGGAACCTATACCCTGCAGTGGCGCTACGCAGGCGGAGGCTCCTCCGCTCAGGAGACAGCCAGGCTCCTAATCAATGGCACTGTTGTGAACGAGGCGGTGGCTTTCCCTAAACCAGCCAGCAGCACCTCGTACCTGACTACCGATCTGGTACCTGTAACGCTGGGTAACGGCGTAAACGAAATCAGAATAGAAGTGATTCAATCGCTGGCCATGGGCGATATTGAGTGGATAGAAATTACCGGAAACGGACCAAAGGCCACTGATTGTAGCAACGAGGTTGGTTCTGGCGGAGGCGAAACGCCTGCTCCAGTTACCTATACTCTGGCAGCCAGGAGCAACCCGGCTAACGGAGGCACTGTAACTTTATCTCCGGCAGGCGGCACTTATACCGAAGGCACTCAGGTTACGCTTACAGCCACACCAGCAAGCGGCTATACCTTTACAGGCTGGAGCGGCGACGTGAGCGGCACTTCTGCTACTGCTTCCGTAGTTATGAACGGCAACAAGGCAGTTGTGGCAGCCTTCACACCAACAACGACTGACCCTGATCCTGGTCCGGCTCCCTCTAACGCTGGCATGGCCGGTTTTGCCACTGTAAGCGGCGAAGGCTATACCACCACGACAGGCGGAGAAGGCGGCCAGATTATTACGATCTCCACCCTGGCGCAACTGCAGACCTGGGCTTTGAGCCGCGAAAATAAAACAACACCAGAGATTGTTTATATCAGCGGCAAAATTGAGGCTTCTTCTTCTACGGTGGTTACCATAAAGCATGGCGCCAACGTTTCGGTAATTGGTATTGGCAGCACTGCCGAGCTGATGAACGTAGGGCTGAACTTCAGGAACTACAAAAACGTGATCGTACGCAACCTGAAAATTCATGAGGTGTTTTATCCGAATGATGCCCTCACCATTGATGAGTGTCAGCACGTATGGGTAGACCATAACGAGTTCCACAGCAAAATCGGAGCGGGCATAGGCGTAGATACCTATGATGGCTTGCTCGATATTAAAAATGGCTCCCGTTATGTGACCGTATCCTGGAACTACTTCCACGACCACATGAAAACGGTGCTGATCGGCCACACAGACAATTCCAATGCGGAAGCAGTTGACAGACAGATCAGGGTAACGTTCCACCACAACTATTTCGAGAACACCGATGGCCGTAACCCGAGCCTGCGTTGGGGAGCAGTACACATGTACAACAACTACCTGAAAAACATCACAGATTACGGTATGGCTGCCCGTCAGGGCGCTCATGCCCTGGTAGAAAACAACGTATATGAAAACGTAAAATTACCGCTGGCTACCGACAAGTTCACGGGCATAGGTAACATCTGCGAAAGAGGCAACTTGTTTACAGGTACATCAGGTGCTAACTCTATAACCCAGACGGATTGTGAGTGGTGGAATGCCACTACCCTGCCTTATGCTTACACCCTCGAAGATGCCAGCACGCTTGCGGCTACGTTACCTGCCTTAGTTGGAGTAGGCAAACTAGATGGCGGAGGCAATACAGATCCTCAGCCGGTAGCCTACCAGCTTACGATTTCTGTAACAGGTCAGGGAGAAGTAACTTCAGGCGGGTCTTTTGACGAAGGTACAACTGCTGAAATTACAGCCACACCGGCAGCAGGCTGGCAGTTTAGCGGCTGGAGCGGTGATGCTACCGGAACTGATAATCCGCTTGCTGTGACCATGAACAGTAACAAAGCCATAGGGGCCAACTTTACGCAGATACAGCACCAGTTAACCACTTCGGTTGCAGGACAGGGTGAGGTAACCGCAGGCGGTACATTCAACGAAGGTGAAATCATATCGCTTACAGCTACACCGGCAGATGGCTGGCAATTTGCAGGCTGGAACGGCGATGCCAGCGGGACTGCTAACCCAATTGAGGTTCTTATGAGTGGCAGCAAAGAAGTAGTGGCAACCTTTACCGAGATAACTTATCAGCTGACTACGACTGTTACTGGCAATGGCAGCCTTAACGCTGTCGGCAGCACACACAGGGCAGGATCGGAGGTGACCTTAACAGCCACTCCGGCTACCGGATGGCAGTTTAACGGCTGGAGCGGCGACCTGGCAGGTAACGCGAACCCGGTTACTGTAACCATGAACGGCGACAAGACGGTACAGGCCATCTTTACAGAGATAGTGTACAACCTGACATCTACTGTGAACGGACAGGGAAGCCTTAGCTCTACCAACAGCACCTACACCCACATGTCAACTGTTACGCTCACTGCCACCCCGGCTGCAGGCTGGCAGTTTACGGGTTGGAGCGGGGATGCCAGTGGTGTTACCAATCCTTTAAGCCTTGTCATGAACGGCGACAAATCTGTAACTGCAAACTTTGCACGCATCGATTATAACCTGACTGTGACAGTGCAGGGCCAGGGAACTGTAAATATTTCGCAAGGCACTTATACGGCAGGCGAAACGGTATTACTGACAGCAACCCCTGCACCAGGTTATAAGTTTGATGGTTGGAGCGGAAGCGCCAGTGGCACGGCTACCCCACTTACCGTTACCATGGACAGCGACAAAACAATTACTGCTAATTTCTCGCCAAAAGGGAATGCTCCTGCACCGAAAGAGGTAACGGCTATCGTTTACCCTAACCCCTTCTCAGGTTCAGCAACATTTGAGTTTACTTTACTAGAGAAAAGCAAAGTAAAAATTACGCTGTTCGCTTATGACGGAACAAAGGTGGCAGACATATTAACTAACAACAAAACCTACAACGCCGGCACGCACAGTGTTTTATACACCAATACAAACTTGAAACCTGGCGTTTATATCTATGTTGTAGAAGCAGGCAAATCTGTATTCCGCGATCAGGTGATAGTAGAATAATCTGATCTTCTATCTTACTCAAAAAACGCTAAGGGCTTTGCTCTTAGCGTTTTTATTTTTCAGCAGGTAGAGTTAACTTAGTCTTATGCCCTGATCTTACGCACCAGCAGGTTAGCCTCCGGAGGGCCATTTTCATTCGAATAATTCAGGTATGGCACAAACCATGCAGTGTGCGCAGCTCCTGCGAGTGTTTGTATGGCAGAGCAGCTACAAGTCGCTCGGACGCTGGCAAGAGCTGCGCACGCTGCGAGGTCTTTGTTGCTGTTCTCCAAAAATTTAAAGACTTTGATTGGTGCAAAAGCTGCTTGTGCGAATAATTTGTTACGTACTAGAAAAGTGCTGCGTAACATCAGTTTTGTAACCATTAAAAAGCAAAATTCAAGCTACTTCTTTGTCTCCGGGATAGTACCATACGCTGGCTTCAACCCTCCCAGATCTATGGTGATCTGGTCGAGCAGCACAGCCGGGTCGATCATATAAATTTTCAGCACGTGCTTACCAGCCTTTAGTGCCGGCAGCTTCACGGTGCGTGTGGCGCGGTTGCTGAGTACGTTCTGTTTCCACTCCTCGCTACGGCCGAAGGTTTTAAAATCCACGACCTGCAACGGCCCGTCGTCTACCGACACGGCATACCGGAGGCTGTAGTGATTGGTGAGCGGATGCGTAGGCAAGGTAGCGACCGTAACGACCGGGGCAGCAGCATCTTTGAGCAAGAAGAAGTCATATTCCACCGAGGCGGCTGTTTCCTGAACCTGCTCCGTTTCCTTTTCAGGGGCAGGCTGTAGCGGCAGCGCCAGGAGCGAATTTCCGGTACGCCCCAGGCCTTCGACCAAAGTCCAGGAGGCTGGGCCTTCGTCGGTTTTGCGGCTGTAGTTCTCTGCGAAGATCGATACGTAACCATTCTCCTCTACAAAACCTTTATGGGCGGCAAGAGCAGACGCCGCGGGCGCAACAGTTTCTACGGCTATGGTAAACGTCTGGCCAGCGCCCTTTACCGTGATGTGTCCTTTAGCAGCCATTTTCTTTGGCACTTTCTGCCGGTCTATGCCTATCCACAGGCGCTTCTCGTTCCGGCCTGTAGCGGAGGTCAGTTCTCCTTTGGTTTCAGATAGGGTAATCCATTTGGCAGAAGATGTTGCTCTCCAGGAAACTGGTTGAGCTCCCGTAAGGAATACATCCAGGAAATACTGCTGACTACCCCAGGGGCTAAACGTCGGCAGCCTTAGGGGCTCCCCTGGCTTTGTTACAAGTGAGGAATCTGCCTTTACATACCCTTCCGGCGCTACTGCCCATGCCCCACTTGCTGCTTCCACTTTCAGCTCAGGCAGCACAGGCTCCAGGTACACGGGCAGGTTGCGGGGCTTCATCGACATCATGCCCCGCCACTTGCCGCTGCTGAGTTGGTTGTTATAAAAACTTGTTTCATTTACGATCTCCTCATATGCCTGCCTTGCCCGCTGCGCATAGTCCGGGGCGCTGGCCCGGTGCTGTTGCGCATAGAGTTTCTGCTTGTCGCGGTACAGGAATTTCTTGTTCATTAGCGAGGCTCCCACCACCGGGTAATACACCAGCTGGTAAAATGCATCTGCCTGCTCCGGACTTATTTTCTGGCGCAGGTCCTTTACCTGCTGCTCCAGCGCCTCATATTTATCCAGGCGCCGCTGGGCCTCATCGCCATAATAAAAATGGTTGTAGGTGGTGTAATTTGTCTGGGTGGTGGGTTCGGTCTGGCTCCAGCCCATAAACTCCGGCTTCCGCTCAAAAGCCAACTGGTAGTACTGCCACATCACCTCGTTCAGTTGCGCTCCTTTTTCCTTCCCGAAGATTCCTGTTAGCCAGGCCTGCTGATGCTGTTTCACGTACCTGCTGTCTTGCACAAAGGGGTCTGCGCGATAGGCCATATCCAGGAACAGCTGGATATTATATTCAAGTGGCTTGATGTCTCCCACGTTCAGCACCCACAGTTCCCGCGACTTCATTTCATAAGCTTTGGCCATTTCTTCTCTGATCAGGGCAGGATGGGTGCTGCCGAGCCAGAGGTAATCATGCGGCCGGCCCCAGTAGGAGGCGTGGTAATATACCCCCGACCCGCCAGGCCTTTGCTGCTCCTGCTCGTTGCTGAGCCGATGGATGTAGCCATAATTGTCGTCGGGCCACACAATGGTGATATCTTCAGGCAGTTGCATGCCCTGGTCATATATTTCGAGCACTTCCTTATAGGTGGTAAAGGCCTGCGGAACGGCTGCCACGTTCTTGCTCACGCGTTTCTGGAGCATGCTCCGCTGGTCGGCGATAATCTGCTCGAGCATTTTGGCCGCCTCCGTTCTGTTGCTGGCCCCTTTCATGCCGCTGTCGTGTACGCCACGCATCCCCAGCGTGTAGATGGCCTCCAGATTGCCCGCCTCTGCCGCACGTTTCTCCCAGTAATCATGCACCGTTTTTTTGTTGCTGAAGTAGTCGAAGGAGCCCATGGTCTTTTCGTTCCACTCGTCCACGTTGTTGCGCAGCATTGGCTCGGCATGCGAAGTGCCCACCAGGATGCCATAGGCATCGGCCACTTTCGGGTTTTGGGGGTAATGGAAAAAGGCTTTTGTGCTTGGGTGCATGGCAGGCCAGATCAGGTTGGCTTTGAGGCGCAGCAGCAGCTCAAAAATTTTAGCATAGGTTTTCGGGCCGATATCTTTGATATCGGTATCGATGTTCTGCGCTGCCCAGGGTTGCAGCCCCCAGTCCTCGTCGTTCAGAAAAATGCCCCGGTACTTCACCGACGGCGGCGCTGACACAAAATCAACTCCTGAAAGTTTCAGTTCCTTTTGCTGCACCGGCTTTACATCGGCCCACCAGTACCAGGGCGAAACCCCTATCTTTTCGGACAGATGAAATACTCCGAACGCGGTGCCTCTCCTGTCGCTGCCGGCCACCACCAGCAGGTTACGGATATTGGGGAGTGGCTGCTTCATTACTTTTAGGGCATAGGTTTCCCATTTGCCCTGCAGGTTATTTACCGCTGAGGCCTGCTTGCCCTGCACTTGCTGCACCATGCGCGAGCCTGCCCTCCCGACCAGGATGACGTTGCCGCTGGCTTTGCTGATATCGGTGAGCACAACAGGCCGGTAACCGGACACCAATTCGATATCCTGCGCCAGTAGATTGGCAGAAATGGAGTCGAGTTTGGCTTCTGCAGGATCGTACACGAGCTGTACTTTGGTGGTGGCATCTACCAGCACAAAGTCCTGTGCGGAAATATGAAAGGAGGGAAGTAGCAAAAAAAGTAGCAGGAAGTGCAGTGGGCGGGTCATTTTCAGGTTTTTGTTTGGAAAATTTGTCAGGAGTAAAAACTCTTGTTTTCATCAATACTAACAAAGATCAATTTCGATGTTATCCTGCATTATCCTGTTCCGGTTTTCTATAGCAGTTTCTGCTACTTCAGCGCTTCCAGGTAATAAGTTGTAAGGCCATCGAATTATTCTAATGAAAAAGGCCCTCCGGAGCTTTTCAGAGCTGCTGCTACAGATAGTGTAATATGTTTGCAGGCAGGCTGTCGGGACCAGAATATGTATTCCGGTTAAGTTTATTTTGAGGGCCAACACGTGTTCACAGCCTTCCGGGTATTTCTGAAATCCTACAGTAGAATTCTTTCCAGCACATCGCCCACAAAATAAGCCAGCACGGCAGCAAGCCCACCCAGCAGCAGCGTTTCGGCTATGCCGGCCACAACGTTCTTCTTGGTGGCGACGCTCTTCAGGCTCCCCACAATGGCCAGCGCTGTACCAGTCAGCAGACTGGAATAGAGAAACAGGTCTGTTTGGTTAGGCGAGTCTGATCCGGCCGTAAAGATGTAGGACAGCAACGGGATGGAGCCAACCAGCACAAAACTGAAAAACGTGACGGAAGCGGTTTTAACCGGGGTCCTGTCGTCCTGTGTCATTTCCAGTTCCTCTTTCATCATGGTATCGACCCACACCTCTTTGTTGGAGGTGATCACCGCCACCACCTGCTCCAGCAGATCGCCGGTAAAACCTTTGGCAACGTAAATGGACCGGATCTCCTCCACTTCCTGCTCCCTCATATTCTCTACTTCCCAATACTCGGTGGCCTTGGTGTTGTCGAAATTGTCTCTGGCTGCTTTGGTAGAGAAAAAATTGCCAACCGACATCGAAAAGCCATCGGCAATCAGGTTGGCCAGGCCCAGGATAATCACCACCGAAATACCCAGGCTGGCACCCTCGGCACCTGCTACCACCGCAAACGTGGTGATGGCCCCATCTATGCCGCCATACACAAACTCCGCAATGTATGCCTTATTGAAAAAGAGAAACTTATTTCTGGCGTGTAAACTGTCTTCTTCCATAACTCTATGTGCTGGTTTATCATGACTGCGAAACTCATTAGCCTGTTCCGGGCAAACTTTTGTCAGCACAGCTGACCTGGTGCGGCTTTATGTCAACTTAAGCAATTTCTGGGTGAGGCACAAGCGTCAGGCAAATCTCACGGTCCGGGCGCCCGCCCACTAATTAATCCTGCTTTTCTCGTACCAGGCGGTGTGAGATGCTGAAAAGGAGCAGGCAGACATTGCGATGGTTAGGGGTATAACCGAAAAGCCAGATTATGTAAATAAAACCCGGCCTCCGGAGGCTTTTAGAGCTGCTGCCACTGCCGCTGCACAACCAGGCTGGTTTTGGGCTGCGTACGGTCAACGGAGTATTGTCGGGCCAGTTTAAGAAGCAATAAAAAATCTGGTCCTACGGATTATTCTAATCAAAAAGGCCCTCCGGAGATAATTTCTGCTGCTGCTCTATCCAACAGATTTTACCCGAATACAAGTAGTGAGCTTCTCCCATAAAAAAAGCTCAGACCAAGGCAGCCGTTTGGCTGGCCTGGTCTGAGCTTGCATTAATTCTGGCAAAAAGTTAAGGTCAATTCACTGCAGCGAATAAGCTGCGGCAATGTGCTATTGCATCGTCAGGGCATTGTTGTTAAGGTCCTTGCCTTTAGTCACCTGCTTCGACATATCTTTAAAATCTTTGGCGTCGAACTGCACATTCTGCGTAAGCGGTCCCAGCACCTTCACAACCGGTTCCTTTGTCTCGTTATAGGTCAGGCCGCTTACTTTCATGTTTTTCGTGTTGAAAATAGTGATTGCCGGACCTTCCTCCGTAATTACCTGCACGTTCTTCAGCTCAATGCCATCAGAATCTACCGCCGTTATTCCTTTTTTGGCTTTCAGCACGGCATTCTCCAGGCGCACGTTCTGCAGGTTCATCTCTGGCAGACCTTGCAGGGCCAGCGCCTGGTTGGCACCAGACACACGGATGTCTTTCATGTAGATATTCTTAAACGAAGGCGTCTCTTCCGTAACGGGCACTTTGGGGGCTGCCTTCACCTCGCCGCTGCCTCTCTCTGCCTCGTCCATGGTGGGGGAGTTGCCGCCGTAGAAAAGGTTAAAACTGATGGCCTGGGTCGGGATGTTGATCATGTCGATGTTGGAGATGTAGATGTTCTCTACCAGGCCGCCTCGGCCGCGTGTGCTCTTAAAGCGCAGGCCGATGTCGGTGCCCATAAAGGTGCAGTTAGATACGTGCACGTTCCTTACGCCGCCCGACATCTCGCTGCCCACCACAAAGCCGCCATGGCCATGGTACACCACGTTGTTCTTCACGATCACATTCTCGGTAGGCATGCCACGGTCACGGCCGTCCTTGTCTTTGCCCGACTTAAAGCAGATGGCGTCGTCGCCCACATCGAAGGAGTTGTTGTACACCAGCGCATTTTTGCAGGACTCCAGGTCCAGGCCATCGCCGTTCTGGGAGTACCAGGGGTTGCGCACGTTCAGGTTACGCAGAATAATATCTTCGCACATGTTGGGGTGCAGGTTCCAGGCAGGAGAGTTCTGGAAAGTAGGACCGTCGAGCAATACAGTCTTACAGCCAACCAGGCTCAACAGTACCGGGCGCAGAAAATCTTTAATAGATTCAAACTGGCTTTTATCCGTAAAATCCGGAACATTGAAATTCGTTGTGCTGGTGTAGCCTTTCTTCACCTTCTGGGTAGGGAACCAAATTCTCCCGTCGTCGCTTAGCACGCCGCCCGACTTAAGGAGGTTATTCCACTGCCCTTCTGTCATTTTGCCTTTCTTCACAGGTCGCCAGGCCTGGCCATTCCCATCAAAGGTACCAGTGCCGGTAATCGCAATGTTCTCCAGGTTCACGCCAGAGATCGGCGACTGGCAGCGAACGGTGTTCAGCCCTTCGAAACTTGTTGCTACGAGTGGGTAGTCATCAAAATCTTTGCTGAAGAGCACCAGCGAACCGGCCTCTGCATGCAGGTTGATATTGCTTTTCAGTACGATGGGGCCCGTTAGCCACATGCCGCGCGGAATTACTACTTTACCGCCTCCTTTTGCTGCCACCGCCTCAATGGCCTGCTCAAAAGCCTTGGTGTTTTTGGTAAGGCCATCGCCCACCGCGCCAAAGTCAGTTATGCTGACGCTGTAATCGGGGAAAGATGTTTCTTTTACCTTGGGCATGTCGAATTCCACGCCTTCGTAAATGTCGAAGTGCTCGGCGGTGGCTGCTTTGGCAGAGCCTGCGGCTCCAACTGTGGAAGCACCTGTTTGAGATTGGCACGACGAGAACAGAAGGCCTGCTACTCCCATGCAAATTGCCAGTCGGCTGGTTAATGTTTTTCTGGGTCTCATATGATTTAATATACTAATGGCTTTTTTGTTGTTGGTTGCTGGCTGTTTTTTGTTGAATTATTGAATTGTTCTTTAGGGTTAAACTCTAACTCTCTAACTTTTTAACTTTCAACTCACTCATTCACTCATTCAAAATTCACTCAATCATTCATTCATTTAACCTCAGGGCGTAATTCTGAACCAGTCGTAATCAGCAAATCCGGAGTCGTTTATTTTATCCTGGCGCACAGCAAACACGCCTACTTTGGCGCCAATCCATTTGCCCGGCATGGCGGTGAGCGGTGTTCCCACTTCTTTAAACTGGGCTCCGTTTTCGCTGTAGCTGAACTGGCAGATGCCACCCTTATCCACCTTCACCCGGAAATAAACTTCGTTCCCGTTCAGTTTGCCCAGCAATTCCTCTTTATCAGGAGTGCCTTTCTCTGCTTTTTCGCCTTTGGTATAAGCCAGGTACAGACCGTCGGTTTTACTTACCAGCGAAATATGCGCATAGCTGTCGCCCATCACTATCAGGCCGGTGCGCTCGTTCTGCAGTTTCTCGTTAGGTGTAAACTTCAGTTTGGTGGTGGCTGTGAAAGTCTCGGCCGGAAACTTCTGCAGCAGCAGGTTCGGCACATCCCAGAAGTTCTTGTAGCTCTCCGGCAACTGGTCTGTGAACAGGCGCAGCTGCCCTTTGGCCGGATTCAGAAAAGCCCACGTAGCTTTCGGGTTAGCATGCCACTGCCACTGCAACCCCAGTTTATGGTCGTCAAACTCATCCGATTCCTTCGGAGTCGAGATCGGATGGTTTTTGCCCACAGCTGGCTTCCGGTGCGTCATCACGGGCTGGCCCTTGCCGTCACGGTCTAAGTCCTCACCAATCACGGGCCAGTCGTTTTTCCATTGCATCGGCTGCAGGTGCACAATACGGCCATAGGCCTCCACATCCTGGAAGTGCACAAACCAGTCTTCTTTGCCATTGGGCGTATCTACCCAGGCGCCCTGGTGCGGTCCGTTAACGGGGGTATTGCCCTGATCCATCACGATCTTCTCTTCGTAAGGTCCGTAAACGTTTTTGGATCGCAACACCAGCTGCCAGCCTGTAGAAACTCCACCGGCAGGGGCAAATATATAGTAGTAATCGTTGCGTTTATGCATTTTGGGTCCTTCCACAGTAGGGTGACTGTCGTGCCCGTCGAATACCAGCACCCCTTCGTCGAGCACTTCGGTGCCTTCGGGGTTCATTCTGTTTAAAGTCAGGATGCTCTTGATGCCGGCTCTGCTGCCTGCCCAGCCATGCACGAGGTAGGCCTGCCCGTCATCGTCCCAGAAAGGGCACGAGTCTATCAGGCCTTTTCCCTCTTTCACCAGAACCGGCTTTTCCCAGCGGCCTGCCGGGTCTTTGGTTTTCACCATGTAAATACCGAAATCCGGGTCGCCCCAGTAAATATAAAACTCGCCCTCGTGATAGCGAATAGCAGGTGCCCACACCCCGTTGCCATGCTGCGGCTTAGCAAAGTGGTCGTAAGGCGGCAGGCGGTCCAGGGCGTAACCGATTAAATTCCAGTTCACCAGGTCTTTTGAGTGCAGGATCTGTAGACCCGGAACGGCATTAAAGCTCGAAGAGGTCATGTAATAGTCCTCTCCTACCCGGCAAACATCCGGGTCGGAGTAATCGGCATATAGAATCGGGTTTTTGTAGGAGCCTCTGCCCCCGTCTGCCACCCACACCTGCGACACCTCCCCGGTAGGAGAAGCGACAGCTTTATCGACTGCAGGGGCTTTGTTGGTGGACGATCGGGTAAAGAGTTGCTCGTTGGTGCAACCGAGCATGAGCAGTAAACTGAAAGCCAGGTACTTGTTAGGGCGCATTATTCTTTTTTTGGTTGATGAATCTAATTAAATAAAAATAAGCTACTGATACTGTTTATTTAAAGCTGCAGCAGGATTGCTTCCGGAAGGGCTTTTTCATTGGAATAATTGCTGTTTGTTAATTGTCGATTGTAAAATGGCTACATGGTTGACTTGAAAACTCGGAGGTAAATGGTAAACACAAATTAACACGTAACTAATTTAGAGTCTTGCATCCTTTGGCTTTGGTCTCTTTTTTGCCTCCGGAAGGCCATTTTCATTCGAATAATCTGCTATTAACTCAACACTCAATGCCTCACATTGCACAAGGGGATCGGAGTTCTCTTTACTACCTGATAAGCGCAACCCGCTTCACGGTCTGCTCCTTGCCGATCTGCAGCGAGTAGAGGTACATGCCGCTTGTCAGGCGCCTGCCTTTGCTATCGGTGCCGGCCCATACCACCTCATAAGCTCCCGGACGAAGCTGGTCATCCAGTAAAGTGGCTACCACTTTACCAGACAGGTCCAGTATGGTTACCCTCACGTGCTCTTTCTGCTTTGTGTCGAAAGTGAAGGTGATCTTGTCAGAGAATGGATTTGGGTAAGCGGCCGTTTCCAGAGCGGCTTTTTCTACACTGCTGCTGGTGGTAATTCCCTCCTCGATGAGCCAGTCCAGATACACCTCCAGGTTCGTGTAACCATCCTGGCCCACCGTGTTACGATCGTTTGCATTGTTCGGGTCCAGGCCTTGCGCCAGTTCCCAGGCATCCGGCATACCGTCGTTGTCAGCATCTGCCGGGGCAGGCAAAGATGCCAGTTCCGGCCAGCTACCAACATCGGTCTGGGAGTCTAGAATACCCTTGTACCCCGTTCTAGAGCCGGTAAAAGTAGCTGTGCCTGTTCGCACTTCTTCTATTACCCGCACATCTACGGCATCGCGTTTCAGGCTGGCACCTACTTTTTCCAGCACGGCCTCGTAGGCTTGCTGGGCAGTATGCTGCGTTTCCATCTCGTAGGCAATCGGTTCAGTTAGCTTCACCCCGCTTGGTCGTGCAGCAGCTGGAACTTTACTGTCGTAATCCACCCCACCATTCCAATTGTCAGCCGTAACGGTAGGATTGCCTGCCACATAGTTTCCATCAATAAAGAACTTCCCGTACCCAACACCAAGAGAGGCATTACTTTCAAATGATATCTGCATAATGCGCTTGTTTCTGCTGGAAGGAGTTGCCGGACCTGGCTTATAATAATTGTTAACGATGTTATAGTTACCGTTCTCCCCGCCATAAGAGCTATTGCCAAGCCAGTTATAGACCACGTTATTGCGGTAGTCTACATGTTCGTTCGGATATTTACCATTGCTGACACCGGAACGGTAACCGTTAAACCTGGGGTTTCGGCTGTTGTGGTGCGCCAGCAGGTTGTGGTGGAAAGTGGCTTTGTCGCCACCCCAGATGCCGCCGTAGCCGTGATCGTTTTTATCATGGGCTGACCTGTTAAGGCTTTCGCTTAGCAAACACCACTGCATGGTAAAGTTCTGGTTGGCGTAAAAAGACGAACATTCGTCTATGGACCAGCTCATGGAGCAATGGTCGATGATAATATTTTTTTGATATCTCCCCCAAATGGCATCTTGCTGGTTGCCGGTAAGGTCGCCCATCCTGAAACGGAGGTACCGGATAATTACGTTGTCCGCACCGATCACCATCTCATAGTTCTGAAGCGTGATACCGTCTCCGGGAGCGGTCTGCCCGGCTATCGTCAGGTTACCATTCGTAATATTGAGTCTGCTGGTTAATTTAATATTCCCCGAGACCGTGAAGACAATCGTTCTGGCACCTGCCTCCATAATAGCTGCCCGCAGACTTCCCGGGCCGGAGTCATTCAGGTTGGTCACCTTCATCACTTTGCCGCCCCGTCCGCCCGTAGTGAAGCGACCGAAGCCCTCTGCCCCCGGAAACGCCAGTTGCTGCGCCTCCGCCGTTGCAAATCCCAGCATCAGAAGCACCAACAGCACCCGGCGTAACTTTGTAAAAATTATCTTCATAAATTCAGAAAGGGTATAAATAAAACATATCGGGCAGCTAAGCAGGTATTTCCCGGCCCTGTAGACAAGGGAAGACAAAAACCAGCCACCACCTACTACAGCACAAAAAGAGGGGCAAAACCCGGCCAGGCTGCGCAAACGATTGCATATTACTAAGATAAATCCATTTTCACAAACGATAGTTAGCAGTTAAATGCTAATATTTGTTTTTTCCGATTTTCTAGGTTACCCTGCCCTGATCCTAGTTTGCGTAAGGTCACATAATTTTCTTTAACCGCAATCCGGCGGTTCAGCAGGCAACTACTCCCGGAACTGAAATTGACTGGAACATGCTGCAACAGCAGTAGGAACAGTGCAGCCATGGCACCACGCACCGCTATTTTATTCAGACCGCAAAGGCAGCAGCAGCAGACACTGCTCCGGAGGGCCTTTTTCATTCAAATAATTTGCCTGCCGTACTGCAAGGTGCTGCCTTAAGAAACTCTGTCTACCCCCTGAAGCGCCTGACTGCGCAATCGATTCCTTTACTTATAATGGAACGTCGGGTTTATCAGCAAATGTTTTATACTCCAACGCCCGACCGACCAGCCTGCGCTCCCATTGCCAGCCAACACGCCTGAGCAAAAACAAAATTCTGACGGGCATTTTTATGCAATGTGGAGCAGACAAAAAATTGCCTCAACCAATAGTTTTATTTAAAAATGATAGGGCAACTTAAATGATTTTTTTATATTGCAACCGATTGCAACAACAAGTCGACTAAATTTTCGCTTATGGACAAGGATATAACCATTTACGATATAGCCAGGGAGCTCGACCTCTCCCCTACCACCGTGAGCCGTGCACTCAACGATCATCCTGCAGTCAACAAGAACACCAAGCAGAAGATTTGCGATGTGGCCGTGCAGATGGGATACCGCTCCAATATCTTTGCCAGCAACCTGCGCAAGCAGCGCACCCATACCATCGGAGTGATCGTGCCGCGGCTCAACAGCCCTTTCATGTCTTCAGTAATGGCAGGCATGGAAAAAGAAGCCAACAACGCCGACTATAACCTGATCATCACCCAGTCGCTGGAGACGATGCAGAAGGAGATCACTAACGCCCGCACCATGTTCGACAGCCGGGTAGACGGACTGCTCGTGTCGCTGGCCTACGAAACAGACAATATAGAACATTTCCAGCCATTTATCAGCAAAGGCACCCCAGTTATATTTTATGACCGCGTAATTGAGCATAACCAGTGCACCAGCATCGTAATCGACAACCTGCAGGCCGCCTACAAAGCTACCAGCCACCTGGCCAAACAAGGCTGCAAGCGCATCGTGCACATCACAGCCGACCAAAAGCGCAACGTGTATGCCGACAGGCTGAAGGGCTACAAATACGCCCTGATCGACAATAACCTGCCCTTCGACGAGTCTTTTGTTCTGATCACGAACCTGAGCGAGGAAGCTGGCGTAGAGGCGGCTCAGCAGATCCTGCAGATGGACCCGCGCCCGGATGGCATATTTGCCTCAAACGACACGGCAGCCGTCAGTTGTATGAAGGAACTGCAGAAAGCCGGCATCCTGATTCCGGATGATATGGCCGTGGTCGGGTTTAACAACGACCCGGTTTCCAGGGTTATCGAGCCAAACCTGACTACGGTAAACTATCCCGGCTACGAAATGGGCGAAGTGGCGGTACGCAGCCTGATCCACCACCTCAACGGCTTATCCGATATCATCATCACCAATACCATCACGCTCCGGTCCGAATTAATCATAAGAGGATCTTCCTTAAGAAGCAAAATAGAATAGTGCCAGTTTATCTCCGAAACAAATGTTTGTTTTCTTTAGCATAACACCAGCCGCCACTCCCGGCTGCGCTTTGTAAATCAACTATATGATCCGAAAAACCACTCCCACCCTTATTGTGCTCCTGATGCTCCTGCTGGGCACAGGCTTACCCGTGCAGGCCGAGGACGGCTACAGGCTCTGGCTCCGCTACGACAAGGTGCAGGACGCAAGCAGGCTGCAGCAGTACAGGCAGCAGGTTACAGAAGTTATACTAGAGGGGAATTCGCCGACCTTGGCCATTGCAAAGCGCGAGCTGGCACAGGGCCTCCGGGGACTTCTTGGCCAGGAGGTACCCTTCGGCCAGAAAGCTACCAAAGCAGGCACCCTTATTGCCGGCACGCCTGCCAGCTCTCCACTGGTTGCCCAATTGCAACTCGGCGATAAACTGAAAGCTGCAGGCGATGAAGGCTACCTGATCCTGACAACCCAGCTCAATGGCCGCAACAGCCACGTGATTGCTGCCAACACCGACATTGGCGTGTTGTACGGCACGTTCCATTTCCTGAGGCTGCTACAGTCTTCGCAGGACATCACGAAACTCGCTGTAAGCAGCGCCCCTAAAATTCAGCACCGTGTGCTCAACCACTGGGATAACCTGGACCGCACCGTGGAGCGTGGCTACGCCGGCTTCTCTCTCTGGGACTGGCACCGACTGCCGGGCTACATAGACCAGCGCTACCTCGACTATGCCCGGGCCAATGCCTCTATCGGCATTAACGGCACGGTGCTCACCAATGTAAATGCCAATGCCCTGGTACTTACCAAAGAGTACCTCGTAAAAGTGGCTGCCCTGGCAGATGCTTTCCGGCCCTACGGCATTAAAGTATACCTCACGGCCCGCTTCAGCGCCCCCATAGAGATTGGCGGCCTCAAAACCGCAGACCCGCACGAGCCAACGGTGCAGCAATGGTGGAAAGACAAGGCAGCAGAAATTTACAGCCACGTACCCGATTTTGGCGGCTTTCTGGTGAAGGCCAACTCGGAGGGGCAGCCGGGGCCGCAGAACTACGGCCGCAACCATGCCGACGGGGCCAACATGCTCGCAGATGCAGTGGCACCACAGGGCGGCATTGTGATGTGGCGCGCCTTTGTGTACGACGACAAGGAGCCGGACGATCGGGCAAAACAAGCGTATACGGAGTTCAAGCCGCTGGATGGCACGTTCCGGAAAAACGTGATGGTGCAGGTGAAGAACGGCGCTATCGACTTTCAGCCACGGGAGCCTTTCCACCCGCTGTTTGGCGCCATGCCTAAAACACCGATCATGATGGAGTTCCAGATCACACAGGAATACCTCGGCCAAGGCACCAACCTGGCGTACCTGGCCCCCATGTTCCAGGAAACCCTGGAAGCCGACACCCACGCCAAAGGCAAGGGCTCTACCGTCGCCAAGGTAATAGACGGCACCCTAGACAAACACCAGCTGACGGGCATAGCCGGCGTTGCCAACATCGGCACAGACCGCAACTGGACCGGCCATTTGTTCGGGCAATCGAACTGGTACACCTTTGGCCGCCTTGCCTGGAACCACCAGTTAAGCTCTGAGGAGATCGCCGCCGAGTGGATTAAAATGACTTTTACTTCCAATGCCAACGTTGTCATGCCGGTTCAGAACATGATGATGACCTCGCGCGAGGCCGTGGTGAATTATATGACGCCGCTGGGCCTGCACCACATCATGGGCTGGTCGCACCACTACGGCCCCGGCCCCTGGATCAAAGACAAGCACCGCGCCGACTGGACCTCTGTGTACTACCACCGCGCCGATGAACAAGGAATAGGCTTCGACCGCACCAAAACCGGCAGCAATGCGCTGGCCCAATACGCACCGCCGGTGCAGAAGCAGTTCGGCAACATCAAAACCTGCCCTGAGGAGTTCCTGCTCTGGTTCCACCATGTAAAGTGGGACCATAAGCTAAAATCAGGCCGGACCCTCTGGAACGAGCTCTGCTACCGCTACTCCGAAGGCGTGGACCAGGTGCGGCAAATGCAATCCACCTGGGCATCCTTAGAAGGCAAGGTAGACGAAGAACGATTTGCACACGTACAGTCGCTGCTGAAGATCCAGGAGCAGGAAGCCAAATGGTGGCGCGACGCCTGCCTGCTGTACTTCCAGACGTTCTCCAAAAGACCCATCCCATCCGATTTGGAAAAACCAGCCGAAACCCTGGAGTACTACATGAACCTGGATCCCAAATTTGTTCCGGGGATTTAGAAGGAATTTTGAATGATTGAATGAGTGAGTGAATGAGCTTAGAGGTAGAAAGTAAGAGTAAAGAGGTTAATCCCTAATGAACAATTCAACAATTCCATAGTTTGACGACCAACAATCAACAGCCAAAACAGCCAAGAGTATAATTAATTTATTACATATGAACCAGGATACTTCTGCAGCACCTAAAATTGCTATTGTCACCGGTGGTGGCTCAGGTTTAGGGTATGCTATTGTCGAAAAATTTGTCCGGAACAATATCCGGACCATCATTATAGGGCGAGACGAGCAGAAGCTCCAGCGAGCCAGAGAAGCATTTGGCGAGATGGTGACCAGCATTTCCTTCGACCTGAGCAACTTGGATGGCATTCCGGGGCTGGTAAAAGAAATTGCAGCTGAGTTCGGCCGCATCGATATTCTGGTGAACAATGCCGGCGTGAACATGAAAAAACCTTTTGTGGAGGTAACTGACGAAGATTTTCAGAAAGTGCTCCTCACGAACGTGACAGCTGTTTTTGCCCTGAGCCGGGAGGTGGTAAAGGTAATGCTGCCACAAGAGCAGGGTTGCATCGTGAACATCAGCTCGATGGCCGCCCAATATGGTATTCCGAAGGTAATTGCCTATACAGCTGCCAAATCAGGCATAGAGGGCATGACCAAAGCCATGGCCGTAGAATTGTCGCCGCTCGGCATCCGGGTAAACTGCATCGCGCCCGGCTTTATTGCCACCGACATGTCGGCGAAGGCGCTCGACAACGACCCGGAGCGTAAAAATAAAGTGCTGTCCAGAACACCGATGGGCCGGCTGGGCGCACCAGCCGACGTGGCAGAGGCTGTTTACTTTTATGCCACCGATGCGGCCAAGTATGTAACCGGCACGGTATTGCCGATAGACGGCGGCAACTCCATCGGATTTTAATTTTTCGGTTATCGGGTGAGGAGACCAAGTAAGGCTGCATACCTCGCGCAACCGATCTGTTAGCAAGCAGCAGAACCTCCGGAGGGCCGTTTTGATTGGAATAATTCCGGCTTTAGCTTGCTGCCCCTCACCAGTTCAAAACGTTAAAGAAACTATCAATGAAACCGAAAAAAACAAGTATCTGGCTTACGGCTTTCCTGGCAATGGCCTGTATCAGCAGTACACAGAAAGGCGATGCCGTACTTAAAGATTTGTACAAAAAAGACTTTTATATTGGGGCCGCTTTGAACCTGAACCAGGTGAGTGGCAGAGACCCCAAGGCAGAAGCCATTATCGGGAAGCACTTCAATACCATCAGCCCTGAAAACCTGCTGAAGTGGGAGAGCGTGCACCCACGGCCAGACAGCTACAACTTTAAGCCTGCCGACGATTTTGTGGCGCTTGGCCAGAAGCATAAGATGTTTGTGGTGGGCCACGCCCTGGTATGGCATCAGCAAACACCGAAATGGGTATTTGAAGACAATGAAGGCCAGCCGGCCAGCCGGGAGGTACTGCTGCAGCGCATGGAGGAGCACATAAACGCAGTGGCCGGCCGCTACAAAGGCAAAATCCATGGTTGGGATGTGGTAAACGAAGCCCTGAACGACGATGGCACCCTGCGCCAGAGCAAATGGCAGCAGCAGATCGGCGACGACTTTGTGGCCAGGGCCTTTGAGTTCGCCAAAAAAGCCGACCCCTCCACAGAACTTTACTACAACGACTACAACATGTGGAAACCTGCCAAGCGCGACGGAGCCATCAAGCTGGTGAAGAGTCTGCAGGAGAAAGGCATAAAAGTAGATGCCATTGGCATGCAGGGCCACTGGGGCCTGAAAACGCCTACTATTGCGCAGATTGAAGAAAGCATTGTGGCTTTCTCAAAAACCGGTGCCAAAGTAGTAATAACGGAACTGGACATTGACGTGCTGCCGAACCCCAGCAACCGACAAGGCGCAGACATAGACGCGACTTTTGAGTTTGACCAGCAATACAACGTGTATACCAATGGCCTGCCTGACGATGTGCAGCAGCAGCTGGCAGACCGCTACGCCGAGATTTTTGCCCTCTTC
This sequence comes from Pontibacter beigongshangensis, assembly GCF_014332515.1. Classification (GTDB taxonomy): domain Bacteria; phylum Bacteroidota; class Bacteroidia; order Cytophagales; family Hymenobacteraceae; genus Pontibacter; species Pontibacter beigongshangensis. The sequence continues at coordinate 146,739 of NZ_VFSD01000010.1, read as the reverse complement.
CGCAAGCACCAAGACAAGATCAGCCGCGTTACCTTCTGGGGCGTAACCGACAGCGACTCCTGGCTCAACGACTGGCCGATCAGAGGCCGCACCAGCTACCCGATGCTCTTTGACAGGGAGTATCAGCCAAAGCCCGCTTTTTATGCGGTGGTAAAGGCAGCGGCAAAAAAATAAAGCTTTTCAAATCCTTACACAACCCTAAATCACAACACAAGCTAACTTTTTACTCTACCCCTATATTCCTTAAGCAGCCTGTCTGGTAAATACCAGGCAGGCTCTTTTTTTGCCCTGCCGCGAATTAGGCAACTGTCGAAGATTCAGATTATTTGAATGAAAACGCCCTTCCAGAGGTTTCTGCTGCTGCTGCTGCTGTAGTTGACCTTTACCTGGGTTTGCCAACTTTTCAGGATCATGAAAAGCCCGGAGAAGAATTGGTAACCGCCTGTTGAAGTAGTGAGGCCTTTAGCGAATTGACTGTAGGAGAAATTCGTTTATTTGACTTAAATACAAGCCTTAACAGATCCTTTTTTTATTGGGAGAAGGAGACTAATCATTTTTGGTTCTTATCTTCTGCCAAAAAGGCAAATCCTCCTATGTACATAGTGCTGATAAGCGTATGTTGGGGGGTATTACTGCTATACAACCGTTGTAGAGAATCAAAATGAAAATTGTAGGAAAACTTTTATTTGTACTCACCACGGCCACATTGGTAAGTTGTGACCCAGCAAAGACGCTGACTATAAAAAACAAAATGCGAGAGGATATAACCATCAGAGTTAAAGTAAAACCGAACTCAAGGTATTTTTTTTCAGAATCAGATTCTGCTGAATTTTCTTTAATTGCTAAAGGTATGAAATCAGAAGTGTTAATTTATTATGGTTTTGGTTTTTGGACCAAAAGTGAATTAACTGAAATCCATAATTCAATTGAAGAAGTGCAAATTATTTCAAAATCTGATACAACCAATTTTACTTCAAAAGAAGAACTCCAATTTATACTTCCGAAAAGAAGACGTGGGCTACTAAACAATTTTCTTGAAGTAAAAATAAAATGACTATCTACAACCAGGTTCAGCCTTTAAGCTCGGCTACGCCTCGCCTATCGGCTGCACTAATTCCGTTAGCGGTAACTTCTAATTATGAAGAAGATTCTTAAACGATACAATGAGCCATTTTCAGCAGAGGTAAATCAATCAAGAAATAAAATAATTGAAGTTATAGCTCATGAAAAAGGCAAAAAGAGAGACTGCTTTAGCTTTCTTAGCAGTAGTCCTGTATATTTTGATGAAGTCACAGTTTCTGATGGAATGATAAAGATTAATGTGAAGCCTAAGATGTTAAATCCATACAGGGGAATGGGCGAAATCCATATGAATCTTAAAAGCGGTGAAACAAATTCAGAGGCAAGAATGGAAGGAGTAATCATACCTTACAACAGCCAATACCTCACTGCGTTGTATATGGTCATTGGTTTTTTGGTACTTTGGACTCCATTAGTTTTCGCTATGACTTCAGGTATGTATACTTTTATAATGTTAGTTTTTGGCTGGACAATATTGCCTCTGGTTTTATACTTAATAATTTTATGGAATAGGAGCAGGCTTAGAGAATATAGGGACTTTTTTCTGGCGACTTACTGGCAAACTACAATAAACAGGAAGGTATCCGCTAACTTATAGTATATAAGTAGGTTTCCATTTAACTTATTGAAAAAGATACTATCTGTATTCACAACTGCAGTAACACATCAGCCCAGTTTAGTTGCTAAGGAGGATGAAATACCGTTTAGACCAGGCTCTCTAACAAACTGAATAACTGGTGACGCAATTAGCTGTGTCCTCGCCTAAGTCTCCGAAAGCGCAGGTAGATTTTTGCTGGCCTCCAGGCGTGGATCACTAACAGCAGTTGTAGCAGAAGCGAATATAGGAACACCAAAGATTATAGGGGCCATCAGATAGCACTGCCCAATGACGGCTTTTTGGAAGTAAAAAGGTCGAAAAAGAATAATTTTACCTGCACCGGCAGTTAATGGAATAAACGGAGGAGCATAAGCAAAAAGCAAGATGGCACAATACCAGCCAGCTTTCGTTAACTGACCCTGGCAATATCTTTATAAGCGACAATCATCATGAAGACCCAAATTCGGCATTTATGCACCTATGTCCGTGTTCCGCCGTTACTGATCTGACATGAAAGTATGTACAGTTGAACTTTCAGGTATATGAAAGAGAATGAATTTACGCCCAAATTATTTTCGCTGCTAAAAGAAGGCATCAGCAGGAAACAATTTACCAAGGATGTTTTATCAGGAATCATTGTAGGGATTGTGGCACTTCCCCTGGCCATAGCCTTTGCCATAGCTTCGGGTGTATCGCCAGAAAAGGGCCTTATTACAGCCATTATTGCAGGACTTGTGATTTCTGTTCTGAGTGGCAGCCGCGTGCAGATAGGCGGCCCTACAGGTGCCTTCATCATTATTGTGTTCGGCATTGTACAGGAACATGGTGTGGAAGGTCTCACAATTGCCACCTTTATGGCTGGCTTCCTGATTATGGGGCTTGGTGTATTAAAATTGGGCAACTACCTGAAATTTATTCCATATCCGTTGATTGTGGGTTTTACGAGTGGCATTGCCGTGGTCATTTTCTCCACACAGGTCAAAGATTTTCTGGGATTAGAGGTAGAATCCGTTCCCCCAGACTTTGTTGATAAGTGGCTGGTTTACGTTCAGAATCTTGACAGTATAAACTGGGCGGCCCTCGGCATTGCGACGGGCACGGTCTTGATAGCCTTGAATTTTTATCGAATTACCACCAAAGTGCCAGGCTCGTTGGTTGCTATCGTGCTTTGCACCTTGCTCGTATACTTTTTTGAGTTGCCTGTGGAGACCATAGAAAGCAAATTTGGAGAGATACCCAACAAAATCGCGCTGCCGCAAATACCAGTCATTAACTTTAAAGTTATTCAGGTACTTATCGAGCCCGCTATTGCCATTGCGCTGCTAGGTTCTATTGAATCCCTGCTTTCGGCGGTGGTCGCAGACGGAATGATAGGCGGACGGCATCGCTCCAATATGGAACTTGTGGCCCAGGGGGCGGGCAACGTTTTTTCTGGTCTTTTTGGTGGCATACCCGCCACAGGGGCCATTGCAAGAACAGCAACCAATGTCAAGAATGGCGGCCGAACACCCATTGCAGGAATTGTTCATGCTGTTTTTCTATTGCTCATCATGGTGCTTTTTGCGCCGGTGGCAAAACTCATTCCACTGTCTTGCCTGGCAGGCATACTCGTGGTGGTTGCTTACCATATGAGCGAATGGAGACATTTCAGGGATTTACTCAAAAGCAACCGGATGGACATCATGGTCCTGCTCACCACCTTCTTTCTTACCGTATTTTTCGATTTGATTTTGGCAATCGAAATAGGCATGATATTATCAAGTTTCATTTTTATGAAGCGCATGAGCGAAGCGACAACCATCCATAATGCAGAAAACCTTTTTGGCGCCTCTGATCAGGATGGCGAAAAAATGTTTGAAGAAGAACTGCCCTTTATTCCAGACGACACCATGCTCTATGAAATAAACGGGCCTCTGTTTTTTGGAGCATCGCAAAAATTCCAGGAATTCCTGACAGACCTGAAGCAGGAACCCAAAGTGTTAATTATTAGAATGAGACACGTTCCTTTTATTGATGCGACCGCCATTAATAGACTGAAAGAGTTTAACCATACATTAAAAGCACGAGGCACAACCATTGTTATTTCAGGAGCTAACCGTCAGGTAAGGGAAGAATTGTTTAAATCGGACCTCTATTCACTTATTGGCAGAAACAATATCCTTGAAAACATCAGTGAAGCTATTTCAAGAGCTGAAGAACTATCAAAAAAATAGGCGCAGGCCACAACTTTTGGGTTAGCAAGTGAATGCTAAAGTGCTTCTTACATCGAATCGATAACTGGAAATTGCAAGTCTTATAACTCACGCAGTCCAGAGCCAGGAAGGCTGGCAGACTTCAGAAAGTGTCTTATTGGAGGCGAATAACGTGGCTGCATAAAAGCTGCCGCCAGCAGGAAGCAAGGGCCCAAATCCAAAGTAAAGTAATTTAGCTGCCAGCACACAAAAAATCCCGGCCCTGCTTTATTCGAAGCAGAACCGGGATTTTTCACTGGCTTACACAGGTGTTTATGCTTCTTCTGTCTGAGCCGTAATCGTCTGGATGGTGCCATCCGGGTTATGCTGCAGCTCCGTTACTTTAATGTTGCGGAGGTGTGTTTTGCCTGAGCGTTGCGTGTCGTGGTAGAAGAGGTACCATTTGCCCTTGAACTCTACGATGGAGTGGTGGTTTGTCCAGCCTTCTACCGGGTTTAAGATCACGCCCTGGTACGTGAATGGCCCCATGGGGCTATCGCCGGTGGCGTAGGCAATGTTGTGGGTATCGCCGGTGGAGTACGAGAAGTAATACTTGCCGTTGTGCTTGTGCACCCAGGCCGCTTCAAAGAAACGTCGATCATTATCGCCGGTCAGCAGCGGTTTTCCGTTTTCATCCAGCAGTTGCACATCCTTTACTTCGCCATCAAAACTAAGCATGTCGGCACTCATACGGGCCACTTTTGGCATTAAGGACGGTTGATCATCGGCCGGATATTCGTCGTTTTGGTTATACGTACCAGAGCTCCAGCGCTGCAACTGCCCTCCCCAGATGCCACCGAAATACATGTAAGACTTTCCGTCGGTATCTGTATACACGGCTGGGTCTATGCTGTAGCTGTTGGCGATGGGCTTTGCCTCCGGCTTAAACGGCCCTGCTGGCGAATTGCTCGTGGCCACCCCGATCCGGAAAACATCTTCCTTATCTTTTACCGGGAAGTAGAGATAGTATTTGCCGTTTTTATGCGCTGCGTCCGGGGCCCACAACTGGCGGCCGGCCCACGGGATGTCTTTAATGTCGAGTGCCACGCCATGATCCTGTACAGGGCCGCCCACGCTATCCATGGAGTACACATGGTAATCGCGCATGTCGAAATGTGAGCCATCGTCTTTTTCCGGAATGCCGGCATCTATGTCGTGAGACGGGTAGATGTAGATCTTGCCCTCAAACACATGCGCCGATGGGTCTGCTGTAAAGTTGTCGGTGACCAAAGGCTCCGACAGGTATCGTTTGTTTCCGGTTGCCGATGCCTGGGTTTCTTCTTCCTGCACCTGCGTTTCGGTGTTGTTGCTCTGGCAACCGGCAGCAAATACCGAGGCAAAGGCCATCAGGAAAACTGCTTTCTTGTAATAGGAGTGTCTGTTCATATGTATAGTTATAAATTTTAAATGTTAGACCAAATAGATTCGTTCTCAGATGGGTGGACGATAAAATGCACTACCTCTTCATTACTTTCCTCCTTGGCTCAGGGAGCAATTATTCTAATAAGACAGGCCCTCCAGCGGCATTGCCTGCTGCTGCCCAACCCAGCTAAGCCGAACCTGTGTGAAACTGTTTTCAGATGAAAGCTGTCCACTTTGCCATGCACATGCTCAGATAAAAAGGCAATGACTTCTGCCAATTATTGTAATGAAAAAGCCTCTCCGGAGACATTACAAACTGTTGCTGCTTCTACTGCTCTTACACAAAAAACAGGCAGCCTGCAGCCCGGACTTAAACTATTCGGCCTGAAAAGGGGAAGCCGGCAACCCCTCTTTGTTATACAGGTTAGCCCCCTCCGGATTATCGGCCCAGGCATACCTTACGGCCACCGGATTTTGGACCTGGTCGCTCCAGACAATGACCTTGTTGCCTTTTATCTCCGCTTTCGCCCACACGAACTGCTTGTCTGGTCCGGCAATAGCGAATTGCTTCAGCTGCCCACCTCTGGCCACTAAACCGCTTCCTGTATGGTCAAAGGTCAGGGCTATTTTGTTTCCTTTGATCTGCATGGATGTATAAATGGGCCCTGAATAGACTAATTTATCGCCATAAGCCATCTTCTGAGCGGCCAGCGAGAGCCTTTTGCCTACATCTTTTTTGTTGAGTGGGTGCACATCATTCCATTCTCCAAGATCAATCGCCACTGCCATGCCTGTGTTTGGCACGGCAAGCGCCTGGCGCTGCACCTCCCGTAGCTCCGCCCAGTTACTTTCGGCGGGCTGTGCCTTAGTTTTCATGTAGTTGGCCAGCTGCACATACAGAAACGGGAAGTTGCCCTGTCCCCAGTTTTTCCGCCACTCCTGGATCATGGCCGGGAACATTTCCTGGTACAGCTTTGGCTTTCCGGTATTTGACTCGCCCTGGTACCAGATCACGCCTTTTATGCTGTAGTTCAGCAGCGGTGCGATCATGGCATTGTACAAACCTGCCGGCTTCCACCTGATGAACGTCTGCGGCTTCAGGTTCTTTGCCTCAGCTCCAACCCGGTACTGCCAGGTGCCGGTTAAGTCTAGGGTTCGGTTGCCTAGGGTCAGTTGGTATGGCTTGTCGGGCACAAACCCGCCTTGCCCACGCTCATTTATAATTTTGACGGCTATCGTATTCTTTCCTGCTTTTAACACACCGGCCGGAACGGTGTACCAGCGTGGCGGGTACTGGTAGCTGGTAGTGCCTACAAACTGCCCGTTCACAAAAACAGAGTCGGCATCTACAATCCGGCCCAGGTTAAGCCTGGCAGGTCTCCCGGCTTCAGCCGCCTCCACTTCAATATCCTTTCTGAACCAAACCACTCCGTTTACTGCCCCAGTTTCGGTTTCAGCCCAATAGCCCGGCACCTCCATGGTGGCCCAATCAGCGGTGTTTAAAGCAGGGTGATGCCACTTTTGAGGACCTTTATTCCCTTTGTCCTGCTGCCCCAGTTCTTTGTACCAGGCCTGTATCCGGGCATTGTCGCTGGCTTCTATCTGGCTGATCAGTGCCGTGTCCTTAAATCGCTGTGCTTCCTGGTACTGATCCGGAAAAGGTTTTAAAGCCTCCTCGCTCAGCCACGACTCTACCGGTGAGCCGCCCAGGCTGGCATGAATCAGCCCGATCGGAATTTTATACTTTTCGTACAGGTCCCTGGCAAAGAAGTAGGCGACTGCCGAAAACTGAAGCACAGTCTCCGGGGTGGTTCTTTGCCAGTGTCCTGCCTCCAGGTCTGCCTGCTCCTGGTTGAAGTTATACTTCTGAGGCACATCGAAGTAGCGGATAAACGCATTACTGGCATCAGCTATTTCCTGTTCATACAAAGGCTGCACCCTGTGCATGGGCAACTCCATGTTCGATTGCCCGGAACAAACCCACACATCGCCTACCAGGATATCCTGAAGGGTGATAGTGTTGCTTGCTGTGATGGTCATGCTAAAGGGGCCGCCTGCTTTCAGGTCAGAAAACTGCATTTCCCAGGCTCCTGCTTTATCAGCAGTAGTAGCATATGTCTTGCCCAGAAAATCAACTGTTACCTTCTCATCGGCTGCGGCCCACCCCCAGATTTTAACCTGCGTGTTGCGCTGCAGCACCATGCCATCTGCCACCAGCTTTGGCAGCCTTACCTGCCCTGCCGTTGTTAATGGGAGTAGCAGTACAAGTAAAATAATCAATGTAAAGTATTTCCTGTGCAGGAGCATGTGGGATTTTGTCAAATTAGAAATTACAGAATATGGCAAACCTGCTCTGATAAGCGCTGTTGTAGCATTTTCACCAGTTTATAATGGGGAGTTGCCTGCTTTATGCTGGTAGCTTTACCACGTGTTGTGTTCATTAAGAGAGTTAATTTCTTTAGTTAGCAACTTCTGCCGGCTGCTTAAAGCTCTCCGGCGGTCCTAAGTAAGAGGGTTTCAGGCCACCTGTGTCGATCACCAGCCGTTGCAGCACCACACCCGGATCTACCATCCAGAACTTAAGCACATGCTCTCCAGGCTTCTTTACCTGGTGTTTCGATGTTTTTATGTTGATGTTGTTGGCTACCCACTGTTCCCATAGCCTGCCGTTTTCGCCAGCATGCATGTTGATGATTTGTGGTGCCTCATCATCGATAGAAACGGCATAGCGCAATCCTTCCGTATCGTTAAAATTGAGCGTTGGGGAGAGGTAAGCGTGCACCGATACTTCTCCTGCCTGCTGCAGATGGATGCGGTACTCCAGGTGCGGTTTTTTACCGCCGGGCTTCTGCGCTGTTGCCGTTACCGGAAATGGCGTCATGGCTGAACCTGTACGGCCCAGGTCTGGCAGCAACTGCCACTTCACCTCAGTTGTTTCTATGGCACGGGCAAAATTCTCGGCCTCCATGGCAATATAGCCGTTGCTTTCCACAAAACCATGCTGTTGCCCGGCCTTTGCTACCGGATTATTAACAACAGCCTGCACAACTACTTTGCTGCCCTTAGGCCCATTAATGGTGATCGGAATACGGTTCTGCCCCTGCGGCGCCTGCTGCCAGTCTACACTTACCAGAAGCCTCTTTTCCTGCTCCACCCTGCCTTTGGCAGCCGACACTTTTAGCCAGGGTGCACCCGCCTGCACAGTAAAATCAAACGGAGTTGCGCCTCTGTTAAAGACATCTATGTAATACGACTGCTGCTGATAGGGATCGAACACAGGCAGCACTGCCTCCTGCTTCGTCTCCGGCCACCAGGCTTCACTCCCTTCCACGGCCACGCCTATGGCGGCTGCGGCTGGCAGTTTCACCTCTTGCAGCTCTGGCAGCACATCTTTTTCCGGTTGCTGCCAGTAGGTGTAGCTGATGTGCGTCTGGTCCATCATGTGGTTCCATTTTCCGCCGGCCATTGTTTTGTTATAATACCGGCTCAGCTCCTGGTCTTTCTGGAACAGCTCTTTTACTTTAACCGCCATCTGGTTGGCAGCGGCGCGGCCCTGGCTGGCGTAGAGCCGGTTAAGGCCGGTGGTTACGTGCAGCTCGTTCAGGTTGGCGCAGGCTTTTACGGGGTGCAGCACCAGCTGGTAATAAGCATCCTTGTAGGCTGCCGGCAGTGTGTTGTAGATTTCCTCGGCCTCTTCTGCCAGTTGGTTGTATTCGGCCACCACACGCTCTGCCTCGCGGTAGTGCACCAGGCTGTAGGTATTCGGGGCCAGCAACTCCGGCTTGCGGCGGCCATTGTATTTGGTATATCGGCTTACAAAATCAGCGATTCTTGTGGCATGTTCTTTGCCAAACTCCCGCTCCGCCCAGAGCTGCGTGTACTCCTGCAGCCTTTCCACCGGCCATTTCTCGGGGTTCCAGGCATAGTCCAGGAAGAACTCGGTCGGGAACTCCATCGGTTTGATATCGCCCACATTCACGATCCAGATTTTGGTGGCTCCGTACTTGTAGGCCAGGTGCATCTGTTCCCAAACCCTTGGGATAGGATTCGTGTTCAGCCATTTGTAATTGCGGGGGCCGCCTACGTAGTCGTAGTGGTAATAGATGCCGTAGCCGCCAGGGTGTGGCTTTTCGTTTGGCTTGGGCAGCTTCCGGAGGTTGCCCCAGTTGTCGTCGCAGAGCAGCAGGGTCACATCGTCGGGCACGCGCATGCCTTTGTCGTAGTACTCCTGCACCTCTTTGTAAAGGGCCCACAACTGTGGCGTTTCGGAGGCTGGTTTACCAGTTACATCGGCTATAATTTTGCGCTGGTCATCCACGATCTTTTCGAGTAGGGCAATGTTGCTCTCTTCGCTCATGGGTTCGTCGCCGTCACCCCGCATACCAACCGTGACAATGCTTTCTTTGGTGCCCATGCGCTCGATGCCTTTGCGCCAGAAGTCCTGCAGATTAGCGTTGTTAGTGTCGTAGTTCCAGGGGCCGGAGCCAAAGCGGCGCCACTCGTCGTGCGCGCGCATGAGCGGCTCGTGGTGCGAAGTGCCGATCACCACCCCATATTCATCGGCCAGGGAGGCGTTCAGCGGATCGTCGTCGCTGAAGGCGCTACCCCACATGGCGGGCCACAGGTAGTTGCCTTTCATGCGCAGCAGCAACTCAAATACCTTGTCATAAAATTTATGATTGAAGCCGCCAAAGGTCTCTCTCGACCAACCACTCAAGGCTGGTGCTTCGTCGTTTATAAAAATACCACGGTACTCCACCACGGGCTCTCCCTCGGTGTGGCGCCCTGGTAGCACGAACAGGTTCTGTTGCTGGCGCACCGGCACATCGGCCCAGTAATACCACGGCGACACCCCGATCTGGGCCGAGAGGTCGTACATACCGTAGATGGTGCCACGCTTGTCGCTGCCCACTATCACCAGTGCCCGTTCCACCCCTTTCATTGGTTTTTCTACCGTCTGAATCAGGAACGTTTCCCGCTTTCCGGCAACACCTTCCACATTCAGCTTCTTCTGCTTCACCAGCCTGTCGATCAGCGGGCTTTTGCCCAGGGTGCCGATCAGTACAACCTCTTTGTCTTTTACGGTGAGGGAGTTGCTGACAGTGAGCTTTGGTTCTGCCTGCGTTACACGCTTCATGTCGGCCTGCAGGTGCTTTGCCACCCGCACCACCCCAGCAAAGTCCTGGCCGCTCACATACAGCACATACAGCGGGGCTGATTTACCGGCTGTTGACAAGGTAAAGTTCCCTTTGCCCTGCTGTGTCGAAATATAAGGCTTTTGACCTACCGTGGCTGCGGCAGAAAAAGGAAGCGCAAATGCTAATACCAGCCACAAAGGCAGCATAAACCTTTTCGTAGCTGATGCTCCTGACTGTGTCGGTGATAAGCTGATTAACTTCATTCGTGTGTGGTTTTATGGAAATCTAACAAAGTGTCGTGCGTCCGAATATGACTGGCTACATGCGCACTACATCCGTGAAATTTGTTCTATTTCCCCAATTATTTAAATAAAAAGACTCCTCCGGAGGACTTTACACCTGCTGCTGATGCTGCTGCTGCTCAGACAGCGAAAACCGACCGCTCCACCCCCATCTCCAGGCCTCTGAGCTCGGCCAGCCCACGCAGGCGGCCTATAGCCGAATAGCCGGGGTTGGTAACTTTGTGCAGGTCGTCGAGCATCTGGTGCCCATGGTCGGGGCGGAATGGAATGGGCTGCTCACGCTTGCGGTTTATCGCGACCAGTTCCCGCATCACCCCGTACATGTCCACATCACCAGCCAGGTGATCAGATTCAAAAAAGTTGCCTTGCTCATCTTTGAGCACGTTGCGCAGGTGCGCAAAATAAACGCGATGCCCGACAGCCTTCAAGATCTCCACCGCATTGTTATGGCGGCCAGCCCCCAGGGAACCAGTGCAGAAGCAGATACCATTTGGCGCTCTGTCTACCCGGTTAATAATATCCAGCAGATCGGCCTTGTTGCTGGCAATGCGGGGTAAGCCCAAGATAGGGTAAGGCGGATCGTCCGGGTGAATGGTCATGTTGATGTCTGTTTCCTCGCACACGTCCATGATAGACTCCAGGAAGTAGGCCAGGTTTTCGCGCAGCCCTTCGTGCCCGATTTCTTTGTAAATGCCGATGCTTGCGGTCAGTTGCTCCAGCGTAATGCTGCCTTCGGTCGGAACGCCCATCAGAATGATGTCTTCCAACTGCTTCAGATAGGACGCTGGGTAGGTTTCTGCCCTCTTATTTGCTTCGGCCACCACAGCTTCGGCATAATCCTGCGCTGCCGCTGCCCTTTTAAGTATGAACAGGTCAAAAACAGCCAGATCCGTCCAATCAAAATAAAGCGCTTTGGCTCCGTTTTCCAGCACATAAGCCAGGTTCGTGCGGGTCCAGTCGAGCACGGGCATAAAGTTGTAACATACAGTGGTTATACCGCAGGCTGCCAGGTTGCGAAGTGTCTGGCGGTAATTTTCGAGGTAATGCCCACAGTCGGCGCTGCGGGTTTTGATGGCCTCATGCACCGGCACGCTCTCCACCACGGCCCAGGTAAAGCCGGCTTCTTCTATGATTCGCTTTCGTTCCTGAATCTGCTCCAGCGGCCAGATTTCGCCGTGCGGCATGTGGTGCAAGGCGCTTACAATGCCGGAGGCACCTGCTTGTTTTATGTCCTGGAGTGTTACCGGGTCGTTGGGGCCGTACCAGCGCCAGCTTTGTAGTAATGGCATTTTCGTATAAGTGTTAAATGAAAGTAGTTGATAACCTTTTCAAGGTTATTGTAATAAAGAGTTCGATGAAAGGGCTGCCCAAGGAGCAGCCCTTTCATCGAACTCTTTATTACAATAACAAATTCAGCTAATATAGAATTAAAGTATGTTTAGAGCATTCGCCCCTATTCATATTTAATTCTGCTTTAAAGCAGGCTTGGTAGTTCCGGCTGCCCCACCAAGCTTCTCCAAATGAAAAGCATATTAATTATAATTTGGGTTTTGATAAGCGGCTTTTACATCCGGGCTTACATCCATCCGATCCAGCTGTGCTTGCGGAATTGGGCGAAGATAATGATATGGTTCTATGGTACGTGTAACAGTTACAGGTGTATGATCCCCGTAGTTGACACCGCCAATTTCGTAGGTAGAAGCGAGTTCATTCCACTTTTGAGTACGTACTAGATCATACCAACGGTAGCCCTCGCCAAAATACTCACGTGAGCGCTCTGCCAGAATATAGTTAATATCTATAGTGGCAGGTGTTGCCGCCACCATGGCTGCACTGTTGTCCTCTACTTTGGCAACATTACCATTGTTGTTCCAGCGCCACTTACCGGCGCGTGCACGGATAACGTTTATCAATTCTCTGGCACTCTTGCCAGCTTGCGGAGTAGCTCCCTTTACAGCAGCTTCAGCAGCTATAAAATACAGTTCTGAGAATTTAGCAATATGGAAGGGGCGGGTACTGCCAGCGTTCGGCTGTCCTAAACCACTGCCGTTGTCAGTACGGTACGGACCCAACTTCCAGAGACCAGGATACACGATCCTGCTTATACCTCGCGGTGAAATTACAAAGTCGGCTCTTCCCGGAAGTTCTCCTGCCCCCACATTACTTCTTCCTGCCTGACCTGGTTCAGGATAAGTAATAGTTCCAGCGGGTTCCTCGTTCAGGAATGTGAGAATGGCATCACCTGGTTGAACTGGCAGTAAGTTGGCATTGTAAAGCATAGGGTTAGAAACCCCGCCTTTCGGCCAGTTTCCCCGATAAACAGTTGTAAAGGTGCCATCGTAGCGGGAGTCGTTGGTTTTGTCTGCAAACGTATTTGTAATGGCTCCAATCGTGGGTGCCATACGGGTCCAGGGACGTCCTAGAGCCTGCACAGCTTCGCGTTGAACAGAAGAAACAGTAGGGTTTGACCAACTTGTTCCACTAGTTGAACTTCTGATGTTGGTGTAGTTCCATGTCATCATCCAGCCGGCAAAGTTGTCGGGCGCGCCGCCAGAGCCAAAGGTAAGGCTGCCACCGTTATACAACTCGTTTGTCTCGGTATGATCGGCATACAACAGCATTTCTTTGTTGCGATCGTTTTGCGCCAGGTTCACATCGTAAAAGGTTTCCATCAAACCGAAAGGGCCTGGATTATCTATGGCTGAAGCTGCTATATCATAAGCCTGTTGGAAATACCACTGGGCATTATGGCCGTCAGGGTCGACCCGTTGTGCAGCCGGGTAAGTAGGAATATTATTGGGATTCTCCAGCCACCACCCGTAAGTTAAGTAGGCTTTTGCCAAATATAGTCGTGCTAATGTTTGGGTTGCTCCGCCAATCATTCGTCCGGTTGTAGGCAGATCTTCTACAGCTTTGATCAAATCAGGGAATATGGCTTTGGTATATACCTCTGGCACTGTGTTACGAACAGAATTCCGATTGGGTGTTCTGTTAAACTTTAACTCCCCTGAACCTAGATCTAATGGCACTCCACCAAACGTCTGCACCAGCAAAAAGTAGTCGAAGGCGCGGAAAAATCTTGCCTCAGCAACTAGTGCCGGCGAAACAGTGCCAACTGATGCAGCATTTTCGATAATGCCGCTGGCTGTGTTGATATTAGGGAATGCATTCTCCCATAACCTGTCGGCACGGCTGTTGTTGGAGTTAATGACACCTCTGCCGGATAAGTCCATTACCAGGAAGTTCTCATCAGCGCTTTGGGCATAGGTAACCTCGTCGGTTCCTGTAAGGGTGGCGTTATAGTAGTAGGCATCGCCATATATCCAGCGCAAGTGCGCATACATCGATGTTAAGCCACCCTCCAGCCCTCTCTCCGTCTGGAAAAAGCTGGGGTCATATATACTGCGGGGTTGTTCATCCAGGATATCTTTGCACCCTACTAAGGCCAGGGTTAAGGCAGCCGTGCTTATTATCTTCTTAATTTTATATCGTTTCATGAGTATCTTTTTAGAAAGTAACATTTAAACCAACCAAATAACTGCGTGTTGCAGGTGCGTTTGTGCCGATTGTTAGAAAGCGAGGAGGAGTACCAGACGCTACAGCCACATTTTGATCGGCATAGGAATTGGTCTCAGGGTCCATGCCAGACTCTCTGTTATATGGCGAGAATAAAACAAAAGGATTTTGTGCCGTAACATAGAGGCGCAGATTACTGAATCCTGCTTCTTTAATCCAGTTGTTCTGAGTAAAATTATAACCCAACGTAATGGTGCGCATTTTCAGGTACGACGCATCGAAATAACTCAAAGTACTGGCATACCTGGGGTTGTCTCCGCTGGTTGCGCCACCTGGTTTTGGATATTTGGCATCCGTGTTTTCTGGTGTCCAGTAGTCTACACTAATGTTTCCGCGTCGTCCGTTCAACATGTTCAGGTAGCCTGACGAACCATAGAGCGTGCTAATAAGGATGCCTCCATTCTGAAATGCTCCAACTGCAGTCAGGTCGAAGCCTTTGTAAGCAACCCGTGTGTTGAATCCGCCCTGGAAGTTAGGAGTTGTGTCCAGAATTTGGCGGTCTTGTGGCCCAATGGGTCTTGTTGGTGTGCCATCAGCAGTATAGTCGCCGGCATAGCGTACCTTTATCATGCCTATATTACCACCTGGCTCCAGGATGTTAAGATGAGGATCTCCCTCTTGCCACAGGCCTGTTTTCTCAAAATCGTAGATAACGTTGATTGGGCTGCCTACAAACCACCACTGGCCTTCGTTCCTCTGCTGCTCGCCTGCTAAAGACACAATTTTGTTGCGGTTGGAATACATGTTTACACCCGCTTCCCACGTCCAGCCGTTAAGGTCATCCAGGATGACACCGTTAAGGGCAAGCTCGATACCTTTGTTCTGCGTGGAGCCAATATTGGTTGTAAAGCTCTCCGCACCTGATGTTCTGGGCAGGGGTAGGCCAAGCAAAACATCTTCCGTGTTAGTTACATAATACTCTACTGTACCTGACAAGCGGTGGTTTAAGATAGCGAAATCCAGGCCATAGTTCCATGTTTTAGAAAACTCCCACCCTAATTTGTCGTTAGGCAGCTGGTTTACCCATAGAGCTGTCTGGTAGTCAGTAGGACCAAAGTTGTAAGGTCTTGTAGCCAGGCGTCCTAAAGTAGAGTAAGCAGTTACAGCCTGGTTAGAAGTCTGACCATAGCCAACACGCAACTTAAGCATATTTATAAGGCTGACATCCTGCATAAACGATTCCCGGGCAATGTTCCAGCCTACTGAAACAGCAGGATACGTATTCCATTGATAACCTGGTGCCAGCACAGAAGAACCATCTGATCGCACAGTTGCACTGATCATATAGCGGTCATCATATGAGTACATGGCACGTCCCATCCACGACATTAAGCCTGTTTGCCAGTATTGCTGCTGGTTGGGATCAACGGTAATTTCGTCAGTGGCCAATCCTAGGTTATAAAACTGAAAGGCATCTGAAGGAATATTTCGCCCCAGAATGTGCGAACGGTTGAACCGGGTCTGAGACGCTGAATATAACCCAACTATATTTATATTGTGCTTCTGAGCAAAAGTGCGGTCATAGGTAAGGATGTTTTCAATCGTCCAGTCCGCAGTAACAGAATTGCTGAGTGTGCCGCTTGAAGGAGTTGTGGGAGTAACAGCGTTAATTCCCTCGCCAGTAAAGGTACCTGTCTGGCTATGGCGGTAGTTTAAGCCCAGGTTCGTGCGGTATTTCAGCCCTTCCACACCAGGAATCGCCAATTCACCAAAGACATTGTTATAAGAGGCAAGCACTCTGGTTTGGTTCAGCCAGCGATCGCTTAAGTCTTCTATCCGGTTTCTTTCAAATACCCATTGTTCATCCAGAGGCAGCCTTACGGTTCTTTTCAGGGAGCCGTCAGGATTATAAGGATTTGCAATCGGGGAAGCACTTAAGGTGCTGTACAAGCCAATATTTCCACCTTCCGTAGTGCTGTAATTATTGTTTGTGGTAAAACCTAAACGGATATACTTACCTACCCCCTGATCCAGGCTGCCTCGCATAGAGTAACGGGTGTATTGCTGTGTGGGTACTACGCCTTGGTCTTTAAAGTAACCGCCACTGAAACTGTAGCGGCCTTTCTCGGTTCCGCCCGAAACATTTATATCCTGACTGGTGATTACTCCTGTCTTGAAAAGCATGTCCTGCCAGTCGGTATTTACGCCTTCGGCCTCATCCTCTCCAAGCTGACCGGCAAACTGCCCCGCAGCCTGACGCAGCGCTAAAAATTCTTCGCCGTTCATCATCGGATATTTGGAGAACACTGTTTTTGCGCCAATAAAGCTGTTAAAAGATATCTGTGGCTTTTGCCCTGCTTTACCTGATTTAGTTGTAACTAATATCACACCGTTGGCACCACGGGAACCATAAATAGCAGTTGCAGAGGCATCCTTTAAGATGTCAATGCTCTGGATGTCAATTGGATTGATATCGCCAATAGACCCTGGAAAAGGAATACCGTCCAACACTACCAGCGGATCGTTTGTAGCGGTCAAAGAGCGTGTACCCCGGATACGTATCTGGGAGGTGGCACCCGGCTGAGAAGAAGACTGCGAAAATTCAACACCTGGCATGCGTCCTTGCAGGGCCTGGGAAATATTTGCTGAGGGCACCTGGTTTAACTCCGTTCCGCCTATAGAAGCCACTGAACCTGTCACGGCTTCCTGCCGCTGCACACCGTAGCCAATAACCACTACCTCATCCAGGGCCCTGGAGTCAGAACTCAGATTCACATTCAGGGTTGATCTGTTATTAACGGGCACCTCCTGGGTTACAAAGCCAACAAATGAGAACACCAGCGTCCCTGTTCCGTTGGGGAGCGTTAGCGAATAATTTCCGTTGATATCTGTTGGCGCGGCAGTGGATGTTCCTTTCAGCAGCACCGTCACGCCGGGCAAACCAGCGCCAGCTTCGTCCGTAACCCGGCCGGATACTGCAAAGCCTCCTGTCTGCGCAAAGGAGGGCAGGCTAACCATCAGAAAAGCCAGGAGCAAAGCTGCCAGCAGCACGCTTTTCTGACTTCCCAGAGGCAGCGTCATGATTCTGTTTTGTTGTGTAAAATCACATTTCATAGATATGTATTGTTTTGAGGTTTAACCGTTAAATAGTGAGAATAGAAAGCATATACCCGTGAGAGATATTCTGCTGTGGAGGTCGATAAACTGCGGGAGGTTCATTCGGGTTTTCATAAAGAAATGCACCTGCCCCTGCTGTAAAATGGTCTTTTCTGTTATAGTGAAACATCAAATAATAGGACCTGAGTGTTATGCCAACGTTGGCAATTTTAATGAAATGCGTAATTTTTTACCTGTCGGAATATAACTCTGTGGTTTGTTAGTGATCTTAAAAAGGCATCTATAGCTGCCCCACACAGGCCCCTGTGTGTTGATGGTTGGCTGCTTCTGCTTTACCCACTGCCTGCCACCTGCCGGGCTCCCCGCAACCTGAGCTGCCTTGGAAGGGCTTTGAAGATCAGCCACGAATAAAGTAGGTAAGTAGTTTCTCTGCATAAGCTCCGACTTAAACAAACATTTGTTTGTAATCCGACATAAACTTGGAGATAAATTTTTAGAATTGCAACCGATTGCAATATTTTTTTTCAACAACGCTACTCTTCCGCTTTTACTATGATCTGATAAGGACAATTCCTCAACTGCCTGTCTCAGAAAGTTTCATAGACAGTGTTTAAACAATAACGAAATGGCTATTATATGGATGCTTCGCTCTTCCAGGAAGAATTTACGCGATGGCTCTGGCAAGACACCTGCTTTCCCAGCTTTCGGAGCTCAATTTTAACTTTACCATGCAGCATCCGATTGCAGTTTTTTCTCGCAATCAGTTCAATCCAGATGTTTTTATTAATTTGCCAATGGCTCATAGGGCAGGCTTGAATCAAGATTGCCGAAACAGAAAAGACTAAGGGCTGGACTATTAACGAGTAATGTGGCTCTATGCAACAAAGTGCAGCAACAATTGCAGGAAAATTACAAATGCCTGCTTATGTGGGAGGAGTCGGTAAAGCGGAGGACTCCAGGAATGGCTGAAACAGCAGCGCCCCGACAAGACCTTACATCTGACCGGGGCGCTGGTAATCGCAAATTATTTGAATAAAAACGGCTATCCGCCAACATTAGTGGCTGCTGCCGGCACGATGCTCTTCCAGATTCAAAATTAGAAATGATGACAGACAGGCTTTCTGGCAGCTTTGCAAGCCTTAAAACTTTCTAAACATCAAATTGAAGAAGTACTAAGTACCTGCAACTAATTTCGGACGAATGAAGGACCGGGGAGGCAAGGGATAAAAGGCTCTAGAGGGCCTTTTCTATTGGAATAATTGCGCCTCCATTCGACAAAATTTACCTGGATGTACTTAGCACAACCTGCTAATCGAGCTCTACCATGGCTTTGATGACGCCATTGGCGGGATCGAGCCAACCGGCAAACTCATCTTTTACCTGGTCGAACAGGACGCGGTGGGTAATGTAAGTGGTTGGCTCCACTAAGCCTTTTTTCATGCTGGCCACCACATGCTCAAAATCTTCGCGGGTGGCGTTGCGGCTGCTCATGAGCGTAGACTCCCGCTTATGAAACTCCGGATGGCTGAAACTCACCTCCCCTTTCTGCAAGCCTACCATCACATAGCGAGCCCCGTGGGCCATGTACTGAAACGCATTATTGATGGCGCGCTGGCTGCCGGTGGCGTCTATCACCACCGTAGGCATGTCGCCGTTGGTGATCTGCTGCAGCTGCTCGGTTACATCCGGCGACAGGGCATTGATGATGTGCTGCACCTTCAGTTTCTCTTTGCAGAAATTGAGGCGCGAATCGTTTATGTCCATGGCAATAACCTGGGCGCCTGCAATGCGGGCGAACTCCATAATGCCAAGCCCGATAGGACCTGCCCCGATCACCAGCACAAACTCACCTGCTTTTACGTCGGCTCTGCGCACACCATGCGCACCGATTGCAAGCGGCTCTACCAGCGCCAACTCGTCAAAGCTCAGGCCTTCGCCATGCACCAGCGCGTAAGACGGCACCGACAGGTACTCTACCATACCGCCATGCACGTGCACGCCGCACACCTTCATCTGGGTGCAGCAGTTTGGCTTGCCAGAACGGCAGGCAATGCAGGTACCACAATTAAAGTAAGGAATAAAGGTAACGGCCTCTCCTATTTCAAAGCCCGGAGCATCGTCGAACTCCACCAGCTCACCGGCCAGCTCGTGCCCCAGTATGCGCGGATACTCAAAAAATGGCTGGGTGCCTTCGTAAGCGTGCAGGTCGGTACCACAGATGCCTATGCGCCTGATCTTAATAATGGCATGCCCGGGAGTTAAGGCAGGCTTCTCTCCTGTGGCATAATCAAACTGCCTGGGAGTGGTGCAAACTAATGTTTTCATTTCTACGCGTATTATATAGTGTCTCTACTGCTGTTTCCGTCAAAATGCCTGCTCAGCCAAGCTTGTAAAAAGATTGGGCATTGCCTCCGAAAAAGGCTGCCTGCTCCTGCGCACTAAAGGCCGAAAAGTAATCCTGCACAATTGCCAGCATTTCTTCATAAGCACCCGCCACCAGACAAACCGGCCAGTCGGAGCCATACATGATCCGGTCTGTGCCAAAAGCTTCCACTACGGTGTCGAGGTAAGGCCGGAAGTCTTCTTTTTTCCAGTTCTGCCAGTCTGCCTCTGTCACCATGCCCGATATTTTACAAAGCACGTTAGGATGTACCGCCATGGCCTGCATGTCCTGTTTCCAGCCGTCCAGCTTTTTGTCTTTAATGTAAGGCTTGGCGATATGGTCGATCACGAAAGGCTGCTCCGGAAACTCCGCCACCAGCTCCCTGCTGTAGCCCAGTTGGTCCGGGAAGATCAGGATGTCGTAGGTGTAACCGAATGGCTGCAGTCTGCTGATGCCTTTCCGGAACTCCGGTGTCAGCATCAGGGCGCGGTCTTCGGCTCCCTGCAGAATGTAGCGGAAGCCTTTCAGCTTCTCGAACCGGGTGCACTGCTCCAGGCGCTGCTCCAGGTCCTCCGCAAAAAAATCGACCCAGCCCACCACGCCTTTAATAAAGGAGTGGTTCGCCGCCTGCTCCAGCAGAAAATCGTTCTCGAACTCCGGCTGTGCCGATTGCACCAGCACGCAGCCATCAAAACCGTTTTGCTGCAGCACGGGTTGCAGGTCTTCCGGCAGGAAGTCGCGCCGGATCACAGCCATGTCGTCGTTTATCCAGCTGTCGCGAACCGGATCAAATTTCCAGAAATGCTGGTGGGCATCAATTTTAAGCATACGCTTTCACATTTTGCTTGGAAACGCCCAGGCCTTCTATACCCAGCTCTACTACGTCGCCCGGCTTCAGGTACACCGGAGGGTCGAAGCCAAGGCCAACGCCAGCCGGGGTTCCGGTAGAGATCACATCGCCGGGAAGCAGGGTCATGAACTGGCTCAGGTAAGACACCAGGTGCGGGATCTTAAAGATAAAATTAGAGGTGTTGCCATCCTGCATCATCACGCCATTTACCTTCAGCCACAGGCGCAGGTTATCGATATCGGCAATCTCGTCTTTGGTTGCCAGGAACGGGCCTATGGGCGCAAAAGTATCGCAACCTTTGCCTTTGTCCCAGGTGCCGCCACGCTCCAACTGGAACTCCCGCTCCGACACGTCGTTGTGCAGGCAGTAACCGGCTACATAGTCCATCGCCTCGGCTTCGTTTACATAACTGGCTTTTTTACCGATCACAAAAGCCAACTCTACTTCCCAGTCTGTTTTCACAGAGTTTTTCGGGATAACGATATTATCGTTAGGGCCTGTTAAAGCGGTGGTAGCCTTAAAAAAGATAACCGGCTCTGTTGGCACCTTGGCGTTGGTTTCGCGGGCATGGTCGGCGTAGTTAAGGCCGATGCAAACGATCTTGGAAGGGCGTGCAAAAGGGCTGCCAAGGCGGCTTCCTTCCGGTATACGCTCCAATTTTCCTTCGTTGCTGTCCACAAATTCCTGCAGTCGGTTCAGGCCGTCTGTCTCAAAAAAGCGCTCATTATAATCCTCTCCAAAGGCTGAGGTATCATAGGCTACATCATCGATCAGTACGCCTGTTTTTTCCTGGTTTGGTTCTCCGTATCGTATTAGCTTCATAGTATAGAAAATGCTGTGCCAGCCGACACAGCGTGTTTATTAGTAAATACTTTGTTATTTGGTAAAGATACTTTGTTATAACTGGAATCTTATGTTCCAGAGGACTTTTTTTGCTGCCATAAGTTCAGAGTACAGGTTCCTCCTTTCCAAGACAAAACGCCCGGTTCTCTCCTCCGGATTTAGTGTATACCAAAATTTTGTCAGAATCAGAATTTACAGAATGTTAAGAATGAACAGAATAATTCTTCTACCATTAATTCTTTTACCATTAGAGAAAGTTTAGAAAAAATTTGAGTGCAGTATGCTGAATATTCTCTAATTCTGTAAATCCTGATTCTGACAAATTATTCCAATGAAAAAGCCCCTCCGGAGGCTTTTTGCCGCTCTTGCACTTAGTTGTTCAGTTTGATAAAGCCACCGTCTATCGGGTAATCGTTTCCGGTTATAAAAGAGGCTTCGTCGGAGCAGAGGTACAGGATGAGCTTCGAAATTTCGTCTGGTTTGGCCATACGGCCGATTGGTTGCGTTTTAGAGAGTTTATCGAACATCTCCTGCTCCTGCCCCGGATAGTTCTTTGCCAGGAAACCGTCTACAAACGGAGTGTGCACGCGCGCAGGTGAAATGCTGTTGCAGCGGATGTTGTCGTGGATATAATCTTTGGCCACTGACATGGTCATGGCCTGCACCGCACCTTTGCTCATTGAGTAGGCAAAACGGTCGGGCAATCCGATAACGGCGGCAATGGAGCCCATGTTCAGGATGGCTCCGCCTCCGTTGGCGCGCATGAGCGGGATAGCGGCAAACAGGCAGTTGTACACGCCCTTCACGTTTACCTGGTATACTTTGTCAAAGTCCTGCTCAGAGGTTGTGTCTGCTTTGCCGATGTGCGAGATGCCGGCACTGTTCACCAGAATGTTGATGGTGCCGATCTGCTGAAACACCTGTTGCACCTGCTGGTGGTTGGTTACGTCGCAGGTGGTGGCAACAGCGCGGCCACCGGCCTCTTCAATTTCAGAAACGGTCTGCTGCGCCTGTTCCTGGTTCAGGTCCAGCACGTGCACGATGGCTCCCTGTTTTGCAAACGTAAGGGCTACAGCTTTGCCTATGCCGCTACCTGCACCTGTTACCAGGGCAACTTTATCTGTTAACTCAAACATGCTTATAAATTTTCTTGAATTGATAATCGAAAGTGAGATTCCAGTTTAGTTACGCCTGCTACTGCACCGCCTTAAACGGCAGCTCGTCGGGCACATTGGTGGCGCCTTCGCTGCGCAGGCGCCTGTTCAGGGCCTCCTCGTGTTTGCCAGCAACCACCGCGTACATGGCAATCACCAGAAAGCAGGCCATCGGCACAACAAACGAGAGGCCGATGCTTCCGGTTAAGTCAGAAACAATACTTTGGGCACCCGTAATTAGAGCACCTCCCAGAATGGCCATAATCAGGCCCGAACCGCCCAGCTTGGTGTCTTTCCCCAGACCTCTGATGCCCAGGCCATAAATGGTTGGAAACATGAGCGACATGCACCCGGAAATTCCGACAAGAGCGTAAACTCCCAGGTGGCCGCTGCCCACCACCACGAGCAGGGTGCAAAGCGCTGCCGCAACCCCCGTTATCAGGAGGAGCGTGGCGGGCTTAATAAAGGTCATGAGCGCCGAAAAAACGAACCTGGACAACATAAACAGCACCAATGAGGCCAAGTAATAGTTAGAGGCACTATCTTCGTTGAGGTTCAGCTCCTGCATCACATACCTGATCGTGAAGGACCAGACACAGATCTGAGCGCCCACATAAAAGAACTGCGCCACCACAGCCCACACATAATGCGGCGTTCTGATAAGTCGTTTAAGCGTGGGGCCCAGCTCAAGATCAGGACCGCTATCAGACGCTTTCGGCATTTTGGTAAATTTCAATACAAGCCACAGCACCATCAGAAAAAGAGCCACCCCTACATAAGGCCCCATCACCGCCGTAAGTTCTTCTGATTGAATGGCCGCCAGGTCTGCGCTGCTCATGGCTTTCCGCTCCTCGGCGCTGGACAGGTTGAGCTGCGACAAAATAAATACTTTGCTCAGCAGAACCCCCATAATAGAGCCGATCGGGTTAAACGCCTGCGCCAGGTTAAGCCGCCGCGTGCCAGACTCTTCGGGCCCAAGCGCTACAATGTAGGGGTTGGCCGCTGTTTCCAGAATGGAGAGCCCGCCCGCCAGTATAAAAAGTGCCGCCAGAAAATGCCCGTACGCCATGGTAATGCTGGCCGGATAAAAGAGCAGCGACCCCAGAATAAAAAGCCCCAGACCGAGCAGCACACCGGTTTTATAAGTGTATTTCTTAATGATGACGGCAGCTGGGAGCGCCAGGAAAAAATAGGCACCATAAAAGGCATACTGAATCCAGGCTGTCTGGAAATCGGACATGCTCATAATCCGCTTAAAGGCCGCCAGCAGCGTGTCGGTCATGTTATTGGCCAGGCCCCACATAAAAAAGAGGCTAGTGATCAGGATGAAGGGCAGGATGGTGCCTCTGGTAAACAGGGAGGCCTTGGGTGCGGAACTACTCATGTGTTGTTTAAGTTTTTTACAATGCAGAAAATTTCAGTTGCTGTTGCTACTGTTTCTAGTTTCGGGTGCGCCTGCCTTCAAGTTGTCATCAGGCCTGCCGGGCAGCTAAAGCCGCCAGCAAAAGGCATACTTCAAGCCCCTGACAAGTGCTAAAGCAGGATTAATTCAGGGCAACCGGATTTAGCTGCATACTAGTTACAAACAATTGTTTGTTTATCCAAAGA
This sequence comes from Pontibacter beigongshangensis, assembly GCF_014332515.1. Lineage (GTDB taxonomy): Bacteria > Bacteroidota > Bacteroidia > Cytophagales > Hymenobacteraceae > Pontibacter > Pontibacter beigongshangensis. Next base: position 122,557 of record NZ_VFSD01000010.1, on the reverse strand, counting down.
AAAGTAAATTCCAGGTCAATCTACTCTCAGTTATTAGCAGGTTATTATGAAATATTAACATGTTAGTTAAAAAAAGGGAGCTCCGGCGCATTAATTCAGCTTACTAATGCCATTTCTCCCCTGAGTTGCCCAGCCTGCCTTCCGGACAATGCGCTACTATAAGCCGTAAAGCTGCCAGCTTCAACCTTGGGGGAGGCTGGTAAAGTGGTCATTGGCTGTAGTACCTTACCTGCGAGCGGCGATCTCCCCGGACTCTCCTCCCTATTACCCCTATCCTCATTTTTTCACAAAATAAATAGTCTACTATTTCATAAGAAACTAAACTGGTGAAGCCCCTACCCATAATTCATAAATTGCACAATATATGTCATAAATTTTCTTTAACCAACACAGCTTATGTTAACAGGTGGGCTCAAAATCCGGCTTCCGGAGAGCTTAAAATCTTTTATTCAAATTATTGAATCCTTTCAAACCCCTCTCCGTAAAACCAGTCGTTTATAGATCAAAGCACATTATGAGAGTCAAATTTTATACTTCTCCCGGATGCCAGTCCCTCTAAAACCCAGCTGCAAATCCTGACGCCTGGTTCTTTAAAAGAAACGTATAACCTTTAAATCCAATTATCCTTTTTTATCTTAATCTTTTTTAATCATGAAACACTTGTTTTTACTTCCGATATTACTGATACTTTTCACCTTCACTTCCTGCAAAGACGACGAGGAGGCCGAGCCAATTGTAGAGACTGCGCTGGACAAAGAACTGAAAGGTGAGTGGGCCAATTACGAAACAATATCTGTTTATATAGATGGAAACGACCAGGTAGCCCACACCGACACCTCGAGGGTAGAAGTCCGCCATACCTTCAACAAGCCCAACATGAAAATTCTGCACTCGATTTCGGGCAGCGAGGCCACCGTAAAATATGCCCTGCCAGATACCAGCGCCACCCGCTATATCGTGATCACCGACTCCGAAAACCGTCAGGATATTTTTGAGATAACAACCCTCACAGAAACTGAAATGGTTTGGGAAAAGATACTTCGCTATGCCAGCTACAAATCCGGCGACTCCTATATTACCTCCAGGAGAGGGGAGTTCACCTATAAATTCAGAAAGTTGTAATTACTTTTCTGCACGTAACAGCAGCGGCCTGTCAGTTAACTGACAGGCCGCTGCTGTTACGTGCAGTTTCTAAGCAGAAACCACTGATGTTCTGGAAATGATTCAGGTGCATAGCCAAATGAAAGGCCATCTTTAGATAGCCAAACAGTATCTCTGCCGTGAGTTTTCAACTCGTTAATAGCCAGGAAGGCAGTGTGTGTACATTCTGACTCATAAAAGTGAATACCCTCTACTGAATTAATGGAGTCCTGAGCTGACGGAAAACCGAAATTTTTATTTCTAATATGAAAGTGTGGTACATGCGAGCTGAAAGCTCGCGGCGGCAGTACGATTGCAATGGTGGTTTCTTAAATTATCTTAATCAAAATAGCCCTATGAGGGAATTATTTGCTGCTGATGCTGCTCTTTAGCCTGAAATAGGCAGGCTGCCCCACTCCTGCTCTTGCCGGTACCACAGCTCCCCCTGCGCTATCTGCAGCGGCGAAACGATGTTGTGGTGGTACAGCTGCCCCGTGCCAAGGCCCTGTGGCATGGTAACCGGGTAATTGCCTGTAAACTGACTGATGGCATTCAGGCCGATGTTCGATTCCAGGGCAGAGGTTACCCACCAGCCGATGCCTCGGGTTTCTGCCAGTTCTATCCATTGGGCACTTGCCGCCAGGCCACCTGCCAGGGTCGGCTTCAGGATAATGTACTGCGGCTTAATTTGCTCCAGGAGGGCAGTCTTCTCCTCCTGCCGGTGCACCCCGATCAGTTCCTCATCGAGCGCGACGGGCACGGGCGTGTAGGCGCAGAGCTGGGCCATCTGCTCCGCCTGCCCCTGCCGGATGGGTTGCTCGATGGAGTGAAGCTCGTACCGCGCCAGCCGTTCTAGTTTCCGGAAAGCTCCCTCCGGCTGAAAGGCCCCGTTGGCATCTACCCGCACCGTTAGTTCGGCGGCACTGGCCGTGCGGCGTATGTTCTCCAGTATCTCCAGTTCGGTGGCAAAATCGAGGCTGCCTATTTTTAGCTTCAGGCAAGTAAACCCCTCCCGGAGCTTCTGCTTTATCTGCTCCTGCATAAAACTTTTGTCGCCCATCCAGATCAGGCCATTAATCGGAATACCGCTTTCGCCCCTACTGAAGGAGTTGTTATAAATGCGATTCCGGCCACCTTGCTGCAGGTCTAGCAGGGCTGTTTCGAGGGCAAAGCGAACCGCGGGCCAGGCCTCCAGCTCTAGTTCGTCTACCTGCAGGGCACCGGCAGCATCGGCAAGGGCTGCGGCGCCATCGTTCACCAACTGGCAGAGCTGCTGCAGCTTTTGCTCCAGTTCCGGCCTGTGGTCTATGCTAAGGCCGGCCAGCGGGGCACACTCACCGGTTCCTTTAATTTCTGGTTTGCCTTGCTCCCATACCTGCAGGTAATACACACGGTGCTCGGTGATGGCCCCACGAGACGTGCGGGCATTGAACTTAAAAAGCAGAGTATGGGGAATAAACTGTAGTTGATAGCGCATAAAATTAAGTTAAGGCCAGCAGCATGTGCTTCGCCAAATTCAAAATCAGAAATGTTAGCAGCTTTGCTTTCCGGCTGCATTACGATCATTAAACCTTTTTACCAGATGGTATAAAATCTGTGGTATGTGAGCCGGATCAGCAGCAGCAGGAGCAGCAGAGGTCTCCGAAGGGCTGTTTTGATTAGAATAATTCCGACATCCAGACTTCTTTCTCTTCTCCAACTGCCTCAATAATAGTTACGTGTATGTGCTAAGTCTGGCAAAAAGTGTAAAAAGGGCTGCAAGAGACCAGTTGCCTTGCCCGGCTCCTGCAAAACTAAAAACATACGTATAAAGTAAACAGTTATGTTAAGAAAATAACCCTGGCAGATAAATACCTCAGGATAAACCAAACTCGTTTGGCACCTGCTCCTGACAAGAGTTAAACCTACAAACTTACCCTATTTCTGAATAGGGCAGGTTCTGCTCCTTGCAGTAGCAGCAATTTAAGCTTCCGGAGGGGCTTTTTCATTTAAATAATTCAGGCTGGAGCCAGCTAAAGCTGGTGCAGCAACAGCTGTTCCCTTTGTGTATACAACCCATGATGTCAGATAAATTTATGAACACCCTCACCGCTTCTGAGCCGCTGGTAAACCTGCAGCGCTTCCGGCAGATACGGGCACAGACAGAAAAAATATGCCAGCCGCTGGAGCCGGAAGACACCGTGGTACAACCAATAGTTGATGTGAGCCCGCCTAAATGGCACCTGGCCCACACCACGTGGTTTTTTGAGACCTTTGTGCTGCAGCCACACCTGCCCGGCTACCAGCTCTTTCACCCAAACTACGGTTTTCTTTTTAACTCCTACTACAACACGGTGGGCAACCGCGTGCAGCGCGACCAGCGCAGCACCCTTACCCGCCCCCCGCTGCGCGATGTGTACGCCCACCGCCAGCACGTAGACGAGCACATGCAACAGCTATTGCAGCAGCTCGACGAGCAGAAGGCCGCTGAGGTTGCGCCTTTGCTCGAGCTGGGGCTGCAGCATGAGCAACAGCACCAGGAGCTGCTCATCACCGACATTAAGTACATCCTGAGCACCAACCCGCTGTTGCCAGCTTACCAGGCCGCTCCTGCCGCTGCACAACCAGCCGCCATAGCCGCATCGTATTCGCCTGTGCCTGGCGGCAGCTACACTATCGGCCACCAGGGCAATAATTTCTGTTTCGATAATGAACTGGGTGTGCACGAGGTGCTGCTACAGGACTTCAACATCATGAACCGGCTCGTAACCAACGGCGAATACCTGGAATTTATGCAGGATGGCGGCTACCAAGATTTCAGGCACTGGCTTGACGAAGGACTTGCCCTGGTAAAATCTGCCAGACTGAAAGCACCGCTATACTGGGTGGAGCAGGACGGCGAGTGGCACCGGTTCAGCATGCAGGGGCTGGAGAAAATAGATCCCACCCAGCCGGTATCGCACATCAGCTTTTACGAGGCCAATGCTTACGCCACCTGGGCCGGCAAACGCCTGCTCACGGAGTTTGAGTGGGAAGCCGCCTCGCAGCTTTACCCTCCTGCCAGAGGGAACCATATGGAGGCGGGGCTGCTGGAGCCCACTGCGGCCAGCACAGAGGCGGCAGGCGTGCAGCAGCTCTTCGGCGATGCCTGGGAGTGGACCTACAGCGCCTACCACCCTTACCCCGGCTTTTCGAAGGCGCCGGGCGCCCTGGGCGAGTACAACGGCAAATTTATGCTCAACCAAATGGTGCTGCGCGGCGGCTCCTGCGCCACACCCCAGAGCCATATCCGTACTACCTACCGCAACTTTTTTCACCCTGACAAACGCTGGCAATACAACGGTATCCGGCTGGCCTATTAATACATGAGAACGACAAACACCCATACATTGCCTATTATAGAACTACATAGAGAGCCGGACGGCAGCGAGTCGAAAGCTGCTTTTGCCAGAGATGTGCAGGCGGGCCTGGGCAGGAAGCACAAAACGCTTTCTTCCCGCTACTTTTACGATAGCCGGGGCAGCCAGCTGTTTCAGGACATTATGGCCCTGCCGGAGTATTACCTGACCCGCTGCGAGTTTGAAGTGCTCACAGATCAGAAAGAGGCCATCGCCGCACAGGTAGGCGCCGTAGGCTTTTTCCACCTGATAGACCTGGGAGCCGGCGATGCCCTTAAAACCAGGATACTGCTGCGGGAGCTGCAGGACCAGCGGCAGCAGTTCGACTATGTGCCAGTCGATATTTCGGGGCACGCCATGGAGCAGCTTACACGGCAGCTGCACCAGGAGCTGCCCGAAGTAAAGGTGCAGGCGGTGGTCGGTGAGTATTTTAAAGCGCTGGAGTGGCTACAGGAGCACAAGTCGGAGCGGAAGGTGGTGCTGTTCCTGGGTTCCAACATCGGCAACTTTAGCCCCGACGAGAGCATGGCGTTCCTGAAGGTGATCAGGAGCTACCTCAGCAGCGGCGACAAACTGCTCATGGGCATGGATCTCCAGAAAGACCCCGGCATCATCCTGCAGGCCTACAGCGACAGTTCCGGCGTAACAGCAGCCTTCAACCTGAACCTGCTCCGGCGCATCAACGAGGAGCTAGGCGGCAATTTCGACCTGGACAGCTTCAGCCACCATGCCACCTACGACCCGCAGGCCGGCGTCATGCGCAGCTACCTGATCAGCCGCAAAAGGCAGGAAGTCTGGATTGAGGCCATCGGCCAGGGGTTCAGGTTCGGCGCCTGGGAAGCCATCCATACCGAGAGCTCACACAAATACTCGTTTGAGCAGGCGCAGGAACTGGGGCAGGCCACCAATTTCAGGATAGAATCGGTTTTTCTGGACAAGCAGCAGTATTTTGCTGATATACTATTCTCTGTAGATTAAAATGAAAGAAATAAACCTGGCATCGGGCGCAAGTTACTTTCGCAGCCCTGCCCCAGCCATTACTGTGGCTACAAAAGAACTGGAAGCCGGCGCCACCGGCCATGGCTCCGCCGAAGGGCTGCCCGAGCTCCGGGAGGCCATTGCGCAACGCTATAAAAACGATGGGGTGGAGCTGACGCCGGAGCAGGTGCTCATTACGCCCGGCTGCAAACAGGCCCTGTTCTACCTGTTCAGCACGCTGCTGCAGGACGATGACGAACTGCTGGTTCCCACGCCGGCCTGGTTTGGCTTTCAGCAGCTGATGGATTACAGCAAGGGCAAACTGGTGCAGCTGCCTACCACGGCAGCAAGCAACTATACCCTGGATCCGGCAGATTTAAGAGAAGCCCTGAACGAGCGAAGCCGGATACTGTTGCTCACAAACCCTGGCAACCCCACCGGGCGTATGTATACCAGGCAGGAACTGGAGGACATCCTTTCCGTAACCAATGATTTTCCGAACCTATATGTTGTGTCTGATGAAATATATGACTTTGTTACTTACGATGGGGCTTTTTCTAGTATCCTTTCCTGCCAGGGGGCAACAGAAAAAGTAGTGGTGACAAACGGCTTCTCCAAGTCGTTTGCCATGACTGACTGGCGCATAGGCTACCTGGTGGGGTCTCCGGAACTGGTGAGAAAGTGTACCGGCTTCCAGGCGGCCACCATAGCTGGTGTCAGCAAATTTATGCAAAAAGGGGCAGCGGCCGCCTTGCAGGAGCGGGACCAGGTGCTGCCCCCCATGCTGGAGGTGCTGCAGCAGAACAGAAGCCTTACCGAAGCAGCCTTAAGCCAAATTCCACACCTGCTGTTCTTTCTGCCGCAGGGAGCCTACTATTTCTTCCCCGACATCAGCTACTACCTCCCCTGCACCACCCCTACCGGTGCCATCCTGTCGAGCAGTGCCGGGCTCTGCCAATATCTGAAAGAAGCGTATGCGCTGGAACTGCTGCCAGGAGACCCTTTTGGCGCCCCCGGCCACGTCCGCATGTCTTTTGCCATAGAAACGGAACAGCTGACCGAAGCACTATCGCGGCTCAAAAAAGCGCTGCATGAACTGGTGGTAAGCGAATAATCTGCAAGCTGCGGCGTTTGAAAGATGTGGTGCGGGTGGCAACTACAGCCACAGAAGCTGCTGCTTTATGTCGGCATGCTGTGCCTCTTCCACCATTATTATACTGAACAACAATTATTCTAATAAAAAGGCACCTCCAGAGGCTTTGCTGCTGTGGAGTGTGCTGGTGTTCCTCCTGCTGGGATTTTGCGATCTCCTGCACGATGAAAGAAAACATTAGTACTGCTAGTGCCACGATAAAATAATACTTCCTGAGAATGAGAAAACTATGTTTTTCTGAGTATATTAGACTCTTAATATACAAGCTAAAAAGCCTTCAACATCATAAGAACAATGATACACGACTCGCGGGAGGCAAAAGAATAAAGGCAGTAGCCTTACATAAAACCTCTTGTGCAGGCTTGTCTTTTGTAAGGCTGAGTCCTCAGGAAGCACTGGGTAGACAAAGGTTTGTACTGTCACTTTCTTAAGCGGAAGCAGGTAAGGGTATTATAAATTGCAAATCAGCCCCATAAGAGCAGAACTAATTGTTTTGTTTCCAGGAAAAGCTCCTAATTTCAAATAAGCGATTGACTCTCAATACTTTTATGCGCGATAATCTTCAAATAACTGAGTAATCATACCTTATTCTCTCCTTCTTACCATCAATCAATCTATTATTTTACTTACACTATGCCGAAAATCAAGAAACCTTACCTCCTTCCGCTCCTGGCCACGTCGCTGTGCTGGGTTACGGCCTGCAACAGCTCCAAAGAAATCGGCGATGAACAACTGCACTCTGGCATAACGGTTGCCAACATGGACACCACCGTTGCCCCCGGCGATAACTTTATGGCTTATGTAAACGGCTCCTGGGCCAGAAACACAGAGATTCCGGCCGACAAGTCTGCTTTTGGCGCTTTTCATATGCTGAACGACAAATCGCAGGAAGATGTAAAAGCTATTATTGAGGAGGCCGCCGCCGGGGATTTTGCCGCCGGCTCTGACGAGCAGAAGATAGGCGACTTTTACGAGTCTTACCTAAACATCAAAGTGCGCGACTCCATTGGCCTGGCCCCCCTCGCAGCCGAGTTCCGGAAGATCGATGCCATAAACAGCCCGCAGGCACTGGCCGACTATTTTGCCTACGCAAATCGCTCGGGCAGCATGGTGCCTTTCAGCATCGGGGTGATGGAGGATTTTAAAGATCCTACCCAATACATGCTCTACACCTGGCAAGGCGGCCTGGGGCTGCCGGAGCGCGAGTACTACTTGCAGAACGACGCCAAATCGAAAGATATCCGGGCTAAATACGTGAAGCACATCGAGAACATGCTGCGCATTGCCGGCATCGAAAACAGTGCCGCGAAGGCCTCCCAGATCCTGGACCTGGAAACAAAGCTGGCCGCCCAGCACATGAAGAAAGAGGAAACCCGCAATATTGTGGGCCTTTACAATAAATACGCCACCAAAGATCTTAAAACCCTGATGCCCGATTTTGACTGGAACACGCTCCTGCAAAGAGCAGACGTGCAGCAGGTAGACAGCATCGTGATTACGCAGGTCGATTACACAAAGGCGCTGAACAATATCCTAAAAAGCACGCCACTCAACACCTGGAAAGACTACCTGAAATGGAGCCTCGTACATGGCGCTGCCACGGTACTTACTTCAGAGCTGGACGCGGAGCACTTTGATTTCTACAGCAAAACCCTCTATGGCACAAAAGAGCAACGTCCGCAATGGCGACGCGCCGTAGATGTGGTAAACAATAACCTGGGTGAGATAGTAGGAAAAGTATACGTAAAAAAACACTTCCCGCCCGAAGCCAAGGAGCGTATGCTCACGCTGGTGGATAACCTGCTCAAAGCCTACGAAACCAGCATCAAGGAACTCGACTGGATGAGTGAGGACACTAAAAAGCAAGCCTTAGACAAGCTCAGCAAGTTCACACCTAAAATTGGCTACCCCGACAAGTGGCGCGACTACTCCGACCTGAAAGTAGTGAAAAATGACCTGTTCGGAAACATGCAGCGAGCCACCGAGTTTGAGTACAAGCGCAACATAAACAAGCTTGGCAAACCAGTGGACCGCGATGAGTGGCTGATGACACCGCAGATGGTAAACGCCTACTATAACCCGCCTCTAAACGAAATCGTGTTCCCGGCCGCCATTCTGCAACCGCCTTTCTTCGACATGAACGCTGAAGACGCCGTAAACTATGGGGCTATTGGCGGTGTAATAGGACACGAGATCGGGCACGGCTTCGACGACCAGGGCAGCACCTTCGACGGTGATGGCGTGATGCGTAATTGGTGGACCGAAACCGACCAGCAGGAGTTCAAGAAAAGAACCGGCGCGCTGGTAGCGCAATACAACGATTTTAAAGTGTTCGACGACCTGAACGTGAACGGCGAGTTTACCCTTGGCGAGAACATTGGCGACCTGGGGGGCCTGAGCATCGCCATGAAAGCCTACAAAGAGAGCCTGAACGGAAAAGAAGCGCCTGTACTGGACGGCTTTACCGGAGAGCAACGTGTCCTGATTGGCTGGGGCCAGGCGTGGCTCTACAAAGCCCGCGAAGAATCACTCCGCAACCAGGTAAACACCGACCCGCACTCGCCTGCCAAATTCAGGGTAAACGGCGTGGTCCGCAACATTCCGGAGTTCTATACTGCTTTCAATGTAAAGCCTACAGACTCGCTCTACCTGGCACCTGAGAAGCGGGTGAAGATCTGGTAATGACGTGATTGTTGCATCGTTAAATTGCTGCCTTGTTAAATTGTAAAAAAAGAACCTGCTCTTTAGGGAGCAGGTTCTTTTTTTATTTTCACGGTTTGCTGTTCAGATTCTTTGGCCGACCGACTTCAGACTGTAAATGATTCAGGAGGAACTCCGCTCTGGAACGCCTGTAAGACAATTCTGCAATTGCTGCTGTTGCTGCTACTTACAGGCATTTCCGGTTGAGTCACATTGAAACCATATCAAATACATCTATCTTACCCACCACTCGTACCAAGTAAAAAAATGTGCTTATTCTATGACCGCAGCTATAGTTGGTTTCCTCGTTATGCTGAATCCGTTTGCTCTCTTTCTGTACTTAAAACCCGTGATGAAGGACCTGTCGGATAAGGATTTCAGGTCTGTTTTCATAAAAGCCTCTGTTATTTCTTTCTCTATATTCCTGGTCTTTCTGTTGTTCGGCGATATGGTCTTCCAGAAAGTGTTCCGCATCAATTTTGACTCATTCAGAATATTTGGCGGGATTGTGCTCTTCTCCTTTGCCTACATGTTTATTGTGCAGGGGAAAAAGGCGTTTATCCAGATAAAAGGCGATCTGCATGATCTGGCCTCTGAAATAGCTTTGCCTTTTATGGTAGTGCGGGCACGATCTCGCTTACCGTGCTGATGTCGGAGCAGCTGGAGCTATGGCAGGGCGTGCTGGCCCCCTTCCTGATCATGTTCATCAACTTTATGGTGATAATGGGTTTAAAACAGGTCCGCCTCCAGATGCGGTCCAAAAGAGTGCAGTTGGCGTTCGACAAGAACATGGAGCTGCTCCTGCGCATCAATGGCTTCTTTTTGGGAGCCATCGGCATCGATATGATCGTGACAGGCATCAGCAACCTGGTTACGGCGCATGGGCAGGTGTAGGCAGGCAGTTCCACTGACCTTCCGTATACCTTTTTCAATACTGCTGTGCCCGGAATTATTCGCATGTATTCCATAGTAGAGGCCAAAACAGTAGAACTGCTATCACTGCCGCAAGCTTTCAACTCGCGTCCACCACTATTGTCACCTGTAGGCTTACTCTCGGTAGCTGAAAGCTCGCGGCAGTGTACTTAGCTATGTTATATAGTCGAATTATTCTAATGAAATACCCCCTCCGGAGGTGCTGCTGCTCCTGAAGCTACTTTTTAATCATATCTTCCGAATATACAAACCACATCGGTACCGTAACCTCAGAGCCGTAAAGCTCGGTGGGTACGCTGCCGAGGCTGAGGGAGGGCAGCGGGTTGTTTCCTTTCAGGCCCAGCACCAGCAGGTCGTGCTTTCCTTTTTTAAGGTGCTGACAAATGCGCTCGCCTATACTTTTGCCGGCTGCACGCACCAGCGTGTAAGGGACTTCTGCCATCTCCTGGTGACGCTTCCGCAATTCTGCAAATTTCTCTCTGGCATTTCCCTCTGCCTTTTGCACAGCCTTCTCCTCTGAAATGAGCGGGAAGTATTGCGAAGGAAGGCGGTAGACATGGAGTATTTCCAGATGCAGTCCCAGCTGATCGGCCAGGCTTTTGCTGAGGCGCAGGGCAAGTACAGAAGTATCGGAAAAATCGATGGGTACCAGCATGCTGTGGATGCCGTGGGTGGCCTGCTCCGGAAACACCAGCACGCTGCAAGGCAGGATACGAAGCAGTTTGGTACCCAAAGCGCCCGTGCTCTTCTCGCTGAACTTCTTACCCAGCAGCGTCAGCTTTACCTGGTAGCGCTTTACCATGTCGGCGAGTATTACTTCGGTGTTGGGCTCCTCACTCACCAGTATCTCGTAGTCGGCCACGGAGCCGAAATGCTCGGCAACCACCTCTGTTATATTATCCTCCACCTCTTTGCTCAGGTCCACATCTCCCATCCATTCCCTGAAATCGTCGCTCAGGTCATACATTCTGATGTTATGCGAAAAATAAACCTTCCGGACAGGAAGCCGCTCGCATATCGAACGCGCGAAGGCAATAAGTTTATCGTCCATCTCGCTCAGATCGAGGCAAACCATTAGTGCGTCTATTGCAATCATAGTGAATCAGGATTTTGGTTGGATGTGTTCTCTTTCGGATCAATCTCTGCTTTAGGTGCTACGGCAGGTGGTGTCTGCTGCTTCTGCGCCCTTTTGGCAAGCATCTCCGTCAGTACCTGCTGGTAATCTTTCCGCTGTTGTGCCTTGCCTGCTCTTATCTCGTCTTCCATTTCCTCGTTCAACCCCCGGTACAGGCTGTAGCACATCAGCAGCAGAATAATGGTAAATGGCAGCCCTGTCACAATAGCCGCTGTCTGCAAGGCATTCAAGCCGCCACCGATCAGCAAAACGCCGGCAATGGCTCCCTGCGTGAGCGCCCAGAAAATCCGGATGCTTACCGGCGAATCCAGCTTACCGCCGGAGGTAATACTATCTACTACCAGGGAGCCCGAGTCGGAAGAAGTTACAAAGAAACCCGCTACGAGTATAATGCCGATAACGGAGAGAACGGTAGAGAAAGGTAACTGTTCAAAAAAGACAAACAGCGCCGTAGATATATCTGCTGCCACCGCGTCTGCAATGGTAGGATCGCCGCCAAGCACCTCGCGTATGGCGGTGCTGCCAAAGGCGGTTATCCAGAAAAAAGTGAGCAGCGAGGGCACGATCAGCACGCCCAGCACAAATTCGCGGATAGTGCGGCCTTTGGAAACCCGCGCAATAAACATGCCCACAAAAGGAGACCAGGCGATCCACCAGCCCCAGTAAAAAATGGTCCAGCCGGCCTGCCAGTCTCTGCCGGAGTACGCCTCGTTCCAGAACGACCATTGCATAAAATTGCCGATGTAGTCGCCGGTGTTCTGCACATAGGCCCCCAGGATAAACACCGTAGGACCAAGCAACACAACCGCCAGCAGCACGAATATGGCAATGCGCATGTTCCACTCGCTCAGGAACCGCACGCCCTTATCGAGCCCCATCACCACCGACCCGGTTGCCACCAACGTGATGCCCACAATAAGGATGACCTGCACCGTGATGGTGTTTGGTATGGCCGGAAAAATATGATTCAGACCGGCCGCTATCTGGCTCACCCCCAGCCCCAACGAGGTAGCCAGGCCGAACAGCGTGGCCAGCACCGCGAGCACATCAATTACATGCCCGATCGGCCCGTGAATGCGCTCCCCCAGGAATGGGTAGAAAACAGATCGGATCGTGAGTGGCAGTTTCCGGCTAAAGCTGAAGTAGGCCAGCGCCAGCCCCACCAGCGCATAAATGCCCCAGGCATGAAAGCCCCAGTGCAGAAACGTAACGTTCATGGCCGTACGGGCAGCCTCTGCCGTGCCTGCCTGCCCTAGTGGCGGGGTCTGGAAATGGCTTACTGGCTCGGCTATACTCCAGAATAACAGCCCGATACCCATGCCTGCACTGAACAGCATGGCAAACCAGGCGCTGGTGCTGAACTCAGGCCGCGCCTCTTTACCGCCCAGCCTGATCTTTCCGAAGTTGCTGAAAGCCAGAAACAGGCAGAAAATCAGAAAAATATTGACACTGACCGTAAAAAGCCAGCCTGCCTTGGCAGCCACAAAAGCCTGCATACCCGTAAAGGCCCCTTCGGCCTCCTCCTGAAAAAGCAGCGTGAGCGATATGCTGACAACCAGAAACAGGATAGAGGACCAGAAAACCGGCCCGTTTACATCCAGCCCAAACGATTTTTTTCCATCACTTCCTTTTACTTTACTCATCTGGTATATTTTTTTATCAGAAATAGTAGCCCATGTTTATGTTGAAACGCATGTGCCAGCGCGTGTCTCCGGCTGTGCCCGTGGTAAAGGCATTTGCCCACTCCGGCCCTAACCAGGGCTGGTTATAGCCAAATGCCGCATCAGTATAGATATACATGGAGCCTGCAGTAAACAGGGCGCCGAGCACGTTCATATGAGAATTTTCGAAACCGCTTACCCGCTTGTGATAGTAGCCATAATTGTCGTAAAAAGTGATGCCCTGCAACAGACGCGTTTCAAGGGGCAGGTGGTACGAAAGGCCGGCGGTATAAATTTCGCCTTTGGTGGCTACGTTATAGTTTGCTCCGTAGGCACCCATTTCAACAAAATCAAGATCGGCTTCGGCAGCATACGCCGGATTGAACTGGTAGAGCATGGCCTGCAGCTTCAGGTTCCAGGGGCTATGAGCCACCTTGTATTCGTAATGCAGCGCGCCGGCATAGCGGGTACCGTTGCGCTCTGTGTCGATGTTGTAAAGCAGCCCACCCTGCAGCGAAGCCCCCAGCTCATGCTCCAGGCTATCGCCCAGGCGGCGGATCAGCTTAAAGTCCAGCCGGTTGTTTTCTTTGTTGCGGCCGGTCACATCGTAGGAGTAGCGGTCAGGGCTGGGCTCTGCCAGTCCAAACACAAATTCCTCAGCGCTCTTATAGTAGGCTGCCTGCCACTGCCAGCGCCCATTATCGTGGAGATATTTCACGCCCATGTCGTGGTCGTCTTCGAAGCCCACATAGTAGGTCATGTTAAAAAACCAGTTGTTGGAGTTGTACTGCTGTATCCCGAACGGCACCTGGTTAAGTCCTACCTGCAGCTGCGACCTATCGGAAAAATCGTACTGAAACCAGCCCTGCTTCAGAAAGCCTCCCCCAAAGGCCTGCGAATACTGCCGGTATTCTGCATTTAGTTTGATGCCCCTGTAGGCAGATTCCACATTTATGCGAAACAGATCGAAGCCAAAGTCGCCGCCACGCTCCAGTTGATCTTTTTTCCAGGTAGAGAGGTTGTAGTTAAATCGCACCGCGCCACCCAACTTTAGAAAAGGCTTCTCTTCCGGTTTTTCCGCAGGAGCCTGTGCAAAGCAAAGTGTAGGTAGCAGCAAAAAAGTTAGCTGTAAAAGTGTTTTATGCATCAAACTTTAGTTTTTGGCTACAGCAGCTCTATTGTTTGACGTGCATAAACTTCAAAAGTTATTCCTAATGCTGATTCCTGGTTAAGGAGGAGTATTTTGGGGGCAGGGGCAGCAGGTACAATTGTCTCAGGAAGGTTGTTTTGATTAGAATAATTATACTTGATTGTTGGTTGCCGATTGTGAATTACTGAGGAAATAAATTGTTGAATTTTTCAATGGTGAAATGGTTAATTTGAATAAGAACAGCAAAGACCTGGCAGCTTGCGCAGCTCCTAAGATTACACTGCACAGCAATTATTCTAATGAAAAAGCCCCTCCTGAGATGCTGCTGCCCCTGATGCTGCTGCTCAACGAGTAAAGCTACTTCACTTTCCGCACATCCAGCGTCCCTACCTTCGGCAGAATCTGGATCACGAAACGGCGGTCGCGCTCGTCGCCTGTTCTGCCGGCTCCTTCAAATCCGCTGCCCGAAGCAATCAGCTCGATCTTATCTTCGGGGAGTTTAATGCCGGCACTGCGCCAGAATTTCAGCAAGGCCAGGGCCCGGCGGTAGCTTAGTTCCCGGGCGTAGTCTCGTTCTGTGATATTTCGTGGGTCGCCTTTGGGGTAGCTGGCGGCACGACCGTCTATCACGATCAGGTATTTCACATCGTCGTCCTCGATGGAGTTCAGCACCTGGCTCAGCTCCTCTCCTGCCCTGCGGAGCGGTGCCAGCGCCTGCTGCGGAATTTCAGCGCGGCTAGGCTCAAACAGCACGTTTACCAGCAGTTCGTGGCGTTTGAACTTTTCGTTGTACTGAAAATATTTGGCGTCGAGGCGCGACAGGGCAGCCTTGATTTCGTCGAGCTTTTTCTTCTCCTCTAACTGCACTTCCAGGCGGGCCAGTGTGTTTCGGTTCTCGTGATCTTTGCTCTGGAACATTTTAAAGCTGAGCACAAACAGCACCAGCATCACGATAAAGAGCACCGTCATGAGGTCCACGTAACTGGGCCAGAAAAAATCTCTGTTTTCTTTGCTCATGCGCCTGACCGGTTAGCCTACTCTCCTGTTGTTGCTATTGTTGCTGCCTCCGCCAAAAATCTTCTGAAAAGCCGCCTTCACAGGTCCTGGCTCTGCACTTTTTACCAGAAAAGCATTTAGTTCTCTGAGTTGTTGCAGCATTTGCTGCTGTATCTGCGCATCCGTCTCCAATTTATCTAGAAGACGTTCGTTTGTAACCCCGATATTGTCAGATAGCTGCCGCTGCTGTGTACTGAGGTTGTTCTGTTGCTCGTTCAGGTTCTCAAAAGGACGCATGTAGTCGAGGATGCGCTGGTACACATTGTCCTCGTTTAGCCGCCTGAAGTGTTCCTGCCATTTGGCGTAGGCGTTCTGCGCGTCGCGCTCCTGGTGCTCCAGGCGCGCTTCCATCAGCTCGGTCAGTTTCAGGGCGGCTTTGTCGAAATACTGCTCGGTGCGGCTGGCGATGTCGTTGAGTTCCTGCTCGTGCTTGCCAAAAAAGTTGATCTGCCGCTGAATGGATTCGTCGTGTTTCTGGAGGTAGCCTGGCACCTGGTCGAAGCCTTCCTGCAGACTCGTGAGCCGCGAGAGCACCTGCTCAATGTTGTTGGTGAGCGCGGCGCCTTTTTCTACGGATTGGTTCAGGGCTTCCTGGTATTTCATAAAATTCATAAAGAGCTTTTCGCTCTCCTTAATCTTATCAAACACCATCATGTTGGCGTTGGCCATCTGGGTAAAGCCGATCTCATCCAGCTTCTGGATAAACTCTTTCTGCACGCTTATATTCTCCGTCAGGCTATCCACAATGGGCCGGAAGCCCAGGATCTTGTCCAGGAAATCTTTGTTGAATGAATCGAGCACCGCCTTCAGGTTGCCCAGGCTGGCGGCCATGTCGGAGTTGAGTTTGGGGAGGAGGCTGGTCTGCAGAAACGTATAGTAGGCGTTTTTCTGGGTGTCGCGCCGGCTGCGGGCATTCTTGAGCGCCTGGTTGCCCATCAGGGTGAGCAGCAAACCCAGAAAACTACCTGCCATGGCAATCAATACTCCGAACAGGAACGAGGGAATATTCTGGTCTGTGATAAAAGGTGATAATACTTCGGCAGACTCTGCGGCCTCCGGTGCACGAAGGCCGCTCCACACCAGGCTCGACAGACCAATGATCACACCTGAGAATGTACCCAACAAACCCACATAAAGCGGTGTGGCAATGGTGGCCTGTACCTCCGCATCCAGCGACTCCGAGTGCCGCTCCGACACATCTTTCAGTATCTCGAAATCAGCAGCGGCTCCCTTGTTGCGTTTCAGGTACTCGTTGGTGCTCCTGATGATCTTGCTGAACGTAGGTGAAGGATTGGTTACCTCCAGCAGATCGAAGGACACGGGTTCGCTTGTGAGACCTTCTTTTTCAGCTACTACAGTTTGCTGTTCGGCAGCATCCGGAAAAAGTATCTTGCCATCTTCCAGCAGCTTCCGAAGCCTGCCTTTGGCCACATTGTACTGCTGCACTGCTTCTCCATTGCGTGCATCTATCCGAACCTCCTCTTTCTCCACTTTAATGGCGCGAATCAGCACCGGGTTGTGCAGCGAATACTCTTTAAAGGGCTTGCCAGCCAGCAGCTCTTCCCACTGCCGCTCCAGCGTTATGGCTTCTTCTGCAGCGGTGCCACTGCCGGGAGTCAAAATGCTTTCTCTTACAGACAGCTGGTGCTCCGAAGGATATAGCTCATCTATGGTTCTGATTTTCTCTTTGTTTCCCCTGTACACATACAGCTGGTAACCCAGAATGATCAGAATTAAAATACTTTCGATGAGAAATATGCCTTCCATGCTGTAGAAATTTTGAATGAGTGATTGAGTGGATGCGTGAATGAATTATTTGAATAAAAAATGGCCTTCCAAAAAGCTGCTGCTGTCAAGGTCCTTTTCTGGGAGTTGCGTAAAGGAAGCGCAGTATCAGCAGCGGAAATGTGTTCCGGAAGTCCTTTCCCCTTTAATTATTTCACTCGTTCCATCATCCCCCCACTCACTCATTCACGCATTCACTCAATCACTCATTCAAAACTAGAACGAAGTGCCCTATCTGAAATCTATTTTTGCTTTTTCCTGGATTCGCCAGCCGTTGCCGACTCTGGTCAGGATGCCATCGTTTTGCAGAACCACCTGGCTTACCTTGCGGTTAGATGGTTTCTCGAAGCTGAAGGCGTTCTCCAACCTGTCGATTCCCTGCGAGATCACGAAGGCCTGGTTACCAGATAGGTTGAAACGGTAGCGGGTGGTATTGCTGTTTCCATCTGCAGGCGCATCTACCTCCAGGTAACTGTCGGAGTCGGGTTGCTGTTGCAGCTGATGTTGTTTAATAACCCCGTCTTCCGGAATAATGGCATACTGCCTGGTTGCTCTGGCAGGTTTCCGTTCTGGCTGTTGCTCTCTTGGCTCCTGCTGTACCCTCGGCTCCTGCTGCACCCTTGGTTCCTGCTGTACCCTTGGCTCCTGCTGTACCCTTGGTTCCCGCTGTTCCCTCGGCGCACGTTCTTCCCGCTGTTCTCTTGGCTCTCTTTGCTCACGTTGCGGCGCGCGCGGCGCAACAGTCACTTCAGCTCCTGCTGTTGGGGCGGCCTTGCCGGCCTCCTGCTCTAACTCATCCAGCAGATCGCCGCTGGCAAACTCCAGCCTGTTTGGTCTCGTTCTGGGATTCTGCTGCGGTTCTCTTGCCTGTTCCTGCTCCTGGCTCCGATCCATGGGCTCATTCCGTCGTCGGTTTTCTTTTTTCCGCCGCGGCTGCTGTGGTTGCTGCCCTTCCTGCGTAGTGGGGCTGGCTGCTGACGCCTGCTGCTGCTGCTGCTGCTGCTGTGGCTGCCTCTCGCGCCGCTGCCGTGGCTCCTGTGCCTGCTCCTGCCGTGGCTGCTCCGGTCTTGCCTGATTCCGGCCGCCTGTTTCCTGCCTGGTGTTCGCTGGTCTGTTCCCCCTGGAGGTTTCTCCTTCCAGCTTTTTGACTTTACCTTCCAGGTAGCTGATCTTTTCTTTCAGGTCCTTGTGGCGTTTCACCAGGATACGGTGGGAGCTGCTCGCTCTTAAAAAGGCAAATCCTGCAGCAGCTAAGGCTACTATACTAATGATAATGGCTATGTAATCCATGTAATCGTGCTTTTTCTACTTATTTAAACAATATTGGACGATGCAAGATCGGGAATATTCTCAGATACTTTGCACAAATCTACGGCGGTAGCGCCTAATGCCCAAAAGAAAACGGAGCGCCCCCTTCGCAGAAGACGCTCCGGAAAGTAGTCTTAGGCAATGCTGCCCGTCTGTACCTGCTGCTGAAACAGCTCTTTGGATAAGAGGTAAAGTGACTGTTTGAGCGGCATAAAGAACATCGTCTCCGGCAGTAACTCCCGATCGCTGAGGCCTCTGAGCGTGTCTTCCAACACCATGGTCAGGCTGTCCTGCATGTTGGCCCGCATAAAGCTGAGCACCTGCAGCGGGTCCACCTCCACGCCCATAGAGCGCATAAGCGGCGCCACATCGTCGTCGTCGAGCAGGAGCTGGAGGCAATCCATCACGTTGTCGAGCACTTCCTGCCGGAGCGTGCCTGAGATCTGGCTTTTGTTTACCGGCCGCAGCGCGTCTTCTTCGGTTGCGGCACCAGTCGGACGAATAATCGGAATGTCGGTAAGGTCAGAGAGATTGGTTCCTTCCAGGGCCATCGCGCCTCCGTTGGCCGTTACCTGTTTCGGGTTATCGACCAGCACGAGCTTAAAGTTGGCCGGCGGCTCCTGCCCTGTTACTTTCTTAAACACCAGCTTGGCATAGCGCTCCACATTCGAAAGGTTGTTGCCGGCACTCAGTAATTTGATATACAAGCTGCCCTGTCCGCTGAAGCAGATATAGCGCGGCGTTTGCACGTCAAGCTGCTTCACGAGCTGGGCCAGGTGGTACATTAGCGCTCCAAAGTGCAGGTAGAACATCAGGCGCAGCTGTCGTGCCTGTAGCAGCTGCGAACTGTAGTGCAGCTCTTTGTCGTAGCTGAAGAGCAAGCTGGTAATATCGGCAGAGCTGAAGTCCGGGTTATCTAAGGCTGTTTCGAGGAACTTGCGGTACTCTTTGCCTTCTTCGGTGAGCGGAATGCGCAGCACGTGCGCCACGCCGTATTGCAGCAGACCATTGTCTTTGCTGGTCTTTACGGTAGCAAACCCATCGCCCCACAGGTCGTTGCCGGCAAAGCGGAAGGAGGAGCTGTGCGAAGGTTTCCGGTTAGTGAACAGCAGCACATCGGTGGTGCCACCGCCTATGTCCACGTTGATCAGGTTCTCGTCCTGGCTCGGCACCACAGCCCCGGTTCTGGACAGGAAGTAATAAGGTGCCACCGATTCTGTAATGCACACGGTTGTTCTGTTGTTGCGGAAAATTTTGTTGTACACGCCATCCCACACGTTCTGGAACATGTTGCGCGAATATTCATCGAAACTCAGCGGGGCGAACCACACAATTCTGGTGCTGGCCACGTTGCCGTTGTTCAGCACCACCTTGTTGCGGAGCAGCAGCATAATTTCGGTGAAGAAGGCTTCGATGCGGCGTTTGCCGGTGTTCGTCAGCGTTTCGCTCCACTTCAGGTCGGTGTGGTAGGTCTGCTTGTACTGATCCTGGTGCGTGCCTTCGGTATTGATGGAGAAGCCGATGTTGATATTCCCAAACAAATTCGGAATCTGGTTCTCAAAATCAATGGACTCGCAGGTGGCCGTACGGGTTGGGAACGAGTAGAGGGACCCGCCGGAGCCAATGATCAGCGGAATGAACTCCCGCTTCAGCAAGGTCTCAACGGCGAACAACCTCCCGAAACCTCGCTTATGGTACCGTTGGTAATCGGTGAGCGAAGGATCGTCTGATGGCTTGTTGAGCATGACCAGCTGCAGATCATTGGCCGTAATGGCAAACTCTTTTGGTGCCTGGTTCGATCCTGAGGTGTAGGCGATGTGGGTGTTGGACGTCCCAAAATCCACGGCAAAAGTGAAGTTATGAATCCCCTGCTGCACCTCCTGGAAGCGCGGCACAATAAGGGCTCTTCCGGAGATGTCTACTCCCGCGTGGGTAAACTCAGCGAAGTCGAAGTGCGTGCCTTTAATTTCGTAGTAAGTACTGCCGGCGCTGCTGTTGCTCTTTTTGGTACGACGATGTGCTGTGGCAGAGATAATGCCGCCGCCAGCCTCCAGTTGCTTGCCACCTGCAAAAAACGAAAGGTCATGGTTCCGGTTCACCAGCAGCGGATCGATGTCCTCATCCACCAGCATCACCTTGTAAAAATCGTTGTAGGCTGCGGAGTCGGTAAATTTATAGAATGGAAAAACTCCCAACCCTACTCTGGATTTCAGGATCTGCCCTTTCTCCGGTATCAGTTCGCCGCTGGCATCTTTGGGGTTGAGCGGATTATCGTAATAGCTGCGCTCATACACCACGCTGCCACTCTCCGTAGGAATCTGCAGCGTTACCCGCACATGGTTTACATCAATGTAAAAGGTGAGGTGATTGGCCAGGTCCTGCGCCGTAAAGTACTCAAAATAAAGGCTCGTGATGGGCAGCAGGTAATTAAACGATTTCTCGGTAACGCCCGGCTGATAGGTAACGGTGCCGCTGTAGAAGCGATCGGTATTCACCTCGTAGGGTACCTGCACCAGGGTTTCCTGCAGCAGGTCATTTATAGTCAGGTAGGGATAGTTAAAACCAACGCCAGGCAGCGAGCGGTTCGGAATGGCTTTGCTGTCGGAGTAGCCTACGGTGGTGTTGGCAGGCCAGGCCAGGTTGTTCACGTATTTCACGTTGGGAGCTAAGCGTAGGTCCGGCTTCAGTACAATAGGCCGCTCGCCTGCAAAAGCCGGGTTGGTTGGCCGCAGGAACAGGTCGCTGCTTGTCACGGCCGTCTGGTCTTTTCGCACCAAAAACGTTAAGTGCCCCACGTGTACCGGGTTCTGCTGGAAATCCACGAGCGGCGCAAAGTCAGCAGCCAGCGCGTTGGCGCCTACCGCACCAGACATGGCCAGGCTCCGGAGCAGGCGCTCGTCGAGGGAGCCGTACACGGCAGGGAATGCATGAATGTAGGCTGGGTTAGAAGCGAACAGCTTGTGCACATACTCTTTAAAATCGTTCGCCCGCTCCTGCAGGCCCATGTAGCGGTTATCGAAGTAGGTGCCCGCATTTTGAGCTCTGTTGATAGAGAGCGGCTGCACACTCGGCGACACAAACAGGAAGGTAAGCGGCGAGGTGCCCCCTATCAGTTGCATGTGCCTGTCGCCCCTGCTGTTGCTGGTCTCGAAATAGAACAGGAAAATATCTTCGATGCCCTGAAAGCGGTTATCGTTCATGAACAGCTCCAGCGTTTTTCCCAGCAGGTTCGTGCCGGGGTTCGCTTTCATGGCTGCCAGTTGCTGATGCTTGTTCCAGCGCCTTACAATAATTTTGTTGCCGGCCTGGGCGTAGCTTTCGTGGTTGTAGAGCAGCTCCCACAGGTCCCAGAAATGCGTCACCATTTTGTGGTAGATGCTGCCCTTGGTGTCGGCCACCCCTTGCTTCACAAACTCGAAAGCGGTTTCGAAGAGGTGCATGCGGGCGAATGGAGTTGGAATAGAGGCGTTGATTTTCTGGGCTCTTCCCCCGGCACCATCCACTATGTCTTTAATTTCGGTGCTGGTAATCTGACTGGTTTTGGCCCAACCTTCTACGTTAGATCCGGTTTTATGAAGACGAAGTACTTTCGGCATATTGAGTCTGTTTATTGGTAAAATTGTCTGAATCAGGATTTTCAGGATTATAGGATGTTCAGGATTTTTGTTCCCACTCCTGATCTGTTTCCTTTTTCAAGACTTTAAGCTATTGGTCTGACTTTCTGTCTTTAATTATTCTAATGAAAATGGCCCTCAGGAGGCAACTAGCTCTGCTGATGCTGCTGTTCCTAATTTTACCATCGTGGCACGTTTCCCCTTCTTTTTGTCATCCTAAAAGGATCTTATGGGCGAAATCCATAAACATCTGCTACTCCCGCACTTCCAGAAACATGAGCGATGGATTCTCCTGTTTTATCAAATCCAGCTTGGCCTTCATGCTCATAAGCTTTATCTCTTTCTCCCGCTCAATCGCGTGTTGTGTGTGAGTGTAATGTTCGTAGTACAGCAGCTTATAGCAGTAATATCGCCCGGCAAAGGAATCACGCTTCCCCCGATTCTGCTTATGTTGCTCCAGCCTTACGTTGAGATCATTCGTCATACCTGCATACAACACCGTTTTACCAGGATTTGTAATGATGTAAACAAAGTAGTTGTGGCTTTTCATAGCTGACATTTCTGGATCTTGCCCGCAAGATCCTTTCAGGATGACAAAAGGGGAAGCAAAAAAGCTTTTCACATCTGCACCTCCCTCAGACATTCGCAGGAGCTGCGCCCACTGCGAGGTCTTTTGAGCAGGTGTTTACATCGCTTTAAAATCCATAATTTCTAATTTTGAATTTCTAATTTGGCGCAGCCTAAGCGTACTTCAGCTTGCTATCTACCAGCGCTTCGGTAGCGGCCTCGAAGGCTTTAATCGTGGCTTTGTAGGCATCGCGGTCGGAGATGGACTCGGAGGCGCGGTTCAGTTCTTTCACGAAGGCGCCCTGGTGAATCCCTTTATTCAGGAAACCTGTCTCTATTTGCTTGTCAGCCACCATGCGGTTAAAGTCTGATTCGTTGATGTTGAGCGCGGCAAAGGTCCTGTCCTTCTGGTTCAGCTCCTTCAGCCAGGTCTGGTAGCCAAAGTCGGGGTGCGTCAGGAACTTGTTCAGTTCTTTAAAAATTGGCTCATTACGAAGGGCGCTGGTCAGGTCCACGCCTTTGGCATAGGCTGCCTGTGCGTCGTCGGGCATATGGGCCGTGTAGTAGCGTTCGAAGTAGTGGAAGCGGATGAGCTGTTTCGCGATCCGGTCGCGGGTTTCCTGATCGAGATGCGAGAACTGCACATGGCTTACGTCTTCGCGCAGGCCAAACTCATGGTACACCTCTCCTCCCGACAGTTCATTGTCGGAATAATCCATGAAGTCTACAATCGCCAGGGCGCTCAGTAGTTCCACCAGGTGGGCATCGTTTTTCTGGCTGGCCCGGCCGGGGTTGTTCTCCAGTGGCTTGTCGGGTGTGTCGCCCATGTAATACACCGCGTTTACACCACCCAGGTGGTGCTGGTAATACGAGAGCGCATCTTTGGCTTTGGTGGTGAAGGCATTGGAGTCGATAAAATCTGCCTCTACGCCTGCGGCAGGCTGCTCCAGCGAGAAGTACGGCAGCACGACCATGGCACCGGTCAGGGCGCTGTTAAGGCTGGCCGCATTCGGGAGCGTGGTGTGCACATCCTTAAAGTTCTTGAGCAGCAGCGGGAAACCGGCTGCGCCTGTGCCTCCGAAGATGGAGCTCACAAAAAAGATGCGGTCACCGGCCTGAAAGTTGGAGGCGAAAAAGCGCATCTCCGGCGAATCGATGATCTCGTTGAGTACCACACTGCCCACGTTGGGGCTGCCCCTGAAGCCGACATCGAGGCTGTTGCTCAGGTTTTCGGGCGTAAAAAGCAGGTCCACGAGCGCCTGGCTGTCTATGTCGAGCTGGTTGTAGCCCACATGGTCTTTAAACGGTTTGTTGATGCCGCCAAAATCATACACAAAACTGTCGCGGATCTTGCCGGTGCCGTCTCCGGAAATACTGGAGAGGGTGCTGATATCGGTGTGAAAGAAGCCTTCTTCTCTCCTGCCCAGCCCATCGTGCAGGTGCTTGTAGGTTTTCAGCAGCTCCACGGTGCGGTTCATGTCGCCGTTCTGCGTGTCGGGGTCGATGATGATAGGTACAATTTTATCACAGTTCCGGATCTTGACACCAGCGGCCATGAGCATCACCAGCGAGCGGATAACTCTGGAGCCCGTGCCGCCAATTCCGAATACAAAAAGCTTTGCCATAGGTTATCGTTTATGAGGCCATTTCATGGGGGTTGTCCATGCCTGCACGGAGCCTCGTTTCAGGAGTATAGAGAAAACAAAAAATAAGATTAAGCTATAGATCATGTTCACGAAAGCAAACATGTAGGTATAGGAGTGCGAGTCAATGCCATGGCTGTTCACCTGGACGATGGGCACGACAAAGGCGATGATGGCGTTGAGGGCCAGGAAAAGTACCCAGTGCTGGGTCTTGTAAAAGCCGGTGCTCATCATGCGGTTCAGCACGTAATAATAAATCACGACCAGGGCCAGCGAGATAAGGAAAAGCTGCAGACCTGTGTTCGGAAAAACCACCTCGCGGTAGTCGTTCGTGAAGTTTGCAGGCATAGGGCGGCCTAAAATAAGCTCATAAAGACCCGAGAAAAAGTTCTGTATCATACTTAATCTGCTTTGTTAAAATCCATGGTTAAACTGAATACGTGCTTACGCTGATCCCGGTACAAGGCTTGTACACCATCTATTATTTTGTTGAACTGATACGTTTTTTTCGGGTCGGCTGCCGGGTCGTTGTCGTTTTCGGTAGACCAGTTCCCGATCCAGGCGGGCACCACCTGCGGCAATTGCAGGGCAATAGTTCCTTTGCTGGCAGTAAGCTGCGGCACATTTACCTGCACAAAATGCGTAAAGCTTGCAAGGTCCGGCATGGCCTTGGTGTCTTCGCTGGCTGCTGTAATGTCGCCTAAGGAGGCCCGGCAGCCGGTTGCCGCCAGTTTCAGGTGGCGCTCCAGGTACTTTACCTCCTGCATAGAGGCAGGCAGGGTGCTCAGATCCATACCGATCGTAAAGGCAACCGGCTCGTCCTTTTGCGGCTGCATGTTCACAGAGGTACAGGCTTCGGCGGTGCGGGAGGTGCAGTACACAACGCCACTTGGCCTGAACTGCTTCGACTTTAAAACGGCGGAGTAGGGCAGCGTAGTATACCCGAAGCCAAAGTAGGCCTGCTGCGCGGGCAGGTTACGAAGCACTTTGCTGGTAACCACCTGCACATCCTGCTGCCTGCCAATTACCCAGATGTAATAGGGTATTTCCTCCCCATCAAGCTTCCGGCTGGCAGCTGGCTTTTTAACAGCCGGGTAGTAGGAGCCATAAAAAGCAGAGGCATCGGCCAGTACGGCCATCACCAAACCTTTATGCTCGGCCAGTTTCAGGCTGCTCCGGATATCGGAATCGAGGGAGATGAACTGCCCCTGATCGCGCGGGTCGGGGCCATGAATAAAATCAGAAATGATGATGCTGACGGCATCCTGCGCCACCGATTTTCCGAGGGCGGCCTGTAGCATGGCAGGCAAGGGAGTGCCTAACACATTGGCTTTAATGCCACTTACCACAGTGCTTTTGAGGGTATTGTACGAGACGCTATCCAGCACGGGGCGGCCCTGGTTGTCCTGCTTGGCCAGGTAATAGCTTTTGGCATCCACATAAATGCCATCCTGCACTTCGGATATCATTTTGTTCAGCCTCGTCTGAAAACCGGTGGGTTGCCTGCCTGCTTCGGCAGGTGGCATAAAGCCTTTCATGCCGTTCGATATCTCCAGGTACAGGTTCACATCTACTTTGGCGCTTTCGGCAGGAGCGGTGGCTGTGGGCTTTTCTTCGTTTTTCTCTACCGTAAGGGTGGTATCAGTTTCGTCCCCGCTGGATTCTCTCGTGTAGCACCCGGAAACAATCAGCATCAGGCAAAGCAGCAGCAAATGAAAGCCACTTACAGACTTTGTTATAGGCATGTATTTATTTTTAGACTTTAGATTATGGATGTCAGATCACAGACAAAAAACTGTTTAAACCGGAAAGTCTGCTGCTGAAGACCTACCCCTCCCAAATCGCTATAAACCAGTTGATTCAGTTTATAATATTCTATCAGACCGAACGCTTCCTTTCAGGAAATCCTTTGAACGATTTCTAAAACGATAAGATACAGTGGCTATTATATATTATTTTCACAATAGTACCAGCAGCTTGTCTATCAACAAATTAACGAAAACAAAACAATATGTTTTAAGGATCAGGCAGGAAATGGGGTAAGGTGCTAAATTCTTGATCTGGGGATTTTTAAATTTGAAAATTTGGAGATGAGAAAATTTGAAGATGAAATTCTAGCAGGCTTAAAATACATCAGCTCTTACTCTTAACCCTTTACTACCTGCCAGCTGGATTAAAACGACAAAATTTAACACCTAGCATCCAATCAGAGCAGCAGGAGCAGCAGATACCTCCGGAGGGGCAAAACCATTAGAATAATCGGGCAGCAGGTAAATCAGAAGAATCCTTTCTTCCAGGTGCAGGCAAACAGCAGCAGCAGCAGCAGAGCCTCCGGAGGGCAGTTTTGATTAGAATAATTGCCGGGGGTATCTTTTGTGAGGATTAAGAGAAGAGCCTCAACCACTTATGCGGCATAAATCCTGGGTTGGACAATAATTATATTGGCTACCCTCTGAATCGGCCAACTTAATTACCGGGATAGTCGTTAAAAATTAGTTCTGTAGAGGCACCTCCTGCCGGAGGGTGCCTTGAGGGCATGTTTACTTTTCGTGTGTGCGCAAAAAAATGTAAAATCAGCCTCCTGCACGGGTAGTTCCAGCGCAGGAGATCAGGTGTAAATCTGCTTTAAGAATGTACTTTATTAATACTAGTTCCTCTATCGATGCCTCAGACAAACAGCAAGGAAACGAATAGCGACCCATTGGATTTTTTCCGGGGAGGAGGCACTATGGGTGCGCTGATGCGGAACCACCCCTGGCATGAACATCCGCTTGGCGACCCGGCCGACTGGCCCAACAGCCTTAAAACTACCATCCGGCTGATTCTGAATTCCGGCTTTCCGATGTTCGTCTGGTGGTCCGAAGACCTGTACTGTTTCCACAACGAAGCTTACCTGCCCGCCCTGGGCAAAAAGCACCCGCAGGCGTTAGGGGTTTCGGCCAGGGTAGTGTGGGCCGAGGTCTGGGAAGGTCTGAAAGGAATTGTACAGGAAATTCTGGACGGTGGAGAGGCGTACAACGCCGAGGGGTTAAGAATGGTGCTGGAGCGGAAAGGGTTTCCGGAGGAAACCTACTGGACCTTCTCCTACAGCCCGGCCTATAACGATGCGGGTCAGGTAAGCGGAGTGTTCTGTGCCTGCTACGAGCTCACCACCACCATACTGGGGCAGCGACGGTTAAAAACCCTCAAAGACATCTCAGATACCTCTTCCCAGAACCAGACGCTGCCGCAGGCGTGCCAATCGGCCTGCGATTTCCTGAACGACAATGCCGACGACATTCCCTTCAGCCTGATTTACCTGCTCCATGGCGAAGGCACAGCAGCAACGCTCACAGGGAAAGCCGGCAGCATGGTGCCGCCAGACATGCCTGTCGAGATAGATCTCACCCAACCCGATGCCCTGTGGCCACTGCAGGAGGTGCTGCACACAAAACGCGTGGTAGTGGCCGACCTGCCCAAAGGATTAACAGCCGCGGCAGAGGGCGTTGACAGCCCGGAAGTATATCAACTGGCCATCCTGCCTGTTTTCAAGCCTGGCCAGGAGGAATTGCTGGGTTTTTTTATAGCGGGGATTAGTACTTGGCTGGAGTATAATACCGATTACAGGCGTTTCCAGGAACTGCTTGCCAACCAGATTGCCACCACCATTACCAATGTGCAGGCCAGGGAGGAGCTTGCCTGGCAACAGGCTTACCTGCAGGAGGTGTTTCAGCAGGCCCCGGTGGGCATTACCATTGTGCGGGGCAGAGACTTTATTGTTGACCTGGCTAACCCGGGCATCTGCGCTATCTGGGGGCGGAAACCGGAGGAGGTGCTCGGCAAGCCGGTGACGGAGGCTTTGCCCGAAGTAGCCAGCCAGGGCATCATGAAACTGCTGGAAGGGGTGCTCACCACCGGGGAGCCCTATGTGGCCCATGAACTGCCGGTGGTGCTGGAGCGCAACGGCAGGCTCGAGGTGGTGTACCTCAATTTTGTATACCATCCTAAGCGGGACTCACACGGAAACATAACAGGGGTGATCGCAGTGGCCATCGACATAAACGAGCAGGTAGAGGCCCGGAAGGAGATCGAATCGATGAACAGGGAACTCCTGGCCATTAACGCCGACCTCGATAATTTTGTGTACTCTGCCTCTCACGACCTCAAGGCACCAATCTCGAATATCGAAGGCCTCATGAAGGTGCTTGTAGAATACCTGCCTGTCGAAACACTGGCGTCGGAAGTGGTGCAGCGGCTGATCAGCCTCATCGAGAACTCCATAGATCGGTTTAAAAAAGCTGTAACCGACCTGACAGAGGTGGCAAAAATTCAGCGCGAAGCTGGCGAAGACATAAAGCAGATAGACCTGGCAGAAATAATTGCCGAAGTGCAGCTCGATTTTGAGTCGCTGATCGTAGAGTCGGAGGCCCGGATAGAGCTGGATCTTGCACCAAATTCTACTGTCAGGTTTTCTTCCAAGAATCTCAGGAGCATCGTTTACAATTTGTTGAGCAATGCCTTGAAGTACCGTTCACCCGAACGCCGCCTTCACATCAGGATTTCAACAGAAAAGCTGCCGGAGTATACCCTGCTGACAGTAACCGACAACGGCCTGGGTATAAATCCTGCCGAAAAAGAGAAGATGTTCTCTATGTTTAAACGGCTGCACGACCATGTGGAAGGCTCTGGCATTGGGCTGTATATCGTAAAGCGCATTGTGGAGAATGCCGGCGGCCACATAGAAGTAGAGAGTAAACTGGGAGCAGGGTCTACCTTTAAAGTTTGTATCAAACATTGAGGCCTACCTGTTGTTTTACTGTGCTGGTTGCGGCGGCTACATGGCTTGCCGGCAGGCTTACAAGCATTAGCCTCCCTAAGAATAAAACAAGGAGCACTTTCTGTACCTGACAGCCAGGCCTGAGACCAGTTTCTAATAAAAGGCTGGCGCCTTCGTTTGTCCTATTAAGAGGATACTGTTGCTACTTAAACCGGAAAAAATGAATAAGCTCAACTCCGTTTTATTAGTTGATGATGATGAGGCCACCAACTTCATCAGCACCTTAGTCATCAAGCGGGCAGGCCTGGCAGAGGAACTGCTCACGGCCCGTAACGGCAAAGAAGCCATCGAGCTGATCAGGAGCCGGGGGAGTGGCGCTGCTGACGCCCGCCTGCCAGAACTGATCCTGCTAGACATCAACATGCCGGTAATGGATGGCTTTGGGTTTCTGAGGGCCTTTAACGAACTGGACTTCCCCGGAAAGAAGGCGGTCGTGATTGCTGTGCTTACCACCTCGCTCAACCCACGCGATGAGAAACAGGTGAGAGAGGCCGGGGTGCAGGACTTTCTGAACAAGCCCCTCACGGGCAAGATGCTGGAGGAGTTGCTGGACAGGCATTTTAACTAGCTGGCCGGCCTGGGCACAGGGCGTAAATACAAATAAACTGGCAAAAATAGAAGTTGTAGTTTAAAAGATTATGGGGCATTTTGCGCCTATGAAATTAAACAGACTACTTGTTTTGCTTGTGTGGGTACTGTTGGGCGTGCCCGGCTTATTTTTACCTTTTAGTGCTGCAGCGCAGTCTGAACGCATAAAAGATTACAACAGCAATGGCTGGTACATGTATTTCGGCGATCATAAGATCTCTGAAAAATGGGGCGCACATACTGAAATACAGCTCCGCAGGCACAACATCCTGAAAGATCCGCAGCAGCTGCTGATCCGGACTGGCATTAACTATAACCTCACCGCCAACGCCATGATAACGCTCGGGTATGGCTTTATCGAAACATATCCGTATGGCGGATTTCCGGCTGCCGATATTTTCCCGGAGCAGCGTATTTACCAGCAATTACAGCTAAAAGGGAACCTTGGCCGTATAGGGCTCACCCATCGCTACCGCCAGGAGCAGCGCTGGGTGCAGGCCGCCGGCACCGATGCCTATACTTACCTGAACCGGTCACGCTACCTGCTCAAAGCAGTGCTGCCCCTGTCCGGCCCAACCTTAGATGCCAAAGAATTCTTTCTGGCTGCCTATGATGAGATTTTTGTAGGTTTCGGTGAAAATGTGCAGCGCAATATATTTGATCAGAACCGCTTGTATGCCGCCCTCGGCTACAAACTAAACGATGCCGGTTCGGTAGAGCTAGGTTACCTGAACCAGATTGTGCAAAAGCCAAGCGGTGTGGTGTTTGAGCACAACCATACCCTGCAGGTGTCGTTGTTTTATAACCTCGATTTTTCAAGAAAATAGCAACTGCCTGCACTGTCGCTTCAGCAGCAGCAGCAATGCAGGCAGTTGCTGTCCTGCTACTGGAGCAGCAAGGGGTAATCTGTCTGGCTTCTTACCTCCACCAGCTTAAAGTTTCCATACTGCCGTTTTAGGCTGGTTGGCCCGTTACAGGCCATGCTTACCGTTTCGGCATCCTTCCTTTGGGTTTCGAGGAGCAGAGCATCGCCAAAACCTTCGGCATTTTCGAGCCGGAACAGGGTGCCTGGTTTCATGCCTTTCTGAGAGAAAATAACCTTCGAGGATTTGCCCTGCTGAGCCTTGACAGTTACATTGGCCGGGTTGGAACCAGTATATTGCACCCAGATAGTTCTGATATTCTGGAAGCAGAACTCATCTTCCCCTGCGCCCTCTATGCAAAGCTGCAGGCGGGCGATGGCTCCTGAACCAGCTTGCTTGCGCTCATTGCCGAAGGTTACGATCATTTTGGCAACGCCTGGTATGTTGTCGAAGGTTACAAACCCGATGCCTTTGGCTCCTGTAACAGGGAGTTGCTGTTCATCCAGCAGCTGGCCGGTGCTGCTGTAGAGCGCTACTTTAGAGCCTGCCTCAGATTTCTCAATATCGGCCACGACCAGCGTTTTCATCGTTACAGACCGAACCGGCGAAAAATCCAGGACGATACGGCCGCCACGCTGGTTGGCGGCCAGGCCTGCCTCGTCGCCAATTGTCAGCAGGCCGTTCACGCCTGCCATCTGCGTATCGAAAGGGTTAAGCAGCTCGGTTGCCGGGTCCTGCGGGTCGAGCAACAGGGCCGGGGTTTCTTTCAGGTACTTGCCGTTTTTTCCTCGTTTCTGGGCTTTTACAATCATAATCGCTCCGTTCTCATCCACTACATCTATTGCCCGGGGCAGCTCTCCTGAACCAAACGACTGGATCAGGTTGCAGGTGGTAGGGTCGTAGCCGACCAGGTCAGACTGGTTCGAAATTTCCAGCGAGGCGGAGGGCGACAGCTCTTCTTCTTGCTGCTTACAGCTAACAAGTGCCAGGCAGGCCACAGCTGTAGCCAGGGTTGCATTAAAGGTTGTTTTCATATTACTTGGAGTTATAAAGGGGGGGTGGGTAATAAAATGAGTATGGATTATGGAGAACTTGTTTTGATATAGACTACTTGTACGGCTCCTGCGCCATTTGTTTCAGGCACAAGTGTTATTTCGAGTTAAAAAAGAAATTCGCCAGGCCCAGGCATTGAAAGTTAACGCCGGCTACGGCCGTGATGGCTTTTTTTGGAACTAGCCATGAACTTAATGCCTGCAACTACTTGTAGTAATCGGGTAAGGCTGTAATGGCCTGGAAGAATACAGGCTTTCTTTGATAGGGTTGCCAGGCTAACTTATCGGAAAAGCTGCTGCATCAGGTTGAATATGACCTCAAAAACCGGTTACTTTGCAGGCTCTATGGAATTGTACCTTACATCACTAAACTCGGGGAGTAACGGAAATTGCTACTATGTTGGCAATGCGCAGGAGGCTGTTTTAGTGGACGCAGGCATATCGTGCCGCGAAACCGAGCGCCGCATGACACGGCTCGGGCTTAGCATGAGCAAAGTAAAAGCCATCTTTGTGTCGCATGAGCACTCCGACCACATCCGGGGCATTGAGGTGCTGGCAAAGAAATATCGCCTGCCGGTATATATTACCCACGACACGGAGCGGTTTTCCCGACTCAGTTTAAGCCATGTTCAGACCATTCCGTTCAGCGCCTACGAACCGGTGCAGGTTGGGGAATTGAGCATTACCGCTTTCCCCAAGTTTCATGATGCTGCAGACCCGCACAGTTTTACCGTTAGCTACCGGGAGGTGAAGGTAGGCGTGTTCACCGATATCGGCGCTCCCTGCGACCACGTCATCAGGCACTTCCAGCAATGCCATGCCGCCATCCTGGAAGCAAATTACTGCGAAACCATGCTGCAGAACGGCCACTACCCCTACCACCTGAAGCGGCGCATCAGCAGCAACAAAGGGCATTTGTCTAACAAGCAGGCGCTCACGCTTTTCACCGGTTACAAGCCCGCCTTTATGAGCCACCTGCTGCTGGGCCACCTTTCCAAAGAGAACAACTGCCCGGAACTGGTGCAGGAGCTTTTTACGGCCAACGCCAGCGGAACCGAAATAGTGGTGGCCTCCCGATACGAGGAGACTCCCGTGTACACCATCCGAAATGCTGGCTTTGCAGCCACTCCACCCATTGCCCGGCCGGCGGCACCTGCTACGAATGTTCCCACTCAGCTTTCGCTGTTTTAAATCCTGTCCGACGCAAAATTTTCCCTAAGCAGATTATTCTAATCAAAACAGCCCTCCAGAGCCTCTGCTGCTGAAATAGACACAAGACGCAAGACTTTTTTGCCCGGGTTTTCAACTCCCCCCTTACCCCTTAAATTTTTAGAATTTTAGAACAGGCAGCATAAGTATGGCTGTGCTAATTTAACCAATGCCGCTGTGCCTAGTGCTTCTCCAATTTGATTCTCAGAAAGAATTAATGCTTGTTACGCTATCAGCAAGCATATCTGATATAATTTCTAATTTTGACTTTCCAATTTTTAATTTAGCGAAGCGCTATTAGCCCAATACCAGAATTATTCTAATCAAAACGCCCCTCCTGAGCCCCTTTCTGCTGCTGCGGCGCAGGCCCTCCCGGTTAAGTTGCCGATTGTGCAGCTAACGCAGGCATGCCGGAAATTTTCATAATTCAGATTCCAATGTTCAAATACTACAGCAAAGAATTTGTAAGTTTAGGTAAGCATACATCCACTTGTCGATACTACTATGAAACCGCTTGCATTTCCTCCTATACACCAGCGGCTAGCCATGCTGCCGGCGCTTTTTCTATTCCTGCTGCTGCTCATGGCCGCCTGCGGCACCAAAAGCAACGAACTGGGCCTGGAGCGCCGAAACTTCGGCCAGGAGATTGCGCAGGAGCAGAACCTGGTGTTCACTTTCGATAAGCAGCTGGTTACCGAGAAACAACTGCAAAAGTGGGACACGCTGCCTTACATCAAATTTAACCCGGCTGTAAAGGGACGCTTTAAATGGACGGCGGTAAACGAGCTGGTGTTTTCGCCACTCCAGCCCTTCGCCCCGAGCACCGATTTCCAGGCCGAATTAACGCAGCACCTGCTGGCGCACACCCAGGAGAAATATAAAATTCCGGAGGATCAGTCGATCCGGTTCCATACGCCCTACCTCGACCTGGCGGAAGCGCGGGCCTATTGGGCGCAGGCCGAAGAGCTGGGGCAGCTGGAGGCACGCGTAAACCTGAAGTTCAACTACCTCGTGAACCCAGGCGAGCTCAGCAAGCGCATCCATTTTTTTGCAGGCTCCACCGAGCTGCCGGTAGAGGTGCTGGCCAGCAACCAGTCTGACGAGATCGGCATCCGGATAAAAGGCACCGAGCACCTGAAGGAGGAGGCCACCCAGGTCCGGCTCCAGATTGCTCCCGGCCTCACCACCGCCGGCACCAGCTACCAGACACCAAAGCCGCTGGAGCAGAACGTGCTCATACCAACCCGGCAGGCCCTGCAGATTACTGAAGTAACCACCTTCGTGGAGAACAACCAGGAGATTGTTTTTGTAACCACCACCCTGCCCGTAACAGGCGACAACCTGCAGAAAATGGTATCGCTGGAGCCGAAGGTGGATTTTGTGGCGGAGCCGCAGGAAGGCGGGTTTGTGCTGCGGGGCAATATGCCGCAAGGCAACAACTATACCCTGAAAGTATCGAAGTTCCTCAAAGCCGTGGGCGGCATTATGCTGGAGCAGGACTACAGCCATCCGTTTTCCTTTGCCTCGTTGCGACCGGGTATTTCCTTTGAGAACAAGAAAAGTATTTACCTGAGCAGCAGCGGTTACCGCAACATGGCCCTGAGCATTGTGCAGGTGCCGCGCATAAAGGTGAGCATTGCCAAAGTGTTTGAAAACAATATTCTGCGTTACCTGCAGGATGGGCAGACGTGGGATGGCCACTACGACCAGGAATCAG
Source organism: Pontibacter beigongshangensis (assembly GCF_014332515.1). GTDB lineage: Bacteria > Bacteroidota > Bacteroidia > Cytophagales > Hymenobacteraceae > Pontibacter > Pontibacter beigongshangensis. Next base: position 88,112 of record NZ_VFSD01000010.1, on the reverse strand, counting down.
AAGAATACTTCGAGAACTCGAATTACATGGTAAACGAAACCAACGGGAAAACCATTTTTGAACGGGAATATGACACCAAAAACCTCCGCCGCCAAGGCAACGCCTACCTGCTCAACCTGAACCTCGACAATCTTGATTTCGACAGCGAGTTTAAGGGCTTGTATGTGCTGTCAGTGAAGAGCACGGAGAAGAACTGGCTCAGCGATTCCAAAGTTATTTCGGTTTCGGACATCGGGCTGCTGGCGAAGCAGGGCAAAGACGAGGTGCTGGTGTTCGCCAACTCCATACGCGAGGCAACGCCCCTGGCTGGTGTCGAGATCCGGTTTATCAGCACCAACAACCAGGTCGTGCACAAAGCCAACACCGATAAAGAAGGTATTGCCCGCTTCTCCGACATGGCCAAGGCAGCGCCTGACTTTAAGATCGGCCTCATCACCGCCCGCTCCGGCCACGACTACACCTACATGCCCTACCGCGAAACACTCGTAAACACTTCCCGCTTCGAAGTAGGTGGCAAGCGCTTAGCAGAAATAAACTACGATGCCTTTATTTACGGCGACCGCGAGTTGTACCGCCCCGGCGACGTGATGCACGTGAACACGGTAGTACGCACACCCAGCTGGCAAAATGCTGCCGGCCTTCCCCTGAAACTGAAGCTGCTCCTGCCCAACGGCAAAGAGTTCCGCAGCGTGAGAGCTAAACTCAACAAACAGGGCGCTGCCGAAACCAGCTTTACCTTACCCACAGCTGCGGTAACCGGAACCTACACACTGGAAGTTTACTCCGGTAACGATGTGCTGCTGAACTCCAAAAAACTGGGCGTGGAAGAATTTATGCCCGACCGCCTGAAAGTGACCACCACCTTAAATAAAACCGCTTACAAAGCAGGTGAAACCGTGGAAACGCAGCTGGTGGCGCAGAACTTTTTCGGACTACCGGCAGCTGACCGGAAATACGAGGTGCAGCTGAGCCTAAAGAAGAAATCGTTCGAGGCCAAACGTTACCCAGACTATAATTTTGAGGTGGTAACAGCCGGATCAGTAGACATACAAACAAGTGTGCGACAAGGTCAAACAAATGAGAACGGCGAAGGCAAGGAAACTTTTGAGCTGTCGGATTACGAAGATATTGGTGTACTGGACGGCTCCCTTTTCACCACGGTGTTCGACGAGACGGGCCGGCCTGTGAACCGATTGGCTAAATTTGTGGTAAACACCCAGAACACTTTTTACGGGATCCGCAATTTTGACCGCTATGTAAGCACCCGACAGCCGCTGCGCATCCAAGTACTGGCCCTAGATGTAGCTGGCAAACCACTGGCTACGGCGCAGGCACAGGTGCAACTGGTGCGCTACACCTACGAATCGGTTATTGAGCGGCACTTCGATGCCTACAACTATAAATCGCAACGCCGCGAAAACATCATCCAGACCAAAACCATTACGGTGCCTGCCGCCGGCGCTGTGTACAGCTTTACCCCCACCCGCTCCGGCTCCTACGAGGTACGCGTGATGCGGCCGGGCGCACAGAACTATGTGGCGCAGGAGTTCTATGCCTATGGCTACGGCGACACCGAAAGCACTTCTTTTGAAGTAAACAACGAAGGCGAAGTAGACATAGCCCTCGACAAAGAATCTTATGAAGTAGGCGAAGAAGCCCACGTGCTGCTGAAATCGCCTTTTGCAGGGAAGATTCTGGTAACGGTGGAGCAGAACAAAGTGCTGAGTCATTTTTATGTGCAAACGGATAAGAAGGCAGCCTCCGTTTCTATTCCCATAAAAGACGAACACCTTCCAACCGTGTACATTACCGCCACCGCCCTGCGCGAAGTAAAAGACAATAGTCTGCCCCTCACCATTGCCCGCGGCTTTAAACCGGTAGCGGTGACGAAGAAAAGTACGAAACTGAATGTTGCTATTTCGGCACCGGAGGCCTCGCGCTCGCAACGGGTGCAGCAGGTAAAGGTGCAGACAGCCCCTGGTGCCGAGGTAACCGTGGCTGTGGTAGATGAAGGCATTCTGCAAATAAAAGACACCAAAACGCCTGATCCGCATAGCTTCTTTTACCAGAAACGCGCACTGGAGGTGCAGGCCTACGACCTCTACCCCTTCCTGTTCCCGGAGCTGGGCAACGGCAAGTCGAGCTTTGGCGGCGATGGGTTTGATCTCGCAAAACGAGTGAATCCGCTCACCACGAAAAGAGTGAAACTGGTATCGGTGTGGAGCGGCATTTTGAAAGCAGATAGAAGTGGCGAAGCTACCCTAAACGTGAACATTCCGGAATTTTCGGGGGCGCTGCGCGTGATGGCGGTGGCTTACAAGGACAATGCTTTCGGTTCGGCAGAGAAAACCATGCGCATTGCCGACCCGGTGGTGATCAGTACGGCACTTCCCCGTTTCCTGAGCCCGCGCGATACGGTGCTGGTGCCGGTAACGCTGACGAACACCACCGCTAAAAGCAGCACTGCCAGCAGCTCCCTGGCGGTAACCGGCCCATTGCGACTGGTGGGCGAGGCGACACAATCGGCTACCTTAAAACCTAATTCGGAGGCGCAGGTGCTGTATAAGCTGGTAGCGAGTTCCGGCATTGGTGCCGCTTCAGTAACGGTACAGGTAAAGGCGCTGGGTGAGCAGTTCAGCAGCAAAACCGAGCTGAGCGTTCGTCCGGCCGCTCCGCTACAGCAAATAACAGGCGCCGGCTCACTGAAAGACGGCGCCGTGGCCGACATCAACCCGACACATGACTTTATGCCGGCTTCGGTTTCGTCGAAGGTGTTGGTGAGCAACTCGCCGCTGGCACAGTTTAGCGATGACATTACCTACCTGCTGCAGTACCCGCATGGCTGCCTGGAACAGACTATTTCCACAGCTTTCCCGCTGCTGTACTTCGCCGACCTGGCCCGCTCGCTGAACCAGGATAAGAAGAGCCGCCACTACAACCCGAATTACCTGATTCAGGAGGCTATTACTAAAATAGAAGGGATGCAGCAATATGATGGTGGCTTCAGCTACTGGCCCGGCTCCGCTCACGGCTCCGATTGGTTTACAAGCGCCTACGCCACCCATTTTCTGCTGGAGGCGCGCAAAGCGGGGCAGCCGGTAAACAAGGAGGTGCAGGACAAGGCGCTTGCTTACCTGCAAAAGCTGGTGAAAGGCCGCGCCCTGGAAGAATACCGCTACTACAACGCGCAGCAGGAGCTGAAAAGCAAGTACGTGGCGCCCCGCGAAATTGCCTATTCCCTCTACGTCCTCAGCCTGGCCGGCAAACCCGACTGGTCCACGATGAACTATTTTAAAGCGAAACCGGAACAGCTTGCGCTCGACTCGCGCTACCTGCTGGCCAACACCTACGCCGTGAATGGTCGCCGCGAGAACTTCAACCAAACCCTCCCCCGCTCCTTCACAGGCGAAACAGCGGTGCGTACCCTCAGCGGCAGCTTCAGCTCTCCGCTCCGCAACATGGCCATGGCCCTGAACGCGCTGCTGGAAGCCGACCCGGATCACCAGCAGGTAGCCACGCTGGCACGGCACGTATCGCAGGAACTGGCGACGAGTAAGTGGTACAACACACAGGAACGGGCTTTCGCCTTGCTGGCCCTGGGCAAACTCTCGCGGCGCAGCAGCGGCAACCCGACGGCGCAGCTGGTGCAGAACGGCAAAAGCATTGCCAGCTACAGCGGCAAAGACTTGCTGCTAACTGACAAGCTGAACGCCGGAGCGCTTTCGGTGCGCAGCGGTGGCTCGGGCAGTTTGTATTATTTCTGGGAGATGGAGGGCATTAGCCAGAGTGGCCGCTACAAAGAAGAAGACAATTTCCTGCAGGTGCGCAAAACCTTCTACGACCGCAATGGCCGCCCCATCACGAACAACACCTTTGCCCAAAACGACTTGGTGATCGTGCGACTCACGCTGCAGTCGCTGGACAGCCGCAACATACCAAACGTGGCCATAACCGACCTTCTACCGGCTGGCTTCGAGATCGAGAACCCACGCCTGATGGGCGAGCGGGAGTTCAAGTGGCTGCAGCAACAGAACCCCGCTACCCCCGACCACCTCGACATCCGCGACGACCGCATCAACATCTACGCCACCGCCCGCGAAAAGCCGCAGCACTTCTTCTACCAGGTCCGAGCCGTAAACAAAGGCGATTTCCAGATGGGGCCTGTGGGTGCAGACGCTATGTACAATGCCGAGTATCATAGCTATAGCGGGGCTGGGGTTGTGAGGGTGAGGTAGTGGGATTTCAAAAGTTTATTAATTAAAAAGACAAAAATGAATGACAATCGAATAAATTACCGAAATTATCATCCGAACATCAGAGAAAATGATCCAGTCTATCTTCTATATCATATTGAACAGCTTCTTGAAATAGCTAAAGAATTTAAAAACTCATCCTCACTAATATATGCATGCTTGGATGCTAGAATTACACTTGAGCTTCTAGATTTAAAACTAATATTAGCAAGTGTTAAGCCTGAAGAAAGAGCCCAGATTATTGAAGATTCAAAACCTAAAAATGGGATAGAAAGAATGAATCAAAAAACAGGTAGTTTAAAAGAAAGATATCAGCTTTTTTTTGAATCTGTTTGTGAGGTGTTGAATGTAGATGCAAAATGCTATAACTACAAAAAATCAAAAGAACTGCAGCATAAACTTAGTACTTATATTCATTCTTATTATATGACGGAAGAGGAAATAAACTTTGAATCTAAAGTGATGCAAAGAGCTTTTACTCTTATTTCTGAAGTAGAAAATTTTGTTAAAGGCTCACTTGCCTTTGAAGGAGATGCATATAGTATTTTGGGAATAGAAATTAAATCTATTCCAGATGAAGACAAGATACTTCTGGATGAGTGGAAAAATAATCAAAAAATGGATGTAAATGAACTTAAGGGAAAACTAAAAAATAATCAAATAAACAGAAAAAATATATAATGTTACCAAGAAGTCTTCTAGGCTTCGTTTTATAGCAATTAAAGATAATATTGCAGAATTCAAATAAAAATATGAACTGGTTAAATCTTTTTATCTTAGGAGTGATTGCATCAGGTGGTTTTATTGCGTCGACATATGAGACTATAGCGAGCAGAAAAATGCTACCAATTGGCAAGTATTTTTCTAAAAATGGAGCACTTACTATTATAGGTGGATTTATAACTATGGGGGCTATTGTCACTTCAGTATTTGTAAATCCATGGTGGTCTATTATCCTAGTATTTATCTTTGCGTGGGTAGTAAACCAATTGTTGATAATGTCATTCAAATCACTAGCTCAATTTGTATCTCCTATATTGGTAATATTAGGAATTATTACTCTATTAATTTATAATCTTTAATCTCCCGCTGTTTGGAGTCTTCCGCAGGGGGACTCCAAACTTCCAATGAATCAGCAGGAACTCTGTTCCGGACAGATCGGATGAACCTTTCGAACAGCAGTCAAATCAGCAGGTAACCAGTTTAGCTTTTCCTCAAGCTGCATTGCCAACCGCCAGCAGGAAGTCGGAGACTTCCAATTTCATTTAAAGTTTGAAGTCGTCCTTCGAAAGACTCCAAACAGCGATTTCTTATTTACCCTAATCATCAATTACTTATTTACACAATTGTAATAGTAACAGCAGCATCAGGAGCAACAAATCTTTTCGAAGGGCTTTTCCGTTCAAATAATTTGTTAAATGAAGGCGTCTAAGGCAACAGCAAATGCAGTCAGGCTACCAGATCCGGAACCAGAATGGCATATACTTTATCACGTTTGCGGTGGTGGAGTGGGTGGACGTGTTCACTAGGAAAGAATATGCAGACCTGGTGGTAGAGAGCCTGCAGTATTGTCAGAAACAGAAGGGGCTGCTGTTATATGGCTGGTGCCTGATGTCGAACCACTTGCACCTGATAGCTTCAGCGCAGGAAGGTTCTGCCTTGTCAGACATTATCCGGGATTTTAAAAAATTCACCTCTTCGTCGATCCTCAAAGCTATTGAGCAGAATACCCAGGAGAGTCGACGAAATTGGATGCTATGGATCTTTCGAACAGCTGGTGAAAAGAACGGCAAAAATACCAGGCACCAGTTCTGGCGGCACGACAACCACCCGATTGAGTTGCTGACAAACAAGTTCAAAGACGAGAAACTGCACTACCTGCACCAGAATCCCGTCACGGCTGGCCTGGTCGCAGAAGCGGAACATTACCTGTACTCCAGTGCCATCGATTATGCCGGTGGTAAAGGCCTACTGACAGTAGTGTTCTTGTAAGCCATTTTCCCCGCTGTTACGCCATGTATAACGCAGAACACTCAGCCCAACTACAGCATTTGTTACAGCTTCTTTAACCGAATATGGCGAAACTCCACTTTCATCGGCGGCCCGGCGTGTACCTGTACGCCAATTTTACCACGCATGCTTCTGTGTACTGCGTCGTTGTCTGTTACCTCAGCCATAAGGGTGCCATTGATATAGTGCTTCAGGTTATTTCCTTTCGCCACGATATGCAGCTCGTTCCAATCGTCGTAGTGGATGCTTTTAAGCAGGGCAGCCCGGTCTAAGGTATCGGTCACCAAAGGTGGCTGTCCTGTTTCTAGTTGCACCTTTTGTCCGCGTACGGCCAGGAACTGCCGGCCCCGCTCTTCGTAATTCTGGCCGGTGTGGCGGGGATAGCCGAGGTTATATTTGTCTTTGCCGTCAATGTCGGCCTGGTAACCTGTAAGGGCAAAGGCCAGTGTATCAATTTGCCTGCTCCGGTAGTTCACGCCGCTGTTGCCTTTGGGAGAAATGCGCTAATCCAGCTTTAACTCAAAGTCTGCCGGTTCGCCTCCCTGCCAAATCAGAAAAGTATTTTGCTTGAGGATTGTCTGAGACGTTACCTCTCCTACCAGCACACCATCTTCCACCCGCCAGTAAGCAGGATCGCCTTCCCAGCCCTCCAGGCTTTGTCCGTTGAAGATGTGGTTAAAACCTTTGTCGCCTGTGTGCGAGCTGATTTTACAACCAGATGCCGCTATTAGTATAATAAGAAGTAATCTGTACAGCATAATGCTCAACTTTATTTCTCTCAGGTCTAAGCTATCATTATTGAACGGCATAGACAACTACAATTACCTTACTAAAATTAAAAACAACAAAAATTAGATATTCATATATTTATATTAGACTTTTATAGCACAATAAAGTTCAACTAAAAACAGTGTAAATGAAAACATTATTTCTAAGTCTAATTTTGCTTACATCACTTGCAGTAAATGTGCAGGCACAAACCGAAAAAGGATCTAAAATGCTTGGAGGAATTGGTAACATAGGTCTCTCTGATGGTTTCACAGTTCTTGCACAGCCTAACCTCGGCTTTTTTGTAGCAGACAATTTTGCAGCTGGAACTTCCCTGTTATTATTTTATTCGAAGCAGAATAATTTCAGAAATGCTGGCATTGGTGTTCAGCCATTCTTAAGGTACTACATTGGTGAATCGCTTCCTGTTAGACCTTTTGTAGAAGCAAACGGAGGGTATTTAGCAGCGAGAAGTAAGTATACAGGAGAGGGTTTTGCATATGATAATAAAAATAACAGCCACTTTTTTGGTGGGGGACTAGGTGCAGCCTATTTCCTGACAAACCAGATCGGGTTGGAGGCAATGCTATACTACAGAAGCAACGAAAATCCTGTACTTGTAAATTACCAGGGTAGCAGCAAGCTAGGTATTTCTTTTGGTTTCCAGATCTACCTGCCAGGTTCAGCAGCTAAGTAAGGCTGGTAGACAGATAAACAAAGCGGTCTCACTGGCCTAAGTAAAAGCGCAGCGAAACCCGTTACAAACAATGAACCAAGTCTTAAGGCTTTCCTGGACCAGCTATACTATATCACCTCTTAATCACCTTCGCTGTTTGGAGCCTCGCTAACCACGACTCCAAACAGCGGGGAGGATTTTAAACTTTTTAAAAAGCAGCAGAAAATCCGTTTTGGACAAACCGGCTGGACCTTTCAAACGATAGTCAAATCAGCCGGTAAGCAGTATCACTTTCCTCAATCTGCACAACTACCAGCCATTAGCAAGACGAGGACTTCAATTTTATTGTAATCTTGCAATCCACCCGCGAAAGGCTTCAAACAGCGTAAGTTAACAACTATAGATAATTATGTTTTGAGGAAATTATGAATAAAAGAAAACTTGTTAAGATTATATTAATTGCATTCCTGCTCTATTCATGTAAGCATTTTTACAACAATTTCTTAACAGCCGAAATGATACCAGGGGTTTATGTAAACACGAATTTTGATTACACACCTTTTCTGGTTGAAATTCCCTACGGACCCGACACGTTAACTCTTTTTAAAGATGGTCACTTTTCCAGTCGTTATTGGGGAACAGGGGCGTATAAATTAACACGCTCAATCAAAGGCTCAGAAATAAGACTACAATATACGTATGAAGCCGGAACTGCTAGTTTTCAGGCTCCAATAGAGAGAAACTTATTTGGCAGATCACCCAGAATAGTTCTCTATAAAGCAAGAGACCACCACTACGAAAAAATTGACTGAATCATTTCTAGAGAGCACCCACTTTTGGTCAAACACAATGCATTCCCTGATTTTAGTCCTCCTACAGATCGACTCTTAAACGGCACAGATCTGCCTTCCGTAGTATCAGCAGGAGCAGCAGCAAGCAAACACCTCCGGAGGGGCATTTTCATTCAAATAATTCCAGCATGTCGAAAAACGCGTTTAACTACTCCCTGGACTTTAACACGGTAGATTTCAGGAAGCAGCCGGAATTGTACCGGATCGGGGTTGGGGAGCAGGGTGTTTTGCTGGTGCAGCCTTACAAGTCGGAGATACTGCCTCACTGGAAATTTAAGACTGAAGCTGTCGCAAAAGAGTCTGCGGAGAAAATTTATGCTCTGTTTGAGAACTACCTGGCCGCACAGGATTTTGTAGGCGCCGACATGGCCCGGAAATACCTGCAAATGGGGTTTACCAGGGCCAGGCGGTACGCCAACTACAAGAGCGGCAAAAAGTACGAAACCGGGGAACAAGACAATGCTGCTGCGCTGCCTTACCCCTACTCCGCCGGCAGCCAGCACAAAGGAAACCCTGTTCGTCGGCAGGAAGAAGACGCCCTCACCAACGAAAAGGCCAAAGCGGCAGCCGTATTTAAAACCTACTGGTTCAGGGCAAAAGATCACCCGGATTATTTACGCCAAAAAGAGCAGTTCAAAAAGCAGTATTATAAATAATTGCCGGACATGTATAGACAGCGCCACCACTTATCGGAACTCCCATTTGATTTGTACTAATGATGAAATAATCTTGTGTCTTATGTCCTGAAACAAATCGCAGTACAAATTCAATTTCCGAAGGTAAGTTGCAGTCTATAGCTTTGTACAGCCCGACCCCTTAAAGTGCAGAGGCAGGAAGTAGCGCAGGCCTGCCTCCCAGAAGATCCGCACCAGTAAACCCGAAAAAAAAATGACAGCCGCTAAAATAAAACAGGTGGCTCCTGGTTATAAAAAAAGATTTATCCAACACTAACGTTTGCCTATGCATTATCATAACTACAAAAACCTGCTGCAGAACAACCTGGAATGGGCCGAAGAGAAACTGAAGCAGGACCCCACCTACTTCGATAACCTGACGAAGGGCCAGAAGCCTCCGTTCCTGTTTATAGGGTGCTCCGACAGTCGGATGCCGCTCAACAGCTTTACCAAGACCGAGCCTGGCGAGCTCTTTATACACCGTAACGTCGCCAACCAGGTTTCGCTCACCGACATGAACCTGCTGGCCGTGCTGGAGTATGCGGTGGAGGCCCTGAAGGTGCAGCATATCGTTATCTGCGGCCACTACTTCTGCGGTGGTGTGGCGGCAGCTTACAAAGACAGTGCCACCGGCGTGGTAGAAAGCTGGGTGAACCCCATCCGCGAAATATACCTGCAGAACCGAGCCGCGATAGATGCGATCGAGGAGGAAGACGACCGCATCAACAAACTGGCAGAGCTCAATGTAGTAGCCCAGGTACGGAATATTTGCAATACCTCGGTGATGCAGCGCGCGTTCAGAGCAGGCTCCTACCCCAGCGTGCATGGCTGGGTGCTCGACATACGGGTGGGCCGGATCAAGGAACTGGAGCTGCCGCTCGAAGAGTGGCGTGAGCTTGGCATACTGCCGGCTTAACCTCCTTGCCTAAACTGCCCTGCCTGGCGGCCGGCGATCTGCTCTACAGCCAGATCGCCGGCCTGCTTTCTCTGCTTCCCCGAGGCATGGCTTCTCTCTCGTAAAAAGTGCCGCTCCTGCCTATTAATTAAGCCTTTCGTGCCAGCAACTCTGGATTTCAATTTACCTTGGAGCAACCTGGTTGTTTAAGGGCTGAACCGGAAATTTTAAGCTGAAAAGGAAATCACAACTCAACTCTCCCTCCCAGGCCCCCAACCCTTTTTTATTAATCGAGATGCTCTCAAATTTATTTTGCAGGGGTAAGATAACGCAGCACAGGGGCGCAGTGTATGAATTATTCCGGCAAAAACCACCCTCTGAGAAGGCTGCTGCTTTTATCCCACAGGGAGTACCGGGTAGCGCTTAGTGCCCGGAAAATGTAAGCCTGTCGGGTATCGGGGTAATTATGCTAATCAAAACGCTCCTGCGGAGGCTATTCCTGCTGCTGCTAAAGACACGACTCATACTCCTGTTCACGACAGCCGCCACCCTTCCCTCAAAAAATTCTCCGGAGGGGCAATTTGATTAGAATAATTGATAAATTAGTACTTGGTCCGGGCAGGATGCGCCTGGCCCTAAATCAGGAGGCGATGCCCTGCTGAGAACAAAGCTTTTAAATCAGAGAAGTGCAGCTGCTACAAAAACTGAAGCGTTACCAGGAACCTCACCTGCCTCACAAGAGCAGGCGGGTGGCCATGGCGCTGCTCGCGCTGCTGCTCTGCTGCACCCTTGCCTTTGCCACGCTCAACCTGCTCTTTCCGCTCCGGGTACAGCTGGCCTACTCCCCTGTCATCACAGCCTCAGATGGCAGCGTGATCAACGCCTTCCTGAGCCCCGATGATAAGTGGCGGATGCAACTGGAGGCAGATGAGGTGAACCCCACCCTGAAAAAAGCGGTGCTACTGAAGGAAGATCGCTACTTCTACTACCACCCTGGCGTGAATCCGGTGGCACTGGTACGGGCCTTTGTTAACAACACGTTGCGCGGGAAAACAACGTCCGGCGCCTCAACCATTACCATGCAGGTGGCACGGATGCTGTACCCCAAAAAACGAACCTACTGGCATAAACTGACAGAACTGTTCCGGGCGCTGCAGCTGGAGTGGTACTACAGCAAAGACGATATTCTGCTGCTCTATCTCAACCTGGTGCCGTTTGGTGGCAACATAGAAGGCGTAAAAGCGGCTTCGGTGCTGTACTTCCACCAGTCGCCCGGGCAGCTGAGCCTGGCGCAGGCAGTAACACTGGCTGTAATCCCGAACAAACCTTCCTCGCTCCGAATTGGCGTGCAGAACCACCGGATCGTGCAGTTCCGAAACAAATGGCTCCGGTACTACCGGCAGGCCAGGGCTTTTCCGGACAAGGAGATTGAAGATGCGCTGCAGGAGCCGCTGGAGGCAACCCGGCAGAGTGCCCCGCGCGTGGCACCTCATTTTGCTTATCGCATGCACCGGCTCTACCAGGACCAGGCCATCATCAACACCACGCTTAACCGGCAGGTGCAGGAAAAGGTGGAGAAACTAGCCTACAACTACCTGCAGCTGCTGCGGCACAAAAACATCCACAACACCTCGGTGCTGGTACTCAACAACCAGACGCATGCCGTGGAGGCCTACCTGGGCTCCGCCGATTTTGCCGATGCCGCCCATGGCGGGCAGGTAGACGGCGTGCGGGCCATTCGCTCGCCCGGCAGCACCCTGAAGCCGTACCTCTACGCCGCCGCCTTCGACCGTGGCCTGATCACACCCAAAACCATTATCAGCGATGTGCCTATCGACTACGCCGGCTACCGTCCCGAGAATTACTTTGGCACCTACAGCGGCAACATAACCATAGAACAAGCCCTGGCTACCTCGCTCAACGTGCCTGCCGTAAAGGTGCTCGACCAGTTGCAGGTGCATCAGTTTGTGCAGAAGCTGTCGCAGGCCGGATTTGGGCAGGTCCGCAAGGAGAGCAGCCAGCTGGGGCTCTCGCTGATTCTGGGAGGCTGTGGCGTGCGGCTGGAGGAGCTGACAAACCTGTTCTCTGCCTTTGCGAACCAGGGCCGCCTTGCGCCGGTCCGCTGGCTGCAGACCGACACCCTGCGTGTGCAAACCCAGCTGGTTTCGCCTGCTTCCGCCTACATGGTGAACCAGATCCTGACGCAGCTCAAACGCCCGGACCTGCCACACAACGCGCACAACAGCGCCCGCCTTCCCAAAATAGCCTGGAAAACCGGCACTTCCTATGGCCGCAAAGATGCCTGGAGCATCGGCTACAACAAAAAATATACAGTGGGCGTGTGGGTAGGCAATTTTTCGGGCGAAGGCGTGCCGGAACTCAACGGCACCGACTCGGCTACTCCCCTGCTGTTCGACATTTTCAACGCGATAGACTACGATAGCCCCGAGACCTGGTTTACGGCTCCTAAAGACCTGGCCCTCCGCAGCGTGTGCACGGAAAGTGGCAAGCCCCTAAACAGCTTCTGCACCAGCCACATCACCGATACCTATATACCCGGCAGATCGGCCGTAGTCAAATGCAACCACCTGAAGCGCGTAGCCGTGTCGGCCGACGGCAAGATAGCTTACTGCACCAGCTGCCAACCCGAAAGTGGTTTTGAAGAGCGATGGTACCCGAACTATGCCCCGGAAATCGTTACGTTTTTCGGTTCGGAACATATTCCATACCAGCAGCTGCCGCCTCATAACCCGGCTTGCAACCGGATTTTCCAGGAATTCGCACCTGTCATCACCTCACCCACTAACGAGGCCGAATACATACTAGAGTGGGAAGAACACCAGCAACTCATGCTCCACGCCAACACCCACAACGAGGTTAAGCAGCTGTACTGGTACATCAACGACAAATTCCTGAAGGCCGGGGCCGCCAACGAGAAAATTTTCTTCGAGCCCGAAAAAGCCGGCCGCTACAAAATCTCCTGTACCGACGACCAGGGCCGCAATACCGACAGCTACATGCTGGTCCGGTTTATCGGGCGCTGAAGGGAGGAGGTCTTGTGCAGATGGGCAGCAGGCATTGAGCTTAGTTTGCTAGCATGTGTTACCTGGTGCTCTTCCAAATTAAAAATTAGAAATTCAAAATTAGAAATGATGGCAGATATGGTTTCTGACAGCTTTACAAGCCTTGGATCCAAGAGCAGTAAACTTTTCGAAAAATCAAATTGGAGGAGCACCAGGTAGAGCAGTAAAAGCCTCCGGAGGACCTTTTTGATTGGAATAATTGGGTTGCTAATTGTTGCTTGATAGAGGATATGAATACGCCTTCCAACCCTACAACCTCCATTTAACAATTCAACAATTTAACAACCAGCAACCAACAACCAAATTACACCATCTCTTTAAACCTGACCACAAACGTAGTGCCCTGCTGTTCTTCACTTTCGATGCTGATGGAGCCGCCCACATTATCGATAATCCGTTTCACGATGTAAAGTCCTACGCCACTTCCCTGCACATGCGAATGCATCCGTTTAAAAAGCTCAAATACCCTTTCCCGCTTTTGGCCCGGTATGCCCAGGCCATTGTCCTGAACAGTTATTACAAAGTCTGAACCATCGCGCCAGGTGGTGATCAGGATGACCGGCTGCCGGGAGGGTGAGCGGTATTTTATGGCATTATGGAGCAGATTATAAAGAATACTCTTGAAATTTCGTTTTGAGAAATGAAGAAATGGCGCCTGCACGCTGTTCAGGTTTATCTGCGCCCCCGACTCCACCATCTCCTGCCCGATAAGCTGCTTTACCTCCTCCACCAGCTGCGCCACATCCAGGGGCTCTGCTGCCTGATCAAAGCTTCTCTGTATCCGCGCCACCTCCGTCAGGTCCTCTACTGTTAGTTTAAACCGCTGAACCGATGTTTTGATATGCTCCAGTTCCTTTGCCACGCTAGCCTTTGCGGCACCAAGCCCCTCTTCCAGCAAGTTCACCAGCCCCTCAATGTTCAGGATCGGCGACTTCAGGTCGTGCGAGGCGGTATATACAAACGTATCCAGGTCGTCGTTTACGCGCTTCAGGTTGGCATTGAGTTTCTCGAGCTGCTCCAGGTGCGCCTGCGTATGCTTCTGGGCCAGCACTGTGGAGGTAATGTTGTTGAGGATGATGATTTTGTACTGAGAGGCATCCTGCGCATTTATATCAGCAACCGCCATTTCAAGGTAACGGCATTTCTCCAGATCCTGCAGCTCAAACACCTTTTTAGGCTCCGTTAAGTAACCATCCAGCATATATTGCCTCACCTCTTCCTGCATTGGCTCCGGAAAAAGGTCGGCGAAAGAGGTGCCCAGAATTTCCTTCTCCGACTTAAGAAACAGATTGGCTGCGTACGAATTGATGGTGAGCAAGTGGCCGGTTCTGGAGATCAGCGCTGCTCCGATCGGGGCCTCCTCCAGCACTTTGGCCGTGTAGTCTACCCGCACTTTTTCGAGTGCGCCTGAGCTCAGGTTAGTGATGGGCAGGGGTGCGGCCTTTACCCTGGCGTAGCTCCGCCGTTGCCTGGTGCGCTGCACAGCATCTTCCACAATGCTCACCAGCTGCTTGCCTACCCTGTTCGAGAAGCTCTGCACCGTGGGCCCTATAAATGGCGAAAACTGGAGGGCATGTTTTATTTTAGTATGATTCTCCACATCATTTATCAGGAGCACCGAAATGTACTTATCCAGGGCATAGGCCTCCTGCGCCACCCGTATCGGGTTCTCTACTTCCTCCCCGATCAGCAGCACATAAGCTGCTCTCAGGTCCGGATTAACCTGCTTCAGGTCTTTGCCCTCCACTTTTCTGAACTTCGGGTCGGGCTGTTGCCAGTTTTCCTGAAGTAAGTTGAGCGTTTCCTGGTATAAGCCTATATGTAGTATGTCAGTCATGTACAGAAGTATTAACTGTCCAGAATCGGCTGCTCCAGCAAAGCACGACCGAGCCAGGTATACAGCAGGTCGGTAGTGGGCGCCATAACGTGTGCGGCACGGGCATCGCGGAGCAGCACCTCCAGCCTCGAGTTCTCGCGGTAAGCAATGCCACCGGCCAGAGTCATCGCCTCGTTTACGACATCTACGCAGCAATGGGCCACCTCTGCCTTGGCCGACAGAATGGGCAGAATGGCCTGCTCATCGCCCGTATCGCCGAGCTGCGTGGCATGGTAAATTAATTGCCTGGTTCGTTCTATTTTTGCCCAGAGCTGCCCCAGGCGGTGCTGCAGCAAAGCAACCTGACTAAGGGAGCTGCCGCTATGCCGGTAGTTTCTGTTCATCAGGTGCTGCCGCACCTCGTTAAAGGCCGCCTGCGCAATGCCCAGGTAAGTTCCCGACATAGCGGTCAGAAAATAAGGGGTAATTACCTGAAACATGTACCACAGCTGGTCGCCTCGGGCGCCCAACAGGTTGTGGGCAGGAATCTTTACATTGTGGAGCGTAAGGCTACGGGACGAGTTTCCGCGCATGCCAAGCCCACGCCACTCCGGACCCCATTCCAGCCCCTGCATCTTCTCTTCCAGTATCACGCAGGAGAATTCGTGCAGGGCAGCGTCTGGCTCCACGCCTACCGTAGAGGCCACATAAGAGTCGGCACGGGAGCCATTGGTTACAAAGGTTTTGGCCCCGTTCACCAGAAATTCTTCGTCTGATAGTGCCAGCAACTGTGTCTGAGGGTAGTAAAAGTGAGCGCCGGTGCCCGGCTCGCTCAGCGCCAGGGTAGTCAGGTGCTGGCCTGCGGCAATAGGCTCCAGAAAATCGGTTTTCTGGAGGGGAGTAGCTTTGGCACTTATCACAGCGGAACCTACACAGTGCATACCGAAACACAGGGCCGCTGAGGCCGACACTCCGCCGAGAATCTCGCAGGAGCGGGCCAGGCTATAGAGTCCCTGGCCGTGCCCCCCGCACGATTCCGGCACCACCAGCCCGCCAAGGCCTGCTCCCTGCAGCGCCCTGATACTCTTCTCCGGCCACATGGCCTGCGCATCCACTGCTGCTGCTTCCTCCTGCACTATGGTTTCGGCAATCTGCCTTACTTTATCCAGAACTTCCTTTTCATTCATGTGTCTATGGTATCTTGGCGGCACCTATGCAGTCTGCCTGGCTGAGTTCGTACCTCATACGTGCACTTGTCAAAATTATCAAACTAATTGTGCTTCCTGAAAGGAACTTGTGCATATTTTATGCTCCCGCCAGCATAAGCCGCTGTATTGATTCCAAAACTGAAGCTTTCAGAATGATTTGGCAGGAAATCAGCTGGCACTTCAGTACGTTTGATCTCCTCCAGGAAACATCCTTTACATTCTGCTGCAGTCAAAAGCAGCAGCAGTGCCTCCGGAGGGGCAAATTCATTAGAATAATTTGGTTGATGCACCCAGGGAGCAATAAACTGATGTGACCCTATCTAAAAACTAAAAGAGGGCACTTTTCAAAGCAGCCCTCTTTTTTTGGTCATCTCTGCCTGCTGTTACTTTCCTACATTCTCCTGCTCAGGAAGTTCGTTATATCCTGACATCCTTCCCTTGTTGTCCTTCTTGTCCACTTCATCAACGTTTCCCTTCTCACCACCCGGGTAAGCGGAACTCTCTTCTGCTGCTTTAGTAGCATCTCCGGCAGCATTCTCTTTGCCTGGTCCGGCACTTTCTTTTTCTACCTCTGAGGCTGGTTTGTCTTTTTCTGATTTCATTGTTTCTTTCTGTTAAGATGATTTCTTGATTATGGGTTTCCCCTTATCCTCTTCTATAAACGGTAAGTTGTCAGAATGTTTTGTTTTTAATTTGCTGCCACCTGCACAGTGCCATAAACTGGCTTTATCAGATCGAAGGGGCAACCCCACGGTCCCTCCTATCACATTATCTGCAAAGTGAGGTCTGCAGGAATAATCCTGATAGCGTAGAAATGCTGTTCAGTTGCCTGAGGGAACTTTATGGCCTGCCTTTACTGTAGGTAATAAAGCTGAATGAAGTAAAAATTACCTGAAGCATAATCCGCTGACATTTAAAATAATAGCGCTTCGAAAGGTATTAAATGCCTGGTGGAATTGGCAAAACTGCCTTATCTTTAAACTTAAGTATTAATTTTACGGCAACAAAACGGCTGTTCTAAATCAGGAGCAGCATTGGATTTAATTTTTTTCAGACACAAAACGAACCCTACATCTATGCAATCACAAAATGCTAAGGCAGGCATGGCACGTGCGAGACGACACGTAACGCTTTTTCTGCTGGGAGCAGCCACTATCTGCTCTTTAGAGGCATCGGCGCAATCCGGCGCTAAAAAGAACAAGAAAACGCCGTTTATCGACAAAGCCAACATGGACCTGAGTGTGAAGCCAGGCGATGACTTTTATACCTACGCCAGCGGCACCTGGATTAAGAACAATCCAGTTCCGGCCAAAGAAACCCGCTGGGGAAGCTTTAACCTGCTCCGCGATTTCAACATTAGTGCCGTAAAAACCATCCTGGCCGAGTCTGCCGCCAAAACAAACGCCCCTGCAGGCTCTGTTGAAAAACGCGTAGGCGATTTTTATGCGGCTGCCATGGATAGCGCGGCAATCGACAAACTGGGCTACACTCCCATCAAAGCAGACCTGGAGCGCATCAGTGCCATAACAGACCTGAATGGCGTGCTGCATGAAGTGGCTTTCCTGCGCACCTCCGGCGCCGGCTCACCCATGTTCGGGTTTTATGTGGGCCAGGACCGCAAAGACGTGGAGAACATGGTGCCACAGCTTAGCCAGGGCGGCACTACCCTGCCCGACCGCGACTACTACCTGAAAAATGATGCCCGCACGCTCAGAATTCAGGAAGCCTACAAAAACTACATCACCACCCTCTTTACCCTGACGGGCGCACCTCAGGCTACGGCCCAAAAAAATGCCGAGACGATATTTGGCATGGAGCAGAAACTGGCAGAGGCGCAGATGGCCCGTGTAGAAATGCGCGACCCCTACAAAACCTACAACAAGTTCGCCATTGCCGACCTAAACAAACAGACACCAAACCTGAACTGGTCGCAGCTGATGCAAAAAATGAAGGTGACCGGGCAGGATACTATTCTGGTAAACAACCCCGCTTTCTTTAAGACCCTGGATGGGCAGCTCACCAGTACGCCGGTGGCCGACTGGAAAACCTACCTGCAGTGGAACGTGCTGAAATCTGCGGCACCTTACCTGAGCTCCGACTTTGTTGATGCCAATTTCGCCTTTTCGCAGGTATTAAGCGGGCAGAAGGTGCAGACGCCACGCTGGCAGCGCATGTCGTCGCTTACCGACGGTACTATCGGCGAACTGCTGGGCCAGCTGTATGTGCAGAAGCACTTTAAGCCAGAGGCCAAAGCCAGAATGGACGAAATGATCGAGAACCTGATCAAAGCCTACGAAATCCGCATCAACAACCTGGATTGGATGAGTGCCGAAACAAAAGAAAAGGCCCTTGCCAAACTGCATGCCTTCACACCAAAAGTAGGCTACCCTACCAAGTGGAAAACATACGATGGCCTGGCTATCAGCCGCAATAATTTCTTCCAGAATGTGCGCAATGCCGGCCAGTGGGGCTACAACGACATGATCAGCCAGTTGGGCAAACCGGTGGACAGAACCAAGTGGGGCATGACACCTCCAACCGTAAATGCCTACTACAGCCCGGTGATGAACGAGATCGTGTTTCCGGCCGGCATTCTGCAGTTCCCGTTCTTCGACCCGAAAGCGGATGATGCCGTGAACTATGGCGGTATTGGTGCCGTTATCGGCCACGAAATTTCGCACGGATTCGACGACTCGGGTAGCCAGTACGACAAAGACGGCACCCTGCGCAACTGGTGGACTGCCGAAGACCGCGCCAAGTTCCAGGAGAAGGCCAAAACCCTGCAGGAGCAGTACGACACCTATACCGTGCTGGACTCGATCCATGTGAATGGTAAACTAACCCTTGGTGAGAACATCGGGGACCTGGGTGGCCTGAGCGCTGCGTACGAAGCCTTTAAAATGACGAAGCAAGGTAAATCGAAGAAGAAGATCGATGGCTTTACGCCGGATCAGCGTTTCTTCCTGTCGTGGGCGCAGGTCTGGAGAGGCAACATCTTGCCTGAAACCGCTGCCCAGATGATCCTGACAGACACGCATTCGCCGGGCCAGTACAGAACCATCGGGGCGCCCGTAAACATGGACGCCTGGTACAAGGCTTTTAATGTGAAGCCTGGCGACAAGCTCTATAAAAAACCAGAAGACCGCATCAGGATCTGGTAAACTCCCGCTGGCCTGCAAGAGCCAGCCCTATAATCATTAAAAAAGCCGCTCAGACTGATTTGTCTGAGCGGCTTTTTTAATGATTATGCTCCCTTTTTCTGCCTCCGATTAGTCGCGGCACCGCTAATACCCGTAAACAGGTCTGAATCAGGCTTCCAGAATACCCTACGTTTTACACCCGAACTTAAACCCATGTCGAAACCAGCTAGCACCAGCCTGGGCAGGAAAATATTTAAATTTGCAGGAATAATATTCGGCAGCTTGCTGATTTTGGTACTGATCGTATCGCTGTTGCTCCTCACCTGGCTGGAGCCTTCTGTAGAACGTTTTATGAAAGAGCAGGTCGCAGAGAACACCGAGGGCCTGTATGTGGTGGACTTTGAGGATATGCAGCTCAACCTGCTGTCGGGCTCGCTGACCTTCGATCACCTGCACCTCCTCCCCGACACCGCCCGGCACGAGCAACTGCGCAGGCAGGGCAAGGCAAAGCAGCTGCTGGTGCAGGTACAGGCCCCTTCCCTGAAGATTACAGGAGTAAAGCTCCTGAATGCGCTGATCAGGAAAAGGATCAGCATTGGCACCATTCTGTTGGATAACCCGCAGATAACGACCTTTTATGACGGAAGGGCAACAGCAGCGGATAACGGCTCCGGACAATCCATCAGAAATATAAAGGCTGTACGTATCAAAGATTTTCATATCCGGGAGGCCAGCTACAGGCATGTGGCGTATCCTGACCAGGAAAAAGTGCAGCACCTGGCACGGCACATCACGTTCCGGGTAAAAGACATGCTCCTCCATTCTTTTGACCAGCCTGACCATACCCGCATGTTCAGGGCCGACGACGTGCAGCTGCAGGTAAAAGACTATGCCTTCCGCGCACCCGACAGTGTGTACCACCTTCTGGTAGGTTCCCTCGATTATTCATCTCGAAAAGGCGAATTCCTGCTCCAAAACACCCAACTCAGGTCCGACAACAAAGCGAACCTGGCCCTAGGCTCTGGACAAGCCAGCCCTGCTGTACTTGACATAGCTGCACCACTGCTGCGCATTACCGGCTTCGATGCAGTGGAAGCATACCGTACAAAGCACCTGCGGCTGGAGCAGCTGCACCTGGAGAGCGCGGCCTTTGCCATACTGCAGAACCCCGGTGTGCCCTCCTCACAGGATACGCTGGACATTGGTGAACTTTATGAAAAGGCATCGCCCTACCTCGAGCAGTTTAGCCTGGGCGAGCTTCGCATTTCCAATTCAGAGCTGGCGCTGCGGCAACAGTTTGAAGAGGCTTATACCATCCATCAACTCAACAACATAACATTGGCTATACAGGCCATCCAGGTAGATTCCAGCGTCCTGGTTTCGCCAAAACAAAACTTCTTTGCAGAGGATATCTTCTTTGCAGCTACAGATTATTGTTTTCAGCATCCGCAAAGCCCTTACGTGGTGCAGGCCGGCAACCTGGAACTCACTACCAGCGCCAACCTGATTAAAGCAGGCAACCTAAACGTTATAGGCGACTGGCAAAAAAACGACAGACTAAAACGGATCGGCAAAGCCAGCCCGATGCTGTACAACATAAAAGCGCCACGCCTGCAAATTATACAGACCGATCTGATAGAAGCCTTTAGAACCGGAAACCTGAAGATTGGCAGGATACTGCTTGAGAAACCGGACATCAGCCTGGTGCAGGACCTGCAGGTTCCGAGCGAGGACCTTGATAAGATTATGCAGGAAAGCTACCGGGAAATTTCTGGTGTTGTCACAAAGCTACAGCTGCGGGAGCTAAGCATACAGGACGCCACCTTCGACCTCCACACCAAAAACCAGCAGTTGCAGCTAAGCCAGCACCTGAGCCACGCCTCTGTGGTGGCCACCGGTTTAAAAATTGACTCCGCTTTTGTTTACAGCTCCAACAAAAAACTGCCGGTGACCGATGTGGTGATAGCAGCCACAGATTATACGTTTAAAATTCCGGACAACCCGCACACCTTTACACTGGGCAGCCTGCGCTACTCTACCCGAAAACAGGAGCTCACCGCCCGGACCATAGAGGTGCATGCCGACAGCGAACAGAACACCCAGCTAAAGGCTACTGCAAAAGCCCAGCGCCGCCTCTTCGATGTGGCAGCCACACAACTGCATGTAACAGGATTAAACCTGATACAGGCCTACAACACCAAAACCCTGCACATAAATGAACTGGTAGTGAGTCAGCCGGATCTGGCCATTATGCAGGACAATACCGTAACCTCCACTACAGTTGAGCCGAGCCAACAAGTTGACAACAGCAAACTTTTTGGGGTATTGGGGGCCATTTCTGCCAAAACCATCCGCCTGGAAGATGGCACGTTTAACTACCACGACAAGCGGGACGAGGTGGTACGGACGCAGGTGCTGGAGCATGCCTCTGCGTCGGTTTCAGGCTTGCATCTGACAGCCGACAGGCTGGCCGACATAGAAGAAAGCCTGCCGGTGCAGGAGCTCACCCTCTCGGCCAGCAACTACACCTACCGCTCCCCCGACAGCCTCTACACCCTCAGGCTGGGCCACCTGAAGTACTCCAGCCGAGAGCAGGAACTGGTGGCCAGCTCCATCGACCTTGTTTCGGATAAAGAAGTGCACCAACGCCTGAAGCAGGAGCACAGGGAGCAGGCAAGCCGGAATCTTTTCGATCTGTCGGCCAATCATTTCCGGATCACAGGCCTGGACCTGGTACGGGCTTACGAAACAGGCCGGTTTAGTATGGAGGAGATACGGTTAACAGAGCCGGAGGTAGGCATTCTGCAGGACCAGAACGTGCCGGCCACCAACGGGGAGCCACAGCAGCAAACCGCAGACAGCCGCCTCAACCAAATGGTAGAAGCCTTCAGGGTGCAGCACATAAACATTACCGACGGCACCTTCCGGTTCAATATGCTGCAGGACACGATTTTGAGGAGCCAGACCATACAAAATGTGTCGCTGGCGCTGGAGCGGTTCAGGCTGATTGACCTGGCTGCCAACGACCCGCTCGATATGTTCTATGTAGATGATATAGGGCTCGCGGTACACGACTACGTCATTTACCTGCCCGACAGCCTGTACCGGCTGGAGGTGAAGGAAGTGCGAACCTCTCTGAACGAGCAAGCGGTTTATATTGATAGTCTGCGCCTGGTGCCTCTCTACGACCAAAAGGAATTCACCAAAAAGCTCGACTACTCCGACGACCGCTTTGAGGTGAGCGTACCAGCCATCCGGTTACTGGGCATAAACCTCGGGGCCCTGTACAACTACCAGGATATTTTGGTGGAAAAGGTGCTGATACAGGATGTGGTAACAGAAGTTTTTCGCGACAACCGCCTGCCACAGGATCCGAACCGAAGGCCGCCAACCTTACAAAAAATGGTTCGAGACATAGATGCTTACCTGGCCATAGATACTGTTCTGGTGGAAAACAGTAAGCTCACCTACTCCGAGATTGCCCCCAATAGTATTAAGCCCGGTAAGGTTGTGTTTAACAACATAAGGCTTGAGGCCCTCCATATCACAAACGATGCCTCGCTGATCAGAGAAAAAAACAGGACGCTTGTAAATGGCTCTGCCTTGTTTATGGATGAAAGTAAACTGGACGTGCAGTTCCAGTTTTTCCTCGACCATCCCGAAGACCTTTACACGTACGAGGGCACTCTCGGATTCATGAAGTTTGAGGCTTTTAATCCGGTAATTGAAAATATTATAGCAGTAAGCGCAGAAAAAGGCCATATTAAGTCAGCTGCTTTTTCTGTAAAATCTACCGGGCATGTGGCTGAGGGGCAGATAGACTTCCTGTACGAAGACCTCAAAATACAGCTTCTGAACAAAGAGGACAAAGAGAACCCGGGCTTTTGGCTGAATGCTGGCAGTTGGCTGCTCAACCACCTGGTCATAAAGTCAGACAATCCGGCAGGCAAAAGAGAGTTGCGGGAAGGTAAGATCGAAACAGATCGCAACTATCAGAAATCCGTCTTCAACCACATGAGCAAAGCGCTGACCGGCGGTATCACCTCCAGCCTGATGACACCGCTGGTTGAAAAAGTGGCAGGGATTTTTATCAGTGATTAAGCAGCAAAACCTGCCCGATAATTTTTGATTGTTGGCAGTTGATTGTTAACTGTTGTTAGGCACCTTGCTCAGCACATTCCTTTCAGGCAATTATTTGAATGAATTTGCCCCTCCGGAGCTAATCTTGTAGGGATAATTCTTAAGACCGCTAAGGTGCATCGTAAAGGCACTTTTTATTTTTCCCCTACAAGAGCAGCAACAGTAGCGGATTTCCTAATCTGCGTGTAGGTGTAGGGGGATTAGGAAATCTCCACCAGGAAATGTCCCGACGGAGAAGTCCGAAGCAGCAGCCGAAACAGCATGTGGTACTGCTGCTTGATGTCATGAGCACCTGTGAGGGGTGCGGCTACATTTTTCTGAATCTAACGGATGCTGTCCTTCCCGTTTGCAGAAACATTTCCAAATCTTCACATCTCCAAATTTTTAAATCTCCAAATCAACCATCAATTATTTGAATCAAAAAGCCCCTCCGGAGGCGCTGCTGCTGCTTGTCTGGCAGGCTGCTACTTAACCAAAAGTACCGCTGTTTCCGTATGCTTTGCTAGACACTTTCCATTTACTAAAAAGAGCCTTATGAACACCTTTTACTCTACCAAACCCGAAGACCTGCTATTTGATGCCGCCCGCAAAGGAGACCTTGCCTACCTGAAACAACAGATCGACGAAGGCGCCGACATAAATGTTCAGAATGCGAAAGGGTTCACCCCGCTTATACTGGCAAGTTACGACGGGCACCCCGAGGCGACCAAACTGCTGCTCGAGGCAAAAGCAGACCCCAACGTGCAGGACCTGAGCGGCAACACGGCCCTGATGGGGGTGTGCTTTAAAGGCTACCCCGAAATTGCCAGGATGCTGATAGAGCACGGCGCCGACCTCAATCTAAGGAACGGAAATGGTGGCACTGCGCTTATGTTTGCCACCCTGTTCGGAAGAAACGAACTGGTGAAACTGGTACTCTCGTACGGAGCCGATACCACCATCCAGGACGTTAGAGGGCTTACGGCCGTAGACCTGGCCATGCAGCAAGGCAATACCGAAGCGCTCGAAATGTTACAATAGCACCTGCCAGGCTCAGAAGCAGCTCTGAAGTCAGACAGGCAGGCTGCTTCTCGGCTTACTATACCGGTTTTCTTTCTTTCCCTTCCCAGCCATGTGCCGGAAGTTCATGGCGTATCATTCTTCCCGCATAGGTACAAGCGCAACGCCAACCTGATGGCAGCCTCCCTCAGAAACATCCGTTGTATGTAGCCTTCGGCAAGTATTGCTGTCATAGAAGCTTAAAAATTAGAAAGCCAGGCAACTGGTCAATAAAAAGTACTGGGAGCGTTCTTCTGATTTTGAATTTCTAATGTTTAATTTTGCGAGGCCCCTAAGCACTTAACAGACTCCTGATGCTTTCCTACTTCGAACTAAAGAAAAACGGAACTACCCTCCAGACCGAAATTATAGCTGGCCTATCGTCTTTCCTGGCTACTTCCTACATCATCGTTGTAAACCCGAGTATACTAAGCGAGGCAGGAATGCCTTTTGCCGGGGTGCTCACAGCCACGGTGCTGGTGGCATTTTTCAGCAGCCTGATGATGGGGATTTATGCCAAAAACCCGGTGCTGGTGGCGCCGGGCATGGGACTCAACGCCTTTTTCACTTACACAGCTGTTTTAGGGATGGGCATACCCTGGCCTGTGGCCCTGGGTGCCGTTTTCTGGTCGGGGGTGGTGTTCCTGCTGCTTTCTTTGTTTAACATCCGGATGCTCATCCTGAAGGCCATTCCGCGCACGCTGCGCTATGCAATTGCAGCTGGCATTGGGCTATATATAACCCTTATCGGCTTTGCAAACGCCGGCTTTATAGTCCCGAACCAGACGACATTGCTCCGCTTTGGCCCCATTACCCCCGCGCTGCTCACGTTTCTGGCGGGGCTGCTGCTAACGGCGGTGCTGCTCATGTGGCGCGTAAAAGGCGCCATCCTTTTTGGCATTCTGTTTACCACGCTGGCCGCTTATCCTATTGGCCGCTGGTGGGGCGGCACCACGGCAGATGGGGTCGAAACGATCGTGAACTGGCAGGGCTTTTTTGCGGCTCCTGACTTCAGCCTGCTCCTGCAGCTCGACCTGGTCAACTCGCTGCAATGGGCCCTCGTTCCGGTGATCTTTGCCTTCCTGTTTACGGATTTGTTCGACAGCATCTCCACGTTTGTGGGGTTGGCCGAGGCGGCCAACCTGCTGGATGAGCAGGGCGAGCCCCAGCACATAAAACGCGCCCTGTTTACCGATGCGGTAGCTACCACCCTGGGTGGCCTGGTAGGTTCCAGTCCGGGCACTGCCTTCATAGAGTCGGCGGTTGGGATTGAGGAAGGCGGCCGCACCGGGCTAACCGCCATAGTAGGGGCCGTGCTGTTCCTGCCCTTCCTGTTCCTGGCTCCCCTGCTCTCGGTGGTGCCAGCCATTGCCACAGCGCCGGCGCTGGTGCTGGTAGGGGTGTTTATGGTGCGGCCCATCATAAAGGTAAACTGGCTGCAACTCGACGAGGCGATTCCGGCCTTTCTGGCCATGGTGCTGATTCCGTTCACCTACTCCATCTCCCAGGGCATTATCTGGGGTTTTCTGAGCTTCACCGCCCTGAAACTTGCCAACGGCAAAAGGTCAGAAATAAGCCTGGCGCTGCTGATCATAGATGTGTTTTGTGTGCTGGCGCTGTTGCTGTAAGGGCTCTGGCATTAGTACTCCTCCAATTTGATTTTCAGATAGGTTTAGTGCATATAAACTGCCAGAAAGCCCATCTACCATAATTTCTAATTTTGAATTTGACGAAGCACCAGCTTTACGACTCAAATCTTGTTCAACAGCTGCGCATGTTGCAACTGCTGTGGCACCCCGGATTATGTAAATAAAATACGCCCTCCAGAGCTGCTGCTCCTGCTGGTACTCTTCCCTAAATTCTTATATTGAAGGAGAAAGGGGGCTGCTCAGGCAGCTGCACAAATATTCCCCCTGCCGGGGCACATTACGGGTATTTACGGCGTTATAATGCTATGAATTATTTTGTTTCGAAAGACTCTGTGGTGCGCAGGATCTGGGGTAGCGGCGATACCATCCTCTTTATTTTTGCCGGCTCCTCTGCCGAGTTTGCCTTAAACAAGGCGGTGGACTGGCTTTACTTTACCGGCCGTTTGCCTGCCGCCCCCCTTGCCCGGCTGTTTTCCACGGTAGCCTATGCCCGCCGAATCGTTTTTTCTGAAGAAGCAGCAGCCCTGGCCACCATCGACACCATGGCCACCATACATGCTGGTGTAGAAGCCAAACGAGGCCGGTCTATCCCCGACTGGGCTTATCGCGACGTGCTTTTTATGCTGATCGATTACTCCATCAGGGCGTTTGAGGTGCTGGAAAGGGAGCTGAGCGTAGAGGAGAAGACAGAGGTGTTTGAGGTGTTTCACAGAGTGGGCAGCCGGATGGGGGTAACAGGCCTACCGACCACTTACCAGCAGTGGCAGGTCATGCGGGAAGAGCACCTGCAGCAGGACCTGGAGAAAAGTCATTACACCACAGATCTGTACCGCCAGTACAAAAAGCACTTGGGTGGGGTGCGTTACCTGCTCCTGGTCGAAGCCCAGAAAATGGTTGTTCCCGATAAAATAAAGCAGTTGCTGGGGCTTGGGCCACTTCAACTCCTCTCGCCTGTGCTGGCGGTATACAAACTAAGCCGGAAGCTCCGCATGGACTGGTTGCTAAAAGCTGTCATACTGCCCCGGGCTTATCTGAAAGAAATAAAAGACCTCGACAGGCGCCCCGTTCTTTAGAAAAGCGAGTGTTTCGCTAACGTGAGCTGAAAGCCTTACCCGGTCTCATAGCTTTTGTAAGCATAAAGAAGCCTAGCCACCCGGCTCTGTGCCCCGACAGAACCACATTTTGGATGGCTAATGACGCTTGCAGGCAATACAGAAGTTCCCAGTCAGGGCACAGGAAACGGAGAAGGAAAGGTCGCAACTGCTTTGGATGCATAAAAAACGCATGGTTGCCGATCTTATAGTCGATGTAGGGCTTCCCGACTAGTTATGGGACAAGAAAAGGCTGAAACCGTGCGGTAGCGATGCTCTTACTATAGATAGTTCCTGACTATTGCTTCATAAATAACTCTTTGTCGCCTTTTCCTTTTGCCATTGCCGTGGTACTCTTTCGAATATTTCTTTAATTTTGGCTCTGAAGTATTTCTTCACGACCGGAAAGCGAATTCTTAGGTTTGGTCATCACAAAGTTCGGCTTTCCTGTCTTTTTTAAACCCTCTATTCGCAAACCTTATTCTTGTTGGGTAGAGTCCGCTTATCGTAATCTGGAAATAAAAGAGGGCATCCTGAACCTAGGATGCCCTCTTTTTCTGAAAGTTTTCAAAATTACATTAGATCGAAGCCAGCCCTTCTTCAGGCCTGTTATGCAAGCGTTCTTGGTCGTCAGGTAGCTCCAGTTTATGCTCCTGCACCATTTCTGCCAGGGCATTGGCGTGGTCCAGGTAGTGCGAAGTATAGGAATCGTCGGAGGCGTGGACATACAGGGTGGTGTTGCCAACCACGGTGTTGATGATGTCTTCATGCTCCTCCATGGGCAGCGCCGGGCAGCCCAGGCTCCTGCCAAGCCGGCCCGACTGCTCAATAAAAGCCTCTGAGGCATATTCCGCCCCATGCATCACAATACAACGATCCAGGGCATTGGTATTGAAATTCTCATCCATGCCGTTTAGCTTCAGAGAAAGGCCATGCTTGCCGTAGTATGTGCCTTCGGTTACATAGAACCCGATGCTGCTCATATAAGACCCATACTTATTAGAAAAACTTTCGGCAAACTCCTCCCCGGAATTGCGGCCATGCGACACATACGTGTTAAAAAGCAGGTCTTTTTTATGAACATCTATCACCCAAAGCCTTTTCTCCCGCGATGATTTGGTAAAATCTACCATTGTAATGATTCCTTTCTCCGACAGCTTCCCGTCGTGCTTCAGGTTGTAGTAACCTGCCAGCGCCTTACTGAAAACCTCAAAGCGCAATCCCTCCTCCTGCAGCTGCATCTCATCATACAAAGAATAAGCAATCTGGTCGAACTTCATGACTTTATAGGTCATTAACTTGCTTTTTATGCGCCTCGAGTCCGGCTTCGCTACCGTCTGACCAGCAGGTATTGCAACCGGCGACAGGATAAGTGGGGCAAAAAGCGGTATAAGCTTTTTTGCCATCTTCTTACTCCTGTATTTCAACCTTAATTTTTTCATAACTGCATAAAATCTAATACTGCACTCAAACCCTGTTTTACGTACCAGGGGCTAATGCGTTCCATATCAGTTGTTGATTATCAACTCACTTGCTCTGCCACCACACTTTTACAGCCACAAAAAATAAGGGCATCATTTTTGGTAAAATTCTGGTATTAATACAAGTAGCACCACATCTCAGCAAATAATTATGAGGTTCCAGCCTTTAAAAAAGCATTTACATATTTTAAGTTATTTAGTCATGATAGTAGTGGTTGCCGGATGCGGGAGCCAGAAAACCCTGCGGGGCGTCTTTAAGAAAGAAACCCCGTACGAACGCTACGCCTCCTCCCTGAGAGATGCCAACCTGGACCAGACTGCCCTGGGTCAGGAATGGCTGGCAGCAGGCAACAGGGCATTGCAGGATTCCATAACCGTAACGCTGCCTTTTAAGGAGACCGGGTACTTTGCCGCCGGCAAGCCTAGGGCTTTGGGCTACCGCGTGCAGGCACAGCAAGGCGAACGGCTTGTAATAGACCTGGAACTGCGGGCAAAAGAAACAACGGCGGTATTTATGGATCTGTTTGAAGCTCCGGCTAACCGATCAGACCAACCAAAGCATGTAGCCACCGCCGATACCACCGCTGTAAGGCTGATCTACGAAGTAAACGACGACAGGCCGCACATCCTGCGGCTGCAGCCAGAACTGCTCCGTAGTGCACAGTACACCATTAGCATACAGGTGCAGCCCACGCTGGCCTTCCCGGTTCCGGGCAAGTCGAGCCGCAACATCTCCAGCATCTGGGGCGACCCGCGCGATGCCGGTGCCAGGCGGCATGAGGGCGTGGATGTTTTTGCTCCCCGGGGCACGCCTGTTATTGCCTCCGTAGATGGCATTGTAACCCGTGTGGGCACCAACACAAGAGGCGGCAACGTGGTGTGGCTATCGGATGCGAGACGCAGATACAACCTCTACTACGCCCACCTCGACAGGCAGTTGGTGGCACCGGGGCAGCGGGTAACTGTAGGCGACACGCTGGGTCTGGTTGGGAACACCGGCAATGCCATTACTACTGCACCACACCTGCACTTTGGCATTTACCTCGCCGGCAGGGGCGCTACCAACCCTTACCCCTACCTGCACCAGCCTGCCCAGGCTGCTCCGGCTGTGCAGGTAAACCTGGCCCATGTTGGCAACTGGGTGCGTGTTTCGGCCAGGCAGGCTAATATCCGGCTGCAGCCATCTACCAAAACCGGGGTTTACACTACACTGCCTCGGCACACCCCCCTGCAGGTAACCGGCGGCAGCGGCACCTGGTACCGCATACTGTTGCCCAATGGGGCCCAGGGATACATTGCCGCCAGCCTGGTAGAGGCAACCAGTAAGCCAGTGCGCCACAAGGAACTGGCAGCCGCATCGGCCCTGCTCGATGAGGCTCACCCTCAGGCTGCCCCCAAAGACAGCATGACGGCAGGCAGTCCGATAGCTGTGCTGGGCATTTATGAAGGATTTGAGCTGGTGCAGACCGAAGGAGGCGAAATCGGCTGGCTCTATACTCCCTTAAATTAGCCAACAGGAGGTATTTAAGGAGTAAGAGCAGCAAAAGGAACTTTCAGGGAGCGGGTTTTTATGTTATATTTGATGCAGATTAATGTCGTTCAACCCAAAAAACACTTATAGATTTTTGAAGTTAGCTGCCATAGATATCGGCTCCAACGCTGCCAGATGCCAGATCACGAATGTGTTTAACCAAAACGGACTCGTAACTTTTAAGCGTGTGGAGTATGTGCGTTATGCGATCAGGTTTGGAGAAGATGTTTTCGACTCAGGTTACATTAGTGAGTACAAGATAGGCAAGTTCATAAAGCTCATGCACTCTTTTCAGTTGCTGATAGATGTGCACGATGTGGAGCACTTTATGGTTTGCGCCACCTCCGCCATGCGCACCGCACTTAATTCTGAGGAGGTGAGAGCCCGTGTTTACGATGCCATCGGCATGCACATCCAGGTTATAGACGGTGTAACAGAAGCTGATCTGATTAACAAGGTAATCATTAATTTCCTAGACGACCAGAATTACCTGCACATAGATGTGGGCGGCGGCAGCACCGAATTCAACATTTATGTGAACCGCGAAAAGATGGTGTCGAAGTCTTTTGAACAAGGCTCCATCCGCCACATGCAGGGCAACGAATCGGCGGAGCTATGGGACTCGATGCGCTACTGGATTGAGGAAAACACCAGCCGGTTTGCCCTGACACAAGCCATTGCCACCGGCGGAAACATCAACAAGATTTTTGAACTGGCCGGGCAGGCGGCAGGCAAGCCGATAACGCTGCAGCAGATAGAAGAAGTTACTGCCCGCATAGCGGCCACCAGCATGGAAGACCGCCTTACCAGACTCCTTTTGAACCCAGACCGTGCCGACGTTATTCTGCCAGCCGCTGAAATCTACCTGTCTGCCATGCGGTGGGCACGCCTGGACACCATGCTGGTGCCTGCCGTAGGCCTGAAAGACGGCATGCTCCACGCCCTTTACGAACAGCATTATCCTGAGCGTTTCGTTATCAACCAGATCGATTAAACGTTTCCCCAACAGGATCAGCAGAAGTGCCTCTGGAGGGCCTCTTTTATTTGAATAATTTGCTTCAGATAACAGAAATTCCGCCTCAGGGCCTCGATGCAGGAAGCAGCGTCTGACATCGGACACAACTCAACTCCATTTTCCAAGATCTGAACCACTGCACATTCAGCCCGTACCTATTAGTATATTCAACTAAAACGGATAAGCTATGAAATCTGAAAAAACGAATGAACTGCAGCACCTGCTGATTAAGTGTATCACTGCCTGCGAGACCTGCGCCACCATGTGCCTGCAGGAAGATGATGTTAAAATGATGGTGAAATGTATTATGCTGGACCGCGACTGCGCCGACATCTGTACCCTTACAGCAAGGTTTGTAGCCAGAAACTCACCTCACGCCAAACATGTGATGAAAGAATGTATAGAAATATGCAGGCTATGCGAGGCAGAATGCCGACAGCACCAACACGACCACTGCCAGAAATGCGCCGATGCCTGTAAGGAGTGTGCCGACGCCTGCGAAGCCTGGGTCGGAGACCATGCCTCTACTATGTAAAAAGCAAATCTCTGTCTTTAACAAAACAGGCTGGGCCGGAAGTTTTTCTTCCGGCCCAGCCTGTTTTGTTAAAGACACACGCTACTAAAATCTGCAGGCCAACCCGACTTTACTAAAAGATGGCATCCAGAATGGCTGAAATAACAGATAGCACGAGGCTGAAAATAAGGGCCCACCAAAAGCCGTCTACAGTAAAGCCCGACACCACAGTGCTCGCCAATAAGATAATAACAGCATTGATTACCAGCAGGAAAAGCCCCAACGTAATAATGGTAACCGGAATGGTCAGCAGGATCAGGATGGGCCGCACGATGGCATTGAGTACAGCCAGCACAACAGCTACAATCAGCGCGCTCAGAAACCCTGCCACATGCACGCCTGGCAAAATATAAGAAGCCAGCAAAACGGCTACGCCAGAGAGTAAAATCTTAATTATTATTCCCATAGTTCAGAACAATTATATCCATGTGTATATATAGAGATGCTATACGCAAGTGCCCCTATAAAGATAAGTTCTGTTGCCTGGACCAGCAGTGTTGCTCCAGCTAATGTTACAGTTTGAGTAAGCTTTTGCAATGTATAATTTCTCCCATAGCTCCCATAGATTGGTATCTATAGGTTTATTGTAGCAGTAAAGCTCCTGCAAATCTACCTGCTTACTTAACGCCGTTCCTTTGCCAAGTGCAAGAGAAAGAATTATACGCACTATCAATTATCTTGCTACCAACCGATAGGTATTTCCTTTGCTGGTGGCCAAATCAACTTGCTGTGTGGCTGGCAGATTTACTGTTTTATTAGCGGCCTTCGGCGAAACTAGTGGGTCCTTTATACTGGCTGTCTGGTAGAACTCGTTCGGATTTCCCCCACTTGCCTGCTTCATCTCACCTTTACCTTCTACGCGCAAGGCTTCAGTTGCTCTGATTCTTAAATTTCCACCGAGTTTCGAGTGCACGGACAGGTTTTTTACCTTGCCGTTTTCCCAGCGCATGTCCACTACAAAACCTCCACGGGCAACCAGACCTTTCACTTCGCCAGTCTGCCACCTGTCTGGCAGGGCGGGCAGCAGGTGCAGGGCACCATCGTGGCTCTGCAGCAACATTTCGGCTATTCCGGCTGTGCAGCCAAAGTTTCCGTCTATCTGGAAGGGCGGATGTGCATCGAACAAGTTCGGGTAGGTGCCGCCACTCTCCCCTTTCGAATCGACTGGAGCTGGCGTTAACTGGTCTTCTATCAGTTTATAGGCCCGGTTACCGTCCAGCAGCCTCGCCCACAGGTTCACTTTCCAGCCCATAGACCAGCCCGTAGATTTATCGCCTCGGTACACGAGGGAGTTCCTGGCGGCACCGAACAGTTGCGGCTGGCTGAAAGGCGAAACCTGGTTGCTTGGGTACAGCCCGTAGAGGTGCGACACGTGCCGGTGCTTATCGTCGGTGCGGTCCCAGTCGTGCATCCACTCCTGCAGCTGGCTGCGCTGCCCTACCTGCATAGGTGGCAAACGGTCGCGCATCGTTTTTAGCGAGTCGGCAAAAGCCAGGTCGGTGCCTAATGCGGCAGCCGCATGAATTACGTTGGAGAACACATCGAACACCAGCTGGTTATCCATGGTGGTACCGGCCGCGATAGACACGCCGCTCTGGTGTGCATTTTCAGGCGACATAGAGGGGGCTACCACCAGCCATTTGTTTTCCGGCTCCTCCTGCAGCACATCAGCATAGAACCAGGCTGCCCCTTTCAGCACCGGGTACACTTCCTGCAGAAACTTCTTATCGCCGGTGTACAGGTAATGCTGCCACATGTGTTGTGTGAGCCAGGCGCCGCCCATAGGCCAAAGTCCATAAAAAGCGCCGTCTATGGGGCCGGTCATGCGCCAGATATCGGTGTTGTGGTGCATGGTCCAGCCTCGGGCTCCGTACATTTTAATCGCAGTCTCTTTTCCTGTCTCAGCCAGCTCTTTTACCATCCGGAACAGCGGCTCGTGCATCTCCGGCAGGTTGGTGACCTCAGCGGGCCAGTAGTTCATCTCGGTATTGATGTTCACGGTGTACTTGCTGTCCCAGGGAGGCGACACTTTATCGTTCCAGATGCCCTGCAGGTTGGCAGGCTGGGTTCCGGGCTGTGAGCTGGAGATAAGCAGGTAACGCCCGAACTGAAAATATAAGGACGCCAGCTGTGGGTCGTTGCCTGTGGCAAAGGCAGCCAGGCGGACATCAGTAGGCTTATTGGCCTCCTCTGTTACACCTAAATCGAGCGAAACCCTGTCGAAGTAGGTGCGGTAGTGCTTGGTGTGCGCTTCTTTTGCCTTCTTATAGTTCTTTTTAACCGCAGCAGCCAAAAAGTCAGAGGCTCTCTTTTCTTCATTGCCGCTCAGGTCGTTGTAGTTTTTAAAGTTGGTGCCCATCGAGATGTAGATGGTTGCGGCACTGGCACCGGTTACCGTCAGCGTGTTCGCCGTGGCAGTTAGTCGTCCACCTTCAAGTACGGGCTGAACAACGGTATGAAATTTCACCTTGCCGGTTTTGTTATCAGCGTTACCAGACACGCCCGAGAGCAAGAGCTTATTGCCCTGAGTGCTCACCCTGTTTTTAAGCTGCGGACTGTCGGCGCCCAAGGTAAAAGACAGGCTTTTCCGTTTATCTGCAGTGAGTCGCACGATGATCACCTCATCCGGAAAGGAGGATATAATTTCGCGTTTGTAAGTTACTCCGTTTACCTGATAGGATACCGACGCGACAGCCTGCTGTATGTCCAGATCGCGATAATAATTTGCCGCCTTGTCGTGCCCCGGGAATTCAATAAACAGATTACCTATTGGCTGGTAAGGCATGCCGTAGTTATTGTCTGGGGAGGCTGCCCTTGGAACTACCTGCATGGCCAGGTCCTGCGCCTCCTTGTTTTTTCCTTCCATCAGCAACTTTCTGATTTGAGGCAACTCGCTATAAAATGCAGGGATGACATTGTTACCCGGTTCCCCTGCCCAAACGGTTTCTTCGTTTAACTGAAGCTGCTCTTTGGCAGTTCCTCCAAACACCATGGCCCCGATCCGGCCATTACCGACGGGCAGGGCCTCGTTCCAGTTAGTAGCCGATTGCTCGTACCAAAGCTTATGCGTGGTTGGCTTAACCTGGGAAAAACAACAAAGGGTGATGAGAAGGAACGGGAGGCAAAGAAGAAAATGCTTTTTCATGTATAGGTTTTTATCAGATATTACATTTGAAAAGAGTTAACAGATAATGCCAAATCGCTAAACCAGTACCCGCAGTCCTGCTCATGACGCACTCCCCGGTACTTATTGCAGTTACAGGTGAGCCTGTAACTGCAAAGTTTTTTGTATATGCCCCGGCTAAAATAATATTTTTATCGCTGGAAGAGCAATTTTATTTGAATACTTAACTTAGTTGAAACAGAAGCCTACCCTCGGAATTCAATTATCCCCGGAGGTGTGGCAATAAGTTTCTGCAAGCCCTCCTTAAGTTGCACATCGTTTTGCTCTGCTGGCAATAAATACACGCTTTCCTGGTAAGGGGCGTGTCGGTAATTCCGGCAACTTCAACAGCAAGGCTGATTTTAACCATAACTGAAATAGACAAAGCCAATGCCTACAGGGCATTGGCTTTGTCTATTCTTAACTCTTGATTCAGTTTAGGTGATTACACCTCCAGCCGCTTCTGCGACACCGCCATCCAGTTGCAAAGCTTATAGAGCAGGCGGGCCCCTACGTTGCCGTTCCACTCGCTGTCGCCGGGGGCTACTTCGCACAGGTCGAAACCGATGATCTCGCGCCCTGATTTCACGAGCGCTTTGATCAGGTACACTGCCTGCTCAAACTCCAGACCGCCCGGCACAGGTGTACCCGTGGCTGGGCAGAGTTTTGGGTCAAGGCCATCTATATCGAAGCTGATATACACTTTTTGCGGCAGCTGCGCGATTATTTTCTTACATTCTTTCTTCCAGCTGTCGCCTTCGTACAAGTTCTCCTTCAGCACGGCATCATAAAAAATAGTGATCCGGCCGTTAGATTGTTCCGCCATTTCGGCCTCGGCCTGGCAAATGTCGCGGATGCCTACCTGCACCAGCTTCTTAACCTGCGGCAGCTTCAGGGCATTGAACATAATGGAGGCGTGTGAATACGTAAAACCTTCGTAGGCATCGCGCAGGTCGGCGTGCGCATCTACCTGCAAAATGCCGAACTCCTCGTGGCGCTCGGCCAGCGCATGCATCAGGCCCAGCGGCGTGCTGTGGTCGCCGCCCAGCACACCTACCAGTTTGCCCTGGTCCAGGTAGCTAAGCGCCTTGGATTTAAGCCACTGCAGCAGCTCTCCCCCTTTCTGCGTTACCTCCATGGGCAGGTTGGCATAGGCCTCCTGCTCCGAGGCAGGGCAGCCATCCTCCAGCCAGTTAATGTACGATTCTGCCTTGCCACGAAGCGCCTCGCTGGTTGCTTCCCAGTCAGAGGAGATTTCTTCCATGGCGATGCCCAGTTTCCAGGCATCTTTAATGGCGGGTTCAAACAGGTCGAGTTGCGGTGAGGCTTCTTTCACGGCCAACGGCCCCTGCGCTGTGCCGGCACTGTAAGACACGGTTACCTCCCAGGGCACCGGCACAATCACCACCTCAGCCTCCTCTATCGTAAAAGGAAGCCCAAACAGGCCGCCGTTCACATCGCCTACACCATTCGGGTCGAAGCTGGCAATTTTCTCTACTTTACTGTTGCTGTTAATGGGTTGGTTCAGCGGAGTATTCATTTATAAGATGTTTTGACTTTGTACTTAATAGCTCTTTCACGAAATTTGGCAGGGCAAAGGCGGCTGTATGAATGTGCTCATTGTAGTATTTCAGGCCTTGTGCTTGGGAGAAGGCTGCTGCCGCCTCACGGTCGTAGCGGAGCGGGTGCGCATCGCCTTTGGAGGAGTACGAGAAGCTCCAGGTACCGGTTGGATACGTAGGTATGGCCGCCAGGTAGCAATGCACTTTATCCTGCCCGAAAATCTGCTTGTACGTTTCGTAAATTTCCACAAATACGGGGCTGTTAAAACGTGGCGACTCGCTCTGCGTAATCATCAGGCCATCAGCCGTCAGGCAGCGGTGCACTTGCTTGTAGAACTCGGCTGTAAACAACCCTTCGCCGGGGCCAACCGGATCAGCAGAATCGACAATAATAAGGTCATATTGTGCGTCAGCGCACTCGGTTATATATTTTATGCCATCTTCTACCAGCAGGTTCAGGCGCGGGTTATCGAAAGACACGGCTGTTTCGGGCAGGTGCAGTTTGCAGGCTTCTATCACGAGCGCGTCTATCTCCACCAGCGTTACCTCCTCCAGCTGCTCGTGGCGCAGCAGTTCGCGCACGGTACCGCCATCTCCGCCGCCAATCACCAGGGCCCGTCTGACCTTCGGGTGACTGAACATGGGCACATGCGTAATCATTTCGTGGTATACATACTCATCCTTTTGCGTGCACATCACCATGCCGTCCAGCGTCAGCATGTTGCCGTAAGCCAGTGTTTCATAAATTTCCACGCGCTGGTAAGGCGAGTCTTTTTTATACAGCTGGTTGCCCGTGTGCTTCAGCGAAAGGGCAATGTTCTCGTCGCGCTCGGTAAACCAGATATCCCGTGTAATGGTGCCCATTTTTTCGGCGGGCTTGGGAGACACATCGCGTAGCGACCCCAGGTTAAAGTCGAGGCGTTTGAGCAGGTCCAGCTGGCCACGGCGGCACTCCATCGAGGAACCGTGCCCGGCCTCAAAAGCCTCTTTC
Source organism: Pontibacter beigongshangensis (assembly GCF_014332515.1). Lineage (GTDB taxonomy): Bacteria > Bacteroidota > Bacteroidia > Cytophagales > Hymenobacteraceae > Pontibacter > Pontibacter beigongshangensis. The sequence goes on along the minus strand of NZ_VFSD01000010.1, from coordinate 50,503 downwards.
AGGTAGTTATAAGAAACCCAGGGGTTTACGGAATCTCCGCAGGTAAAGAGGTCCACGGCCGCGTAGCCATATTCCGGCCAGGTGTGGATAGCCAGGTGGCTCTCCTGAATTACCACTACGCCAGACACGCCATAAGGAGAAAAGTGGTGAAAGGTACTGTTAATAACCGTTGCTCCGGCTGTTTCGGCGGCGGCCACCATGCTGTTCTCGATGTGCATCACATCGTTCATGAGTTCCGGGGAACAATCGTAAAATTCAACTAAAATGTGTCTTCCTAAAGCATCCATCCATTAAGGGAGTAAGTAAAAAACTATAGCCAACAAAAAAACGAAAACTATAGCTATAATCAAATACAAAAGAGCAGCCAGGGCCGAAGGGAGTTACTAATTATCTGATTTACAGCATCTTGCTTATGCATCAGCAATAAAGACAGGAGCTCCGGAGGGGCATTTTTATTGGAATAATTTGGTTACTGGATGTTGGTCGCTAAATGTCTTTATGGTTAAATTAGCTGAATGGTAAGTAAAAAAGGGTTGTCTTAATTGTCATTCAGTGAAGCTCTGGGCCAGCACCTATAGCTATGGCTACTGGCTAATATGTCTGTGTTAACCTGATAACTGATTCAGCTTTGGCTACTACTGCTGCACTGTTACTCCTGTAGGGAATTCTCTACTTAGCGAAAGCCGTATGGAAACTCCTTTTTACGAGAGGGTATTACATTCTGCAGAGTCCTGGGGTAGGGGCCTTCAGTAAAGATTCAGACAAAAAATCTAACATCTAGTATCTAACATCTATAAAAGCCTCAGGAGGCGCAAATTCATTAGCATAATTTGGAAGATGCACGAGTTGAGGTTCAGAAATGGCTTTAGCTGCATCAAAACCGTAGTTGCAGGCGCCCGGAATAGAGGAAGGGCAATGGCATGCGAACACTCACAGAGTTCTGTTCCGCAGCCTGTGGCTGATAAGATCCGTTACCACGCCATAGCCACGCAGCCTTCTGAGAAGAGCAGGAGGCTAAAAGAGCAAAGAAACAAGGTTATTCTTCTCCCAGGATATTGTTTTTGTTTTGCGTGAAGGTTCTGATGATATCGATCATTTTGAGCAGCGTGTTTGTATCGAAGAAGAGCATCAGGGGCAACTCCACACTTTTCAGGTTATGGGTAAACTGTGTGATGACCGTAAAGACCAGCGGCTGAAAGAGCGGGTGCTGCACCAGTATATCTTTTAGAGAATCGGCGATGTAGCTTTTCGGGGCCTTGGGTGGCGAGCCGTAAATATTGGATTTCAGGATGTTGGCGAGTTGCGTGACCAGCGCACCCGTAATAATGTTGCTGATCTCCAGCAGCAGCGACTCCTGCATCAGGTTCAGCTCCCCTTTCTGCACCTCCAGCATACTCAGGCAAACCTCGGAAAGGCGGGCTATATGGTCGTCGGAGAAGAGCAGCAGCGTAGACCCGTTAAAGTCGCCTTTTATGTCGGACTGGATGATCACGTGCGTGTTCTCATACTTTGCCACCAGGCTTATGAGCTCCTTCACCTCTATTATCTGGATATCAGGCACTTTCAGCAATACCCTGTCCCGGGCGATGGCCGCAAACGAATCTGCGGCACGAGCCAGCCCTATATTAAGAATCTCCTTAATGATATCTCTTTCTAAATCTGTAACCTGAGGTTCCATTATAATAGTCCAATTAGTCGGTTTATTGCCCATCACTTCAGCCTATCTTCTATTAATAAAGTAGCGCGTTATGGCGGGTACATCCAGCACCAGGCACACTTTGCCGGTACCGAGCAAGGTCACCCCGCCATAAATATCGATGTTATCGAGTGGCTTTTTCAGTGACTTTACCACAATGTCCTGTTGTCTGTAAAGTTTATCTACAATTAATCCGAGCTTTCTGTTATTATACGACACTATAATAATGTTCTGCACCTGCCCTTTCAGCCGTGTCACATCGCCCAGGCGCATGGTGTCCGGGGCTGAGTTGAGCAGCTCATTCAGGTAAACCACCGCTATGGTCTCCCCTTTTACATCTGCCAGCAACACCTCCCCTACCTCATGCAGCTCCGACACGTCCATAGACACCACGGACTCTGTGTGAATAAGCGGGATGGCGTAGTAAATATCGTCTACCTCAAACAACAAGGCTCCTTTAACCGCAATAGAGGTAGGCAGCCGCAAAATAAACGTGGTGCCTTTCCCTTTCTCTGACTCAATATTAATCCGGCCACCAATAGAGTCGATCGCGTTTTTCACCACGTCGAGCCCTACGCCTCTGCCCGAAAACTCTGTTACCTCTTTGGCCAGCGAGAAGCCCGGCTCAAACAAGTAAGACAGCAGCTCGGCCTGCGGCAGGTTCTCTACCACATCGGCAGGAACCATCCTGCGGTCCACGGCGGCCTTCCGCACCTGCTTCAGGTCTATGCCCTTCCCGTCGTCTATCAGTTTAATAACTACGTTTTCCCTGTCGTTGCGTGCTGTCAGGGCTAAGCGGCCTTCCCGTGGCTTGCCTGCCTTCAGTCGCTCTTCCGGTTTTTCAATACCATGCGTAATGGCATTCCGAACCAGGTGCAGCAGCGAGTCTGTAATGATCTGCAGAATGTTCCGGTCTATCTGAATATCCTGCCCGATCAGCTCCAGGTTCACTTCCTTTTTCTCGGCAACGGCAATATCGCGTACAATGCGCGGAAACTTGTTGAACAGGGACCCTACGGTTACCAGCCGGGCATCCATCACGCTGTACTGCAGCTCTTCTGTAATCCGGTACAGGTGCGAGCTCACGCTCATGAGCTCGTCATTATTCAGCTCTCTGCTGATAGACAGGATCCGGTCGCGGTCTATCATCAGCTCCCCCACCAGGTTGAGCAGGTGGTCGAGCTTCTTTATCTGGATGTAGATCAGGTCCGAGAGCGAAAGTTTTCTGGAAGTGTTATACTTCTGCACTTTCGCCAGCTCTATGGTGCTGTCCGACAGGTTATCTACAATAATATCGAGGTTGCGCAGCAGGACAGGGTCTGGTTCGCCCATGCCAGGATTATCGACGTTGCTGATCAGCTCTCCCAGCATATCAATCCCGTCAAAAAGCACAGTCACCACCTCATCGCTGAAGCTCAGCTCCTTGTTCCGGATCAGGCTGAAGGCCGTCTCCAGTTTATGCGACACCTCCGAAATCTGCAGATACCCGATAGCTTTGGCATTGGCTTTAAGATTATGCAGCAACCGGAAAATCTCCGCCAGCACATGATCGTCCTGCGGCTTTCTTTCCAGATCACTGATGTGCCTGTTCAAGGCATCAAAATACTCCAGCGCTTCTGCTATAAAAATCTCTTTATACTCCTGCTCTCTTGATTTCATGTAATGCTGTCAGTTGCACTGACCTCGTACCTGTTCTCCGCAAATGCGTTTATAAATCCGGCAATTTCTTCTAAGTGCAATACTTCATCAATCAGTCCTTTGTCTATGGCCGATTTTGCCATTCCGAATATGGCTGATGAGGCATCATTCTGGGCAACCATAAGGCCCTGGTACTTTTTCAGGAAAGATGCCCCCTCGGTGCCGTCTTTCCCCATACCCGTCAGGATAACACCGGCTACCTTAGCTACGGTGCTCTCTGCCACCGATTGCATGAGCAGGTCTACAGAAGGCTGGTCCAATGAAGCTATTTCGTCAGCAAAACCGATCTTCAGGTTGCTCCTGCTGCCCATCACCGACTCCACTACCATGTTTCTGCCTCCCGGAGCGATGATAATTTTGCCGGGCTTCAGCAAAAGACCGCTTCGCCCTTCCACCACCGTTAGTGGCGTCAGGAGCTGCAGCCGCTTCGAGAAAGACTTTGTAAACCGCTGTGGCAGGTGCACTGCTATCAGAATACAAGCCTTCAACTCAGGCGACAATTGCTTTATAATAGTCTCTATGGCTTGCGTGCCGCCCGTAGAGGCTCCCATAACCACCACGGCACCGGCTCTGGCCGGTAGCTTTACCGGAGCTGGCAGGTCTAATGTCAGCTCCTGCTCCAGCATATGCAGGCGTGCCGTAGGGTACATGTACTCCGACTCCCGAACTGCCCTTATCTTTTGCAGCACTTCCTCAGAAATGCTTCTGTAGCTCGGGTATTTGGTGCCTTTCGGCCTGATGATGATGCCATATACACCCAGTTCAGTGGCCTGTTTCACCAGCTCCAGTGTCAGTTGCTCCTTGTCAACGAGCAGCAGCACGGGTGTTGCCACCTCCCCGTATATGCGTTTTAAGGTAAAGAACCTGTTGTTCTTGGGCAGATGAAAATCAATCAGCACCACATCTGGCTTTGCTGTTTTCATCTGCCTGAGCAAATCATCTCCGTTAGCCGCCATCCCTACCAGTACCAGATCTTCCTGTTCCTGTATTATGTCTTCCAACACCAGTCTGGCATAGCTCGATTTATCTGCTACCAGTACTTTCAGCGTCTGCTCCACCACCCTCATTCATCCTCCTGCGCTTAGAACTAACCTGATTAAAATGTTTCCTTTTTTGTCTTCAGTTTTTAGTCTTCAGATGGTGCACCAAGTATCTGGCTCACCACTTCCAGCACCTTCTCTTCTGAGAAAGGCTTTACAATGTAAGCCAGCGCACCGTATTCCAGCGCCTCATTCACGATCACTTCCTGCCCTACGGCACTCACGATCACCACTTTCATGTCGGGTTGCTCGCTTTTTATTCCCTTCAGCACATCCAGCCCGGTATTGTCCGGCAGGATCACGTCCAGCGTAATCAGGTCCGGGTTCGTTGTCTTCGCCAGTTCCAGGGCCGTCTGCCCGTTAGGGGCCTCCCCCACTATTTCGTAGCCGGCATCAGACAACATGTTCTTCAACATGGTGCGCATATAGAAGGAATCATCTACAATCAGAATTCTTTTCATACTTTATGTTAGTATAGTATTTTCGTTTTAACTCACCAGCTGCTTTATCTCATCATGGGTCAGGATCTTAAACATATCCAGCACCACGATCAGCTGGTTATTTACTTTGGCAATCCCTTCGATATAATTTTCGTTTATGCTGACATCCTGAAGGAACGATGGTGCCTTGTCTATTTTGGACATGGCTATGTTAAGCGACTGCGGCACCTCCTGCACCACCACCCCAATGCTATAATCCTTTGCCTCGATTACCAGAGTGTAGGTAGTACGTACCGGCTCATTTTCCGGCACAGGTGCCGGACGTATGCCAAAGCGCTCCTCCAGGTTCATGATCGCGATAATATCGCCCCGAATATTGGCCACACCTTTTATAAAGTGGGGCGTGCGCGGCATGCGTGTAATGGTTGGTGTAACCGTTACTTCTTTTACCTGCTCTATTTTAATGCCGTAGCTCTCGGTACCTAGCTTAAACACCACCAGGTGCACCATTTCCTCAGGTCTGGTATTTTTCGGGCTGCTCTCCCGGTTGTCGGCCGGGGCAGAGGCCTGCTCGGTATTATTCACTTCTGCCTCCGTCTGCGGGTTTGCTCCCTTCTTCGCCTGTGCCATTTTTTGCTGTTTTAACCATCTTAAGATTTAGATGAACCTGCTTTTTTGCCCGCAGATTTTGTCTGCTTCCGTTGAGCAGGAATTGCTGCCAATCGGCCTCCTTTATGGGAGCTGTTGAAAACCAGGTTTCCATCAATAAGCTTAAACGCAGAGATACTGATCTGCAGGTCCGCCGCGATGTCGTTCAGGTTCTGAGACGAAGAGGTAAGTTCCTGCATGGAGCCCGACAGCTGCTTGGCTGTACTGGCCACCTGCTGTGTGCCGGAGGCTGTTTGCTCGGCAATCGCCACTACTTCCTCCACATACTTCACTACATCGCCGATACTGGATTTCTGCACTTCTGTCGCCGTCAGGATATCCTGCGCGGAGCGTAGTGTTTCACCACTGGTAGCGGCAATGTTCTTAAATGCCCCAGACGCCTCAAAGGTGGCATTTTTACCTTTCAGTACCCGGCCCTCCATGGTAGAGATAGCCGTGGCGGCAGAGGCGGTGTCTTTTTTCACATCGTCCACAAGTGTCGCAATTTCACTGGCCGATTTGCGGGAGCCTTCTGCCAGCTTCCTGATCTCTTCGGCTACTACCGCAAAGCCTCTGCCTGCCTCGCCGGCACGGGCCGCCTCAATGGCAGCGTTCAGGGCGAGCAGGTTTGTTTGAGAAGCGATATCGGTAATTACCCCAAGCGACTTGGATATTTCCTGTGAACGTGTGCTCAGAACATCAATCGTTTTGGCAGTAAGCGCGGCAGAACTGGAGATTTCCTCCATATTCTTCACCACTTCCGCCACTGTTTTGAGTCCGAGCTGTGAGGTTTCTTCTCCAAGCAAGGCCGCCTTGTTCACTACTTCGGCTCTGTTGGCAGTTTCTTTGGTGCCTTTCATGATCTCCTCAATCAGCTTAAAGGCTTGGTCTGTTTTGAGGGCCTGGTTCTGCGCACCCTCTGCCATCTGCTGCATGGCTAAGGCCACATCCAGCGTTACACGGTTCATTTCCAATCCTTTGCCAGCCATTTCTTCTGACGAAGAACCCACTACCAGCGAGGAATCGTTTATTTCGCCAAGCAGGGCGTTTAGGTTGTCAACGGCCAGGTTCAGGGCGTTGGCCATATCCAGGATATCACCGGCTGTTTGTGCCTCTACTTTCTGGGTCAGGTCACCTTCTGAGATGGCCCGAACTACCCGCGACACTTCCAGCACTGGTGTCACGATGGACTCCAGCAGGTCGTTGAGGGTGTCTACCAGTTCTTTCCAGCTTCCGCCCACACCCTGCAGGGTGGCGCGCTCGGTCAGTTTCCCTTCCACACCCGCTACTCTGGCCACACGGCTCACTTCACCAGCCAGCCTGTTCAGGTCCACCACCATGGTGTTGATGGTATCGGCCAGCTCAGCTACTTCGCCGCGCGCTTCTAAAGTCAGTTTCTGCGTCAGGTCACCTTTTGATACTGCTGTCACTACCTTCACGATACCGCGCACCTGCGTGGTAAGGTTAGAGGCCATGGTGTTCACATTGTCAGTGAGGTCTTTCCAAACCCCGGCCACGTTCGGCACATTGGCCTGGCCGCCCAGTTTCCCTTCGGTACCTACTTCCAGGGCCACACGGGTTACCTCACCGGCAAATATGTTCAGGTAATCTACCAGCTGATTTATGTTTTCCTTCAGTTCGCCCAGTTCGCCTTTCACATCTACCGATACCTTCTGTGTCAGGTCGCCTTTTACTACTGCTGTGGCTACCTTGGCGATGTCGCGTACCTGAGAGGTCAGGTTGCTGGCCATGGTGTTTACGTTGTCGGTCAGTTCTTTCCAGGTGCCCCGTACTTTGGGCACATTGGCCTGGCCTCCTAGTCTACCCTCAGTACCCACCTCACGCGCTACACGGGTTACCTCGTCAGCAAAAATATTGAGCGAGTCCACCATCTGGTTGATATTCTCCTTCAGGTCCAGGATCTCTCCTCTGGCCTCTACTGTAATTTTCTGGCTCAAATCGCCTTTGGCAACGGCCGTAGAAACTTTGGCGATGTCGCGTACCTGCGAGGTCAGGTTGCTGGCCATGTAGTTTACATTGTCGGTCAGCTCTTTCCAGGTACCACCCACGTTGGGCACGTTAGCCTGGCCACCCAGTTTACCTTCGGTGCCCACCTCACGTGCCACACGGGTTACCTCGTCAGCAAAGATGTTGAGTGAGTCCACCATCTGGTTGAGGTTCTCCTTCAGGTCCAGGATCTCTCCTCTGGCCTCCACCGACACCTTCTGGGTCAAATCACCTTTCGCTACCGCAGTGGCTACCTTGGCAATGTCCCGCACCTGAGAGGTAAGGTTGCTGGCCATCGAGTTCACGTTGTCGGTGAGGTCCTTCCAGGTGCCGCCCACGTTCGGAACGTTGGCCTGGCCGCCCAGCTTACCCTCGGTTCCTACTTCACGCGCCACACGAGTCACCTCATCACCGAAGATGTTAAGCGAGTCCACCATGAAGTTGATGTTCTCCTTGAGCTCGGCGATCTCGCCACGGGCCTCCACCGTGATCTTCTGCGTCAGGTCGCCCTTGGCTACGCCGATGGCCACCTTGGCAATGCCCCGCACCTGCGTGGTGAGGTTGGAGCCCATGGTGTTTACGTTGTCGGTAAGGTCTTTCCATACTCCGGCCACGTTCGGCACAATGGCCTGGCCGCCCAGCTTGCCCTCGGTACCCACCTCACGCGCCACACGGGTTACCTCGTCAGCAAAGATATTGAGTGAGTCCACCATCTGGTTGAGGTTCTCCTTCAGGTCCAGGATCTCTCCTCTGGCCTCCACCGACACCTTCTGGGTCAAATCACCTTTCGCTACCGCAGTGGCTACCTTGGCAATGTCCCGCACCTGAGAGGTAAGGTTGCTGGCCATCGAGTTCACGTTGTCGGTGAGGTCCTTCCAGGTGCCGCCCACGTTGGGCACGTTGGCCTGGCCACCCAGCTTACCCTCGGTTCCTACTTCACGCGCCACACGAGTCACCTCGTCGCCGAAGATGTTGAGCGAGTCCACCATGAAGTTGATGTTCTCCTTGAGCTCGGCGATCTCGCCGCGGGCCTCCACCGTGATCTTCTGCGTCAGGTCGCCCTTGGCTACGCCGATGGCCACCTTGGCAATGCCCCGCACTTGCGTGGTGAGGTTGGAGGCCATGGTGTTCACGTTCTCGGTGAGGTCTTTCCAGACACCGGCCACGTTCGGCACAATGGCCTGGCCGCCGAGTTTACCGTCTGTACCTACTTCCAGGGCCACACGGGTTACCTCGCCAGCAAATACATTCAGGTATTCAACCAGCTGGTTAATATATTCTTTCAGTTCGCCCAGTTCGCCTTTCACGTCCACCGACACGTTTTGAGTCAGGTCGCCTTTGGCAATGGCTGTGGCTACCTTGGCAATGTCGCGCACCTGCGAGGTGAGGTTGCTCGCCATATAGTTCACATTGTCGGTCAGGTCTTTCCAAACTCCTCCCACATTCGGCACGGTTGCCTGGCCTCCCAGCTTACCCTCGGTACCCACCTCACGTGCCACACGGGTTACCTCGTCAGCGAAGATATTGAGCGAGTCCACCATCTGGTTTACGTTCACCTTCAGGTCAGCCAGCTCGCCTTTTACATTCACTGTGATCTTCTGGCTCAAATCGCCTTTGGCAACCGCTGTAGACACATTGGCGATATCACGCATTTGTGCCGTCAGGTTGGAGGCCATGTAGTTTACATTGTCGGTGAGGTCTTTCCAGATACCGGCCACATTCGGCACGTTGGCCTGGCCGCCCAGAATTCCTTCGGTGCCCACCTCACGTGCCACACGGGTTACTTCCGCGCCAAACACATTCAGCCTGTCCACCATTTCATTCAGGATATCTTTCAACTCACCCAGCTCTCCTTTCACATCCACCGACACCTTCTGCGTCAGGTCGCCTTTCGCTACAGCCGTAGCTACATTAGCAATATCACGCACCTGCGAGGTCAGGTTACCAGCCATCAGGTTTACATTGTCGGTCAGTTCTTTCCACGTGCCCTCTACTTTTGGCACGTTGGCCTGGCCGCCCAGCTTACCCTCGGTTCCTACTTCGCGAGCCACACGGGTTACTTCCCCGGCAAATATATTCAGGGAGTCCACCATCGCGTTCAGGATATCCTTCAGCTCGGCAATCTCACCTTTCACGTTCACTGTAATTTTCTGCGTCAGGTCACCTTTGGCAACAGCGGTGGCCACGTTGGCGATGTCGCGCATCTGAGAGGTCAGGTTGCTGGCCATGGTGTTCACGTTGTCGGTCAGGTCTTTCCATACACCGGCTACGTTCGGCACTTTCGCCTGGCCGCCCAATCTTCCTTCGGTGCCCACCTCACGCGCCACACGGGTTACCTCATCAGCGAAGATGTTGAGCGAGTCTACCATCTGGTTCACGTTGTCCTTTAGTTGGGCAAATTCCCCGCGCACATCCACCGATACCTTTTGGGTCAGGTTACCTTTGGCCACACCTATGGCCACGTTGGCAATGTCGCGCACCTGGGCTGTGAGGTTGGAGGCCATGATGTTTACGTTGTCGGTGAGATCTTTCCAGATACCGGCTACGTTTGGCACAGAGGCCTGGCCGCCCAGTTTACCTTCTGTTCCCACTTCCAGGGCCACACGGGTTACCTCGCCGGCAAACAGGTTCAGGTTGTCAATGGTGCGGTTAATGGTTTCGGCCATGACCTTGAAGTCGCCGGAAACAGGGATCTGGAACGTTTCGTCGAGGTTACCGCGCGAGATATTCTTCAGCACCTTACCTACTTCCAGCACCGGCACGGCAATGGAGTCAACCAGGCCATTGATGTTGTTGATCATATCCTTCCAGAAACCGGAGGCGCTCTCGGCAGATGCACGGGCCTTGAGGTTACCCTCCACTCCGGCCACTTTCGATATTCTGGATACTTCGCCCCCTACCCCGCCGATCATCTCCACCATGGAGTTATAGGCTTCGGCTATCTCAGCAAATATGTCGTTGTCCTGCTTGGTGAGGCGCACCGAGATATCTCCTTTTTTAAAGGCATCGAGCGCATACAGTACTTTGTACAGCTGCTCGTTAATATATTCGCTATCCTGATGTTTTAAGCCATTCTTCTTCCCTTCTGCTTTTCCGTTCTTTCCGTCAGGTATGGCAGGTTTGCCGGAAGCCTTTTCCGCATTAAGCGTAGCCTTTTCAGGAGAAGTGGCGGCACCGGCCGGAGCAGCAGACTGTGCCGTTGCATTTCCAGGGGCAGGCGGGGTAGTTGCCGTGGCAGGATCGCCAGCCTTGCGGGCCGGGCCATCTTCCAAGGTAGTAGTTGCTGGCTTAGCGTCGGCCTTTGTGTCGGGAACAGGCTTATTCTCTTTTTTGGCTTCTACTTCACTAATGAGCTTATCCTTGCTCAACTTCAGATTTTTACCTAAGGCCATATTAAGTGTGATTTGGAAAATTCAATTTGATCAGAAGAAAAGGCACCTGTGCACACTGGCATCAAACCTACCCTATATCAAAACCAATGCAATTTAACTATTTTAAATTTATGCTGAAACAGCAATATTTACCTTGTTTCAGGCTCCCACTATTTCAGCTGCGAGTGCCTTGTAGTCCTTCGCTCCGTTAGACGAAGCGTCGTAATCCAGCACACTTCTCCCAAACGATGGCGCCTCTGCCAGCTTCACGTTTAGCCGTATATGGCTTTCAAAAATTCTTTCTTTCACGTTTTCCTGCAGGTATTCCAGCACTTCCTGGCTCAGCTTGCGCCTGATATCAAACATCACCACTACGATTCCCTTTATTTTAAGTTTCGGGTTAAAAGCTTTTTTCACTTTCTCGATCGTGTTCAGGATCTGGTCCAGCCCCTGTAGCGTCAGCACCTCCATCTGGAGCGGAATGAGCACCTGCTGTGCGGCTGTCAGGGCGTTGAGTGTTAGCACCGACAGGGAGGGCGGGCAATCTATCAGGATATAGTCATAGCCCTTTACCTCTGCCAGCACCCTTTTCAGAAACTTCTCGCGTTCAGGCTGTGTCACCAGGGAAATCTCTACGTCTACCAGGTCATTAGATCCGGGCGCCACCCACATGCCGCCGGTTTCCACTAGTATATCGTTGATGTTTTTGCCTCCCAGCAGCACGTCGGCCAGGGTTCCGTCGGGATTTGTGACTGCCAGGGAGTAGGATAGGTTACTTTGCGGGTCCAGATCGATGAGCAGCACTTTTTTGCCAAGCTTGCTGAGTGCACTCCCCAGGTTAATAGTGGTAGTAGTTTTACCAGTGCCGCCCTTCTGGTTTATGACGGCCACAACCGTTGTCTTCATAAGATATGTAGTAGAAGTCTGAAGGCGATACTGCCTGTTCAGATGCTAAATCTATTAAATTTATACAGAAGCCGAAAGTTTTTATTCTTTTGAGTTGATGGCCATGGAACTAAAAGGGACCTAAAGAATGTGCTGCATATTGTGCAATAGCAGTGTTCCCTGATTAACATGGATATCTTCCCACTTTTCCAGCTCAAGCTTGATGGCCAGCACATTGGCCGGCTCCAGGTAAGCGATATGCTTGTTGAGCAGGTGGCGGGCGAGCTGCGTAATGCCGGGGTTATGCCCTATTATTAAGATAGTTTTTGCTTTCTCGGGCAGACTGCTGAGCGCCTCCAGCAACTTTGGTTCACCGGCATTATAAAGCTCCGGCACGTACATTATGTGCTGGTCGTCGTAGTATAGCTTGTCGGCCAGGATGAGCGCCGTAGCACTTGTGCGCTTAGAAGGGCTGGTAACGATAACGTCCACTTTACTGAAGTTGTCTCTGATCCAGTGGCCTGTCTGGTGCGCTTGCAGCACCCCGCTTTTAGTGAGCTCTCTTTCAAAATCCGGCCGTAATGAGAAATGTTCCACGGCCTCAGCGTGCCGGCAAATGAGTACTTGTCTTTGCATATAGTCGGTATAGTTGCTAATATTAAGGCTTGTTTGGATAGAGAACAACAAATTTGCACCTTTTGGCTAATGTTATACGTGGGCATTTGTTTTTGTTAGAAAAATTATTTGAACTTTAGGCAAATTCTGGCTGAAGCCGCCAGTAAGATAAAGGATGATAAAAAACTTAGTTATAGTAGAGTCGCCTGCCAAGGCAAAAACGATAGAAGGATATCTGGGTAAAGATTTTGTGGTGAAATCGAGTTTTGGACATGTGCGCGACTTGCCAAAAGGTAACAACGCCATTGATATCAAAAACGGGTTTAAGCCTACCTACGTAGTTTCAAGCGACAAGAAAGAAGTTATTGCCCAGCTCAGGAAATTAGCCAAAGAAGCCGAGATGGTCTGGCTGGCATCGGACGACGACCGCGAGGGAGAGGCCATCTCGTGGCACCTGACAGAGGCGCTGGATCTGAACCACCAGAAGACCCGCCGCATCGTTTTCCGGGAGATCACCAAAAATGCCATCCTGAACGCCATCAGCTCTCCCCGCGGCATAGACATGGACCTGGTAAACGCACAGCAGGCCCGTCGTATACTCGACAGGCTGGTGGGTTTTGAGCTCTCGCCGGTGCTCTGGAAAAAAATCAAGACCGGGCTTTCTGCCGGGCGGGTGCAGTCGGTGGCGGTGCGCCTGGTGGTGGAGCGTGAACGGGAGATTGAGCGCTTTAAGACAGAAGCCGCTTTCAGGGTTACGGCCAAATTTGATGTGCAGGGCAAGACCCTGGAGGCCGAACTTCCGGCCAAATTTAAAACGGAAGAAGAAGCGCAGGCTTTTCTGCAGCGCTGCCTGGGCGCCAGCTACACCATCGAGAACCTGGAGACCAAGCCGCTCAAACGCAGCCCGGCGCCTCCTTTTACGACCTCTACCCTGCAGCAGGAAGCCAGCCGCAAGCTATACTTTTCGGTGGCCCAGACCATGACGGTGGCCCAGCGCCTCTACGAAGCCGGTAAAATATCCTATATGCGTACCGACTCCCTGAACCTGTCGGACGAAGCCATACAAGGAGCCGCGAACGCTATTAAAAACTCGTTTGGCGAGCGATTTGTAAAAACACGAAAATTTAAGACCAAGACCCAGGGAGCACAGGAGGCGCACGAAGCCATCCGCCCTACCGACTTTTCGGCACTGGTTGGCAGCACCGACCGCAACGAGCAGCGCCTGTATGAGCTGATCTGGAAACGGGCCATTGCCTCGCAAATGGCCGACGCTGAGATCGAAAAAACCACCGCCTCCATTGCCATTGGCTTTACACAAGGCCCCAGCGACAGCAGCCGCCTGGTGGCTACCGGTGAGGTTATTAAATTCGAAGGATTCCTGAAAGTATACATAGAGTCGAAAGACGATGAGGATGCCGAAGCAGCCGATGACGACGTAAAAGGCATGTTGCCGCCGCTCAGCATAGGGCAGCAGCTGCAGTTGCGCCAGATGCAGGCCCTGGAGCGCTATTCCCGCCCGGCACCGCGCTACACGGAAGCCAGCCTGGTGAAGAAACTCGAAGAAATGGGCATCGGACGGCCGTCTACTTACGCGCCAACCATCTCTACGGTGCAGAAGCGCGGCTATGTGGAGAAAGACAGCCGCGAAGGGAAGGAGCGTAAATTCAGGGTGCTCACATTGCAAAACGACAATATTACATCGCAGACCAAGACTGAGATTACCGGCGCCGAAAAAAACAAGCTCTTCCCTACCGACACCGCCATGGTGGTGAATGACTTCCTGATTGAGCATTTCCCTACCGTAATCGACTATTCTTTCACGGCCAATGTAGAGGCTGAGTTCGATGAAATTGCGCAGGGGCATAAGGAATGGGAGAGCATGCTGGACAATTTCTATCAGAAATTCCACAAGCGCATCGAGTCGAGCGAGAATATTTCCAGGGCCGATGTGTCGGGTGCACGAGAACTTGGCACAGACCCAACTACCGGGAAAACCGTGCTTGCCAAACTTGGCCGCTTCGGGCCTTACGTGCAGTTAGGCGAGGAAGACCCGGAAACAGGTGCCAAACCGGTGTATGCCAGTCTGCGCAAAGGCCAGTTTATCGAAAGCCTTACGCTGGAAGATGCCCTGGAGCTCTTTAAGTTACCGCGCATAGTGGGCACCTTCGAAGACAAGGACATGACCGCTGCCATCGGGCGGTTCGGCCCCTACATCCGGCACAACAGCAAGTTCTATTCGCTGCCCAAAGCCATAGATCCGCTCACAGTTACGGCTGATGAAGCCGTTGCCCTGATTGAGGCCAAACGCAAGGCAGATGCGGAGAAGCTGATAAAGGAATTCCCGGAGAACCCCGATGTGCAGGTGCTGAACGGACGCTTCGGCCCTTACATTGTGGCCGGCAAAAAAAACGTAAAAATCCCGAAAGGCAAAGAGCCATCGGAACTGACACTGCAGGAGTGCCTGGATTTAGCGGAGGCCACGCCAGAGAAAAAAGGCCGCTTCGCCAAAAAAGCTGCCCCGGCCGCCGAGAAGAAAACAGCAGATAAGAAGACAACCGCCAAGAAACCGGCCGCTAAAAAGGCACCTGCTAAAACCACGAAAGCTGCCCCGAAGAAGAAATAGTAAAGAATCGCTCCAACAAAAAAGCCACCTGCCCCGGTGGCTTTTTTGTTGTTCTCAGGTGTAGCAGACAGAACTTTGGCCGTGAACTTGTAAGATTCTTTGAATGAAAATGGCCCTCGTGACGGATTTCTACTGCTGATGCTGTACCTCACCGACCTTTTACCTTTAAATTGATATTACTCCCTCCAATTCAAACCCGTAATTCTGGAACAAGCTACCCAGGCACAACCGTCTTGCACATATTAAATGACCAGCTTTGAGTGCAAAGATCTCGCAGCGTGCGCAGTTCCTGCGAGGTTTCGGCCACACCAGATTATTTGAATCAAAATGCCCCTCCGGAGGTTTCACTACTGCTGCTGCTGCTGCACACTGGCGCAGAAGTTCTCATTTGGGATCAGCAGCAGAAACGTCGGGAGGGGCGTTTTCATTAGAATAATTTGCTTAACAAAAAGGAGCAATAGAGCATAGGCTGCATCCGTGTCAGGAAGGTGCATCAGCAGAAATCCGTCTTCTTCTGGAGCAATACTCCCCGTTTTGCCGTATCTTTTGGCAGCACCTGTTAATTTTACAACATGAAAAAGAGATTAGTGGTTTTAACCGGAGCAGGCATCAGCGCAGAGAGCGGCATTGCCACCTTCAGAGACGCGGATGGCCTGTGGGAAGGGCACGATGTGATGGATGTCGCCTCGCCGCAAGGCTGGCGCAAAAACCCGGGGCTGGTGCTGAACTTCTATAACGAGCGCCGCAAAAATGCCCATTCCGCCAAACCCAATGCCGGGCATCTGGCGCTGGCAGACCTGGAAAAGGATTTCGAGGTGTGTATCATCACCCAAAACGTAGACGACCTGCACGAACGTGCCGGCTCCACCAACGTGGTACACCTGCACGGCAAACTGTTCGAAAGCCGCAGCACCCTCGACGAACGATTAGTTTACCAAATGGAAGGCTGGCAGCTGAACCTTGGCGACAAGTGCGAGCGAGGTTCTCAGCTGCGCCCCAACATTGTGTGGTTCGGGGAACCCGTACCCATGATGGAGAAAGCCATGGAAGAAACCTTTAAGGCCGACATCTTTCTGGTGGTGGGCACCTCGCTGCTCGTTTACCCGGCGGCAGGATTGGTAGATCTGGTGGGAGATGAAATCCCGGTTTTTGTAATAGATCCAAAACTGCCAAACGTCCGGAAGCGCCCCAACCTGCACCTCTACGAAGAGAAAGCCAGCACCGGCATGGAAAAGGTGGCGAAGCTGCTGAAGGAGCAGTATGTGGGGTAATAGTCAGCACCTTGATTAGAAGGATTATCCTGATTTACTTTAAATCGTACAGGGATCAAGTAAATCAGGATAATCCTTCCTTCCAATCAAGGTGCTGAAACAGGCACCCAGCCAGACTTGCCGGCAAAGATGTTTTGCAGCGTATACTGCTTCGCTTCTTTGGCTTTCAGTTGCCTGCCCCAACCTACTCTGCCTGAAGTGTCACCACCGGGGCCTTTGCTGTTGTATTCGGCGTAAAAGGCTGTCTTCTCATTTTCGGGGTTGCGCCAGTTGTCCCAGCCTTCCGGCCTGATGTGGCTGCCCATGTCGGTGTTGATGAACACGGTTTTGGCATTGGGCCGCCAGGGTCTGCCCAGAAAGACTTTGGTGGCTTCCGGGGCCGCAATTAGTTTACAGTCTATAAAAACAAAGCCATACTCCTGGCGGGGAGTGGTGGAGGCGGCTGTAATGTAGGAGTTAGAAAGGCTCTTGATCGTGCAGTTCTGGAAAACGGCCGTAGCCTCCCCAAAGATAAAATCGGTGGTGCCTTCTATAAAGCAGTCCTGGTAATATTGGCGGCTGTTTTCGGTGGCGGCATAAATGGTATCCTGGTTGCCGAGCAGGCGGCAGTTTTTGAGCACGGCTCTGTCGCCCTCCACGTGCAGGGCCACCCCCTGCCCCACTCGGCCTGCCGCGTTTTGTATCGTCAGGTTCTCGGCTTTAAAATCGTTGCCCTGCACCAGCACAGTGTAGGAGGTAAAGGTGCCGAACTTGTCCTTGCCAGACGGGTCTTTGCCCGGAAAGTCTTTGCCGGTGTGGTCGCTGTTGGTGATAATGGTGCCTTCAGCGCTTTCGCCGAGCAGATACACTTTTGTTTTCCAGGTGGGTATTACCAGTTTTTCGGCATACACCCCATTTTTTATATGGATGGTTACCTGCTGCTGCGACAGGTCACGCACGGCATTCACCGCTTCCTGAATGGTTCTAAAATCGCCGCTTCCGTCCTGGGCCACCGTAAAGGACGACGGGTAGGTTTGCGGCTGTGCCAGGGCAGGCGCCAGGGCCAGCAACAATAAAAATAAGGCTGTCAGTTTTCTCATTAGTTATTCTTTGCATTCGGGTTTACTATTCGGTCGGCCAGTTCCAGTTTCAGATTTCTGATGTCGGCCAGCACCAGCTGGGCCACTTTCCGGGCACCGAGCTCGCTAAAGTGCGTGTTGTCGTCTTTGCCTTCGGGGTAGTTGGGGTGCTCTCCTGGCTGCAGTTGCAGAAAAAGGAGCCTGGAGGCTTCTTCCCCAAACTGCTGGTACAGTTCCTGGCTCTTGCGGTCGAGGTCGATCAGAGGGGTTTTGGTTTCTTTGGCCACGCGGCGTACTATTTCAGCATACGTGTCGTGGGTGCCTTCTATTTTTCCGTTCGCATCGAACTTGCGGCGGGCCACCGGGGTGAGCAACACCGGGTTTCCTTTCTTGTTCCTGGTTTCTTTTATGAACCTGAGCAGGTTGGCGCGGAAGGCCTCCTGGGTGGTATAGCTCCTTTTGGTCGGCACCTCATCGTTGTGCCCGAACTGGATGAATACATAATCGCCCGGCTGCAGGCTGTCGGCTACAGGCAGCCACCGGTTCTCTTCAATAAACGTGCGGGTGCTGCGGCCGTTCATGGCCCGGTTGTCAACGGTCACGGTTTCATCAAAAAAGTACACAAAAGGCATTCCCCAGCCTGTTTCCGGGTATTTGTTGGTGGCTTTAATAGAGATGGTAGAGTCGCCGATCAGGTATACTTTTATAGCATTTTTCTCCCTGGGCAGGAAAGACATCAGCAGCAGGCTGAGTAAAACAAAGGAGGCGGCAAATAATCTTTTCATGGTAGGTGGGTTTTGGAGTTCTTTATTTGAATGACAGACCAGGTAACAGCGCAGCGAAACCGGGATGCAAACCAACCCGGTTCATCTGGAGCAACAACGGCAGCAGAAAGGCTCTCCTGGGGGACTTTTTCATTAGAATAATCGGTAATTAAGGGACTCGTGATAAACGTGTGTCTTTTAAACCTCCAAGTTGTAAACTTACGTGTGCTCCGCCAAATTAAAAATTCAAAATTAGAGATTATGCCAGATATGCTTTCCGGCAGCTTCACAGGCCTTACACCTTTCTAAGAATCAACGTGCAGAAGCATTAGTCTTTCTCAAAGATAAAGCTATAGATTTATAATAATAACAAAATGTATATATTCCCGCAACTATAGATTCATTTTGATAATTAAATTTCTTATTTTGGGAGTTAATTAGAAATATTGCATTTAATGAAGCCCCAGTTACTTAAAGTTACAACAGGAGCTACCCACTCTTTCAGCATCAGGCAGGACATGCTGGCCAATATCAACAACAGGTGGCATTACCATACGGAGCTTGAACTCATCCTATTCCATAAAGGCAGCGGCACGCAGTTTGTGGGAGACAGCGTGATGCGCTTTAACCCCGGCGACATGGTACTGGTAGGCGCCAACCTCCCGCATTACTGGCGGTTTGATGATGCCTATAACCACGGCGGCGAAAGCACCTCTGCCTATACCACCACCATTCATTTCACCGATTCTTTCTGGGGCGAAAAATTTCTGAGCCTGCCCGAAAACAACCAGATCAGGACTGTGCTCGACAGAGCCAGAAGAGGCATCTTTATTCCGGCCACGGCCAATACCAACATCAACTCTTATTTTGACCGCATGCGTGAGGCAGACGGCGCTTACAGGGTCATCGGCCTGATGGAGTGCCTGCTGGCCATTGCCGACTCGCCGCATGCCAGCACGCTCTCCTCTATCGGTTTTAAGCCCGACCTCTCCGATTCTGAAGCCGACCGGATCAATGCGCTTTATGAGTTCACCCTATCCAATTTCAAAAACAAAATTCAGCTGGAGACGGTGGCGGAGGTGGCCGGGCTGGTGCCAAACTCCTTCTGCCGGTACTTTAAATCCCGAACCGGCAAAACCTACTCCCAGTTTCTGACAGAGATCAGGATCGGCTACGCCTGCAAGCTGCTGATAGAAAACAGGCTCAGCGTAAAGCAGCTTTGCTTTGAAAGCGGCTTCAACAATTTTACCTGCTTCCATAAAAACTTTAAGCAGATAACCGGCAAAACGCCACAGGCTTATCAGAAAGAATATCTGAATTGCTGAGCAGCTGCCGTATCAGCAGCGAACTGCCTCTGGAGGGGCTTTTTCATTCAAATAATTTGGAGAATGTACCTATTGGTGTGGAGATCTGAGGAATTGGAGGTTTGAGAATGTTACCTGCTGGCTTGGGTGCAGAAGTAAATCAAAAAGATATAAAAATATAACGCCACCCAGTACAACACCAACCTGATTACCGGCTACAATAAGCCGTGCCTGGTGCAGAAGGCAAACCCGACCCTGGATGATTTCGCAATCGGCAAAGGCACTGACGGTTTGTTTGTGATGGTGGCAGAGGAAGAGAAGAACATCCGCCAGTGCCCAGGCGCAAATAACACCGGGATGCTTCCGAAAGGTTTTGGCGCCCGGAAGTAAGACCGGCAAACCACCTCCGAAGCGGACCGGACTTTAGAACGGCGGCTGCAGAGTAGCGATCGCTATTTTTTCACCCCCAGTGCCCGCAGCTCACTGTCTATTTTTTTGTTCCAGCGCTGCTGCTCCAGCGAGTCGAGGCTGTGGCGTGTTTCGCCGTCGTAGAGCTCCTGCATCCGGTTCATTTCGCGGTAGGCCTCCAGGTACTGGTACTGTATTTCGCTGTTGTAATTTTCTACGGTCAGGTTTTGGGGGGCTATTCTTTTCTTGAAGCGCTCGGCCACCAGTTTGGCAATATCGAAGTGCCGCTGCTCATGGTTCAGGGAGTAGTCATCGCGGGCCATCGGCTTTACCCACGAAGAGCTCTGCACCATAAATACGTTCAGTGTCACATCCAGGTGAATGATGCCGTTAACCACGCTGGTGTTGCCCTGGTAGCTGAAACCCGGAAACACGGAGGCGGCGTAGTGGCTGGCTTTGCGGGGTTGGCCGGTAAAGTCGTTCCAGGTGAGGGGCCGGTTTACGTGGTAATGCACCGTGTCGTCTATCACTATCTGAGGCTGCTCCAGAAAGTTTACCTGAATGCCTGTGGCCAGCTTCTCGCTACGCCCGGCTTCGTTGTTCATCCAGGTGTTCAGGTACTGCAGCCCACCGGCCAGCGACTGCCGCAGCGTTGGCTCCACCATGCCGCGCTGGCTGGCAGACCTGACATAACGCGCGCCGCCGCTGTACTCTACCAGCCGCACCCGGCCACTCTCCCGCTGCAGGTCGAAGGCCAGGCGCACCACTACCCTGCCGTTGATGCTGCCTTTCTCACCAGGCGTTTCGCGCACCATACACTCCTGCAGCCTGATAACCACGGGGCGCAGCTTCCTGTTTTGGGGCAGGCTCAGCTTCACAAACTCTTTGATGGCAGGCAGCTCCCCTCCCTGCAGGTTCACTGGCTGCACCGTGGCTCCGGCAGGCAACACAGCTACAGCAGGAAACAGGTAAGCCACCGCTTTCCGGTCTTTGCGCTCATCAATGACATCGGCAATATAAAACTCCTGCGGCGTAAACGGCAGGCGCTCTGCCCGCAGCACCAGCGGCTCTGCCACCTTGTGCAGGGCCGGCTTAGCCGATCGCTGGCCAGATGAACTCATCAGCGCGAGCACCAGCACCAGCACCAGCACCCCCAGGCTCCTGAAAGATCTTCGCAGCCCTACCCGCACCAGCTCCACCCGAAGGCCGGCCCTTACTTTACCTGACAAAATATGCATGCTAACCTGATATTTAGACGAATTTCTCCCCTGGAGAAAGGCTGCTGACAATACGCCTCACCTCCCCTAAACATTTGCGCCTGGTATTCGGTTCGGTATATTTTCAGCTTTAGTCAATTTTAATGAGGAGAGGCAGGTTGGCAATCAGCACCTGTTGCGGCAGCGCACTGGCCGTTGTAATGCGTCCGGCGGCAAGGGTGCATATCTCTTTCAGTTACCGGAACGTAAACCCAAGCGAGTTTATGGCAGGTCTGCTTCTTTGCCCGGCCGGAATATAAAGAATTCCTGATGAAAATAACCCTACTCTTGCTTTGCCTGCTACTGCTTCTGCCACTGGCGCAGGCCCAGCAGCTGGTCATGGATAAGCTGACTGAGCTGGCTGAAGAACTCAAAGAGAACTCCGGGCTGCTGAACCTGAACGGCACCCTTATTACCCACCACGATTCGGACGGAGAGGCCAGCCTTTTTGAAATAGACCCGCAGACAGGGGCCGTGACCCGCACCGTTGCGGTTACAAACGCTGAGAACCAGGATTGGGAAGACATTGCGCAGGACCAGCAGTACATTTACATCGGCGACATTGGCAACAACACCGGCAGCCGCACAGATCTTAAGATTTACCGCATCCGGAAGAGCGCCTATGCCGGCAGCAGCAACACCGTGACGGCTGAAGTTATTGCATACAGCTACCCCGACCAGACAGACTTTAGCCCCAGCACGATCACCCATTTTGATGCGGAGGCCCTTATGGTACTTAACGACAGCCTGTACATTTTTACGAAGAACTGGGAGAACGGGCGGAGTGCCTTGTATTCGCTGCCCAAAACGCCGGGCTCTTACCAGGGTAAAAAAATAGGCGAATTCGATACGCAGGGGCTCGTGACCGGTGGCACCTACAACGCCGCCAAAGAGGAAATTATGCTGATCGGCTACACTCCCTTACAGGCCTTTGCCTTCCGGATAAGTGGGTTTTCCGGGAATAATGTCATGCAGGGTACAACCGAAAGGTTTGAACTTGTCCTGGGGCTGAGCTCACAGATAGAAGGAATCTGCCCCAGCAACGACAATGGCTATTTTATCTCTTCCGAAGGAAATTTGGGCTCTGTGGCTACCCTGTACCATCTCTCCTTCGGCACCACCACCAGGTCCGACGCGGCCATACCAGAGCCCCCACTCCTGCTGTACCCTAACCCCGCCAGGGAGTGGCTGCAGGTGCAGCACGATAAAAAGGTGCTGACAGAGATTTTTGATGCTGCCGGAAGAAAACATATATCAACCAGCCACTCCCGGATTAACCTGGCGCACCTTCGGCGGGGAATATACCTGGTAAGGGTAATCCAGGAGAACGGAGAACTGGTAAAAACAGAGAAGGTGCTGATCGAATAGCCGCTTTTGCCTTTTTATATCCATCATACATTTTTAACCACTACCAATTTTTCTAATAAAACTGCCCCTCCGGAATGCCTGCTGCTGCTGCTATCTCACAAATCCCAGTCGCTGGCCATCGGTGCCTTAAGCGCTCGGAGCCTCTACCATGCAACAAAACAGCAAGAGGGCACCGGAAAAAGCAGCAGCAAAGACAGTTGGAACCTTCTATATAACTGCATTGCTATAGCAATACCCCAAAATATGGTATTCACTCAAATTATTCTAATGAAAAATGACCTCAAGAGGCTTTTCTGCTGCTATTGCCGCCGCAATACCCCCTCTATTTGTCGTAATTTCACTTGAGTTATTTGCCTGACTATAAGTATGTTTGTAAGGCAAAACAAACAGAAAATAATTATGGCCACAAAAATATTTATCAACCTACCGGTAAAAGACCTCAACAGATCTAAAGAATTCTTCACCAAGCTTGGGTTCGGGTTTAACGAGCAGTTTACCGACGAGAAAGCGGCCTGCCTCGTTATCGGAGAGAATCTTTTTTCGATGCTCCTGACCGAGCCCTTCTTTAAAGGTTTTACTAAAAAAGAAATTGCAGATGCCTCTAAGAGCACCGAAGTCCTGATTGCCATCGATGTGGAAAGCCGTGAGAAAGTAGACGAAATGGTGAGCAAGGCCGTAGCTGCAGGCGGCTCGGTGTATATGGACCCGCAGGACCATGGCTGGATGTACCAGCATAGCTTTGCCGACCCCGACGGCCACCAATGGGAAGTGATGTACATGGATGAAAGCGCCATTCCGCAAGGATAAAACAACAGTAACTTGCTCTAAATTTCTACCATCCGCTAAGCCTTTTCTGGTTTATAGGATGGTGGTTTTGCTTATAAGACTATTTTTTGGCTGAATTAATCCAATCAAATTGCCCCTCCGGAGCTCCAGAACTCCTGACTGCTACTGCCGAAAAAACCGAGAGCCTAATTTCTGACATCTAAATTCGGGATTAGGGGCCGCTCCCAAAAATCCTTCGTA
This sequence comes from Pontibacter beigongshangensis, assembly GCF_014332515.1. GTDB lineage: Bacteria > Bacteroidota > Bacteroidia > Cytophagales > Hymenobacteraceae > Pontibacter > Pontibacter beigongshangensis. The sequence continues at coordinate 27,025 of NZ_VFSD01000010.1, read as the reverse complement.
AATTGCGGGACCGGTTGTGCTGCAGCAGACAGCGCGACGCCGGCTAACCAAACCGCTACTAACCCATGAAATACCGTGCGATCTGTACCGATATAGATGGTACCCTGCTTGACAGCCGTAGGGAGCTCTCGCCCAGAACCATTGCCACTTTCCAAAAACTCGACAAAGACATTCCGGTTATTCTGGCCTCCTCGCGCATGCCCAGCGCCCTCCGGCACCTGCAGCAGGAACTCGGCATCCTGGACCACCCCATGATCTGTTTCAATGGCGGCTATGTGCTTATTTACGAAGGAAATGCCACGGCGCCCATCGTAGTAGATACCGTAGAAATACCTGTCTCTATCTGCACCGATATTCTGCTGAGAGCCCGCAGCACCGACATCCATGTAAGCCTGTATGTGGAGGACCTGTGGTATGCCCCGCAGCAGGACCAATGGACAGAGCGGGAAGAAAGGATTACCAAAGTATCGCCGACCATTACTGAACTCGATGCCTTGCTTGGAGGCTGGCAGGAAACCAACACCGGCGCCCACAAAGTCATGTGCATGGGTCCCGAAGAAGAGATCAGCGTCATGCAGGAAGCCCTGGAGCGGACATACGGTGAGCAGCTGCATATTTACCGGTCTAAAGAAACGTACCTCGAAATTGCGCCCCGCTCCATCTCCAAAGCCACCGCCCTCAAAATGATCCTGAAAGACCGCTTCGACATACCCATGGAAGAAGTGGTAGCTTTTGGCGACAATTACAACGACATCGAAATGCTGCAAGCCGTAGGAATGGGCATAGCCGTAGGTAACGCCCGGGACGAAGTAAAGGCTGTAGCCGACGAAATTACCCTCGACAGCAAAGAGGATGGTGTAGCCGTAGCCGTCGAAAAATATTTTCTTTCAAAGTAAAGTAGAGGCAATAAGAGCCTGTTAGGAATTTAGATCTGGTGATGATGGCTGCTCCTGCCCCACAGGAATTTTTCAGGGTTAATCGTACTGCTTCAGAAATAAAAGCTGAAATATTCCGGCAATTTTTCCCGGCCTGGTGCCGCCTGCAGTCACTGGCCCCAGAAGCTGAGGCGCTGGTTTACGTAGATTTACTGGCGGTAGAACAGGTGCAGCAGGAACCTGATGCACAACAGGAGCAGGTGCGCCTCTTCAGCAATATTGAACCGAATCAGCCGCTAAGGCTATTTTTTGGTGCCACCTCCAGACTGGAGCAGGACATACTGAAGCAACAATCCGCAATTCCGGTTTCTGAAAACGGACTGCCTTACCCAACCCTGCTTCTGCAGGAGCCGGAGAACCAACTGCCCCTTTCCGAACTACTGGCTTCTGGTTATCCGGCCCTGGTAGTTTCTGATCCGTTGGCAACGCCCTACGCGCAGCAGCTGTTTCTGGAAAGCAGCAAAACCCAAAGTGCGGATCTGCTGCTGTTGCTGCACCCTAAAAAGCTTCGGGCAGCATTTACAGGCAAGAAAACACCAGCCATCATAACGGAGCTTTTCAGTACCAGGCTAGCTGCCATCCAGGATTTTTGCAGAAGGGAGAAAAGTGCGCAGGGGCAGGAAGCTTACCTGGTTACGCAGTTGGGAGAACTGCTTCGGGAGCAGGGGCGCTTTACCCTGGACTTCCGGGTAGATGCGCCAGACAAAGACCAGACCAGCCTGTACCTGCTGTTCGCCTCCAGGTCGGTGCCCGTGTACAAAGCCTTTAAAGCCATACTGCTGCCTTACTCTGACTACCAGCAGGATGGTGTGCCGCTGTTTGGCGCTAACCTGAAGCAGGTGCAGCAACTTGCCTTGTTCCCGGAGCAGCTCCGGTACTCGGTGCAGAAGCTAGCAGAAGATCTTGCCCAAAACGCCAGCCAGTACAATTATAAAACCATCGAGAAGATCGCCGAAGACCATCACCCCGGCACCCATTATATCAAAGAGAACTACCGCCTGGCAATCGAAAAGCTGCGCGACCAGGGCAAAGCAGAAATCCTGAACCCCAAAACCCTGCAAACTGTCCGCAAAGCCACCCTGGCCTCTCCTGTAAAATTTAAACAGCAGGAAAAGTAGCGGCGGCACCAACAGCAAAGCCACCGGAGCTCATCTTGTAGGGAAAGACAAGGCTTCTGTTTCTTGGATTATGCGCTCTTTCCTATCACTGCCTTTCCAGAAGGGGCCAATGCAGCTTGTTATAGATCAATTCTTTTAAGCTGTATCCGTAAGGAACCTTTGGTACGAGCGGCAAGCGCGCACCAGCGACCTGCTTTTTCCTACAAGATGAGCTCCGGAGGGGCCATTTGATTAGAATAATTTTGGTTGATAGTTAGTTGTCAATTGCTGATTGTTGTTTAGTTGCTGTTGGTGAATGGTTATTTCTGATTTTTCAGGATTCCAATTTCAGGAAAAAGCAGTGACGATTGTTTATGAGATTTAGCGTGAATCAGGCAATGATCTTGCATTTAAACGACTGATTAACAGAACATTGTTATAGATTGTTTTTTTTAGCTCAAAGAGAAAAACGTTTCCAGTTTTCGCTGGAGGAGCCTTCTATTTGTTCCGGTCCTGAGTTTTGCTCAGCAGCCCGCAGCGGAGCGAGGGCAGGTTCAAATAGACAGCTCCGGAAGTGAAAACGCGGCCCTGCGGCCGAGGAGCGCATGGGAGCAGCAATGAAGCTTTTGGAGAGAGGGCACAGGATGAGCAGACTTAAGCTGTGGATACATTTACATTTCCTAAGTACACATTATAAGAATCAAAAAATAAGAATTAACAACCAGCCACCCACTCCTACTGGCGCAATTCTTGCAAACAGGAGCAGCAGCAGTGGTGGCATTAGCGCAAAGGAACTACAAGCGCAGCTTAAGTGTAACTAATACGATCAAAAGTCTGTACTTTACCGCCTGTGCGGCTACCGTTGAAATGGGTGCCACATGGTGATCTTTAGATAAAAAAAGAGTGCTTCGAAAAATTATAAACTTTGTTCTTCACGGGCTGATCCTGCCGGTTCTCAGATTTCTTAAAAAGGAATTCCATGATTTTTACCTGAGCCAGAAACCCAAGTTTACCGCCGCTTACTGGCAGCAAAAATGGACCAGCTTCAGAAATTTTGACTGGAGCAATGCCCGACCCTCCAATTTCCTGTTTCTTTTCAGGTGGGCATACAAACTGGGCCTGTTCCTGCTGGTAATTGCCTTAGCTTTTTACATGGCTATCTACATGGGCGCTCTGGGGCATATCCCTTCCCGTAAAGAACTGAAAGCCACCCAAAACAGCACCGCCTCCGAGGTTTACTCTGCCGACAAAGTACTGCTGGGCCGCTACTACCTGCAGGACCGCACCAATGTGAGTTACGACAACATAGCACCTACCGCCGTGGACGCCCTGATCGCCACCGAAGATGCCCGTTTTTACGAGCACAGCGGCATCGATCCCAGGAGCCTGGGGCGTGTGTTCGTGAAAACACTCCTGATGCAGCAAGAAAACTCCGGCGGCGGCAGCACCCTGAGTCAGCAACTGGCCAAAAACCTGTACCCCCGCAAAAAGTACAGGTTCGCAGACATGGCCGTGAACAAGATCCGGGAAATGATTATTGCCCGCAAGCTGGAGAGCGTTTACTCGAAGCAGGAGCTGCTGGAGCTGTACCTCAACACGGTACCCATGGGCGGTAACCTGTATGGCATAGAGCGGGCCTCGCGCCGCTTCTTCAACACCTCCGCCGACTCGCTTAAAACAGAGGAGGCCGCCGTGCTGATCGGCATGCTCAAAGCCACCACCTCCTACAACCCGCGCCTGGACCCAGAGCGCTCCCGCAAACGCCGCAATGTGGTGCTGAACCAGATGGCTAAATACGAATTCCTGAGCCAGCACCAGGCCGATTCGCTTAAGCAGCTGCCCCTCGCCCTCAACTACCGCTACACCACCCATAACGATGGCATAGCACCTTACTTCAGGGAGCTGCTGCGGCAGGAGCTGGTAAAGTGGGCCGCCACACAGAAGAAAAAAAATGGCGAGCCTTATAACCTCTACACCGACGGCCTGAAGATTTACACCACCATCGACGCCGGCATACAGGTGCATGCCGAGCGGTCCGTACGGAAACGCATGTCGCAGCTCCAGAAGCAGTTTGATGCGCACTGGCAAGGCCGCTCGCCCTGGGGCAATGATGTGAACGTGATCACGAACGCGCTGCACCGCTCCGACCGCTACAAAAAAATGAAGGCAGCCGGAAAGTCAGAAGAAGAGATCCGGGATGTTTTCAGGGAGCCGATCCAGATGAGCGTGTTCAGCTGGAACGGCATCAGCAAAAAGAACATGAGTCCGCTCGATTCGCTCCGGCACCACCAGAAGTTCCTGAATTCGGGGCTGCTGGCCATGGAGCCTCACACCGGCTATATCCGCGCCTGGGTGGGTGGCATAGATCATCATGTGTTCAAGTACGACCATGTGCGGGCACGGCGGCAGGTGGGTTCTACCTTTAAACCCATTGTGTATGCGGCTGCGCTGGAAAGAGGCATTGCCCCCTGCACCTTTTTCCCGAATGAGCGACAGACCTATGCAGAGCACGAAGACTGGTCGCCACGAAATGCCAACGAAGTGTATGGCGGCGAGTACTCCATGCGCGGAGCCCTGGCAAATTCTGTCAACACGGTGTCGGCGCAGCTCATTATGGAAACAGGCGTAGACCGCACCGTAGCGTTGGCCCGGCGGATGGGCATCCGGAACGAGCTGCCGGAAGTTCCTTCGCTGGCGCTGGGCACGGCCAACCTGTCGCTGCTGGAGATGGTGAGCGCCTATGCCTCCTTTGCCAGCGATGGCTACCAGGTTAGCCCGGTATACATCGACCACATCACCGACCGCTCCGGCAAAGTTCTCCGGCAGCACAAGCAGCCTAACTCCAACAGGGCCCTCTCCCGCACCAATGCCGCCGTAATGCTGCAACTGATGCAGGGCGTGGTAGAAGAAGGCAGTGCCGTACGGTTACGCTCTGAGTTTGGCTTGAAGATGGACATTGCAGGCAAAACCGGTACCACACAGGAGCAGGCTGATGGCTGGTTTATCGGCATCACGCCAAACCTGATCACGGGTGTTTGGGTAGGAGCAGAAAGCCCGAAGGTTCGTTTCCGGACACTGGAACTGGGGCAGGGCTCCAGAACGGCGCTGCCGATCTGGGGAGAGTTCACGAAACGCGTGGCACAGGACCCGGCCTATGTTGGCTATTACAACAGCCGCTTTAAACCGCTTCCGGCAGAACTGCAGGCGCGGCTGGCCTGCGAATCTTATAGGGAGGCAGCACCAGAGGAGAACTTCTTCGATCGTGTAATCGACTCTATTACCGGCAAAGTAAACCAAACCTACGAAGACTGGAAAAACCAGCGCAAAAACCGCCGGGAAGAAAGGAAACGCGAACGAAAGGAAAAGCGAAAGAAGAAGGATTGACAAGTGCTTAGCCTCTGATGCTTCTTCTTTCGCTCCTTTTAAAGGTCTCTCGGGAAGTCGCCAATTCTGCTGTAGGAGCGGTACGAGGCAATGTACTCGTTGGGGCCGAACGGATGGTTGCCGAAGCCGTTGCGCATCATGGCCACTGCCTTGGCCCAGGTTTTATCCTGGTCGCGGGAGGCGATAAGCTGCATCACCGATTGGGCAATAACCGGGATCGGCACTTCCATTTGCATGGCATCATTCACGAGCCAGTTTACCTCACCGGTGTCCTCTACGTGGCTGGGCACATGTTCAAACCCGCCTTTTTCGTTATAGGCCCTTCCCATCAGCTCTATCAGCCAGGACCGGATAACGGAGCCGTGGTTCCAATTCTCCAGGATACCCGGAATATTTAATTTGTCCCTGTATTTTTCGAGCAGGTCCACGCCTTCGCCAATGGCCTGCAGCATGCCAAACTCAATGCCGTTGTGCACGAGCTTCGTAAAATGCCCTGCAGCCGGCGGACCGGCATGCACATAGCCACCTGGCACGGCCAGGCTCTTCAGGATCGGCTCTACCCGCTCTACCGACTCCGGCTCCCCGCCCACCATAAAGCAGGCGCCATGGCGGGCACCCTCTACGCCACCGCTTGTGCCACAATCAATAAAGTTAATGCCCCGCTCCTTCAGCATCCGGTAGCGCCGCAGCGAATCGCCCCAGTAAGAATTACCGCCGTCCAGGATTATATCGCCCGGATCGAACACGGCTGCGGCTTCCTGAATAATCGCTTCTACAATAGGGCCGGCAATAACATAAATAAAGACGATGCGCGGGTGCGGCAGGCTATCCTTCAGCTCCTGAAACGACAGGCAGTTTTTGAGGCCGGCGGCCAGCAGGTCGTTGGTGGCTCCTGCGTTGTCGTAGCCATACACGCTAAATCCTTTTTCGAGCGCCTGCAGGGCCAGGTTGCCGCCCATCCGGCCTAAACCAATAATCCCGATAGTATCTCTTTCTTCCATCATATCCATTTTTATAGCTTTTGCTGTAAGGGTTATAGTCCGATCAGGAAGCTTTTGTTACAGCGCAGGAGCAGGAAGTACCTCTTCAGCAGCAGGTGCAACAGAGGCCGGACAGTCTCCGGAGGGGCTTTTTCATTTGAATAATTTAGGCTCCTCTGATAGTCTCCTCCTGCACACAACTCTGGCCAGGCTCCTGCAGCACAACTCCAGCAACTGCCTTCGCCCCAGAGTCTTTAGTTTCCCGAGCCTTCAATCAGCGTTGCCAGTGTTGCTGCACCCACTGCAGACCACTGTTATACAGCGCCATGCTGAGGTTTACTCTTTTGTTAAAATCCTGATTATCGGTAAATCCGTGCTCCGCGAAATCTCTGATCAGCCGGATGTTTTCTTCCAGTAGCAGCGGCGCTACGTTTTCATCAGACCCAGCACGGAAGTGAGCGAGGGCCTCGGTGTCAGCATCGATGGTGTGGGTGATAAAAGAACCGTCCTGCTGGCGGGCGGCACACAGAATGCCGCTGGCTTTGGCCAGAGAAGGAGCCAGGGTACCTTCCAGGCCACGTTTCAGGATAATTGCCCCTTTAAAGCCTGCCATATCGGCTAGCTTTATCATTTTTTCCATGTACGTGATATGAAAAACAGAAGTGACCAGGATGTGGGCTCCTGCCGGATTGAGGACCTTTTCGGAAGTGGCCAGAAAAGGCCGCTTAAAGATCAGGCGCCGCCGGTCTACCCACTGGTCGAGGGCTGGCGAGAGTATTTGCTGGTCCAGAACCCAGCCAAAGCGTGGAGGCTCCTGTAACAGCTGCTGAGGGGAGTTCAGAAACTCCCCTTCCAGCTGCTCATAAAGATCAAGGGCGTTTAAGGTCAGCTTCGGGCCCGATGATCTGCCCACCGTACTGATCACCCGGAAGCCATCCTGCTGAAACGCCTGCGCCAGCAAGGGCGTGATCATGTAGGAGTGCTCTACCCCATCGAACGGTTCGGCGAGTTGCAGGAGCACCTCCTGCAGCGGTGGCACCGGCTCCCGAAAGCCTGGCGTGAACGAAAGCTCTGCAGATTCTATGAGCCCCCGGTACTCCTCTTCGGTTTCGTAGCGGATGCGGAGCATGCTGGCCGCCATGCCGCGGTAGCTCTCGCCGGGCAGGTCGGAGTACAGGAACTCGCCCAACTGCCGCGCCTCTTCCAGGGTCAGGAACTCTTTTCGGAGAAGCTTGATGCCGATCTCCCGCATGTGCCCGGGTGCATCGGCGCACAGGCTGTCGTAAATGGCATCCGGCCCCGGCGCAGTACCTGCAGGTACCAGCGCCAGCAGCAGTTGCTGCTCCGGCGGTGTTGGTCCCTTTGCCATTAACGCGCCATAAAAAGCGCCATTCTGAATCGGAATTATATCGCCGGTTTTCAGGTAATCCAGAATAGTGCGCAGAAGGCTTTCCGGCAGTGGTTTGCTGCCGTGCTTCCCGATGCCGATGAGTTTTATTCCCTGTACCAGTGGGTTATCCTGGGTTGTATAGTCCTGTTGTGTCGTTTCCATAAGTTTATTTTGCACTCCTATAGCCTTACCAGCACCTCAAAAACGGCCCCTACTCGTGCGCTGCTGCCATGATTGGGTTAAAGGTTTGGAAAGGCTCTTCTCATTCAAATAATTGGTCTTTATCCTCCTTAACGTAGCGTGAGGCTCCGGTAGTTCTCCGAGATTTGGACTGCTAATAACATCCGGCTTCCTCACCATCATGCTAAGCCTCTCCAGGATTTCTGCTTCTTTTCCTTAGATGCTTTCCGCACAAGGATTAATTACCCGGTAACTAATGAAGGCTTTTGCAATCTATAGAGCAATATACCAACTTCCACTCTATAAATAGGTAACTGTTCGAAGTGGCGGATTAGCCAATGCATAAAAGCCCGTTCGCCCCTGCGATGCTCCAGGTTGAAAGTGATGAGGACCTAAAGCAGCCAAACAGGCTCTGGAGGGGCTTTTTCATTCAAATAATTTAAAGGCCACCCTCCTCCAATTCTTCTGTAGGCAATTGGCGCACCGTATGACAAGTTGGCCAGTTAATTAATGTCAATATAACATTTAAACATTGGCAAAATTTACTAACTTTGGTTAGTTAATATCAGAAACCATGACCCTAAGAGCTTACCTATCAGTCGCCTTCCTTTCTGTTGCGGCCAATTGCTTTGGCCAAACAGCGCCTGCTCTCCAATATTTTCCGCTTACAAGTGTCGCGCTGGCAGCAAGTCCTTTTTATGAGGCGCAGCAAACAGACATGGCCTACATGCTGGCACTGGACCCCGACAGGCTGCTGGCTCCCTTTCTGCAGGAGGCCGGGCTGCCAACCAAAGCCAAAAGCTACGGCAACTGGGAAAACACCGGGCTCGACGGGCACATCGGCGGGCATTATCTTTCGGCGCTTTCGCTGATGTATGCCTCCACCAAAAACGAAGCGCTGTTGCAGCGGCTCAACTACATGGTGGGTGAGCTGGCAAAGTGCCAGCAGCAGAACGGCAACGGCTATGTTGGCGGCATTCCGGGCGGCCAGCATATGTGGCAGCAAATAGCAGCCGGTAAAATAGAAGCCGACAATTTTTCACTGAACAAGAAGTGGGTGCCTTTGTACAACATCCACAAGCTGTACGCCGGGTTAGTTGATGCGTACAGAATAGCTGGCAACCAGCAGGCGCGGGAGGTGCTGGTGAAACTCTCTGACTGGTGCCTCGACCTCACCAATAACCTGACGGATGCGCAGATGCAACAGATGCTGCGCAGCGAGCACGGTGGCCTGAACGAAACATTTGCAGACGTAGCCGAAATTACCGGCGACAAAAAGTACCTGACATTGGCGGAGCGCTTCTCGCACAAGCTTATCCTGGAGCCGCTGCTGGCCCAGAAAGATGTATTGAACGGTATGCATGCCAACACCCAAATACCAAAGGTTATCGGTTATAAGCGCGTAGCAGACATGGCCAACAACAAAGCCTGGGACGAGGCAGCCGGCTTTTTCTGGAACACAGTGATAGAAAACCGCACTGTTTCGATTGGCGGGAACAGCGTGCGCGAACATTTTCACCCCACCGACAACTTTTCTTCCATGACCGAGTCGGAGCAGGGGCCGGAAACGTGCAACACCTATAATATGCTGAAGCTCAGCAAACTCCTGTTTGCCACGAACCCCGATGTCAAGTACCTGGATTATTATGAGCGGGCACTTTACAACCACATCCTTTCGTCGCAGCACCCCACTAAAGGCGGATTTGTATATTTTACCCCCATGCGCCCCCGCCACTACCGCGTTTACTCCAGCACACAGGAGGACTTCTGGTGTTGTGTGGGCTCCGGCCTCGAAAACCACGGCAAATACGGCGAACTTATTTACGCCCACAACAACCAGGATTTGTTCGTGAACCTGTTCATTCCGTCTACTCTACAATGGGAGCAACAGGGGCTGATACTACAGCAGAAGACAAACTTCCCCTTTGAAGAAGGAACGCAGTTGCAGCTGAACCTGAAGAAGGCCCGGAAGTTTGCCCTAAACCTACGCTACCCGGGTTGGGTGAAGGCCGGTGAGATGAAAGTGAAGGTTAATGGCAAAGAAGTACAGACTACCGCTGCGCCCTCTTCTTTCGTTAAAATTGAGCGCAAGTGGAAAAATAAGGATGTAGTCACGATAGAACTCCCGATGCACACTATAGCAGAGTTTCTGCCTGACGGCTCCTCCTGGGCCTCCTTTGTGCATGGCCCTATTGTGCTGGCAGGTGTTACCGATACAACAGATATTCCCGGATTATGGGGCAATGGCACCCGCATGGGGCATGTCGCCAATGGCCCCATGTACCCTATTGATAAAGCACCTGTTATTGTAGCTTCCAAACAAGATGCCGCCGCCGCACTGCAACCAATTGATAGCCAGCCACTAACTTTCACAGGTTCCGGAGCAATTTCCCCTGGCCAGTTCAAAAAAGTAAAGCTGGTGCCTTTCTTCCAGGTGCACGAAGCCCGCTACATGCTGTACTGGCCCGTGCTCACCCCGGAAGAAAAAGAGAAGCGACAGCAGAACCTGCAAAAAACGGAGCAGGAAAAACTGGCCCTCGAAGCTCAAACAATAGATCAGGTAGCAGCTGGAGAACAGCAGCCGGAATCGGACCACAACTTTAAAGGCGAAGGCACCGACATGGGTACGCATCAGGACCGCTTCTGGCGCCATGCCACCAATTGGTTCAGCTACGACTTGCGCAACAAAAACCGCGAAGCCAAAACACTCCGCATCACCTACTTCGGCCTCGACAAAGACCGCACCTTCGATATTCTGGTGAATGATGTGCCTGTAAAAACCGTGAAGCTGGATGGCTTAAAAGGCGACTCTTTTTTTGAAGAAGATTACCAACTACCGCAAAAGGTGCTGAATGCTGAAAAGCTAACGGTGAAGTTTGTAGCGCATAAAGGCTCAGTGGCCGGGGGAGTTTACCATGTGCGGTTGCTGAAGTAGTTTTTGTCTGAATCAGGATTTTCAGAATTAGAGAATAAGCAGAATTTTTCTCTCGGCTCAACTATTCTGTAAATTCTGATTCTGACAGCCTACCTACCCCTTCAGCTCCCGCATCACTTCCTTGATCCCAGTCAAACCTTCCGAGATGTTCTCCAATTGCGTGAGCACCTGCCCTACCTGGTTGTTGTCGCCGAAGCCTTTTAGTTTTTGGTTGCGCACGAAAGTAGCTTTAATGTTCTCCCAGCGCTGCGTCTCCGTTTCGCTGGCAATTCCGATGAGTTGCTTAAATTTAAGTATGTTGGCCTCGGCTCCCGACGTCAGTGTTTGCGACTCGGCTTCGTAGTGCGATAAGAGGAGCGTCTGTAGTTCCTGCGCATTCATGATCGGCACTACCTTCTCGGCCAGCTTGTTCATATTACGGTAAGAGCCCTGCAGCTTGAAGGCAGGCTCTGTGCGGTATTCCTCCTGCTGTGCTGCCGACCGGATATATTCCATGTTCACCTTCAGAATTACGTCCTGGATCTTCAGCAGCTTTTGCAGCACCTGCACATACTCGTTCAGCTCGGCAGGCGAATGGTTGCCTTCAAACTCCAACCCTTCGCTGTGGCCGGTCTGGGCCAGCTGCAGCACCGCAAACACATCTTTGTGGCTCTTTGCCGCCAGCTTTGCCAGGATAGCGTTAGAGGTTAAGGCATTCTCGATGTAGCTGAGTTTAAAGGCTTCTTCCGTGTCGCCAATGATATCCCCTAAGTTGTAGATATCGGCGCGGTTGGCGAGCATGTCCGGGATGCGGAATTTCTCGCCTGTTTCAGTGTAAGGGTTTCCGGCCATAACCACGCATACTTTGCGGCCCCGGAAGTCGTAGGTTTTGCTGCGGCCTTTGTAGACGCCCTCTATCTTGCGCTGTGCATCGCAGAGCGAGATGAACTTTTGCAGCAGCTCCGGGTTGCAGTGCTGAATGTCGTCGAGGTAGATCATTACGTTGTCGCCCATCTCAAACGACAGGTTCAGCTTCTCCAGCTCCTCACGGGCAGCAGCATTGGGAGCCTCCGTAGGATCAAGTGCCGTGACATGGTGGCCAATGGCGGGTCCGTTTATCTTCATAAAAATGAGACCCAGGCGGTTCGCAATGTACTCCATAATAGTAGTCTTACCATAGCCCGGCGGCGAAAGCAGGAGCAGCATGCCCATCAGGTCGGTGCGCTTGGCCTCTCCTGCCGTACCCATCTGCTTTGCCAGGTTGGCTCCAATCAGTGGCAGGTACACCTGGTCTATCAGCCGGTTGCGGACAAATGATGACAGCACCCGTGGCTTGAACTCCTGCAGGCGCAACTCCTCCTCAAACCGGTGGTTCAGCTGCTTCTTTAGCTCTGTAAAAGCTACAAATGCTTTGGCTGTGGTAGCGGTATACTGCCGCATCTTCTCCATAAAGCTGTAATACTGCAACTCATAGGTCTGTTGCTGCAGCAGCGCATGCGTACCCAGCATCGGGTGCAGCTTTGCCTCCAGGACCGTATGCACCACCTGCTGCTGGTGATGACTGTTGGTAAATAGCAGCACCGTTGCCTCTGTTACATAAGTTGATTTATTATGTAAATTAGAATGCGTGATGAAGGCTTTGAGCCAGTGCTGAATCAGCTCGAACCGTTGCACCGGGTTATCTGCCAAGGCTTTTACTGATGCCTCAAAAGCCGCTGTTACTTTATGTTCTGCCAGATACTGCTTAAAACGCTCGTACAGCTCTGCGGCCTGATGGTCTATGATAAACTGGTTGCCTCGCGTTAATTCATAGAACAGGTAATCGCCTGCCTCCCCTGCCACTGCTTCTAGACAAAGCCTTGACTCTTTCTGAAAAAGCGCTACCTCCGCGCGAAGCTCCTCCTTAATGGCATCAAACTCATGTGTATCGGGGAAGACCTGCAAGATGGCACCCACTCCTTTCAGCTGGTGGTGCAGCCTGTTTTTGCGCGCCTCCGGGGCGAACACCCGCCAGTACAATTGCGCACAGGCACGGGCGGCAGACGGATATCGGAGTAAATCAGCTGTTTTGATAAACTGAATTAAGGCAGCCAGAATAAGAGCCGCATCATGGTCGTGCACGCCTTTGAGGTAGCCTTCGCTGAAACGCACGGCCATAAACTGGCTCACATAGGCCACCAGCTCCGCTTCGGTCAGCCTGTGCAGCTCATCTAAAGTGAGAGCAGTCTGCTTTTCTTCGGATGCATTTTGCTGCCGCTTTTTATCCTGCGCCAACTCCAGTATTTTATAGGCCAGGTATTCGGCACGGTACACCTGGCTGTTTTCTGATACCAGCGTTTGCTCCCACACCGATTTGTAGCTCTCAAATGTAGCGTCGGTTACGCGTTCGAAAAAGCTGGTGCCGGTGAGGTGGTAGAACATGGCCTCGTTGCGGTGCACCATGCTCAACTCCAGCGGCTGATTATTTACCGTAAACTGGTGCTTGCCCAACCGTATGATGTTGGCACCGTCGGAGAACAGCTCCTGTTTATCCTTCAGCTGCCGAACAGTGTCTTCGCGCAGGGTTTTCAGGCGGCTCTGTATAGCATCGGCTTTTACTGTGTCTCCGAGTGAAAGCAGCTCCTCCACCGTGTTTCGCACCTTCTCTACCATCAGGTCGGAGGCGAAATAGCCGTTTATTTCGGTGACGCTGCCGAGCTTGCTTATGCGGTTCTGGATTGCCTTCAGCATCCGGTCTGCTGCCTGCTGCAGGCTGTTGGCGCGCTTGTTCCGGCTCTCCTGCAGCCCTACCTTCCTAGACTCAAAAGCACTGTAAACCTCCTCACGCTTAGTAGCGATCTGCTCCAGAAACTCCTCGAAGTCCGGGAATTTTCCTTCCAGCTCTTCCAGCTGCTCCATGAGCTTGGCCAGGTACTCCTCGCATTTCTCCGGCGTGTCGCATACATCCAGGTAGTTGATTACGCTCTGGCTGATGAGCTTGATTTGCGAACTGAACGCCGCTTTCCCCTCCAGGCTCAGCAGCTCCTTGCGCCTGCGCCTGAGTGCTGCTTTGGTTTGGTTAAAGGTGGCGTAGATGGCCGAAATGGCATCGATGATGCGGGTGGTCTGGGTAGCGTCTTCGATCCGGAGGTTACTCACCACATCGATCAGCATCTCCAGTTCCGTTGCAATAGCCGCTATTTCTTTGTCGATGGCATCGGCTTCTATCACCTTGGCCACGGCCTCTATGGCTGCGTTCAGGTGCTGCACCTTCTGCTCGTAGGGGTGCAGCGCATCGGGCTTGAGCAGGAACGTAACGGTGGCATTGGCCATGTTCTGCGTAAAATCCTGCAGCTGCGCCTCATACGCCTCCACCTTCATCAGGTCTACATAGCGCAGGTCCCGCAGCGACACCACTTCCCCCCGGATCGTGCGCAGTTCCGCCAGGTATCCTACATAATCATTTATGTGCTCAGCCTTCTGAAACTTCAGCTGGTGCAGCAGCGCATCGGCTTTTCCGAGCACCTGCTCTAGCTGCTGCTTTGTATTTTTCCTGATGTTCGTTACTTTTTCGAACTCCTCTACTGCCGCCGTTGCTGTTTGCCGGATAGCCGCCAGTGGAGCTGCCAGGTTGTAGGTTTCGGTGCGGGTCAGCCAATGGTAGGAATCCAGCACATCGGTCGTCTTCTTGATCAGGTCGAGGTACAGGTTTTCGTACGAGTCTTCTTTCTGCAGCAGAGCCAGCACCTCGTTGCTTTCGGCCATAGCCCCTACAATATCCTTGTTCCCGATCTTGTACAGGTAGGACTCCTGCGTTACCGGAATTATAAAGTTCGGCCCGATGTAAGGTGTTTGCCAGATCTGGATGGCATGGTTCTTCTGCGGCTCCTCGTCGGCCCGGAAGTAGCAGAGTTCTCCGTTTTCAAAAACCGCGTAGCCGTGGCAAACAATCGGGGTTTCAATTTTCTGCGTTATGAGGTTGTAAGAGAGCAGCAGGTATAGCCCCTGCTCCTTGTTATAAAACACATACAGGAAATCTTCGCCGTTGGGCGAAGCGATACGCTTTTCAAACAACATATCCTGCAGGTTGTTGTCGAACTCCTTAAACTCTCCTGTCTGCAGGTAATAGCCGTAGGCGTACATAATGCCCTGCCCCTCTGGCAGTAGCACACAGCTATGCGCCAGCGCATCGATGCGCCGGGCCTCCTTCAATTTGCCGTTGTAAACAATGTAGCGGTAGTTGTTCTCGCGGTAAGGCCGAATTTTCAGGATGATGATGTTGCCGATGATGGCGTAGTAGATTTCGGAGTCGTCGAGCGTTTGGTCTTTGTCTTCTACTTCTTCTGCATAAATGCCCTGACCGGTATCGGTGTTGTCTTCTACTTTAATGGTGAGGTCGCCACCAGTGGTCTCCACAAACACTTTGTCTTCTATGGAAACATGCGGAAACCTCCCCTTCCGCTGCGACTCCCGAAGCGTGCGCTTCCAGGCAAAATCGTGCTGGCTGGGGTACACAAACTCGTGGTCGCTGCGGTTGTCAAGGTAGGTGATGGTATCGCCCTGCAGGAGCCACTTAAATGTTTTGATGTCGTTGAGGCCTTTGCCCACCCGGAACACCATGAACAGGTGCGTGCCCAGTACAGCAAATTTTACGAAATGCGTATTTTTGTAGTACTTGTAAAGCTTCTTGAAGTCCTCAACAAATTGTGCATTTCCCAGCGGTTCCAGCGGCTGCTGGTGAAAGGAATGCCCTTCATACGTGTACACTCCAAACACATCCGACAGCTCCGCCTCCGACTTCAGTCCAAGATGTACATTGTACCCGAAGAGCATGCTATAACCAACGGGCACCATGTCCATCGGCACACAGTTATTTTCAGTAGTAACACGCTCTGTGGTTATCAGCGCCGTTTCAATGGCCCCAAACACGGCCTTCCGCTCCTGGTTCAGTTGCTCCAACAGTTCCCGCAGTTCGCTCCCGTTCTTCTGCAGGCGGTTGCGCAGTATTTCGTAAGTACCACCCTCCAGCTGCACCGCTTCTGCTGCCTTTGGTTTTGGGGTGGTTATATTGTTGTCTTCCATGTAAAGGAAATTTCTTTACTCGAATTATTTGAATGAAAACAGCCTTCCAGAGGTGCTAGAGGACGCTGCTCTTGGATAGAAGTCTGGTAATAGATTTTTGTTTGAATCAGGATTTTGCTGGAACGAAAGCTAATTCTCCCCTTGAGGGGAGTTAGAGGGGTGTTCACTCTTGTTGAAAAACTTATTGCCTGCTCTTCTGTTGATTCTCCTCTAGCCACTGATAAATTTCATTTACCACAAACCTCATATTCTTCTTGACATCTAAATCATCAACGCGTAGAAATTGAATACCATATTGCTCAAGTTCTGTTTGTCGATTAATATCATAACTTACCTTATACTCATGGCTGCTACCGTCAACCTCAATGGCAAGCTTAGCTCATGGCAGTAGAAATCAACTATAAAATTCAGCAAAGGTACTTGCCGATGAAATTGATATCCTAAAAGCTGCTTATTCCTGATCTCTTGCCAAAGAAGCACCTCTGAAAGGGTACTATTTTTTCGCAGTTCTCTGGCTTTAACTTTAAGGTCACTACGATACGGTATAATTTGATTTCGATTCGGCATTTAGGAACTGTTAACACCCGTCTAACTCCCCTCAAGGGGAGAATTTTGTTTTTTACATTACTGCGTAAGTTCAGCTTCATAGTACGATGTAAAACTTTATTAGCAGACTCAAAATTACCACTTGAGAAGAGCATTAATTGAAGGAGTAATTCTTACAGTATCAATTCAACGAAATAAAAGGCTTATCCGCAATACCCATGGCGGTGGCCGTGGTGGTCAGTTGCTTCAGGGTGTTGAGGGTGCTATCGTCAGCGCTGTGCTGCATCATTTTCAGGAGCAGGGCCGAAACGCTTAGATTCCGTACATCATCGGAAGTCATGCCGAACTGGTTCACAAACTTCTGCAGATTTGTTTTGAAATCAATGTTGCCATCGCCATTTACCTGGAAGAAGGCATCTTTCACGGTACCTAACACATTGCTGTTGCCTACCAGCCTGTCTACCTGCTTGCCTTTGGTAATAGAACCAACAATCTGGTCGAAGAACATGGTTTCGCCACCTACAATGTCTATTTTGGCTGCTTTCAGGGCTTCGGAAATTACTCCGGCCTGGGCAGCAGCTATGTCTTTCTGAATGTTGATCTGCGCCAGCTCAATCGATTTGTCTTTGTCGAGACGCAGCTTGAACTCTTCGTGCTCCTTGCCTACGCCGTCGAGCTTGCGCATGGCCTCGGCTTTCTCTTCTATGCCTTTGGCATCTACCGTGAATTTCTCGCCTAGTACGCGTGCCTCTGCCAGCCCTTTCTTCTCGTCGGCTGCGGCTTTGTTTTCGATCACGGTGGCATCGGCAAGACCTTGTTCTTTGGTTACTTTAGCGGCTACCAGACCAAGTTTTTCATCTGCTTCGGCCTGTGCTTCGGCTTTGGCGCGGGTGGCTTTGGCCTGGGCAATGGCCTGCAGTTCCAGCACCACCGCTTCGGCTTCGCCTTCTTTTTGTTTCGCCTGGGCTTTGGCTTCCATTACGTGCGCCTCAGACAAACCGAGCGCGGCGGCCTGTGCGGCCTCGGCTTCTGCCAGTACTTTAATAGCCTGGGCCCTGTTGTTGGCGCTTGCCTGCTCTGCCTCTGCATCGATGAGCATCTGCTTGGCACGGAACTCAGCGGCATTTCGGGCCGCCTCGGCGCTCTTAATCTCTTTCACCAACGACTGTTCTGCCTCTTTCTCTGCATTGGTAATGGCTACCGATTTTTCCCGCTCTGCTTCGGCAAAAGCTTTGGTGTCTTTAATTTTCTCTTCTTCTTCCACCACGGCTTTCTCCACTGTTACACGCTCGCGGATAATGCCTTGTATATTTTTGCGCTCCTCTTCTATGGCTTTTTCTTTCTCGATCTGCGCCAGCGCCACAATTCGCTCGCGTTCATTCACTTCGAGCATACGGGCCTGCTCCACGCGCTCTGTCTCGATGGCATCGGTGCGTTGCTTGCTGCGCTCAGCCACCAAAATCTGGCGATCTTTGTTCTGCTCGGCAATTTTCACTTCCTCATCCGTAATGATTCGCGCTTTCTCCGCCTTGAGTCGCTCCTCGTGCCGCACTTTCTCCATCTCAGCATACTCTCTGCTTTTGATGTTGGCTATTTCGCGTTTCTGCTTTTCTTCGTTTTCGGCCAGTTGCTTTTCCAGTTCCAGAATGGTTTCCTGGGCCTCTACGTCCTGCTTCTTAATGGTTTTCTGCTTCTCGCGCTCAATCAGGTTGGCCTGCACTTTTTGCCTGGCCGTGAGGTCGATGATCTTCTTGATGCCTTCTGCATCGAGGATGTTGTTTTCGTTCAGGTGGGTGAGCGGTGTCTGCTCCAGGTAGTCGATAGCGCAGTCGTCGAGCACGTAGCCGTTGAGGTCGGTACCGATGGTTTGCAGGATCTGACGCTTAAACTCCTCGCGGCTCTGGTAGAGGTCCACAAAATCGAAATGCTTGCCGACTGTTTTCAGGGCCTCCGAGAATTTGGCATCGAACAGGCTTTCCAGCGCGGAGTGGTCGGAGGCGCGCTTACAGCCGATGGACTGGGCCACCTGTATCACGTCTTCCGGTGTTTTGTTTACGCGCAGAAAGAAATTCACTTTTATATCTGCCCGCAGGTTGTCTTTACAAATCAACCCTTCAGCTCCTGTTCTGGATATGACTATGGTCTTGAGCGTGATGTCCATAACCTCCATTTTATGGATGACCGGCACAATAAAAATACCCGAGAACGACACTTTCGTGTCACCCAGGCCGGTACGCACCAGCGCTTCGCCCTGAATGGCTTTCTGGTACATCTTAATAACAAAGGCAATCAGGCCAAGGAGGGTCACCGCCAGCAAAATAGCGACAGACCAGGATAACTGTTCAATCATGTTTAATTGGTTTGGTAAGGTTCTATCAAATAATATTTACTTTGTTCGTTGTATTCCAGCACGACAGCAGTATCGCCTTTGCGGAGGCTTTGACCCTCCGGTGTTTTCACATTCAGCAGCAGCAGCCCATCGGCCGATTTTATGGTGGCCTGCCCCAGCTCGTGGGCATTTGCCGCAATAATTACAGTGCATATTTGCCCGATAATAGTGGCCGTGGAGAGATGCTCTTTTTCGAGTGCATCAAAGAGTTTAATAAAGGGTGTAGTCAGTATTTTAGATACAAACAGGCTCGCGAAAAAAGCAGGCACCAGGAGCAGCAGTGCCAGCAACCCGGACGAATTATCCAGGTAGTGGTTTGCCAGGACAGACATGACCCACAAAGGCAGCACCAGAAAAGTGAGAAACAACATGAACGGGATGCGCCCCAGGTTAAAGAAAGCGAGTGCTGAGTTGAGCCAGCTAACGGCAGACACGCTCTCAGCTGATGTGCTGAACTCCTTCTCCACCTCCATGTCGAAAAACTGGAGATCGAGCAGGCCAAAAATAACCGCGAACCAGTAGAGCATCACAAATACCAGCAAGGCGGTAGGAATGAGATTGACGCTGGAAAATGCAGCCTCTAACAATTCAGACATTTGATATAAACTTAAATAAACAATCTCCTTTAAATTCTACAGCAACCGCTACTTGATTACTACTTTTTGGCTCCGGCCTCAGCAGGCGCAATTATTCCAATGAAAATGCCCTTCCGGAGGCATGTTGCCTTCCGCTTGCCCTGCTCCTCTTAGTGAAGAAACACCGGATTTAGGGAACGCTCACTGCTGCCAGAAACGAAACTTCCTATGGCATAAAACCTGGCATGGTCTTCCACAGCTAAACTTTTGCACCTGAGCCACAGCCTGTGTTAGCCTTGTAATTATTTGTCCGGTGGCTTGCAGGGAATACCTAACAAAAGAGCCACGCCGATAATTTCCGGGTTATTTACTGGAAACCAGTTGCTTCCATTTATGAATCTGATCTCAGGATCGGCATACACGGTTTTACAGGACTATCAAGCAGACAGCATTGTACGTGATAACCCCCAGGACAGGGAGTGGTGCAAAGAAAGAAGGCGCGAAAATGGTTGTGTATTTTTCTGTATAATATTAGGTGTTTTTTTATAATTCTCAAATTTAAACAAACAAAAGCAGGAAATATTTTTACTTTTCTATACGGGTTGCCCAACTGCCAGCCCCTGCCACAGACATGAATTATTCTAATCAAAACAGCCCTCCAGAGAACTATTTAAAATGCTGGCCCTTCCATTTAGTTAAGAGTTTTCTAAGCTTGCATTGGCAGTTCATTTTCAAATCTTCACATCTCCAAATCTTCAAATTGAAAAATCAGCACATTAATCCATAAGCACATTAAAGCAAACACCAATTATTCTAATGAAAAGGGCCCTCCGGAGCAAAAGCTGCTACTGCTACTCTATACCCATATTTTAGCACCCAGTGTGGCGCCTCAAAATTATCCGGACGGAAAAAGCAGAAATATAATTTTATTTTTTTCACAAGGCTAATCATGTGCTAATCATAAAAAACACGGGCAGGCTTATAAGACTACGCTTACCGGGCTTTTACATCCTCTCACATTAGGCAGGCAGCAGTTCACAACAATTCACCATCTGATTCTATCCCTGATTCACCTCCTGTTATAACAGGAATTCGGTCTGTGCTGGCTCATCCCATCCTTCCCGGCTTGTCTTTTTGTCATAACTAACCTTACGGCCTCCCGTAAAAAATTGCAGGGTGAACGACGTCAAAATATTAACCCTATATAAGAATATGTACATATTTTGAGCGACATGAATAAGAATAATGATAATAAATTAAAATCCGAGTTTGAGCAGAAACTCCAGGGGAGAACGCATCAAACCCAACATCTGGCCAATTTGTCACGCCCTGATGCTGCGCCTGATCTTACAAGAAACCAGGAACCGGAGCAGGTAAGAATCCAGCGGAAAACAGATGACCTGGATGATAATCAGGAAAGAACAATCCCGATTGTGGAAGAGCATGTGGAGATTGGCAAAAGAGTAGTCGAAACCGCCGATGTGTACATTTCCAAGAGTGTGCACGAAGACCATGTTACCGTTGATCTGCCTACTACCAGAGAGCATGTAGACATAGAGCGTGTGCCCATCAACCAATATGTAGAGGCCCCGCCGGCAGCAGTACGCTACGAAGGCGATAAAATGATAATTCCTGTGTTGCGGGAAGAACTGGTGGTCGTGAAAAAGCTCTTCGTGGTAGAAGAACTTCACATCACCAAAAAAAGAGAAACCACACACGAATCCGAAGAGGTAACGCTTCAGAAAGAGGAGCTGCACGTGAACCGGGTCGATAAAAGTGTCCCACGCCCTTAGGGGCAGCAGGGCTTTAACTAAATGTTTAACTAAAATCTGATTAAATTATGTCACAGACAGTAATAGGAATATTCGAAAAAGGTATAGACGCACAAATGGCCGCTCAACGTTTGGAGAGCAATAACATTCAGCCAAGTGCCATAGATATATTGCATAACGACACCGACAGCAGCCGACCAGCTTCTATACCAGGTGGTGCTGCAGGTATTGCACCAGGTGCCACTGCTACTTCAAACACGCCTCACCATACCAGCGACAAATCGAGCAGTGTGAGCAATTTTTTCAACAACCTCTTCGATGATAAAGATGAGGCCCGAAAATACACTACCGCCGCCCGCCAAAGCTGGATCGTAACCGTGCACGCCGACTCTAAGCAAGACGCAGATCGCGCGGCCGAAACCTTAGACAGCTGCGGCGCAGTGGATGTGGAAGAGCGTAGCAGAAGAGTTGGCGACAGGGGTATAAGCGATAACCCGACCGCCCATACCGGTCCTTCAGGTGCACATACAAGTACCACTAACCGCGATTTTCAGCGGGGCGACACGTCTATTCCGATTGTGGAGGAGAAGATGAACATAGGCAAACGCACTGAAGAAACAGGCGGCGTGAAGCTGCGCAGCAGAATTCTGGAACGCCCGGTGGAGGAAAAACTGAGGCTGCGCGAAGAGCATATTTTTGTGGAGCGTAACCCCGTAAACCGCCCTGCCACCGAAGCCGACCTGAAGAACTTTAAAGAAGGGGAAACGCGCATAACCGAACATGCCGAGGTTCCGATCGTGAACAAGGAAGCCCGGGTGGTAGAAGAAGTGAAGATCGGCAAGAAAACCGAAACACGTGAAGAAACAGTAAGAGGCACCGAGCGCAGAACGGACGTTGATGTAGATAAGATCGATGCCAACCGTAACAGAGACATTGATCGGGACAGAGACATAGACCGGGATCCGGGAAGACCAGGAAACCCGGGTATACGCTAAGAACAGATAGACTTGATAAACCATAAAAAGAAGAGGGAGCCGGATTTTCGGCTCCCTCTTCTTTTTATGGTATTTGTACGACAAGGCCCTCTCCTGCTGCCAAAATCTTAATACAACAGCCAACATTTTCATGGAATTTTCATCTCCTGGTGCCGGCAATTATAAAAACCATATTCTTTCTGCTTCAGGGTCTTTGACTTTACCTGCGTTCAACTTACCTTCGGGTCAGAGAAAATAGTCAGATGCTTTTTCAGGTGCCTTATGTTAGAACCGATCAACCGGACAGGCTTACGCACCTCCAATAGCGCTGGCGCTTCCCGCATTTCAATTTAAACAACAGTAATTACTAACCGGCCTGCTGCCGACCATCATAGTTTACAGCTGTTGCCGGGTACTATACATGAACTCAGAAAAACTGCAGCAACTTTCCCGCCAATTAGAGGGAGAGTTTTATTTCGATAGCACCATGCGTACCCTGTACGCCACCGATGCCTCCGCCTACCGGGAAATGCCGTTGGCCGTCGCCTTCCCGAAATCAGTTGCCGACATAAAAACCCTTATTGCTTTTGCCCGCCGCGAAGGCACTTCGCTTATTCCGCGCACCGCCGGCACCTCGCTGGCCGGGCAGGTAGTGGGCAGTGGCATTGTGGTAGATGTATCGCGCACCTTTACGGAAATACTGGAAGTTAACGCCGAAGAAGGATGGGTTCGGGTACAGCCGGGTGTGATCCGCGATGAACTGAACATGTTCCTGAAGCCGTACGGATTGTACTTCGGCCCGGAAACCTCCACAGCCAACCGGGCCATGATCGGGGGCATGGTGGGCAACAACTCCTGCGGCTCCAACTCGGTGGTGTACGGCAGCGCCCGGGAGCACCTGCTGTCGGTAAAGGCGATTCTGAGCGATGGCACCGAAGCTGAGTTCGGGCAACTCAGCCTGCCGGAGTTTGAGGCCAAATGCCGTGGCGAAAATACCTCCGGCGAACTGGAGACCCGTATTTACCAGGCCATCAGAGCCATGCTGTCGCATGAGCAGACGCAGGAGAACATCCGGCGCGAGTTTCCGAAGCCCAGCATCCAGCGCCGCAACACGGGCTATGCCATCGATCTGCTGCTGGAGACGGAGCCATTCACCGAAGGCAAAGAGCCGTTTAACTTCTGTAAGCTGATAGCCGGCTCAGAGGGCACGCTTGCTTTTCTGACTGAGATAAAACTGCACGTAGATCCGCTTCCCCCCAAAGAAACCGGGCTCCTTTGCATCCATTGCCACAGCGTGGACGAGTCGTTGCGGGCAAACCTGGTGGCCTTGCGCTACAAGCCAACCGCCAGCGAGCTTATGGACCATTATGTGCTGGAGTGCACCAAAACAAATATTGAGCAGAGCCAGAACCGCTTTTTTGTGCAGGGCGATCCGGGAGCTATTCTGGTTGTAGAGCTGTCGAGCGATTCGCGCGAGGAAATAGACCAACGGGCAGCAGCCCTGGTGCAGGAACTGCAGGAAAATAACCTTGGCTACCATTACCCGCTCGTATTCGGCCCGGACACCAAAAAGGTATGGACGCTCCGGAAAGCTGGCCTTGGCCTGCTGTCTAACGTGCCGGGCGATGCCAAACCCGTAGCGGTAATTGAAGACACTGCCGTAGATGTAAACGACCTGCCGGAGTTTATCCGGGAGTTTAACCTGACGCTGGAGCAGTACAACCTGTACTGTGTGCATTATGCCCACGCCGGTTCCGGCGAATTGCACCTGCGCCCCATCATCAACCTGAAAACCGAAGAAGGCAACAAGCTTTTCCGGACTATTGCCGAAGAAATTGCCACCCTGGTAAAAAAATACAGAGGCTCCCTGAGCGGTGAGCACGGCGACGGCCGACTGCGCGGCGAGTTTATTCCGTTTATGATCGGGGAAGAGAACTACAGGCTGCTCGAAGAGGTGAAACGGGTATGGGACCCGAGCGACATCTTCAACCCGGGCAAGATCGTGAACACGCCATCCATGAACACCTCGCTCCGCTACACGCCGGGGCAGGAAACGCCGGATTTCGATACCGTGTTCAAATTCAGGCAGCAGGACGGGGTGCTGCGGGCGGCCGAGCTTTGCAATGGCTCCGGCGACTGCCGTAAAACGCACCTGACCGGCGGCACCATGTGCCCGAGCTACATGGTGACACGTAATGAGAAGGACACCACCCGTGGCCGCGCCAACGTGATGCGCGAGTTCCTGACAAATTCCCCAAAGGCCAACCGCTTCGACCACGAGGAGATAAAAGAGGCCATGGACTTGTGCCTCTCCTGCAAAGGCTGCAAATCGGAGTGCCCTTCTAACGTAGATGTGGCCAAGCTTAAGGCCGAGTTCCTGCAGCACTACTACGATGCCAACGGCGTGCCGTTGCGCACCCGCATGGTGGGTAGCTTCACTAACCTCAACAAGCTGGCGGCACTGGCTCCGGGCATGTACAACTTCCTGTTCAAGAACACGGCCACGGCGGGCATCGCTAAGAAAATGATGGGCTTCGCTCCGAAGCGTACCATTCCCCTGCTGCAGGAAACCACCCTGCGCAGCTGGTTCAAAAAGCACAAGCGCCAGGCAGGCAACCGGCCAAAAGCCAAAAAGAAAGTATACCTGTTCTGCGATGAGTTCACCAACTTCAACGACACACACATTGGCAAAACCGCCGTGCTGCTGCTCGAGAAACTGGGATACGAGGTAGAAATTCCGAAGCACGAAGAAAGCGGCCGCACCTTTATGTCGAAAGGATTGCTGCGCGATGCCAAGAAGATAGCACAGCAGAATGTGGCGCTTTTAAAAGACGTGATCACGAGCGAGACGCCGCTGGTAGGCATTGAGCCATCTGCCATTCTTTCATTCCGGGACGAGTACCTGGACTTGGTGGAGAAAGATCAGTTGGAAGACGCCAAATCACTTTCTATCAATTGCCTGCAGTTCGATGAGTTTATTGCCCGCGAAATCATTAACAAGCGGATTGAGAAAGACATTTTTAAAGAGGAGCAGAAGCTGATAAAGCTACACGGGCATTGCCACCAAAAGGCGCTCTCGTCGGTTGTTTATACGCAGCAGATGCTCACGCTGCCTGCCAACTACAAGGTAGAAGTTATTCCGTCGGGCTGCTGCGGTATGGCCGGCTCTTTTGGGTACGAGGCCGAGCACTACGATGTGTCGATGCAGGTGGGCGAGTTGGTTTTATTCCCGACGGTGCGGCAACAGCCAGAGGAAGTAATAATTGCAGCTCCCGGCACTAGCTGCCGCCACCAGATTCACGACGGCACCGGCCGCAAAGCGCTGCACCCGATAGAAGTGCTCTATAATGCGCTGCGCTAGGCAGCAGTAGCAGTGGCAACAGGGTTGTCCTGCAATTATTCAGATGAAAAAGCCCTTCCAGACAAGTCTCCGGAAGGGCTTTTTCATCTGAATAATTGACTGGTTTGGAGGAAGAAGAATGGCTTGGCGCTATTACCCCTACAGACTCATCTCCAGAATTTTCTCAACATCTTCTACCTGTATGTCTGCGCGCTCGCCCAGGTTGCGGACGCCTCTTTTCTGGAAGCGTTCTACAATGGCGGTAATGGTCTCGCGATCCACCTCGTAGTCATGCAGGGTGGTGGGCACATCGAGGGAGTTGAAGAATCGTGCAGTGGCCTGAATAGCGGCCTCTATGCGTTCCGTTTCGGTTCCCTCCGTAATGTTCCAGATGCGGGCGCCGTATTGCAGGAGCTTCTCTTTCTTGGTTTCGCGCTTGTAGCGCAGCACCGAGGGCAGCACGATGGCCAGGGTACGGGCATGGTCGATGCCGTGCAGGGCGGTAAGCTCGTGGCCGATCATGTGCGTGGCCCAGTCGGTGGGGACGCCGGCGCTGAGCAGGCCGTTAAGCGCCATGGTAGCCGACCACATCACATTGCTCATTGCTTCGTAGTCGCTTGGGTTTTGCAGCACCTTCGGTCCTTCCTCGATCAGGGTCAGCAGGATACCTTCGGCCATGCGGTCCTGCAGGGGCGCGTTTACCGGGTAGGTCATGTACTGCTCCATCACATGCGAGAAGGCATCGACAATACCGTTGCTGATCTGACGCGGCGGCAGCGAGAAAGTCGTTTCCGGGTCGAGCACCGAAAATTTAGGGAAGGTAAACGGACTGCCAAACGTAAGCTTCTCTTTGGTGGCAGCTTTGGTGATCACGGCGCCGGAGTTCATTTCGGAGCCGGTAGCTGGCAGCGTCAGCACCGCGCCAAACGGAACGGCGGCCTTTACTTTTACAGCGGCTTTCTCTGCCAGGAACCGCCAGGGATCGCCTTCCTCAAACTTCAGAGCGGCCGCGATAAACTTGGTGCCATCCAGCACGGAGCCCCCACCTACCGAAAGTATAAAATCTATGTTTTCCTTTTTGCCCAGCTCCACGGCACGCATCAGGGTCTCGTAGTGCGGGTTTGGCTCTATTCCTCCAAATTCAAAAACGGTATGGTCTTTTAAGGCTGCCATCACCTGGTCGTATACGCCATTCTTCCTGATGCTGCCCCCGCCGTAGGTCATGAGCACCCGGGCGCCTGCCGGCACCTCTTTCGCTACCTCGGCAATAGTTCCTTTTCCGAAAATGATCTTTACTGGGTTATAGAATTTAAAATTGTTCATGTTGCTTCTCCTTTAATACAAACTGTTCTATCTATTAGCGGAAATACAGCCCGAAAGGTTCGGCGCTGGCAAGGAATGAAAAGTCTATGATGTATCAACCTGCGACTGAAGATCAAATTATCCGAATGAAAATGGCCTTCCGGATGGCCTCGGCGCTAAAACAGC
>NZ_VFSD01000001.1 GCF_014332515.1 Pontibacter beigongshangensis | reverse complement strand
TTATTTAAAAAAATAGAAAATAAAAATTATGGCAGGTCTGGGCACCTCCTAGGCAGCAACAATCCTGTGAATCCTTGGGCTGAGGGCCCTATAAAAAGATTCAGACAAAAAAAGTCTACCATCTATTATCTAGTCTCTAGCTTCTAAAAAAGCCTCCGGAGGTCCCTTTTCATTAGAATAATTGGTGAAGCAGAGTCCGGCAGCAGAAGGGACCGAAAGGCTGAAATCATTACTGACTGTCCATACTTTGTTCGGGGAGAACTTATCAGAGAGCATCAAACGGTTATGCCAAAACAACCCTTTGATGCCCGTTATATGTTTTAAGGTATCTCGCCGAAAAAATCTCAGTTCCTGATGCCAGATTATTCAAATGAAAACAGCCCTCGGCAACATTTTTTCTGCTGCTGCCAGAGCATTTACCTAGATGTTAAGTAATTTGTCTTCCAACTTTCATCATTCATCTATCATCTAAAGAAATGCAATACAGAAAACTAGGAAAAACAGGCTTTAACGTTTCAGAAATAGCGCTTGGCACCTGGCAGGTAGGGGGCCGCTGGGGCGACCCTTTCAGCGAGGAGAACGCAGCGCGCATCATCAACCAGGCCATAGACGCCGGCGTTAATTTTATTGATACAGCCGATGTGTACAGCGATGGCCTGAGCGAAGCTGCGGTTGCCAAAGTAGTAAAAAACCGCAGCGAAGAAGTGTTTATCGCCACCAAGTGTGGGCGGCAGATACAGCCGCACATCTCCGCCGGCTACACCCCCGAAAGCCTGACCGCCTATGTGGAAGCCAGCCTGCGCAACATGAAGCGCGACACCATCGACCTGATTCAGCTGCACTGCCCGCCTACTGAAGTGTATGCCCGGCCCGAGATATTCGAAACGTTTGACCGGCTGAAGGAGCAGGGCAAGATCCGAAATCTGGGCGTGAGTGTGGAGCTGGTGGAAGAGGCGCTGATGGCTATGCAATATGCCAATGTAACCACCATTCAGGTAATCTTCAACATGTTTCGCCTTAAGCCGGCGCAGGAACTTTTCAGCAAAGCCAAAGAAAACAACATCGGCATCATTGTAAGAGTGCCCCTGGCCAGCGGATTGCTGACTGGTAAAATGACCCAGGCAACCAGCTTTGGCTCCGAAGACCACCGGAACTTTAACCGCAACGGCGAAGCCTTCGACAAAGGCGAGACATTTTCCGGGGTTGATTTTGACTTGGGCTTGGAGGCAGTGGAGGAGCTGAAAAAGCTGTTCCCAGGGCAGGAGCCGCTAGCTGCCTGGGCCTTGCGCTGGGTCTTAATGTTCCCGGAAGTGAGCACAGTAATACCAGGCGCTTCCCGTCCTGAACAGGTTTCCTCTAATCTGAAAGCTGCTCAGTTGCCAGCGCTTAGCCCGGAGCAAATGCAGGGGGTGCAGCAGGTCTACGACAAGTATATTAAGCCGGCGGTGTATAACCAGTGGTAATGCTTTAGAAATATTTAGCTAAAAAATAGCCTTTTTTTGAAACTGAAAGTTTGAGGAAGGAGTAGTTTTAAGTAAGGGCCTGTTCGGGTGCAGTCTGTGCGGCGATGGGCGCAAAGACGCGCCAGCCTTAGTGAAAAAACACGGTGAACCCCCATGGAATTAATCCGGACAGGCACTTCTTTTTAATAGCTGCGCAGCGGTAACCAGCCGCAGGTTGCTGTAAAAAGCTGGTGTTTATTAGCCTGAACCTTAAATTCCTTCCCAGATGATGATCCTTGAAGTCAGAAAAATCAATTCAAATGCGGCAAAATGGCTTAGCATCATGGCGGTGCTGGCAGGTGGCTGGGCCTTTCAACAAGGAAGCCTTATTAAATGGGTCTGTTTCAGTCTGTTTGCTGTGCTGCTATGGCTGTTGTCGGAGGTTTATTTCGGGCTCCGGCTGAAGGAGGAAGAAGGAAAGCTGCAGATAGGGTCGGGCCTGGGAAAAATGTTCCGGCCGCAGGAGGAGTTCTTTTTTCATGAATTAAAGGGGCTGCTGATCATGCAGCAATCAGACCGCTGTTATGGCCTAGGGCTGATGCTGACTTCAGGAAGGTTTGTGCTGCTGGAGAAAGTAGCGAACCTGGATAAGGCCAAAGCCCGGCAGTTAGAACTGACCGAGCAGTTTGACCGGGCTCTTATCAGACAAAAAAAGTAGAAATAGAAAGCCTAATCACCTGTCTTACCTATTTCCCCTATTGGCAGAAAATGCTCCTGCTATAGGGCTGCGTCTCATCTTGCCTACAAAGCAATTATGAAGCATACTGTTGTTAAATATGCACGACCGTTTTTACTGCTGCTGCTGTTAAACGGGTTTCAGGCAGCGGCCTGCACAACCTGTAACCGCCCCTTGCAGGCAGCAATTTTCGACGATAGCTTTTTCAGGCTCTTTTTCCTGATGATCCTGCCTTTTGCCTTCGTCTGGGCCATTGTTTCTAAACTTAATAAACTAGAATAGGCGACTAGATGGCAACTATTTCAATTCAGGAAAACAAGACACTCCGTACAGGGCCGCTTATTGCCGCTGCAACTCTCATTGGTGTTGGCATGGGCGGTTTTATAGATGGCATCGTGCTGCACCAGATCCTGCAGTGGCACCAGATGCTTACGGCTAAGCTGCCCCCTGATACAGTAATTAACAAAGAGGTGAATATGTTCTGGGACGGCATTTTCCATGCCTTTACCTGGCTTACCACAGCGGCTGGCATTCTGCTGCTCTGGCGGCTGGTGTATAACCGCAAGGCCGTACTGTCGAACAGGATCTTTGGAGGAGGGCTTCTGTTCGGGTGGGGCCTGTTTAATGTGGTGGAGGGGGTAATAGATCACCACCTGCTGGTCCTGCACAATGTACGTGAGATCAGTTCCAATCCTGCTGCATGGAACTATGGCTTCCTTGTGCTGTCTTTGCTCATGCTGGGGGCAGGCTGGTACCTGATACAGCAGGGCCGACGCCGCTCTAATATATAATACCTTACCTGTTTGGTTTGAGTACCAGCCATAGCGTCCTCAGCTATTTGCTAAGGGCAGTCTTCAGTAAAGGATTCAGACCTGGCAAGTAAAGTCTGATACAAGTCACTGTCCTGCTCCACCTGGTCTGTACCAGCCTACCAACAAGTTATTTCCTTACTAGTTCCAGGAGCTGTTCGGCAGTCACTGGGATCGGAACAGGGCTGAAGTCGCCTCGGAGTAGCTTCAGGGCATACTTTTCCTCTTCTATCTCGCGCCGGGACCTTATGCCTAATGCCCTGAGCACTGGCAGGGGCGGGCACCAGCCCTGTACTCCGTGCTGCAACAGAAACGTTGTTACCACCCCCGGCAGTATAAACCACCTTCTGTTCACAAAGGCACCGAGCAAAACCCCTGAAAGCGCCAGCGTAGAGGCGTTAACTTCCAGCACTCGCTCTATATCCCACTCCTTTTCAAGTGCCTTTATGCGTTCGGTAAGGTCGGTTTTATTTGCACTTAGGTAAGCCTTAAGGCTATGAAGCAGGGCCTCGTCTATTTTTTGGTTTGCTTCTTTAGTCGAGCTTTCACGTACCCGCCCTTTTGTATTTTCTGCTGTTCGCTTCATATCGTTATAAGATTTTACTCTGGAATACGAAGATGCAGCCGGAATGTGTTTTTAATAAAATTGGTTAGAATATGAGCCCTTTGTTCCCTTTACATACACCTCATGCAGTGGCTGATAGCCGGTGAAAAAAGCCACTTTACCATATTAAAATAATTTTATGGCTCTTTTAGGAAAACAGATAACCCTTTTCTCGTATTATTAAAATAGTATTAATAAAAAACTCTTGATCAGACGAAATGGAAAGCAAAAGTGCTAAACAAGCGATCAGCGATGTGCTGCAGCTGGATCTGGAAGAAAGCCAATCTCAGGAACTTTACTATAACATCTGTAACTTTTTAATGCAAAAAGATGAGTTATGCTATGTCGATATAATAAAATTCAAGTACTCCTTGCTCATCGAGGATTTTAATCAGGAGTTAATCGATTATTTTGTAATGGAATATGTACTCTCCAATATGAGGAGCAAGTATGATCTTGTGCTGTCGGCCTTAACATACCTGATCACCAGCAAATCCTGAATTGGCCGATAGGTCTATTCAGACAGAAACCAAAATTTATGCTAGCTGCCGGCCAGACAGGTGTGGCAGTGCGCGCATGAAAGCCTTTAAGCAAAATATGCTGCAAAAAATAAGATCCTGATGACGCCAGGCCAACAGGATCTTATTTTCTTGTTAAAGAAGCATTGCGCTTTCAGACTTATTGCGCTGCTTTTCTATTGATGGAGCTTTTCGCCAGCTTATTCAGTTTTGTGTCGGCGTTCTGCTCTTCTTGCAGTGTTTCGTTCAGGATTTTAGCGGCTTCAGCATGGCCCAGGAACTCAGCAAAGTGCGCAGCCGTACCATAACCAGATATCTCGTAGTGCTCAATTCGTTGTGCTGATGCAATTAGGCCCGCATCTTTGGTTTCCGGGGTGGCTTTTTCATCAATCATGTCTTCGCCCTCCTCAATCAAACCTTCCATCGCCTTGCACTTCATTCTGCCGGGGCTTATGCCGAGCAGGTCGCACACTTTCTCCAGACGCTCTTTCTGGACTTTTGTTTCTTCCAGGTGGCTTTCAAAAGCTTGCTTCAGCTTGGGGTCACTTGCTTTTGCTGCCATTTTGGGCAAGGCCTCCAGCAATTGTTTTTCTGCACTATATAAGTCTTTCAGTTCGTGTTGTAATAGCTCGTCCAGATTCTTTAATTTACTCATAGCTTTATTTATTTTGTTTGGTTTGTATTGGTATGTTTGAGTTTGGCTATACGGTACCGAAGCGGAATTGTTAAATGCAGGGCAGGAGAAAGCGCTAATAAATGTAGAGATTGGCTGGTGCACCGGCCGTAAGAATCTGGAGACATATCAGCGTTTAAGATGGGCCTATCATGCGCTTTCAGCGGCAGGAGCCAGAGGATATGGCAGGTAGTTTCCAGCCCGCTAAAAAGGGGCTAAAAAGCAAAAGCCTTACACGGTTAGGTGTAAGGCTTTTCTGGAAATAACTTTATAGTTAAAACTAAGCCAGTTTTACATTAACTGCGTTTAGTCCTTTTCTTCCTTCTTGCAGGTCGAAAGTAACTTCGTCATTTTCTCTGATTTCATTTACCAGGCCAGATACGTGCACGAAGTACTCCTGATTTGAATTTTCTTCTTTAATAAAACCGAAACCTTTAGAGTCATTAAAGAATTTTACTGTTCCTTTGTTCATTTTGTTGTTTGTTATATACTCAAGACGCATAAAGGTAATAAAATGTTCATTTACTTTTTAATTTTATGTAAATAAATCTGAAATAGTGACAATGAAGCGCCTCAGGGCACTATATTTTTTCTGAGTAGCAAGCCGGGGGGGATGCTTTGGCCTCCATGCCTGACTTTGTGAAGAAATATCTTCTCCTTTTCTGCTTTCTTGGCTATATCCGGCCAGTGTGCAGGAATCGGTACTATTTCTGGCAAAAAAGCTTTAATTTCTTATCTTTAGCGCTGCCTATAGAAGTGCTGTTTATGGTTCAGCCATCTCTGGCTTTAAAACGATTGTTTGTTCTGTTCTGTTTTTCTTTCCGGAGCAGCATTAAGTTTGAAAACGAAAATACAAAAATGACACACCGCCCAAGTCTGCACCTTACCCGCCAGGCAGCTTTCTGTTTAGTGCTCCTGTTTTTATGCTTTGCCTGTGCACGGCAGCAACCTGCCCAACCATCCGGTGCCAAAGGTTTTAGTCTGCAGCCGCATGAAGCCGGGCAGCGGATAGACGTGCTGGTAGATGGCAAATTGTTTACTTCTTACCGGTACCCATCCGATCTGTACAAACCGGTGCTAAACCCGGTAATAGCCGCCAATGGCAGGCCCGTTACCAGGGGCTGGCCTTATGAGCCACGGGCAGGGGAGCGCACCGACCATCCGCACCAGGTGGGTATGTGGCTGAACTACGGCGATGTGAACGGACTTGACTTCTGGAACAACTCCAATGCCAGAAAGCCTGAGGAAAAACATCGCTATGGCACCATCCGGCATCATCAGGTAACCGGCATGCGGCAGAGCGGGAAGCAGGCAGAGCTGGAGGTGAGCATGAACTGGTTGCGGCCCGACAGTGTGGTGCTGCTGCGGGAAGATACACGCTTTGTATTCAGTGGGTCCGGCAACACCCGTATAATAGACCGCATCACCACCCTCACCGCTCAGCAGCAGGATGTTTTTCTGAACGATAACAAAGAGGGCTTCTTTGCCATTCGGGTAGCCCGTGAACTGGAGCACCCCCTGGCAAAACCGGCTAAATATACCGACTCGGGCGGCAAAGAAATAGATCTGCAGCAGGGCGACCCTGCCATAACAGGGCGGTATTACAGCAGCCGTGGCATAGAAGGCGAGGATGTCTGGGGAACACGGGCCGAGTGGGTGGCCTTAAAAGGGGCCATTGGTGGGGAGCCTGTTTCCTTAACCATTATGGATCACCCGCAGAATGTTGGCTTCCCTACCTATTGGATGGCGCGCGGGTATGGGCTGTTCAGCGCTAACCCGCTGGGCCAGAAAGTATTGAGCGATGGCAAGGAAGAGCTGAACTACAAGCTCTTGGCAGGCAACGCTGTAACCTTCACGTATCGCCTTCTGATTGTGTCTGGCGAGGAACAGAACACTGGCCAAACCACCGCTGCCTTCAAAGCCTTTAGCGACACATATAGAAAATAAAATACCGTGGCTGGTGTTTTAACCTCAGCAGAATGGCTGCGTACTAAAAAAATCCTGATGTCTGCAGTTATTTAGATATTCTAAGGAATTAGGTCTTTTTAATGGCTGGTCACATCAGCCAAATAAAAGAAAACTGGGGTTATTAAACTATTTAATCCTAAATCTTAACTTTTATTGCTTTACTTTATGAGGTAGATGTTTATATTTACCAACAAAGCAGATATTTATGGCGTAGCTGCTGAACAAGTTCGCTGCGTTACTAACTTAAAAAAGAGCAGCAGGAAAAGCAGGAGGGGCATCAATAAATTTAAATTACCAATACTTATTTTTTATGAATAACTCCTACGAGGCAAAGGTAATGTGGTCGCACCTGGACCCTAACTTACACATGCGCCACTCAGCTTATGCAGACTTTGCAGCCCAGGCCAGAATAGCGGTTCTCGATAGCCTCGGGCTTGACTATAAAACTTTCCAGGAATTGCGGGTAGGACCGGTTCTGTTCAGAGAAGAACTTATTTACCTGCGGGAGGTAGGGCTGAATGAAACGATACGGGTTACGCTGGAACTGACCAAGAGCAGAAACGACGGGTCCAGATGGTCGATCAGGCACATTATTTACAGGGGTGATGGCGTTAAAGCAGCTATCGTGAACGTGGATGGCGCCTGGTTTGATGTGGAAAAGAGAAAGCTGACAGTGCTGCCGGAAGAGCTTATCTTGAAGTTTGCCGAACTGCCCAAGAGCATTGACTTTGACTATGAGAGAATCTAGGTTTTGCCGGCCCACCAGCTGAGCGGACTCCTATAGGCAGCAGCAGCTCCGGAGGGCATTTTTCATTAGAATAATTGGCGCTGCCAGAAGTTTATAAACAAAGACGGATTGTTTTGACAGCAAATAACGTGAAAGCGAGAGACGAATTTATGCAGGCAGCGCTGGAGGAAGCTGAACGCAGCTACAGCGAAGGCGGCATCCCCATCGGCTCGGTGCTGGTGCATAGAGGCATCATTATTGGCCGCGGCCATAACAGGCGGGTGCAGCAGGGAAGCGCCATTCTGCATGGCGAAATGGACGCGCTTGAGAAAGCAGGACGCCAGCCCGCCGCTGTGTACAAAGAGTGCGTCATGTACACCACCCTCTCGCCCTGTGCCATGTGCTCCGGCACCATGCTGCTGTATGGCATTCCCCAGGTGGTAATCGGCGAGAACAGAACATTTATGGGGGAGGAGGAACTGCTCCGATCCCGGGGTGTGGCAGTAGAGGTTTTAAACGATGAAGCCTGCTATGACCTGATGCAGCGTTTTATAAAAGAAAAGCCTGATCTCTGGAACGAGGACATCGGCGTATAATACGGGCTGCCGCGGCCCGGGCAACCAGCGCAGCTTTCCAGTAGGCGCTTCGCACCCCTGCCAATTTTAGCGTAGATAAATTTTCTTTCTGATGCCCTTTACCTTTTCCCATCCGGCCATTGTGCTTCCCCTTCACGCCCTCCCGGCGGCCCGTAGGTCTATGACCGGGTTAATCGTGGGGAGCATCGTCCCGGATTTTGAGATGTTCCTAAAAATGAAGGCGGTGACTTCGTTTAGTCATACCCTTGCCGGCGTTTTCTGGTTTAACCTGCCACTGGCGCTCCTGCTCTGCTTTGTGTATCATTTGCTGGTACGCGACACGCTGATTGCCAACCTGCCCCGCTTTCTGCGCCTTCGTTTAACTCCCTTACAGGACTTTAACTGGACAGCCCATTTTAAGAAGCACTACCTGGTCGTGATCGTTTCGATACTGCTTGGTATTGTGCTGCATATCCTGTGGGATGGTTTTACGCATAAAAACGGCTACTTCGTAAAACTGCTGCCTTACCTGCTCACCACTGTTGAGTTGGGAGGCTGGACTGCTCCGTTGTACTACCTGCTGCAGCTGGGGTTTTCTGTGTTAGGCTTATGGTTGGTTCTGCTGGCTGTTTTTTTATTGCCTGCACAGCAGGAGCAAAACAGCAAAGGCCAACCTAAAATTTATTGGACTATAATTGCCGTTTTTACCAGCCTGCTTTTTCTGGCCGGGATGCAGCAGGAAATCGTCTCTAACTATATTGCCAACGTACTTGTGATCCTGATTTCGGCGGGTTCAGTTGCCCTCGTCACTGCACCTGTCCTACTAAAAATCATGGGCAGGCTCAAGGCTGTCCCTAAATAGATCTTCTTCTGTATCCTGCAGCAGCAGAGGCAGCAGAGCCTCCGGAGGCTTCTTTTCATTCGAATAATTTGAGTGCATCATCTTTATAGGGTTATCGATGTTATGACATTTCAATACCTATTGGTTCTAATTGTCTTAGTTCCTGCTTTTTCCGGTGCCATTTAACTTTATTATTGCATAGATGAGGCGCTGAGCGCTCACGGCCGCGGGGCCTCGTCTCTGGCCATCGGCGCTGTGTTCGCTCCTGCCTTCGCTCTCGCTCAGGCTGCCTGCGGCACCGGACCTCTCAAATAGAGGGCCCCTTCCCCCGGCGCCTCAAGCCAGGGACTGGAATTTCTCAGATAGCTGGCTCTAATGCCGGGCCATGGCAAGAAAAATTAATGTTTCCTATATAGCTACCCTTGCATATGTTGTACATCGAATCATTTGGCAATGGCATTCTTCCTTAACAGCAAGCCTCTAACTTCCGGCAATTAAAAAAGGTTCTTGCAGGGGTGGCGCGAACCTATGCAAGATCCTTTTTGTATCGGGCTACTCTCAAATTCGGGAAACCCGACCGGTAGCCTTAAACCTGCTTTTGCTGCAAAAGTACTCCTTTCTAGTCGTTGAAAGAGGGGTAGAGCACCATGCCGCCGTCTACATAAATGGTGGCTCCGGTTACATAGTCAGCTTCATCGGAGGCGAGCCAGGCAGCCACTTTGGCAATATCCTCGGGTTCTCCAATGCGACCATAAGGGATCTGTGAAAGCATTTGCTTTTCACCTTCTTCCGAGTCCCAATCCTGCTTGTTTATGTCTGTTTTAATGGCTCCCGGCGAAATACTGTTCACCCTGATTTTATGTGACGCCAGCTCCTGCGCCAGGGTTTTCATCATCATCATAACGCCCCCTTTGGAGGTAGTGTAGTTCACTCTGCCGCTCCAGGGTATAATATCGTGCACCGAACTGATAAAGATGATCTTACCGGCAGCCCTGGACCTTTGCTCCTGCACCCCCTGCGCCACAAACATCTTGGCGGCCGCCCGGGCACATAAAAAAGGACCCGTCAGGTTAGTGCCGATCACCTTCAGCCATTGTTCCATGGTCATTTCCAGAAGCCCTGCATCGTCTTGTATCCCCGCATTGTTCACCAGTATATCCAGCTGGCCAAACTCCTTCTGCGCTTTCTCAAAGAGCATTTTTACTTCTTTCTCCTCCGATACATCGGCTTGCACGACAATGGCCTTTCCGCCTGCTTTCTCTATCTCCTGCAGAGTGGCCTTGGCCCCATCCTCATCAGCATGAAAGTTAATTACGACTTGTGCGCCATCGCGGGCCAGAGCAATGGCGATGCCCTGCCCAATGCCAGAGCTGGAGCCCGTTACAAGCGCCACCTGGCCTTCCAAGCGTTTCGTGTTTTTAGTTTGCATAGTTTTAGGTTGTGGTGATAGAATTAATTTCTGCTATAGGGATTTGCTCCGGGCAGTTATAAGAAGTGTGCTTCTGAGGTCTGGCGATTAGCACTTGCTAAATGATGGCTTGCGGGATAGCCGGGGCAATAATGCTAATCAAAAAGCCCCTCCGGAGACCATCCCCGCTGCCGCCGCCTAAGCCCCGGCACTTCTGGCACTAGTGCTCAGCTTCTTCCAGGTGTACCAGGTAACGAGTCAGTTTTTCCCACTGCAGATCCTGAAAACCTGCCCAGCCTCCTTCGGCAATCATGGTGTTGAGCACTTTTCTGTGGCCGGCTTCCTGACCATGGTTGTTTATGCGTTCATTTTTTCCTATTTCAAAGGCCTTCAGCGTATTGCCTTCCAGCAGAACCCGAAAGGTGCTGCTGGCCTCATCGGTAAAGAAGTGCTCCACCACCTCGTCCTCATCGGTCAGAGTGGCAGGTTTTTCGGAAGGGTGCACGGTAAACTCGGCCAGGTCCTCCTGCTCTTTCACATCCGAAATGTTGACCCAGTTTTCGATTGTCGTGCCAGGAAGAATGATCCTGATAAAATATCCGACCTGTGGCACTGGCTCCGTTGTGCGCCGGCCCCGATTGTCGAAGAGCTCAAAGGTGGAGTTGATGCCTTCCAGGTCGGACCAGAGATTTACGTCGAATAGTTTTTTCTTTGCTCTCTCAAAAGCAGCTCGGGCGCTCGCCTGGTCCGGAAATTCCTGTTCGTTGGTGAACACCTTGTCTTTGGTCTCTTCGCCCTGCAGGACCTTCACTTCTTTTTTGGTCTTGTTAAAAAGATCTTTTATCCCCATATAGCTTTGCTGTCGTACAGCCGTTTCGTCTTCCTTAAAATGTATCTTCTTTACGCGGACCCGGAACAGATGTTGACTAATTTGGCAAGTTGAGCTTTACCAGCTTATTGTTTTCCAGTACATAAGTAGCCGGGGTGCAATAGGGGCACTGTTTGTAGTTTAGGGTAGAGTCGGGCGGGTTTACGATTAAAAGCCTGCTCTCGGGGCTGAAACTGGCGCCAGTGCTGCTTTGCAGCTTCTCTATTACCTGGCCGTTTTCGCGGTCCACGACAAAGTGCTGCTGACAGTCAGTGCCGCAACTTATGGTTACCACCGTGTACTTTCCGGCAAAGTTTATTCCGCCTTTCAGCGCTTGGGTCAGCGCCGGGCCAAACTGCTGTGCTTCGGCATGAGAACTCAGATCAACAGGTGCCAGTTCGCCCGTGTACAACTCCGGGGCACTGTAATCAGTTACAGTGGTTGTATCCTCCATGTTGAGACGGTAACGTTGGTACAGCTCCGGGTTCTGATTCGTTGAAATGGGCGTACTGACAGAGTCGGTATGCAGTTGCTGCTCCAACCGGGGGTGAGTGGCTGCCAGAGATTTATCTTCTTTGCCGGAAGGCTGGCACCCCACACAGGCCGCAGAAAAAAGCAAGAAAAGGCTGTTTTGTAGAAGTCTTGTTTTCATAGGTTCAGGAAGTGTTCTATTGCTCTTACGAGGGCCGGGCAGGCTTTGTGGTGAGCTGTTCTGAGGCAGATCCGGTATGCACCAAAAAAAGCCTCTCCGGATGGGGAGAGGCTTTTCAGGAAAGACGCTTGTGGTCTACTTTTTTGATTTCTTGTTTTTCTTCTCTGCTTCTTTCTCAGCTGCCACCCGCATGGCATCCTGCATGCGCTGGGCAAAGGAAGTGCCGCCTTTTTTGTCTTTGTTCTTCTCTTTGTTCACCTCCAGTTTGGCTCTTACTTTTTTGTCATCCACAAATTTTCGGATAACTGCCTGCTGCCCAAACGTGACGATGTTCGATACAAAATAATAGAAGCTGAGGCCAGCCGGGAAGGAGTTTAACACAAACATGAAGATAACAGGCATTAAGTAGCTGTAGAACTTCATAGGGCCCTGCATGGTGTTCATCTGGTTATTGGACCAGGTGTACAGAATGGTAGAGGCCGTCATCAGGAGCGTGAACATACTCACGTGGCTGCCATAAAACGGAATGGTAAACGGAAGCCTTGCAAACACATCGTAGGTAGACAGGTCGTGCGCCCACAGGAAGGGCTCCTGCCGCAGCTCGATGGAGTTCGGGAAGAAGTTGAACATCGCAAATAGGATCGGGATCTGCAGGAGCATCGGCACGCAGCCGCTCATTGGGTTCACGCCCATCTCCTGGTAGAGCTTCATGGTCTCCATCTGCGTTTTCTGCATATCGCCGTCGTTGCGCTCCTTTATGGCGTCTATCTCCGGCTTCAGCACCTTCATCTTGGCCATAGACAGGTAAGACTTGTAGGTGAGCGGGAACAGGATGGTTTTGATGTAGAGCACCAGCAGGATAATGATGATACCGTAGCTGGCAAAGTAATTCTCCAGGAAGTCGAAGGCCGGAATAATGAGCCACTTGTTCACGTAGGAGAAAATGCCCCAGCCCAGATCCAGGTTCTTGTCAAAATCATCGGCCATGTGCTTCAGGATCTTGTAATCGTTCGGGCCGAAATAGAACATAAAGTCGCCCCGGCCATTAAGCACGTCCTGCGTAGGGATCAGGATCTGCGACGACAGCGTTTTAACAACAAGCGTGTCGTTAGGGTCTGTTACGGCCTCCATGCGGGCGCCGGCAAAGGAGTTGGTGGCTATAATGCCGGCCGTGAAAAAGTTCTGCTTGTTGGCCACCCATTTTACCGGCGTACTGGCTGTTTCCGTCTCAGTGCCTTCTCCTATCGATACATAGTCGTAGCCAT
Source organism: Pontibacter beigongshangensis (assembly GCF_014332515.1). GTDB lineage: Bacteria > Bacteroidota > Bacteroidia > Cytophagales > Hymenobacteraceae > Pontibacter > Pontibacter beigongshangensis. Next base: position 515,467 of record NZ_VFSD01000001.1, on the reverse strand, counting down.
CTTCCACGGTGTAGAAGTTAATGGTCGATTTGGCTCTGTTCTGCGTCAGGTCACGCTCCAGTTGCTTGAGTTGGTCAACCCAGGTAAGGGTCATGGTTTCGCCGCTTACAAGGTTGTTGAGCCCTTTAAAGTCGAGCTTGTAGCCTAGCTGGAAACTGTTGTCGTAGAGGGTGTACACCTGGTCTATGTACTGCCCCTCGGCCAGCTGCGCCCGGAAAGTTACAGTCTGGGTAGGAACTTCGTTTACGGTTCCGCCCAGAACCTCCGAACGGGAAAAGAACAGGTCTGAGAGTTTTACCGTTTTGCCATCGTTGGTGGCAAACTGCACATCTGTCTGGCTGCTTCCCTCGTCGATCAGGATTAGGGTGTCTCCTTCATGTGTTTTATAATCTTTCAGGAGTACTTCGCTGACCTGGCCTCCCTTTGAGTTGAAGGTAATCCGAACATACTGGTTCTCGAGGGTCGAGGAGGCTTCTTCGCCTGATGCGGCGGCACCGAATGCCCCCAGCGCCGAAGCCCGCCGAACCTGTGCCAGCGAATCGTCTACTACAACTGCCGGAGCAGTGCCCTGTGTCTCTACATTGGCAGTTTGCGCTGTTGTTTGCTGCTGCGGGGTGGTTCCTTCGTTCGGCCCGGAGAAAAAGAAGGAGTAAGCCAGCAGCAATACGGCAATCAGTGCAAAGCCAATCGCTTGATTTCTATCCATTTAATAATTATTGAAATGTGTGTGGTTTATTTGCTTACTTTGATTTAGTATAATTCATGGCCGCCTTTATAAACTTAACGAAGAGCGGGTGCGGGTTGAGTACGGTACTCTTCAGCTCGGGGTGGAACTGGGCAGCCACAAACCATGGGTGATGCTGTAACTCAAAAACCTCTACCAGCCCGGTTTCCGGGTTCGTGCCTGAGGCAATCATGCCGGCTTCCTGAAACTGGGTTAAGTAGCTGTTATTGAACTCGTAACGATGCCTGTGCCGCTCCGAAATCTTGGACTTGCCATAAATAGAATAAGCCTTAGATCCTTTTTTTAGTTCACAAGTATAGGCACCCAGGCGCATGGTACCGCCTTTCTGCGTTATTTCTTTCTGCTCTGCCATCATATCGATGATGGGGTGAGGGGTGTTCTGATCCATTTCGGTAGAGGCGGCGCCTGCCAGGCCGAGCACGTTGCGGGCAAACTCCACGGCAGCGCACTGCATGCCCAGGCAAATTCCCAGGAACGGGATGTTGCTTTCGCGCACGTGCCGGATGGTCTCGAGCTTGCCATGAAAACCGCGCTCTCCAAAGCCCGGTGCTACCAGCACCCCATCCATGCCCTGCAGCATGCTGGCCGCATTCTCATCGTTGATGTGCTCCGACTGAATCCATTTTACGTTTACTTTGCACTCGTTCTGCGCACCGGCATGAATGAATGACTCAATAATAGACTTGTAGGCATCCGGCAGCTCCACATACTTTCCTACCAGCGCCACGTTTACCTCAGCCGTAGGGTTTTTAAGCCTGCCCAGAAACTCTTTCCAGCTGTCCAGCTCAGGATCTATGTTCTTGCTCAGCTTAAGTTTGTTGATTACCCGCTCGTCTAGCTTCTCTTTGCGCATGAGCAGCGGCACGTCGTAAATAGACTCCGCATCGAGCGACTCAATAACAGCGTTGACTTTCACGTTGCAGAACAAGGCAATTTTTTTGCGCATTTCTACCGGAATAGGGTACTCGGAGCGGCAAACCAAAATATCGGGTTGCACGCCTGCTTCTGAGAGGGCTTTTACGGAGTGCTGTGTTGGCTTTGTCTTCAGTTCGCCGGCCGCTTTCAGGTAAGGCACCAGCGTCAGGTGGATCACCACAGAGTCGTGCGAGCCAAGGTCCCAGCGGAGCTGCCGCACAGCCTCCACAAACGGCAACGATTCTATGTCGCCAATACAGCCGCCGATCTCTGTGATCACTATATCATATTCACCGGTCTGGCCCAGCAGCAGCATCCGGCGTTTAATCTCATCGGTGATGTGGGGAATTACCTGCACGGTTTTTCCCAGGTAGGCTCCTTGCCGCTCCTGCGTGATGACGTGGTGGTAGATGCGGCCGGTAGTTACGTTGTTCGACTGGGAGGTGGGCACATTCAGGAAGCGCTCGTAGTGGCCCAGGTCCAGGTCAGTCTCGGCACCGTCTTCGGTCACGTAGCACTCCCCATGCTCGTAGGGGTTCATGGTGCCTGGGTCGATGTTGATGTACGGGTCGAATTTCTGGATGGTGACGGAATAGCCTCTTGCCTGTAATAATTTAGCAAGAGAAGCGGAGATAATGCCTTTGCCCAGTGAGGAAGTAACACCGCCTGTAACGAAAACATACTTTGTTGTAGAAGCCATAAGTTAGGGTAAGTCTTATGGGCTACAAAGGTACTATAATTATTTTATTATCCTGTCATCAGGATTTTATGTTCCTTGCTTGCATAAGGATATTAAAATTAAGATTCAAGATGGTTATGGTGGATTTTAGTATGAAAACATGTAAGGCCATGGCGTTGGGGTGCCTGCTGGCAGCTTCCTGTTATTGAAACGTTATTTTTGCAGCGCCCTGTCGGAAAAGTTTCTGAGTGCGTTCTACCCCTGATTCACAATTATTCAAATAAATTCACCCCTCCTGAGTTGCTGCACCGGCTGCTGCTTTCTATTTCAATTAACCAAAAACCACGGCAGCCAGTATTTAGGAGAAACTGATTAAGTGAAAAAGCATCACTCTATGTCCTTTGCCAGTTCGTTGGAAGCACGTGCCATTGCCAGCAAGAAAGTCCGTTATCAGCAAATAGATGTGCTAAAAGGCCTTGCCATAGTATCTGTGCTGTTGCTACATGCCCTGAGCTATGAGATGCTGCTGCAGGCCTATGCCATTTTCCACATCTGGCAGGCGGTGCCTTTGTTTATGATTCTGATGGGTCTGAACCTGGGCTTGTCGCCGGCAGGAAGTAAAACCCCGCTTCTGAGAATTTACCTCTCCCAGGGGTTCCGGAAGAAGGTGGGGCGTATTGTGGTGCCGGTGCTGGTTATGTACGTTGTTTCGCTGCTGGCCGGATTCGTCTGGTATCAGGTTACCGGCCAGTACCTGATAGCGTTTAGTTGGCTCAACGCCATCGGGCTGCTGCCTGTAACCGGGCGCGGGAATTATTTTGTTACGCTGGTGCTACAGTCGCTTTTGCTGCTCCCGCTCATAGGATACCTGTTTCAGCGAAGGCCATGGCTTACCGTTATCCTGCTGGTGCTGCTGGAGGTGCTGTTTTTGCTTTGGGCAAACCAGTTTAGCTTTTCGGAGGAACAGGCGTATTTGTATAGTGCGGCTTTTCCGAGGTATTTCTCTGCAGTTGCTTTTGGCCTGGCGCTCTCTTGTGCAGTGCCGCAGCCTGCAAGCTTCAGAAATGTGCTCCTCCTATTGCTGCTGGCCATTGCCAGTGGTAGTTTCCTGTACCAGATCTCTTATGATATCTCTGATTTTAAACTGGTGCGGGAGGAGTGGCAGTCACAGTGCGTGCTGGCGTTTGGCTATGCGGCCCTGCTGGTGCTGGTGCTGTTCCGGCTGCTGCCAAACCACTCCGACAATAAACTACTTGGCCTGGTGGCCGCCCTGGGAAAAGCCTCCTACCACATTTTCCTGATTCAGGTGCTATACTTCGGCCTGGCAGGGCAGGACTACCCGGTGGTGCAGGCTTTGGCAGTATGCTTGCCGGCAGGTTATCTTTTTTACCTGCTCGAAAGAAAATATACCGGCAGAAACTCACCACTCGTATAAACCAAAACCACGTAGTTGCATTCGTACTCTGGTCGGAATAAATACCAGCACCAAGCAAGGCAGAACAACAGCAAAAGGCTCCGGAGGGGCATTTTCATTAGAATAATTCGGTAAAATAGCCTGTGTGCTTCCTGCCAATCACCTGAGAGAGATTTGTACTGCCTTTCACTTCATCCCGAGACAAACATAACCTCTCACAAAAGTTCAGGTGCCTTCTAAAAGAATCGTTTCATTAGGGCGAAAAGAAATTTATACACAAGGAGCTTTCTTTGATTCCGAACAGGCTTTCAGCTTGATGGCTGAAAGGATATCTGCTTGTTAAACAGATTTTTTTGTGCTACATCCCGATTACCATTGCTGAATTTATAACGCTGAATTTGTCGGAGAACCAGGTGTTTTTTGCTGCTGCTCGCTGAGCCAGAGCAGGGTGGGGTTATAGGCCATGTCGTGCACGCCATCGAACAGCACCAGCTTTACGTTGGCCGATTCTTTGGTGAACAGCACAGCAGGGTCAGTGGGGCCAAAATAAGGATCGTTGTTGAAGCCCTGCATCTCCTCCGGGAGTACCTGTTCTTTTTCTATGTGATTTATTTGCTGCTGCGGAATAGTGTCTTGTGGGGCAGCCAACATGTTGTAGGCGCGAATAGAGTGGCTGGAGGGAACCAGCACGTCGGTGAGGGCGTGCGCCAGGAATATGGGGATGTTCCGGGCATTTTCGAGGTACGTGATGGGGCTCCTCTTTTTGCATTCTTTGTCAGCTTCGTTTCCAGGCTCAGGCTTGCCGCCGCAGGATGCCTCTATCTGCTGGTTGTATTTGCGGTTTGGGTAATACAGGTTAAAAGTATACCATTCGGTAAGGTCCAGGATCGGCACCCATGCCACCACGCCAGCCCAGATGTCGGGGTGGCGGCCGGCAACTACCAGGGCCGTCAGGGCGCCTCCCGATGAGCCGACCAGGTAAATGCGCGAGGTATCTATTTCGGCATTTTCTTTGGCAAAATTTACGGCATCCACAATATCCTGCACGGCCAGCTCGGAGGCCGTCGCCTCAGGCTTTTCGAAGGCTCCCCTGAAGTTTGGATGAATAAAGACCCAGTCCTTTTCCTTGGCCCACTCGGCATAGGGTATGCTCACTTCCTGCAGATACTCGCTGCTCCAACTGTGCAGCACCACCAGCAGCGGCTTTTTCTCCTGCGTTCCCGAATCGTAAAACAGGGCCGGTTCCACTTTTCCGTCGGCCGTTGATGTTATATCGACTTTCCGCACCTGTGGAATTTCCTGCTGCCAGGCCTCAAAATCCTCTTCTGCAAAAGTGGCCGGGTAGGCTTTGGAGGTTGTATAGCCCCGCTCAGAATACCTGGGCGGTTCTTTGGGTGCTGTGCTGCGGGAGTTCTCTTTTCTCTCGCCGGAACAGGAAACCATGTAGAATAAGAGCAGCAGGCAAAGCGCCCGGTAAAACAGGATTTTCATTCTATGCTTTAAATTCATGAAGCTGATGTATACCGTCCGGAAGCAGGAAAATGAGCACAAGGTCTCATCTCAGGAAACATGGTCAGGGTTATGGCTGCAAGCGGGTGATCCGGGCAATCGCCTATTTCAGAAGGACCTAACTTGAGCACCGGTCCTGTTTTGCATCAGCTCCCTCCATATCCGAAGTCAGAGGCAGCGAAGGGGAGAAGTACCCTCCTGGTTTCAACCTGGCAGCAGCATGCTGCCTGCCCGCTTTACCTTACTTTAAAATGAGACAGACGAATTTGCAGACCCACAAGGGTCTAACGAACCATTTCCTCAAAAGTTTGTATGCTTAAATCAAAAGAAAAAAAATTTTAGAAAAAAAACCGTTTTGCTGAAACGGAGCCCTGGAGAGAAACCTGCCCTCTTAAGCGGCAGCTATTATTTGCACAGAGCGCAAATACCAGGAGCGGAGCCTGCCTTAAAAGTCGAAAGTGAGTTGGTAGCTCGCGGGCTGGTCGTGCTGGTAAAGCAGGTTGGAGACGGATATGCCCAGCAGCCGGACCGGGAAAGCAGGCAGTTGGGGGGTGCGTAGCAGATCGCGGGCCACCGTGAAAATCGCATCGGAGGCGCTGATGTACTGCAGCAGGGTTTTACTTCTGGTCTGCAGCGTAAAGTCGAAATACTTTAGCTTGAGCGTCACGGTTTTGGTAGTGGTTTGCAGCCGGGCCATGTCCTGTGCCACCTCCTGCGCCAGGTGCTGCAGCCGCGTCAGCATCTCTTCCTCTTCGGAGATGTCGGTTTCGAAGGTGCGCTCCGACCCGATGGATTTCCGGACGCGGTGTGGCTCTACCGGGCGCTCATCCTGGGCACGGGCAATGCAGTAGTAGTAGCGGCCTACTTTGCCGAAGCGCTGCACCAGCTCCTGCTCTGTGCGTTGGCGCAGGTCGGCACCGGTGGCAATCCCCATAGCCTGCATTTTGGCTGCTGTCACTTTCCCGATGCCATGAAACTTCTCTATCGCCAGTCCGGCCACCAAATCCTGGGCCTTGTCAGGCGTAATAAGTGTAAACCCGTTCGGCTTGTTCATGTCGGAGGCGATCTTGGCCAGAAATTTATTGAAGGAAACACCCGCTGAGGCTGTCAGGTTTGTTTCTTCCAGAATGCGGGCTCTGATCTGGCTGGCAATTATGGTGGCAGAGGGCATGCCCACTTTGTTTTCAGTCACATCCAGATAGGCTTCGTCCAGCGACAGCGGCTCTACCAGGTCGGTATAGGAGTAAAATATCTCCCTGATCTGCCGCGAAACTGCGCTGTACACTTCGAAGCGGGGTTTTACGAAAATCAGCTGCGGGCATTTCTGAATAGCGATCCTGGAGGCCATGGCCGAAAAAACACCAAACTTGCGGGCCTCATAGCTGGCGGCCGCCACCACACCGCGCGCCCTGGAGCCACCCACAGCCAAGGGCTTGCCGCGCAGCTCCGGGTTATCGCGCTGCTCCACCGACGCATAAAAGGCGTCCATATCGATGTGGATGATCTTGCGGATTGGGATGCTCAAGGCGTTAAAAGTTTCTGCAGGGAAGAACCAGCTGGTGGAACAGGCACGGACAATCTCACAAATTTACCAATCTTTTATTACTTGCCTCCAACCTCATTCCAATCCGTGCATTTTGTTCGCTTGGTATTGCTGAAGCAGCCTTAACCGCAGAAGTCGTAAATGCTCCGGAGGGGCATTCTGATTAGAATAATTTGATGTCTTCCTATTCTGATGGCTGCTGTGTGGTGCAGGGGGTGTCAGCCCATACTTTCATCATGCCTCCACAGTATGGGGTAGCACCTCTAAGGCCGAAAAAAAACTCTCCGTAATTTAAATTCTGGCTAAATATTTGTGAAATATTTAACTTTGGGAGTTATGGCTATGGTATGAAATTACGCAGCAATGAAACGCAGGTATTGGTGCTTGTTTGTAATGCTTTTTGCTTTCGGCAAGGCTACTTTTGGTCAGTCAGGAGAAAACGGCCAGGCAGAAGAAATTCGTAGAACAGTGGTGGGAACAGTATATCTGGGCCCTGCCTATACAGCGCCACTCGGCAGTTACCGGCAGGCCTATCCGCATGCCGATGCTTTAGGAGGCACTTTTGGCCTGCTGATTAACCCCCGAAAATATCCTTCGCCACTGGAGCTGGGCCTGCAGGGGAGCTACCTGAGCCAGGGAGTTGATAAAAACCCGTCGAATTACAGCAGGACCTATCCAACCTTAAAAACTTCGCACAGCATCGTGCCACTGCATTTTATAGCCAGGGTAAAACCACAGCGGGAAATGCCCTTCAAACCATACCTGGACGGCCTGGCGGGTATTTCCATATTCAACACCCGCACCAAACTGAAAGAAGACATCTTCGATTTTATGCGGCAGGACCATGAAGCCTTCGTGCTGGACAGGTACAGGACCACCGTTATCAGCTTTGGTATGGGAGTCGGCATGCTCTTCTGGCAAAACAAAAGTAAAGACGCCTATGCAGACCTGCGCGTAACGTACCTGCAAAGCCCGTTTGCCTCTTATGTAAAAAAAGGCCAGGTGCGTGTGCTGCAGGATGGTTTTCCGGCTTATGAATTTACCCGCTCCGAGACAAATATGCTGCTGATAAACCTGAACATAGCCGGTGTATTAACGCATTAAAACAGATGAAAGGCAGACTCGTGCTCCGACAAATTCAAAATTAGAAATTCAAAATTAGAATAGTGGCTGGCAGGCTCTCCGGCAGTTTTGCTAGCATTGTGCTTCTCTAAAAATTAAACTGGAAGCCTAATAGGTGCATTCGGGTAAACATTGCCGGGCCTGCTTGAGAAGTGAAAGAAGCCATTATTCTAATCAAAATAGCCCTTCGGAGACCTTTTCTGCTCCTGACCCCGCTCACCTACAACAGATTTCAGGTGCCTCTACTTCGTCCACTCCTTTACTTCCCACGATTTTTATAATCAGCTACGATACCGTCTTTAATCCAGTTGGCCAGGGCCTGCCTGTTGCTCGGAATTACAAAACGGCGCTGGTCGAGGTTGTTGCGGATGTTGCCTAGTTCTATAAAAACAGTAGGAGGGCGGCTATTCTTTACAACATAAAGTGTGCTGCGCTCCGATACGCTCCCGGAATAGGCACGGTTTGGCTGGTACCGTTTATATTTGGAGGTAAAGGTCTGGTGAATAGACTCCGCCAGTTTTTTGCCGGTTGGGCTGTTCTCATGATGATAGAAGAAAACATCTATTTTCTGGCTTTTGCTGCGGCTGTCTACATGTATGGCCAGCATGCGCTGGTAGGCGCTTTTGTGCTTGGCATACAGGCTGTTCACAATTGCAGTACGTTCGCGGAGACGCTGCTTGTGGTTCAGCGGAATGACTTTGTTAGGATAATGCACTTCATCCCGGTCCATTTTCAGGATGCTCTCATCCCTGATTCCATCGTCCGGGTCCTGCACAATCATGTACACGGTGGCGCCATGCTCCATGAGGGCCCGGGCCAGCCGGATAGAAACATCGTAAGCGTATTCGTCTTCACCCAGAGAGTGTGACCCGTATTTGCCAATTGCGCCGGGGTCGGGGCCGCCATGCCCGGCCGAGATGTAATACACGGCCCCGCTCAGCTGCTGGTCCTTTATCTCCACCCTGGCATATTTAGGGCCAAACAAGGGTACATTAAGTACCCTGGCTGAACTGGCAGGGGCGGCAGCGGCAGATGTTCCGGAAGCAGCAGATGCAGCGGCAGCCGAAGCTCCTCCAGCCGAGGTATGGGGCAACAGGTACGTTTTTCCTACAAAGAGGCTGTTGTCCTTGCCCAGGTTATCCCGGTTCAGCTCCAGAAACTGGGAAGCGTACTCCGAATAGTTCAGGCCGTGGCGGCGTAACAGGGTAAATATGCCGTCTCCAGCCTTTGCCACCACTTTCTGGTGAACCTGCTGGGCGAAGACTTGCAACGTGGCACTAATAAAAAGTAATAGGAATAAGAAGGTTTTCACAGCCATAGATTCTCAACAGACACAGTCTACCTGATGTTTAAGTTGTAAATTGTCAGGAAGATAAAATTATAGAAAATGTGTCAGTCGCCGAAGGTATAGTTTGAATTATTATTTTACGCTTGCATCCCATTCAACGGGCAGTCATCCTTTGTCGCTCTTAAGGGCATGGATACCAGATGGTTACAGGTATTTATTTTGTTTACCAGGGCAATAATTTTTTATTTATGTCAAAAAGATGCGGCGGGCTCCCATTCAGCCTTGCAGCCATTTTCGGATGGGGCCAGCCAATAAGAGTAGTCTTTGCCTGCTTTAAGAGTGTTGCAATCCACTGGTTTCTTTCTGCCCCTTTTCCCAGCTAACTCCATTCCTGCCCTCGTGCTCCGGATACAAGGTCATCACTTTATCTGACTGCCACACTTCCTTACTGTCTACGTCCATAACTGAGAGACACCCCGTAAAGGCAGCACCAGTGTCCAGCAGTGTAATATTCCCCATCCTGAGCGGTTCAGTCTGTTCCCGATCGAGGGCAATGGTGGGCGTATGCCCGATATAGATATTCTTATAAGTATCTAAGTGGATGGGCGCCTGCTGCATGTGCATGGTGTAATAACGGGTCAGGAAATCTCTGCTCCAGATCAGGTAAGAAGCATCGGTGTCCTGTATAGGTTTTGCCGTGTCGTAGCCGGCATGCACAAAAAGAATATTGTCTTCCGAGAGGTAGAAGTTCCGGGCATTCTTTAAAAATGCGATATGCTCCTGTTGCATCGGTTTGCCGATGCCATACGATTTCACGGTACTGGTTCCTCCCTGCAGGAGCCACAACTCCAGTTCGCTCTCCTTGCCAGCCAGGTTGCCGGTATAATAATCGAGGGCCCATTGGTCGTGGTTGCCAAGCAGGTACACCAGGTTTTTTATGCTGAGGAGCAGATCAATGCTTTCTTTGGTTTCCGGCCAGCCATCCACGACATCGCCAAGGAAAATCAAAAGGTCATTTTCGTGATCAAACCCACATCTTTCCAGAACCTGTATCAAGGCTTTACAGCCGCCATGGCTATCTGATGTTACAAACCGCCTCATAAATATGTTCTTAGGTGATAAAGCTAAATTTTACATGAAGATAAGATATATTCTGACATTGAAACATAGGACCATTGCAAATTTTTATAAAAAGTTTTCTATATAGACGGGAAGAGATTTTGGTATCTCAGCTAAAAACAGCAAATTATACTTGAGGCGCTACTGCCACTTTACAAAGCCAGCGGGGTAGATACTTCTGAGGGGGCTTTTTCATTAGAATAATTTCGTTTTGTGCCTGAGCTTAGTCGGCACCAAAACGGTTTGTCCGGAGAAACTCCATTCGCTAAGGGCGCACCACTAATTCAGCAGCCATGATATCCCTGCTATAATTTCTGATTTGGCGAGGCACTTGCGCACAGCACTGCAAGCTATATAACGACTTGTAAATTAAGTTTTTGGTGGAGACCGTGTTTCTGGAAAGTTACGCCAGAAAATATCTCTTGTTGTTTCATGCTGATCAGAACCTGAATTACGTTATATTTAAATAAACTAAACAAATCAGCTCATGGCAAAGTCTAAAGACTCTAAAAAGGAAGTAAAAAAGCAGCCTGCAAAAACCACAAAAGAGAAAAAGGCGCAGAAACAGGAAAAGAAGAAGAACAGCTACGATTAATACGGTAAGCCTAGGCTAATCCTCGCACTCAAAGGCAATTAACATGAAGCAGGCTTATTGGTCTGCTTCATGTTTTAGTTACTAAACAAAAACCTCCTTACCGGGCACAAATCCCCCGGTAAGCGCACCACTGGCATACATCCAGGTCGTTTGTTTTGCGGATGGGTTCTTCTGGGTCGAGCATACGGTGCACGAAGTCCGACAGCAGTTCTTCTGAAGCACTTATAAAATCTTTGGGAGTGGAACCGTCAGCCTCCGTAAAGTTGAACTCCGACGAGAGCACTCCCGCATCCAGGTTCCGAAAAGAGAGAATGCCGGAAACAGGTGTGATAGTTTCCGGTGACACATGCCCTCCATTAGTCAGAATGGTTTCGGGGTTGACCTGCAGGGTGCGCTGCAGGATGTACTGATAGAGCCACAGCTGCCGGGCTTTGTCGTATTTGGGGTCAGTAGTGAAATGCAGGGCCACATCCTCAGGCTTTACCACCAGCTGGCTCAGCTCCACCTTGCCGGTTTTATAGTCGATTACCCGCAACTCGTTGCCAGTCAGGTCTATGCGGTCGGCTTTACCTGCCACTTTAATCAGAATCTCTTCATCGCCCACCTGCACCGGCAGCGTGGCCGACAAGGTGTCTTCGAGGCGCAGCACGTAAAGCGGCAGCTCCGGCGAGTCTTTCAGGTTTGTCAGGTATTTCTCCAGCACTTCCACCGCCACTTTATAGAGCAGGTAATTCATGCCTCGGTCGGGTGTGGCGCCTCTGGTGGCTGCTACAAACTCTTTGCGCACCTGTGCCGGTAGTTGCTGCAGCATCTGCACCACATCGGCTGCCTCAATGGGTTTACCGTTCTCAGCAAAAGGCTTAAAAAAATCTTCCAGCACCTGGTGCACCAGCGTCCCGAATTTGTCGGTGCCGAGCTGCTCCTCCACCTCGTCGATTTCCTGTATTTTGGCAATGCGGCTGAAATAGTATTGCAGCGAGCAGTTAATGTACATGTTCAGGTGGGAGGGGTACAGGCCTTTCCGTAGCTCCAGTTTCAGCTGTTCCAGCGTCTGCTGATCTTTCTCTATCCGGATGTCTTCGTTGTATTTCTTGGTCTCCTGTTGCTCTACGGCAGCCGTTAAGTCGCGGAATTTGATGCGTGGGTTACGCAACGCCAGGTCGTTCTGCAGCTGCAGGATAAAGCGGCTTTTCTCGCCGGAGCCATAGGTGTCGGAGGGGAGCACGTAGAGCAGGTTCACCCGTTTGGCGCGCTGCAGCAGGCGGTAAAAGTTGTAGGCCATGGCTCCTTCTGTTTCGGAGTAGGTCGGCAGCCCAAACTCCCGCAGCACATCGTAGGGCATCAGCGACTCGTGGCGCTTGGGAGCGGGCAGGGTGTTTTCGTTTACCGATAAAATGATCACGTTCTCAAAATCCAGCGCCCGCGTTTCGAGCATACCCATAATCTGCACCTCCGAAACCGGCTCCCCACTAAAAGGAAGGCGGGTGGAGGAGATGAGCTCATAGAGGAACTTCCGGAAACTGCGCACCCCGATCTTGTGTTCGCGGCAATCAAAAATAGTGTCGAGGCGCTTTACGAGCGTGTAGAAAATGTAGAGGTACTCCGTCTCGATGGTGTTGGGCTGATGACTGTACACCTCGCGCAGCAAATCGATGAGGCTGTACATAGCCGTAATAATATCGTCGCAGTCGCGCCAGGTTTTGAAGAGCGTCTCGAACAAGGGCTGGTGCTGCCCCATCTCCAGCAAGTCCTGCGCCGTGATCAAAACCCGGTTATCAGCCACAATTTTATCTACTACCTTCTGGATAAATCCATGGTGTTTCTTCTGGTCCGGTTGCTCGTTCAGGTACAGCTCATAGCGCCTGATAAAAGGATGGGTGAGGAGCTTGGTCACCGACTGGTGGTGATACTGGTACACTTTGTAGCCGACATCCTGTAGTTGCGTTACGCCGGTCAGGTGCACCTCAAACAGCAGGTCTATCAGGTTGAACAGGGGCGTGCCTTTAAAGCTCAAACCCATGGTCACGTTATAGTTCGGTACGGCATCCGGAATGGAGTGCAGTACGGGCAGGAGCAGAGTTTCGTCTGGCAGAATAATGGCCGTTTGCGAATGTTTGTCCTGTTGCCGGATCTCCTGCAGCAGTTGCCCGGCCAGTTTGCCCTGCATGCTGGCGTTGGCCACACCAATCACGTTTATTTCTTTCTCCTCGGTCAGGAGCAGGTTCTGCTGCCAGCGCCACTCCGGCAGGTTCCAGGACGATTTATATTTTCGCAGAAAGCTGCCTGCGCGGTTCGGTGTGCCCTCTTCCATGTAAAAATCGTCGCTGTCGAAGAGCACCTCTGCCTTGTCATGTTTCAGCAGGGCTTTAATAATCACTTCCTCAGATCTGGTAAGCGCATTCAGACCGATAAAAATATACTGGACACAGCCAGGCTCCTTCGCAAGACGGTTGATGTTTTCGGCCACTTTACGGAAGGCCATGCCGGTGTAAGCCTGCTTGTTGCGGTGCAGGTGCTTCTGCAGGTTCAGGTATGTCTTTTCAATATTATCCCAGAGGCTAAAGTACTTCCGCATACGCGGCGACATGTCTTTGCCCAGAAACTTCGGGTCCCATCGCTCCAGCGCCTTCGCCTCCGAGAGGTACTCAAACAGCTTGCCCGTGTCTACCAGGTTCTGGTCTATGCGGCTGAAGTCGTCAAGCAAAGTGCCTCCCCAGGTTACGAACTGGTCGAAGTCCAGCGTAGGGTCCTGCTCGCGCATAAGGTCGTAAAGTTCCAGTTGCAGGTTAATCGGCTCCAGCACATCCACTTTGGCCAGGCGGCAGATAAAGTCCTCCATACCGGCCACCTCGGGCGACCAGATCGGCTCCGGTGCCGCCTGTGCCAGGGCGTTCTTAAAAAAGAAACTGGCCCGGCGCGATGGCAGGATAATACAAAGCTCACTGATGTTCTCTTTGTACTTCTCGTACACGTATTTGGCCGTTAGCTCCAGGAAAGTCTGCACTGGTTTGGTTGTTGGTGGTTGATTGTTGGATGATAATTTCTGAATTAAGCTTTTTGATGTTGTGAATTGGGCGCGATCATTTTAATTAACGGAAGTGCGCGATCTGATAAAATATAAATCCTTTTGAGCTAACGCCCTCCCCATCAATCAACATCTAACAATCAACAACTAAATTGACACATTTCCCTGCTCATCCAGCGGGAGAAACGGATTGTAGACTATTTCCCAAAGGTTGTCGTCGGGGTCGGCAATGTAGCCGCTGTAGCCTCCCCAGAAAACTTTCTCCGGCCTCTTCAGTACGCGGGCACCTTTCTGCTCCAGCTCTGTTACCAGCGCATCTACTTCCTGCTCCGACCGCATGTTGTGTGCCAGCGAAAAGCCTCTGAAGCCTTTGCCATCGGCCGCCACACCTGCATCGTCGGCCAGCGACTCCTGCGGGAACAAGGCCAGTTGCAGGCCGTTCAGCTGCATAAAAATAACGCTTTCGGTGCTGGCTTCCGTCTGTTCCCAGCCAAAAACATTCCTGTAAAAGTCTCTTGAACGCTGCAGGTTCTTTACGCCCAGCGTAATCAGCGTTATGCGTTGTTCCATATTGTTTTGTCAAGAATAGTCACGAGCGGATTCGTGTTCAGGAGCAAGTAAATAAATTTATGGCAAACTTCGGCTATCCCGGGTGCGAATCGAAGCGGACAGTGAAGGTCGTACCCTGCCCAGGCTCACTTTCTACGGCTATAGTGCCGCCTAAAGATTCGACCTGCATTTTGGTGATGTAAAGCCCCAATCCCTTTGCTTCTTTGTGAGAGTGAAATGTCTGGAATAGCCCAAATATCTTCTGGCCATGCCTGTCCAGGTTAATGCCAAGGCCATTGTCGGAGACGGTCAGGAAGAAGGTGTTGTTTTCCTGCCAGGATTTCAGGTGTACTACCGGCTTACGGTCAGGCGATCTGTATTTAACGGCATTGGACAGGAGGTTGTGGATCAGACTCTCCATGTACACCTTCGGCATCGTTATTTCCGGAGCCTGGAAATCCGTGAGGATCTCACCTCCGGTCTCAGTCAGCACGGCTTCCATATTCTGCTTTTCTTTCTCCACCAGGCCGGCTATATTAACTGTATCCTGGGAGAGCTGCTGGTCGAGGGCAGCCCGCAGAATGGCGTTCAGGTCGTCTATGGTCGAGGCCATGTTATCGATCACAACATGCATGCGCCGCATTACCTCAGCCCCTGTTTCATGGGTTGGCTCTGCCTCGTACAGGTTATACAAGCCCTGAATGTTACTGATCGGGGAACGAAGGTTGTGGGTAATGATATGAGTGAAGTCTTCCAGACGCTCGTTCTTTCTGCGCAGGCTCCTGGCTGAATTGTG
The DNA here is from genome assembly GCF_014332515.1 of Pontibacter beigongshangensis. Lineage (GTDB taxonomy): Bacteria > Bacteroidota > Bacteroidia > Cytophagales > Hymenobacteraceae > Pontibacter > Pontibacter beigongshangensis. The sequence continues at coordinate 500,168 of NZ_VFSD01000001.1, read as the reverse complement.
CAGATTCCGGTTCAGCTGCTCAAGTCTGCCTGCCTGGTTCCGGAGAATGATGGCGATGACATCTTTGAGCAGCACCTGCGTTATTTCAAGCTCGTTCAGCGTCCAGGGGAGTGATTTGCCTTTTATTATTTCCACCCATTTGTCAAAAGACTTGCGGGGCCTTATTTTGTCGTTTGCCTTAGCCAACTCCGGTTTTTCTGGGTTGCCTGCCCAAACAACACTTTCCCGTATCTCGGGCTTAAAATACAGGATGTACTCTTTGTTATACTTCGAAATTTCCAGGGCCAGCAAGCCGCTCGCCAAGTGTTGGTAAGCAGCTGCGGCAGGAAACTGTCTGGAGAGTTCGCGGGTATAAAAAACACGCTCCTTGTTCGTATCAGACAGCCATTGCAGGAGCTGCATCAGCTGCTCCCGGTCCGGCACCTTCCCGGTCACCGCCAGTTCATTATCTGCAAACAGGGCAGCGCCGGAGCAGGTGGTAAGGTCGAGCAGGTTATGTTTTCCTTCAAACAGCCCCTTGGTTATAGTGCCTGCCGCTATTACCTGGTTAACAAGGGCTTCTTCCAGTTGCTTGTAGTGCTCCAGAACGCTGATGTCGCGCATTTCCTGAGAGGCCAGCACCGCATTGGCAAAGGCCTTGGTTGCCAGGTTACAGGTCTGGCGCATCCAGTAGTTGATGAACTTAGGGCGTTGGTGCTGGCAGGTTATAAGCCCCCACAATTTCCCTTTAACCATAACGGAAATGGAGAGCGTAGCAAAGGCTTCCATGTTGCGGAGGTACTCCAGGTGTATCTCTGACGGATTCCGGAGCTCCGACTTTAGGATATCTGTCGGTTTGCCAGTGGCCGGGTTCAGGTAAGGAACCAGGTCGACGGCCGCCGCACCGATATCCGGTATCTGCCTGACATGCTTTTTCTCCAGCAAAGCTCTGGCGGGTGCAGGAATATCAGTAGAGGGGAAATGGTGGTGCAGGTAAGAGTGGGTGCCAGGCTTAATTTTTTCAGCAATTACTTCGCCATGCCAGTCGGTGTCGAAAACGTACAGCATCACCCGGTCGTAGTTCAGTATGTGCTGCACATAATCCACCAGGAGCTGGCCCTGGTCCAGCAGCGTATCCTTGTTGTTTAGCTGGGTCTGAAACTCGGAGAAGGCATATGTGCGCTCAAAGCGTTTTTCGTCGGTTGTTTGTTGGTAGGGCTCACATTCCAGTACAAGCCGGCCTTCAGTTTCGTGCAGGAAACCAAAAAACTGCCGGCCTTTCAGCGTCAGCAGTTGAGGGTTCAGCACGGTAGAGGCCTGCAGCTGTGCCTGCAATACCGGGAATTCTGATGAGGTGCAAATCTCGGCGATGGGCTTGCCTACCAATGCATCCGGCGCTGCATGGGCTATAAAATCCTGAATGTTCCGGCTGACCTGCTCTATCTGAAAAGTAGTGGCATCCATCACGATCATAAATCCGTGCGGCTGGATGCGGCCAATAAGATGAATCGGTTCTGTATCGCAGTTCGAAAGGTCTACGGTATGGTTCTGGTAATTGTGCATAAGAATTTTAATCCGCTTCAACCATTCACATACTGGGTAGGAAAGTCAAAGTGCTTTGTCTTGTTTTCTGAAATTTGGTGGTAGAAGGCTTTGTAGCCAGCCTTCTTACGCAGTTTTAAAAAATTAGGGCTTCCTGCAAATGCAATATATAATAAAAAAATAAAAAATCGGCGGCTGGCGCCTGGGTTCGCAGAAAGTGTACTGGCAAAGGTTTCTGTTTCGGGCGACCCATCCGGCAGGTGAAAATCGGGGGCCTTGGGTAATACAAGGGTGGAGCAGCAGCACCTCCGGAGGGGCTTTTTGATTAGAATAATTTGATTGTTGCTTAGCCTTTTTCCTTAGGGCTGCCTGCTGGCCGACCTTTCTTTGCGTGAGCACACCAATGGCTGACTCGCTTCAAGTGGGCTGTCAGGGGGTAGCCCACGGAGCTTAAAGTGCAAAAACTAAATAAAAAGCGGTACTCTGGCAGCTATGCTTTCTGGTGGCTTTTCAGGCACTTAACAGCTATGAGAATAGAACTGGAAATTAAGCCGCTCAATTATTCTAATCAAAAAGGCCCTCCGGAGACAATTTATGCAGTTCCGGTAAGTTTATAAGGCCAGCCCCATCTGCATCGATTTGCTGCCGTAGCCCCATTCCAGCACCTGCTCCGTATCGAAGTAGTACAGGATACACTTCACCTGCTCGTAACCCAGCTGCTTAAAACGCACGGCGTAGTGGTCGAGCTTGTTGCGGTGCTCCGGTTCGGGCGGGGGCAGCTTGAACTCTACCAGCACTACCTGCGCCCCGTCAAAAACCACGCGGTCGGGTTTGTAGAGGTAGGCGCGGGCATCAAGTAACTCTTTTTCATGTTCCACCACCACTTTTTCGGAGAAGTAGTGCTGCAGCTTGGGGTGCTCCAGAATGGGCTGCAGGCGCTTGCGCAGGTTTGGTTTCTCGCGCTCGCTGATGATGCCTTCGTTCACCATCTGGCGCAGCACCTGGTCCAGCTGCGAGGCATTGAGCAGGTGGGAGAGGGCGTAGTGCAGCTTTTTATTCAAAGCCCGCTGCTTTGTCTGCGTCTCAAAGTCGAACACGTTGTTGGCGTGCTGTTTGAGGTGCAACCTCGAGGCCCAGTCGGAAGTGACCAGGTGCTCCAGGTGGTAGGTGTGGTCCTTGTCGAGCTGCGTGTGCTGTTGTTGCTGCTGGTTTCCGCTGGCCAATTGGTAACACAGCTGATCCGGCTGCCACAGCTCCTTGTGCACCAGGTAGCGGTAAAGCAGGTGACTGATGTTTTTGACAGAACCGTCCAGGGCTCTGGCTGCTTTTTTCTCCTCCAGCAGGTCTTTGCCGTTGCCGATCAGGTAGAGCCGGTCGATGGGGCGGGTCAGGGCCACGTAGAGCATGTTCAGGTTCTCGATAAAGGTTTTCTCAATCTCCGTCTGGTACTGCGCGCCAAGCACTGTTGCCTCCAGTTTAGAACTTATGTTAACTGCCACGCTGCGCAGCTTGCCTGTCACACTCACCTCCTCCGGCAAATGGCTCCACATAAGCGCCCGGGTCATGGGCTCGGTGCTCCAGTCGGCAAACGGTATGATCACGATCGGGTAGGCCAGCCCTTTGGATTTATGGATGCTGGTGATGGTAATGGCGTTCCGCTCTTTGGGCGTGTTGATGCTTAGTTTCTCTTTCTGCACATCCCAGTAAGCCAGGAAATTGTTGAGGTTGTTGCTGTTTTTGAGGCTGTACTCCAGCACCAGGTCCAGGAACCGGAACAGGTACTCGCATTCGTTGTTGTGGTCGAGGAGCTTGAATATTCGAATCAGCTGCTCCGTGAGCTCGTAGATGGAGAGGTTGCCGGTTTCCCGCTCCTTCACATCAAAACCAAACACGCGCAGCTGGTCATAAAAAGCCTGCGGATCCCGGGCCTTGGCAATTTCGGCGATGCGCTGCGTCATGGGTGTGTCCGGAATCACCTCCAGCGCCACGGCACACACCAGGTACAGTGCCTCCGACTTCGCCAGCGTGTCGTTTGGCCGGTTAAACACCCTGAAAAGCGCGATGATCAGGTTCACGACTTCGGCAAACTGCAGCGAGAGCGAGTCCTGCGAAATAATGTCGTAGCGGCGCTCTTTCAGGAAGTTGGCGATCAGCTTGCTCTTGCTGTTGGTACGGCACAGGATGGCCATGTCCTTTAGTTCGTACCCATCCTGCAGGCCCTGCTGCACCAGTTGCAGCACCATGTTGAGCATGCTCTCGTCGTAACTCAGGATCTCTGGGCGAGTGTAGCCCTCATAGAGTTCTCCGGTACGGGCGCAGGAGCGGAAATCATATTTAAAGTTGGCGTCCTCAGGGTACGTGAACATGATCTGGATATGCCCGCCGGTTTTATTGCTGCCTGCCGGTACCTTCTGCCTGAAGCTCTCGTCGTAAATAGAGGCGAACATTTCATACTCCTGGTGCTGCTCACTCACAAACGTAAAGAGCTCGTTGTTGAAGTCGATGATCTCGGCCCGGCTCCGGTAATTGATATTCAGGTTGGCAGGTAACAAAGAGTGGCTCACCGATTCGTACCGCTCCCGCACCAGCTGCCCGTGCCGGCGGTTCTGGTACAGGCGCTCGGTGCTGCCCTTGTAGAGGTGCAGTATCTGTTCCATTTCGCCCCCGCGCCAGCGGTAAATGGCCTGCTTGGCATCGCCCACCACCATGCTGAAATGCCCGGAGGCCAGCGCGTTGTCCACGAGCGGCAGCAGGTTGTTCCACTGCAGCACCGAGGTGTCCTGAAACTCATCGATCAGGATGTGGTTATATTTCTCACCCAGTCGCTCATAAATAAAGGGCACCGGCTCCTGCAGCACAATGTCGATAATGCGCTTGTTGAACTCCGAAATGTGCACCGTGTTCTTGTCCAGCTTGATCTCCTGCAGGCATTTCTCCAGTTCGTTGAGCACCGATATTTTGTACAGGTGCGGTACCACGGCCTTTATGAGGGCTGCTGTTGGCGCAAATTTCTCTTTAATCTCCTCTATGTGCAGGTACAGCTCCGAAAGCTGACCGCTGATGCTGTCGATCTGGCTCTTAGTGGCCGTGGATGCCTTGCCTGCGTACCACTTGTTGTCCTCCACCGTCTGGCGGGCGTAATTGTTGCCGTAACTTAAATCTGCCTCGCGGGCAAATTTGCTGAAGTAGCCACAGATGCCGCGTGTGCTTTGGTAAAAGTCGGCAGGGGAGAGGCCGGCCTGCTCTATGGCTGCCAAACCCTGCTGCGCGGCCTCCTGCACCGCCTCCTCAATCTGCTGTTTCGTTTGCAGCAACTCCGCCTTGATGGTTTTAAAATCGGCCAGCGTCAGCTCCTGCAGGTCGGTTACGGCCTCGTACACCTGCTCGTTCAGCAGGTTTTTAGCGAAGTCAGACAGATCGTCAGTCAAAGTGTTCCAGCTGCGGCCTTCACGCGCTTTTTCTAAGGCATACTGCTCCAGGGTCTCCGACAGCAGGTCGCCCTTGCTGCTGGTAACCTTATCCAATAGCAGTTGCACAGCCGTATCCACCAGCGTCTGCGAGTCCAGGTCTACCTCAAAATTGTGCGGAATGTTCAACTCCCGCGTAAAGGCCTGCACGATCTTGTTCACAAAGCTATCGATGGTGCTCACACTGAAATCGCTGTAGTTGTACAGGATCTGCTGGAACAGTCTGCCTGCTCGCTGCCGCACCTCTTCCTTATCAGGCCTTTCTTCCGGATTCTCTTTTTGAAGGACTGTTGTTACGGCCTCCAAAAGTTGCTCACTCTTAGCCAGCTCTTTCTCTGTAGCGGTAGTATCGTTAAACCCGCGCAGCGCCGACAGGATACGCTCCTTCATCTCGGCTGCCGCATCGTTGGTAAACGTGATCGCCAGGATGGAGCGATAATAGTCCGGGTCGGGCGTGTGCAGCGCCAGCTTCAGGTACTCCAGGGTCAGTTGGTAGGTTTTACCGGACCCCGCAGAGGAAGAGTAGATTTTAAAAGTAGAAGGCATAGTCGGTCACTGTATCGTTCGTACCCTTAAAGATACAAGCGAAACAGCAGTTTCGGCAAATGTGGGCGCATTTCTTTGCCTGCCCAGGCAGCAGAGCTGCAGAAGAAATGGCTTTGTAAGAGGCCTTTCATGCGCATAAGAGAGGAGCCAGAGCTTTGCCTTTCGGTGTCTATACATTTCAGGTACATGAACTGTCCCTGTCATCCTTTGCAGATGCCACCAGCTATGGCTGAACTCACTAATTATTTAAATGAAAATGCCCCTACAAAGCACATTTCTGCTTTTGCTGCTGCCTGTCAGGTACAATATAAATGGTACACTAGTACAAATAGATTATTTAGACTCCGGCAAATTCTCTTTCTCTCCGGCTGGTATCTGCGGCGGCGGCCGACGTAAAATCTTTCACACAAATCTGGTACATGATCCTGGCCATCGACAAGCTGAAATCGGTAATGATGCAATTCTGTTGTTCTGTGTTTACCAGCACCTTGCTGGTGTTTATAGTGAACTTGCCAAGTTCCAGCACCTCATCGAAAGATTGCCGGAGCATTTTTAAGGCTCTGAAAGAGGGCTCGTTGTACAGCATCGGGATGATCTGGCAAACGGCATAACCGCCGTTCGCGCGCTCTTTTGAAATCATTCTGCACAGAGAGGCAGTGTTTATTTTATCAAGGTCGGATATGATTACGAAGAAGACTTTTTTCTGGCCGGGGGAGGAGGCCAGAATGCTGCTGTTGTCGAGCAACATATGGCGACTGATGGAAGTGTCTTGCTGAAAACAATCTTCCTTAAGAATTTTGTTATGAATTTTGAAGGCCAGCGCACCAGATGCGATAATATTAAAGTCTTTACCCTTAGACGAGATTTTAGAGAAGTGTAACATGTTTATAGACAGTAAAAAGGGTTCTACATAAAATGGAATCAGTGAAGCAGTACAGGCAGGAGCAGTACTACACATTCGGGTTGCGGCGTGCCCCGTACACGTCTGTACTGTAGCAGTTGGCAGGTAAGACAGTTTGAGGTGACTTTTCCGCTCATCATTACCACCTATAGCGCAGCAATCATCATTATTAGACTGCTATATAGCGAGCGGCCACCTTGTAAATAGTACGTAGCCTGTGTTAAAAAAATACGCCAACCTTAAAATAATCTGCCAGATTCTCTCAGGCTTGGGTGAATCGGAGTTTATAGCTGGTTAAAAACCTATTAATTAAAGAAATAGAGGAACAAATTAAGAATTATTATAAAAGATTTACCACCACATGCCTTCTATTAAACTTTACAGGCCGCATTCGTCAGCTAGTTAATTAGCCGTGGCATTAGCATTGATCACAATTAATACGTACCTTTGCGCCAGATTTGGAATCGGTCTGAAAGTACTGTATAACTGGAACCACCATCAATTTGGGCAAGACTAGTTGTTTTTATTTCTTCGTTTCGCTCTTCACTTACGTAAGAGAAAGGTTAAAAGCAGGCTGCCTCCAGATAGATGTAAAAGGTAATAATAATACAGATGAACAAAATCAGATTTGATGAACTTCCGCTTTCGCCGGAAGTACAGCGCGCCGTCGCTGACATGGGCTTCGAAGAAGCTTCCCCTATCCAGACCCAGGCTATTCCCGTTGTTTTAGAGGGCCGCGACATAATTGGTCAGGCACAGACAGGAACCGGTAAAACGGCCGCCTTCGGCATTCCGACCATCGAGGGTATTGATGAGAATAACCGCAGTGTTCAGGCACTGATCCTGTGCCCTACCCGCGAACTGGCCATTCAGGTTTCCGGCGAGATCCAGAAACTGGCCAAATACAAGCCAGGCATTAGCGTAGTCCCAATTTATGGCGGACAGCCATACGAGCGCCAGCTGCGTGCCCTGAAGCAGGGTGTTCAGATCGTTATCGGTACGCCAGGCCGCGTAATGGACCATATTGAGCGCGGCACGCTGGTATTAGACAATGTAAAGAAAATTATTCTGGACGAAGCCGATGAAATGCTCGACATGGGTTTCCGTGAAGATATTGAGTTCGTGCTGAAGCAGATTCCGGCTGAGCGCCAGACGATCTTCTTCTCTGCTACCATGTCCAAGCCGATCATGGAGCTTACCAAGGCCTACCAGACTGATCCTGTGATCGTGAAGGTGGTGCACCAGGAACTGACGGTAGAGAACATAGACCAGGCGTATTTTGAAGTGCGCAGCAGCATGAAAGCAGAAGTGCTCTCGCGCCTGATCGACATGTACAACCTGAAGTCGGCCATCGTGTTCTGTAATACCAAACGCATGGTAGACGAACTGGTGTCGAACCTGCAGGCTCGTGGCTATTTTGCCGATGGCCTGCATGGCGACATGAACCAGAACCAGCGCTCTAACGTGATGCAGAAATTTCGTAACGCTACCCTCGAGATACTGGTGGCTACTGATGTGGCTGCCCGTGGTCTGGATGTAGACAACGTAGAGGCTGTGTTTAACTACGACCTGCCGCAGGATGAGGAAGCCTACGTGCACCGCATCGGCCGTACCGGCCGTGCCGGCAAGTCTGGCCGGGCTTTCTCTTTTGTAGGCGGCAGAACAGACGTTTTCAAACTGAAGGACATCATCCGCTTCACGAAGGCAAAAATCGTGATGCAGCAGGTGCCTACCTACGAAGACGTAAACGAGATCCGTACCAACGTATACTTCGGCAAAGTAAAAGAAGTGCTTGCCAAAGGGGCGCTTACCAAGCACCTGGGCCGTATTGAGCGATTTATTTCGGAGAACGAAGAATATACCTCGCTGGAGGTGGCTGCTGCCCTGCTTAAAATGAGCATGAAGGAAGCGAAGACCAAAGAGCAGGGCATGGAAGCAGAAAAAGGCCTTGGCAAATCGAAAGACGGCTTCGACCGCCTGTTCATCACCATCGGCAAGAAAGACCGTGTACATCCGCGCGACCTGATCGACCTGCTTTCTAACAACAGCAGCATTCCGGCCGGTAAAGTGGGCGATATAGACCTGTACGATAAGTTCAGCTTTGTGGAAGTACCCAGCGAATACACCGCCGATATTGTGCAGAGCATGGGCCGCATAGAAGTGGATGGCCGCATGGTGAGCATCGAAAAAGCGCAGAAAAAAGGCAGCGGCAGCATTGAAGGTGGTGGCAGAAGCGACCGCGGCGGTTTTGGCGGTGATAGAGCCGACAGAGGTGGCTATGGCGGTGACCGTGGCGGCTTCGGTGGCGACAGAGACAGAGGAAGAGGCGACCGCGGCAGTTATGGCGGCGGTGGCGGAAGCCGTTTTGGTGGCCGTGGCGGTCGCGACGATCGTGGCGGTGACCGTGGTGGAGACCGAGGCGGTTTCAGAAAGAAAAGATTCTAAGCTCTTGTTTCAGAGAAAAGGAATTGTAAACCAATAAGTTATAGGCCAGGTAGTAACCTGGCCTATTTTTTTCAGAGCAGCCTCAACTTTAATTTGTGGCGGGCGTAAAGAGAAATAATAAAAAGGTTGGAAGATTATTAACTGTTTACGCAGTTAAATGATAAGCCTGGTGTCAGACGGATACCAGGCTTATCGCTTTTGGGGGGTAGTCAAATTATATTTAGAGTAGATGGCTGCAAAACATTTAATAATTGGAACACAAAGCCTATGTAAGGGTATCCATTGTATACTATTTGAAGACATCTTGACCAAAAGATGCTAGGCACGCCAATTTTTCCAATGAAAAAGGCCCTCGCGAGGGCTCTGCCGTTGCTGCTCCTGTTGTAGGAATCAATAATTGCTGCTGGAGACTTCTGTTTAATTCGATAGCCTCATGTGCAGCAGCAGACAAAAGGAGCTCCGGAGGGCTGTTTTCATTCAAATAATCGGTGTTTGCGCCAAACCTCGCAGCGTGCGCAGCTCCTGCGAGTGATTCAACGAGGGGCAGCTTCTGCTTTACCTCCACGTGCTTGCAGGAGCTGTTCGCTGACAGAAACCCTACTTTGGCTGAAACAGATCAATTGCTGACTTACCCAAAGCGCTGCCAGCAAACAGCGCAAGGAAACTCAAAGCGAAGAAACTAACTGGTAGGGATATAAATAGTTGGGTCGCCCGTTTAGAAACAAAAAAAGGAGCCGAAGCTCCTTTCCGGTATTTACCGATTATGCCTATTTAAGCATTATCGCGGAGTGTGCGGATATGGTCGTGTGCGTTCTTCACATCCTGGTACTGCTGCTCTACCACCGCTTTTAACTCGCCCGGAAGGTTGGCACTTCGGGCTTCTTCATAAGCTTTCAGCGCATAATCCTCGCCTCGTTCACACTCTTCCAGCACGCGTTTGGTGTCTTTAGAAGTCAGGGCGGATTTAATGTCGATCCAGGCACGGTGAATCGTTCCTTCAATAGAGCTCGATTCGTCGTCGGTTTTGCCGAATTTATGCAACTGGTCCTGCAACTCCGTAATCATGCTGTCGCGCTGCACGGCGTATTTCTTAAAAAGATCTTTCAGGTTCTTATCTTCAATATCTTCGGATGCTGTTTTATAACCTTTGGCACCGTCTTTACAACGTTCGATGAGGTGGTGTACAGTCGAAACAATTTCTTTATTGATTTCCATAGTCTTTATACATGAATGGTTTGTAAAGGAGTTGTACTGCTATTATAATCAATTTGTTTCCATCTTTAGATTCCTATACTTATGGCTGCTGGTCTGGCTGTGCCATGGCTTTTCCGGCCAGGTAGCCGGTGGTCCAGGCGGCCTGAAAATTGAAGCCTCCCGTTATGCCGTCGATGTCGAGCACCTCGCCGGCAAAGTAAAGGCCCGGCTGCAGACGGCTCTCCAGCGTGCGCATGTTTACCTGGCTCAGCTCCACGCCACCACAGGTCACGAACTCTTCCTTAAAAGTGGTTTTGCCTTTTACTTCAATGGGCGCACGGTGCAGCGACTCCACCAGCTTGTTGGTGTTTTTGGCGGGCAGCTCGCCCCATATTACTGCTGATGGTACTTCAGCCAACTGTGTCAGGGCTTTCCAGAGGCGCTGTGGCAGCCCGAAAAGCGGGTTGGTGGCTACTACTTTTTTTGGGTGCAACTGCCGGTACTGCTGCAGATGTTGCCGCAGGGTTTCTTCCGTAAACTCCGGAATCCAGTTGATGAGTGCCGTGAAATGGTAGTTCTGCTCATTAAATATACGCGCTCCCCAGGCCGACAACTTCAGCACAGCCGGTCCGCTATAGCCCCAGTGCGTGATCAGCAGCGGCCCCTCGTACTCCAGTTTCTGCCCGGCAATGCGTACCCTGGCCTTAGGTACTGCTATGCCCTGCAGTTCTTTGAGCGGAGAAGCTGGCACGTTGAAGGTAAAAAGGGACGGCACAGGTTTTTGTATGGAATGCCCCAGCGCTTTCAGCCAGTCGTAGCCTGCTTCTTTGGGGTTCCCGCCAGTGCATACCAGCACCTTGTCTGCCTGTAGGGTGCTCCCGTTGCTTAACACCAACTTAAAGCGGATAGGGCCGGCGGTGGCAGGCAGCGCTTCAATTTTCTCAACACCGGTACTGGTCCTGATCTCTACGCCAGCCTTTCTGGCTGCCTGCAGCAGGCAGTCTACAATGGTGGCGGAGTTGTTGGTGACAGGAAACATACGGCCATCCGCTTCCGTTTTGAGCTGCACGCCCCGCTGCTCAAACCAGGCGATTGTTTCGCTTGCGCCAAACGTTTTTAAAGCTTCTTTTAGCTCCTTGCTGCCCCGGGGGTAGTGCTGCGAGAAAACGGAAGGCACAAAGCAGCTGTGCGTCACGTTGCAACGGCCACCCCCCGACACCCGGACTTTTGCCAGCAGCTTATTCGATTTCTCCAGCAGCAGCACCCGCGCCTTTGGGTTTGATTCTGCACAGGTAATAGCTCCAAAAAATCCGGCAGCGCCTCCGCCTATCACCACTACGTTCATTTTGTCGGTTGTTGGTTGTTAAATTGTTGATTATTGAGTTGTTAAATTGTTGAATTATTAAAAAAATCTCCATTTCAATAATTCCTCACTTATTCACTCACTCATTAAAAAAACCGCATGGGATCAGGGTGCAGAAACTGATAGGAGAGCTCCTGTTTTAATTTATCGCTGTTGATGCGTTTAAAACTTGTATTTTCCATATCCAGGAAAGTAGGCGGGGTGGCATGGATGGCGAGGGCCGCCCGGGTATAAAAGTCTCTGCGGGTAGGATGCTCGTCGGCACAGGCGTTATACACGCTGCCCCATTTTTCTTCCTCCATAATCCGGTGCAGAATTTCCACACAATCCTCCAGATGAATCAGGTTTACGGGGGCGTCTCCGTCGGGCAGGTTCTGTTTGCCGGCCATGAAACGCCCCGGCTGCCGGCTGCCGCCCACCAGGCCGCCAAAGCGCACAATGGTGGTCACCCAATCTTCCCGGTCCTGAAACAGTTTTTCTGCCTGTAGCAGCAAATTGTCGGGTTCCTGCTCCTCCGTAAAAAGAATATCCTCCTCAGTCACGACCCGGTTCAGGTCCAGGTACACCGCTGTAGAACTAACGAACAGCACTCTGCTAACAGGAGAATCGAGCATGGCTTTCCGGAGCCTGCGAAGCTTAGGCAACAGCTCGTCTCCCTGTCCCGACCTGATCCGGGGCGGAATATTGAGGACCAGTACCTTGGAGTCCAGAAACGCAGCAAGTGTCTCCTGATCCGGCTCGGTCTCGTCCAGGTTGAACAGAAAAGGCGCAATTTGCTTTTCCTGCAGCACCTGGAGCTTGGCAGGTGTGGTGGTAGAACCATGTACCCGAAAGCCGTTCTGAACGAGCTTCTCAGCCAAAGGCAAGCCTAACCAGCCGCAACCCAATACACTAATATCAGCAGTTGTTTTCATTTAAAAAAAAGTCATTTATAAGAGTTTGTTCTTTGCCGCCCGCCCCAAATTACCGGAAATTTCCGGCTCCTCCCATTTTCCTGCTGCCATAATCGCCTTAACCTGCTTTTAGTACCAAACGCCCCCACACCATGCGGCCTGGCTCCACTATCCTTTTATAAGCATAAAGGTAACAATTCAGACTTGGATCGGTTTAACAAACAAACCCTGAAAATGCATGACCTACGATGTGGTACTGATCGGCTCTGGTTTTGGAGCCCTGTCGGCTGCGGCGCTTCTGGTGAAGCGGGGGCTGCAGGTGTGTGTGCTGGAGCAGGCCAAGTACCCTGGCGGTTGTGCCAGTTCTTATCTGCGCAAAGGCTATATCTTTGAGACAGGCGCCACCACGCTTGTGGGCCTGGATGAGCACATGCCGCTCCGCTACCTGCTCGATGAACTGGGCCTGCAAGTGCCGGTGCGCCAGCTGGAGGTGCCCATGCAGGTGCACCTGCCGGACGGCCAGTTGCTGACGCGCTACCAATCTCTTGATGAGTGGATACAAGAGGCGGAGCGGGTTTTTGGCAAGCACCAGCAGCGGGAGTTCTGGGAGCAGTGCTACCGCATCAGCCGGCAGGTGTGGCAGGTGTCGCTGCAGCAGAAAAGCTTTCCGTTCTCAAACCTGCAGGACCTCTGGCAGGCGGCCAGGCAGGTGCGGCCAGGGCAGCTGCGCCTGCTGCCGGTAGCTTTCCAGACGGTGGAACAGCTGTTGCAAAAACACGGCTTGCTACAAAACAAGCTCTTTGTAGACTTTGTAAACGAGCAACTCCTGATTACGGCGCAAAATTATATGCCCGAGGTGAATGTGCTGTTCGGTGCCACGGCCCTCTGCTACACGCTTTTTGGCAACTATTACCTGGATGGAGGTTTGATTAATTTGGTCAACCCGCTGGTAGATTACATCACAGCCCATGGGTCTTCGGTTTTGTACAGGCAAACGGTCAGGCAGGTATTGCCCGAGACTTCCGGCTACCGGATCTGGACCAACACCAGCAGCTTCCGGAGCCGCTATGTGATAAGTGGTATACCGTTGAACAATACGCAACAGATTTTTAAGGACGAGAAGGTGCAGGCTACGCTGCAGCCCTATCTCCTGAAGTCTGATAAACTGAACAGCGCCTTTACCATGGGGCTGGTGCTGCAGGGGAGGCCCTTGCCTGAAGTGCTGCATCACCAGGTGCACGTGCCGGAAGGCCTGCCGCTGATCAACAGCAAAAGCGTGTTCGTCAGTTTCAGCCATCCGGAAGACAAGCGGCGGGCACCAGAGCAGGAGACGGTGGTGTCTGTCAGCACCCATATCCATGATCCTGCCAGCCACATTATCCACGATAAAAAAGTGCTGGAGAATGCCATCATCAGGCTACTGACTGATAAAGGGTTGATAACCGAAGAGCAGATCCTTTACCGGCAGTCGGCAACCCCGGGGGCCTGGCTGTTCTGGACAGCGCGGGAGTTTGGCATGGTGGGCGGGTATCCGCAGTACAGCCGCATTAAGCCCTGGCACATGAAAGACGCCCGCCTCGACCATAAAGGCGCCTACCTTTGCGGCGATACGGTGTACCCCGGCCAGGGCATTCCGGGTACCTGCCTCAGCGGCATACTGGCTGCCCATAAACTCCTGCAGGACCACTTCTGAAATAGATTAGGAAAGGCAGAGATCTGGTAATTTGGGGATCTAGAAAGATATAAAAAACGCTACAGTAAACTCGCTGCACAAAGTAAATTCTTGCCCCCATGCCCGCTACAGATGAGCGACTGTAGGAGCGGGAGTAGCAGTTTTTGGCTCCGGAGGGCTTTTTTCATTAGAATATTTGAGTTGATGTGCTAAAAGATGAATGTGCAGATGTGCTAATTGTTAAATGGGTGATTTGGAAATTTGACGATGTGAAGCTTTGAGATGGTTTTCCTGGCTGCCAATAACGGAACTAACAAGAATCCGGCAACATAAGGACTCAGGTATGCTGGATATGCTCTAATCCTGTCGATCTTTCCATCCGGCAAATTATTGGGTTAGAGGCCCTTTAATTAGATTCAGATAAAAAATCTAACATCTAGTATCTAGCCTCTATCATCTGAAAAAGCCTCTGGAGGCCACTTTTCATTCGCATAATTGTGGTTAGAGAAATTTCTATTTTCACCTCCTAAATACTTAATGCGCGCAGCGGTTTGTTTGGGACCAACAGATCCTGTAGCTTCGGTTTCAGGATTTCAATGCAAAAGAGTATGTCACAAAAATTACATGTAGTCAGGTTTCTGTTGCTGGCGCTCACCTTATTTTCTGGTTGTGCCGAAAAAATAGTTACAGCACCCAACAAACCAAGCCAGGATGCGCACCTGGCACTCGGAAACCCAAGCAGGGCCGCCTCCGCCTTTGATAATTACCTGCTGGAAAAGCGGCAGTACGCCCTGGCCTACAACAGCTACCGCGGCACCGCCAACTGGGTGAGCTGGCACCTGAGCAGCGCCTGGATCGGGGACGCACCACGGCAGGACAATTTCAGGGCAGACAACACCCTGCCAGCCAACTTCTATAAAGTAGTTTCCACCGATTATACGGGCAGCGGCTTCGACCGGGGTCACAACTGCCCATCAGCCGATCGCACGCTTTCAGCTGACGACAATTCCAGCACGTTCCTGATGACGAACATGATTCCGCAGGCGCCGAACAACAACCAGCGTACCTGGGCCAACCTCGAGAACTATTGCCGCAAACTGGTTGACGAGGGGAATGAGCTCTACATTATTATGGGAAGCTATGGCAAAGGCGGCGAAGGCAGCAACGGCTTTAAAGAAACCATAGCAGAAGGAAAGGTCACCGTACCAAACCGCATCTGGAAAGTGATTGTGGTGCTCCCGGTCGGTACCGACGACGTAAACCGGATAACCCCCGATACCCGGGTTATTGCGGTAGACACGCCCAATTTTAATTCTGTGAACGCCTCCTGGGCCTCGTACCGCACCACCGTAGATGCCATAGAGGCCAAAACAGGGTACGACCTGCTATCCAATGTTTCTAAAGCTGTTCAGGACATACTGGAAGCCCGCGTGGACGAAGGACCAACGCAATAAAAGCAAAATAGTATTGCTGCATACAAAGCCCCCGCCGCTATCCTGGCAGGGGCTTTGTGTTTAGGGTAGGCAGGTTAGTTGTCTCAGGTCTCTACCACCAGTGTTTCGTAGCCAGCATAGTCGCCATCAGCAGTTCTGCCCAGGATCAGCACTTTCGTGCTCTGCTCTTTTATCTTATACACTGTAATGTCGCTCAGGTGCCTTTTCAGGGTCTCCACCAGTTTCCGGAACCGGTCTGCCTGTGCCTGCACTTCCTCGCCGGCATCTGTGTGCGGGTTCGTCATGTTCCTGAAAAAATAATCCAGGTCTTCGGTCTCCACTTCTTTACCGGCAGGTTTACCGGCCCAGGCGGCTACAATTTCCTCATTTATGGTTCCTTCTTCAGATTTCTGATGGAAATAGTATTCCAGGGGGGCATCTGTCTCGCTTAACACCAGCAAGCCATCTGCCGCTTCTGTCAGCACTTGTTCTAATTGCTCTTTGTTCATATAGACAATATTAGGTTTCTGCAAAGAATACGGCAACAGTTTCAGATAGATTTAGGTATGCTACACATACATCACCGGCAACAAAGCAGACTTATACATAACTACCATGAAAGCAGAACCTATGTTGAAAGAAGGAGCCTTACAAGGCAAAACCATACTCGTGACCGGAGGTGGCACTGGCCTTGGCCGCTCTATGGTCAGGTATTTTCTGGAACTTGGCGCCCAGGTGGTTATAGCGAGCCGTAAAATGGAGGTTCTGGAAAAATCTGCAGCGGAACTGAGGCAGCAAACCGGAGGCGAAGTATTGCCTGTAGCCTGCGATGTGCGCAAATACCAGGAGGTGGAGGCCATGCTGGAGAAGGCTTTGTCGCATTTCGGGCAGGTGGATGTGCTGGTGAACAACGCGGCCGGCAACTTTGTGAGCCCCACAGAGCGCCTCACCCACAAAGCCTTTGATGTGGTGACAGACATTGTGCTGAAGGGCAGCTACAACTGCACCCTAGCCCTGGGCAAGCACTGGATTGCGCAGCAAAAACCGGCTGCCATACTCAACATCGTCACCACCTATGCCTGGACCGGTTCCGGGTATGTGGTGCCTTCTGCCTGCGCCAAAGCCGGCGTGCTTGCCCTTACGCGTTCGCTGGCCTCAGAGTGGGCCAAATACGGTATCCGCTCCAATGCCATCGCCCCCGGGCCCTTCCCAACCGAAGGGGCCTGGACCAGGCTGTTCCCAAAGCAGCTTGCCGAACAGATCGACCCGCTCAAACGCATTCCGGTAGGCCGGTTTGGGGAGCACCAGGAACTGGCGAATCTGGCCGCCTACCTGGTGTCGGATTACGCCGGTTTTGTAAACGGGGAGGTCGTAACCATAGATGGAGGGGAGTGGCTTTATGGTGCCGGTGAGTTCAATTCCTTCGACCAGGTGCCGCATGAGCTGTGGGATGCCATGGAGAAGAAAATGAGAGGCAAGGAGTGAGGTTAACGTTAGAAAGTTAATGGGGTATTTAGAGCAGCACGAGCGGCTAAGGCTCCGGAGGGCTTATTTCATTGGAATAATTACCGAATGAGCCTTCTCGCCTCAAGTTAATGTTGCCATTTTCTACCTCTCTAACTTTCTACTTTCAAAAACTTTCTAACTTTAAAGATCATCTTCCGCCGGTCAGCAGGGCGTAGAGCCAGGGCAGCAATTTTTGTAGGATCAGGCCTGCCAAAACACTTAATGCGATGACGACAAGCGGTGCCGTAAGGTATACAAGGAGTGTAACCGGGTCGGTTGTTCCCAACAAGAAGAAAAGCCCCTTTTTAAAAATAGTGAGAACCGGCTCATGGAAAGCGTAGATGAAGAACGAGAAGGAAGCGAACCACAGCATCCGGCTTTCTTTTGCCTCCCGCCCCAGAAAGGCCTTGTCGAAAATCATCCAGGCGGCCACTATGCCTACGAGTATAGCTGCTTTATGCACCAACCTGACGGCGAGGGCTGGATCGAAGTCGATATGGCTGAGCCAGGTTTTCAGGAGGATGAGCAGCAGCCAGGCCAGCAGCACCAGGTAGGTTGTGTTGGACGTATGTTGCTTTAAGAGGAGACCAGACCTAAAGGAAAGGAGCGCACCCAGCGAAAAGAAGAGCAGCGATTCTGTCTGGAAAAGATCCAGGTCGAACAGCCACACCCACAGCACAATCAGTAAGGCGATGCCAGCCTCTTTCAGGTACCGGACGTAAAACCACACCAGCGGCGATAGCAGAACCAGAAAAATCAGATCGCGGAGAAACCATAGCTGGTACGGGATCGGGTGCTTGAGCCAGGTGGAGAAAAACTGCGGAAGGTCAAAGTTCCGGATCAGACGGTTTTTGAAAAACAGTTCACTGTTTGGCGCGAGTTGGAGCACGAAGTACAAGAGAATGCCATACAAAGACCATAGCAAAAAAGGGACCACCAGCGTCCGGAACCGTTTCTGGTACTTTTTCAGAAATCCGCCTACCGAAGGCTTAAAATTGAGGAAGAACAAATAGCCGGAAATAGAGAAAAACAGCGGCACTGCAATGCGGGCCACTCCCTGCGAAATATAATCCTGGATAAAACTGTTGTAGCTTTTCTGCTGTGTCAGGGCACCGAAGTGGGGAGCGAGCTCGAAGGTGTAAGCGTGTATGTAGACTACCAGCAGTATGGCAAACAAAGAAAGTATCTTTAGCTTATAACTTAAATAAGGGTTCATAGAAGTTTTTGATTCCAGATTGTTGGAGTGCTGCACCAGGAGGTAAACACGGTTCAGAAAGTGCATCGAACAGCTTTTTTCTACAGCTACCTCTAATACTGCATACTGCCATAAATGTTGCTGAATCCTGGCAATGCCCGCTCTGGCTGCTATATGGAGCCCGAAGGCAGGACACACTAACTGATCCTCCTCCTGATGCCCGGGCAATTGCATCACCCTGACGTAGAGGAAGATTAAACGTGAGAAAGCCCGAATCAACTCCGAAGCCTTAGCTGATGAAATATCGGCAAGGGCCAAACTCCCTGGTTCAAAAAAGGCAGCCTGAATAGTAGCGGACCCGAATTATTCTAATGAAAAAGTCCCTCCGGAGGAAAATGTTGCTGTTGCTGCCGCTGCCTCCAGATCGAAGGCAGGTGGATAAAAGCAAAAGGTCCCGGCTATAAACCAGGACCTTTTGTATTTTGAATAAGCAACCTGTTTTAGGTATGACCAACAGCTGTCGGGTCATGGCCTTCGTGGTCGTCTACTTTTCTGAGCTCTTCCAGCTCCGCCAGTTTTTTACTGCCGTAAGCCACCCGGGTAATAACCACATAAAGCACCGGCACCACAAAAATGGCCAGGAACGTGGCCGCCAGCATCCCCCCGATAACTGTCCAGCCAATTGTTTGCCGCGAAACGGCACCAGCGCCGGATGACATTGCCAACGGAACAACCCCCAGAATAAAGGCGGCTGATGTCATGATGATTGGGCGCAGGCGCAGCTTCACGGCCTCTATGGTGGCGGCAATCAGCTCCATGCCGGTGTCTACACGCTCTTTGGCAAACTCCACGATCAGGATCGCGTTTTTGGCAGCCAGACCGATCAGCGTGATCATCCCGATCTGGGCATACACGTTGTTGTCTAGTTTAGGCAAGAAGGTAAGGGCCAGAATAGCCCCGAACATACCCAGCGGAATGGCAAAGAGAATAGAGAAAGGCACCGACCAGCTTTCGTAAAGGGCTGCCAGCAACAGGAGCACGAGCAGGATCGATAGTGAGAAAATGTAGATGGTGCTGGAGCCTGCGGCCAGCTCTTCGCGGCTGAGGCCGGAAAAGTCATAGCCATAGCCTGTTGGCAGCACCTCGGCGGCCACCTCCTGCAGTGCCTCCAGCGCCTGCCCGCTACTATAGCCAGGTGCGGCACTGCCACTGATCTCCGCAGAGCGGAACAGGTTGTAATGCGAAATCACCGAAGCATTCTCTACCACACGGGAAGTAACCAGCGCACTGAGCGGCACCGACTGGCCCTGCCTGTTCATCACATAAAACTGTTTAAGGCTCTCGATATCCATGCGGTAAGCCGTGTCAGCCTGTGCCACCACCCTGAAATTTCGGCCGTAGCGGGTAAAGTCATTTATGTAGCGGCTACCCATCAGCGAAGACATGGTATTGTAAACGTCTGAAACCGAAACGCCCAGCTGTTTTGCTTTTTCGCGGTCTACATCCACATGGTACCCGGGTGTGCGCGTATTGAAGAAGCTATAGGCCATCGCAATTTCGGGTCGTTGGTTTACGGCGCCCAGGAACTGGTTCATCACGTTCTCGAACTCTTTCAGGTCGCCGCCACCTGTACGCTGCTGCAGCATAAAGCTGAAACCTCCGGTGCTGCCCAGCCCCGGAATAGCGGGAGGTGCCACAATGATCACATTTGCCTCTTTGATAGATGCGAACTTCTGATTAAGCGATGCCAGCACACCCTGCAACTGCAAAGACGGATCTTTACGCTCTGACCAGGGCTTCATCTGCACAAAGAAGGTACCGCTGTTCGACTTGAAGGAGAAATTGATGGCATTAAGGCCGGCGATAGCTGTGTAATTCCGGATAGCGGGTTCTTCGCCCAGGATCTTGCCCATTTTGTCGAGCACATCTTTTGTTCTGTTTGTGGAGGACCCTTCGGGCAGTTCGATGGAAACGAACACGCGGCCTTCATCTTCAGTAGGAATGAAGCCGGTAGGCTTTATGGTGAACAGGCCGATGGTGCCGGCATACACACAAACCAGCAGAATGAGCACCAGAGGAGCAAACCTGATACTCTTTCTTACACCGTTAGAGTACGAGTTGGTGGTGCGGCCAAACCAGTTGTTGAACTTGAAGAAGAACTTGTTCAGGCCTTTGGACTTTTCATTCACGTTCATCGGCCGCAGCATAATAGAGCAGAGGGCCGGAGTAAGCGTAAGCGCCACAAAGGCAGAAATCAGCACGGATATAGCGATGGTGATGGCAAACTGCTGGTATAGCCGACCCACGATGCCCGGTATAAAACCAACCGGGATAAACACCGCCGCCAGAATCAGGCCAATGGCAATAACCGGCGCGGTTATCTCTTTCATGGCCTTGCGTGTGGCTTCTTTGGCCGAAAGGCGCTCGTGGTCGATATAGTGCTGCACGGCTTCTACCACCACAATGGCGTCGTCTACCACAATACCAATTGCCAGCACGAAACCAAACAGGGTAAGCGTGTTGATGGTGAAGTCGAGCGGAATAAAGAACACAAACGTGCCGATAATAGACACGGGGATGGCCAGAATACAAACCAGGGTGGCTCGCCAGCTTTGCAGGAACAGGAACACCACCAGAATTACAAGTATGAGGGCTTCTGCCAACGTAATAACCACTTCCTTAATAGAAACCTCCACCACCGAAACTGTTTCAAACGAAACAATATAATCCACATCGGCGGGGAAAGATCGCTTCAGCTCATCCAGTGTGGCGTAAATGCCGTCAGCTGTTTCAAGGGCGTTGCTACCGGGTGCCTGGTAGAGCAGGAGCATGGTAGATGGGTGCCCGTTGATGGTAGACGACCTGCCGTAATCAAACCGCCCCAGCTCGATTCTGGCCACATCACGCAGGTACACCAGCGAGCCATCGGCCGGGTTAGTGCGGATAATGATATTGCCAAACTCTTCCTGGTCCTTTAAGCGGCCCTGCACCGTAATGGGGTACTGGAACGCCTGTGTATTGTACTGCGGCATGGCGCCTACCGTACCGGGAGCCACCTGCAGGTTCTGCTCCTGAATGGCGGCGGTGATCTCGTTCGTACTGATGCTGTACTGTGCCAGCTTATCTGGCTGCAGCCACACCCGCATACTGAAATCCTGCCCCAGCGCATTTATGTCGCCCACACCTTTTACCCGAAGCAAGGCATCGCGCACATAAATGTTGGTGTAGTTGTCGAGGTACTGGATGTTGTGGGTGCCTTTGGGAGAGTAGATCCCGATCACCATCATGATACTCGGGTTCCGCTTCCGCACGGTCACACCAAGCCGCCTCACCTCTTCAGGCAGGCTGGGTTCGGCAATACTGGCGCGGTTCTGCACGTCCAGGGTGGCAATGTCGATGTCGGTGCCTATCTCGAAGGTTACGCTCATGTTCATCTGGCCGGTACTGGTGTTGGTGGAGGTAATATAGGCCATACCCGGCGTACCGTTAATCTGCGTCTCCACAGGTGTAGCTACTGTCTGCTCCACTGTCTGCGCATCGGCCCCGGTATAGATCGCCGACACAGATACCACCGGAGGAGAGATATCCGGGTACTGGGTAACAGGTAGGTTCATCATGGCCAGTACACCAACCAAAACGATCACAATAGAGATCACTATGGCGGTGACGGGCCGTCTTATAAATACATCTGATATCATGTTTCTACTGGAAAGTCAAATTGAACTTAATTTGCGGCGGCTGGTTGCACCTGATTTGCCTGTGGGGCACCTGTTTGTACTTTAGACCCCTGGCGTAGTCTCTGGATGCCATCCACTACAATGGTGCTGCCATCGGCAAGGCCTTCGCGCACCACTATGTCGGCTCCGAAGCGTGTGCCCAGCAGCACGTTCTGCTGTACCACCGTGTCGGCCTGCACTACATACACATAGTATTCGCCCAGTTGTTCTGTTACAGCCTTATAAGGGATCACTAACTGCTCGCCTATGTCCTGGTTCAGGACCTGTACCTCTACCGTCATGCCTGGCACCAGTAGCCGCTCCTTGTTGTGAAACTGTACCCGCACGGTGGTAGTGCCGGTCTGGCGGCCAATGGCCCGGTCTATGGCAATAATTTTTCCGGGGGTGTCGTAAACAGTGCTGTTATTTAGCTTAAGCGTAAACAGTGAGTCGGGTTGCTCCCCCTGCATCAGTTGGTTAAAGCGGCCTATCTCGCGCTCATTTATGACGAAGTCCACGGCAATAGGATCGGTGGACGAAATGGTGTTGAGCAGTGGCTGACCCGGTGAAACCTGGGCGCCAACCCGCACCTGCGAAATACCAATGGTACCGGCAAAAGGCGCCTTGATAACGGCGTAGCCGAGGTCTGTGGAGGCGCTTCGCACCTGTGCTTCTGCGGCCGCCACCTGTGCCTGCGCAGTGGCCAGGTCGGCGCGGGCATAATCAAGCTGCTGCTGCGCAATGGCTTCCTGCTCACTCAGGCGCTCGTAGCGTTTTACATCCTGCTGCACCCTTGCCAGGTTGGCCCTGGCACTTTGGAGGTTTGCCTGTGCCTGCTGCAAAGAGGCCTGGTACTTGGATTGGTCGATTTCGTACAGGCGCTGCCCTTTGGTTACCCGCTGGCCATCCTGCACATAAATGTTCGTGATATAGCCCGATACCTGTGGCCGCAGCTCTACCTCATTCAGGGGTACAACAGTGCCCGGGTAGGTGTCGGTGCCGGTAACGCGTTGTTCTGTTACCTGATAGGTGTTTACGGGAATGGCAGCTGGAGCTGCGTGCTGCGGTGCAGTCTGGTTGCCGCCGCAGGAGATGAGGAGGGCGGGGCAGAGGGTGGCCGTCAGGAGCCAGGATATAGGTCGCTTCATGCTAAGGCTATGCGAGATGATTATTGGTTGATGTTAATAGTTCCGATTGCTCTCTGGAAGTCCAGCTTGCTGGCCAGTACCCTGTAGAGCGCATTATAATAATTGAGCTGGGCAGCTTTCAGGTCTGTTTCTGCCACTACCAGGTCCACGTATGCTTTCACACCTTCGTCGTACTGCAGTTTAATAATATGGTAGACTTCCTCTGCGACACTGGCATTCTCGCGCAGGGTAAGCCAGTCGGTATACTCGCTCTTGTAATTGGCCAGCGCCGTCTGGTACTCGGTGTTGATGATTTTCCGCACATTCTCCTCGTCCACTTCCAGGCGTTCTTCCTGCAGCTGCGCTATTTTGAGGTTCTGGAGCCGCTGCGTGCCCTGAAATATGGGAATAGAAGCCTGCAGCCCGACAGCCGACGTTGGGAAAGCCTGGTTATAAAGGTCTCCGAGCGTGGCGCTGAAAAACTGCGGGTTATAGTTGATAAAGGCTGAAATGTTGGGAATAAAGCTCCATCTGTGAAAGCTGGTATTCAGTTTCAGGAACTGTTTCTGGGTCTGGAGCTGCTGAAATTCAATCCGGTGGGCTACATTTAGTTGTTGCGTTGTGTCCAGGAGCGCCTCGAGCTCCATTTGCTCGTAGTTCGATGCAATTTGCAGGCTCGCCTCCGTGTCGTAGCCCATGAGTTGCTTCAGGTAGGCCGTTTTGGCCTTGATAGCCTCCGACGAACGCTTGCGGTCGCTGCGGGAATTGGAGAGCGAGATACTGGCGCGCTGGTAGTCGGTTTTGTCTACCAGGCCCACTTCGTAGCGGCTTCGGGCATCGTTAAACTGCTTTTCCTGCCGCGAAATGTTCTCGTCCAGAATGCGGAGCTGCTCCTGTGTGAGCAGTATGTCGTAGAAGGCCTTGCTCACATCTACCACCGTGTTGATCTTGTTGTCTGTTGTATTCTGATCGAGCTGCAGCCTGGTGTAGCGTGCCGCGCGGGAGGCAAGCAGCAGGGAGTTGCTGTACAGGGTCTGGTTTGCCTGCAGCAACACATTGGAAGTATAATTCTGGCCTGTCCTGATCACGTTGTCGTCGATCACAAAAACGGCTCTTTTTAAGTTATGCGTGGCCGCAAACTGAGCCGAGATCTGGGGCATCCATCCCGAAAGACTGGCCGCAATATCCCGTTCGCCAATCGCCTCATCAATGGCAGCCTGTTTCACGCTTGGCTGGTGGGCTAAAGCAAATTCAATGCACTGGTCCAGGGTGAGGGGCTGATGGCTGTTGCCTCGGTTTTGTTGAGCCAACAGGAGGGTAGGGCAGAGCAGCAGTCCCCACAGTGCCGGCATCATGTACTTATATAATTTCATAGAAGAGCTTGAGGTTGTTGTTGTAAAAAACAGGTAATCAGGATTTTAATAAGATAAGTGTGCGCTTGAGGGATCAAACCGTATGTTATAACATTAATTACATGTTACAACATTGTTCAAAGTTAAGTAATGTTTTTCTTTTTCTTCATTAATTTTTTGCAAAGATTCAGGCTAGGAGGCATGCGGCTGGCTCTGGTGAGACCCCTGGTTTTTATCTTTCCATATCCTCATGTATTCGTTTTTGAGCAATTATTCTAATGAAAAAGGCCCTCCGGAGTGTCTTTGCCTGCAGCCGCTGCCTCTTGAACTTTAGACTTCTTTGGCAATTTTATAAATAGAAGGCAACCAACTTTAGCTTGCTTGCGTGATGGTGGCAGCTATCGAATGACCTACCACCCTGAAAGCCTCTGTCTTTCGCCTTCCAGGAAAGGGCACCAGGCCATAGTGATTTGCTGCTGCTATTGATCTGCCCAGGGAAGCACCTCCTGTGGCAGAATAGACACTTTCTGTGATGACCTTTTGTCTGTTACAACCTCTTTGCTCAACACTAAACCATCTTTACATGAAAATGTTATGTTTACTCTCGTTTTTGCTGGTAGCAGGATTCGGAGCGCATGGCCAGACCAAGCATACCGTACAAATCAGGGATAATAGATTTGATCCGGCTACGATCACGGTGAATGTAGGAGACATGGTGGAATGGGTAAACTCCGGCTCTATGATCCATACGGCTACCAGCGGCAGCAACTGCCAGCCAAGCGGGGCCTTCAACTCAGGGAATCTGAACCCGGGCGCCACTTATTCTTTTACGTTCACTTCTGCAGGAGCCTTAAGCTATTTTTGTATTCCGCATTGCGGAGAGATGACAGGCACTGTCACCGTGCAGGCCGCCACATCAGTGAAAGAGCTGGATCAGAATGACTTCTCTGTCTATCCTAACCCGGTTACTGACCTGGTCCGTTTGTCGCTCAACCTGAAGGCACCAGGTAATGTGTCTTTTAAAGCCTTTGATTTTACGGGTAAGGAAGTAACACAAGAGCTTACCTTGGAACCGGCAGGTTCCGACGGTCAGAGCCTGAACCTGGATGTCAAGAGCTGGCCCCGAGGTATTTATGTTCTACGGGTGTGGGTAGGAGGTAAATATGCTTTCTCGCACAAACTGGTGCGGCAATAAGAGCAAAAGTAGCCATTAAAAAAAGCCCCGCTTGATAATAAGCGGGGCTTTCTGTATGAACAAAGGCGTGCTTTACTTAACTGCGGCTTCTTTCTTCTTTTGCTTTCTGGTTTTCTTCTTAGGCGCTTCCTTGCGGTTATCGGCATGCGGTAAGCCAGAGGTATCGTCTGTTACCAGTGTCATTTCCTGCACCAGGTGGCCTGCTCCGGCAAATTTATCAATTATAAAAAGCAGGTAGCGTACATCTACAGAAATATTGCGCACCTGATCCGGGTTATAGGCAATGTCGCTCATGGTGCCTTCCCAGTTGCGGTCGAAGTTGATGCCGATAAGTTGGCCATTGCCGTTTATGACCGGGCTGCCTGAGTTGCCGCCTGTGGTGTGATTGGAGGCGATAAAGCACACCGGCATCTGACCGTCCACACCATAGGGACCGAAATCTTTTTGCTCATACAGCTCACGCAGGCGGGCCGGAATCACATAGTCTTCCACACCGCCCATGGCGGCCTTTTCCATCACTCCTTCCAGCGTGGTATAGTGCTTGTACTTCACTCCATCCATGGGCTCGTAATCTGCTACCTTGCCATAGGCCACGCGCAGGGTAGAGTTGGCGTCGGGGTAGAACTTGCGGTCCTGCTGCATCTCGCGCAGAGCAGTCATGTAAGTGCGGTACAGGAGGTTGAGGTTGTCGTTTACCTGGTTGTACACCGGCAGGATCTCCGAGCGGTAATGAGAGAGAATGCTGCTGGCCAGCAGGAAGCCAGGGTCGCTTTTAAATGCCTGCGTTTTTCCGGCACGTAAATCTGCCATGGCCGCCTTCAGGCGATCTTCCGACACAAAAACCGATTTGCTGTACACATCGTCGGCATATTTGCTGAAGTTGCCCTGGTATTTTTGCCTGGCCGTGGAGGAGAAGGCTTCCGGATGGAATTTCGGGTCGATGTTCTGGTAATACTGGTCCAGCAGCGCGGCAAACACTTTCTTATCGGTGGGAGCATTATAATTTTTATAAAAGCCCGGGGCCGATTTCTCCAGCCGGTCTGCCAACGTATTTATTTCTGATGCGGCTCCTTTGGTTTCTACCAGCTCCACCAGCCGAATGTAATCGACAGCATGCCGGATCAGTTCCACCCCCATGGCTGCCTCGTTCACATAATCACGGGCAATGGTAATGCCATCGAGCTGTTGGTAATTCTGCCCGAACTCAGCCAGCAGGTTGCCGTACTGCTGCTTGCGGCTGGCATCTGCATTCACCCATTGTGCAAACTCCCGTTCCAGCTCTTTTTTCTTCTCGATGGTGTTGGCTTTGTGTAGGCCACGGTTCTCGCCGATCCACTTTTTCCAGGCGTTGGCGATGCTGGCGTATTTGGCAGCGTATTGGATGCGGACAGCATCTGAGGCTTTCATGTCTTCATCGAGCAGGCGCAGCTTTGTTTCGCGGATGCTGATCTTTGCCGGGTTCGACACTTCGTAGATTTCCTGAATGGCATGTGAGGTGAGGTACTCGTTGGTACGGCCCGGAAACCCGAAGACCAGCGTAAAGTCGCCTTGCTGCACACCTTTCAGGGAAATGGGCAGGTGGTGTTTTGGCTGGTAAGGCTTGTTGTCGGGCGAATAATCGGCTGGTTTGTTGTCGGCACCGGCATATACCCTGAAGAGGGCAAAGTCGCCGGTGTGGCGTGGCCACATCCAGTTATCGGTATCGCCGCCAAACTTGCCGATGGCAGAAGGCGGGGCTCCTACCAGGCGCACATCCCGAAACGTCTCGGTTATATACATATAGAATTCATTGCCATAAAAGAATGGCTTGATGACTGCATCATAATGCGTGCCGGCTGTTGCTTCCTGGCGTACGCGGGCCATG
Source organism: Pontibacter beigongshangensis (assembly GCF_014332515.1). Taxonomy (GTDB): domain Bacteria; phylum Bacteroidota; class Bacteroidia; order Cytophagales; family Hymenobacteraceae; genus Pontibacter; species Pontibacter beigongshangensis. Next base: position 472,778 of record NZ_VFSD01000001.1, on the reverse strand, counting down.
TTGCCCAGGATGGTTGCTTCCCGTACAGCCTCTGTAGCCGCAGCCGGAATACCCGTGAGAATCTGTGAGGTCACGTCTTCCATGCGCACAATAAAAGTGGCGGTCAGGCCGGGGTTTGGCAGCTCCTGCTGCCGGTTCATGGCCCAGAACCCGTCAGTCAGGTAGTCGTTCTCGACGGAGCTGTGCGACTGCACCTGCCCGTAGCCACAATGGTGGTTGGTGAGCAGCAGCCCTTCGGCCGACACGATCTCGCCAGTGCAGAAACCCCCAAAAGAGACGACAGCATCTTTCAGGCTGGAGCGGTTGATGCTGTAAATGTCTTCGGCCGTCAGTTTAAAGCCCTGCTGCTGCATTTCTGCCTCATTGAGCTGTTTCAGGAGCAGGGGCAGCCACATGCCTTCTGCTGGCGGGCGGGCAGCGCTCCACCCTATACTCAGGCAGATAGCTGCCACAAGAAGGAAGATTCTTTTATTAACCATCATAAAATTAAATTGAAGAATATGGCCCAAAGGTACTTAATAACATGGTAAAACCGAAAATTAAGCCGCCTGCCGGCACCGTATAAAGGTGCGGCAACTGGTGCTGCAAATGGGTAATGACAGGAAGTAAATTGACAGGAAACAAAAAATGGCTGCCCCGGCGGGAGCAGCCATTTACCATGCTATGGGTGCTGGTTAAAGTGTGCCAATTGTTGGCTCAAAGGCAGTGCCGGCTTCCCAGTCTCTGAACTTGCTTATTTCTGTCTGAAAGGCATCTATAAACCAGGCCATTAGGCTGATATCATCCAGAAGTCCTATAACAGGGATAAAGTCAGGGATGATATCGAGAGGTGTAACCCAGTATAAAAGTACGGCCACGCCAATCAGCAACGATTTTGAGGATATATTCCGGTAAGTTCCGTTTATATAAAACCGGGCCATCCGGATAAAGGTGAGCATTACCTCTTTTATCTGTTCAAATCCATTCTTAGGGCTATCGGTGTCTACCAGTTTGGCATAGGCCGCCGCAAGGAGCATCGCCAGCTTGGCAGGTTTAGAGGCCAGTCTGCCTGCTTTTCCCAGAAAAGTTTGGAACATCGGATGCGAAGTCAGTTTCAGGCCCTGGTTTACAAGATCATTTATGTTCATGCTGTCTGAAGTTTTAGTTTAAATTACATGCGTGTACGGTATTGTAAATCAATAGGTGCCCCAATATAGTTCAAAAATGACAAAAAGTGCCTCCCAAGCTTAACAGAAGGTGTTCGTTCTGCCGCCATCGTTTTAGCAGCAGGGGCAGGGCCTGATGCCTGGCCCCGCTTTCAGCCTTCCAACTGCTTCATACACAGTCAGCATAATAAAAATTCAGAGGCACTTTCCAGGTTTACAGTTAAGGGGAAAAATTACAGGAAGGCATTCAAAAATAAATTGGCCGGAACAATTGGCTGTTTACGGAAAGCTCCTTAAAATTGCTGAACTTGTTCCCTCAACTCCTGGGTATGTTTCCTGCATTTTAGATACGTTGTGAAGTTAACGATAAAATTGCTCATCTCGCTTCTGGTGGTGGCTGCTAGCCTATGCGCCATGTCTTATCTGTTGCCCGCCACCTGTGTGGCAGAGCATAGTATTGTGCTGGCTACTCCACCTGAGCGCATTTTTCCGTACCTGAATAACCCTTCGCAATGGGAAAACTGGAGTGCCTGGAGCAAAGACTCCGATCCGACCTTATTCCATATGTATGGCGGTGCCTGGGCAGGCCCCGGAGCCAGGCACAGCTGGAATGGTGAGAAAATTGGCAGGGGCCAGCGTATTTTCAAAATGGCGGAAGCGCCGCTGCTCTTGCAGTACGAGCAAATTATGGCAGGAGAGACCGACACCACCATTGGTTATTTCAGGCTGGAGAAGCTGGAAGACAGTACGCGCGTTACCTGGCAGGAAACAACGCCCCTGGCCGATAACCCCATCGCCCGCTGCAAAGGCGCCTGGAAGAAATACAGATCTGAAGAAGAAATTAAAAAAGGCCTTGCAGGATTAAAAAGTCTGCTGGAAGGAAATCCAAAAAAAACAAAGGCAGCTTAGGAATTCTGAATGAGTGAATGGATGAATGAGTGAGTGCATGGATGAGTGAATTTTGAATGGAGAAAAGATCCGATTATTCAAATCAAACAGCCCTTCCGGAGGCAATCAGCTCTGCTGCTGCAGCTTCTGCTTAGCTATTCCCAATTAAAAGAACATTTGCTTTCATACTCATTCATTCAAAACTCTCTCATCCATTCACTCATTCAAAATTAAAGTAACTCGTTAGCCAGGTTGGCCAGCTCCGACCGTTCGCCTTTCAGCAGCGTGATGTGGGCGTAGAGCGGGTGATCTTTGGCCCGGTCGATCAGGTAGGAGAGGCCGTTGCTCTGGGAGTCGAGGTACGGCGTGTCGATCTGGTAAATATCTCCTGTAAAGATGATCTTGGTGTTTTCGCCTGCCCTTGAAATAATGGTTTTCACCTCGTGCGGGGTCAGGTTCTGGGCCTCATCTACAATAAAGATAATGTTAGACAAACTGCGGCCCCGGATATAGGCCAGCGGGGTGATCATTAGTTTCTCAAGCTCAATCATGTCGCGCAGCTTCTGAAACTCCTTGCTGGTCTCACTGAACTGGTTTTGAATATATTTCAGGTTATCCCAAAGCGGCTCCATGTAAGGGTTGAGCTTGGATTTGATATCGCCAGGCAGATAGCCAATGTCTTTGTTGCTGAGCGGCACCACGGGGCGCGCCAGGTAAATCTGTTTGTACTCGCGGCGCTGCTCCAGCGCGCCGGCCAGCGCCAGCAGGGTCTTGCCTGTGCCGGCCACGCCCTGAATACTGATCAGCTTTATGCGGGGGTCCAGGATGGCATGCAGGGCAAAGGTCTGTTCTGCGTTTCGGGGCTTCACGCCATAGGCCAGCTGCTTATCTACGCGCTCCAGCTGCTTCTCTGCCTGGTTGTAATAGGCGAGCACCGAGTTCTTAAAACTCTTGAGCACAAAATAATGGTTGTCTGTGGGAGGCGTTGGCAGCACTTTGTCTATGGCGCAGGAGCCTTTCTCGTAGAGCTCATTTATAATAACGGCCGGCACATCCTCCAGTATGTCGTTGCCGGTGTAGAGCTCATTTACATCGCGGATCTTGCCCGTTTCATAGTCTTCTGAGGTCAGGTTCAGGGCGCGTGCCTTCAGGCGCAGGTTGATGTCTTTGGTTACCAGCACTACCTTATGCTGCGGCTCGTCTGCCTGCAGCTGCAAGGCCGAGTTGAGAATGTGATGATCGTTTTTGTCGCCGAAAATAGTGGTGGCGTCCTGGGTGGAGGCATTGTTCATGAGCACCTTAAACTTGCCTTTGTTCTTGCCGTTCAGCGGTAACCAGTCCTGCAGCATGTGCTCGGCAGAAAGCTTGTCTATAAAACGGATAAACTCTCTTGCCTCGAAATTCTTGATATCGTTGCCCTTCTTGAAATTGTCGAGCTCCTCGAGCACGGTGATCGGGATGGCCACATCGTGCTCCTTAAAGTTCTGGATGGCGCTGTGGTCGTAGAGGATAACGGAAGTATCCAGCACAAAAACCTTCTTCGATTTAATGTTAGCAGCTGTGGCAGTTGATTGCTTTTTCGCGCTGGCCTTTTTCCCGGCTTTTACAGTGGTTGCTTCGGCTGCCGGAGGTGCGACTGGGGCTTTGGTGTTTTTTGGCATACATAATTACACTAAGGGTGGAACCGTTTACTTGTTAAGTAGGATTTGCAGTTTCTGAGATCTTCATTCGTCTTCTTTTACGATCCTGTGGCATGTTAGGACAACAGCAGTGGGAGCCAGAATCTCCGGTTTTTCGGGCAGCCGCCGGCACAGATCCTGGCGTCATTTGGTTAAGCCTTGAAAATGAATCGTTTAATCAGAAATCAGGCTTCCTGAAAAACAAACAGACCGCAAAATTATTTCTATATTTAGCCCAAATAAATAAAGGAAGCAACCAATTACCTTTAATTATGGCAGGAATGAAGCACAGCATATTACTTTTAATTTTGTTGTGGCCCCTGATGGCAGCGGCTGCAACGCCGGAAAAAGGCGATCAGAAGCAAGGCTTTCTGTTCTTCAGAATAAACAGGTTCGACAAGGAAGGGCGGTTCCACGGCAGGTGGAAAGTGCACCATGAGGAGGAGGGCTACCTGATCCGGAAAGGGAGGTTCAGGCATGGCCGGGAAGTTGGCAAGTGGAAATATTTTTATCCGGACGGCACTACCTTTATGGAAGAAAAATGGAAGCGCGGCAAAGGAGAAATACGGGTAAAGCGCTACTACGAGAACGGAGAACTCAAGCGAAAAGGGAAAGCCAGGTTAGACACAGCCGGTGAGCAGGTGCGCTTCTACTGGTTTGGCGATTGGAAAGTTTATAACGAGCAGGGGCAATACACGCACACGGAGAAATACTGACCAGTTGCGCTAAATTCAAAAATAAAAATTAGAAATGATGGAAGGCTGCTTTACTTCTTATGCTGCGACCATCCGGCAAATCCCTCTACCCTGCGTATCCTGATTCTGACAGAAGGTCTAGCATCTAAAAAACCTCCGGAGGGGCTTTTTGATTAAAATAATTGCTGCCAGGGCGAGGGAGAAAAAGAAAAAAAGAGTTTACGTATTTCAACCTTCCAGTATCCTTACTGATAAACATCTGATAATGCATAAATTTGTAAAGAACCCTACGCAGGTTTTGCTGCTCCTGCTGTTTTCGGCGGCCACCGCCATGGCGCAGCAGACCATGCCTTTATATGCCGGCGAAGTGCCGAACCAGACGACGCAGAGCGCGGCCAAACAACCAACCCTCACAGCTTACTTGCCGGAGCAGGAATCAGCTACCGGCGTTGCGGTCATTATTTGCCCCGGCGGCGGATACGGCAGTCTGGTGCTAAAGCGAGAAGGCACCGATGTGGCGCAGGCGCTGAATAAAATGGGCATTGCAGCCTTTGTGCTGGAGTATCGGCTCCCCAACAGTGCCACCATGCAAGACAAAAGCATCGGCCCGCTGCAGGATGCCCAGCAGGCTATAAAGACAGTGCGGCAGCAGGCGGCCAAGTGGAACATCGACCCAAACAAGATCGGCATCATGGGTTTTTCGGCCGGAGGGCACCTGGCTTCTACAGCAGGCACTCATTTTCAGCGGAACCTGATCGACAACAAAGAAAAGACAAGCCTGCGCCCGGACTTTATGGTGCTGGTTTACCCGGTCATCAGTTTCAGCGATGAAATGGCGCATAAAGGCTCCAGAGAAAACCTGCTGGGAACTTCGCCCACCGAGGAGCAAATACGGCTGTTCTCCAACGAACTGCAGGTTACGGCACAGACCCCGCCTGCCTTCTTGATCCATGCCGGAGACGACAGTAAGGTGCCGGTCCAGAACAGCCTCCGCTTTTACGAAGCTCTTCTACACCACCAGGTGCCAGCCGAACTGCACATCTACCCAAAAGGTGAACACGGCTTTGCTCTGGGCGCGCCCAAAGACAATTGGCTGGAGCGCTGCCGCCACTGGTTGGCTGCCAGTGGCTGGATAAAGTAGGGGAGTGGTGACCGTTGCAGGGGAAAGACGAATTATTCCAATTAAAAAGCCCCTCCGGAGGTTTTTTTTAGATGCTAGACGCTAGATGCTAGACATTTTGTCTGGATCAGGTTCTCAGGATAAAGGGATTTGCCGGATGGTCGCAGCATAAGAAGCAAAGCCGGCCATTGCGAAATACAACAGAAATGGGAAAAGAGAAGTGCCGAAACGCAAAAAGCCCCTCAACATTTGATGAGGGGCTTTTAAGCGGTCTGGACGGGACTCGAACCCGCGACCTCCGCCGTGACAGGGCGGCATTCTAACCAACTGAACTACCAGACCAATACTTCCTAAAACTGAGAGCCTGCTGCTCTTACTGTGTTACCGCAGTTTTACCTGCGGTCTGGACGGGACTCGAACCCGCGACCTCCGCCGTGACAGGGCGGCATTCTAACCAACTGAACTACCAGACCGTTTTGTGTTTCCCTTATCGTTTAAGGTGATGCAAATGTAGAGGGTTAATTTTAATTGTGCAAGTCCCTGGCCGCAAATAGCCGCTATATTTTCTTTAAAAAACCGTAAAGTATTCAGATTCACTAATTTTAATTTTTATCCAGACTTAAAATTTGCCTCTGCCCTACCAGCATAAGTTAAAACTGTTAAATTTGTGAAGAAAAATAGCGCTACACGATATGCTTTTGGATTTTGAACAACCCATTGCCGCTTTGGAAGGCAAGCTACAGGAAATGAAGAAACTCGCCAGCGAAAACCAGGTCGATGTTTCGGAGGCGGTAAAGGCACTGGAAGAGAAAATAAAGATTCTCAAGAAAGAGACGTACGCCAACCTGACCCGCTGGCAGCGGGTACAACTCTCGCGGCATCCGCTCAGGCCCTATACACTCGATTATATAGAAGGCATTACGGATAAGTTTATAGAGCTGCACGGCGACCGCACCGTGCGCGACGACAAGGCCATGATAGGCGGATTTGGCGAAGTGGATGGCAGAAGCATCATGTTTATAGGTCAGCAGAAGGGGCGCAATACCAAGCAGCGGCAAAACCGCAACTTCGGAATGGCCAACCCGGAAGGGTACCGCAAGGCCCTCCGCCTGATGAAAATGGCTGAAAAGTTCGGGAAACCCATCGTCACTTTTATAGATACGCCGGGAGCTTTTCCGGGGCTGGAGGCAGAAGAGCGGGGCCAGGGCGAAGCCATCGCGCGCAATCTGAAAGAGATGTTCATGCTCAAAGTGCCTGTTATCTGTATAATTATAGGAGAAGGTGCTTCCGGCGGCGCCTTAGGCATAGCCATTGGCGATAAAGTAATGATGCTGGAAAACACCTGGTACTCAGTAATATCGCCCGAATCCTGCTCCTCTATCCTGTGGCGCAGCTGGGATTACAAAGAGCAGGCCGCCGAGGCTCTCAAACTCACGGCCACCGACATGCTACAGCATAAACTGATAGACGGAATCATTAAAGAACCACTCGGCGGTGCCCACACAGAACCCGAGAAAATGAAGCGCCTGCTGAAGAAAAAGATCCTGGAACTGCTCGACGAGCTGGAGACAATAGAGCCGGAAGATCGTATTATGCAGCGCATCGACAAATTCTCCGCCATGGGTGTGGTGGTTGATGGGTAATAAGTTGCTACTTATGGGTTAAGCGTTGAAATGGTTAATGTAAAAAAGATTCTCAATTACCAGGACAGCCGACTCCCTCACCAAAAGAAACGCCTGACTGGTAACTTAATAATATGAAGCTACACGTTATTAACACAGGCTTTTTTAAATTAGACGGTGGGGCCATGTTTGGCGTTGTGCCAAAAACGCTGTGGCAGCGTACAAACCCGGCTGACGAAAACAACCTCTGCAGCTGGGCTATGCGCTGCCTGCTGATAGAAGACGGAAACAGGCTCATCCTGATCGACAATGGCATCGGCGACAAGCAGGATGCCCGCTTCCTGAGCCATTACTACCTGCACGGCCACGAAACACTCCAAGGTTCGCTGCACAAGGCAGGTTTTACGGCTGAGGATGTAACCGATGTTTTTCTGACACACCTTCATTTTGACCATTGCGGCGGCGGCGTCCGGTACAGGGATAGTGATGGTGCGCTGGAGCTGGTTTTCCCAAATGCCACCTACTGGTCTAATGCCGACCATTGGCAATGGGCCACTGTACCAAACGCGCGCGAGAAAGCCTCTTTCCTGAAGGAGAACCTGCTGCCCATGCAGGAAAGCGGCCACCTGCAGTTTATTGATCCTGCCGCGCCATCGCCTTTCCAGCAGTTCGATATCTTTTTTGCTGACGGCCACACCGATAAAATGATGGTGCCTGTTATCTCCTATAAAGGAAAGAAGGTGGCTTTTATGGCAGATCTCTTGCCATCTGTTGGGCATATTCCGTTGCCTTATGTAATGGGGTACGATACCCGGCCGCTGCTCACGCTGCAGGAGAAGGCTGCTTTCCTGACTCAGGCGGCGGATGAAAAGTATGTGCTGTTTTTAGAGCACGATCCGGTAAATGAGTGCTGCACGGTGCAACATACCGAAAAAGGAATTCGTTTAGAGAACTCCTTTACACTCAACACGATCTAAATATGAAGATAGGCCTTGCGCTGTCTGGGGGAGCTGCCAGAGGTGTGGCCCATCTGGGAGTGCTAAAAGCACTCGAAGAGTTAAAAATTCAGGTTGACATTATATCCGGCGTTAGCTCTGGTGCTATTGCCGGGGTGTTTTACGCATCCGGTTTCTCGCCCGAAGAAATCCTGAAATTGATTAAAGAACTGAGCGTATTCAAGATTGCACGCCCCACTTTTGGTAAAATGGGACTCATGCACCTGGATGAGGTAGAGAAGCTGTTTATTAAATACCTGGGGGCCGATGCCGTTTTCGAAAATCTGAAATTTCCTGTCATTATCAGCGCCACCGAAATGAATGAAGGGGTAACGGCCTATTTTTCGACTGGCAACCTGATAAAACCGCTGCTGGCGACCTCGGCGGTACCTATCTTATACCAACCCGTGTCGTATAATAAGAAGCTGCTCTGCGATGGCGGGTTGCTGAACAACATGCCTATTGACCCCCTTTACAGTAACTGCGACATAAAAATTGGCGTGCACGTGAACCCCATCAATCATCAGGCCGACCTGAAGACTATCCGGAGCATGATGGAACGGTCGGTGCAGTTGGGCATCAACAACAATGTGAAGCTGCGCTTACACCTATGCGACCTTTTGCTGGAGCCACAGGAACTGAAACATTATCGCCTCACCAGTTTCAGGAAAGCGGATGAAATATTTGAAATAGGGTACCGTTATACCCTCAATATGGAAAAACATATACGGCAGGTGCTGAAGGCTTTCAAGCAAAAAGCAGAATAATATTACCACACGCTCTATTATCGCATTTTACAGCTACAGAATCTTTTTAAAGTCCTGATTTTGTGGAAGCCAAAACTCGTATAGGATTTTATATAAATTTTGAACTATATGTTAAAATATACATTTTCTTTTCTTGTTGCCTTGCTTCCTTTTCTGGCCCAGGCCCAGGAGAACCGAAGCTCGCTCTATCCTGCAAAAGTAAAGCAGGGTTCTATTCTGTTAGGCGGAAACATCAGTGGCTCCTTTTATAAGTTCAACAACGGCTTGAATAACAATGGACTTTATGAGCAGGGTACTACCATTCAGGCGCTCAGCCAGGCAAAAGTAGGTTATTTTGTTATTCCGGATGTGGTGCTGGGGCTTCAGGTCGACCATAATTATGAGAGCACGTCCACTAAAACAGAATCAGGCAAAAATTCTTTCGACAGGTATATGGTCATTTTCGGACCATTTGCCCGGTACTACCTGGACAATGGTGTTTTCGGTGAAGTTACAGCGGGTGTAGGAACCCAGAATCTCACAAATAATAAAAGCACAAACCTGTATGCCGGCTCTGTCGGGATTGGCTATGCCTACTTTATGAGTGAGAAAATTGCCATAGAGCCTATGCTTTCGTTCCGGTACTTCCGGGAAACCAATACCGTGAATCATAATACCCGCTTCGGACCGATGATTGGGGTGGGGGTGCAGGCTTATTTTCTGAGGGAAACAGCCAAAACCATTCGGTATGGCTTATAAAAAGTAATAAAAATATATTTTAATATCCTTAGAACTTCTAATTTCGTGAGCCATTCTATATGTTATAGAATGGCTTATTCTTTTGTATCATGTTTTGGAGATTTGTAGCAAGTTCAATCTTTAAAGTTTCCGGTTGGAAACTGGTTGGCAACCTGGACCCCGAATTGCGCAGGTGCGTCATGATCGCAGCGCCCCATACCAGTAACTGGGACTTTATTTATGCCAGGGCAGCTTTCTACCTGATGGATGCCCCAATAAAATTTACCATCAAGAAAGAGTTTATGGGTTTCCCGTTTGGTGGGCTGCTCCGGTCTATGGGGGCCTTGCCTGTGGACCGATCCAAGAACACCCGCATGGTAGATTCCATGATCCGGATTTTTAAAGAAACGCCCGGTGATATTTGCGTGATGGTGACTCCTGAAGGTACCCGAAAATATCAGCCCCGCTGGCGCAGAGGTTTCTACCATGTGGCCCTGGGTGCCGGTGTGCCCATTGTGCTGGGTTACCTGGACTATTCCAGAAAAGAAGCAGGCGTGGGCCCCGCCATTTACCCTTCAGGCGACATAGAAGCTGACATGGAGAAGATCATGGCATTTTACAGAACAAAAAAAGGCAAATTCCCGGAGCAGGGGGTGCGGTGATGCTTAATGAAGGAAGGGTGCAGGCCAAACATAGTGCACTAAGTTCTACCGGATGTTGCCTCCGCGGTTCGGGAGCAATTATTCTAATAGAAATGGCCCTCCGGAGCTACTCTTGTCTCCGGAGGGCCATTTTCATTAGAATAATCTGATTTTGCTTGCTGACCTGGGTTAGGGAGCAGGGGCTTTTAGAAAGCCATTGGCACCTAGCCAGTTAATGCCCCGTTCAAACCAGAGATCTTTCGTAGTTCTGTTGATGAGCCCGAAGCCATGTCCGCCTTGCTGGTAAATGTGCAATTCGGCAGGAACGCTGTTTCGAAGCAGTGCCTGGTAAAACCGGATGCTGTTTTCGGATTTCACGCCATTATCGTCGGAGGCATGCACCAGGAACGTAGGCGGGGTCTGTGCCGTTACCTGCAGCTCGTTGCTATACTCTTTTAATTTGGCTTCGGATGCCTCTTTGCCCAGCAGGTTGTAGTAAGAACCCATATGCGCTATTTCTTTGTCGCTGCTGATAACCGGGTAAATCAGCATCATAAAATCCGGGCGCAGGCTGATGTTATCCTTATTGGGGATTGTTACTTTTTGGAGGTGTGTTCCTGCCGTGGAGGCTAAATGGCCACCCGCCGAAAAGCCCAGGATGCCTACCCGCTCCGGGTTCACGTTCCATTCATTGGCCCTTTTCCGCACCAGGAGCAGCGCCTGCTGCGCATCCTGCAGGGGTGCCAGTTCCGGGTTTGAGGTTATTTTGGTATCCGGGAGCCTGTATTTCAGCACAAATGCTGCCACGCCCTGCTCGTTAAACTTTTTTGCCACATCATAGCCTTCGTGGCCGGAAGCCAGACGACCGTAGCCACCTCCCGGGCAGATAACCACCGCGGTGCCGTTTGCTTTGTCTTTGGCGGGCAAAAAAACCGTAAGTGTCGGCTTGCGAACCTTGCTGATCCGGATCATCTCCGTCTTCCTGGCCTCGTCTACCGAACTTTCAATCTTCTCTTCGTCCGGCCCAGGCACTTCATTCGGTATGCGGCCTGCATACAAGGGTATTTCCATGTTTGTATTCTGGCTGAAGCCCGCTGTAACCTTAAAAAAAGATAAGGGAAGAAGCAGGAGGAGGCAAAAAGTTATTTTCGGGAGGTTCATAAGGAGGCATCTTTAATACTGGAAATTATAAACATATATGGGGCAGCAACAGCAGCAAAAGGCTCTGGAGGGCATTTTTGATTCAAATAATTGTTGCGCCCAAAAGCATCAGAAGCATCTAGCGCACTCCAAAATCTTGTCGTTATTGCCTGATAATGCGTAATAATCAATAGACAAAACAGGCTGGCAAGGGCGTGTGCCCTGGATGGTAGTAGCACGCAACCTTCCCTTCGGGCCAAAAGCCCTGGCCGTAAAAGTTAAGCCTACTCCTCAATTACTTCCAGTATCTCCTGAAGTTCATCGTAGTCTTTCAGGCCGGGCTTAATTTCGTTGCCGCCCATCAGCCCAATGCCTCTTGGCTTTATTTTTTTGAGGATGAGTTCAACATTATCTTTCTGCAGCCCGAACCCTATAAAAACCGGGTAAGCTTTGGCAATGGACTTGAGGAGCTTGCTGTTGGTTTCGTCTATGGTTGTAAAGTCGTTGGAATAGATCAGGAAGGTATCTACTACCGGGGCGTAAAGCTCCATCATCTCCAGCAGCTCGCTTTCTACAGTGTCTTTGTTGATGAACACCTTCAGGATGACCGGGCGCGAAATATCCTCGATCTCATCGATCAGGTAAGGCGTGTCGAGCTGAATATAATCCAGGTTGAACTCTTCGGCATATTGGTTTATAACATCAGGCTTAGCCCGCTCAAACTGTCCGCCAAGCTTCACGCCCGACACCCAGCCTGTAATCTCTTTCAGCGCTTCAGACGACACGCGCTCAGGACTGTCCAGCTTCAGGTTAAACACAATGATGTCCACACCCATTCCTGCACAATAGCGTGCATCGCTCAGGTTGTTTATCCCGCTTACTACTACAGAAGTTCGAAGTCCCATGATTATATTCTCAATAAAGTATTTAATATTCAGATAATGGTTAGTAGTACCAAAGTAAATCCCAAAAACCTTTTGATGCTATCTTTTTATGAATTTTTTTGTGCCGCGCCTTTCACACCTCTCTTCCAACGCCTGCCAGCGGAGCCATATTATTTGGCGCCTTGAATCTTTATTAATGCGCCGATGTTAGTATATTTGTGGAAAATCAAGGTAGAATCTATTGTTTTCAGATATAAATGAGTAAGTTAGGAAGAGTGCTGGTGGCCATGAGCGGAGGGATTGACAGTTCTGTGGCGGCTGTTATGCTGCACGAGCAGGGCTACGAAGTAGTGGGCATGACCATGAAAACCTGGGACTACGCCTCCAGTGGCGGCAACCGGAAAGAGACAGGCTGCTGCAGCCTCGACTCTATAAACGATGCCCGCAACATTGCCGTGCAACTCGGCTTCCCGCACTATATTATTGATATCCGCGAGGAGTTTGGCGACTTTGTGATCAATCACTTCACAGATGAGTACCTGGCGGGCAGAACCCCCAACCCCTGCGTGCTGTGCAACACCCACATTAAATGGGATGCGCTCCTGCGCCGGGCCGACCAGCTGGCCTGTGACTTTATAGCCACAGGCCACTATGCGCAAATTCGAGAAGAAAACGGGCGCTACATTATTTCCAAAGGGCTGGATGAGCACAAGGACCAGTCGTATGCGCTCTGGGGCATTTCGCAGAAGAGCCTGAGCCGCACCATCTTCCCGCTGGGCAAGCTACGCAAAACCGAAATCCGCCAGATGGCCACGGACCGTGGCTTTACCGAGCTGGTAAACAAGCCGGAGTCTTATGAGATCTGTTTTATTCCGGACAACGATTACCGTGGTTTCCTGAAACGCCGTGTGGAGGGGCTGGAGGAGAAAGTAGCCGGAGGCGAGTTTGTGCTGGAAGATGGCACCGTGGTAGGGAAGCACGAAGGCTATCCGTTCTATACCATCGGCCAGCGTAAAGGGCTAGGCATAGCGCTGGGATTTCCGGCCTATGTCACGCGCATCGAGAAAGACCTGAACCAGGTGGTACTTGGTAATTTCGAGGACCTGGCCAAAAATGCCATGACCGTGGGCAAACTCAGCATGGGCAAATATGAGCACCTGCAGGGGCAGCCAATCCCGACTGTTACGAAAGTTCGCTACAACGACCCGGGCACAGAGGCTATCATTGAGCAGGACGGCGATAAGATGAAAGTACATTTTCTGCGGGGCGTGCACGCCATTGCCCCAGGGCAGGCGGCAGTTTTCTACGAAGGCAACGATGTAGTAGGCGGTGGCTGGATCGAAACAAATTATAACCTGGATTATACCCTGGACGTGCTTCCTTCATGAGAAAAGCCCTTATCTTATGCACCTTGACAGCTGCACTTGGCAGTGGCTGCACAGAAAAGTTTGTAGAGCCAGCCCCCGGTGCGGCCGGTCTTGCGTATTACCCGGTTCAGGTCGGAGATTTCAGGATTTATGATGTAACGGACATCCGGTTCAGAAACAATATAGGTGATACTACCCGTTTCCAGCTAAGGGAGCGGGTAGACACCAGCTTTTATGATCAGACCAATACACTGAATTACAAAGTGGTGCGTTCTGTGAGAGCAAACGCTGCATCAGCCTGGCAGGACGATTCGGTGATGGTGGTTACAAAATCTGACAAGTTTGTAACCGAGACAAAGGATAATACGAAAAGGGTGAAGATGGTTTTTCCGGTAAAGGCTGCTAAGACCTGGAGTGCCGATGCCTTTAATGCCAATACCGTAAATTATGAGGATGATCAGAAGGAGAAGTACTCTTTTTCTGATGTAGCACTACCCGCCACTGTTGCCGGCAAAACGTATAACCAGACGGTAACGGTAATTCAAGGCTCTCCCTCCAAAAACCTGGTGCAGCTAGACGACCGTAAAGAAATTTATGCCCTGCATGTAGGGCTGGTCCTGCGGCGGTTCAATAAAATAACCTACTGCAACGACTCGGAGTCAATTACCTGTCCTTTTGGCGTAGATTATAAATTAAACGGGCACGAGCGTGAAGAGGTGCTACACTCATACGGTAAACAATAACAGATGCGGGAGTTACTGATTTGCTTTTTTCTCCTTATACCATCGCCCATGCTGCTGGCACAGGGCACGGATGGCAGTACAACCGGGGAGCGGAAGCGATTAGTTTACTTCACCAACAAAACTGATTCTCCTTTTTCTACTGAGCAACCAACAGCTTACCTCTCCCAGAAAGCAATAGACCGGCGCAACAGACAGCAGATTCCGGTTACTGTGCGCGATTTACCGGTTAACCCAGCTTATGTAAAGGCCATACAGCAACTCGATGTGCCGGTGTGGTACTCCTCCAGGTGGTTCAATGGCGTGGTGGTGCAATGTTCTGACGAGAAAATAGCTAAAATTGAGGCCCTGCCTTTTGTAATAGCTTCTCAAAACCTTAACCGCGAGAAAGCAAGCCCTAAATCGAAAAAGTCCGCCGCGCAGTCCTTGTCTCATAATGCCGGGGCAATGCCTTTCCAACTGAGAGAGGAGGAACCGGAAGAAAAGGAAGTTTATGGCATTGGGTACCATCAAGCCAATATGATCGGAGTCATTGAGCTGCACAAAGAAGGCCTGAAGGGAGAGGGCATGACCATTGCGGTGCTGGATGCTGGTTTTCCGGGTGTGAACACTATCCCGGCCTTTGCGCACCTTTTTGAAAATGACCTGATAAAAGGCACCTACGACTTTGTAAGGAAGCAGCAGCAGGTTTTCCACGACAGCTCCCACGGCACCTCTGTACTTTCTACTATGGCCGCCTACCTGCCAGGGAAGCTGGTGGGGACAGCCTACAAGGCCAATTACCTGCTTTTAAGAACCGAGGATGCTGCCTCGGAGCACAATATCGAAGAAATAAACTGGTTGCTGGCGGCAGAATTCGCCGATAGTGCCGGAGCCGATGTCATCAACTCTTCTTTAGGCTATACTTCTTTTCATGCCCCCTCCACCAGCTATACCTACCAGGACATGGACGGAAACAGCACGCTGGTAACCAAAGCAGCAGACTTCGCGGCGGCCACCGGCATGCTGGTGGTGGTGAGTGCCGGTAACGACGGCGCCAGGGATTGGCAATACATTGGCGCGCCAGCAGATGCCGATTCGGTGCTGACGGTGGGTGCTGTGGACTCTTTGGGCATAAAAGCTCCGTTCAGTTCTGTCGGCCCTACCAGCGATGGCCGCCTTAAGCCAGATGTTGTGGGAATGGGTTGGAACACCTATTTCCTGAACACCGCCGGAAACGTGGTAAAAGGCAACGGCACCTCCTTTGCCGGCCCCATTGTGGCAGGCATGGCCGCCTGCCTGTGGCAAGCCAACCCCTCCTTAACCAACATGGACATGATCCGGTTGCTCCGGCAGTCGGGGAGCAATGCAGGCTCTCCTGACAATAACATAGGCTATGGGCTTCCCAGCTATGGCCGCTCTACAAGCTCAGGTGAAAGTAAAAATCTGAACGATATAGTTACAGTCACGAACCCGGTTGGAGCGCAGGAAATCGCGCTTACGTTTGGCGAGGCCTGGACTCAACAGGAGGTAAGTGTGCAGGTTTACGATATAACAGGCAAGTTGCTTTTCAGCCAGAAGCTCTTTACAAACCAGCAGAAACAGGTGCTGGCCCTGTCCCCTCAGCAGTTGAAGCAGGGTATGTATATTTGCCGGATAAGCTCTGCAAAAAGCCGCGCCACGCTTCGTTTCCTGAAACTATAACCCCCTTTATTTTAAGATTAAGGAGAGCTGTCAGGTCATTTTCAGCACCTCCAGGCAAAAAATCGGCTATGGTTATCAGGAGGCAGAAGGGTTAAAATTTCTGATTTTACATCTCTAATTATTAATTTGGCAAAGCTCCTAAGCCGAAATAATTATCTTTGCTCCATGAATCCACTTATAGCCCCCTCGGTACTTGCCTCAGATTTTGGTAATCTTCAGGCGGAAGTTGAAATGCTAAACAGAAGCCAGGCCGACTGGCTGCACATCGACATTATGGATGGCCGCTTTGTGCCGAATATATCTTTTGGTTTCCCGGTGCTGGAGGCCATACAACGACATGCGCAAAAACCGCTTGACGTGCACCTCATGATCGAGCAGCCGGAGCTGTATATTGAGCAATTCCGGAAAGCCAGGGCGGAGAACATTTCGGTACATTACGAAGCCTGCAACCACCTGCACCGTACCATCCAGCAAATAAAACAAACCGGGGCCAAAGCTGGTGTGGCATTAAACCCCCATACGCCGGTGCAGCTGCTGGAAGATATTATCGCTGATATTGATCTGGTGATCATTATGTCGGTAAATCCGGGGTTTGGCGGGCAGAAGTTTATTGAGAACACCTACCGGCGTATTGAAAAGCTGAAAGAGCTGATCCTTTCCAGGCAATCTGAGGCGCTGATCGAGATAGATGGGGGCGTGAACCAGCAGAACGCCCCCAGGTTACTCGCAAGCGGAGCTGATGTGCTGGTGGCCGGCAGCTTCGTTTTTACGGCCAGCAACCCGGTGCAGACGATCGCCAACCTGAAAAGTATATCTTCCCATTCTTAAATTGAACCTCCGGATGCTTCGATTTCTTGCGGTTTGGGTGCTGCTTCTGTTGCCGTTAGTTGCTGCAGCCCAACAGGCTGTTGTAACTGGTACAGTTACCGGGCCGGATAAGCAGCCGCTGGAATTTGCGACAGTGGGAGTTCAGGGAACATCCGTTGCCAGGCAAACCGATAGCAAGGGCCAGTATACCCTGCAGGTGCCACCAGAAGAGGAGCTAACAGTTGTCGTGCGGTTTCTGGGCTATAAGGAGCAGGAGAAAACACTGCAGCTAATGCCTGGTGAGCGCAGAAGCCTGAATTTTGAGCTGGAACTGGATAACCGGCAACTGCGGGGCGTAGATGTGCACGGCAGGCGCAACGCCAACACCCGCGAAGAAGTAAGTATGACCAAACTCGATCCGAAGCTGATCAAGGAACTGCCTTCGGCTTTCGGCGACTTTAACCAGATCCTGCTGACCTTGCCCGGTGTGAGCAGCAGCAATGAATTATCGTCTACCTACTCCGTGCGGGGGGGCAACTACGATGAGAACCTGATTTATGTAAATGGCATTGAGATTTACAGGCCATTTCTGGTAACCAATGCGCAACAGGAGGGGCTGAGTTTTGTAAACCCCGATCTGGCCGGGTCGCTGGAATTCTCCTCCGGCGGGTGGCAGCCTAAGTACGGCGATAAACTGTCGTCGGTATTAAACATCCAGTACAAACGACCCAAGGAATTTGCGGGTTCTGTAACGGGTAGCCTGACGGGTGGGGCCATGCACCTGGAGGCAGCCTCTAAAAACAAAAAGGTTTCGTACCTGCTGGGGCTCCGGCACAAAGATGGCCGGTATATTCTGAACGGTTTGCAGGTGGAAGGGCAGTACCAGCCGGTTTTTTCGGATGGCCAGGCCTACGTGCACATGGACCTCTCCAAAGAGGGGCAGCAGCCCGAACGCACTACTTTAGGGATACTGGGCAGTTATGCCCAGAACAATTTCACCACGGTGCCCGAATCGCGGGAGACGACCTTTGGCACCCGACAGGCGCCGCTGCGGCTGTTCGTTGGCTACGACGGCCGTGAGCTGATGGACTACCAGACTTACCAGATCGGGCTGAATCTGGCGCATGCCTTTACCACTTCGTTCTTATCGGAGTTTATCGTGTCTGGTGTGTACTCCAGAGAGCGCGAGTTCCGCGATATTGAGGCTGGCTACAGGCTCTGCGATGTGAATACGAACCGGGGCGCCAACTATGGGGAGTGCCTGCAGCAGCGCGGCGTAGGCAGCCAGTTCGACCATGCCCGCAATACCCTTCTGGCGCAGGTACTGACCTTCGAGAGCCGGAACAAATGGCAACTCGGCAAGCGGAGCAACGTAGTGGCCGGCGTTAAAGTAGGGCAGGAGCGAATAGAGGATAAGCTGTCGGAATACGGTTTTACAGACTCTGCCGATTTTGTGTCGCCTGCCTATTACCTCCATTCCGGTCTGAACCTGAACACGATCCGCTACAACGCCTACGTGCAGCACACCTACGAGATCGATTCGCTTAAAACGATTACCTATGGCATCAGGGCCTCCTACTGGGAGCTCAACAAAGAAGTCACCATTACGCCACGCGTACAATATTCTTTTATCACGCGGCATAACCCAAACCTTTCCTTTAAAGCAGCCGTCGGATTATACTATCAGCCACCGTTTTACCGGGAGCTACGGAACTACGAGGGGGTACTTAATACAAACCTGAAGGCGCAGCGCTCGGTGCATGCCATTGCCGGGGGCGATTACCTTTTTAAAGCCTGGGACCGCGACTTTAAACTCACCTCTGAAGTATATTACAAGTACCTGACCAACGTGGTGCCTTACGACCTGGACAATGTGCGGCTGCGGTACCATGCCGTGAATAATGCGACGGCTTATGCTGCCGGGTTTGATGTGCGGGTAAACGGGGAGTTTATAAAAGGGGCGGAGTCGTGGCTGAGCCTGGGGCTGATGACGACGAAAGAAAACCTGCAGGGCGACTCTACTTTTGTCTTTAACAATGCAGGCGAAATATCAGGCAAAACCCCGCTTGGCTATATCCCGAGGCCCACGGACCAACTGGTTAACATCGGCGTGTTCTTCCAGGACCACCTGCCCGATAACCCGACCATCCGGATGAACCTGAACCTGGTGTATGCCAGCGGCCTGCCCTTCGGTCCCCCACGAGAGGCTGCGTACCGTAATTATTTTAAAGGAAGGTCCTATAAGCGCGTGGATATCGGCTTTTCTAAACTGATCCTGCTCGGCGATGAGCTTACAGCCCGCAAGAATGTGTCGTTGGAGAGTTTATGGATAGGGCTGGAGTTCCTGAACCTGATTGATGCCCGCAACCGCGTGTCCTACAGCTATGTGAGCGACGTGAACAACCTGACTTATGCCGTACCTAATTATCTGCCAGGCAGAAGAATAAACCTCCGGTTTATCGCCAGGTTCTGATCCTGCCCAAAACCAATCGAAGAGTGGAAGCAGCAGGGGCTCTGGAGGGCCTTTTTTATTCAAATAATTGGAGTGCCAAGCCAACGACTGGGATTTCTTTACTAGACAGATCTTGGGCGGGAAAAAGGTTGTGACTTTCATGATACATATCTATCCCTTCATATATTTCGTATTTAAATTGTTCAGCACCAGCTGGTATGCCTTCTGCCATGTCGCAGATGATGGCCTGCGGAGCTCCGGCTTTTTTGAAAGAGTACTGAAAAAGTATGCACATAGGTAAACAGTAGCCGTGTTTCTTCAGTTAAATAGTGCAGATCCTTAAAACCTGTTTTATGAGCAAGCAATATACGACCATCATCACCCTGGAAGATTACCCTGAGAAATTTGAAACGACCAAGGCCCGTGATGTCAGCATCCTGCCGACCTTGTATGGGGAAGCCACCGGGGTGCTGGGCCTGGACATTGATTTTGAGCAAATCCGGATAATCAGTGTAGACACCGGGGAACAAGGCTCTCATCCGCTGGAAGTGAAGGTGAAGTGGCAGATCGATCCGAATTCAACAAACAAGTGAGGCCAGCTGCGATATCCTGAGGTGCTGAGGGGCTGGGAGAAAGGCAAAACGCATGCAAGCTGGCATGGCAGCAGTAATTCAAGAATAATGGCTATAGGGGGATAAAGCGCCTGGCATGTTCATCGGGCTGATGGTTTTACCTCTGCACAAAGGCCACTCAAACGAATTATGCTAATAAAAACGGCCCTGCGGTAGTTCTGCTGCTGCTGCCGGTTTACTGTTCCTGCGCTTTTTTAATAGCAGCCTGATCTCTTTCCCGCTGCCTTTCCACTACTTCTTTTACAGGCACACCATTGATGAGGACATCTTTCAGAACGGCTTCCCCATCTTTTACACGCACCAGCGCAAAAGTTTGTTGTGTGGTGTCCTGCTGTGAGGACTGGTAGGCAAGTTCCGCTTCGTAGGCTTTTGACTCCTTCATGTAAAACCTGTTAAAGGGATACTCGAAGAAGATACTGTCACGGCCATTATGGTGAGACACATAGCTCACTTTTGCTTTAACATAATCAGTGTTTTCTGCAGGGGGCACCTGGGATATGCTGCGGATGGTGGCAAAACCGTTCCGGTCGGTTTGCAGGTGCAGGAAAATGTCCTCCGCCTGGTCCCAGTTTTCGGTGCTGTCGACCGGGAAGCTTTCTTCCCTGAACCGGAGCACGATATATTTCCCTCTGAAAGGATCGTTGGGATCTATCGGGGCTGTCTCAAATTTATATTCTTTGCCATGTTGGAGCACCTCCTCCCGGTGCAGGATCATGCTGACAGGGGCATACAGCTGGGCCAGGCAAACTACCACAAAAGCAGCGATTGTTAGAGATTTATATTTCATGTGCTTTGCGTTTTTTAAGCATCCAGAAATTAGCCAGGAAAAATCCGATTCCCACCAGCACGAAGAGTAGCCCACGCAGCACAAAGCTGATATTGGTATCAAAGAACCGACTGATGATAAGTGCTGCAATGATCAACAGCCCGGCGTTCAGCAGCCCCAGGTCGTTTTTAGTGGCTCCTGCTCTTACGGTAAGCAGGCCGATGCCAAGCACAAGCAAATTCACCAAAACAGTGGCAAGTATAGCAGAATACGAGCCTATTGAAAAAATAGGGATGAAAATCAGAAAGAGGTATTCCATTAGACTGATGGCTTTAAAGGTATATCGCTGCCATTTTAAGAACAGCAGCAGTAGCGCCAGGCTGCCCAGCAGGAGCGAAGCCATCATTTCCGGTGAAAAGGAAAGAAGCTTCTCCCGTGCAATCTCTTCCCAGAACACCCTGAATGTTAAGGTAAGGAGGATGCCCAAGGTGCCGATGATTCCCATAAATAAATACCCGTTGTTTCTGAATCTCAGTGTTTTGAAAGAGCCGGTGCTGCCGATGATACAGTAAATCCCCAGCAGACTCATATAAGCCACAAACAGCAGCTCCCCGGCGCTTCCGGCCACAGTACCCATGGCAATAAGCACCGATAGCGGCACCAGCCAATGGTGGAAAACAGTAAAATTGCCCGCCACATTATTTCTGACAAGCCGCAGGTAATGGGGCAGCGCCAGAAGCAGGAGCAGCCAGAATAAATAAGCATCCCTGCCAGCCCACTGGTAACCATATCCGGTTTCTACGGCATAGTAAGTGATACCAGCCAGGTAAAAGAGGGAGGCAAAAGAAGATGCCAGGATATAGACGAGCGGCAGGCCCAGCAGCATCCAGGTCAGCAGGAAAGAACTGAGGTTGCCGGGAATATGATACACCTGGCTCACGAGCGAAATGGTGGCTCCAACAGAGAGAAAAAGAAAAGTAGCAGCAGCCTCCCGCCAGACCACGCTAGCTTGTTTTTTGAGCAGTGTATAACCGCCCAGGAGCTGCCCGATCAGCAGCGGAAGGAATGCGAGAGCAGTTTTAGCAGACCGGTTAAGGTCGTCCCAGTTATGGGCTATGATCAGGATAATGCCAAGGCCAATCAGCAGGGCGCCTAAAATGCCTGAAACGAGCAGCAGCCTGTTCTGGGGCTTGCCAGCGCCTGCTGTATAGTAAGCACGGATCCTGTCGGCTGTTTCCTGCGTAATAACCCCGGCCTGCACCAGTTCCGGAAGATCTTTTATCATAAGCATAGGTAGTTAGAGCGTACAGCAGAAATAAGCCTTCATTTAACTCAGCAGAAATTCATCCGTGCCCGGAGTATTTAAATATAACAGAATATGCCGAAGAAGCAATATAGTTATCGTCTTAACTTGTCGGCATCAGCAATGGCAACGCTTCAGGAAACAGGACATCATACTACTGTTGAGGCTGAAAATTTAAAACGCCAGGTTCCGGAATTTTTGACGCTGGCTATCGCTGCATCAACCACAAGTTAATTGCCGGCATTTGTGTATCATTTCCGGCCAATTTGGCACACTGGCAAGCATTGGCTTTTTATTTGAAAGAACCGTAGCTTTACAAACAGGGGAGAGGCAGCTATTACGTAAACTAAATTTCCGAATACCGAAACAAAAAACTATGACCAAGATAAGATCAACCACAGTGCTGGGTGTGTACCACAACGGCGAAGTGGCGCTGGGTGCTGACGGGCAGGCGACCATGGACAAGCACATAGCCAAGAGCAACGTAAAAAAGATCAGGAAGCTGCTGGACGGGAAAATAGTGACAGGCTTTGCCGGTTCCACGGCCGATGCCTTTACACTGCTGGAGCGCTTCGAGGAAAAGCTGAACGCTTACCAGAGCAACATGAAACGTGCCGCCATTGAGCTGGCCAAGGACTGGCGCAAAGACCAGTACCTGCGCAAGCTGGAAGCCATGATGGTGGTAGCCAACAAAAATGAACTGCTGATTATTTCCGGAACCGGCGATGTGCTGGAACCTGATAATGAAATTGCGGCTATCGGCTCGGGCAGCATGTTTGCCCATGCCGCAGCACTTGCCCTGAAAAAGCATGCCCCACATTTAACGGCGGAGGAAATGGTGCGTGAGGCACTGACGATTGCGGCCGACATCTGTATTTACACCAACCACAACCTGGTTATCGAGAAGCCGGTTTAAAGCACTTTCCATTTCAAACGGGCACTTTATCGGGAACGAAATTAGGTCTCTGAAATGGAATTCTTTCTCTGAAAGCGTGTTAAAAAAAAGAATCTGAAGGAAAATAATCTGACATAGGAATTCCCGGCGCAGGCCGGTTTGCGAACTGCAGCAGTTTATGAACCGTAAGAGCTTAATAATACTTTAATTCTTAACTTGCGGACTCTGGCTGCCCCAACCGGGTAGCTTTAAGTAAACAAACATGAACGTAACAAATTTCTTAAAGAAACATTACAAGCACTTCAACGCGGCCTCTCTGATAGACGCAGCAGAAGGTTACAGAACCCACCTCGATGATGGCGGGAAAATGCTCGTTACACTGGCCGGTGCCATGTCTACGGCAGAGTTGGGCATTATACTGGCCGAGATGATCCGCCAGGACAAGGTGCATGCCATCTCCTGCACCGGCGCCAACCTGGAGGAGGATATCTTTAACCTGGTGGCCCACGATTTTTATGAGCGTGTGCCCCACTACCGCGAGCTGTCGGCTGCAGACGAAGAGGAGCTGCTGAGCCGCCACCTGAACCGCGTAACCGACACCTGTATTCCGGAGGAGGAAGCGATGCGCCGCCTGGAGCACGTGGTGCTCAAGTACTGGGAGAAGGCCGACAAAGCCGGCGAGTCTTATTTTCCGCATGAGTTCTTTTACCAGATACTGCTGTCCGGCGACCTGGAGCAGTATTACCAGATAGACCCCAAGAACAGCTGGATGCTGGAAGCCGCCAAAAAGAACCTGCCTATTTTTGTGCCCGGCTGGGAAGACTCTACCTTGGGCAATATTTATACCAGCCACGTAATCAATGGCGACATCAGGAATGTGCATACTGTTAAAACCGGTATCCAATACATGATGCGGCTGGCCGACTACTACACCGAAACCGCTACCGAAGAGTCGAAGATCGGGTTTTTCCAGGTAGGCGGCGGTATCGCCGGCGACTTCCCGATATGCGTGGTCCCCATGCTGCACCAGGACCTGCAACGCACCGGTGTTCCGCTCTGGGGCTATTTTGCGCAGATTTCAGACTCAACCACCAGTTATGGTTCTTATTCCGGAGCTGTGCCGAACGAGAAGATTACGTGGGGCAAGCTGGGTAAAGATACGCCCAAGTTCGTTATCGAATCGGATGCTACCATTGTGGTGCCGCTGATCTTCGCCATCGTGCTGGATATGTAAGCAATCCATTATGCTGAATACCTGAAAAGGCCGGTCTTTACCGGCCTTTTTTTATGAAACTATCAGGTGCAGCAGCTCTGGAGGGGCGTTTTGATTAGAATAATTTGGTTTATGTGCTGATGTGCTAATTGTTCGCAGGCAGAACATATTTTGGGGTATCGATAGTATGATATTTTAATAACCATTGGCTCTCACTGTCTTTGCTGCTGCGCGTTCTGGTGCCTTGCTATTGTTCTGTTGTATGGCTGAGGCGCTAAGCGCTTATGGCCGGGGAAGGGGCCTCCAGCCAGGGACTGGGATTTGTACTATAGCCTGCTCAGGTCATCCATTTTCAAATCTTCAAAACGAAAAATCTCCTGATAGAATAATTAGTCATCAGTACATTAACCAAATTATTTTAACCCAAGTTGTGCGGTAGAGAGCCTTACTGACTTTGTCCCTTTGTCCTCCTGAAAGGATCTTGTGGGCGAGAGCCTAAGGCAATGGCCACTGGCCTGGGGTTAAGTTAGCATAGCCACTTGTTAAGACTTGATGGCAGAAGCAGCTTGTTTCATGGCCCGTGTCTTTGTTCTTTTTGTCTTGATACAAAAAGAACCAAAAAAATCAAGACGATTTTGAACTCGCTGAACGCTCAAACAAAAAATCGTCACTCTTTGCACCTGGCAACTGTATCTGACTCGTAGTTACCAGCCGCACCACATTATTTAGGGCTGCTACCGCACAACTTGGGTTATTTTAATGAAATAACCCCTCCGGAGCATTTGCTGCTGGAGGCGACTAGACTGTATGCACAGCCACAAAAAGACAGGAGCCGCAATGATGCGGCTTCTGCAAAAAATGTTAAAGCAATTATGCTATTCTAGGCGGGCACCATAATTTTCTCTTCCCGATTCCAGTGGCGGTGCATTTTTATGGCTGCTATAAACGAGGTGCTGAAGGCATCGAGAGAGGCGGCGGCGCGCGCTGTAACCACTCCTCTGTCTGCAACAATCTCACCGGAAGCTTCTTCCGCCAAGGCTACCCCTTTTATGCTGGATGCCATCAGGAGTTCCACCCCTTCGCGTGAGGCGCCAACCGTCTTGCAATGCTTAAAGGCTTCGTTGATGAAGTGCAGCACATCGCCCTGCTTTTTCATGGCTTCCACACTGGCCATGCCTCCTGGTATGTACACGGCATCGAACATAATGGAGGCGGTGGTTACATGGCTCTTGTCTACTTCTATCTCCTCGCCGCTGGAGGATTTCAGGGTCTTAAACACCTTCGAAACAATTTTGGCCTGGGCTCCTTCGTTTTTCAGGGCTTGCTTCACGGCCATCACCTCGTCGTGGTTATAACCATCTTCCAGCAGAATGGCTACTTTCCTGGATTTGGCAGTTTCTTTTTTGCCAATTTCCATGCTTAGCGCCGGAGATTCCTTTACGGACTTTCCTTTTTTAATTTTATCAGAAGCTTTGTTTGTCTCGAAGTTGCCCGTGGACTCTGTCTGCAGCTCTGTTTTTACCTCTACGCCCAGCCCCTCGGCTGCCATTTGGGCCAGCTCCGGCGCCACTTTATGGAAATTGGCCACCATGCGCTCCCGCACAGCAATAGATTCTACTTTGCCCAGCTCAAAATGAATGGCCTCCACGATGTGCTTCTTCTCCGGCTCTGTCATGGAGTTCCAGAAAAGGGTGGCCTGGGTAAAATGGTCCTTAAAGCTTTCGCTGCGGGCGCGGATTTTAAGGCCTTCCACTTTTTCCTGGTGGTGCACATAAGCGCCCTCCTCTTCGGAGGCCATTTTAGGATGCCCGCCTCCCAGGGAGTTTGGCCAGTAGTTTACCTTGCCCTTGTTGATGGTTTGGCGCATAAACCCGGCACCCTGGCCATTGTGGACCGGCACCACAGGCCTGTTGATCGGCACCTCAGCAAAGTTTGCGCTATTGAAGCGGTTTATCTGCGTGTCTACATAGGAGAAAAGCCGGCCTTGCAGAAGCGGATCGTTCGTTACGTCGATGCCCGGCACCAGGTTGCCGGGGTGAAAAGCCACCTGCTCGGTTTCAGCAAAGAAGTTGTCGGGGTTGCGGTTCAGAATCATTTTGCCGACTGGCCTGAGCGGCACCAGCTCCTCCGGAATAATTTTGGTGGCGTCCAGCAGGTCGAAGTTAAACTTAAACTCATCTTCTTCCTCCACTATCTGCACGCTCAGCTCAAACTCCGGGTAATCGCCCATCTCTATGGCCTCCCACAAGTCGCGCCTCAGCCAGTCAGCGTCCTTTCCTGCCAGTTTCTGCGCTTCGTCCCACACCAGTGAGTGCGTACCCAGCAGCGGCCGCCAGTGGAACTTCACAAACCGGGCTTTGCCGGCTGCATTAATAAGGCGGAAGGTGTGCACTCCAAACCCTTCCATCATGCGGAAGCTTCGCGGAATAGCCCGGTCAGAGAGGATCCACATAAGCATGTGGGTGGTTTCCGGCATCAGCGAGGCAAAGTCCCAGAAGGTATCGTGGGCGGCAGAGGCCTGCGGCATTTCATTGTCTGGCATGGGCTTAATGGCATGCACCAGGTCCGGGAACTTGATAGAGTCCTGAATAAAGAACACGGGCATGTTGTTGCCGACCAAATCATAATTGCCCTCCTCTGTATAAAACTTGACGGCGAAGCCCCTTGCATCGCGTACGGTGTCTGCCGAGCCTCTGGAGCCCACCACCGTGGAGAAACGAACAAAAAGCGGCGTTTTTACATTCGGGTTGGTTAAGAACCTGGCCTTGGTGTATTCTTTCAGGGAGTCGTCGTAAGGCTGAAAAAACCCGTGGGCGCCTGATCCGCGGGCATGTACCACGCGCTCCGGAATAGACTCATGGTCGAAGTGGGTCATACGCTCCCGGAAAAGGAAATCTTCCATCACAGTTGGCCCGCGGGAGCCTGCTTTCAGAGAGTCGTCTGCATGGTTTACCCGCACCCCCTGATCGGTCGTGAGAAATTGCTCGTTCGGATCTTCTCGGAATTCTTCTAACTGCCTGTTTTTGCTGTTTTCATCTACTTGCCGCGAAGACATTTCGCCCTTGTTCTTTCGTTCATTTTTGCTCATAGTTCTGCTGTGATATAAGGTACTTTATAAAATTTTAGCTTAATTATTGGGTTACCCGGACCCCTTGAAGTACGGCCAAAATCCGGCTTCCGTTCAAAAATTGGAGGTGGTGCAACAGCAGGAGCTGACGTTAATAGTATTATTTTAATAGTAGTGGCAGACACCCGGTTTGCGAAAAATAGCTGAAGCTGCAGAATAGAGTGGGCAAAGTATAGGTAGCGCGCATTTATAAGATTTGGAGCAATAAACAGCTTTTTGCATGTGCTTTAAGTGCAGCAGGTGAAGAGCAAGTCTAAATTGAAATATTCTTATGCCGCACAGATCGGATTTTTCTTCCTGAAAGTAGAGCAACGGGTAGGAGCCAGTAACGCTAAGAACCTTTGCCAAAGCAAAAAGCCGTAGAGCAGCAGAGCCTGAGGAGGGGCATTTTCATTCAAATAATCTGGGTTGGCAGCGACAGGGTCCGGTCCGCTGCCAGTGCTTCGCAAAATCAGATATTTGTAATTATGGCAGATAGAAACTTCAACTTAACCCGTCGGAAATCAAATAGAAATATAAACCTTGACTATGGCGGGGATTTTGATTCTCTTTTTCTGCAATCGAGAATTCCAGGACGTTGAGAGGTCGTTTGTATAATTTCTTTTTGTCGGGCCGCCAGGTCATTCATTTCTGACATATTTCATCAGGTGATCAGTTCACGCCGGCTGAACTGAAACTGCTCCTCTTTCAGATAATAATCGCCACACTTGCGCATGATGGTGAGGTTATCGAGCGAGACCTCCCAATTAAAATTATAGGTGTTCAGAAAGTTAAGAATTGGACCCAGCAATTCAGGAGTCGTGTCGCCGAGTGCCAGCGAAATATGAGGCAGCCACATGTTCGGGTTGTAATATACGCTCATTTCCACGCTCATCTCGGCAATATCGCGGTGCAGGTTGCCATGGAACTGGTTTAGCCGGGAGGTGCGCAATACGGGCACGTATATAACAGGCGCTTCGCCCGGGAAAATGCCAAGTCCGGTGGTGCGTACGCTGAAAGCAGGTGTTACGAGGCATACCTGCTCCAGGTAAACTTTAAGTTCTTCCATATCCGGCACTTCGGCCGTCAGTAGCGTCAGGTGTGGGTATGGAGACATTCTTACACCTTTCAGTCCGAATTTCTTCTCCAGGAGCTCAACCAGTTCTGTCACACGATCAGAGTAAACTTTATCTAGAAGCGATGTGATTGCTATCATGTAGTTTTAAAGGTTTGCGTAATTTTTTTTGACGCGATAGTAAAGGGAAACGACCTCAACAGGCATTAGAAACCCGCCTCTCTTCATAATGTGCTGCTACAGGTAACCGCACCCTGTATTTGCAATAAAATTGTGCGCTGGTGTAAGGAAGAGCTGATCCTGCAACGGCAATTTTAATTATTTTACTTTAAAAATAAAAGCCCGGCTGCCTTTTCAGATTCGCAAAACTTAAGGGCAAAGGGTACGCGGTTTTTCACTTTTTATCATACTTTAAAAAAAACTTCAGTTTCGGTAACGTTAAATTCTGGAACAAAGGTACAGTTAAGAAGCAGGAAACAAGGTAAAAGTGAATTTTCTGGCCTAAAAATGTACTGCGATGCTGTAGATCAGCCCGCTTTTTATCAGTATCTCCCGCTTGCTGTTAAAATATGGCAAGTTCTTTCCAGTTAAAATAGTAAAAATGAAAGGCTGCAGCAACTCGAATGGGGCGAACCCTGAAGGAAGGCACCTAAAGAAAGACTCAGACAAAAAAGACCTTTGTCTTATGGCCTGCATCCTGTGTCTTAAAAAGCCTCCGGAGGCCCTTTTTCATTAGAATAATTGCTCTCTGAGCCAGCAAGGAACGTATTTCGGTTGAGGGGCACTATGTCGCACCCGGGTATTGCCGGAAATATTTTCTTGAAAATTTGAGTACCTTTGCATTTTCATTATTTCCCGAGCAAATGATCTCTATCAATAATCTCAACTTTCATTTTGGAAGCCGCCCGATGTATGAGGATGCCAACCTCCACATCAAACCCAAGGACAAGATCGGCCTGATTGGCTTGAACGGTACCGGGAAATCGACCCTGCTCCGCATCATTGTAGGAGAGTACAAACCCGATGGCGGCAGCATTCAGATGAGCAAAGAAACTACCATAGGTTTCCTGAACCAGGACCTGCTCAGTTACCAGACACACGAAAGCATCCTGTCGGTGGCGATGCAGGCCTTTGAAGAAGCGCTCTCGCTGCAGGCCGAGATAGATCAGGTGCTGGTGGAGTTCGAAAATAATTTCCATGACCAACTGGTAGACCGGCTGGCAAACCTGCAGGAGCGGTTCGAGGCGTTGGGGGGCTATACCATGCAGGCCAGCGCAGAGGCCATTCTGGAAGGGCTCGGCTTTTCTACGGAGGAGCTGCAGCAACCGCTGGCCTCTTTCTCGGGAGGTTGGCGGATGCGTGTGATGCTGGCTAAAATACTGTTGCAACAACCCTCGCTGCTGCTGCTCGATGAGCCTACCAACCACCTCGATCTGCCCTCCATCAAGTGGCTCGAAACATACCTGGAGCGCTACGAAGGGGCTGTGGTAATCGTGTCGCACGACCGTGAGTTCCTGGACCGTACCACCAACACCACGGTGGAGGTATCGAACGCAAAACTGAATGTATATGCCGGCAACTATAGTTTTTATGAGGAGGAAAAGGCTATGCGGAACGAGATACAGAAAGGGGCTTATGAAAACCAGCAGGCGCAGATACGGCAGGCGGAGCGGTTTATCGAGCGCTTTAAAGCCAAAGCTTCCAAAGCCAAGCAGGCCCAGAGCCGCATGAAGCAGCTCGACCGCCTCGACAGGATAGAGGATGTAGCTCCGGAGGCGGCGCGTGTTAACTTCAGCTTTAAATTTGAGATACAGCCTGGGCGGCACATTCTGCGACTGGAGCACATGAGCAAGAGCTACGGCGATAAAGTAATTTTTCGCGACACCCATGTGCATGTGGAGCGAGGCGACAAAATAGCGCTTGTGGGGGCCAACGGAAAAGGTAAATCTACGCTTCTGCGCATTATTGCCGGTACCGAGCCAATAAAAGGCAATCGGGAGCTGGGGCATAATGTTATCATGTCGTTTTACGCGCAGCACCAGCTGGAGTCGCTGCATGTGGAGAACGAAATTTTGCAGGAGCTGCAGCAGGCAGGCTCAAAGAAATCCGAAATGGAGCTGCGTACGCTGCTAGGCTCTTTCCTGTTCACGGGCGAAGCGGTCTTTAAAAAAATAAAAGTCCTGTCGGGCGGGGAGAAGTCACGGGTGGCGCTGGCCAAGACCCTGATCTCGGAGGCCAACTTCCTGATGCTCGACGAGCCTACGAACCACCTGGACATGATGTCGGTTAATATTCTCATTCAGGCGCTGGAGCAGTACGAGGGCACTTTTATCGTGATTTCGCACGACCGGTACTTTGTAGAGCATGTGGCCACCAAGATCTGGTATATTGATGATTACCAGCTTAAAGAGTACCCAGGCACATACCACGAGTACGAGGAGTGGATGGAGCGCCGGGAGAAAGACGTTAAGAAAACAGCCGCCACCGCACCTGCCCCCGCTAAAAAGGAAGAAAAAAAGCAGCGCGACAATGCTGAATTCAATTTGCTGAACAACCAACTGAAACAAGCCAACAAGCAGCTCAGCGAAGTAGAAAAACAGGTTCAGAAACTGGAGACGGAACTGGCGCAATACGAGTCGCAACTGGCAGACCCGGATGTTTATGGGAATGTGAACCTGCTGCAGGAGGCATCGCAGAAATTTGAAGCAGTGCAGAAAGAACTCGAAGCGATGAACAAAAAATGGGAAAAGCTAATGGAAGAGGTCGAGGACCTGGAGGCAAAGCTCACCTGACCAAAGTTTCCTGCAATTTTGAAAATCCCCTGGCAACTTGTTTTCCAGGGGATTTTTTTGAGGCAGGTTGTTATACTCCTATTGCTTCATTTGTTGCCCTTATCCCCGGGACTTCTTCCCGACAGATCCTTCTTAACAGGAACCAGACCAAAGGCTGCCTTACCCAAAGTGCGCAGTCAGGGGGCACCGCACGGAAGCTTATGCACCGAATCCAGATGATAATGGTATGATGAAACAGCTGACCGCCGAGAAGTACCGGCTACTAATTGGTTTTTCTATCGTTTGTGTCCGGATAAACTTTACAGATTATCCTGATCAGGATATATAATGCCATAAATAAATAAAATAGGACAAAAATCAGGCGGTGATATGGTAAATACTAGCACAGAGGAGCGAGGTTCAGGCGATGGGGCTTTCGTGCAGGCAATCCTAATAGCAATTAAAATACCGCCTGCTATTATTGCATATTTCACTATTACGGGTTTATATAATACTAAAAAGATTCGGGTATCCCGCTTTGTCAGGTGCTATTATCACACCAGGACAAAGAGATAACGTACACAAAACATATTTATAAAAAAACATAATAGTCTGATTTACAACAGTATAAGGCATGTATGGCAGTAGCATTAATAGCTTCCGAAAAATATAAGTAAACAAAAATATTCATAAAAGCTTAACATTAGCTGTAAAGCGTCGTTTAAAATTGTGTTACAGCAATTATAAAATATGAAAGATTCTACCATACAAAACGACACCTCTATCTTGAAAAGAATGGCATTAAATGAAGATACCGTGGCTGTAAATGAGCCGGGCCTTCAGCAAAAGACTTCTGCCGGCATTTCCATTAACACCTCAACCATTGTAAAGACGCTTGCTGTTATAACGGCTATTCTGGTTCTGTTCAGCATCATCGGCTCTTTTTTGCTCTACAAAGGGGGGTATGACTCAGCCTATGGTTTTGTGCCAAACTTTAACCTGGATACAGAAGGCAATATACCGTCTTACTTCTCGGCTCTGATTTTACTTTTTGCCGGCTTTTTGTTCCGTATCGTGGCTTTGCATAAGCAAAAAGTAAAGGACGCCTTTGCCCGCCACTGGACCATATTAGGTTATCTGTTTATGTACCTTTCTTTTGATGAGGCCACCGGCACGCACGAACGCATGATCAACCCGCTTCGGGACGCTTTTGAGTTTACCGGAATTTTATATTTTTCGTGGGTTATTGTAGGAATGCTTTTCGTGGCGGGGTTTGGAATCTACTTTCTGAAGTTTTTCCTGGGCCTACCTGCCAGGTTTAAAGTTAGATTTGCAACAGCCGCCGCCTTGTATGTAGGAGGCGCCCTGGGAGTAGAGCTGCTGGGAGGCGCCTATTCCAGTGCCTATGGTGAAGAAAATATTACCTACTCCTTTATCACCACTGTGGAGGAAGGCCTGGAGATGACCGGCATCCTGGTGCTAATCTGGACGCTGTTTAAGTATATCAAAGCCTATACCAACTCCACCGCCCTTTCTTTCAGGTAGCAGTCCCGTGTTTCATATAGTATGAACAGTGGGTTGTTGATGAGCAGAAGCAGAAAGCTCCGGAGGGGCGTTTTCATTAGAATAATTGCTTTACAACCCGACAAAAAATGTTTATGTAGCACATGGCCATAACAAGAGATTTGGGAAAGCTTCCCGGCAGGTAACAACCACATTTTCTGTTACCTGCCGGGAAGTTTGATTATACCTAACCTGCCAAATGGCAGCATAGCTGCAACCAGACTGTAAAAATATGATAGCCACCAGGATGATTGGCACAGCTAAAGTCCTGCCTGTTTCAGATACAGGGGCAGTTCCTTATCTGATAGAACTATAGCAATATTCCTGCGTAAGGTTTAGGAACTAAAAAGTGAAAATTTGTACCCCACAACACCCCATATGGATACACGCCTTCTTGAAAAGATCGGAGAATCCAGTCCCAAGGTTTTCTTTTTGTATAACCTGACACAGGCTCATTTTGAATATCTGAACAAGGCTATAGAAAAGATCTGGAATGGAACCCTGGACGGTTTTCTGCATAAGCCTGATCTGCTTTTGGAATTGGTCCATCCTGACGATTTTCCTTTGCTATCCACGAATTTTGATCTTCTGCTGCAGGGCCAGACCTGTAGCCTGGATTTCCGGCTTCATTTTCCGGGTTCGTTCGATAAAATAATTCATATAGAAGCTTACCCGATTACAGATGAGCAGGATAAAGTTGTTTCTGTGGCTGGCATAGTAGAAGATATTACCCCGCGGGAGCAGTACCTGGCCTACCTGGTGGAGTTTACCAGAAAGAAAAATACCGCTTTAGAGATTGTTGCCCATGACCTTCGTGGCCCCTTAGCCATAGTGCAGAGCATAGCCGACTCCCTCGAAAAAGATCATCAGCAGCACGTTTATGATGAGATATCGAACTATACCCGCTTTATAAAACAGGCCTGTGAAGCTTGTGTTAACCTCATATCAGACATTCTGAGCGAAGAGCACTTAAAGTCGAATACAGTGAATGTTAACCTGGAGCGGCTGGATATGGTTGAAAAAGTAAGAAATGTAGTAGAAACTTATGCCTCGAGCAACAGCATTAGCCAGGCCTTCGAGATTAGGGGACCGTCAAAAGCATTTGCCATGGCAGATATCGTGAAGATGGACCAGATCATGAATAATCTGATAGCCAACTCCATCAAATTCACCAGGCCTGACGGTAAAATCACCATTACAATTCAGGACGAGCCTACGCAGTTGCTCATCGTACATGCTGATAATGGGATTGGAATACCCCCGGAAGATCAGCCTTACCTCTTCGAGCGGTTTACCAAAGCCGCCAGAGCAGGTTTGTCCGGCGAGAAGTCGGTAGGTATTGGCCTGTCCATTGTGAAAGACCTGGTAGAAATTCAGGGAGGCAGAATCTGGTTTGAGAGCAAAGAAAATGAAGGCACAACTTTCTATATCTCATTATCTAAATAGGCATAAGCGAAAAATAGTATTGTCTGGCAATGCCATAAAACAGAGACCTTTCATGCTTATTCCAGGTTTATGTTAGTTATAATAAATTAGATATTGTACCATAGGTTATAATATTTAACTTTTATTATATTTACAGATAAAGGCATCCGGCCTGGCAGCCATGGGTGCCTGTTGGAGTGGGGGCCAAAAGCACCTGCTGTCCCCGTGCGGGTATAGCAGGTTCCACAGTTGGTCCTTAGCTGGCCGCTCAGTAATTAAAAAGAAAACGATAATATAGAAACAGTTTACAGTTGTCCGGTTTGAGTAAGCGTGAGCCTGAGGTTGGCATGTTGCTACCCTTGCTCTGAAAATATTCTGGCCTGAAAAAGTAGGGGGCCAGTGCCTATAAAAGGCAAAAAGAGGCGCAAAAACATACTTTAGATCAGGCTCTCAATCCGGTACAGATCCTGTAACTAATCTGAAAATAAAAATCACTTATGACGAACTACGATAGATGGTATCATCCATACGACACAGATGAAAAATATGGTAAGCGGGTAGCTTATTTCAGCATGGAATTCGGGATTCACCAGGCCCTTAAAACCTACTCAGGCGGCCTTGGTTTTCTGGCAGGCTCACACATGCGTAGTGCTTATGATCTGCGTCAGAACATGATCGGGATTGGAATTTTATGGAAGTTCGGCTACTACGACCAGATGCGGAACGAGGACCAGACCATGCGGGTCGTTTTTCAGAAAAAGTTCTACTCCTTTCTGGAAGACTCAGGCATTACCGTAAAAGTAGTGGTAAACGGGCACCCGGTTTTTGTGAAAGCCATGGTGCTGAAGCCGGAGACCTTCGGAACAGTGCCCATGTACTTCCTGACCACCGACATTCCCGAAAACGATTACCTGGCCCGCACCATTACCCATAAGCTATATGATGTAGAAACCAACGCCAGAATTTCTCAGAGTATTGTGTTGGGCATAGGTGGTGCCAAGGTGGTAGATGCCCTTGGCGGCACAGATATCTACCATATGAATGAGGGCCATGCCTTGCCGCTGGCGTTTCACCTGCTCGAGAAATTTGAAGGCGATGTAAAGGAGCTTCAGAAACGCATGGTGTTTACCACGCATACACCAGAGAAAGCAGGTAATGAGGAGCATGATATTCAGTTGCTGAACAGAATGAGCTTTTTCGGCAATATCCCCTTAGAGGAGGCCCGGGAAATTACTGGTATGCATGGCCATATGTTTAACCATACGCTGGCAGCCCTCCGGCTCTCTAAAATAGCAAATGGCGTATCGCAGCTGCACGGAAAAGTGGCGCAGCACATGTGGTACGAAAACGAGGGCATCTGTGACATAAAAGCTATTACCAACGCGCAGAACGTGCCTTTCTGGATGGATAGCGTGATGATGCATGCCTGCAAAAATGACAACGACGAGTTGCTGGCTTTGCGCAAGCGCCAGATGAAAATGACGCTCTTTGAAGTGGTGGCCGACCAGACAGGCAAGTTGTTCGACCCTAACGTGCTGACCATTGTGTGGGCCAGGAGATTTGCCGCCTATAAAAGAGCGGACCTGCTCATGCGCGACATGAACCGGTTTTTTGACCTGCTTAGCAGGCAAAACGAACCGATACAGGTAATCTGGGCAGGCAAGCCCTATCCCTATGATTATGGAGCCGTGGAGGTTTTTAACAAACTGGTTAACTTCTCTTACAAGCGCAACAATATGGCAGTGCTCACCGGCTACGAGATAGAACTTTCCAGAAAGCTTAAGCAGGGGTCCGATGTCTGGCTGAACACGCCACGGCGGCCACGCGAAGCCTCTGGCACCAGTGGCATGACAGCTGCCATGAACGGCTCCATTAATTTCTCGGTGCAGGACGGCTGGATCCCTGAATTCGGGGTGCATGGCGAGAACAGTTTCCTGCTTCCTATTGTAGATACTTCGCTGCCCGACGCACTGCAGGACGATGCTGATTACCTGAACATGATGACTGTGCTGGAAGAGGAGATTATTCCGACCTATTACCGCAACAAGCAGAAGTGGCTCAGCATTGTGAAGAAAAGCATGAACGATGTGGTGCCCATGTTCGATGCCAACCGTATGGCACACGAATATTACACGCTCTTGTATAAATAAGACAACACCAGCATTGTCAGGTTGGCAGGACTGCTTTCGACAGGAGGGCGGCCCTGCCAGCTTTTTTCAGTTTGTACCCCTCTATATTCCATTAAGGCAGCGACAAAAATCCCGGAAGTCTGGGTTCCTGTTTTTCAGTTTCTGTCGAAGGCTTCCTAAGTCCTGCATCTCCTGAAAAGCCGTAGCTGTCTTCAGACAACTTTATTTGTTGAAGCAAAGTATGAAAATACACCGCCAGCGTCTTATATAGGCAGGGAGGTTTATTATTTCACCCTGTCCGTCAGGCTAAGCAGAACGCTTTCCTACTGTTATTCCAGAAAAGCTGCACCGCTGGC
This sequence comes from Pontibacter beigongshangensis, assembly GCF_014332515.1. Taxonomy (GTDB): domain Bacteria; phylum Bacteroidota; class Bacteroidia; order Cytophagales; family Hymenobacteraceae; genus Pontibacter; species Pontibacter beigongshangensis. The sequence goes on along the minus strand of NZ_VFSD01000001.1, from coordinate 436,202 downwards.
CCTTGTTTGGTATTATCACCAACTAGGGCAGCGGCTTCTCAATATGCAAAAGCATCAGAAGCGTCTGAAGGCCCTTCTCCTTCTTAGCCTGATGGCAATGATGTTTTTATACATATTTTTAGTACTCTGAAACCCTCATTATTAGCACTTTATTCATAAACAAAAAATAAACTATGGCAAAGACAAAATGGAAAGTGGACCCGGGCCACTCAGAGATCCAGTTCAAAGTAAAACACCTGATGATAACGACTGTAACCGGTTACTTCGGCCAGTTCGACATTGAAGTGGAAACAGAAGATGAAGATTTTGAGAGAGCTTCGCACATTGTTTTCACGGCTGATGTAGATTCCATCAGCACCAATAACGAGCAGCGCGACACGCACCTGAAATCAGCTGATTTTTTTGCTGCCGAGGAGCATAGCCAGGTCAGGTTTGAAGGTAAGAATTATGAGACCACCGGAGATGGCAAGGCTAAGCTACACGGAGACCTTACTATAAGAGGCAACACCAAACCCCTAACGGTAGACGTAGAGTATGCCGGCATCGTGGTAGATCCCTATGGCCAGACAAAGGCTGGCTTTACGGTGACAGGCAAAATCAGCCGTAAGGAATTTGGCCTTACCTGGAATGCCGTAACCGAGGCCGGAAGTGTCGTAGTGAGTGACGATATCCGCCTGCTCTGCGAAGTTCAGCTGGTAAAACAATCCTAACAAATTATTCAAAAGGCCCCGGACTGCAAAAACAGCCGGGGCTTTTATTTGCCTGTCTGCTCCGTACAGGGTGCAGCAGCAATCTAACCGGCCGGAGGGGCTTTTTCATTAGAATAATTTGATTTTTATTGCCGGGCATCGTCAAATTTCATGGTAAGGTGGAGCTGCGGCAGGCTCAGGTAATTTCAAGTTCCGCATCACCACCAATAGGGTAGCCTGTGCAGGTCAGGATAAGGCCCGCATCCAGCTCTTTCTCCGTCAGCACCTCGTTATAAGACATCCAGACCTTGCCGCTCCTGCACCTGGCCACGCAGTTGCCGCAGCGGCCGGTTTCGCAGCTGTAGGGGACTTTTAGCCCCGCTTTTCTGGCTACTTTCAAAATGCTGTCGGGGTACTGCACCCGCAGGAGATAAGGTTCATTTCTATACCATAGCTTTACCGTATGCGCTGCCATATCGGGTGGACGAACGGGTGGGGGAGGCGATTTATCGATGTTAAAGCTTTCTTTCCGGATGTTGCTGAGCGGGACCTTTGCCTGCCGCAATGTGTACTGGCACATGCGCATATAGTTGAGCGGACCGCACACGTAGAACAGAGTTTGCGTGAGCGGGGCAGCGGCGTACTGCTGCAGGAACAGGTGCAGCAACTCCCGGTGGAGCCTGGCCCTAAGGAGGTTCTCTGAATTGCTGTAGAGCAGCTCCAGTTGCAGACGCTCCCGGTACTGCTCTTTTAGCTGCAGCAGGTAATCGCGGAAAGCCGTTTTCTGAGCACTGCTGTTGCTGTAGATCAGCACCACCTGCACCGCAGGGTGCGCGGCCAGAACCGTTTTCAGGATAGACAGAACAGGTGTGATGCCACTTCCTGCCGCCAGAAGGAACACTTGCTTAAAAGGGGTCATATCGTCGGGCAGGGTAAAGAAGCCGGCAGCCCCCGTGGTCAGGACCACATCTCCGGGCCTGGCATGATCTACCAGCTGACGGGAGAAATAGCCATTTTCTATCCTTTTTACACCTATGGCCAGTGGCTCCTGCAGCGCCGGGCTCGAGATGATGGAATAAGACCTTCTTACTTCCTCTCCCTGAAAGCGGTGCACAAAGGTAAGATACTGCCCTGCCTTGTACCGAAGCTTACTCTCCTGATCGAATTCGAAAGTCTTAAAATCTTTTATTTCTTCTGTAATGGCAGCAATCCGAAGCGGCATGTATCCGGATTCAGTGTTGTCAGTAAAGGCAGCCATGCTGATATAGCTTTATTGGTAAAAACTTGTTGAGGTCTTCTGGTTATAGGGTTTTTCAGGCAAAAGGTTTTCGGGCTGCTCCTGTTCCACACCCGGCGCACAGGTTAAGCGAGTAGCGAAGAAAAATATCCAGCCCCTGCTCCTGCAGTTAAAGGGGGCTGGAGAGTCAAAAAAAAAAGGCGCCCGTTTTGCAGGCGCCTGTATGTAAGCTCTATTTACTTTTTATCCAGACTCGCCTGGTGAGAGGCCACAATCTCTTTCAGGAAGTTGAAGAAAGGATCGGCGAACTCCTGGCGCTTCAGGGCAAACTCCACGGTTGTTTTCAGGAAGTCGAGCTTGTTGCCGATATCGTAGCGCGTGCCCTCAAAGGTGTGGGAGTAGATCTTTTCGCGCTTAAGCAGGTTCTCGAGCGCATCGGTCAGCTGGATCTCGTTATTCTTGCCTTTGGGCGTTTCCTCTATGGCCCTGAAAATTTCAGGCGTCAGGATATACCGCCCGGCAATGGCCAGGTTAGAGGGAGCCTTGTCAACGGCCGGTTTTTCCACGAACTGGTTAAGCTGCAGAATGGAGTCGCTTATGCGTTTGCCTCCTACAATGCCATAGCGGTCTACTTTGTCGGCAGGCACGGTTTCTACGGCAATAATAGAGGCATGATACTGGGCATACATATCCATGAGCTGCTGCGTTACCGGTATCACCGAGTCTACGATCGTATCGCCGAGAAGCACGGCAAAAGGCTCATCGCCGGTATGCTGGCGCGCGTAAGATATGGCATCACCCAGGCCAATAATCTCTTTCTGGCGGATGAAATAGATGTTGGCCATATCCGATAGCTTGCGCATTTCCTTATAGAGTTCCTCATCTTTTTGTTGCAGGCGCTCCTCCAGCTCAAAATTGCGGTCGAAATGGTCTTCAATGGCTCTTTTACCTTTCCCCGAAATAATCAGGATGTCTTCGATACCGGAATTTACGGCCTCTTGCACCACATACTGTATGGTGGGGGCATCGATAATGGGCAACATCTCTTTGGGTTGTGCCTTGGTGGCAGGCAGAAAGCGGGTACCAAGACCAGCGGCAGGTATTACGGCTTTTTTTATCATTTCGATCTGGGATAACTAAATTAATATTGTATTAAATACGGCCCGACAAAGCAGGCTCTCTATAAGTCAGGAAATCAAAAACAGGCACGTGGCTCTTAGAATATACCGCAAAGGATAATTTAGGTTTAAGCGATTTACTGTCAGGAGCAACAAGGCTCGAAACACTGAGGAGCAAAGCTTTCGCATCCTTAAATTATTGGAATGATTCAGGCCCTCCGCAGCAAAACAAGGTGCTGCTGCTGTCCCGGAAATGGCAGCTCTGACAACTAAACAATGGTAGGCCTTATAACCCGCGCGTTTATTTTTTTAAAGGCCGTGACCAGGTTGTTGAGCATTTCGTTGCCATAGTAAATTCCAATAATGGAGCCCCCTGAGCCGGTAAATTTAGCGGAGGCACCCAGCGCCCGGGCCGTTTTTACGAGCTCCTTGTTGCTGTCGCTGATGTTCATGATTTTGCAGCGCAGGTCAAAATTTTCGTCCATGAGCTCGTGCAGCAGCTTTCGGTCGCCATTTTGCAAGGCGGTTTTACCTTGCTCTGCCAGGTCGGCGATAGAGGCCAGGGTATTGATCACAAACTCCTCACCCTTGTCGTAGCGGCTGCGCACGTTGTTGAGCACCGTGCCCGAGACCTTGCCCAGTTCAGTTTTGTAGGCGATAAAGAGGTTCGGCAGCAGGGCAGGGTCTATCTCTTCATAAATTCCGTGGCCACTTTGCTGCATGTGCTCCTTTTCAAAGTCCATGTACACAACGCCTTCATACACCTGAATCACGCGATCCTGCAATCCTGCCGTAATGCCTAACTCCTCGGCCTCCACTGAGAGCGCCAGACTAGGGAAAATGACCTTGGGGATATCCACTTTATAAAATTCTGACAAGGCCTTGAGCGTAGCTATAATAATGGCGCTGGATCCTGACAAGCCAACCTGCCGTGGTATGGAGGCGCTGTAGCGGGTCGTAAAGTTTCGGTTTGGCAGCGTTATGCCTTGTTTCGTGCAGAATTCGCAGAATTTTTTGATGGCGGCTTTTACCAGAGGAACTCCTCCGTGGTAACCTGTCAGTACGATCTGGTCGTGGAGCTCATAGATGTTCTTAAACTGGTTTATATCCTGCGTTTGTGGCTCAATTACAAGTTCCGGCGATTCGTAGAGCAGAATGTGGGCGCCAAAGTTTTTAACGATAAGCGAAATAGTTTTCCCGAAATAACCATCCGAGGGATTTCCAAGGATAGCAGCTCGGGCATAGGCACGGGATTCTATAATCATTAGCGTTTGTTTTTCTAGGCTAAAGATGGGGGAGTTCGGATTTAAAAAAAAATTTTGACCGCTAAAAATAATAAAAAGGTCCTTTTGCAGGAAACCGGCGTTACAGGTAGTGCTTCGCCAAATTAAAGATTATAGATGATGGCCGCTATGCTTTCTGGCTGCTTTATAAGCACTAATCATTTCCAAAAATCAAATTGGAGGAGTAATAGGACCTGCACCAGACTCCAAAATCTTAAAACGCCACCGGGCATCCAGCCAAAATCCAGAAAATAACAGCCGGATACAAAACGTAGATAGTTAGCAACTGCCTGTAAAGAAGAGACCCGACAGGCGCCGGAAAACCGACACATTACGACAAAAATTAAAACTAACGCTTAAAATAAATTATTAGTCTCCTGATAATCAGGGGCACTGCCTTAAATCTTTTATTTATCTTTATAACCCCTGTTTTAGAAAGGGATTTATTTCGAAAAAAGCTTATTTTTGCACAGGCTGGCCAAATTATGAGGGGGCTAGTTTTAAAAAGATAGGTTTTAGGAAAATTAGTGCAACCGCGTAGAGCCTAGAGTTGATTTTCCGGGGGAGCAGATGAACCGGGTTGGAGGAATGCCAGAAGCTTTAAAGGCTGAGCGAATGTTCGCTATTTAATTGTACTGGTCAGGTCAACTTAGCAGAATTGTCGTAAAAACAGCTTGTTTTTTATCAAATCTGATAAATATATGGTGTTTTTACTATTATTTACGTTATAACATTGCAAAGTTTTTTTAATTTTGAATCACTATATAGGGCTCTGCATAAAAGAACAGACGCTTGTTAATGGTTTTTGGAAAAATAAGTGCAACCGGAAAAAGTACATATTAACGATCTCATATATAACAACGATCTCAAATGTCTAAGAAATTTAAGAAAAGTAAGCGGGACGTAATTCTGGAAGAAGCTGCCAAGTTGTTCAAGGAAAGAGGTTACGGAGGCACATCCATGCGAGATTTAGCCGAAAAGGTGGGCATGGAAGCACCCAGCATGTACAACCACATCCGCTCTAAGGATGAGATCCTGGAAATTATCTGCTTTCATATCGCCAACTCGTATGTGTCGCAACTAACGCGCATTGAGTCCAGCGACGATTCCTTCACCGATAAGCTGAAGGCGCTGATCAAACTTCACATCAAAATGATGATTGAAGACGGTGCTGCCGTGTCTGTAGCGAACAACGACTGGAAGTTCCTGCCAGATGATAAACTGAAGGAGTTCAAAGAGATCAGAAGAGGATATGAAAAGCGTTTTGCGGCCATTCTGGAGCAGGGTGTAGCGGCAGGCGAGTTTCATAACGTAAATATCTCCGTATCGCTGTTCACCATTTTGTCGGCTGTGCGATGGGTGGAGCTGTGGTACCGTCCTAACCGTGGCGTATCGGCCAAGGCGCTGGAAGAAACCATTATCACCATCCTCCTGAACGGGTTGTCCAAACAGGATGAAACTCCGGCTGCTTAAAAAGCGGAAATCTTTTTTTGTAGCTCTGGCTACGGTGCATCTGGCGGGTAGCGGCTCTGGGAAGGGCTGTTTACCTTTCTACCTCCTTCAGGATACGGCTCAGGTCGGTGAGAATACTGCCCATATCGCGTAGCACCATCAGCGACCTTACTTCCCTCAGATCGGCAAGGCAGCTGGTTTGAAGGGCCATGGCCGACTTGATGCTACTGCCCAGATGTTCAGCCAACTCCACAGATGGCGCTGCCACTATTTTCCCGAAGATAGGAATACAGGCTGCAGTCGCCTCCATGGCCGCAGCTACTCCCTCCACCTGCGGAAATTCTTCCCTGATCGGTCCTACAGACTTTATGTCGGCCAGGCCTCTGCGGATGCCTCTGAGTTGGACGGTAATATGCTCCAGGTGCCGGATACCAATGGCCAGGCGGCCCAGACTCGTTCGCTTATGCACCAGGAATGGGTTGTATTTCAGGCTTTGCTCAGCCAGCCGCAGTGTCTGTATGCATTTTTCTGTCTGCACTACCAGGTCGTCCACCGCCCGTTTGCCGTAGTGCGAGCTTTTAACCTCCTCTTTCAGAATCCGGGCCAGCCAAGTCAGGGTGGCCGCCGATTTTTCGCTTAGCCTCAGGATGGCCTGCTCCACATCGGGTATGGCATTGCGCGGTACAATCAGGGCATTAATGGCAATGGCGACTACCGACCCCACCACCGTTTCCGTAATCCGGCCGGTGGCGTAGCCATGGCTGTGGCCAAAGGCAAGCACCAGCAGCGAACTCACGCCCACCTGCGAAACAATCTGGGGGTTCATCCGCAGGGCGTTTGCCAGCGTCATGCCAACAAGAATCACAAAAAAGATGGAGTAGGTATTTATGTTGAACCAGTGCCCGATGAGCATACTCAGCATCACGCCCATTATAATGCCTACCAAACGGTGCGAAGCTTTCTCCAGCGAGTCTACCACCGTCACCTGTACTGTTAGCACAGCTGCCAGCGGGGCGAAAAACGGGTACTCATCCTGTAGAAGGGTGGTGGCCAGGAACCAGGAAATGGCTGCCGCCAAGGCAGTTTTCAAAATTTGTGAGGTTAATCCTACCTTTTTGACTATGTCAGCTCCTTTAATCATGCTTTTGCTTACTGGTTTATGAGGCAAAGAGTGAGATGGCTTCATTTAGTGGCAGAGATAAGGTGCCGGTACGGCCACTCCGAATTATTCTAATAAAACAGCCCCTCCACAGGTTTGACCGCATGTGCCCTGAGCCATAGACCTTTCTTTAAAAGCGAGGAGGCGCTTGTCTGTGGTTTTTTCCTGAAATCCCTCTTCAAATTTCCTCAACTTCAAAAATAATCAGCAGCACACCAGCACCTTAATCTACCGGCTCCAGAACCAAATTATGCTAATGAATTTGGCCCTCCACAGGTTTTCGGCTGCTCTTCCAAAAGACACAGGAGGCTGGCGTTTACGTTTTCCTGTATCCATGAACCTGGCCGTTGAGAGGCAGAAACCGGTGAGTTGACTGTAGGTTTCGCGTGTGCTGGTTAAGCCTGTCCGAATTTTCTCACCTCATGGCCTTCCGGTTTGAAATCAGCAGCGCATCAAGTTCAAAAAAAGTACTCTTAAAAGCAGCCTAGCCGGGAGCTGTTCCCCGGCTTGCTCCGCACAAAGGTAAGAAAGAGTTTTGACCATAAAAGTGAGAAAACTCACCTATTTAGGTGATCGGTAGAGACGTTTTAATGGTAGGGTTGAAGTATTTTATGCGGAGCAGATGCTGCGTTTGCGGAACAGAAAAATAACAGCAAAGAAGAAGCCCCGTAATAATGTTAGGGAAGTTTTATTTTCAAACAGCCTAAGGTAATGTAGCTGCTCAGGGAAGAGTTCGTGCCTAAAGCCTGAGCAGGGCAGGCGATTGTGTTTGGCTGCCTGCAAACCTTACTTTCACTAATTTTTAACTCAATTATATATGGAAACGATAGCCGGTAAAAATGCACTTATTACAGGTGCCGGAAAGGGGATAGGTAAGGCGATGGCTTTTGCCCTGGCAAGAGAGGGAGTAAACATTGGCCTGCTCGCCCGCACCGAAAGTCAGATAAAGGAGGTGGCGGCCCAACTCGAGGAAATGGGCGTGGAAACCAGCGTGGTGAAAGCCGATGTGGCCGACCTGGCTGCCGTAGATGCCGCCGTGGAGCAGGTGCAACTGGAGCTCGGGCCTATCGACATATTGATCAACAATGCCGGCATGGCCTCCTTCGGAAAGTTTCTGGAGCTGGGGCCGCATGAATGGGAAAAGATAATACGGGTAAACCTGATGGGCGTGTACTACGTGACAAGGGCCGTGCTGCCCAGCATGATCGAACGGAAAACGGGCGACATCATCAACATTTCGTCTACTGCCGGCCTTAGGGGCACAGCGCTTACAAGTGCCTACAGTGCCTCTAAATTCGGGGTGATGGGCCTGACGGAATCGCTGATGCAGGAAGTCCGCAAACACAATATCCGCGTAAGCGCCTGGACGCCGAGCACCGTAGCCACAGAACTCGCCTACGAAAACAAACTGACTGACGGCAACCCTGATAAAGTGATGCAACCCGAGGACCTGGCAGAGCTCCTGGTCGCCCAGCTAAAACTCAACAGGCGCATCCTGATCAAAGACGCCAGCCTCTGGTCGACAAATCCGTAGCAGGGCAGAGGGCAGGATAAATTATTTAAATAAAAAAGGCCCTCCGAGAGCCTTTTTTATCTGCTGCTGCTGCTGCTGTGCCAGGTAAGCAGGCAAGTACTTCACCAATAAATTTTATAAAGATTAAAGGTATTTATAGTTGCCATAAAGCCTGGCTGCCATCATTTATTATTTTGCCAAGCACTAAGTGGTATTGTTCATTTCCCTGATCATCTGAACTTGATAAATTTGGCTCTTGAGGTATAGGAAGCAGCATGTAAGGTGAGCACATAGCCTCCATTGGCCAGGGAGCTCACATCCAAAGGCTCCAGGGCGGAGCCTGGCACTGTTGAAAGAGTCTTTCTCAGCACCACCTGTCCCATCATATCACTGATTTCCAGGTGCTCAAACTGCTCTCCTGCACCAATAGTGATGTGCAGAAAACTCCTGGTTGGATTCGGATGCAACCTTAAAGGGCTTTCGCCTGGCGCAGGTTCTACTGCTAGGACAGAGGAGAAGCTGTAGGCACCGTCCAGATCAACCTGTTTCAGACGGTAGTAAGCTGTGAGCCGAAGCGGGTTCGGGTCGGTAGCCGCATAGGGGGTGGCCATGGTCGTATTGCCTTTGCCGGGTATAAGGCTGATCGTGTTAAAATCCTGCCCGTTGCTACTGCGCTGCACCTCGAAGTGTCTGTTGTTTTTTTCCATCGCCGTCTCCCACCTCAGTTCCACCTGCTGGCCGGCTCTTCTGGCGGTAAAGGAGGTGAGCTCTACCGGCAGGCTGAAGAGGGAGATCTGTTCGCTGCTGGCCAGCACAAAATCGCTGAAGCTGTTGAAAGGAAGATAAGACGTGATCAGGCCGGCAGAAGAGGTTTCATTGGCAAGAACACCGCCCAGGTCTATCCACTTATTCCCATCAGACTTAAGAATGCGCAGGTTCCATGGCTCTTCAACACCTTCAGGCGTACCGTAGGGCAGCGTAACAAAGGCGGCTTCCAGGTTATTCGGATTATCAGACGTAATGTTATAATGGCCCTCTTCTGATAATAGGCTAGTGGCAGCAGGCAAGGTACGGGAGGCTGGCGCACCAGGCAGGTAGGCTGCCGTGTAGCCAGTGAGAGATTGGCCTGTATGGTCAAGGTTAAGCCTCACGGGCGAGAACCTGGCCGCCGAACCTATCGGGAAAAACAGCTCATCTTTCTGCCTGGAGGAGTTCAACTTCAGCGGGCCCTGAATATAACTCTCCGCACTGCCTCCGGAAATGGTGCCAGAGCTGCTGATGGTGAGCAATTCGTCTGCCGTCGAGAGGATGTTTCCGGATGTAAGCGTTAGGGTGCCATGCACTGTAACCGGGCCTTTCAGTACGAGGGCGGTGGCCTCCCCAGCTACTGTTATGGAATGGTAATTACCCGCAGCCAGTGGTTGGGCTGAGCCGGCAATAGTTGGGTTGCCCAGCGCCATTTCATAAGAGGTGGCCACCCGGATCCCGTCGATGGTTAATCTGGGTGCCAGGCTGGCGGTACCCTGGCGCAAAGCAATGCTGGAGATGCCTGGTGTGCTATTGGAGGCAGGGGTTTCTGTTACAGCGAAGCCTGCTTGCTGATCTTCCTCTTTCAGGCTTTGCGGGTTCACATAGAGGGTGGTGGTGCTGTTGCCGGTGCCATCAAAATCGAACCGGACTACTACCAGCAGGGTGGTGTTTAGCGGGTAATTCTGTGGCGCATAATAGCCGGTATTAGTGCTGCCGCTAATACCGATTTGAACTGTTCCGGGCACTGTGCCACTTTTGGCAAACACTCTGCTCCTGAACTGGGTGGTGGCGGTGCTACCGTAGTGCAGGAAAAAATCGCCGGTAGTGGTGGCGCTCGCCACATTTACCAGAAAAGCAGTATAGACCGGAGTATTAGGATAAACTGTCTCAAAAGATTTATTGATATCCTGCCCCGAGGTGTTAAGGTAGGTGGCATGGCCAATGCCGCTGGAGCCATATCCAGTATAAAACAATCCTGATGATGTCACCTTTATAGCATTTGTTTCTGACCCGCTATGCACGGACCAACCGCTGCCGGTAAGCAAACTTTCAGGCTGATCTTCGAAGTTCTCCTCAAAAATAAGCTGGCCAGGGGCGGGAGCTGTGGTTTGATGCAGCCTTCCCGGGTTATTAGCTAAATAGTTTTCTGCAAAAGCCGTGTTGTTATCGTTGAACTCATACACAGCAAAGTGGTAAGCTGTATTAGGAGCCAGCCCTGTGATGACGGCAACATCTCCACTACCTGCATACGCCACAAAATTGCCCGATCCGATCTGAGCGCCGGCTCCAAAGGCGTTGTTGGCAGGGTAGGTGGTGGCATCTGCGGGAGCTGCGGTTACTTCACTTCCTTGTCGGGCAAGTACTATCCGCTTCGCACCGTTCCCGCCTGTCATCGTCAGGGTGATGGCATCAAAACCTATCTTGGAAACTGCCAAGGCCGACTGCATGGTAGGCTCTGTGGCCAGAGCAACGGCTGGTGTCGTAAAGGAAACGGTTGCTCCATAAGCTGTGCCGGCTCCGTTGGTGGCATAAGCCCTTGCAAAGTAGGTGGTGGAGGGCGTCAGGTTAGCAAGTGTGCTTTGGAAGGCGCCGCTGCCGGCACCGTCTGTGGTAGTGGTATGGGCAGACCAGTTGGCAGTAAGGTTGTTGTTGCTGGTGCCATACACTAGGCCGCGCACCGTAACCGGAGCATCTGCCGGGTTTGTGCTCACCAGGCCGCCAGCAATGGCGCTTGTGCCGCTTATAGGCGTTATGGCAGCTGTGCTCACAACCGGCCTTTCTGAGCCTGCGCCTGTCAGGCGAACCAGTTTATCCGCAACTCCTGCTGTACTGATCCGGATTTGTGCATGATAGCTCTGTATGGCGTTCGGCTCAAATCTTATTTGTAATTGGGTGCCTGCCAGCGTGCCGTCGGCAGCGGGTGCCAGGGTTACGCTGTTTACAAAATTGGCCATATTGCCAATGCGCAACCTGAACCCGGAGTTGGCGGGCACAGACACTGTTACCGGGCCGGCTAGGTAATTCCCTTGTACGGTCAGGTTCTGAATAGGGAAGGCGGGGCTGTTCTGGATATCCGCAAAACCAAACTCTATGCTTTCTGCCGAGGTGGCTGTGACGGGCAAGGCAACGGAAATGGCAACCGGCTGGCTCCTGCCCACGCTGCCGCCGCAAAGCGCGGTGGCCTGCGCCAGTACATAATAAGTTGTGCCTGCCGGACCAAAATGATGGCTCTGAGGTGTGTAGCTTGCCCCGATGGCACCAGGCACAGGGGTGTAGCCGCTTTCTTTACTGGAACTCACAAACCACTGATAAGCGGAAGCGGCTAAGGCTGAAGCCGTGATGGCTGTGCCTGAACCGGTGGTGGAAATGGTCTGGCTACTGCCCGGGCTCAGCGACACAACGTTTTCGGTGGGAGCGGCATTAATTGCAAAGGGTTCGGTTTCTTGGCTTTGAATGATCGGTCCGGAAGAAACCACCCGGACTTTATACCCGCTGCCCTGCCTGGCATTGGCCGGTATCGCTAACATTATTGGAGCAACAACCCCGGTAGAAGTGGCTGTTGGATGGGCAAAATGACCGTTCTCATCCGAAAGCTCCGCCTTAAACAGGTTGTCTTTCTGATAGGTGCCGGTTGTTGTAAAACTGACGGACATGTTAGTGCTCGCACAATATGGCCCAGGCGCAGTAAAAGTGGGAGCAGAAATGGTGGGAACAGGCACAGCTGCATCATTGGCCGTGATCACAATATCATCTACGCCCAGGGCCTGGGCATTGGTGGTGGTAGTGCCCGTTGTAACAGAATAGTTCCAGGCCAGATACAGCTTCTCGACAGGGGCCAGGGTATAGTTAAATTGCTTCTCTGTTACTGCAACCGTCAGCAGGGGGGCACTACCTGTGGGGCCGCTTCCATTGTTATTGGGGTCAGCACCTGCAAAACTTGTTTTGAAATCATCCCCGGCAGGTAACCATGTTCCGGCTTCGCCTGTTTTGGAATAGAATAATTGCATACTAAAACCTGCCGTATTAGTGCCGTTCCGGTATTTTTCAACCTGGTAACTGATCGTAAAGTCCCTGATAGTGCCAGCGCTATTGTTTTGCAGCTCTGCATAGAGGTTTACACTTTTTGAGTCAGAGCCAGTGGCAAGTCCACCAATGGCCCGGTCGGTGGGGTCGGAGGAGGAGCCGAAGTTGTAGGCGCCGTGTGTGGTCATGGATGTGCTGGCCGACTGTGTGGTAGTGGTGCGGGCACCGCTGTAGGAATTAATTGATCTGATAGCTGTCAGATTATCTGCCTTCCAGCCCGCCGGCAAAGGTGCCGTAGCGCCAGATCCGATTTGGTCAAAGGTTTGCCTTATGGTGATTCCTGGCACCACGCCTACCTGCGCCAGGAGCAAGGAGGGCATTAGCAAAACTAAAGCTGTCAGGTACAGGTATTTCCTGCTGCACCGGGCAAGAGAACGAACAGAACTTCTCACGATCAGAAAAATTAAAGGTGGATTTTAACCAGATTTTTTCTCTAACCGATTGTACTATTTGTAAGTTCAAAAATGATGCAAAAAATATGCTGATAATTATCATCAAATCAGTGAATTAGGTTTAAATGCACAGGAATTGGCCTAGGAAATAACACAATTCAGTATTTTCTTCTACTCGTTTTTCCACAGCGCCTATAGAACAGTGGCAAACAACCTGGCCGATATGCTATTACAAGAATAAATCCGGGAACAATGGCAGACGGTACTGGCAGATAAACCAGAAAGCAATTTCTCTGGCGTATTATCCGGAAAAATGATCAGCTGATTCACAGGCGAATGAACGTGAGGTTTGTCGTCTCCCGGCAAGATTACCTGCGGAAGGAGGAGGTAGTGCGGCCTCTGGAGGGGCCATTTGATTAGCATAATTTATCCAGCCTCTCAGCTCGATTGGCAAAACCCTTATTTGATCACGTCTCGTGCCCGCTCTGATACCTACCTGGAGGGGGCCAGAGCAATTATGCTAATGAAACAGGCCCTCCAGAGGCTTTCTAAGACACAAGACGCAGGATATATCAGAATCTTGCTGCAGGGCCCTTACTTCAAAAACTTACAGGATTAGAGAATTTTCAGGATTGCCCGAATAAAGAAGCTGCCGCCTGATCCGTAAAAGCGGGATTATGATTTTATCAGGTCAGGATTTTCATTTAGTACCGAAACTATGATAGACGGATAACCGAAGCTGAGAAAGAAATACCCTTTTAGCGGCTATTGCCTGGCTTGCTCCTTGTTTTTTATTTTCAAAAAAATAGTATTATAAAAATTAACCCTTCCTAAAGATTTGCTGTTTATATAGAAGCGAGACAACATGCCGGAATTTGTTTCACCTCTTGTGCAAATGATAAATAGTTATATTTCGCTTGTCGAGATACTACATTTAGTCGTTATTTCCAGGGTGATGCCCTTTCTGATGCCGCTAAGATAAGATGCAGGCCATAAGAGGTAAGCTGCACTAAACAGGAAAAGGAAATATGTATGATCCTACAGAAAGATAAAAAAGGTAATCTCCTGCTACCCCAGGAACATGGCCCATTTTATATTATTGGCGATGTACACGGGTGTTTTGGAGAACTGCAGGCGCTGCTGCTGAAACTAGGCTTCAGCCTTACAGAAAACAGGAGGCTCAATCGCTATGTGGCCGTGGCTCCGGGCAACTACAAACTGGTTTTTGTGGGAGATCTTGTAGACAGAGGCCCTAACTCTCCGGAGGTTCTTCGGCTGGTGATGGACCTGGTAGAGCAGGGGGTGGCTTTATGTGTGAGCGGCAACCACGACGATAAACTGAAACGCAAGTTGCAGGGCCACAGCGTACATGTGCGCCACGGGCTGGAGCTCACCGTAGCGCAACTGGCAGGCTACAGCAAGCAGTTTACTGGCCGGGTACGGCAGTTTCTGGAAAGCCTCCCGCACCACATCGTGCTGGATGATGGCAAGCTGGTAGTGGCGCATGCGGGGCTGGCAGAAATCTACCACGGGCAGCACAGTAAATCGGTGAAGCAGCTCTGCCTGTTTGGGCCAACCAATGGCGAAATAGACCACCTGGGGCTTCCAATCCGGCTCGACTGGGCTGCCGACTATTCTGGCTCTGCTCTGGTGGTGTATGGGCACACCCCGGTTAAAGATCCCCGCTGGATCAACAATACCATTAACATAGACACTGGCTGTGTTTTCGGAGGCATGCTAACGGCCATTTCGTATCCGGACCTGGTGCTTACCTCTGTGCCATCTACCACGACCTATGCGCAAACAATGCGCCCGTTTCTGGAGGTCCATCCACTAAAACTGCGCCAGCACTAAAACGGAGTCGTACATCGGCGCCTTATTTTGCCCGCTCCTCATCCACCTTCTTCTCTGACCTGTGCTCCTTTTTCAGGTAACTTTGAAAATCGGTCAGATTGGTTTTGTTCCAGAAAGGAATCTTGTTCTGGACCGCCGTGCGGCTGAGAACATGTGCTGCCACGGGTGCGGTCATAAACGTAAAGCTGATTATGGCCACCACTTTCAGCAGCATGGCCGGATGATCAAAGTAAATGCCAAGGCCGGCCAGAATAAGGCCCAGGCCCAGCGTGGAGCCTTTGGTAATGGCCGACATGCGTATGTAGAAGTCCGGGAACCGCAGGAGCCCGATGGTGGCAATCAGCATAAAGGCCACACCTACCAGAATAAAAACAGAGCTTATGGTTTCTTTCAGCAAAAAGGAGTCTAGGTTGTTTAGCATACGTCAGCGGATTCTTTTCATTAAAAAATAGGCGAAAGAGATAGAGCCCAGAAAACCGAAGAGCGAAAGAATTATGGCTACGTCAATAAAGTCGGCATTTCCGGTCAGCTCCGTGTATATGGCAATGATACCGATCACATTGGCCACAAACAGGTCGAAGGCTGAGATCCGATCGGGCAGGGTGGGCCCAATGGCAAATCGGATAGCTGTGAGCACCAGGCAAATACTCAGCGTCCCGATAGCGATGATAAGGGTGACAGAGAAAAGGTTCATGTGGTCAGTTCCAGTATTCTTCGTTCAAAGCCATGTTTAATCTGGTGCTTCGCTTTGTCCAGGTCGTCGTCTATGTAAAGCATATGCACATACAGCACCCGCCTGTCTTGCCGCACGTCGAGCGCAATGGAGCCTGGCGTCAGGGCTACCACACAGGCGAGCAAGGTTATCGACAGGTCGTCTTTGGCATCCAGCGGCACAGCCAGCACAGCCGGGTTTATCGCGTAGCGTGGCTTCAGGATGTCGTAGGCAATTCTTAGGTTCGCTACAAAGATCTCTTTCAGGATATAGAGAATAAAGAAAATGGCCTTCGGCATCTTCCGGAAATAGGCCCTGTTATACAATAGGGTCGTGATCCAGAGCACAGCAAAAGCAAGCATGAAAATCCCGCCTGCAGACCTGGCATGATACGACAGCCAGTCTGTTCTCTGGAAAAACTGGTAGGCAACCACAAACGAAATGACGGTATGTATCAGGAATGTCTTCATGTTACTTAAGCAGTACGGCGTTTATGTAGATTTCGCTGTTGAGGAGCTGCTCTGAGGCCCGGAACGCCAGACTTACCAGCGGCTCGGCATATAGCCCTATAAACAGGATAGCCAGAACCAGGAACAGCACAGGCAGGTGCAGGAGCCTGATCACCGGCTTGTCGGCTACGTTTATTTCTGCCATTGCGGCATCTGCAGTTACATCGGTTCGGGGCCTTTTCTTCCAGAAAACCTCATTCCATATTTTGGTCATTGAAAAAATTGTGAGGATGCTAACACTGAGGGAGGTGGCCACAAGCCCAAACTGCCCCACCTCCAGACCTGCTTTTGCCAGCATGAACTTTCCCCAGAAACCAGACAGAGGCGGTATGCCTGCGAGCGAAAAGGCAGCTATCACAAACATTGCTGCCAGCAGGGGCTGAAACAGGTAAACCCCTCCCAAATTCTTTAAGGTAAAGGAGCCGTTGGTTCTGTACACAACGCCACTGATCAGGAACAAGCAGGTTTTGACCAGGATATTATGGATAATAAAATAAATACTGCCGGCTATGGCCAGCGGTGTGAAGATGGCCAGCCCCATAAGCATGTACCCGATCTGGCTGACAATATGAAAGGAGAGGATTTTCCGGAAATCGACTTGGGCGGCGGCTCCCAGCACCCCTACCACCATGGTAAGCCCGGAGGCCACCAGCAGCAGGGGCAGCACAATGTCCTGGTTGAGCACAAACAACAGGGTGAACAGGCGAATCAGCGTGTAGAGGCCCACCTTGGTGATGAGCCCTGCAATAAAAGCTGAGATGGCGATGGGCGGGGTATGATAGGAGGCCGGCAGCCAGAAGAACAAAGGAAAAATGGCGGATTTAATGCCCAGGCCTATCAGAAAAAACACACTTGCCAGCGTTATAAGTCCGTGGTTGTCTTCGGCCGCCCGAATGAGCACGGCAAGCTCCGCCATGTTGAGGCTGCCCAGTATGCCGTATACCATGCCGATGCCGATAAGCAGGAAACTGGAAGCCAGGAAATTGATGGTGACATACTTGATGGAACCTTCCAGCTGAGGTTTGCTGCCGCCCAGGGCAATAAGCACAAAACAGCAGATGAGCAGCACTTCGAACCATACGTACAGGTTGAAAAGGTCGCCGGTAAGGCATACGCCGTTTACGCCCATTTGCAGCAGCAGCAGGAGCGGATAGTACCCATAAAGCAGCCGTGCGTTGCTCAGTCCGCGCAGCGAGAACACGAAAACTGCAATGCCCACCACCGCGCTTGCTACCACCATCAGGCTGCTGAACAGGTCGGCCACCAGGGTGATGCCAAACGGGGCTTCCCAGTTTCCGATGTGAGTCGTCAGAATACCGGCTTGGTCTGTTTCAGAAAGCAGGTAGGCAGAAGCCGCGCACAGGCTGAGTTGTGTCGCAACACCAATTACACGCTGTACACCCAGTTTCCGCCAGAAGAAAAGGCAGAGAATAGCACCGTACAGGGGAATCAGCAGAGGAAGAACCAGTATAAGATGTTGCATAAAGGGTTAAGTATCTGGATATCTGTTCAAGAACTGACCGGACTAAAACTTATAGGGAAACAAATTTCTCTGCCAGTTCCGGAGCTGAGAATGGTGTTTTGCTTATGGAGCATTTATAAACGTTATGCGGTCTGTTATATCTGATAAAAGCATAAATTATTTGAATGAAAAAGGCCCTCCAGAAGGTATAGTCCAGAAAATTACCAGAACCCTGTCTTCTGCAATTAATCGGAACCTGTTGCCGCCGCTACTCACTGGCCTTGTCCGGGTACTTTTCATGAATCCTGTCCGTTTTGTCCAGGTCGTCGAGGTCGTTTGTGCCAAAAACCTGGTACACACGTTTTATAAGCACAATGGCAAAGGCCTGCACCCCAAAACCAATAACAATGGCGGTGAGCAGAAGAGCCTGCGGCACCGGGTCGGCAAACGGCTCGGAGGCCACCTGGTCTGTGCCGGCGATGATGGCGGTGTTCCCCCTGGTCAGGCGCCCAATCACGAACAGGAACATGTTAGTGGCCAGGCCGAACAGCATCATGCCAATGATCAGCTTAAAAAAGTGCCGGTGCAGGATCAGGTAGAGCCCTGCCGCAAACAAAAAACCTACGAGTACTGGTAAAAGGATATCCATAGCTGCTTACTCTTCTGCCATTATAAATGTTATTTTGAGCACCACGCCCAGAACCAGCAGGTATACGCCCAAATCAAATAATATGGGGGTGCCTGGTTTGCCAATTATCGGCAGGTAATAATCGGCCCAAACACCCGTCATATAAGGCTGGTTGGCCAGCAAACTAAAGACCCCGCTCGTAGTCGCCAGAAATAGTCCGGAGGCAATTATAAAGATGGGGTCGATCCGGAACTGCCGTTTGTGCCACTCGGAGCCGGTGCGGACTTCCTCTTTCCTGAAAAGGTTCTTGTACAGAATGATCAGTTTATGAAGCAGGAATCCCTGCCCTCTTTCAGGAGTTAGTCTGTAATACCGGACAGTGAAAAAAGTGTTCGATGTTTCCTTTGGTCCATGCGTCATGGTATGAAATATGAAGCCAATGGCGCAGATCAGCCCCCCTATAAACCCACCGCCCGGATGGTTGTGCCCCCGGATCAGGATATACAAGGAAAAAAATACAAAAATCGGAATAAAGATGCGGATGGCTACCGCAAGTATCAGTGTCTTCATGTTTAATGGTCTTTGTCCATTCTGAGCTTCAGCATGGCATAGATGCCAATGGCCGCCACGCCGAGCACTGTTGTCTCTCCGAGGGTATCCAGTGCCCTGAAATCCACCAGTATTACATTCACAATATTACGGCCATGCCCCAGCAGATAACTGTTCTCGCCATAAAAGGTCTTGAGCCCTGATACCAGCGGATATTGTTTTACAAGAAGCGTGACGTATGTCATCATGGCACCAAACAGAACGGACACGATCATGTACCTGATTCTCTGAAAACGAGAGCCCACAAAGCGGAACTGGGGCAGCTTGTGCAGGACAAGTACAAAGACCACCACCGTCATGGTTTCGATCAGCAGCTGTGTGGCGGCTACATCCGGAGCACCGAACAGAACAAAGTAAAGGGCGCCCGAGTAACCGATCATGCCCAAAATAGCGATGGACGTTAGCCGGGAGCGCACCCGGATCAGGAAGAGCAGCGCCGGTAGAATGAGTATAAATAAAACCACCTCATACAGCCGGACATCCATGATCGTGACCGTACTTTGGCTCAGGTCCAACTCAAGCTGCGATTGGTTCTTCACCAACACCAACAGCCCTATTAAAGTAATGATCATTACAGTGATATAGACCCGGAGGTAGCCGTTCTGAATTATCCGGGTCAGGCTGGTTGATCCAAGCAGCAGCCCCTTTATCGCCAGCCCATATACCCTGTCGGGACCCAGCTTATACAGGATGTTGAACCTCGACGAATACGACAGCAACCGTTTCGAATACCGGTATACCACATAACCCATCAGCAGGGTAAGCAGGCTCAGGCCAAGCACGAGTGTAAACCCATGCCATAGCGCCAGTTCAAACAGCTGCTCTACCCCCAGCATAGCCTCGGCCGCCCTCCGTAGAACAGGCGTGACTAAGGGCGCCGGAAACAACCCAAACACCAAACCCGTGGAAGCCAGAATCAAAGGAGGCCAGAAAAGAGCGGGCGATAAGCTGTGCCTGAGCGGCGTAGGCCTGGCCTTCCGCCGCCAGAACAACTGGTAACCCAGCACCAGAGCGACTGCGGCAAACACCATCCCGGAGAAGAACGAGACGGCAAAAAGAACAGCTTTAAATGCAGTAGCCCCAAGAGCCGCCTCATACAAAAGCTCTTTCCCGATAAATCCGAAAAAAGGAAGTACGCCTGCCATAGACATGGCCGCCAGCATGGCCGCCACAGCAGTGGTTTTCATGCCTTTTCCCAGGCCTTGAAGTTGGCCTATCTCCCTGGTGCCGGTGGCATGGTCAACATTGCCCGCCACTAGAAACAGGGTGCCTTTATAGAGCGCATGAGCCAGCAGAAACACCAGCATGGCCTGTAGCGCAGGTGCAGAGCCAATGCCCGTCATGGTAACCAGTATACCGAGGGCGCTAATGGTGGTGTAGGCCAGTATGGCTTTCAGGTCGGTGTGCTGTATGGCCAGCAGCGCTCCTAACAGTGTTGTAATGCCTCCTGCTGTCATGAGCGAGTAATGCCATACTTCGGTGCCACCCAGCACTGGCGTTAACCGGGCAAGCAGGTAAATACCCGCCTTAACCATGGTGGCAGAATGCAGGTAGGCGCTGACCGGGGTGGGGGCGGCCATGGCATTGGGCAGCCAGAAGTGAAACGGGAATTGCGCCGATTTGGTAAAAGCCCCTATCAGGATCAGCACCAGCAGCGGCAGGTAGAGATCGTGGCTGGTGACGAGCTCTCTCTTATGGAGCAGATCGCTAAGGGTATAGGTCTCACCGGCCATGCCCAGCAGCAGCAGGCCGGCCATCAGGGCCATCCCGCCGGCGCCTGTCACCATAAGGGCTTGCAGCGCCGCATCGCGCGATTCCTGCTTGTTATGTTTGTAACCGATTAGCAGATAGGAGCTCAAGCTGGTAAGCTCCCAGAACACAAAAAGACAAAAGATGTTCCCCGACAGCACCACACCTGCCATAGCCACCATAAACAGGGTGAGGTACAGGTAAAAACGACCGAGCAAAGGGTCGCCCTTGAGGTAGCCGCCCGCATAGATCATGATTAAGGTGCCAAAACCAGTCACCAGTAAGGCAAAGAAGAGGCTCAACCCGTCGATATAAAAATGCAGGTTAATGTTAAGCGCCGGCGCCCACCGGTACACCACATTTATGGTTTCGCCGGAAAGGACCTGTGGCAGGTAACTGGCTAAAAACACAAACGCAGACAAGGGGTAAAGGGCCATTGGAATAGAAACATACCTGCCAAGCCACCTGTACAAGAGTGGTGCGAGAAAAGCAAGCAATACGCCGGCAAGTATGACTATAAGCATGTGCTGTCAGAAAATGTAAATGTTATATGTTAAATTTCGTATGTAACCCAAGGTTACAGTACCTATCTGCTCAAATTTGGTTACATTAGGGCATAAAACAGACCGGGTAGCTAGTCGTTAAATGCAACAGTTATTCGCAGAATATCAACAAAATCTTAAAATTATGTTTGTATTGAAACAAGTTATGGTGGCGCTCGATCTGACAGAAATGGATGATACCCTTATCCGTTATGCAGCCTATATTAGCCAACAGTCCGCCATAGAAAAAGTATTTTTTATTCATACGGAAAAAAGTCTGGATATGCCGGATGAGCTTATGAGTGGACTCTCGCGGCAGCAGACTTCAACTGAGTTAACGATCAGGGATAGTATCCTGAAAAAGGTGCAAACCTATTTTAGTGACTTGCCGCAGGTGGAGGTGGTGGTGTTTGTGGTGCAGGGGACTCCCGTAAAAGAAATATTGAATCTCTCGAAGCAGGAGCAGGTCAACCTGCTGATTGCGGGCAGAAAATTGCATTTGAGAGGAAGCGGCGTATTGCCTCAGAAACTGCTCCGCTCAGGTAAAGTAAGTGTCTTGTTTGTGCCGGAAAATAATAAGCCTAAACTTAATAAGGCGGTAGTCGCCATCGATTTTTCGGAGTATTCTCTGATGGCGCTGGACCGGATGCTTATCACGGCCATGCACAGGCCCGGCATGGAAGTGGAATGCCTGCATGTGTATGAGGTGCCTACCGGGTATATTACTCTTGGCGAGAGCTACGAATCGTTTGACAAGAAGATGCAGGGCTTCGCCAAACAAAAATTTGACCAGGTGCTGGCAAGATACCCTGAGTTGGCCGGCAGAGCCTTCCTGCGGCTGGTGAAGCAGGAGCACAACGATGATCTGGGAGAAGTGATCGTGCTGGAAGCGAAGCGCTCTGAGGCCGACCTGCTCGTAGTAGGGGCCAAAGGAAAATCGGCCATTGCCTTGTTTATAGTCGGCAGCGTAGCCGAACAGGTATTGCACCACAACAATGATATTCCGCTGCTGGTGTTCAGAAACGAGAAGGAAGAGGTAGGATTTCTGGATGCCCTGCTGGATACCTGAAAGGCAGAGGAGAGACCTGAAAGAAAAGGCAATCGGAACAGGTACAATACATAGGGCACCTAAACAGAATATTCAGTTTAAACGCTTTTTTGCCCAGCTGTTGAGATTGTTTTAAACTAAAGAAGGAGCGACTGTACAGTCGCTCCTTCTTTATGAATACAGAGAAAATATACTTACCCGAAGTTGTAAGGGAAGAAGCCAGAAGTTCCCCTCCGCAAATTATTCCAATCAAAAAGGCCCTCCGGAGGCTTTCTGCTGCCCACAAAGCCTGGGTTAAAGCCTCTTAATGATGATGGCCGCCTTCGCCGTGCACGTGGCCGTGGTCTATCTCTTCGCTGGTGGCTTCACGAACCTCTTCTACTTTGCCTTCAAAGAAAAGCTCTTTGCCTGCCAATGGGTGATTAAAATCCATTGTCACGGTTTCTTCCTCCACTTTTATAACCCGGCCCTGCAACTGGTTTCCTTCGTTATCGGCCATTGGGATAAAGTTGCCCTCTTCCAGCATGTTCTCCGGAATGCTGCCTTCAATCTCAAAAACGGACTTTGGCAGGTCTACCATCGCATTCGGGTCGAAATCGCCGTAACCGTCTTCGGCATCCAGCGAGAAGCTGAAGGCGTCTCCGGAGGTTAAGCCATCCAGGTTATCTTCGAACTGCTCCGGCAAACCGCTTGCGCCAAACAAAAAGACCATCGGCTGCTCCTTTGTTGCTGTTTCTATTAAGGTCTGCTCGCCATTTTCATCTTTAATACGAAGCTCGTAGGTGAGCGAAACCACTTTGTCTTTTTCGATTTTCATAGATTACTGGTTTTTTGTAAGACACCCGAAAGGTAGAAACTATAACGGAGTATGCATAGCAAAATTGCTATTAATTGAGTACCAGGGTCCTTTTTCAGGACTGTTTGAGTTAGAGTACGAGAATCTGACCGAACCGTTTAAGGCAGGCATTCATTTAACTCCCAGGCGCTTTTATAGGCGTTGATAGACTCGGCATAGCGGATAAAGGCTTCGAAGAAAGGGTGCTGGGTAAGGGTGGCGCTGTCGCCTACGATCACCAGTTTTTTCTTGGCCCGGGTCATGCCCACGTTCATGCGCCGAATGTCACTCAGGAAGCCGATCTCGCCTTTCTCGTTGCTGCGCACCATGCTCATGTAGATAATGTCGCGCTCCTGCCCCTGAAAACTGTCTACGGTTCCCACCGAAAGCTGGCGTTTGCTCCGCAGCTCGTGCAGCAGCGGCATATGCTCTACTTTGTCTTCGAGGTAATTGATCTGGGCCCGATAGGGCGCAATGACGCCGATGCGCAAAGGTGCATCTTCGGCAGCAGGCGTGTAGTCTTTCAGCGTAAATTGCAGGTGGTTGAGCAGCAGATCAGCCTCCTCGGGGTTCGCGGAGCTTTGCGTCTCGGCCATATCGGTTTCGTTGTAGCCACAGCCGGCGGTATCGATGAACTCCACTGCCAGCCCTGCCGCAAAGTGTGGGTCGTACTGGTGCAGATCAGACTCACGCACGCTCTCGTGCGCCTCCAGTTCCCCATGGTAAAACTGCTGGTTCGAGAATTCCATGATGTGGTGGTGCATCCGGTACTGGGTCTTTAGCATAACCGATACCTGGGGTTGCCGCTCTATGCACTTTTCGAACAAAGTGCGGCTGAGTCCGCCTTTTTCCGCCTCAAACGATTTTACGGTAGGAGGGAGCTGGCAGTGGTCTCCCGCCAGCACCACCCGGTTTGCCCTGGAAATCGGTATCCAGCAGGCTGGCTCCAGTGCCTGCGCCGCCTCATCTATGAACACGGTGTCGTAGCTCAGGTGGCGGATGGCCTTGTTGGCAGAACCCACCAGGGTACAGGTAATTACCTGCACGTTGTCGAGCAGGTCTTCGGTAATGTAGTGCTCCACCTGGTCGGCCTGCTCCAGCAGGCGCTGGCTTTCGTTCTTGTAGAACTGGCGCTGCACCCGCTCCTCGTGCCCGAATTTGCGCTTAAACTGGTACGCCATGCGTTTGTATTCTGCCGCCGTTTTTCTAAAGCTTTTGAGGTCTTTATAAGCCTTGTGGCTCATTACCTGCGCATCAAGCGTATGCTCCAGCAGCACATCCGACACCCGAGATGGGTTGCCGATCCGGATCACATTCACGCCTTCGTTGGCCAGCTTCTCGGTCAGCAGGTCTACAGCTGTGTTGGAGGGAGCCGTTACGAGCAGGCGACGCTGTGTCTGGAGCGTGTACAGAATGGCCTGCACCAGGGTGGTGGTCTTGCCTGTTCCCGGAGGGCCGTGGATGATCGCCACATCTTTTGCCTGCGCAATTTTCTGCACCGCCTCGTTCTGCGATTGGTTCAGAGCCGGTATGGCTTCTACAGGTACATCGTTGAAAGCGGGAGCTACTTCGCCCAGCAGGATGTCGCGGAGTTGGGCCAATCGGGTGCCGGTCGCTTCCATTACTTTGCGCATGGCGATTTCCATCTCACGGTAGCTCATCTCATCAAAGGTCAGCTCGATGCCCAGTTTGCCGTCGTCCACCCAGTCGGGCAGGTCTTCTTTGTTGGTGGCCAGCAGCACCTTGTTTCGACGCAACCCCACAATTACCCCCGACAGGTTGGTACGCTCGCCCTGGTTAGAGAACAGCGCGGCAGCCTTTCCCGTCTGGAAAAGGTGCAGCTGGTCCCGGCCGGAGGTGCGCTCCAGCTCCAGCACCACTTTGTTTCCGAAGCCGATCTCTTCTTTGGCGATCACCACCGGGTACCAGCAAAAGCCCATGGCTTTGCGCTCTGCAATGGAGCTTTTGAGGCTTTTAGCCTTGAATTGCTGGCGGTCTTCTTCCTGCTCAATTTTAAGCAGTTCCTGCACCAGCTTTAGTTCCTGTAACGTTTCGTCCGTCATGTATATCAAAAAAGGCTGGACATACGCACCAGCCCTTGTTTTAGCTTAAAAAATTGCACTAAATATCACGTCTTATAACACACAAAAGGCTGAATTTGATTCCTCATCCGCTAAAAATATTAGTAAAACTCCTGCAGCTCCAGCAAAGTACTTTTTCCTGCTAAATTATTCTAATAAAAATAGCCTTCCGGAGGTTTCTGCTGCACTTGCTGCTCCTTAAACGAAGCAAAAAGGAAAATCTGTATGTCAGGCCTGCTTCCATATGGCTGTTGGCGGCCAGAGCTAAAAAAAAACAAGAAAGAGCAGGGAGGCATGCGCCTGAATAATTTTCAATCTCTGATTTTGAAAGTGGCCCCCCTCGTGTTACCGGCTTTTCTTCTTTTTACCCGTAGCCAATGCCTTGCCAAGCCTTATCTGGAGCAGCACTGCATACAGAAATATAATAAAAGCCGCCACCGCCAGAATAGCGATCACTTTGTCTTTGCCGTAACGCCTGTCGTCGGATGCGGCCAATTCTGCCCTGATGTCCTGCATGGTGCGCTCCCTTTTTTTCAGCTGGCTCTCCAGGGTGTTTATCTGGCTCTGCAAGCCAGCAATGCGCTCATTTATCTGGCGCTGGTCTACCTGCACCTGCTTGCCGCTACGTTGTATCTCCACCGTATTTTCGGCCACTTTTTTTATGCTGGCTGCCTTTACGGCACTTATCAGTTCTGAGTCTTTGTTGATGATCTTTTTGAGGGTCTCAATAATGGCCATCAGGTCAGCCTTCGACTTCTTTCCCCAGAAATTGCTGTTCTGCTGGTTGTAAAACTGGTACTCCATCACCAACTGCTCCCGCTCTTCCATCAGGCTGGCAAGCCGCTCGTCCTGCTGTGCCTTTACTCCCGTAAAGCACAGGCATACCATTGCCATGGCTATTAGTTTCTTCTTCATCCCTTTCCGTTTTGCATCAAACAAGATACAAATATGGTTAACCATATTGAATCAGGCACTATTTTTTTATGACTTGCCAGCCAGAACCTCCGGACATAAAATTGTGCGGGGCGCAATTATCCGAATAAAATCGGCCTTTCTAGTGGTTCTGGCGCTGCTCCGGAGGGGCATTTTTATTCGAATAATTCAGAGGTTGCCTGCCTGCTCCTCGTGGCCTTCCAGGGCACGGGCTTCCTGCAGGAGCGTGTCGTCGAGAGTTTTGCTGGTTTTGGCTCCAAGTTCTTTCAGGATCTCTACCCGGCGGATGAGGTTGCCTTTGCCTTCGGTGAGCTTGTTCATGGCGGCGTTGTAGGAGCTTTGGCTGTTGTCGAGGTGCTTGCCTATGGTTTTCAGGTCTTCCACAAAACTCACGAATTTATCATAAAGCTTGCCGCTTTCTTCGGCAATGCGGATCACGTTGCGTTTCTGGTCTTCCTGCCGCCACACACCGGCCACTGTGCGCAGGGTAGCCAGCAGGGTAGAGGTGGTTACGAGCACAATATTCTTATCGAAGGCATCGGTAAACAGGTCGTGGTCGTGCTGCAGGGCCAGGTTAAAGGCAGGCTCAATGGGGATGTACATCATCACGAAGTCGGGTGAGTTGATGCCCGTAAGCCGATGATAGTTTTTGCGGCCCAAGTCGCTGAAGTGGGTGCGGATGGAGCTGATATGGCTGCGCAGGTACAGCTCCAGCTGGCTGTCGTCTTCGCAACTGCAGTAGGCCTCATACGCCACCAGCGACATTTTGGAGTCAATGACCAAGTGCTTGCCCTCTGGCAGGCGGATAATAACATCAGGCCGGTATATTTTGCTTTCGTCGTTCTGGCGCACCTCCTCCCGCTCGTAGTGTATGCCTTTGCGCAAACCTGATTTTTCGAGCAGGCTCTCGAGCAGATACTCTCCCCAGTTGCCCTGCGTTTTGCTTTCGCCTTTCAGGGCTTTTGTCAGGTTCAGGGCATCCTGGCTCATCTGCTGGTTCAGGGTGGCCAGTTGCGTGATCTGCTCCTTCAGCGACACGCTTTCCCGGAAAGTCTTTTCGTAGGTCTGGTCTACTTTGGCCTCAAATTCTTTTATACGCTCTTTCAGCGGCGATAAAATGCGCTCCAGGTTATCTGAAGAAGCTTTGTTAAAGTGGTCGGCGTTCGACATAAGCACCTGGTTGGAGATGCTCTGGAACTGCTGCAGAAAATTTTCGCGGAGTTGCTCCAGCTCTTTTGCCTGCTCGTGGAGGCGGCGCTGCAGGTGTTCGTAATCGGTCTCGGTTTTGG
The DNA here is from genome assembly GCF_014332515.1 of Pontibacter beigongshangensis. Taxonomy (GTDB): domain Bacteria; phylum Bacteroidota; class Bacteroidia; order Cytophagales; family Hymenobacteraceae; genus Pontibacter; species Pontibacter beigongshangensis. The sequence continues at coordinate 408,995 of NZ_VFSD01000001.1, read as the reverse complement.
TAAGGGCATTGGTCAGCTCCATCGTCTCGGACTGCGCCTCCCGGAGTTGCTGCTTCAGTTCCTCATTCTCGGCAGCTTTCCCCTTTGCCTGCCCCTCCAGAACGCCCAGGTTCACCTGCGCCTGGTTCACCGCCTGTTGCAGGGCATGCTGCCTACCACGCTGCACCAGAAAAGCCACCACCAATCCTGCTAAAAAAGCCGCAATACCAATTATGATCTCCATGCCGGTAAAGGTACATTTTTTTAGCTAAATGCTAACTATATTAGTCTGTTGTGCTGGTTCTGTAATTGGCTCACGTGCCGGAATTGCTGCAAACCTCGCAACGTGCGCAGCTCCTGCGAGTGTTATGTCAGGGAAAGCTACTACTTCCCCAGACGGTTGCAGGAGCTGCGCACGCTGCGAGGTCTTTGCTGCTGCTGTTGTAGCTCGTGCCAATTATATTAAAGAAGGAGATCAAGAAGCACTGTGTAATATCAATCAACAACAACCAATTGCAATTAACAACCAACAATCAAAAACCAGCAATCAACAACCTTCAATCTACTGCACCAGCGTTACCCGGAACTTGCGGCCTTTTATTTTACCTTCGCCCAGCTTTTTGGCAATGGTTGTACTTTGCAAGGAAGGCACGGCTACAAAGCTCTGGCGATCCTGCACTTCTATTTTTCCGATGTCTCCGGCCTTTAATCCGGCTTCGGCAATCAGAGCGCCCACAATATCGCGGGGGCTCAGCTTGTCTTTGCGGCCTGCGTTTATGTGGAGCGTAGCAAAAGCGGCAGCCTCCGGTGTGGCTTTGTTTGGGGTGCTTTTGAGATCCGATGTTTTCAGCCATTCGTCCATGCGCACCTGTCCCCATTCCCGTAGCTTCTGCTCGTCTCTTTTGGAGGCGAGGGTATACACCGTGCCGCTTTTGCCGGCCCTGCCGGTGCGGCCGCTACGATGCAGGTAAGCAGCTTCGTCGTCGGGAAGTTCATAATGGATAATGGTGGTAAGCGCGTCTATGTCCAGGCCCCGGGCTGCCAGGTCGGTGGCTACCAGTATGGTGGTGCTGCCGTTGCGGAAGAGGGTCATGGTTCGGTCGCGGTCAATCTGCTCCATGCCACCGTGCAGCGCTTTGGCCGACAAACCCTGGTCCTGCAGGAAGCTGGTAAGATCGTCGGTAGTGGCGCGGGTGTTGGCAAAGATTACGGTACCGGTCGGGTCTTTGCTCAGGAGCAGGGCGGCCAATGTTTCTTTTTTGTCAGACTGATCCACTTTCATACCGATCAGGTGCAGTTGGTCGGGTATGGCCGTGGTGGTGGCTTTAATGAACTGCGGGTTTTTGAGCGAGTTGGCGATCAGCTCCTTTACTTTGTCGGGCATGGTAGCCGAGAAAAGCACTGTTTGCCGTTTGGTTGGCAGCACCGCCAGTATCTGGTCCAGCTCTTCCTCAAATCCCATCTCCAGGAGCTTGTCTGCTTCGTCGAGCACGATCTGTTTCAGGTTACTCAGGTCCAGGGTGCGGCGGCTGAGGTGGTCGGTAAGCCGGCCAGGTGTTCCCACCAGCACCTGCGGCGGAAACGCCAGCGAGGCCCTTTCCTGCGAAAAGGCATGGCCTCCGTAGAAGGCGCTCACCTTCAGGTTGGTTACCTGCTGGGCCAGGTTTTTAAGCTCCTGCCGCACCTGTACCGCCAGTTCGCGCGTGGGCACCACCACCAGCGCCTGCACCTGCTGCAGGTCGGTATTTATATTTTGCAGAATGGGCAGGCCGTAAGCCGCCGTTTTTCCGCTTCCGGTTTCTGCCTGCCCTGCCACATCCTGGCCTTGCAGCAACACTGGGATGGCGGCTTTCTGGATAGGAGTAGGGGTCTGGTATTGGAGTTCCTGCAGGCGTTGCAGCAACGGCGTGTTGAGTTTTAAATCTTCAAAAGATGACATGATAATAGCTTCGTAGAGTGCAAAGGTACAACTTTATCAGCAGGCTTCAGCACACGCAGTGCGCTGAAGCCTTATAAGAAGGTGGAGGAACAAATATATCTTTTTACTTATTTTTCAGTATTGGGAATATGGGAAAAAGTTATGATCGGTTGAGAAGAATGACATACGGGTTGCTGTTCCTGATCATGCTCGTGTATGTACTGGTAGAGGCAAGGGCGTTTTTGTACCCCATTATCATGGCCATGCTCTTTGCCTATCTTCTGTACCCGGTTGTAAAAATACTCGAACGGTGGGGGGTGCCCCGCATTTTGGCCAATCTGGCCACCATTCTGGTAAGTATGGCCTTGCTTTCGGTGCTTACGGTAATGCTCTATAAGCAGCTGGCCATGTTTCTGGACGACTTTCCGGCACTGCAGGAGAAGGCCCTCCAAAACCTCGATAAACTGCAGCACGTGCTGGACCGGAAATTCAACGATACCGATCCTGGCAATGAATATTGGCTACGGAAGCAGGTTTCGAATGCGCTGGAGTTTAGCGGCAGTGTACTGGCAGGTGTGCTTCTGGCCATCACAGGCACCGTCACCAAGTTCGGCCTTATGCCCGTGTACACCTTCCTGATGCTGTATTACCGCAATAAGTTCGAAAATTTTATTTTCAGGCTTATCCCATCTTACGCGCATAGCAAAGCCCAGCGCATTATCGATGAAATTGCCCAGGTAACTAAGCGCTACATGGGGGGCGTGGTTACCGTCATCCTTATTCTATGTTTCATCAATTCGGCCGGCCTGCTTATTATCGGTGTGGAATATGCCATTCTGCTCGGCATTATTTCTGCGCTCCTGAACTTCATTCCGTATTTCGGAACTCTTATTGGCGGGGCCATCCCGCTGCTTTACACGCTGGTAGTGCAGGGCGATTTGCAAAAGGTTCTGGGCGTAACTATTTTTTTCCTGCTGGTGCAGTTTACCGAAAACAATATCCTGACCCCGAACATCACAGGGAGCCGCGTGAAGATAAACCCCCTCTTCACGATTCTGAGCATTGTGGTAGGAGGTATGATCTGGGGGCTGCCCGGCATGTTTGTGTCTGTGCCTATGCTTGGCATGTTCAAAATTTTCTGCGACAACAACGACAAGCTTTCCCCTTACGCCTATCTGCTCGGCACTGAAGGTACAGAAGAGCATGCTTTTGACCTGATTAAGCTAAAACGGTTTTTCGGCATCGGACAGAAAAAGAAAGAGTAGCCTGAAGGCGTGCTTACCCCTATCAGAGGTTAACAAGATGCTGTCAGATAAACATATTAATTATTCTAATCAAAACGCCCCTCCGGAGGTTTTGCTGCTGCACCAGAAACTAAAAGAGGCAAAGCTAATCAGCCTTGCCTCTTTTAGTTAAAATGAGATATACATGTTTAGAACCGGCGGCCGCCCCGTTCGTTGCGCGTGTCAGGAGCGTCTGCGGCGGAGTAGCTGCGCAGGTTGTAGGTAAATGTCAGCATAAAGAAGCGCTGCAGCACCGTAGACCGCACGTCTTCCACATAAGATTCCGTCACATTCTGATAGAAGCTGGTGTTCTCGTTCAGCAGGTCATTCACGCTCAGGCTGATCTCTCCTTTGTTGTCTTTCAGGAACTTCTTGCCTACGCTCATGTTCCAGAGCGTGAAGTTGTTGTCTGCGCCAGCGGTTACGCCCGAGTTGTACTGGTGGGCCACCTCGGTGCGGTACACAAAGCCTTTCCAGAAAATCCAGCTCAGACGCATGTTTGAATACTGTGCGAAATAATTGTTGTTGTTACGGGCAGAGGCTGCGTGCGTATTTTTAACAATATTATAGTTGGAGTTGGTGCCAATGTTAAAATCAATGTTCTCGCTGATGTTGCTGCTCAGGTTCAGGCCAATCCCAAAATCGGTGCGGTTGGCAAAGTTCGACTCATTATTTATCAGGCCTGGCGTTCTGTTGTAGCCCACAGACCCGCGCACGTTTATGTTAGAGCTGATAAAATTAACAGGCTGGCCGTAGTTAAAGAAGGAACGGACATTCCAGAAACCGTCCATGTTCTCGCGGCGAACCAGCCGGGCTCCTGGCTGCAGCGAATACCCCTCTACCAGCTCGGCCGGCGGGTTGTCGTACACGCTGTTGCCGATATAATTCTGGGTCACGGTGCCGAACATGCCTAAAAAGAACATCTTGTTCGTTTCCGGGTTAAAGCTGCGGTAGCGCATAAACAGCCTGTTCTGGTAATCCTGGTCCAGGTTGGCATTGCCGATGGTTACCTGCAGCGGCCTGGTTATATCCAGCACTTCCTGCAGCTGCTCTGCCGATGGCACGTTGGTGCCGGTCCGGAAATTAATGTTCAGGCTGCGCGTGGGCGAGAATTTATGTTCCAGCTCTGCCGACGGAAGAACGTTGGAGAAATGGCGCTTGATGTTAAAGGGCTCCGGGTACACGGTGTTGCTCTGCAGCGTGGCGTACTGGTATTTGGCGTTTAGCTGCAGCCTGGTATTGTCGGAGCGGTACTGGTAGCTCGGGCCAACGCTCTGCGACAGGTAATCGCTTTTGAAGGTACTGCTCAGGGGCACATTCAGCTGGTTGTGCAGCTCAGATTCCGGGTTCGGGTCCTGGTCGTAGGTTCTTCTGTCGGAGTCGTTTCGCTGGTTTCCGATGCTGTACTCCATCTGCACCAACGCCTTCTCGCCAACCCGCTCCGAAATAGACGCATTGCCCGACCACGAGAAGTTGTTCCGGTCAATATCGTTGTACTGGTTCCGGTTGGCATTCCTTTCAGGGTCTATGTTGTTGACTGAGTTCTCAATAAAGTAGTTGTCCTGGCTGGTGTTGCCATAAGAGGTGTTGATATTGGTGGTGAAAACACGGCCGGGCTTACCAAACCGGTGCGAATACAGGAGGTTGTTGTTGAAATTCAGGTTCGCGTTTTCGGAGTTGTTAATGGTCTCTGAATTCGTAAGAAGCGATCTTTCGGGATTATACAGTTGAGAAAGCCCGTTGACCTGCGATTTGTTCTGTTGCACCGAGATGTTAGGGGTTACCAGAAGCCTGTTGTTCTCGTTGATGTTGTATTGCAAGCGCAGGTTAAGACGGTGGCTGTTCTCCTGGTTGTTGTTAAGATTCCGCTCCACCAGCTGGTTGCCTACCTGTTCGCCTGCCGTAAAATCCCGGAGCCGGTCTTCGCGGTTAAACACATCTCTGGAAGTAAAATTATAGCTGCTGGTTACCTCTATTTTCTTTCCCCACATGTCGTTATAGTTGGCTCCAAGGGTGTTGGTGGAGATGATGCCGTTGGGAGAACCACCGCCCCAGCCGCCTCTGCGGCCGCGCATGCCTCCTCCGGGTGTCTCGCCAATAGAGAAATCGAACATGTTGATGTTATTGGTAAGGCCCATGAGGGTAATCTTACGGTCGTTGTCGAAGAAATTGAGGGCAGCCCCTACCATGTAGCGGTCGTCGGTGCCATAGCCCGCCGATATTTTCCCGGACTGGCCTTTGCGGCGGTCTTTGCGGGTAACAAAATTAAGGGTCTTTTCGCGGTTGCCATCGTCGAAGCCGCTAAAGGCGGCCTGGTCGCTTTGCCTGTCGAGCACCTCCACACTTTCTATCATGTCAGAAGGCAGGTTCCGTAAGGCTGAGCTCACGTCAGAGCCGCCATAGCGCTTGCCGTCGATCATTATCTGCTTCACGTCCTCGCCCTGCGCCTGCACCACTCCATCCTGAATCGTGATGCCAGGCATTTTTGTTACGAGGTCCTCCACGCTGGCATCGGGGGCCGTTTTAAAGGCCTTGGCATTAAACGAAGTGGTGTCGCCTCTTTGCTCCCCCAGGGGCACGCGGCCAAACACCTCCACTTCTCTTATACTCATGGCTTCACCTTCCAATGCCAGTTGGCCCAGTCTTACGTCAGTGTTCTGTACCCGCACCGTACGGCTAAAGGCTTTAAACCCGACATAATTAATGGAGAGGATATATTCTCCGGGAGCCACATTATCGATGCTGAATTCGCCGTCAGGGTTGGTAGCGGCCCCTGTCTGGTAGGCATCCGAATTGCTGGTAAGCACCACACTGGCACCTGGCAACGTTATGTTTTCCTGCTGGCTCTTGACGGTGCCCGAAACCGAGTAGGTTCTCGTCTGTGCAGAAGCCTGCATAATACTGATCAGCGCGATCAGGAGTAGTATCAATTTTTTCATTCTTTATAATAAATGCGTATCCTAGTTGCCATATTGGACAAGCAGAAACGTAAAAAGTTTAGCGGATCGTAAAATAATTTTATTTATGCATCCATACTCACCTAACCAGTTGATTGCCAAGTCATTTTATTGTTTTAATACTGGTGGGAGTTATCGAAGAAGACGAGCTGCTGGCTGCCTGGGCGCTGATGGAGAGAGGTCGGGTAAGAGGATGAGGGAGGTTTCCGGGCTTAGCCGCCCAGGAGCCGGATGTTAGGTGAGTTGGGTGGTTGTGGGGCAATTATTTGAATCAAAAAGCCCCTCCGGAGCATTCTGCTCCTGCAGGTCAGCAGCAACAGAAAGCTCTGGAGGGCGATATTCATTCAAATAATCCAGAAGTTGCAGACTACGGCACATTTTTAGGCTGTCTGGGATTTCTCCTGAGCAAGCTTAGCGAGGGCTAATATTGGCAGGTGCCCTAACTGGCTTTACTCCCGGCTTCTTCCGCCACCATAACCACCACCACCGCCTCCTTCTCGGAAGTTGCTGCGCTCCCTGCCTTCCCGGCCGCGCTCCTGGCCAGGCATACCGGCACCGCCAAACTTGCGGATGTTATAAGAAAACGTCATCATGAAAAACCGCTGCAGCACCGTAGACTGCACATCTTCTATATAGTTGGTATTGATGTTCCGGGCAATGCTGACATTCTGGCCAAGCACATCGTTCACGCTCAGGCTGAGTTCACCGCGCTGATTTTTCAGCATTTTTTTGCTCATGCTCATGTTCCAGAGCATAAAACTGTTGTTGTAGCCCGACGATAAACCTGAATTGAACTGGTGGGCCAGCTCGGTACGGTACACAATGCCTTTCCAGAAAATAATGTTGGCCCGCAGCTGCGTAGACTGGTTAAAGAAGTTGTTGTTCGCGCCGGCTCTGGAAGGAACCGTATTGGTAACCACGTTGTAATTGGCGCTGGTCGATAAGTTGAAATCGATCTTCTCGCTGATGTTGCTGCTAAGGCTGGTGCCGAGGCGGTAGTTGGTGGTGTTCGAAAAGTTAAGCTCGTTATTGATCAGGCCGGGCGTGCGGGAATAGCCCAGGCCGCCGGTCAGGTTCACATTGGTTTTAATGGCTTTTATGGGCTGCCCATAGCTCACAAAGGCTCTCGTGTTCCAGCTGCCGTTCAGGTTGACGGGGCGGATAATCTGCGCACCCCGCAAAATGTCGACACCTGCCGGCACATCCTCTGGCCTGGCATCGGAGGTGCTGTTGGTGATGTAGTTGTTGGTGAGGGAGCCTGTAACAAAGGCCGAGAAGACCCGGTTTGTCTCTGCATTAAACGACCGATAGCGCAGGTTCATGTTGTTCTGGTAAGACTGCACCAGATCAGGATTTCCAATCCGGAAGCGCAACGGGTTGGTATTGTCGAGCACGTCCTGGAGTTGTGTAATGGTGGGCGCATTGGTGGCGGTGCGGTAGTCGAGTTGCAGATTTTTGGTTTTGGAGAACTTGTACTCCAGTTGCGCTGTGGGCAGTACGCGGTGGAAGGTAGTGTTCATCTCGTACTCGGTGGGGTACACCCGCTCGTTCTGCAGGTTCGCTATCTGGTACTGTGTTTCCAGCTGCAGCCGCACTTTTTCGGAGTTGTACTGGTAGCTGCTTTTGGCTTCGTGTGTCAGGTAATCGCTTACAGAGGAATTGCTGTAGTAGGGGTTAAAGAAGCTGTATAAACCGGTTTGCTCCACCAGATCATAGGTAAGCCTGTCGGAGTCGTCGTTGCGGTTGCTCAGTTGGTACTCCAGCTGCAGCCGCCCTTGTTCCCCCACTGGCTCCGCAAAAGCCACATTGCCGCGCCACGAAAGGTTCGCTCTTTCGGTGAGTATGCGCTGGTCCAGGTTTTTGTTCCGGTCAGGCCGCTCCACATCCACCACATCATTCAGCCGGAAAACGGTGCCATCGTTCAGGCTATAGCTGGTGCTGAGGCTGGTGGATACAGTTCGACCGGGCTTTGTGAACCGATGGCTGTAGTTGATGTTGTTGTTAAAGCTATAGCTTCCGTTTTCGGAGTTGTTTAAGGTTTGGGAGCGGGTAAGCTCGGTCTGGCTGTAAATTGCCTCTTCAAACTCCGTAGCCTCCGCAAAAAGGGTATCGTACAACGAAACGGCCGAAGACCTGGAAAATGCGTCGGTACTGTTGGCAGAAAGGCTAGGGGTGACCAGCAACCTGTTCCGTTCGTTTATCTTGTACTCCAGGCGCAGTTGAAAATGGTGGCTGACGTTAGTGTTTGTGTTGTAACTGTTGTCGAAGGTTTCCTGGTTCAGAAAGGACGTATTGATATAATCTCTGTAACGGGCCGTGTTATTGGTATTGCGGTTATTGCTGAAAGAGTAGGTGCCGCTGGTCTCTATTTTCTTGCCCCAGGTATCGTTGTAGTTCAGACGGAAGTTGTTGATAGTGGAAATCCCGTTTGTGGCCCCGCCGCCGCCGCCGCCTCGCTGCCCTCTTCGCCCGCGCATGCCACCGCCGGGAGCCTCGCCAGCCGAGAAATCCTGCATGTTGATGTTGTTGGTAATACCCGTGAAGGTAAAGCGGCGGTCGCCTTTAAACACATTCACGCTCGCGCCGGCCATGTAGCGCTCGTCGGTGCCATAACCCGCCGCCACTTTCCCGAACTGCCCCTGCCGGCGGTTTGGCTTTGTGACAATGTTAATGGTTTTGGCCCGGTTGCCATCGTCAAAACCGCTGAACTCGGCCTGGTCGCTTTTCTTGTCAAAAATCTGGATGTTCTCGATCACCTCGGCCGGCAGGTTCCGGAGGGCTGCGTCCGCATCTTCGCCAAAAAAGCGCTTGCCATCTACAAGGACCTGCCTTACCTCCTCACCCTGCGCCTGAATTTTGCCGTCCACGATCACCACACCAGGCAATTTGGTCACCAGGTCTTCGGCGCTGGCATCGGGCGCCACCTTAAAGGCGGCCGCATTAAACTGCGTGGTGTCTCCTTTCTGTTCTCCCATCGGGATCTGCCCCACTACTTCCACCTCCTTCATGGTGGTGGCCTCATCTTCGAGCACCAGCTGCCCCAGGTTCAGGTCGCGCTGCTGCACCTGGATGGCTCGGGAAAAAGGTTTGTAGCCGATATAGTTGATGAGCAGGTGGTAGCTGCCCGCCGCCACTTTCTCGAACCGGAACTGACCATCCTTGTCGGTAATGGTAACCGTGCGCACAGAGTCGGCTTGCCGCAGCAGCATGATGCTGGCACCCGGCAGGGTTTCTTCAGTTAGCTTGCTTTGTACGGTGCCTTGTACTGCTACCTGCTGCGCCTTTGCCTGCACAAACACAAATAGGAAGAGGAGAGGTAGCAGTCTTTTCATTGCAGGGAATATAAGATATGGTCGATTTTCGATGTTAGACCTGCCGCTGCCCGCTAAGTTTAACCGGTCAGCAAAAAAATATTATCAGCGCATGGGATAAAGCATGCGCGCTATATGGGCCTGCCCCAGTACCTGACCCGCACACCTGGGGCAGAAAATACGTTGAGTGATTTGCTGAAAAGGAAGTTTTACTGGCCAGTAGCAGCAAAACCTCCGGAGGGGCTTTTTCATTCAAATAATCCAGAGGGAGCAGACTTTCTTTACTTTCTGCCACCATATTTGCTATGCTTTATTTGGTAAAGGAACAGTTTTTTTAAGCTGAAAAAGGTTACTTTTAACTCCAAACGGTATAAAAACCAGCAAATTCGTTCCTGCTGCCTGCAACTATTGCTGCAGGAGCAGAGTCTTGCAACTAATAAGCACACTCAGATTTGACAGGCCCTACAACTACAGGTTTCTTTAAACGACGCATAACGCAACCGCTCCTACAGTTGCTCCGGCAAGGGATGACGCCCCATAAACTTGCCCTGACCTGTGCGGTGGGGGCTGTGATTGGGATAATTCCAGCTCTTGGCACCACCACGATACTTGTTACGCTAGTGGCTGCCAGACTTCGCCTGAACATTGGAGCTTCCATCCTGATCAGCTACCTGATGCAGCCACTGCAGTTGCTGCTGCTTATACCCTATGCCAGGGCGGGCATTTTACTTTTTAACCTGGAAGAGTTGCGTTTTTCTCTGGATGAGATAACCTTCATGTTTAAGGCCGACTGGCTGGAGGCGCTGCAAAAACTTTGGTTGGCGAACCTGGTGGCGGTGGTGGCCTGGCTGCTGCTGGCGCTTCCTACCGGGGCCATGCTCTATTATTTGCTGCACCCGGTGTTAAAGAGAACACTCCCGGTCGGGCGCCCCATGCCATAGTTTTTTTCCTGGGCCCATGCTGCCGTAACAGCAGGCACATACTGCGCGCTCACGGTTCCCTATCCCTAACCTATCTCACGCCTCAGCGCCTTCGTCCTTGCCAATGGTGAAATCTGATTTTTTTAGAAAATGCTCGAAAATGGGGTGGTTGTTGATAAAATATGGGGGATAAATTCCATAATCAGCAAAAAAAACCGAATATTTTCTACTAATTTCATTTTTTAGGATTTAATTCAAAAATCTTTCATTAATTTAAACCGCAATTAGGCAATCGTAGGTTTAGGCGGGAATGGCCGTTGCAACAACACCCCACCTGAACGGAAAATTGGCTGAGCCCAAATAACTGTTTAACTTAAATTTTTCTGAAATTATTTTAGCTTTCTGATTCCTTTATATGAGTAATTCATTTGACGAAAAAGTGACTCCCATTTATCAAGAGATTATCAAGCGTAACCCTGGCGAGACAGAATTTCACCAGGCCGTTAGAGAGGTGCTGGAGTCGTTAGGGCCGGTATTGGTTAAATACCCGGAATTTGCCCATCATAAGATCATTCAAAGAATATGTGAGCCAGAGCGGCAGATCATATTCAGAGTCCCCTGGACCGATGACAAGAACAATGTGCACATCAACAGGGGCTTCAGGGTAGAGTTCAACAGTGCGCTGGGGCCTTATAAAGGCGGGTTGCGGTTTCACCCATCTGTTTACCTGGGAATCATCAAGTTCCTGGGCTTTGAGCAGATATTTAAGAACGCCCTGACCGGCCTGCCTATAGGTGGCGGTAAAGGTGGCTCCGACTTCGACCCGAAAGGAAAATCAGACAGCGAGATCATGCGCTTCTGCCAGAGCTTTATGACGGAACTGTACCGCCATATAGGAGAACACACCGATGTACCGGCTGGTGACATTGGCGTAGGCGGCCGTGAAATTGGCTATATGTTCGGGCAGTACAAGCGTATTACCAACCGCTACGAAGCAGGGGTAATAACAGGCAAAGGACTCGACTGGGGTGGCTCGCTGGTAAGAAAAGAAGCGACAGGCTACGGAAACGTATTCTTCGTGAAGGAAATGCTGAAGACCATAAACGAGTCTATTGAAGGCAAGACCTGTATTGTATCCGGCTCCGGAAACGTGTCTATTTATACCATCGAGAAGATTCATGAGCTGGGCGGCAAAGTGGTAGCCTGCTCCGACTCTAATGGCTATATTTATGACAAAGCCGGCATCGACCTACAGGTGGTGAAACAGCTGAAGGAAGTGGAGCGGCGAAGAATAAAAGATTACCTGGAGTACCGTGGGGATGCCCGCTATATAGAGAAAGGAAATATCTGGGAAGTGCCTTGTCAGCTGGCTTTCCCGTCTGCCACTCAAAATGAGTTAAATGGCAAAGATGCCACCCTGCTGGTTAAGAATGGTTGTATTGCCATAGGAGAGGGGGCCAACATGCCTACCACGCCTGATGGTGTAAAAGTGTTTCAGGAAGCGGGCATCTTGTATGCACCAGGCAAGGCAGCCAACGCCGGCGGTGTAGCCACCTCGACCCTGGAAATGATGCAGAACGCCTCCCGCGACTCCTGGAGTTTTGAGTTCACAGAAAATAAACTCTCTGAGATCATGACCAATATCCATAACCTCTGCTATGAGAAAGCCGAAGAGTTTGGATCTCCTGGCAACTATGTGCTGGGAGCCAACGTGGCCGGTTTTATCAGAGTAGCCAATGCCATGCTGGCAATGGGTGTGATATAATAAAGCCCTACTCTTTTGGAGTTTTACCCCTTGTTACTCTGGCGCAACCAGAGTAACAAGGGTTTTTTTGTGGAGCCGCCAGTTTTTTCCCAGATCCTCCCGGACCATAAGCAGCGTCCTGCCTCTCCCCGGCTAAAATACAAAGAGCCTCGGAATACAATACAAGACCTTTTTGGCAGTTATAAGATACTATGGAGTGAAGAGTTAAGAATAAAAAGTTCTCTGAGATCCACTCTCAAATACCCTCATCTTCACATTTCCCAATCTTCACATTTCCCAATCTCCGCAGCGTGCCTCCTCAGGAAAGCACCTGCATCATGGCTTTGGCTTTTAGCAGGCATTCGTCGTATTCCCGTTGCGGGTCTGAGTCGTAGGTAATGGCACTGCCAACCATAAAGGACAGGTAGCCGCTGCCGGCATTGTATTGCAGGCTTCGAATAACCACATTGAAATCGCAGTCCTGGCCGGGCTTTATGTAACCGAAGGCCCCAGAGAAGAGGCCGCGCCGGCTCGTCTCCAGTTCCTCAATTATTTCCATGGCTTTTATTTTAGGCGCTCCGGTCATGCTGCCCATCGGGAAGGCTCCTTTCAGGGCATCTGCCAGATCGCAGGCCGGCCGCAGCTCGCCGGTCACGGTGGTGATCATCTGAGACACCTGCCGGAAGCCGTAAATGCCGAACATCTCCTCTACTTTTACAGTGCCGGTCGCGCAGGACTTCCGCAGATCGTTGCGGACCAGGTCCATGATCATCATGTTTTCGGCCAGTTCTTTTTCGTCGTTGCGGAGCTGGTGCTGCAGTTGCGCATCTTCTTTAGGAGTGGCACCTCTTCGGATGGTTCCCTTGATAGGCTGCGAAATTAATTTGCTACCGGTTTTTTTGAGAAACCGCTCCGGTGAGGCGCACAGCAGATATTTGTCCTCATACTTCAGGTAACCCGCAAACGGCGTGGGAGAAGCCTGGCTCAGCGACAGGAACAGCCCCAGCGGCTCCAGTTGCACCTGCTCAGCAAAAAACTCGATGCAGTAATTCAGCTCGTACACATCGCCTTCCAGGATATGCTGCCTGATCTGCTCCACGTTGGCTTTATACGCCTCCGGCGTTACCTTCTGCTGCATAGTTATCCGATGCGGTGGCGCAGGGGCAGGAGTAGGAGTGGCAGCGATAGTAGCGATCAGCTCTGTCTCTTTCCCGTCTTTGCAGCAGATACTTATGCTGCTGCTGTTAAAGCAAATAATAGCCTCCGGCTCAAAAAACATGACCAGCGGAAAGCCAACTTGGTCGCGGTTGTGGCTCTGAAGTTTCTCCACCTGGTTCTTCAGGTCATAGGCCAGGTAACCGCACCATATGTTCTCCTGCTGCTGCAGCAAGTGCCGGATGCTCTCAAACACCTGTTCCTGATCGAGGGCAATGGGAGCCCCAGCCGAAATCGCCAGAAAATGATCAAACCCATGGTAAGGATACGGAATCTGATTTGCGTTGTAGTAGGCCACCAACGGAAACTGACCGGCCCAGGCAAGCGCCTTCAGCCTGAAGTCATCTGGCGGAACAGGCAGATCAGCAAATGGTATTTGGGTGGTGTGTACAAGCATCTGACTGTCGTTATACGCTGGAATTATTCTAATCAATTTAACCCTCCGGAGGCAGATTTGACTGCCGATGCCGCGCCCGTTTTAGGAAACGTATAGGGTTTGGGCAGGCCGGCAGAATATTTGCGGCACAAAAAAAGGATGGAGTTAGCCATCCTTTTATACATTAGGGCGCAAAACACGCCTGAGTCTCTGGTCTAGTAAATACGCTGCTCCACACCCGCCAGAATACGGCCGCAGTGCTCACACACGATCACTTTTTTCTGAGCAGAGATGTCGGCCTGGCGCTGTGGAGGAACGGTGTTGAAGCAGCCGCCACAGGCATCTCTTTTAACAGTTACGACAGCCAGCCCGTTGCGCACGTTGCGGCGGATCCGGGTGTAGGCGCTCAAGAGGCGGTCTTCAATTTTAGTTGCTGCCACGTCCCGGTCTTTTTCCAGATTCGTTTCTTCTTCTTCGCTTTCAGATACGATCTGGTCCAGTTCCTCTTTCTTGTTGATAAGGTCTTTGCGGCGCTCCTCCAGGCGATCTTTCGTACCTGTTATCTCACTGTTTTTCTGCTCTATCTGGTAATAAGCCTCCTTGATCTTTTTCTCTGCGATCTGGATCTCCAGTTTCTGCAGCTCAATTTCTTTGGTGATGGCATCGTACTCGCGGTTATTGCGCACATTGGTCTGCTGGTCCTCGTACTTTCTGATAAGGCTCTCAGCATCTTTGATGGCCTGCTTACGCGCACTTATGGACTCATTCAGACCAGCAACTTCGTCATCAAACTTCCGAACCCTTACCTCATAGCCTTCGATCTCGTCTTCCAGGTCCTGAACCTCTTCTGGTAAATCACCTCTTACGCGTCTGATCTCGTCGAGCTGTGAATCAATGCTTTGAAGCTTTAAAAGCGCCTCTAATTTGCTGGCTACCGTACTTTCCATGTATTAAAAAGTGTATCTGACAGGGTTAGTGTTGACAATTGATAAATAGACTGCAAAAGTAGTAAAGTTTTTCGAAAGTGTAGCATAAAATATCTCCTTTGTATATACTTCACTTTCGTAATGGCCAATATCGGCAATCATCAGCTGGCCTTCGGCATCAAAAAACTCGTGGTATTTCACATCCCCCGTCACCAGCGCATCGGCCCCCTGTCGGATCGCATCTTTTATCAGGAAGCTGCCTGCTCCGCCACACACGGCCACTCTCTTAATTGTTTTGTTGCCTGCGGTGGTGTAGCGCAACCCCTGCAAGGCCATTTTCTCTTTCAGCCAGGCCAGAAACGCTTCTTCCGTAAGTGGGGCGGGCAGGTTACCGATCATGCCGATGCCTACTTCCTGGTTTGCGTTTTCGAGGGAGTTGAGGTAATGGGCTACTTCTTCGTAGGGGTGGGCCTGCCGCAGGGCCGCCATCACGGCATGTT
This sequence comes from Pontibacter beigongshangensis, assembly GCF_014332515.1. Taxonomy (GTDB): domain Bacteria; phylum Bacteroidota; class Bacteroidia; order Cytophagales; family Hymenobacteraceae; genus Pontibacter; species Pontibacter beigongshangensis. The sequence continues at coordinate 393,866 of NZ_VFSD01000001.1, read as the reverse complement.
GCAGGTGGGCCGGGAAAATAACCTCCAGCCGATCTTCCGGCACCTTCTCCAGCGTGCCAACTTCGCCAATGGCGGGCGCGGCGTTTCCGGTGGGCAGAAACTGCCCTGTGCCCTGCACCCGGAAGCTGCAGTTGCGGTAGTCGCCAATTTGTCCGGCGCCTGCCTGGTGCAGCGCCTCCAGCACCTCCTCCGTGTTTTCGGGCGGCGAGAAAGTGACCAGCTGCATGAGTGTTTGGGGCTTGTTTACCAATATCTTACAATCCTGCAGCTCTAGCTTTTGTGCAATCTTTTGGTTCACGCCCGTGTGCACATTGTCGAGGTTGGTATGGCAGGCATAGATGGCAATGTTGTGGCGGATAGCCTTGATGATGGTGCGCTCCACATAATTGCGCCCCGTGAGCTGTTTCAGCCCCCTGAATATGACCGGATGGTGCGCCACCACCAGGTTGCAGCCTTTCTCCATGGCCTCGTCCAGCACAGCTTCCGTGCAATCGAGGGTGACCAGCACCCCCGTCACCTGCTGCTGCCGGTCGCCGGTCTGCAGGCCGGAGTTGTCGTAGCTTTCCTGGTAACTGGGCGGGGCCAGGCGCTCCAGTACCTTTATTACGTCAGCGATCGTTACCATAATTATTGTCTTTCTGAATCTTTAGCATAGGTACGTTAAAATTAGTTTTAATTTTGCTTCCGCTTCAATATGATGGTAAAAAAACTGAAACTGCTCCTGTTGCCTTTCTCGCTCCTGTACGGGCGCATCATGGCCCTGCGGAATGCCTTATACGATAAGGACGTGCTGCACGCGCACCGGTTTGCCCTGCCCGTGATTGCGGTGGGCAACCTGACGGTAGGAGGCACCGGCAAGACGCCGCATGTGGAGTACCTGCTTCGTTTGCTGGCGCCTTACCAGGTGGCCACCCTCAGCCGGGGCTACAAGCGCAGCACCAAAGGCTTTGTGCTCGCCAGCGAGCAGGCTTCGGCCACGACTGTAGGGGATGAGCCTTTTCAGTATTACAAGGACTTTGGCAGCGTGACCGTGGCTGTGTGCGAAGACCGGGTGCAGGGTATAAAGCAGCTGCAGCACCTGAAGCCGGAGCTGGAAGTAATCGTGCTCGACGATGCCATGCAGCACCGGGCCGTACAGCCTTCGCTCAACCTGCTGATCACCGACTATCGCAGGCCCTTTTACAAAGATTTTGTGCTGCCCGCCGGGCTGCTGCGCGAACCACGTGGCGGGGCCCGACGCGCCGATGCCGTGCTGGTGAGCAAATGCCCGGAAAACCTGCAGCCTGATGAGAAAGAGAACATCATGCGCAGCATCAGGAGGTACAGCAGCCCCGGGGCGCCAATATACTTCACCAGCTATCGTTATGGAGAGGCTGTGGGGATGGGCATGGGTACCAGGCCTGGCAAAGAAGTCATTTTACTGACAGGAATTGCCAATGCCGGGCCGCTGGTGGAGCATCTTCTGAAAAAGGGCTTTATAATTCTGCAGCACCTGGCGTTTCCGGACCATCACCATTACACCTTGCAGGATCTGCAGCGGCTGCAGGAACTGCTCCGGAAAGAAAAACACACAGGGGCCAGCATCATCACTACCCGGAAAGACGCCGTGAAGCTGACGGCTCCCACTCTGGCAACCGTAACGGCTTCGCTTCCGCTATTTTACATTCCTGTTCAGGTAGATTTCCTGAATAACCGGCAGCAGTTTGACCAGCTTATTCTGCAGCATGTAAAAGCGTTGGAGCATGGCCAGATTAATAAGTAGAAATATTACATATTTGCTCCCTGAGCAGCATAGGAGGCTTTTTTTCAGCTGACTGATAATTTTTGGGCCGATGAGTTTGCACTTCCTTCTTCATGATAACGCACTCATTAGATCCAACTTGAGCATACTAAATTAAAGTGAAAGTATCAGGAACAGCAGAGCCAGAGGGGCTCCGGAGGGCCATTTTCATTTAAATATTTGCGCCGGATGGTTGCCTGGCCAGTGCTCACCGGTAACCGATCTGCCTTTTAAGCCCGATAGCTGGCCCTGCGGCAGGAGGCTAAAGTTGCGCTTTACTTAGGCTTGGTGCACGCTAGTTGTGCGAAAAACACTAATTTTGAACTGTGATACGAAAGCTACTTGCAGGATTTATATTGACGCTCGTTCTGATGGCTGGCACACAGGCTGCCTACGCCCAGATTATTGATGACTCGACAAAAGTACTTTATGGCCCCAGAACCACGTTGCAACTCTATGAGCGGGATGTGCTGGAAGGGAGCTACCGCGAGCAGCGCGTAGATACGGCCATCCATAACCTGCACAACGAGCGCTACTGGTTTCAGGACACTTCTTTTTACCAGACCTTAGGCAACAATGGCTCGGCTGCAAAACCTTTGCTGTTCCACCTGCCCGTCCAGATAGGCGCACGCTCCGGCAGGTATGCCTTTAACCGCTATGCCTACGATCCGCACCGGATAAATTACTTTGATACCCGGTCGCCTTACACGCACCTGCATTACGTGCAGGGGCAGCGGGGGGAGCAGGTTTTTGAGGCACAGCACGCCCGTAACATTACCGAAAGATGGAATGTGGGCATCGCTTACAAACTTTTGGCGGCCAACAGACAGATAGGAGCCTCCAGGACCCTGCGCGGCGACCGGCTGATTGATGGCCAGGCGGTAAAGTTCTACACCCACTACCGCTCCAAAAACGACAGATACGATCTGTTCGCCAATTTCACGCACCTGAACCACGAGCAGGTGGAGTTTGGCGGCTTCAATCCGCTGGAAGGGGCACAAGACAGTATATTTAAAAGCGACTTCGAGACGGTATCTATCTTCCTGAACCAGGCATCGAGCCAGGAATTCCGAAACAACATCCATGCGCTGCAAATTTTTAAACTGGTAGATGAGGACCTGAAGCTGTACCACGCCTTTGATACCCGCCGCCAGCGTGTCCGGTACCAGGACACGGGGATACAGAGAATACCTGATTCGGAGGACAACACAACTACTCCATTTTTCTATGACCGGACCCTGTTTCACCCTAACATTACCGACGACCGCAGTTTTTACCGGGAAGTTCAGAACGAATTTGGCGTTACCGGCAACAGCAAATATTCCTTCTTTAGGGGCTATTTGAAGTACCGCAACGCGCTGCAGGAGTACGATGTTCTGGAATTTGTGAAAAATGAAAATGATTCTACCACTTTAAGAAAACAGGAGCAGTTCTCTATTAACCAGCTGTTTGTGGGGGGGCAGCTGCGCATGCACTACGAGAACAAAGCCATGCTGCAGGTAGATGGCGAGTTCCAGATGACAAACGATTACAAAGTGTCGGGCCTGATCTATTTCGAGGGGCTGCAGTTCATGCTGAGCCGGGTGCTGCGGTCGCCCTCGTTTACGGAGCAGCGCATGATGAGCAACCACTTCAACTGGGACAACAGCAATTTCCAAAGCAGCGTGACCGACTACATCCAGGCCAGTTATGTTGGCAAGCTCGGAGGGCGGCAGTACCTGAAGCTCAAAGGCTACTACACCAACATCAAACGGTACATCTTCTTTAACGAGCAGGCACTGCCACAGCAGCTAACCGGCAACCAGCGGCTGTTGGGGGCACAGTTGGAACACCGCATCCGCTTTGGCGCCATCCATTTCGACAACACCATTGCCTACACCAACACCGACGAGGCGGAATACATGCGGATTCCGGAATGGCTCGTGAATTCAAAGCTGTACTTTCAGGGCTCTCTTTTTAAAGAAGCTCTTTTCGGGCAGCTAGGTCTTGAACTGACCATGCCCACTGCCTACAGGGCAGATGCTTATATGCCGGTTACGCAGCAGTTCCACCTGCAGAACGGCTTTATGCAGCCAACTTACCCGGTAGTGGACGTATTCCTGAACGCCGATATCAAAACATTGAATTTGTTCCTGAAAATGGCCCACGTAAACGACGGGCTGATAACCCCGGCCTATTGGGCAACACCACGGTACCCGAGCATGCGCCGCAGTTTTATTTTCGGTATAAAATGGATGTTCTTTGATTAAAGCGTTAGCCTGTGCATCATCATCGGCAGCCGGCAAATGGGCGTGGGAGGGGTGTTTTCATTAGCATAATTTGGTAGCACTACCTGTTGCTGCGCTAAATTAAAAGGCAGGAATGCTAACCTTACATTGTTTCTAAAAATCGAATAAAGAAAGGTTTTTCCAATGAATGAGTTGGAGAGCCATTCATTAGTTTTCTTGAAAATTTGGAGATGCAGCAAAGAACCTGCGTAGCATTGTCAGCATTAATGAAGCGATTCGGGAAATGCCAGAGGTTGAAAAAGGCATGTAAAGCTGTAACCATAGCAGATTTACCATAATTTTTAATTTCTAATTTTGAATTTGACGAAGTCCTTAAGAGCCATGGAATCAGAAGATAATATACCCTTGCAACCCACCAAAACCATCCTGAAGCTGCAACTGCCGACCGACCCGCGGTGGGTGAACATAGCGGAAAAGAACATCGAGGAAATTCTGGTGGACCATGCCTACTGCGAGCAGAAGGCCGCTACCTCTGCCATATCGCTGATAGTGAAGTACCCAGACAAGACGAGGCTGGTGGAGGAGATGACGGATCTGGTGGCGGAGGAGTGGAGCCATTTTGAGCGCGTGCTGGCAGAGCTGAAAAAGCGGGGCTACGGCCTGGGGCGTAACCGACCCGATGAATACGTGGTGGAACTGGCCAGGCATATCCGCAAAGGCGGGCAACGCGAGCGCCAACTCATGGACCACCTCCTGATAAACGCCCTCATAGAGGCCCGCAGCTGCGAGCGGTTTAAGCTGCTCTGGAAAAACATCGCCGACGAAGAGCTACAGAAATTTTACTATGAACTGATGGTATCGGAAGCCGGCCACTACGTAAGCTTCGTTAAACTGGCCAAAGAATACATGCCAGCCGATGTAGTAGATGCCCGCCTCAAAGAACTCCTCGAGATAGAAGCCAACATCATCCAAAACCTGGAACCCAGGCCGGACAGGATGCACTAGTTTTAATGTGCTAATGAATTAATGTGCTGATGTGCTAATTAGGCTTTTTACCGACCAATCAGCGGTATCAATAAGGCTATTGGATGTCCTTTGCATAAGCCTAGGGTGAAATATCAATTGAATAATTACTCTTCCATAAAAGATATAATCAGCATATTAGCATATTAGCACATTAATTCATTAGCACATTAAAAAAATTAGCACAATAATCAAGTTTTCTGCTTTTTCTTTTTGGCGGCCGGGAAGAGGATGTTGTTCAGGATGAGGCGGTAGCCGGGGGAATTGGGGTGCAGGGCCAGGTCCGTAGGGTCTTCGCCAACCAGGTGCTGGTAGTCCTCAGGGTCGTGGCCGCCGTAGAAGGTCCAGGTGCCCTGGGCGTAGGTGCCGTGCATGTACCGGATCTCACCTAATTCTTTGTTTTCACCCATCACAATCACATCGGGTTTCACCAGCCTTTTGCGGAAGGCAGTGGTTTGGCCCATAAAGCCTTTGATGGTGCGGGTGTGGTTCTGCGAAAGCATCGTCGGGATCGGGTCCCATTTAGCGGAGAAAGTGAAGAGCTGAAAGAAGTCGTTCTGCTCGGTCACGTTGCGCTCCTGGGGCTGCATGTCGATGTTAGAGTACTCATACTCCAGCGGGTTGCGCACCAGCTTAAAGTCCTGAAAGGCAAAGGTCTTGCTATAATCGAGTTTATCCTGCGCTTTAGGGTCCACGCCATCACCGTCGTACATCACATCCACTATATCCACGCCTTCGGCCGCCAGGGCAATGTCGTAGGTGTCGGTGGCCGAGCACATGGCGAACAAAAAGCCGCCCCCGGCGCAAAACTCCTTAATGCGGGTAACGACGCCCAGCTTCAGCTGCGACACTTTATGGAACCCCAGTTTTCTAGCCGACTCTTCTGCCGTCTGCTGCTGCTCCTGGTACCACGGAAAATGCTTGTAGCTGGCATAGAACTTTCCGTACTGGCCAGTAAAGTCTTCGTGGTGCAGGTGCAGCCAGTCGTACTTGGGCAGGTCGCCCTTTATTATTTCTTCGTCATAAATCTTGTCGTAAGGTATTTCGGCATAGGTCAGCACCAGCGTTACGGCATCATCCCAGGGCATTTTGGATTTTGGGGTATACACGGCCACTTTCGGCACCTTCTCCAGCTTCATCACATCCATGTTGGCATCGGCATCGCTTATCTGCGAGAGCACGGTGGTGTATTGCGCATCAGAGATTACTTGGTAGCTCACGCCCCGCACGATCAACTCGCTCTCCAGCTGCGGCGCATACTGAAACGCAAAGCTGCCGCCCCGGTAGTTCAGGAGCCAATCGACCTGTATGTTTTTGGAGAGCACCCAATAGGCCACACCATAAGACTTTAAGTGGTCTTTCTGCGTCTCATCCATCGGTATCAGCACCGTGGAGGCCAGGCTGCTGAAACTGACGGCAACAAAGGCTAATAGGAATGTTAGAAAGCGGAATAGCATGAATCAAATTTTGAAGTCTCAACAAATATACTAAAAATGGATGTTCTTTCAGAAAATGCAATTATCTTAGATGCCGCCCTTTCAGATAACCTTTAAAAGGGACTTAAGATAAAAGACCATATCCGTTTCTACGAATGAACCTGATAGAGAACATACGGGAAGGGCTTCGGGCCATCGTGAGCAACCTGCTCCGCACCATATTGACCGGCCTGATCATCTCCATCGGCATCATGTCGCTGGTTGGTATTCTTACGGCGGTAGACAGCATGAAGTATTCCCTTCAACAGACCTTTTCTAATCTTGGTGCCAACTCTTTCGATATTCAACGCAAATCGAGCAATTATAGTGGAGGCAAGGCCGGTAAAGTTTATGCTACCATCAACTACAACCAGGCCACCAAATACAAAGACCTGATGGAGGCCAAAGCCCAGGTGAGCCTGTCGGCTTATATATCCGGCTCCACGGTGGTAAAGAGCCATACCGATAAAACGAATCCGAATATTAATATTGTGGCGGGCGACGAGAATTATATGCCGAGCCGCAATATAAATGTAGCCAGTGGCCGGAGCTTCTCTATGTTTGAGCTGGAGAACGGCACGAGCGTGGCGGTGGTAGGAGTAGAGGTAACCGATAAGCTGTTTCCAAAAACCGAGGCCCTGGGTGAGTATATCACATTTTTAGGGCGCAGGTTCAAAATAATCGGGGTTACCGAGAAAACAGGCAGCACCATGGGCGGTACCGGCTCCGACAGAACCATAATTATTCCTTTGGAAACAGGGCGGCAGATAGCGCTCGATGGCAAGACGCTGAGCTACGAGATCAAAACAATTTTGCCTAACCCTGAAGACCTGGATTATGTAATGGGAGAGGCTACCGGCGTGATGCGGGCGGTGCGGCAGGACCCTTTGGGGCAGGAAGACTCTTTCGAGATAAACCGCAGCGACACGGCCATGCAGAAACTCAACGAGATTTCAGGCTACCTGAAGGCAGGTGGCTTTGTGATCGGCTTTATAACTCTGCTGGGTGCCTCCATTGGGTTGATGAACATTATGATGGTATCGGTAAACGAACGTACCCGTGAGATTGGCGTGCGAAAGGCACTAGGAGCAACGGCGCTTCAGATCAGACAGCAGTTCCTGATCGAGGCCATTGTAATCTGCCTGCTGGGTGGTTTAGTTGGCATAGTACTGGGGATTCTGGCAGGCAATGGCATAGCCTCGCTTATAGGAGAGGGCGGTTTTATAGTTCCCTGGATCTGGGTGCTGGTCGGTCTGACTATCTGTGTGACCGTTGGTGTGATCTCCGGATCTTACCCGGCTTACCGGGCATCTAAGTTAGACCCGATTGAGTCGCTCAGGTATGAGTAGGTTAATTAGTTAAGAATTAGAAATTGTTTGTTAGCCTTAGAGTACAAGAGGGGCAGCGAGAGCATCAGCAGCTATTCCATCTCTGGGGGCTCTTTCTATTAGAATAATTTATCCTGCTCTGGAAAAGTTTTATCCGTATCGTATTCCAGGGCTAATCACTGGTATCCTAACTTGTTTTCCGCAAAATATGCCGATAGTGTAAAATGTGAAGTGCGCACTCAGGTGATTCCGCACAGAAAATTTAACTAACAAAAACAGGTGGCTGCAGTTTATTTGCTCTTTCAATAAGCCTCCGGCAATTCTGAAAGCTCATTTTTGCCAATAATATCAAAGGCTGCAGCAGAGGAATCGAGTTCCCTGCTGCAGCCTTTCAGTAAGTAAACTGGCTTGGTTATTTCTTTTTAGCTGCCGCCTTCTCCTGCTCGTATTCTTCGTTCAGGCCTTTCAGAACTTCCGGGGTTACATCCAGGTCGGTAACGCCATACAAGATGGCACTGTTGCCACGCGCGTAGCTAAGCACCATTTTGTAGCCGTTTTGCTCGCAAAAGATCTTAAGGTAATCTTCCACGCGGTCATAGAGCTTTTTCATCTCCTCCGATTCTTCGGTGGCGATATCGTTGCCTGCTTTCTGGCTTCTTTCCTGAATCTGCTGTTGCTTCTGGGCAAGCTTTTGCTCTGTGGAGGCTTGTTGCTCGGCTGTCATGCCGGCGCCTGTCTGCTGGTATTTGGCCACTTCTTTCTGGAAGGCCTCTGCCTGAGAACGCAGGTTTTGCTCCGTCTTTTGAGCTTTGTTTTTAAGGCGGGAGCTTACATCCTTAAAATACTGGTAGTTGGTGAGCAGCGTGTCGGTGTTGATGTACACGATTTTCTCAGAGGCAGCCAGGCCGGTTACATCTCCGGCAGCAGTTGTGTCTGTAGCTGCTTGTTGTGCAACGGTAGCAGCGGCTGTCTTGTCTGCCTGCTTGTTCTGGTCATTTTGGCAGGCGCTCATCAGCAAGGCGGTCATGGTGAAGCCCAAAGCGTAGTTTCTTACTTTCACAGGTTGGTTTTTTATTTTATTTAATTGGTTTCCTAATGTTTTAAAATCTCGGTGTAAGTTTCTTCAGCTTCCATAAGGCCGCTGGCATTAATAGCGGTAAGGCGCACATGCTTGGTCTCGTTAATTAAAACCGGATCGTACTTGGCCACCACACGCACGTAATTCTCTGTCCAACCTTCCATTTGCCCCACTTTCACATCATCCTCGAACAAAACTGTAAACTCGCGGCCAATGTTCTGCTCATAAAAATGGCGTTTCTTCTTTTCAGATAAAATGCGCAGCATGTCGGCCCGCCGGTTCCGGTCTTTGATGCTCACTTTGCCGGCCATGCCGGGCGCCATGGTGTTTTCGCGCTCAGAGTAGGGGAACACGTGCAGGTAGCTTACATCCAGCCCGTTCAGGAAATTATAGGTTTCCAGAAAGTCCGCTTCGGTTTCGCCCGGGAAGCCCACGATCACATCCACGCCGATGCAGCAGTGCGGCATCAGCGATTTGATGGCAGCCACCCGGTCGGCATACAACTCGCGCAGGTAGCGGCGGCGCATCAGCTTCAGGATCTTGTTGGAGCCCGACTGCAAGGGCACATGGAAGTGCGGCATGAAACGCTGGCTCTGCGCCACAAAAGAGATAATATCGTTGCTCAGCAGATTAGGCTCTATAGAGGAGATCCGGAAGCGGTCTATGTTCTCCACCTTATCCAGTTCCTGCACCAGCTCAAAGAAGGTTTCTACGCGCTGGCCATCCTGCAGCCCGAAATCGCCGGTGTTCACGCCAGTCAGCACAATTTCCTTCACGCCGGACTCAGCGATTTCCTGTGCCGATCGCACTACGTTAGCGATGGTGTCGGAGCGGCTGTTGCCACGGGCCAGCGGAATGGTGCAGAAGGTGCAGGAGTAATCGCAGCCGTCCTGCACTTTCAGAAAGGTGCGGGTGCGGTCGCCGAAAGAGTAGGAGTTATGGAAGGTGTTGGCCTCGCTGATGGCGCTGGCGTGCACCTGCGGCCTGTCCTTTTTCTCGAACCCCTCCAGAATATCGACCAGCTGGAATTTCTCTGCGGCACCCAGTACGGCGTCTACGCCCGGAATCTCACTAATTTCCTGGGGTTTGAGCTGGGCATAGCAGCCCACGATGGTAATAAAGGCATCAGGAGAGTGCTTGAGCGCCTCCTTCACTATTTTCCTGCATTTCTTGTCGGCATTGTCTGTTACAGAGCAGGTATTGATGACGTAAATGTCAGGCGTATCAGTAAACTCCACCTTCTCAAACCCCCGCTCCTGGAAAATGCGCCCAATGGTGCTGGTTTCGGAATAGTTGAGTTTACAACCTAAGGTATAAAATGCGACTTTTCTACTCCGTCCGGCACTATGGGGAATTATGCCTTCATTTCTATCTGTACTCATTCCTTTTCATCATTTGACGCCTCGTTTCCAGCGTCATCCTTTACATTTGTTTTCCTGATGTTTACCTGAACGCCGCCGTACAGGGTCTTGCTCAGGTCATCCTGGCTCAACTGCCCGAGCTTGGTCATGTACACCTCCGTCGTCCTGCTCTCGCTGTGCCCCAGCATCTCCTGCACCTGCCGGATGTTCTTGGTCAGCTCCCAGGCGTGGTCGGCGAACGTGTGCCGCTGCATGTGGGAGGTGAGGTGCGGCAACCCTGCCTTTTTAGCAATTGCCTTCAGCGTGTTGGCAATAAGCGTGTTCAGGTTGCGCATGAGCTGGCGCAGTTCCTCGCCCTTCGCCTTTTCGTGCTTTTCTGCAAAGAACGGGAAAATATAATTGCCCTGCCGGGAATATTGCGCCAAAATCCATTCGATGCCGTCGTGCCTGGGGATGACCTTCACCTCCTTTGCCCGTTTCCTGGGCTTGAAAATGATGTGGGTGCTGTTCACGTTCTCCCATTTGAGCGTGTAAGCCTCCGAGACACGCGCCCCGTGCAGGAAATACTGCATCAGGAACAGGTTGCGCACATGCACCTGCAAAGGCGAAAGCCCCTCCAGGTGCATCAGCCCTAAGGTCTGGTTAACGTCGGGCCGCTCCAGTTGCTTGAGCTTCTCCTCGACAGGGGGCACGTCGAAAGGGTTCGGCACCGGCAAGGCCCACCCTTCCAGTATGGCATTCTTGAAGAAGCTGCGGTAAACGGCGAAAGCGTCGTTGATCGTCTTGGGGTCATAGCCGCAGCCCTTCCCGCGCCGGGTGTCGCAGGTGCGCAGGAAGTAGACGAACTCCGACACGGTGTAGGGGGTGAGCTTGGAGGGGTCATCGGGCCGGTCGCCCCAGAAGCGCTTGAAGTAGCCGAGCTGCACGTGGTAGGTGTTGGCGCTGCCGTACTGCCCCAGGTTCCGCTTGCGCTTGATCCACTCCTCTGCAAAGGCGATGAAGCCGTACCTGTGCCTTTCTTCCGGCCGGCCGTAGGTGTCGCGGATCTCCTGGCTGCTGAAGACGGGGTTCTTTGTCTCGATCTCCTGCAGGCCCTCCAGGATGGTCTTGATGCGATGGTTGAGGGGGCCGCTGTCGTAGTGCCTGGAGGATACCCAGTTCTTTTTCTCGGTGGTGGCTTTGGGGTTCCATTCGCTCTTACGGGCATCCTTGCTTGCCTTCAGGAAGATGCCGGAATGGTAGTAGGCGGTCTTGCGGTCTTTGGTGATCCTGATTCGCACGGCGCTCTTACCCTCTTCGTTTACCTGGTCGGTGCGTATGGTAACTTTGTAGGTGGCAGATGACATCTTAAGCTAATGAGGTTCACGAAGAACATGAAAGAAAGGCCGTTGATTACCTGTCAAACTCTTCTATTAATAAAGACTTTGAGGCTGTTTTCTTTGCACCCCCTTTTGAATAATTGAGCCTGTGGTAAGGTTGTTGCCAGATAAGCTTGTTGTTTGTAAGCGTTACTATTTCCCATTGCCCGGAATTGTCATCAGGGCTAAAGACATACTCTTTCCCATCAACTCTCCTAATTCCATAGGGTAATGTCTCCTGATAGTACGGGCTTGTAACTGATATTGAATCTACACCAATCACATAAACATAGCCCTTGTTTTCCGTCACAATGTCCTCATAGTCCAGCGTTCCGGCCGCATCATAGTACTGGATACGGATAATGTCTTTTATCCATGTGCCCTGCAGTTGGTTGTTGATAGCCGGGGTTACATCTTCATCCTGTGAGCAGCTTAATAATATAAAAAGTAGGGGTAATAATAGTAAAGGGTTTCTCATGTCTTTTGTTTGTTTTCGTTTAATTCCCAAAGCGGGAGGTTGTAAAATTTGTATTCGTACAGCTCATTTCGCAGACCGTCGATTACGTCTGACTGCGCAGCGATAACCTCTGCCTGTGCTTCCTTCTCCTTCTGCAATATGGTAATTACCTGCTGCAGGGCCTCAATCGCGGCCACTTCGCTGCTCTTTGGCTTGTAATTGTGGTTGTGGTTGTGCTGCTCCCTGACATGGTTGTTGTTCAGGGCAAGGCTGGCATTATCCCCTTCGAAATCATTGAATCGGAAATCATTGGACTTGCTTTCTGTCTCTCTCTGCCGCTGCTTCTCCCGCCTCTTCTCCTGCTTGCGCCATATCCGGTAAACCCCATACAACAGGATAAACATGTGGGGCACCACCAAAAAAGAAAAAATAGCAGTCTGTAAAATTAAGTTCGTTGTGGGAATATCCATCCGGCGCGGTAAACTTTGCTAATAATATTGTCAGCTAAACTTACGATTCCCAAAATGGAAACACAATATTTATATCAGTTTATAATAATATTTATATTAAAGATATTCCACTCTTTAATAAAGGCTATCCAGTATAATTAAATTTATTTAATGTGTAAACAACTGATTGCTAAGGGATTTAGCTTTTTGACAGGAGCCTGTCCACAAGTTCCTGGTATTTTGTTTCCAGGTTATAATACCGCTCCCTTGTTTTCTCTAGTTCCTGCTGACACTTTTCATCCACGATCGAAGGTGTTGTGGTGTTGTTAATCCCTGCCGTGTTGCCATTCCCCTTCATGTTGCGCATGGTGAAGCTGTTGCTGTTATCTATGTTGCCAGTCATGGACCCTTCACCAGTAAATACCCAACTAGCAGAACACTTCAGGTGTTCGCAGATCATATAAAGCAGTGTGGTGGTCATCGCAGTCCTGCCGCTCTCATATTGAGATATGGCAGACTTGCCCTTGTCAATCAATACACCAAGTTCGTCTTGGCTCATCCCCCTCGATTCTCTAGCTTTTTTAAGTCTCTGACCTATAGAAGCTTGTATGTTTTCCATGAACTTTTTAGAAAAATTGTTTACTTTGTTTAAACTTTGGCTTGCAAGTTCACGTAAATTGAACTACCTTTGACAAAGTATTACAAACATAAACAAAAATTCAATATGTACAAGCCAGACAAAGAAACATTATTAAAATTCCGGAAAACAGTTGGACATGGCTATGCACCTGCTATAAGGGAAATCCTTTCGTCAGAGCATGGCTATGTAGTGAAAAACGACCGGGAAATATATGATGTAGCCCACGGCAGGTCAGAAAACGATGTGATCATGCAAGCTTTCCTGAAACTAGTTATCAGAAAAGGGAAAGCCGCTGCTCCTGTAAAATCCCTTCTTGATGAAGCCATGAAAGTTTTAACCCCTAATGCTGCTTAACATGAACAAGGAATTAATAATGTTCACTAACGGCGTACAGGTACGCACTGACAAAGACGGTAATATCTGTCTAAATGACTTACACAAAGCCGCTGGATCTGAATCAAGCAAAACACCATACAGGTGGCAAGAAATTGATAGTACAAAGGCTTTTATCAATGCAGCTTGTAAATTCTTAAATAACGCCAGGAGCGTTATTATAAAATCAAAAAGAGGTAAAGGAGGTGGCACATATGCACATAAGCAAGTAGCCCTAGAATATGCTCAGTACTTATCTCCTGAATTGGGTGTTGCTGTCAATCAAGTATTCTTCGAGCGAATTGAAGAGGAAAAGAACCCTGAACTGGCTGTTGATCGTGCAAGAAAAACATGGAACAAAAAAGGCAAAAGCGATGCATGGGTAAATCAACGGTTACTTACTATTGCTGCCAGAAACCATTTCACTGCAACCCTTGCCGCGCATGATGTTAAAGGGAGCGGGTTTAAGCTTTGCACAAATGCTATTTACATGCCTATGTATGGAGGCGGTGCTGAAGTGGTAAGGCAAAAGAAAAACCTTCCAGTAAAAACGAACACCCGCGAACACATGAGCGAGTTAGAACTTGCCGGAATGCGCTTCGCTGAGTTAATGGCAGCCGAAAACATCAAGGCAAAGAATATTAGAGGTAATAAGCCATGCGAATATGAGTGTTACGCCTCTAGTCAAATTGTAGCACAAGCCCTTGTTAGAAACAAAAGCCGCCAATAACAGAGCAAATCCCTCACTTAAAAATAGAAAGAGAATAACAATGGGAATCTTAGAGCAAATCCAACAGGAGAACAGGGAGCTTCGGAATGAGCTTCGGGAGTTCAAAGAGTTTGTTTCTGACTACCTCTCGCAGGTAGACGACGAGATCAAGGGGTATTCCGCCGCCAGCAGGTTCCTCGGATGCTCGGTCTCAAAGCTGGAGCGGCTGGTAAGGGGCAACCAGATCCCCTACACGAAGCACGGCAAGACCATTTCTTTCTCACGGGAAGACTTGGTAAACCACAAGCGCCAGCGCCGGATTGAAAAGAGAAGCAATTACACCCTGAATAAAGCCGCCTAGTACAGAATACACTATGAAGAAAGCCACAGTCCTAGAACGATTGCAAGCCATAGAGGGCAACCGGGAAGCCTACGATGCCTACGTGCTGGAATACCTGGGGATAACCAGAGAAACCATCTTAGATGATTGCCAGGTAGTCAGAGAGGCCCACCAATACGCAGTAGAGAAATTAATCAGTCAACAAAACAATCAAGCAGCCTAATAAAATTATTCCAACCATGACCGACCAGAAACAAGAAAGAGCCGCCTTTTGGATTACAGCCACCGCCGCCGCCGCCTTTGTGTCCTACCTGATCTATGTAGTAATCACCAATAACATCCTGCCATAATGGAAAAGCAATTAACACTTGAAATATTGTCTGTCTGTATGCAGATAGACGAGGAAACCCATCTGAATGTGCTGGTATCCTACCTGGGGAAAGACAAATACCCGCTGAATGTGAATGTGACGGAAGGCAAGGAGTACATTCTTGCCAGAAGCCTGCACAACAACGAGGAATACTACCATGAAACGCTTGCCCTGCTGAAATCCATCCTTCAAGAACATAGAAACCTAATAGCCGCCTAATTGTATGAGAAACTTTATAGCCCTCCTTATCACCGCCTTAGCCTTTGCAGGCTGTAGCCCGAAAACCACCAGTTACAAATCCTTTTCCAAGTCCTGCCACACGAAGCCGAAACCGGAGCATGTGAAGCATAGTGCAAGAGTATTCAACAGCCAGTTCGGGAAATGAGAACGATACAGCAAATTAAAGACGCTCTGGCACAGGAGTACGGGCATGAAACATGGGAGCAGGCGATTAAAAGCCAGCCCGCCGCCTTAGATGCCTGGACAGACACCGCCATCAGCAACTTTGCCTATGAAGCCACCAGAGCCGACCGCGAGAATGTAGAAAGGCACTTAGCCGGACTTGGGGCAATAGGCCAGGTAGCCATTGCCCGAATCAAAGATTTTCCCTTTCCTGAATTAAAGTAACCTATAACCCCTAGATAATGGATAATCAAGAAACACAACCAGTAAAGAACCTATACCAACGCATCAGCGCGGTAATGGCAGATATACAGTACCTGCAGAAAGACGATCAGGTAGGCTCCGGCAACTACGGTTATAAGGCCATCAGCATTGAGAAAGTAACCGAATCCGTTCGGCAGGCCATGATACGGCACGGGCTGGTAATCTTCCCTATTGAGCAGGTGCATATGATGGAAGATAAAGCCAGGCTTAATAACCAGGGGCAGCAGGTACTAGTGCCCATCACTACAGTAGATGTTCGCTATAAGATGGTGAATGTAGACAAGCCGGAAGAGTTTGAGATCGTGGTAAGCTCCGGCACAGGTACAGACCCGCAAGATAAGGGAGTAGGCAAGGCTATGACCTACGCTTACAAGAATCTCCTTTTAAAGACCTTTGCCATTCCTACAGGTGACGACACCGACAAGACCCATAATAAGGAGCTGGAGGAACAGCAGAACAAGGCAGCAGCCAAAGCCGCAGAGGAAGCTAAAAAGCCCATGTCAGACCCGCAAAGGGCTGAAATACTGGAATGGTTAAAAGACCCGGCTCAGACAGAAGAAACCATTAAGCGTGTAACTGGCAAAATGGACAAGTTCACAAAAGAAGAAGCCCAAAAAGCTATACAATTCCTAAAGAAGCAGGTAGCCGAGAAAGCAGTAACAGCCGCAAAGACCAAAGCCAATGCAGCCTAAAACCATCCTTGCCTCTCTCACAGAGCCTACAGAAAGAACCCTCTATGTCTACATACCTCCTACAGTTCATGCAGGAGAAACCGCTAAAAGCTTCGTGCTGCAGAAAGGGCGGGTAGGGTTTATGGCCCACCTCCCAGTAAGCAGATGCACAGTAGAGCCGGAGCAGCCAGGGTATGTAGAGATCACGGTGCCGGAGTGGTTAGTGCTTACCAAAAAGCAGTTTTTTCAGGATTGAAAAAGTTTGTACAACACAGCATACACTTAGAAAAAATGGAGAACCGAAATAACAAAACCAATCAAAAAGCAGTGGGCTACATCGGCCTGCTGTTCCTTATCCTGTCCGGCATAGTACAAGGGCCGCTGGAAACTGTCATACTCCTGGTAGCCGGTTCGGTACTGATCGGTACTGGTGGTTATCTCTGGCTGCAGGAGTTCAGGAGAGAAAGGGAGCTAACCAAATACGCTAACCCAGCCTAGTTATGAAAGTAAGACGCATTACCACCTACTGCAAACTGGCAGACCTGCCTAAGCATATTGAAAGACTTCAGTTAACACTTAACCAAAAGAAATAATGGATCTACTTAAGTATAAATTCCCTCCAATCTCTGATGTTGATATGGCCTTTTCAACAGTGAAAACAGATAAAAAGCTCCTGATAGAAGCAAAGGCCAGAGGTTATTATAATGGCAGCACGCCTTATAATAGACTTTTCAATACGCTATTCTTCACAGGCGGCACCCTGAATTTTAAACCTGACCTGCCAGAAGATTTCAAGCGTTCGGCCATGCGCTACCTGAAGTCCTTTATGCAATCCTATGAGCCGAAACACGAAGAAAAAGAGGCCATATCTGCCTTGCTCCTGTCTGAATTAGTTGAACTATAACCAAATAAAGCCATGATAACCTACCTGCTTATAAGTATCGCCTGCTCGTTTATCCTGTTCCTTGTATTCCTGTATGATAAATATAAGTATGGGGAAGTGATAGAAAAGGAGGATGGGAGTATTGTGTACTCAAAATCACAGAATAAGGGCGCTTCAATCGTTAACGCAAAATAAAGGATGAGAAATATAATCATGTTTTCAGGTGGCAAGGATAGTCTAGCGACCCTGCTCTGGGCAAAAGACAACCTGCCAGCCTTCGAGATAGTGTTCTGTGATACCGGATGGGAACACGAGCTTACCTACCAGCACATCAAAGAGGTGGAAAGCCAGATCGGGCAGCAGATAAAGATTATCAAGAGCAAGAAATACGATGGCTTTGCTGATATGGTAACTAAAAAAGGTCGATTCCCCTCAACTAAAGCCAGGTTCTGCACGGAGGAACTCAAAGTAAAGCCCTCTATAGACTATGTTTTAAGCCTCACAGAAGATGTAAGAATTTACCAGGGCATCAGGGCAGAGGAAAGCGCAGCAAGACGCGCCATGAGTCCCTCAGATGATTATTTTAAGTTCTACTTTGAGCCATACGGCACCGACAAAAAAGGCAAACCAAAGTACCACAGCTACCGGAAGAAAGATATTGTCGCTTGGTGCGATAAGCATTCAGCCGATGTGGAAAGACCTATTCACAAGTGGAGCGGCCAGGAGGTGATAGATTTTATCCTTTCCAAAGGCTTTAAACCTAACCCCCTGTATTACATGGGCATGAAGCGGGTAGGGTGTTTTCCTTGCATTATGTGCAGCCATAACGAGATTAAAACCATAGCTGAGAAGTTCCCTGAAACACTGGAAACACTGGAAACACTGGAAGCACTGGAAGCACTAGAGAATAGCACGTTCTTCCCGCCTGATTATATCCCGCGCAGGTTTTGCAGCAAAGAAACGCCACAGGGGAATGTGCCTTTGGTGTCCGATGTGGTAAAGTATGTGGCAGATAACCCCGATCAGCAAGAGTTGTTTAGCCGCCCTTCCTGCATGTCCTACTACAATATTTGTGAATAACCCCTGCGGCCTTGATAGTAGCGGTACCCCACAGCGACGATAGGAGCGAGGAGTACAAGCGGATAGCAAGATACAGCCGCCCACCCCTTATTTTATGATCTACCTTAACCCAGGCGAAAGGATAACAGACGAAAGTAAGTTCCTTAAACGCCACACCTCTTACATAGAGAACATGCCAGAAGGCAAGGCTAAAAAAGCATATCAACATAACCTTAACAACTACTACGATGCTACCAAAGACAATCAGGATTAATCCAAAACTGACCTACCCAGAAGTAGGCGTTAACCAGCCCATATTTGAACAACATGTTAAAGGCAAGGACTTACCAGTACTGGACTACGAAAACGGCTTCTACCTCGTGGAAATAGACGGAGAGGCCTATACAGTAAGTAAAGAAGATGTAGCACTAAGAAAGAACTGATATGACACACGGCTCATTATTCAGTGGCATTGGAGGGTTTGATCTTGCGGCAGAGTGGATGGGCTGGGAAAACAAATTCCATTGTGAGTGGAACCCCTTCGGACAAAGAGTTTTGAACTATTACTGGCCTAACGCCACCTCATACCATGATATTACAAAAGCAGACTTCACTATTTGGAGAAACAGGATTGACGTTCTCACGGGCGGCTTCCCCTGTCAGCCCTACTCAATGGCCGGCAAACGACTTGGAAAGGAAGATGACCGCCACCTATGGCCGGAGATGCTTAGAGCAATTCGGGAGATTGCCCCGCGCTGGGTCGTGGGCGAAAACGTTCTCGGCCTTGTTAATTGGAACGGGGGAATGGTATTCAACGAAGTGCAGGCTGACCTGGAAACTGAAGGGTACGAGGTACAACCGTATGTACTTCCGGCTTGCGGTGTCGGAGCCCCTCACAGGAGGGACAGGGTATGGTTTGTTGCCCACACCAAAGGCTACGGAGATAGAGGAGGACTACCACGAATGGAGAGCCCGGATGGTTGCCAGTGGCAATCCCAAGAATATGGGGAAAACCACTTGCAACCTGGGTACAATGGCCCGTTCGGGGATGCTCCCCACCCCAACAGCCCGGGATTACAGAAGCGGATTCAACCAGGAATCAGAGGCTTTTCTGAAACGGCAGGAACATTCGAGAGGGGTAAACTTGCACGAGCATTTGCAACGACGGATTGGGAGAAATTTCCAACTCAACCCCCGGTTTGCGCTGGAGATGATGGGCTTCCCACCGAACTGGACGGAATTACCTTTCCAAAATGGAGAAACGAATCCATAAAGGCAGCAGGAAACGCGATTGTGCCCCA
The DNA here is from genome assembly GCF_014332515.1 of Pontibacter beigongshangensis. Classification (GTDB taxonomy): domain Bacteria; phylum Bacteroidota; class Bacteroidia; order Cytophagales; family Hymenobacteraceae; genus Pontibacter; species Pontibacter beigongshangensis. Next base: position 374,318 of record NZ_VFSD01000001.1, on the reverse strand, counting down.
AGTGGCTTACGAGATATTTAAAGCAATTGAAAATTACGATACCTTATGAAAGAACCTATCAAACTACAGCTAGGCCCCGTCCTGGTAGAAATCTGGCATACGACCCGCCATGTGCGTTCAACCTTTCCTGATGGGCAGATGTTAGGAGCCAGCCCAGAAGATACTGACGAGTACCGGTACAAAGCGAAGGAGCTCGGCTATTCTGACACTTGGGAAATGCGCATGCATCACGAGCTCCTTCATCACCTTTACATGCAGGAGCTCGGCTTTGAATACTCAAAATCACTTTATGCAGCCTCAAAAGATATGGAGCTCCACTTGGATCATTACAACGAAGAGGCAGAGGTGCTAATGGTGCAGAAGTGGCTAAAAACAGGGGATGAGAGCGTTTTACGATACCCCTGCAAGCTGGAATACCCCTTAGAGTTCAGAGCAAAGGTAATGAGAGTGTTTGAGCAGGTGCAGATGACACCGGAGAAAGAGTTTAACAGCTATGAGTTTTGATTTCTGGAACCTTACCCCCGAACAGGCAGAGCGCATGGCACTAGAAGAAGCCAATGCAAGCCCCGTATTCAGGCCACCAGAGCCTCGAAGTATTGAGAAGTGGGAACCAACCCGGTACACCTACAAAGTGCCTACAGAGCTTAATAAGAAGGCGAAAAGGTGCAGGACTAGAGGAAGAAAGAGAAAAGAACCCCTTAAAAGAGCAGCATAAATGAGCAACATACAACTATTCAACGAGGACTGCCTACAGGTAATGGCTCGTTACCCTGATAAGTATTTCTCACTTGCCATCGTTGATCCGCCCTATGGGATAGGGAACAAGTTAGTTGATGGAGGAGGCACAAGAAAAGCAAAGTTTGATAATAACAGGAACTCCATAAAATGGGATAGTGTGCCCACTATTGAATATTTTACAGAGCTTTTCAGGGTTTCAAATCATCAAATTATATGGGGCGGCAATTATTTCGATTTGCCAGCTACACGGTGCAATCTTATTTGGGATAAGATGCAAGTATTTACAGGGTCAGATTTTGAGTTAGCTTGGACTTCTTTTGATAAAGCCTCTAAAGCTTTCAGAATGAGCAGGGTGGAAGCCTATTCAAACGGGAAAAATCACCCCACACAGAAGCCTGTAAAGCTCTACAAATGGCTCTTAAAGAACTACGCCACTCCTGATATGAAGATACTAGACACCCACTTAGGCAGCATGAGTTCAGTAATAGCCGCTTATGACTACCAGGTGAAAGAATTTGTAGGCTGTGAGATAGATCAGGAATACTTTGAAAAAGGGCTTGCCAGGTTTAACCAGCACAAACGCCAGCTAAATCTGTTCGCAGCATGAGAAAGGAGGGGTTAGTCTACTGTAATGCCCTTTTCAGCCAGATGTGCTTTCAGGAACTTACGCAGGAGAGCAGCTAAAGAAATTTCCTCCTTTGCACAATACTCCTGAGCCACTTCATAAAGGGTTTTCTCTAGTCTTACCGGATAGTTAACGTACTCTTTGGCTGCCATAATTAAGTGAATAGGATTTAATAGGACAATTATAGGTATTTATATTTTTCTATGCAAATAAAGTGAGTTTTTATTTTGATAAGTGGATAGAAGTTCATAGAATTGCATAGAATATGTATGACACCTAAAACCAAATAACCCATGAAATTTTTAGAGAAGGATATAGAAAACATGATTTACAATAATCCTGAAAAGATTGGGAGCAGGGGTTTGGTGATTAACTCGATTTTTAGACCTGATAATATTCAATTGTTGCAACAGGTAAATCTAGGTAATTACGGGATTGCTGACTTGATAAATGTTGAATACAAGCAAATACCATATGATCCTACAATTGAATACCCAGCCCGAAGGAAAATTGTTATTACAGTTATTGAATGCAAACTCAATGATATTGATGCTAATGCCTATATGCAGGCGCAGCGATATGTAACAGGGATAAAGAGTATTTTAGAAGATCATGACCTTTCCTACTCACAAATTGAGATTAAGACAATTCTTATCGGGAGCAGCATAAATACAAATGGTGACTTTGTGTTTATGTATAATAATGATCCCCACTGTTCAATTTACACCTTCAAATATGATTTTGATGGTTTGTTTTTCAAAAAATCAACTCAAGAATGGAGATTGTCAAAAAAAGACACATCCTGTAACTCCTTAGTATCTGACTTTAGAGATTTCATTCAAGAATCTTATCACCTGAGCGGATACTTTAAGCAAATGTCTAAGGCATCAGAGCCTCAATCAGATTTACCAAACACGATTAAACTTCTTTTTTAAATATGGCACAAGACACATTTTATTTCTCGCATGACTATAACACCAGGAACAACGCTAAGATTAAGAAGTTGCTTCTAAAGCATGGGATGACTGGATACGGAATCTTCTGGGGCATAATCGAGGACTTGTACAACAATGCGAATGCAATGCCTTTGGATTACGAGTGTATTGCATACGACTTGCGAACGGACGAATCTACAGTAAAATCAATACTTAACGACTTTGATTTATTCAACTTAAATGGAAAGACCTTTGGTAGCAAATCAGTTGAAAAAAGGCTTAGCCAGAGAGAAGAAAAATCACAAAAAGCCAGAGAATCAGCAAACAAGAGATGGGAGAAAGATGCGAACGCATTGCCAACGCATACCGATAGCAATGCTATAAAGGAAAGGAAAGGAAAGGATAGGAAAGAAAAGGATATTAAAATAAAGGAATTAACGGAGCAAGCTCCTGAAGAAGATTCTAAAATTATTTATCCTTTTGAGGGGAAGGAATTCCCGGCAGCATGGAATGATTGGAAGGAATACAAATGGTTGCAGCACAAGTTTAAATATAAGTGCATCAAATCCGAAATGCTTGCTCTGAAGTCTCTTTGCAAACAGGCTGGCAACATGGAGCATAGAGCAATACAGATTATTGAATTCAGTATAGGTTCAGGTTATCAAGGTTTATTTGCCCCAAAAACATTCTCTGAACCGGAATTTAAGCAGCAGGAGAAAAGACCAAGCTATATGGAAATGTTTGGGGGCAGGAAAGAAAACTATGCTAGCTAATGACCAACGAGGATATAGTTATTCCGGCCAGCTACAGCAAAGAGGAATACTTCTCGATCTGCTACGAATGCAGCCACACCCGAAAAAAGAAAGCAGACAAGTGCTTATCTGTTAGGGCAAAGCCAAAGCCAGGGGTGGCAGTAGGTGTTTACCACTGCATGCACTGTGAGGCAAAGGGCATGATTAACCAATACAAGACACAAGAACAGTTTACCCCTATGTACCAGGTGCCCGAAAAGAAGAACTTCACCAAACTATCCGATAAAGGGCTAAAGTTCTTCACAGATCGGTTCATTACGCAAGAGGTGGTAATAGCAAACAAGATAGTAGAAGAAAAAGGGTGGCTGGTGTTCCCTTACCTGGAAAACGGGCAGCTTATCAACGTGAAAAAGCGGAACACTGATAGCAAGGACTTCCGGCAGTCAGCAGGGTCAAAGGCCATCATGTACAATTATGACAGGTGCAAGGGGCAGAAAGAGATTATAGTTTGTGAGGGAGAGCTTGACTGTATGGCCTTTGAGGTGGCAGGATTCACAAACGCCACATCGGTTAACCAGGGGGCACCCAACGCCAACGACAAGAACATAGATAAGAAGCTCGAATGCCTGAACAACAGCTATGATCTGTTTGAGGAAGCCGAAACGGTTTACATTGCAGTAGACAAAGACGAAAACGGGAAAAGGCTGGAAGAGGAGCTCATCAGAAGGATAGGTGCCGAAAAGTGCAAGGTGGTTAATTGGGATGCCAAGTATAAAGACGCGAACGACCTGCTGAGATTTGAAGGTAAAGAGGCACTAGGGAAGGCACTGGCTAACGCATCAGATGTAAAGGTAGAAGGTATCTGGACTGTAGACGATGTGTTTGAGGACATGCTTGCAGACCTTCGCAACGGGCCAAAGCGGGGCACCACTACCTATTTCGCTGAACTGGATGAGTGCTGGACATGGAGAACGGGAGATGTAAACATCTGGACAGGCTACAACAACGAGGGGAAAACACAATTCCTTTTGCAGCTCTGCCTGATTAAAGCAATGGCAGAGGGTTGGAAGTTCGCTGTATTCTCTCCTGAAAACATACCAGTACGTGAGCTTTACGCAGATTTGGTTCACAGCTATATCGGGAGGTCAGCAGATAAGTTTTTCCCGAACAACCTAATGTCGGAGGCGCAACTTGCGGAGGGGGCCAAATTCATGCGGGATCATTTTTTCATTGTGTACCCGCCAAAGAACTTCACTCTTGAAATCATTGAAGAAAAGTTTCTTTACCTGATTAGAAGGAAGGGCGTTCGGGGCTGCATTCTTGACCCTTATAACATGATTGAACATATGATGAACCCAGGTGAAAGGGAAGATTTGTATATCAGCAGGTTTATGAGCAGCCTAACGAGGTTCACGAAAGAGAATGATGTAAGCATGCACCTGGTAGCGCATCAGAACACGCCCCGGCCAAATGAGAAAGGGAACTACCCCAAGCCGATACTTTACAACATCAAAGGGGGCGGCACCTTCGCAGACAAGGCAGATAATGTTCTGGTAGTACACAGGCCCAACAGAGGGGCAAGCCCTTCAGATACGCAGGTCGTGTTTTACTCAGACAAGATCAAGAAGCAAAAGCTGGTAGGCATACCGGGGGCCTGTCATGGGATCATATTCGACAGATCATCTAACAGGTATTTTCTAAACGGTGTAAGCCCGATTGAGCTAATGCGGAACACTGATAGCCCATTCCCGAAACCACCCGAAGGACCAAGTAGGCAGGAGTTCAGGCACAGTACGCCAAGCGAATTTAGTGAAGAGAAGATTACAGAATATCAAGCGGAACCACCGCCTTTCTAATGAAAAGACTACAGCTAAGATACAACCCCCAGACCAGGTACAAGAACGGCAAGCCCCGGTACGCATCAGAACGCTGGTGTAAGAAGGTAGCCAGCAATGAGAACCTTACCCCTTGCGACCATGCCCGATTTGCCAGTGATCTGAGGCTTACCGGGAATTTTGAAGGATTACTTACTATTCAGAAACTACTTAAAGAGAAGATAAGATGAACTTAACCCAAAAGAAATACTGCATCTATCAGGCCGGTATGTTCAAATATGGCTTCCTAACCCTTGCGGCCTTAATAAAAGAATTGGAAGATCAGGAGGAGTACGAGGAATGCAGGATCATCTATGAAGTGATGCGGGAGCAGGGGAGGCGATTCAATATGCAGCTTCCTACTACCTATGACGAAAAAGCCATAGCGTACTTCAAGAAGGAAATGAGAAGCTTAGGCTATGAACCAGAAGTAAGCTTATACAACCTGCCGGAATATGTTCAAATGCTAAAATCAGAATTAGAGAATATTCAGCCATGACCCAAGAACAAAAACAAGCGATAGCCCTCTACTACCAGAGGCACACCCAAAGAGCCACCTGCAACAAGTTCGGGATAAGCGCACAGCAGGCAAAGCAGATCGTTCAGGAGGTGTACGGGAAACTCAAATCCCACAAGGACACCATCGAGCAGAAGTACAGCAGCGTGGAGATACGCCAGTTCTATGCCCTCTACCTGGCAGGCTATGGGATAAGAGCAGATTACGAGGATTTGCTTCGGCACTGGAAGCTGGCAGCCTTTGACGAGCGGGTACACATAGACCAGATCGTATTTGAGTTATCAGAAGTCTGGCCCAGGTTCAGCAACTGCCATACGATGCAACCACATTCAAGAGTAGCAGCATGAGACAACGACAATTAGCCGACCGGATAGAATACTTTGATTCCATCGTGAAAGGTGCCTGCTCCTGTGGTGAGCCAGTACACGCGGTAGTAAACAGCAGTTGCACCTGTAGAACCAATGGCGTTAGATACCATTACCCTGAAAAGCTGGATGCTTGGGATATCTTCAGGTGCCGTAGTTGTGAAAGTGTAATAAGCGAAACCTTTCATTACATACAACCATGAAAGCCTGGACACTCACTTTCCAGATAAGGGACATGCTTGAAAGAGAGTGTCCCGACCTACACCCGGGCATAGCCCTGAAGATACATGAAGTAATAGAAAAGCACGAAACCCATGAAAGCAGCAGATTATCAGGCTTTACACAGGAAGCCCACCAGAGCAGCCCCACAGAGAAAGACCCAATCGGCAGCGGAGATGATGGATATCAGCCGCACCCCTGAAGAAAGGATCATAGACGGCCTTATCTGCAAAGTAGGCCAGATCGTCAACTATGACCGCCTGAAGATAGAAGTAAGGCTGGATGAACAAGATTACGAAGTGATAGTGATAAAAAAGAAACCATGATAGATGTTAAAGTAGGCCAAACGGTATCGGTCGTAACCTACAGTTATTTCAGCAATGGGCCAAAAGAGCCAAAGGAAACTACAGTTGAAAAAATAGGCAGTAAATATTTCTACCTGAAAGACTTCCCAGGTCATAAGTTTAGCCGCGAATCAGGCAAAAACATAAGCGATTATGGCTCCACCTTAGTTGTCTATACAGATATTCAGGTGTATCACGAAGAGCAAGAACGTAACATCCTATCTGACAAGTTCAGAAAAGCAGTTACCCAGTCTTACGGAAGATTGCCCTACACCCTGGAACAGTTAAGAAAAGTAGCAGAGATTTTAAACCTAGATTAACCATGAAATTCAAATACCCCTCAGACAAGCAGCTAGTAGAGTTCGAGACAGGATTACGCAACATCGTATTCAAGCAGACCCTTACCGAGCAGATCATAGAAGCCAACAAGATAGTAGTAGCCCTGCTCGACAAAATGACCCCCTATGTGGATATTCTGCAACTTCACACCGAGAGTATCAGGATACCGGAACAGATGCACCGTCAGGCATACCCGCAATGGGAAGAGATGCCGCAACAGTACCGCAACAAGATTCTACGGGCTAGGAAGAAAGCCGAGGAACTGGACAAAGAAGGATTAAACATGCTGGTGGAAGTGCTGAACAGCCAGGCACAGCAGATGGCAGATTGGGATGATAGACTATTTGCCAGATTAGAGGAATTACAGGAGAAGCTAGAAGAAGCAGCATAAGCCGTTTTAACGAACTCAAGCCCAAAAGCAGGCATTGATACCAAAAATATATTTGCGTTCATTCTAGGCGCAACAGAGACAGCAACAAAAGGATTTTAAAACCATAAGTTAAACACACATGAAAGTAAAAGTAAAAAAGCTCGTTGAAAGGGCCGTAATTCCGACTTATTCTAAACCAGGCGATGCCGGACTTGACCTGACAGCAGTGGACTACTCAGAAACAGACCGCTATCAGGAATACCATACAGGCTTATCCTTTGAGATTCCAGAAGGCTATGTAGGGTTACTGTTCCCGCGTAGCAGCATCACAAAGCACGATATGTTGCTTAAAAACAGCGTGGGTGTAATAGATTCCTCCTTTCGTGGGGAGGTTACACTAAGATTCCAGAGAGTAAGTTCAGGCATGAACCCCCTAAGGAAAGATTACGAGGTAGGCGACAGGATAGGCCAGTTAATCATTCTCCCTTACCCCAAGATAGAGTTTGAAGAGGTGCAGGAGCTATCAGCAAGCGAACGTGGCACCGGAGGCTTTGGCAGCACCAATATTCCTTTCTGCGAAGAAGCAGCCTTCAACCCTCTTAACCCTAATTCAGGAGATGCCCACAATAAAGAAACATGTGAACACTGTAAAAGATAGATTATGAGCCTAAAAGACCTACAACCCGGCCAGCAAGTAGACACCCCAGGAGGGGTAGCAGAGTTCATCCGCTACAAGCAAAACAAAAACAAGCAGAACTATCAGGTGAAGCTTAACATATCCGGTAAAGTCATGTGGTACACTGAAATACATCTGAGAGATGCTAAGAAAGCAGTTGTAAGGGATGATTGATTATGCTAAAGAATATCATTCCTGCCCCTTACATGACAGATACAGGCTAATAGACGCTACTGGCTGTCGTGATTAACAATTCAAATAAAATATTATGAAAGAAATAAAATTAACTAAGGGAGCTATAGCAATGGTTGATGACATTGACTTTGAAAGAGTATCAATGTTTAAATGGCAGCTATCGTCAAGCGGGTATGCAAGGCGTGGTATTAGCGTAAATAAAAGAACAATGAAATGTGAATACATGCATAGATTTATTATTGATGATATTCCCAAAGGAATGGAGATAGATCATATTGACAGGAATAAGCTAAATAACACTAGGCAAAATCTCCGAATTGTCGATCGTGGTTTAAATAATCAAAATAGAAAAGCATCAGGCGAATGTGAATATTTCGGAGTTTACATTAAAAAGAATAGGACAAAAAAATATGTCGCGCAAATCAGGGCTAATGGAAAAAGAGAAACATTAGGACATTATCTTACTGCTGAAGAAGCGGCATTCGCCTATAATAAGGCAGCAATCAGACTACTCGGGGAAGATGCCAGATTAAATATTATCAAGCCCGTTGAATTGCCCCTCTTTATATTTTAGAGCATGGAAGCTTAGAAGAGAAAATGAGATTAGGCAACTGGCAGCAGATACTGAACTTTATCCTGAAGTATGAGCCAGCCTATTTTAATAAACTTCAATTGAAATCAATAAATAAAGCAGCATGAAAAACCCTATTTACGACCTGTTAGCCGCTAAGTACAAATTAACGCCAGTACAGAAGCAAGAGCTTGAAAAAGACACGGAACGCCTCATAAATGGCGCACATGAAGCCTGGAAGCAGCAGGGTGATAATGATATTCAGGTAGAGGTAATTGCAAACCAAAGGCTGACAGATGGAGCCAACGTAAGGTATTTCAGAATAGAAATGACCATTGCCCCCTCCGTAGATTCGGTAGCGTTGGAAGTGTTCGATGAATTAAGCCTGAATGAGTACTTAGATACCATGAGTGCTTCAGATGAAGAGTTAGATGGGTATTTGCCTTTAAAAGGGTAGCAGATCAACAGAGAGTTTGCAGAGAAAATGACCAAAGACGAATTGTATCAAAAGTTAAAGAAAGCATCATGAAAATATCAGGCGCAGTAATTCAAAACAGGAACATTAAAACTCATTCGAGCAAAGGGTTTGACGCTACTTACAAAGGCAAGCATATTTTCATCACGACAGATCACGGTTTTGGGAAACCAAAAGACAAGTATCTTAAGCGTTTTTTAATAGATGTTATTGATATTGAAACAGGGATGAAAGATGTGGACGCCTACGAAGATTTTTACGAAATAGAGGACGCTATAGAATCTGCTCTTAAAGGGGCACGCCTTATTTAATGACCAAAGACGAAGTATTTAATCAACTTAAACAAGCATCATAATGGAAAGAGAAATAAGATTTAGGGTAAGCACCAAAAACGGAACAGTAGGATATGAAAAGCTAGAGAACAGTTCATGGCAAATGTATCTCAAATCTGAGAACAAGTGGCGATTAGGGACTATCATACCTATTGTAGGCGAGGTTTTATATCGTGAGCAGATAACACCTTATACAGACATAAAAGGCTTAGATGTTTATGAGAATGATATTATTTCCTTTGATGGCATGAAGTTTCAAGTAGTGTTTGAAGGTGGAGAATGGACAGGGAAGGCGTACGAAGAAAACGATGTTACAGGCGACTTGCACCACTACTCCTTTAACCAGTGCGAGATAATTGGTAGAGCCTCTAAAGATAGAATAGCCCCGCAATAGAGATGCGCAGGATTTAGCCCGAAGGGCCGAAGCGAAGCGTAGTCCGTAGCAGCTCGGGCCTTTAGGCATTGCCCAACTTTAATTTATTCACTTAAAAACAGTATTATTTTATGCAAACCACCCTTTGTAAAACAGACAGAGAAGAAATAAAGAAGTGTCTTGAGGCTTTAGAGAATAAAGAATATTGGAGGAATGATGGTAAAACAGATTTGCCTCTAGTGTTCGACTTAGCTTTTATAGCATTGAAAAAGATAGCCAGCCAGGAAGTACACCCATCAGGAGATCATACCCTATTAAGCAACCTCACTAACTACTCTTGGGAAAGACTTCTTTCAATGAGAGATGCCGCGCATGACAGGTTCTTCTTGCTGGACGATTCAGTAAAAAGAGATGAATTAGAGGCTGTTTACAAGCTTTTAGAGGCTGAAATAGAGCGTAGATTATTAGCCATAGGAAAAGAGAAATAGAACCCTCTAAAGAAGATTAAACCCATGAAAGAGCAAATAGAACAGCTAATAGAAGATTACAAAAGAAGGTTAGCCACAGTAGAAAACATGAGCATATCATTAAGCTTACAAGGTGCTACCAATACAGATCAGTGGCAAAAATTAGGAACTAAAGCCTCTTGCTATAGAACCTTTATTACTGAACTTGAAAGATTGGCTAAAGATTAGCATCTTATCAAAAACCGAGCCCTGTAAAACGGTTCATCGCTCGGATGCTGAATAGTGATACAGCTACTGCACCAAAAAGTCATTGCAATAACAACAGATGTCTTTAGGAGTATTCTTATTTGTACCAAAATATTGCTATATTGCGTAAGTGAATTTAACGTCGTTAGCTCAACTGGAAGAGCAGACCGCTATGCCCTAAGCTATAATCAGTGTATGGGAAGAGTAGGTGTAGGATGGAGTTCGAATCTTCGCGGCGTTTCAACAAGTTTATCCATTTCTTGTTATTTTAGGAGTTAGATCAGCAGGGTATTAACGTACTCTGCTGATATTCCCCGTTACAGGAGATGGGAAGGATATGCAGTAGTGCTTGCTACCAAAAGAATTAGCCACGATGCGAAAATGGAGGTGTTGCAAAGCAAGTTAAATGGTAAATTGCTCTACATTCAGCTATTGTAATTGTATTATCCCGTAAAACGTCACGGCGCAAGACAAATATCATATAACATTTTTAAGAATGGCAAGCAAGAAGGAAGCAAAGCCAGACGCAGGAGAACAAAAGCTTACTGATAAGCAGGAAATGTTCGTTAGAGAGTATCTGATTGATTTGAACGCTACTCAGGCTGCATCGAGGGCAGGGTATAAAGGGAACAACCTGGATAAAGTTGGTTCTGAATTACTTGGTAAAACTAGAGTTGCCGCGCGTATAGCCGAGTTAAAAGACAAACGGGCAGACAAGCTAGAGATAGATGCGGAATGGGTACTGAGAAGGCTTAAATCCATTTCAGACAGATGTATGCAAGCAGAACCCGTTATGACGTTTTCCCCTGCTGATAAGGCAATGGTGCATAAAGAAGATGATGAGGGGAATAAGCTGTATCAGTTTGATTCCAACGGAGCCAACAAAGCCACGGAGATGATCGGCAAGCATATCGGCTTCTTTGAGAAAGACAACGATCAGAAGAAAGCCGATGTTATCCTGACGATAGGCGGCAAAGCAGTTAATGGGTAAGATAATACTAGATGTTCAGCCAGACGCAGTAAACGAACGGTTTCTGCCTTACCTGACCGCTAGGACTCGGTTTGAACTGTATTGGGGTGGCCGGGATAGTTCCAAATCCGACTTTGTGGCCCTGAAGTTCCTGTTAAAGTGCATGACGCAGAAGTACTTTAAATGCGTCTTGGTTAGAAAGGTATTCGACACGATCAAAGATAGCCAGGTAGCCACTATCCGCAAGGTGGCAGAGCGCGAAGGCTTAGACAAATACTTTTTCTTTGGTTCCTCACCTCTAGAAATCCGCTGCCTGCTCAACGGCAATAAGTTCATCTGCCGGGGCATGGATAACCCCGATAAGCTTAAATCCATTTCAGACCCTACAGACGCATGGTATGAGGAGGCCAACCAAATAGAAGAGCAAGACTTTAACGTGCTGTCTACGTCCCTCAGAACCTCCTACGAGGTGCCTATTCAGGAGGTGTTCACCTTCAACCCTGACCATGAGGGAGATTACAAGAAGTTCTGGATTTATAAGAAGTTCTTTGCCAGCACAGGCAATGAAAACGGTCTTTCCTTCTCAGGTAAGACCACCAGCAGGGTGTATGTCAACAAGCAAGGGCAATTAGAGGAACGGGAGATCACTGTTCCTTTTTCTGTTATGCACTCCACCTATGCCGATAACCGATGGTGCCCCCCGGAAAGAGCCGCGCAGTATGAGAGCTATAAACACACTGACCCGTATCTTTACAAGGTTTGGGCGTTGGGCTTATGGGCGGCAAAACTGACAGGAGCCGAGTTCTACACCTCTTTCAAGCGAGAGAAGCACGTCGGACCTTTCCCGTACCTGCCAGAGCATCAGATTATCCACCTGACCTATGACTTCAACAGTCTGCCCTACATGACGCAGATCGGCATACAGGCCATCCGGGATGAGGCAACCCGCAAGACACAGATCAGAATCTTTAAGGAATGGTGCCTACGCCCACCGAATAACACCGCTGCCGCTGTCACACAGGCGTTCAGGCGAGAGTTTGAGAAGAAAGGAATATCTGTGTACTATTATGGCGATGCGTCCGGTAAAAGCCGCATTCCGGGCAAAGGAGATGAACGGGCGTTTGATGATATCGAAGCCGGTTTGTTTCAGGGTGGATTCCTGCACAACAGTTCCGACAGAGTAGCCAAACGGAATACCAATGTGCTGAAACGGAGGGACTTTATTAATGCCCTATTGGAGGGTAACAAATGGCCGGATATTCAGATTTGTATCGACGAAAGCTGTACAGAGACTATTCAGGACTTTGAATCCGTGAAGATGGATATGTATGGCAAAGTGAAAGAACGCGTCACAGACAAGGTATTAGGCGTGTCTTATGAGCGTCTGGGGCATTGCACAGACAGCACCGACTACTTCTTTACCGAATTTTTTGATTATTTGCTGACTTAACCCTATATTTTTATAACCGTAAAGGAATATTACATATCTTTATGGTATCCGGCAGCACTGTTGCCAATTCCCTTCCTAATCTGGAGCTTGCCAGCGTTTAAAGGCGTTAACGTTTGACGTTATGTGACGCATGATAACACCAGAGCAAGCCCTTTCCATTCTTCAGGACACCATCAAGTACAAGCGCAGGCATCGCGACTATGAGCGCGTGACCACCCTGGCCGACCTGTACCATAAGCTCATTTCCGGGGAGGGGATAGAATCGCTCCTGCAGCAGTTCAGCCGCCGCGAGTCCGACGAGGAGTTCCAGCAGCGAAAGGCCCTGACCGTACAGATCACCGAACCCTTAGCCGAGTCCATCAAAAGCCCGTTCTACCGGCCCGGCCGACTGGACAACATCAAACGCGCCCTGTATTACGAGCAGGACAACGGCACCAAGCGGGAGGAGCTGGAGGAGGTACTGGCTAAGTTCTGGGGCAATGAGCATTTAGAGAAGTATCTGGGCACCCGGTTCGTAGACCTTAACTTTTCCGACCCGAACGCTTTCGTATTAGTGGACTTTGAGGAGTTCGACTACAGGAGCGAGAAGGCCCAACCGTACCCCTATGAGATATCCAGCCATGAGGCGATCAACTACGAATACCGAAACAACACGCTAAGCTGGCTCATCTGCCACACCACCAAAGAAGTACAAAACCCCGACACCGGAAGGAATAGAAAGCAAGAGCGGTACTACATGTACACGCCTGACTTCGTGCTGACCGCAACACAGGTCGTAGATACGTCCGACACCGTGGCCTACTACTACGATGCGCTGGAGGAAGGGCTAAAGCCGGTGAAGGATTTCAACGTATGGGGCGACAACTTTGCAGGCTGGTTCAAGAACGGCTCAGATAACAAGTTCGATCGTTTTACCCTGGAGGTCTACCAACACAATGCCGGCAGGGTGCAGGCCACCCGCGTAGGCTACAAGCTCGACAACCAGACGCAGGGGAGGACGTTCCTAAGCCCGATGCACGCGGCCCTGCCGTACTTTATGAAGCTCATTAAGAGCGTGTCAGAGCTGGACTTGTCGGTGTCGCTGCATGTGTTCCCGCAAAAGTCTACCTTTGCCGAGTTGTGCCCAGGAGTTTCAGAAACACAGGTTTGTAAGGGAGGCAAAGACCCATTCGGCAAAACCTGCCAGAAGTGTAACGGCTCTGGCATTCAGTACCACAAGTCCTCACAGGACATGATGGTTTACCCGCTGCCTGCCAAAACACCTGCTAATGAAGTAATTCCCCTTTCAGAGCGCCAGCACTACCATGAGCTACCCATTCACATTGTACAGTGGTTGGATAACTACGTGGACAAACTGAGCCTGAAGGCCATCAAAGCGGTTTATAACAGCGATATCATTGAGCGGCCACAGTTCGGCACCACGGCCACGGAGGTAAACGAGAACAAAGAGGAGATGCACAATACGTTCTTTCCTTTTGCCGAACGATATTCCACGGTGTACCGCTCCCTGACCTGGCTATGTGCGAAGTTCACCGACCTGGCCGACGGCTTAGAGATTGTCTTTGAGTTTCCATCTGATTACAAGCTGAAATCAGAACGGCAGATGCTGGAGGACTTGAAGGCCGCGAAGGATTCCGGAGCCAGTGCCTTTCTGGTGCAGGAGATCGAGAACGACATAGCCAAAAAGAGATTCGCAGACGATGAAACCGCCTATAAAAAGTACCTGACCAAGACCCGCTTCACGCCCTTTATCGGCAAATCTGAATCCTACATAGCGGCCCTGTTCATGTCCAACGATGTTCGGATGGAAGATAAGGTGCTGTACAACTATGTGGATACCATCTTTGACGACCTGGAGATGGAGGTGCCGGGCTTTTTTGACCTTTCCTATGATCGGCAGTCCGTCATCGTCATGGAGCGGGTGCGCCAGATTATCAGCGAGCTGCCAAAGGCGGCGACACCGACACTTACGTTCACTGAAAACGCAGACGCATGAATCTAATGGCTTTCCCTTTCTTCGATAGCTTACAGGAGATGCAACGCGCCTGCCAGCACGGGAGGCTTCTGCTTTCCCCTGTGACGCGGTTCCTGCCTTTCCAGATCGTGAAAGCGCATGACGGGCAGCCAATCGACTGTATCAACGTGTTTCGGGAAGATGGCACCCTGTACCGCACCATCATGGGCAACGAGATCGACTACGACTATCACCAGACCGCGCAGCACGACTTCATTACCTATTACGGGGCGACCTTAGCGCAGCCTCTGGCCTGTGGCAACTACTACCTGGAGATACAGGGGAGGTATTCGGCCCTTTTCTCTGCCCTGAACAGCGTGAGCGACCTGCTGAAAGTGGAATACCGCAACGAAGCGAACCTGACCGACAGCACCGGCAAGCCTTTAGCGATCTATCAAACCGGCTTCCTGCAACGACTGCACCTGGAGGCCGAGATACTGAACCCCACCTATCCTTACACGGAGGACGGCAACGAGAATGAGTACAAGGAGTTTCTGGCCTCTTTCAAGCGTGTCACCAAGCAGAGCGAGTTCAACACACTGGACATACCGCCCTACTTAGCAGATGCGCTGGGTGCCCTTCCCATGCATTCCCAGGTACAGATCGGGGAGCAGCAGGAAGTAAAGGAGATCGAGGTTAGCCCGGAATGGTTGCCGCTGGGAATTGCGGCCACGGTTAACGTCAAGTTCTCGGAGGCAAACCCCATCATTGCGATGGGATGCGCGGAAACTTTACCACTGGAGGAATACAACTTAGCCAACTACACACCGAGAGGCTTTGTATGCGGCAAGCCGGACAACCTGGCAAGCTGGCAGAACACCGGCGTTACCTCCTGCGAGAAGGCCGGGGGCCAGAATACCGGCTTTGTACTGGTACAGCAGCGCGACATGAACCCGGCCAGCCCTACTTACAACAACACGCGAACGGTACGAGGAATACAGGATTTGACTGCCTGCCCGGTGCCGGTAACTTACTACAACGTGGAGCAGAGCGAGTACGTGCAGCGCAACAACTGTGGCAACGGCTTCACAGGAACGGAAGTGTTAGTGAAAGTGGCGGCAGGCCAGTACACCAGCACCACCAGCCAGTTGGATGCCAACAACAAAGCCCTGGCCCACCTGAACAGCATCAAGCAGGCAGAGGCCAACAGCCGTGGCACCTGTATACAGAACCCTATTTACGACTACGCTATCAGCGTGTCACAGGGCTACAGCACCCCAAGCCAGGCCTGTTACCATACGGGCGACCTGGTGCCAGCCTATAGCCTCAACGGGGCCTTTGAAGTGGGCGTGACGCTGTATTACGACAACTTAGGAAACAGTACGCTGGGAGCCTTCAACTACAGCCTCGGAGACGGTCGCAGGATGTCCGTCGGAGCAGGGGGCGTGGTGCAGAGCATCGGCGTTTGCCAGGGATCGGGGCCGATAAACCCCGACCTGGGATAGATTTTAACATGTTAAACCTTTAATTAACTTTCAACTATGGCACTAATAGTATGCCCAACCGATTGCGCTACAGGCGGAGTTCCTGACGTAGCGTTTAATTTATGCTCACCGCTCTTCAAGTATGGTGAGATATCCGCCCTGCTTCTGGCCCAGGTAGGCCAGCCGCTGGCAACCGGCGATTCTGCCGAGATCACAGCGCGCCTAGCCGCGACGGATGAAACCAAGATAGCCATTGTGCATGGTTACGGTGACCTTCCGGCCGCTGCCGGGGAGCCTACCAGACTCAGCAGCAAGTACACCATCACGTCGCCGAAGGAAAGAACCCTGAACTTCAACGTGGCCGATTTGAACGACACGAACTATGAGTTCCTGCGCAAGATCGACAAATGCGGGGGCCGTTACCTGATGTGGTACATCACGGCAGGCGGCGACATGTACGGCGGGGAAGTATTCAACGCTGGCAACGAGGTAACCCTGACGGCCAACAACATAATCCCGGCTGCAAGCTCAGAGGTGCAGACCGGCACGCTGGTGGCGAACTGGACTGGCCCGATGTCAGAGCGTAAAGCTTCCGTTCTTGTGTAATTTATCGTTATATTAGGGGCTGCAAATGGGTAGTCTCTAATATAACTTTTTACGATGGTGCATCTTCTGGACACGATACGGGTACTGGTGAGTGAGGAAACGGGCGTGCAATACACCCGCCGCCTTGCCATGCCCTACGCCCAGATGAACGGGCCGTTTGAAGATGTGTCGGATGAGTTCGACAGGTACGACTTCGTGACCTCCTTTCAGGATGAGTTCGGAGAGCCTTACTATGTCCTGGAGCCGATGCAGAAGGTTTTAGACGGTTGGCTCGTGTACCTGGAGAGCCAAAGCAGCCATAACATTAAATTCAGTGCCTCGTGACCTCCAAAGAACGGATAAAAGCCATAGAGAAGAAACAAGCCGCCCTTGCCGCTAAGATCAAGCAGGCGCAGGAGGCTCTGTATCGGCTATTATTGGAATCCATCGACCGGATAGAGAAAGACCCCGCCTATGTGGAGCAGGTCTTTAAGAAATACCAGGAGAGCGCAGGCATGAAGCTGGTTACCACCATTGCCACAGATGTAGCGGCTATTTCGGGCTACAACTACGCCTATTTCCTATCCTTCAAAGATGAACTGAACCTTTCCGGCAAAGACTTCACCAAGATAAAAGGCACGGTGGATACCTTCATTCAGGAGCGCATAGGCTTAAAGGGCAATAAGGTCATAGCTGATTCCTTTTTAGACACGCTCTTAACCGATGCCACCGTAAAGCAGAAGGTAAAGCAGCAGGCGTACACCAACCTCTTAGCAGGGGAGGGAGCCACTACCTTTCGAAAGAACATCAAAAGCCTGGTACTAGGGGAAGGGGAGAAACTAGGGGCATTAGAGGCCCACTACAACACGTTCGTCTATGACACCTATAACCAAGTGGATAGTGCCCTGCAAGAGCAGTACAGCGAGGAACTGGAGCTGACCGCCTTTGTGTATGAGGGTGGATTGATTAGCACTAGCCGGGAGTTCTGTAAGAAGAAAAATGGGCGCGTTTTTCTAAAGGAAGAGGCCCTGAAGGAATGGCCGAAAGACCCTGACTTGCCTAAAGGGGGTTCTGCTTACAGACCTTTGATTGACAGAGGGAAATTTAATTGCAGGCATAGCATAAATTACCTGAGTTCAAGAAGGGCTATGAGGCTACGGGAGGATTTAGAGATAGTGAGCGGGAAGCTACAGGTTAAGAGTTCTTAATCTTTGTATTGTTAACAGCCTCTGTAAATTGCTGCATTGCTTCTAGAGTCTGTTTGCTGGCTTTAGCTAGTCCGAGAGAGCTTATCCTTATGTTAGTGGAAAGTTCCTCAAAGTCAAAACCTGCCTTTAATGGTCTTTGCTGTTTCATCTTATCTGCAATTATAGGGGTTGTTTCAATTCCTGGCCTAAACAAGCTTCATTTTCTCCATTTCTTTAATGGCGGCATAATGATTGAATGCCTTATGTCCCACTTCAAATTGCACAAACTTGTCTTCTCCTATAAAAACCGACAGATAGCTTGATTTGGGCGATAGCATTACAAAATCTTCATCTTTATCGTAAAGCCTGTATACGCCTGATTGATGAAGCATTTCAGTATTATCGAAGTTTATTGAATGCTGCACCCTTTCCGGGAATGCAACCTTTGCTATCTGTATTAACTGCTCCTTTGTCATAATTTAATTTCTGATTTTGTGCAATTATAGGGGTTGTTTCTCTATTGCCTTCTGAAAATCTTTACCTACAGCCTCCCAATCAGCTTTTATAGCTTCATAGTCAGATCTTCCATCTTTTAGTTTAGGCAATCTGGATGGAGTAGGCCAGAGGTTAAAGATAGTACCTGCTCCCTGAAAGAAATATTTCAACGACTTCGTCATCTTCTTCTTTTTAGAATGTTAATAGCCCTTACAGAGCCCTTACAGAGCCTTAAAAACTTCCATAACTTGCATTGGGCTTAATTTGTCTCTCATGCAAATCTCCAAAAACTCTATTGTCTTATCAAAAGACCTTATGTGTTTGTATACATGCTGTACCTCATTCAAAGGATAAGGGTATCTTGCTGCAATAGCTGCTGTAATGTCCTGCTCTAGTCCTGTGAGTTCTCTGCCCATTTTACGCTTTTTAGGTGTTGTGATAACACAGTGTACACTTAGCTTTAACCAAGTTAGGAGGCTTGTTTCATGTGTTCCTCTATGATCTTCTTTTCCTGCTTGATTCTTTCTATCTCCTTCTCAATCGCAAGATTGTAAAACTTTTGCTTCTTTAACCTGCCTGCCTCTGCTTCAGCCATAATAAAGTTATAACTGCCTTCATCCAGGTACAGGGAATCCTTAACTGTTTTCGCCATAGTTTTGTAGGGTTGAATTTATGACAATATACGGAATTAGCACCGTAATAACCGTAAAAACGGCTAAAAAGATGTAATTTTCTGTGAATTCAGAACATAGGCTGTATTTAATATGTAACTTTCAATACGATACAAATCATTTCACATCATGGCAAAGCAATTTAAAGCAACCCACACATCTGGGAGGCGGCGCACCTACAATAATCTAACGTGGGGCTTTCTTTCTGAAAGTGAGCGCAAAAATTGGACTGTAGAGAAAGAGGCCAAAGAGCCTGCCGAAGTCAAAACCAAAAAGGAGGATAAATAATGGCAACTACCTACAAGATCACAGCAAAAAACGGCTATCAGGAAGATGGGCTTACAATAGAGCAAGTCAACAGCCTGAAAAAGAATAATCCTCATATCACGGTTGAGGAAAGCAAATCCAACATCAAAACCGCCAAAGCACCGGAAGAGGTGAAGGAAGGCAAAAAGTAAACCAAAAGAACTGGATTCCTCATGGAAGAAAAATTACTGGCGTTCGTGTCAAAGGCACTGAACATGAATGAAGATGAGATTAAAGAGATTCTGGAAGATGAATCTAATGGAGGTTTGGAAGCTCTGACGAAAAAGTATTCCGACCATGTGAAGAGTGTTAAAGACACCGGCTACAAAGCAGGGGAGCGCAAGGTTAACACCGCATGGGAGAATAAGATAAAGGCAGATTTTAACATCCAATCCGAAACAAAGGGCATAGAGCTTATTGATGAAGTTCAAGAGGTCATCGAATCCAAAGCCACCGAGCAGAAGCCAGCCAAAGATATCACAGTGGAGGCCATTAAAAAGCACCCTGAGTTTATCAAGATGGAGACTGCCGCACAGGAGGCCGAGAGGAGAGCCGAGGAGAAATATCAGAAGATACTAGCCGAAAAAGAGGAGGCATACGCCCAGAAGGAGTTGTTCAACGAGGTAAAAAGCATCGGCCTGCAGCAGTTTGAAAGCCTGAAACCGATCCTTTCCAGTGACCCGAACAGAGCCGCCGCACAAAAGCAAATCCTGATTAGGGAGCTTGAAAACTACAAGTTCCAGAAAGAAGGCAATGAGTTTATTGTGCTAAAGCCGGATGGTGACAGACTGGAAAACGAAACGGGGCACCGGGTAAAGTTCGAGGACGTGGTGAAGAACATCACGACACAGTACTTTGACCTGCAGACCGCCGAACCACGCGCCTCAACTGGCAGAAAACCAGACGAGCAGACAACAACACCCTCTATAGCTGTGCCGAAAAACCGCGAAGAGTACATTAAATACCTGGATTCAGACGCACCAGCATCTGAGAAAGAACAGGTTAAGCAACTGTACTATGCGCAATCTTAAATCGGATTGTAAACAGTTAAAACACTAAACCAACATGGCAACAGCAGCCTTTGACGACGTAAAATTAAGAGAAGTACGCACCACAATGGAAAACATGTGGGGCGATGCCCAGATGCGTAAGAACTTCACCGCCAAAGCGGACACCCTTAACGCAATCATTCAGAAACAGACCGCCAACGGGCAGGCCCTGAACGGCCAACGCGATAAAGACGTGGACGTGCGCGTGACCTGGTTAACCCTGGGAGATGAAACGGTGCAGACCTTTGACCCGATAGCCACCGGCCCTGCCGTGTGTTCTATTGATGGCCCGGAACTGCAGGCCGGAGCGCAGGACTACCGACTGACCATCGGTACTGAAAAGACCTTCAAGATCGAGGAAACCGGCTCTGCATGGGGCGAAGGTTTGCGCGATGTGGACGTAAGCTTTCAGCAACTGGTGGCCCAGGGGTTATTAGAAACCCGCAAAGCCCTGGTAGAAGATGCCAACAGCCGCATTATTGCGAAGCTGGACACCTTTGCAGGCGTGAACAAGTACTTAGGCGGCTATACCGCAGCCGATGGGGATACCACTATCCCTGCTGCTGACTATTCAGCCAGAACCCTGCTGCCTTACCTGGCACGGGTGCAGATGATGAACCGCTACGTTGACCCGTACATCTTGGATGGTGGCCTGCTGTGGGATGATATGTTTATCTCTGCCGTGGGTGCCACTGGTGCCGACCAGGTGAGATTGCAGTCATTGTTCGGTCAGTTCGATATTACCGAGGACATGTGGGGCTTCGCAAAGGCCGGTGTGGATGACCGCGCTTTCCTGGTAGACCGCAACGCGGTGGGCTTCTTCTCTAAGAACCACTACACCCGCGCCGTGCGTGAGTTGGGTGTGAACGGGCTGTACAACTACTCTATGCCGCTTCCTGAGCTTGGCAACCGGGTAGAGGCCGACGTAGTGTACCAGTTCAAGTGTATTGACGATAAGTACTACCATGTGTACAAGCTTATCCTTCGCTACGACCTGCTGCAGAACCCGATCATAGGCGACGCAGACCTGACAGGCGTGTTGGCCTTCCGTAAAGGAGCCGCAGTATAATAATCAGGCAGGCTGCATTCGTGTAGCCTGCCTTTCTTAAACCCTTCCACATGCAAGCAATCACCGCCATAGGCATTACCCAAAAGCCGAACCTGCTTTGTACAGGGGTCAATATCTCCGATTCCGACAGCGGGCTGTACCTCGACCAGCTACCGGGACTTGGAGCCGATTACTTTGCCTCTGATGGGGAGTACGGTTCCTGCAATGAGCCTAAAAGCTACCTCAACCGCATGGTGCTGGCACGAGCCGAAGCCTTAGACCTGGTAGAAGAGGCCATTATCCGGGGGCTGAAAGGCGAACACAAACTACAGACCTTCCCGCATAACTGGTACATCGGGCAACGTTCCGGCGTTGGCCTGGCAACTGCCTCCCAACTCAACATCAAGACCGGCAGATTCCTCGATGCTTACCTGCATATCTCCAAGATAGGCGTGGTGGCCTCTGGCACCGGCTCTGCCATCGTGACCCTGAACGGTAATAGCTACGTCATAGAAATAGACAAAAGCGGCTATACGGGCGTAGAGGTGGCTTTAAAGCTTCCCTTAGACGGCAGCGAATACACCTTTGAGGTAGAGACCACCGGCACGGTCAAGCTGCAGAACAACTCCATCGGTTGCGGTTGCGGGGCCAAAGACACGGCCCTGTACGGTTACATGCGGTTCAATGCCTCCTATGCGGCCGGTATCAGTTTGGATGCCACCATTGGCTGCGATGTGGAAACCACCCTATCCCGCTTACACACCACCGACAAGAACGTGCAGAAGGTCATGGCGCGAATGCTCTACTATAGGGCAGGCGTGGTACTCTGTGACTTCATCTTTGGGGAGGTGCAGCCACAGGAACATGATACTAATCTGGAATACGTGGCCGCGAAACGAGCGGAACTGCTGCAGGAGTTCGAAAGCCGCCTGCAGTGGTTGCTGGAAACGGGAATCAACGTGGAGAACTCTGCCTGCTTTTCGTGTTCAGGGCCGCGTGTAGTGAGTATTGGGAGATGAACCTGTTAGAATTTACACGAGGGCTTCAGAGAGCCGCTGACGAGCTTAAAACCGAAGGGGCTAAGATCGTTCGCCGTACCGCAATGGATTCGATAGCGGTCGTGGAACGGCGGGTAAAGGAGCAGGGCATAGAAGGAGCCACTTATAAGAGCAAAGGCAAGGTGCCTTACTTCTCAGGAGGCAGGAAAACCGGAGCCTTCAAGGACTACGCCACACATGGCAAGGTTGATCTGACCCTAAGCAATCGGATGTGGAACGGGATAGCGGTATTAGGCACCACCACTTTGAGAGAAGGCGTGTTTCAGGCGCAGGTAGGCGGCACCGATCAGGAGGTAGACGACAAGATCATTGGCAATATGCGGCGTTTCGGGGACTTTTTGCAGCCCAACGACACCGAGCAGGCCGAACTGCTGGAAGATTCCAGGGCAGACGTTTTAGACATCATTAAAAAGCACATTACGTGATACAGCTACTTTGTGAGGAACTGGCCCAGGAGATACGCAAGGCAAACATTGTCTGGCTGGCCGGGGGGCTTGCCTCTGCCTGGAAGTACAACGACAGCAAGAAACACACGAAGGCGGTCTATTGGGACTATGCCAGAAAGGAGCATGTGAACCTCGTGCCCGATGCCGAACGCCATGCGATGGTCTACTTCGAGGAACGGGGAGCCACGCAGCTACAGGAGCCACGGTTAGGCCAGAAATACAAAGCTGATTTAGTCCTGATAGGGTGGGTTAACACCAGATTCGGGGTTGTTACCCCTTACCTGATTGAACAGCTACAGAAGGTCTTTAAAAGCCCGATCAATACCACAACTTTTAGCCAAGTGATGGTGCGGTTTACGGAGCTGCTGCCGGAAGGAGAGCAGCTCTTTAGCCGTTACGACTACGACGCAGGGGTGAAGAAGTACCTGCAAAAGCCTTACGATGCTTTCGGGCTTAGAATGTCGGTGAGCTTTACCGTGTGTGTGCCTGCTGACTACCAGACACCGCGACAGTTTGACGACAGCTTTAACAATAGCTTCACCTGATGGAGTACGCAGCCTTTTGCATCACACTGGTAGCCGTGGTCTACAGCCTGGTACTGACAGAGCCGGGAATGCTCTTGGGGGGCCTGTACCAACGCCTTCAGAACTGGACATTAACTAAATATAATCAATACCCGGAGCAGGTCTTTTGGCTGAAACCGCTTATCTCTTGCGCTTTGTGCGTGGCCGGGCAGTGGTGCTTCTGGGGCTACCTAATCATTTATCACAGAAGCTACAACGTGTTTGAGCATCTGTATTTTACGGCTTTGGGCATCTTCCTGGCCGCTCTATTGAGAAAACTTTACCTATGGACAAAGATATAATGCAGGGAACCGAATTAGTAGAACTGCCACTCGATACCAAACGCTTTCAGGCAAACGGCACCTGGTACAATGTGACTGATAAGATAAGTACCGGACGTATGGCAGCCTATCAGAAATTGACAGCTACCTATGGTTTCGGGCTGAATACGCAGGGCTTTCACCAGATGCTCACGCAGCTATGGGCACACCTTCAAAAAATGGAGTTCGGTGCCTGTTCGGTGCTGGTGTACAATGCCATTGAGGGACTGACCAAGATAAGCGATAATCAGGTACAAGCCTTTGAGGTTTGCACCCTGTTCATTAATGCCGACGGTGAAAACCCGCGCGTGTATGATGAGGCAGCGGCCAAAAAGAAGATCAGTGACTGGCAGGAGGCCGGGATTGTGGCTGATTTTTTTTTGATGCAGGCAGCCGCTTCAGCAGTGGGCTACAGGGACGTTTACGAAAAACTTTCCCGCACCATTTTGGAAACCGGAAGGGTGCTGAACTAGGTGACCTAAAGTACATCCACCATGTACGCAAGGATATTGACGATTATTGGGCTAAACTCCTGTGGAGCGTGTCGGAAGGCAATGCCGATGATTTCCAGAGCCTCAAAGAAATGGAGATAGAAGAGTTTTACCGCGTCCTGGACATTTGGACAGAGCAGAAAAAGCAACAGATAGAACGCCTGAAATGATAGCAGCACTGATACTTACAAACCTCCTGACATTAGCCGGCTGTGTTTTTCTCCTCCTGAAGTACAGGAAGGCCAGAAGCTACGGGCGCAACATGGAAAGAACGTGCGAGGGGTTCGCAGCAGAGTTAACCGAGATTAAGGACTTTATACCTTTTAGATAATGGGAACAGTACGGCAGGAGATTGATTTAGACTTAACCGGCACCATACAGGGGCTGCAGCGAACCGCCGCCTTGATGGGGGAGGTAACCGACAAAACGCAGGCGATGCAAACCTCCGGCAAGTCCGTTTTCTCCGGTGTAGCCGCCTCTACTGAAAGCTATAACAAGTCATTAAACGAAGGTGTGCAATCCTACCGTAAAATAGATCAGGCCGCGCAGAACCACCAAAAGACCGTTCAGCGGCTCGATAGCTCTATGCAATCGCTGGATAACACCCTGAAAACGGCAGGCAAGGAAGGGGCCGCAGGGCTTGACCGCACAGACAAAGCCGCTACCAAGCTGGATAAGTCCATTATGCAGCTAAAGATCAAGATGGACAGCTACAAGGCTATTGTAGAGAAAGCCACTGATACACGCATCATTACCAAGTACAACCAGAAGCTGGAGGAAACCGAAAAGCAGATAAGCCAGCTCACCAACCGAGGAAAGAAAGGCTTTGATGAAATGGGCAACGCCATTGAGAAGGTAGGCGGCTTGCAGGGTATGATGGTAGGCATAGGCACAGGTATAGCCGCTTTCTTTGCCGTTGATAAGATTCTGTCCTTTGCAGGGGGGGTAAGTGACACCAATGAGCAGGTTATTAAGCTACGGGCCAGTATTGCCAGCCTGACCGGGGCGCAGGGCGATGGGTTGGACGAACTAACCGCTAAACTGAAAGGTGTAGCGGATGCTTACGGGAAAGACTATCAGGAAGTACTGTTAGCCAGCAATGCAGCCGCGAAAGCCTTCGGTATCACACAGATAGAAGCCTTGCAGCAGATTGAGAACGGGTTTCTGGCCGGGGCCGATGCCGGGGGTGACCTGCTAGACCAGGTACGGGAATACGCGCCACAGTTTCAGGCAGCCGGAGCCAGTGCCGATGAACTTATTTCGGTTATATCACAATCTGCTGAACAGGGTATTTTCTCTGATAAGGGGGCCGATGTGGTGAAAGAGTTCGGTTTAAGAATCAGAGAGCAGACCAAAGCCACCAGCGAGGCACTACAGAACGCCTTTGGCAAGGAGTTCACGGATAAACTGTTCAAAGGGATTAACGATGGCAGTATTTCTACGGTTGACGCACTGAAAACCATCAGTGAGGGGCTGGATAACACCGCGCTAACGGCACAGGAAACCCAGACTGTCATCACAGACGTATTCGGGGGGCCAGGGGAGGACGCAGGCTTGGAGTATATCAAATCCTTGCAGAACATCAAGACAAGCTCTGAGGACTTGATAGACACCACCAGCGAGTTTGTGATTAAGCAGCGGGAACTGACCGCCAGCTATACCGAATTAGCCGCCACGCAGAACGAGCTGGCAAAGGAAACGGCAGACATCAGCAGTGCGGTTAAGTTAGGGCTAAACAATGCCTTAAACGCCACGCTTAAATTCGTGATGCAGGTTATTGCGGTTCTAAGAGAGTTGCCCTCCTTCCTGAAAGAGAATAAGGAAGCCTTTTACGCGTTAGGGGTTGCCCTCATAGCCCTGAACGCTGCCAACATCAAGACAGCCGCCACCACCATTTACTATGCAGCGGTAGAGAAGGCCAGAACAGCCGCCACCAAAGGCGCAGCCGCTGCACAGTGGCTTTTAAATGCCGCTATGACCGCAAACCCTATTGGTTTAGTTGTGGCAGGGGTAGCTGCTTTAGTAGGCGGCTTGGTGCTGCTGTACAAGAACAGCGAGAAGGCTAGGGCGGTAATGATGGGTTTATGGCAGGTATTGAAAGACGTAGGCGAGATAGCCTACCTGACCTTTGAGACACTGGCAAACCCTTCCAGAATCGTAGTAAACTTTGCCAAAATAAAGGAGTTAGGGGCCGGACTTGGGGACGCTTTCACCAAAGGGTACAACGAGAGCATAGCCAAAGACGCTGCCAAAAAGGAGAAGGAGGAGAAAGCCGCCAACGCCAGGAAGCTCAAAGAGACAGAGGCCAACGCACAGAAAGAGGCACTAGCCACCAACAAAGCCCGGATTAAGGCCAACAAGGAAGCCAGCAAGGAAGAACTTGCCGAAAGAAAGAAAGCCCTACAGGACTTATACAAAGAACTGGAGAAACTGGAGAACGAGGCAGCAAAAGCAAGGCTTGATATGCTGGATAAAAACAGCGAAGCCTATCTGAAAGCCGTGTTAGAAGCCGAGTTAAAGCAGATTGATGCGCTGGTAGACAGCATTGAGAAACAGCAGAAGCTGGCAGGTAAACCTGTAGGGTTATCGGTAGAGCAGCAGGTACAGGTAAACGCGCTTTCCCTCGCTGCCAACAAACGCTATTTTGATGCTTTAACCAAAATGCAGGAAGATGAAAGGGCGAAGATACTGGAAACACAGAAAGATTCTGACGTTAAGGAAATGGCTCAACTGGAGGCCAAGTATGATGCGCAGATTCGGGCGGCACTGGAGGCCAGCAAAAAAGAGTTAGCCATAGCCTTAGAGGTAGAGAAGGAACGCGAAAAGATAGCCCTCAGAAGAAACCAGCAGGAAAGGCGCATTAACCAGAATGAAGAGTTTGATACTGCCCTTGCTGAGAATACTTTGCCGGACACCCTGAGCCGCGTACAGGCCGAGGAACTGCTACAGGAAAGGCTCTTGCAGATACAGATAAAGGCCAATGAGGAACGCCTTGCCTTAGTTGCCAATAGTGCTGATAAAGAAGATCAGATTCGGGCGTTACAGCTAGAAAACGAGATTAACCGATTGAATCAGCAACTAGGAGATTTACAGGCCAGCCGCAACAAGTTCAGCCTTCAGAAGCTCTTAGGCTTGGATGACGAGCAGATGGACGCGGTAAAGTATGCCATCGGCGAGACATTAGGCCAGTTGCAAAACTTCCTAGCCGAAACCGTAGCCATGCACGAAAAGCAGGTGCAGGGGCTTACGCAGGCGATAGATGAAAAAGGCAGGGAATTAGACCGCGAAATATTGCTCAATGAGCAGGGCTTCGCCTCCAACGTGGAAACCAAGCAGCAGGAGTACAACATCCTGAAGCAACAAAGGGAGCAGGCCTTCCGGGATCAGCAGAAGGCGCAACGGGCGCAGATTGCCCTGGATTCGGCCATGCAGGCCTCCAACCTTATTACAGCATCTACAGAGATTTATGCGGTAATGGCACCATTGGGGCCGGTCGGACTGGCCGGGGCCATTGCCCTGATTGCGACCATGTTCGGCACCTTCCTGGCCGCGAAAGCCAGGGCCTTGCAAAGCACGACCGTTCCAACCTTTGCAAAGGGGGGCGGCTTTGAGATCAAAGGGGCCAAGCACAGCCAGGGCGGGGTCGGCTTATACGATAACGTTACCGGCAAGGAAATCGCACAGTACGAGGGCAATGAGTACCTGTACGCGGTCAACTCCAAAGCCACGGCCAAACACCTGAAGCTACTGGAGGCGATCAACGGCGACAACCAGAAAGCCATTGTGCGCTATGCCTTAGATGATTTGCTGATGGGTACGGGGGTGATGATGAATCCGGAATTACCCGAAAGGCTGCAAACCTTACAGGCAGAGAGTAAAACGGCACACGCCAAACCAGCGCAGGCCAAACTACCTGCCGAGATCATTAAGCACTTAGGCACGATAGCCAAAAACACCGCACCGACACCGGAAAGGATAGAGACACCCGAATTTACCATTTTGAAGAGTGGTAACAGGACTAGAACGATACGCAAATGAGGCACCGATATTTTCTAACCATCGCAGCAGAGCGGCTAGAGGTGTTCCCCTATGAGGCCCATAAGCTGAAGCTTGTGACCGCCAGGGAGAAAGACCAGATATTCTACAGAACCAAGCTGACCGGCGAGGCGGTGTTTGTGAAAAGTGACTTCGATTTGCTGCTGGCAGTAGAACAGAGCGCAGAGCGTTGCTTAGAGATCGGGTTTGAGATCGAGAAGAAGTGCAGCGGGGTATGGGAAGTAGTTTGGAAGGGCTATTTCTCGTGCAACGATGTCAAGTGGGATTTAAGCAAATGCGATGCCTCTGTTACTCCATTGCCCGACGACGAATACCGCTCCATCCTGGAGAACTACAGCAAGGAGTATAACGTCCTGCCGGGCACCACGCCGGTAAGCGCCAGTGTGAAACTGGACTTAGAGGCCGACTTTGAGTTTCTGTTCACCAACTATGACGAACAGCCGGTACAGGATGCCGGGACATGGGCAGAGTTCATCCACATGAATTATTGGGTTGATCCTTCCTTTTTGGGAGGTGACCACTTTAACGGGAAGATATGGTTCAGGATGTTACGCAGGCTAAGGCGCGAAAACGGGGTGCCGGTGGACTTGTCCGGGGGCGGGTGGTCTATCGTGGCGGAATACCCTGAAACAGACGAGGCAAAGTATGCCAAAGCGCCGGATTTGTACCAGTTCAAACCGTTCGACTGGAACAGCAAGGGGAACTTTACCCGCTATCCTGAACTGCTGCAGATAGATTGCGGGGCAGCGTATGACACCAGCCGCTACATCAACGTGACTGCTTTGCTACAGGGTGTCAATCTGCAAAACGGGTGCCTGAACATGTTCCGCAAGATGAACGAGGACAGGTACGTGCAGATACTGTGGGATTTCGGCACGCTTACCTACAGCCGGAACCGGGCCTTTACCGATATTGTCAGGAGATTGGTAGAGCTGACGGCCACGCCTGACCTGCTGCCAGCCTCCGATGTGGCCTTGAGCCGCTTCTTCAATGACGAGCTGAACTATGTGACCGAGGCACCCAACAGCCTGAGAGGGATGCACGTAGCCTCCCTCTCGGATGTGGTCGGCTACAACAGCTCAGAACCGGCCACCAAAGCCGATTGGAGCCTGAAAAAGCTGCTGGACACTTTGCGCAGCATGTTCCGCGTGTATTGGGACATTGAGCAGGGCAAGATCAGGCTGGAGCATGAATCGTTCTACCAGCTGCAGGGCGAAAAGGACTTAACCGTACATGAAAAGCACCTGCGGGGCACCAAGTCCTACGAGTATGTGAAGGAGGACATGCCGCGCTTCCAACGCTTGCTGTTCAGCAACGCCTTCAACCAGGACTTTGAAAAGGGGGAGATTGAGTATGGCGGCGTGTGCGTGACCAAAGACGAGGGCAAGGACACGGACGAAACCACCATCACAGAGGTAACCACCGACCTGGAATACCTGATAACGTCGGGCGGTAACACAGGGCAAAAGGGCTTTGTATTCATGTTAATTTCCGAGGGCCAGGTATTGAAGGAGCGGGGCGACCTGTCCGGTTTGTTCTATCCAAATGCCGGACTATCCGCCGCCAACCTCGTAAAAAACTATTATACGCATAATCGGGTACTAGAAAATGGGGCGGTTAACCGGATTATCCGTATATTTAAGAGTGTGAAAAAAACGCGAAAGCAGGCGACGCTCACCGTCCCGGTCTGCTGCGAAAAGATCAACCCCTTCGCCCGTTTTATCTCCACTCTTTCCGCCAACGCGGAACTGGAAAGCATGAGTTATAACCTGATAACAGGGGATGCCGAGCTTGTCTTATTACACGATACCACCGGAACAGGTCATATAAACCTCGGAAGGCAGTTCGATGATAGTTTTGACGATAGCTTCAGATAACTCATGGCAGACACCAGGCAACAGATAAAGGCATTCATAGAGGCAACGATTACAGACGAGTACAACCGCCAGAACTCCGCTAAAGTAGTCCGTAACGCCCTCAATTACATTGTAGACAATCTCTTTAATTCGGCAGATGACGGCGTGGCAGGCTTCGACATTGGAGCCTTGCCCGTTTTACCGACAGCGGTACAGGCAGGCGACTTGTTTGCAGTCAAGAGGGGCAACACACATTACAGGGTTCCGGCTTCTGCTATTGCGGCTTATACAGGTACAGGCTCCACTGAGTTAGCCATTAGCTCCACGCAGTCCAATGTAAGCGTGTACGGAGCCTCTAACGGCTCTATTACGGCCACGGCCTCCGGCGGCACCTCTCCTTACCAGTTCAGCCTGAACAACATCAACTACCAGACCTCCGGCGTGTTCTCCAACCTTCCGGCAGGGGTCTACACGGTCTACGTGAAGGATGCGGCCAACACGGTGAAAAGCAAGGCGGTCACTATCACACAACCGGCCTATCAGAACGCCAGCGCCACGATAGCCATCAACAAGACCACCGGCACCACCGGCACAGGCGAAAGCGTGACGCTCACTTATGACGGCAGTTTAGGCAATGAAACCCTGATAGCCACCAACCCCAGGGTGCTGCAATACAAGCCGAAAGGGGCAGCGGAAAGCCAGTGGACGGATTTGTTTGTGGTGGGGATGCTGTCCGGCACGTACACTTACACCGAATACGAGAGCAAGGATTACCGCTTTATCCTGAAAACCACCACCCCGGCCACCAGAGCATCGGGCACCGTTACGATTACTTTCTCAGAGGCACCGGCACCACAGGCAACCGGCTACTTTGGCTACAAACCAACCGACGCAGTACTCACCGCTACGCAGATCGAGGCAGGCAGCAGCGTGGTAACAGGAGGGCAGGCCAATGTAGCGATAGACTACACCGCCAACACCACCCCATTATTCCATTGGTACGCAGAACTGGCTACGGAACCTGTGAAAACCAAATGGCAGGACATCGTGAACATTCCGAACAACGGGGCCATAGGCGGCGACGATAACCTGTTCAAAGACCCTGTGATAGTAGGGGCTTACAGGTTCTACATTACCTGGTATCAGACACAATTCGCACACACCATAGAATTAAGAGCATAAGATGGCATCTACTCCAAACGATAACGTCCGGGTATTAGCCCCAAAGGACTTAGACGACAAGAAAGGGCGGTTTGTATCAGGGGCATGGCGGCCTTACCTGAGCGTGGCAGAGGCCAACCAGTACAACGTGGCGGCGTACCGTTACCGCTTTCAGGAAGTGCTGATTAAATCGGCCAGCGACCCGCTCCCGACCGTGTATTGGTATCAAGACGGCACGGCAGACAGCAACCTGGTTGTAAAGCCGGGAGGTAGCACACCACTTTACCGTGCCTCTGGGCCTTACAAGTCAGACTGGGCACCGGGTGTTTTCTATGGCACCCCAACAGCCCCCTTGTCTGGTGATATTGCTTTAGACAATACAGGGGCGATCGATGGCACCAGTATAGTTATCTATCACCAGGCCGCAACAGAACCAACCATTACCGGGGGCACGATAGATAAAAAAGGGACTTATGATGTTAATGCCCTGAACAGGCTATTTATACTGAGGGAAATAGGCAATTATTACCTGGTGAATATCTGGTCTAATGCGGAAGTTGTTACAGAGCCGCCAGCCGTTACCCTGTTCAGCATAGAGGCCACACCAGCCGCGAACACGATCAACGAAGGGGATGATGTATCCATTGACGTGACCGCCACCTACTCAGATGGTTCTACAGCAGACGTAACCCACAGTGCCGCCTTTACAAAGGCTTCCGGCTCTGGCACACTGACAGGAAACACGTATGCAACGGGCACCATATCAGCCAATGAGACAGCACAGATTAACATCAGCTATACCGAGGGGGGAATTACCAGAACGGATACAGTTAATATCTCTGTGATTAACACAGAGCCAGGCAGCACCCAGCTTGCCACACCTGCCAACTTCAGCGCAGAAGTCCTCAGCGACACGCAAATTAACCTGACATGGAGTGATGTAGCCAATGAAAGCAGCTATCGAATAGAGGCCAGCACCGATAACAGCGCATGGAGCCTCTTGAATGCTCCTGCTGCCAATGCTACTTCTTATTCACATACAGGCCTGACAGCGAGCAGCACACGCTACTACAGAATCAAGGCAGTAGGGAACGGAACGACCTATACCGATTCAGGATGGGCCACAGCGCAGGCTACCACTGCATCTATTATTCTTTTCCAGGATGATTTCGGTGATGGTGTGATTTCAGCGACTAACTATTCAGTGACAGAGACTGACCCGGCAAAGGTGCTTATCGCTGAAACAAACGGTAAGCTACAGTTTACCATGAAGGGAGGGCAGGCAACAGGCGGCACGACAGCGAATGCAGTTTTTAACAATCTGACATTTAATAGCGGGGCAGCTTCTGCCATATTTGACAAAACACCACTGACAAACGGGCATACAGCTTCCTTTACCGTACAGGGCACACTGTGTACCGCTCATATTTCACGAGCCGCAGCCCCTAACACGCATTTTACACGGATTGTGGTGTTTGAAGGCTCAACCAACGTTTTCCAGCAAGACCTCACCAACGCAGAGTACACCCTGACGAACAGGCGCGTGAAGATTACCTATGACAGCGCCACTACGGAAATAGCTTTCTGGGCATGGAACCCCACCGGAAGCATCTGGCAGCGCATGAATACTGACCCGATAATAAGGGACATGGGTACCGACCTGAAAGTACGTTTCTCGGGGCAGTGTATCAGCACAGAAGCCACTGACCTCGTTGCTTCTTTCTCCAGCTTTCGAGTAGCGAATACAAACTACAGCACAGAGTTACCTGTATGATACGGACATTCATATTTGGCATCAGCTCGCTTTCATCCGGTGTTGTAATTCCACCGGGTGAAAGCAGCCTGCTTGCTGCAACGGTAAGCAAGAACCGCTACGGGGCAGCTATGACCTTCAACCAGAACACGGATACATTAGGCACCAACCGCTATCCTTCCGAGTTCTGGGCCTGGCAACATAACATAGCCGCTACCTCTTTTGTGAGCAGGTATTCAGGCATAGACGATGCCATGAACGCCTCCGGCAGGGTAGAGAAGGCCATCTACTTCCAGACGGACAGGTGGTACAATCCTGTGTCGCAGGCAGTGGAACTGATACCGGATTATACCGCTACCTCCTGGACCAGTGCCGGGGCCGCAGCGTTTGCCAATGCGGTTGTAGGCCAGCCGAAAGACACCCGCTATCCGAACCACGGCCAGCAGCTGTATGACATCAGCAACGGGGCCTACGGGTATGATGCGGTGAGTGGTATCGGTGACAGCAACATGCAGGAGCTTTCGGAACTGGTAGAGGCAGAAAAGAGCCAGTACAACGAAGAACCGTTTGTTTTCAGTTACCGGAACGGGCGCAATGATTCCCCTTCTGTGTACCTACCTTACTTCTTAGGGGGCCGTAACTCCTTTTTCAGCACATCGGGAGACAGTTATACCGCTTATGGCGCCGGGGCTGGACTACCGAATAATGACACGGCAAGGCTGGATTATGTAGACAGGGCATCAGCTACCAGATTTGCAGACTTTGAAACGGGCGTAACCCCTTTGGGTATTCCAGCAGGCGGCACGTATGCGGAAAGTCTTGTTTACCTGGAGCAGGAGCTGCTTAAAACAGTTGACAGCAATGGTTTCTTTCAGGACTTCATGCACTGGCACACGGCAGGCACGAAGGTACGGGATATGTACGAGAAGGTAGCGGAAGTATTGGCTCCTTACGATGTACACTATGCAGGCTATGATGAAGCCTTACGCTACCTGTGGGCGCGCGAGATGGTGCAGGCTGTTACCGTATCCGGCAATACGGTTAATCTAACATGGAACAGTTTTGATTTACCGCAGGCTCTTACGGTTCCGGTATCAATAAGAATAGATGTGTCCGGTACAGCCTTAGCAGGCAAGGAACTACAGAGCAGTGTCGGCTCTATCCTGAAGAAATCAGCTAACGTGTTTGTAGTGGAGGTGCCTTATAATACTGACTCTTTCACGCTATCCGAAACGGCTATACCTGCTTATGTGGATTTGGCAGCACCTACAATCAACTATTCCGTTTCAGGCAGCACCTTAACCGTGACCACCAATAAGCCTTGCAGGGTAGTGCTTTGGAAACACAGCCGAGGCGGTTCAGATGCCAGTATGCCAGCGCCGACACGCTCTAACACGCTAGGCACTACGCATAACTTTGCAGTTACCAGCACAGACCTGCAAGGTGACCTCTACATAGGGGCAATTACAGAAAGAAAGCAATCAGCGGTTATAGGCCCGATACAACATTCTTAAACATGGAAAACTTAACAGCATTACTTACAGAGATACAGCAAGCCGTTACCGCAAGGGATGAAAACGAAAAGCTGAAGCTGGAGATCAACCACCTGAACACGATCCACGCGGCCACGGTGAAAGGGCTTTCAGATGAACTCAACAGGGCAAACAACACTATCAAGACGCTGGAAGCAGAAAAGAAAACCCTTTCTGAAAGGATAGCGGTACTTGAAAAGCCTGTTCATCCTGTAGTGCCTCAACCTCCAGTAGTGAAAGAAAGCCGGGAGCCATTCAGGATTACAAAGGGTGGGGTGTATCAAAACCTGCACATTCGTTCTGCTAAATCAGAGGTGGCCTGTATTGAGATAGCGACAGCGGAATTTGTAGAGATTACCAACTGTTCCTTTGAACTGGCAGGCTACGGGATCAAGAACCATTCAGACAAAACAAACCTGCTGGTACATAACTGTAGCTTTGCCGCCTTACCCCATACAGGCAACACCAGCAGCCCAAGACGCTGCCTTTCAGTTAATAACGTGATTGCCTTAACCGTGACCAACAACACAGCAGAGGGGTGCGGCTTTGTGACCACCAACGGTAACGGGCAGCAGGGGGGTAAGATCAGCATCCTGTACAACGATGTGAAGAATGTGAACGGCTTGATGCTGAAAACAGTAAACGGCATTAAGGAAGAAAGCAGGGCACATGCCAACTTTGTGCAGGTGATGAACTACAAGGCAGTAGAGGCTGAAATTGCTTATAACAGGGTGGTGAACGAGTACGGCAGTTCAGATGTAGAAGATAATGTGAACGTCTACAAT
The DNA here is from genome assembly GCF_014332515.1 of Pontibacter beigongshangensis. Taxonomy (GTDB): domain Bacteria; phylum Bacteroidota; class Bacteroidia; order Cytophagales; family Hymenobacteraceae; genus Pontibacter; species Pontibacter beigongshangensis. The sequence goes on along the minus strand of NZ_VFSD01000001.1, from coordinate 338,685 downwards.
TCCAGAGGCACCGCCGCCAATCCCATCAAGATTCACCACAACCGGATAAGCGGGGCTTTCTACCATCCGACACAAGAGGCAAAGAAATACTACTCCGGCGGGGGCATTATCACAGATGGGGATGGAGATTACAGCACGGCCCCGGCTTACATAGAAATCTTCAGCAACGTGGTTACGGAAACCGGCAATTACGGGATAGGCTTTGCGGCAGGGCACCACCTGAAAGCCTCTGATAACACGGTCATTAATGCAGGTCAGTTGCCCGATGGTAGGTCTTACCACGCGATCCCAAGCATGAACACCTCCGGCATCTGGAGCAACCCGCAAAGCACACGGCAGGGGGCAATGGATAACAACGTCTTTGAAAATAACACCGTGGGCGTGAACTATTACGATAAGCGCAACGACATTTCAATTATGAAGGGAGCCACGGCCACCGGCACCAGACACTTACCATCTGTGACCAAAGCAGACGAAGTAAAAGCTATCCTGGAATGGGAGCATCAGCACAAGGATATTAAAATAGGGAATCTATGAGCTTTCTAAAATACATCTCACAGCCTGCCAACCTGCTAGCGTTAGGGGCTATTGTCATTGCCATTATAGTAGGCTTTGTGGTGCCAGAGGCGCAGGAATTCGGCTATGTGGCTATCATTGCGCTTGCTGTGTTCCTGATTGGCAGCTATGTAAGGAGCCTGAAACAATGATCTACCTGGTATTCTATACCGTCCTGCTCGCTGTACTGGAAATCTTCAGAGATGGGTACGCGATTATCAATGGCACCTACAGCAGCAGGCAGAACCTAAGCCACCGTTACGCCTGGTGCAGCAGAGCCTTAGCCATAGCGGTGCCTACAGTGGTACTCTTTGGCCTTACCCTGAAAGCAGGCGCAAACGGGCTTATCCTGGGGCTTATCTTCTGGCTGGTGTTCGATACAGGGCTGAACGTGAAGCGCGGCCTGCACCCGTTCTATGTGGGGCAGAACGCATCAACAGACAAAGCCATAAGGAGAACCGCACAGAAACTAGGAATTAAACCCGAACACCTGAGCATGTACCTGAAAATAGGTATACTGATTGCGCTTATAACAGGGTATGCACTTGGATAAAAGTAAGATTATAGCCAGTTTTTAATTATATTTGAACGTATAACATCAAATCATAGAACCATGAAAAAGGACAAGAAACCAGCCAGGCCTGCAAAGCCTGTAAAGGAAGAGGTGGGCATTATGGCAGACCCTCCCATCAAGAAGCCTGACCCGAAACCGACTGAGTAATGCACAGGAGAAGAAGCATATATAGAAGCACATACACCTTAACCCTGCTGATAATTATATGCTTCTTTGCCCACAACGCCTTTAGCAGCCTGAACTACGATGTGTTGCACATAAACCAGAGTATCAGGCTTTTCGGGCAAACGCTCTTTATACGTGACATATTCCCCTTCTTCGACGCAGAGGAAACGGGGCATTATGGGGAAACGGTGCGGATGGATATTCAAATCTACTTCTACAGGCTGGGGTTTAAGGTCATCCTGTTCCTGTTCGCACTTGACAGATTAAAGCTTATCAGCACGCTTAACATCTTCCTCAGAGAGATTCCAGGCAGGGAAATGGTTAAGATGCCATACTTTACCTTATTACTAGTTGCGCTTTTCCTCTACGAGCTGCTGGACTTTGTCTTTTTCGCAGGGCAGACGGATTGGCGGCTTCAGGCAATCACTGTTTCAGTGGCGTTGTCTATGATCGTGGCATATAAAAAAAAGGGAAGTAGTGGCAGTAAAGATAGATGATAAGGGGATCAACGTGGTGGACTGGCTCTTTAAGGGCCTGTGGGCTATGGTCGTGTTCTTCCTGGTGGATTTCCACAACCAGAACAAGGAGTACCAGAAGCACCAGGCTGACATCAACGAGAAACTGGTGAACGTGCTGAACCAGTTGCAGCAGAACCAGGCTGTGCAGAAACGCGACAACGACTACATCATGCAGGAGATAAAGGAGCTGAAAGACGATGTGAAGGAACTCAAAGAAGTAAACAGAAGATCAAGATAATATCATGGCCTCACGCAATGTAAATGATTTGCACCCTACTCTAGCCAACGCCTACATTAAGGCAACAGCCCTATGGCTAGACAAATACCCCAACCGGCCTATCCCGATGCTGACTGCCACCCACCGTAGCGACTACGAGCAAGGGGAACTGTACGCACAAGGCAGGACAAAGCCAGGCGCAAGGGTCACTAATGCGCGGCCCGGATCCAGTCCGCATAACTTCAAGCCTGCATACGCCTTTGATATTGCTTTCAAGAACCCGAACGGCACACTAGACTGGAGCAGCAACATGTTTGCAGACTTCAACAAGCTGGTGAATCAGGTAGCGGTGGGCATTACCTGGGGCGGCAACTTTAAGAGCATAAAGGACGCGCCACACTGGGAGCTAACCGGCTGGCAGATGCTATCTAAAAGGCGCAAGGTCTACAAACTAGAGCATCCTTATATGAAAGACGATTACATCAAATACATTCAGACAGCAGCAGCCTTGTATTTAGGGGAGGGCATAGAGGCAGACGGAATCTTTGGCCCCGGCACCGAAGCACTGGTAAAGCGTTTCCAGACTTCTAAAGGATTGAAAGCTGATGGCATTGTAGGAGAGCAGACACTAAAAGCTTTATGTATATGAGAAAATTTATTCTTGAAATCTATTTAAGGTGGAAAGAGCCTTTAAACCAATGGTGGCGTAACGCTGCTGTAATATTCGTTTCCATCGGTGGTATTTGCGCTATGATAACGGACTTTCTGCCTGCTATCCTGCATGATGAGTTTGTGCCGGACCATTGGAAGATGGCTTTACGGATGGTGTACAGTGCTGCTCTATTCGGGGCAACCCTGGCAAAGCTCACCACCAGCAACTACCCATCACTGAAACGAAAGAAAAACGAAGCATTGGAGGAAGAAGATCATGGCTAACGAAAGATACCTACAGATAACGATCAAGTACGACCCCGATATGACCGAGCATGTAAAGGCTGGTAAAAAACACACTGATGTACGGACAGGGGAAACTATAAAGAAAGGTACTATGTGCTATAAGTTGCGACACAGGCTAGATGGCAAACTGTACTCTGTATACATTTCTGAATCTACCTATCAAAAATTGACACCTTAGCAGTAACATCATGGAGATCGAACTATTATTGGAGGGCATACGGGAGGCTTTCCAGCAACAGGAAGCCAGGATAAAAGCCCTGGAAGAAAAGCTGAAAGAACCACAGCCAGAACAACCTATTGAGCCGGATCCAATAGAGCCTATACCTGAACCTGAACCTGACAAAGAACCCTACATACACCCTGAAATGCGGTGGGTGCCACCCAAACTAAAGGTAGGGGAAACGAAGCCTTTCGGGTTTACCTCTAAAAGCCAGGGTCGTATCAGTGTTTCAGCTTCTTACTCCGATATTATCAGGATAGAAGAAAAGGACGGTGTCTGGTATGCCACAGGTATGAAAGCGGCGCGTTCCAACGTGAAAGCCATACAAGAGCCTGCCTATCCCTATAAAGGAACCACCATGACTACCACTATCCAGGTAGAGCCAGCCGAAGGAGGGGAGCCGGCACCAGAGCCGGAAACGCAACCGGAAGAACCGACACCAGTTGAGCCACTACCGGAAGAACCGAGAGGAACGGTTGTAGCTGAAACCGCCTGGGTAGGGGCCGTGGCAACTACAGAAGCCACCATTAAAACGAGGCTGTCTGAGAACAAGGAGGCGAGTTTGCAAATGTCGCTTTCTTCGAGCTTCGACAACCCATTTACAGCAGCGACCGGAACCGGCGACCCCGAAAAGGATTATGTCATTTCGCTTAGGCCAAAGAACCTGAAACCGAACCAACGCTATTATTATAAGATTAAAGTAGATGGGGAGCTGGCAGCAACCGGGTCTTTCCGAACCTATCCGGCACCGGGCACCGACTTTGAGTTTCTGGCAGCCTCGTGCAGCGGGAAGGGATCAAAGGACAGGATTTCAGGGGCACCTATCCTGAAGCAGCTCCCGAAACAGTTCCCTAATGCGGTGACCTTTGTCCACATGGGGGACTTACACTACTCAGACAACAATCAGAATAACCCGCAGCTATGGCGTGATGCTTTTAAGGGGTGTTACCTGGAAGATAGCTACAGGGACATGTACAGCTATTGGGGCATGCCTTACACGCGTGACGATCACGACTTCTGTAACAACAACTCACATTCGCAGTCTACAGGTGCCCCGGCATCCAACAGGGCATACAGGGAGTACGTGCCTAATTACCCTTTCCAGCAATCCCTTAAAACGGGGGTAATACCGCGTGACGACGGAACACTGGCAGCGGGGCAAACGTGGGCAATGGGGTCTATTCGGGTTATCATGCTGGACTGTAGGACAAAGAAAGTGTTAACCGGGCCAGGCAAGACGTTGTTAGGGAGGCAGCAGATGGAATGGTTCAAAGAAACCCTTGCCTATGCTACTGAACCCGCTATAATGATCGTGTCCGGGTCTGTATACATTATGCGACCTGATTCACCTCACCTGGGCGACTTTGTGGATAGTTGGGGCCAATATCCAGAGGAACGCGAAGAGATAGCCAACTTCCTGATGGCAGAGGAAAACAAGCGCAACGGGGTACGCCTGAACGACCGCTGCTTTATCCTGCATGGGGATGCGCACCAGATAGCGATAGATAACGGCACGAACTCACAGTTTGCAAAAGGCTATTCAGGAGCCACGCATAAGGGGCCACCTGTATTCTGCTTTGCTGCTTTGGATGCCTCCAACTCTCAAAAGGGAGGGCCATACTCTGAAGGGCTGCAATCCGGCACACGCCAATTCGGGCGGGTATTTGTAAAGCACGAAAGCGGCAGGCTGAAAATAAAGGGTATAGCTATGATGATGTATCACGGCACCAATGTTATGAAGGAGGTTTTTACGCATGAGCTAGACCTCCCGGATATTAAATACACCGTAGCATGAAACATAGACACATATTAGCCATAATTTGGATTCTGATTTTGCTTTCCTCCTGTGTGTCCGGCAAGAGAGCCGTGAAGGAACTACGGAAGGATAAGCACAAGCTGCTGGCCCTGGAACTCTGTGCCGACCTGGGAGAGATCAAGGAAACCATAGAGACCGTAACCGACACGGTAGTAAAAGTGGTAACTTTACCCGGCATAGAATTAGACTGCCCCGAAACCACTAACCCGACAACTGGCGAAAAATACACGCCAAAGGTCAAATGCCCTGATGTGCAGCAGGAGGTGAAGTATATCAGGACTAAGGAGACAATCACAAAAGAGAACACTTTCCGGGTGGATGCCCTGACATTAAGGAACGGGAAGCTCGAAACAGAACTGGCAGAAGAAAAAGACAAGGGCAAAAAGCAGCTATGGTTCAGCATCATTATGAGTGCCGTGGCCGTGGGGCTGTTTATCGCGCTGGTCAGAAAGTAACATTATCTAGACAACCTATTAAGCCTGCTCCTGATGGGGGTGGGCTTTTTTGTTTATAGTAGGCAGAAAGCAGGAAAACCCGTATTAAATTACCTATTGTTTACCTGACGGGGAAAATAATAGCAAAAAAGCAGGACTAAGTAGCTTGTTATCAATTAGTTATATAAACAGCTATTATAAAATGCGACTTTCTTCATAATCAGGCCACAAAGGTACGAAAATTAATTTCTTGATTTGAAGATTTGGAAATTTGAAAAGGTGCAGATTTTTAATTGAGGGTTTAGAGATTTGCTGCTTTTAAACGGCCTCAAATGCATCTGCAGTAAAAATGCTCCGGAGGGCTTCTTTCATTAGAATAATTTGTTTTTGTGGCTTTCCACCATCCTCAAATTCGGAAATTGTGTAGTCACTCATCCACTCATTCAAAATTACTTTTGGATAAAATCCTCGAACGAATACTGCATATAAGCTTTGCCCTGCTCCAGTTGCTCGTCTGTTACCTCAGGGTCGCGAAGCAGTACGTTCCGGCCGATATTGTCGAGCACCACGGTGCCTTGCTTTGTTATAAATCCAAAACCATCGTTGTACACATAAAACGCAAACGGATAAGGGGTTGGCGCCAATAGGTTCCTGCTCCACCTGAACTTGTCATGGGGCATCTGCAGCTGGTTCAGAAGGGTGGCGGCAACGTCTGTCTGGGCTCCGAGGGTTGGCACCACCAATCCTTTTTCTTTTACCGCGCCTCCTGTCAGGATAAGCGGGATGTGGAACTTGGACGGCACATGGTTCGGGTCTTCGTTGGGCAGCGGGTGCCCGTGGTCAGCCACCAGCACCACCAGTGTGTGCTCCCACCAAGGCTGCTTTTTTGCCTCCGCTATAAAGTTGCCCAGCGCCCAGTCGGTATAGTACACAGAGTTGCGGAACTTGGCTGCAAAATCGTTGCCCGGGAATTTCGCCGGTATCGGAATGTCGTAAGGCTCATGGCTGCTGAGGGTGAAGACAGTGGAAAAGAAGGGCTGCTTCTCTGACTTCAAATCGTTTAGTACCCGCTCAAACAGCACATGGTCGTGTGCGCCCCATTTAGAGTTATAAGATGCCGGGTCGAAATCATATTTGCTGATTAGCCTGTCGTAGCCTCCGTTGAGCAGGTACGACTTAATATTGGCAAACTCCAGCTCACCCCCATAATAAAAGCTGGTGCTGTACCCATGCTCCTCAAAAACATGACTTAGTCCAGGCAGTTTCTCCGATTTTCTGGGGTTTTTGATGATAGAGGTGGTCGTCTGCACCGGGTAGCCGCTCAGAATCGACACGAGGCCTTTCTCGCTCCGGTCGCCGCTGGCATATATATGGGTAAAGTTAATGCCCTCGGCAGCCATCTGGTCCAGGTTCGGGGTTACGCCCGGTTTGCCTCCAATACTGCCCACGAACTTGCCTGTAAAGCTTTCCAGAATTATAAAGAGTACATTGGGGTGTGCCTGCTTTAATACACTGGCAGCAGTGTCCGGGGCGGCGGCATAAAGCTCCTGAACCATTTTTTCGGCCTGCTGCAGCTCCATGTACTGGTAGGGGTTGCCTTTTTCCTTGTTGTATTTGATGAGGGAGTGCATAAGGTTCCAGGGCATGTTCAGGCTGGCATGGTTGGCAAAAGGCTTATCGGAGAAATAGGCGATGCTCTGGTTTATCGGAATCTGCTGCAGCCCGCCCCGCATGGGTATGATCAGCACGATGAGGTACACAAAAGCGACAGCAGAAAAGAGAAGCCTGCCAGAAGGGGGTACCGATTCACGGTAATCGAACACGAACCTGAACAAAAGAACAAAAAGGGCACTAATGGCCAGCACCACCAACGCGAGCAGGAACAGGGGCGCCATCGCCACAGAGGCCATCATTTCGGCAGGTGTGTTCAGGTATTGCAGCGGAGAGGCATCCAGCCGGAACCCCCAGAAATTGTACAGCTCCAGATCGGCGGCCAGCAACACCGAGAGCAGCAGCACTATACTATAGGTGTAATACCGGATAAACTTCCCGGCCCGGAGTTTCGGGATAGCCCTTGCCAGGGTAATGGCAAAAAAAGGCAGCACACTGCAGTAGGCGGCAAAAGACATATCGAGCGGAAACCCATTGATAAAGAGTCGGAGCAGGTCGTTGCCGGAAAGCACCTCCGCCCGGGGGTAGTGGTACATCAGAAATATGCCTCTGGCCACCAGAAAGTAAATGATCCAGAACAGAAAATAAAAAGGCTGGTATAGGATTCTTCTTTTCACGGCACAAATTGGTAGCCCACAAAATTAAGGATGTTATTCTAGAAAAGTCTGCAATTTCAGCATAAAGATTACTACCAAGTTGTACGGCAGATGCAGTTTTAGTCCCTGCAGAGGCAATGTAGATAAAACTGAAAAGGTTGATCTAATAGAATGGTTACGCCAATGACAAGGGGAGAGGCAAGGCTAATTCTTAATTCTGGATTATATATATATGACTTAAGTGGCTTTATACCTGCGCTTTATCAATTAGCAAGTATATAATTAAAGATTACCGGCTTTAAAAAAACCAATCCATTCTAATTCACACCAATAAATTGTATTGAACTTTAGCAAGATGCTTTAATAAATAGTATTTCAATAGAATTAGTTTATTCTAAGATAGATTCAAAGATGTTTTTTCATCAGAGTAAGGTGGAGAATAAAAAAACCACTAAATTGAATTAATTATCTAAATATTAAGTTATTTGCACAAACTAATCTAGTGAATGCCAAGAAAGACAAAATTGTTCTATTCCATTGATAATTTTAAAACAATAGCTATTATAATTTGCATAATAGCTATCTCAATACTTTGTGATGTACGGCCTTGGCAGTTTATATCATCACTAAGTGCTTGTAGGTGATTCATTTTTTATGCTAAAAAAGCGCCCCACTACCTCCCCTGATTTTTAATATTCAAATAATTCTTTTTGGATGATAATTTATACTCTCCCTTTACAGCTTTTGAGTTTACCGAAGAAGAGCTTTAATTGCCTGGTTAGCCCGAAAGTGTTTGCTACTGTTCTTCTGCTGGTGGCTGTCAATATAATGGCCAGTGCTCAGGTTAACCTCGCTCTGAGAAAACCAGCTGTTTCTTCTCCTAGCCCTATTCAGCCCGCCTCTTATGCCGTAGATGGCAATGCCGGCTCCCGCTGGGAAAGCGCCTACAGTGATCCGCAGTGGATTCATGTCGATCTGGGGGCCAATTATAACATAAATACGGTAAGGATACTCTGGCAGAATGCACATGCCGTTGATTACCGGATAGAAGTATCTAATGACGCCCTCAACTGGACCATTTTACGCACCGTCACAGGCAATACAACTTATCAAACGGCCTATCGGGAACATGCAGACTTAAATGGTAGTGGCCGTTACGTCAGAATATTTGGCACAAAAAGAGGCATTGAGGCCGGCACAACGTTGTATGGCTACTCCATCTGGGAGCTTGAGGTGTATGGAACGACTGCTGGAACTTCTTTTACGATAACAGACGAAAATAACGCACCCAATACTGTTGCAGAGAACTCCGCCACCGGAACAACGGTAGGTATAACTGCCAAGGCTACCTCGCCGGAGGGGAAAGCTGTTACCTACTCGCTGACTGATAATGCAGGAGGCCGGTTCGCCATCAATGCTACCACTGGAATTGTTACAGTAGCCAACAGCGCCTTACTCGACTTCGAGACTAATACTACGCACAATATAACTGTGCAGGCTTCTGATGGTACCCGAACCACCAGCCAGATGTTTACCATAGCTGTAACTGATGTAAATGAAAATATTAATCTAGCACTGAATAAACCTGTGGTTGCATTAAGTGCTTACAATAGCACAAACAGCGCAACCAATGCCGTAGATGGTAACGCTAACTCCCGCTGGGAAAGCCAGCACAATATTGACCCGCAGTGGATTTATGTCGACCTGGGCGCTACCTATACTATTAATACGGTTAAAATACTTTGGGAGAGTGCTCACGCTAAAGATTATAGAATAGAAGTTTCTGACAATACCACCAGTTGGACAACCATAACTACCATTACAGATAACTCATCATTTAAGCCGACATACAATGAGCATGTAAACTTAAACAGTAGAGGCCGATATGTCAGAATAGTCGGTACACGAAGAGGGATTGGTGGAGGTAAAAATCTATACGGTTACTCCATCTTTGAACTTGAAGTTTACGGCTCTCCTATTAAGCCCACTTATACCTGGAACGGGAGTGCTGGCAGCAACTGGAACTCTGCCTCTAACTGGACACCAAATGGTGTGCCGGCAGCAAGCGACCCGGTTGTGATCGTGGCTGCAGGGACGCCGCCGCAATTACAGGGGCCTGCCACCATCACGAACCTGACGATGAGGTCGGGTACCCTGAACCTGAATGGGCACCAGCTCTCCGTTACCGGAAATGTATTGTTTGAGGCTGGCACGGTTATGAATGGCAATCTTAATGTGCAATGCTCTGAAGTTCGCTTCAGGGGAACGACTTTTGAGGCAAGCACTACTTTATCAACGGTATGCAATAATATTTACCTGGAGGGTTCTGTTTTTAATGGGGCCACTAGTATTACAAAGCAGGGAGAACAGCCGGCAGATAATGACGGTAATGGCGGAAGCGTTTTCAACGGTCCTGTGGTAATCCGGAATAACTCTTCCGGGCGGCTGCGTATGGGACATCTAACCGGCGATGACTTCAATAACAACGTAACTTTTGTTCGGAGCGGCACGGGGTCTTTGGAAGTTAGCCACAATACCCGCTCCACATTTTCCGGCCATATTACCGTTGGCAGCAGCATGCCTGTCAGCCTAGGTACCGGAAGCGGAACTGTGGTTGCAGATGGATCTAATGATCAGATTATCAGTCAGTCAGGTGCTGCCGGAATCAACTTTAATCGAATGGAATTGGCTAAGCCAGGAGGTAACTTAGTTCTGAACACCCCTTTGCATATTGCTTCCTCCTTAAACCTGAAACAAGGGAAAATAATTAGTTCTGATGACAACCAGCTACTGTTTATGGCAGGAGCAACCGTAATCGGAGCATCCAACAGCAGTTTTGTGGAAGGACCAGTCGTGCGTTATGGTACCGGGGCCTTCACCTTCCCGGTTGGAAAAGGAAACTATTACCGATCTATCGGAATTGCACCTGCAGGGGTGGCCACAGATGCATTTAAAGCTGAGTACTTTCCTGAGAATCCAAACTCTAACTATCCCCTCAACACCAAAGACGTGGCTATTGATCATTTGAGCAGTTGTGAATATTGGCTTCTGGACCGGATAGGAGGAAGTGCCAGCACAGATGTAACCCTCAGTTGGGACAATACTGCTGTAGAAGGCTGTGCCGTACAGACTCCTGCAGACCTGCTGGTGGCGCATTGGGATGTAAGTGCGCCGGGAGGCCCCAAATGGGCAAATCATGGTCATAGTAGGTTCACAGGCGATGCCAGTGCAGGCACTATTACTTCTTCAACTCATTTTACCTCCTTTAGCCCTGTTACGTTAGGGTCCTTCTCTATCAACAATGCATTACCAGTTGAGCTTTTAGGTTTTAATGCGGAACTTGATAAAAATGAGGTGTTACTTTATTGGTCTACTGCGTCCGAAAAAGATAATAAAGGATTTGAGGTGCAGCGATCAGCAGACGGAATTACATTCCAATCTCTTTCATTCATAAACGGAATAGGTAACAGCAGCATCCAGAGGAACTACTCATATAAGGATAAGTTGCCGTTATCTGGTACGTCTTATTATCGCTTAAAGCAAATTGATTTTGACGAAAAGGCAGCTTATTCCAAGACGTTAGCGCTGAGTTTTATTACTAATCAGCCGTATGTGCTGGTGGCACCTAATCCATCGTCTGATAAAACTGATATATACCTGCAATTCAGTGAACCAAAGACATGCTACATACAGATTATTGACATAGCAGGACATGTTGTATTTACAAAGACAGTCTCTTCAATTTTATCTGACAAAATAACTTTAGACTTAAGTAAAATAGCAAAAGGATTATATTTTGTTACTGTACGTAGTGAAGATAAAATTTTATATAACAGAAAGCTACTGAAAGAATAGGTCTTCCTTTAAGGGCACTGATTAATTAGAATTATATACACAGAGTTGAATTCCAGCGAAGAACCTGTCCGCAATTTTGGAGAAGGAATGAGCTTTTCTGTTCAGATGTGGTACATCATTGCCTGAGTGTGGAGAAGGTTGCCTGCTGCCTTTAATGCCTTGACATGATTTCCCACTGTACCTTAGTTACCACTGCGCCTCTCTCTTTCGAGGGAGGTTATTTTATGCACGCTCTTGCTCTCCATACCCACATATAAAAGCATAGCCTGTTTATATTATCGTGGAAAGACCAGGTTATTTTCATAAACAATTAATATGCAGCTCTTAATTTTATAGCCACTTTTCCGGCTGGCTGGGTGCAAAAACCAGGGGGTCGATTGAAAATTTGTTAACTATTTTCAAAATACCCTATAAAAAAACTAGCGATGTACTTGAAAAATTAATTTTCTCATTATATTTGCTCATCTAAAACACCAACCTTAATTAATATATGGCCAAACTCCGTTTCAAAGCTCTTGAGCTCGTAAGCCAACGCACCGCCCGTGAAGTAAAACTGCCTTCACAGAAAATCTCAGATTACTATGGTGAGAATGTCTTCGGCCTGGATGCCATGCGTTCCACGCTCTCATCCGACTACTTTAAGAAGCTGCGCCGTGCTATCGACGCTGGTGAAAAGGTAGACCGCAACCTGGCCGACACGGTGGCAGCCGCCATGAAGGCCTGGGCCGTTGACAAAGGCGCAACCCACTACACCCACTGGTTTCAGCCGCTGACGGGTGCCACTGCTGAGAAGCACGACTCGTTCTTCGACCTGACCAGCGACGGCAAGGCTATCGAGAGCTTTAAAGCGAGCGCCCTGGTACAGCAGGAGCCCGATGCTTCCTCATTCCCGAGCGGAGGTATCCGCAACACGTTTGAGGCTCGAGGCTATACTGCCTGGGATCCTTCTTCTCCGGCTTTCATCCTGGAGAGCGGCGGTTCCAAAACACTTTGTATCCCTACCATCTTCGTTTCTTACACCGGCGAGGCCCTGGACTATAAAACGCCACTCCTCAAATCATTGCACCTGCTAAACGAGGCCGCCGTGCCGGTTTGCCAGTATTTTGATAAGGACGTAACAAGAGTTTCGGTAACGCTGGGTATTGAGCAGGAGTACTTTCTGGTTGACAGGGCTCTCTTCGATGCCCGCCCGGACCTGGCTATTTCCGGAAGAACTGTTTTTGGCCACACACCGGCCAAAGGCCAGCAGCTGGAAGACCATTACTTTGGCTCTATTCCAAGCCGCGTGCACGCCTTTATGGTAGAATTTGAGGCGGCCGCACATAGATTGGGAATACCGCTCCGAACCCGCCACAACGAAGTGGCCCCGGGACAGTTTGAGTGTGCCCCCACCTTTGAAGATGCCAGCCTGGCCGCCGACCACAACCAGCTCCTGATGGACATTATGGACCGGGTTGCCGAGCGCCACGGATTTAAAGTGTTGCTGCATGAGAAGCCGTTTAAAGGCATTAACGGCAGCGGCAAGCACAACAACTGGGCCATGAGCACCAACACCGGCGTGAACCTGTTGGCCCCGGGCAAGAAACCGAAAGAGAACCTGCAGTTCCTTACCTTTTTTATCAACACGATTCAGGCCGTCTACAAGAACGCCGACTTGCTGCGTGCCACCATCGCTTCGGCCAGCAACGATCACCGCCTGGGTGCCAACGAGGCTCCTCCGGCCATCATGTCGGTCTTCATCGGACAGCAGCTGACGGAGTTGCTCGACGAGTTTGAGCGCACCGAAAAAGTGCCGATGGAAAAAGGCGACAACATGTACATGAAACTCGGCATCGACAAGATTCCTGAAATCCTGCTCGACAACACCGACCGCAACCGTACTTCTCCTTTTGCCTTCACCGGCAATAAGTTCGAGCTTCGCGCCGTAGGTTCTTCTGCCAACGTTTCAGCTCCTATGACGGCCCTCAACACCATGGTGGCTGACCAACTGGTGGATTTCAGGACGAAGGTAGACCAGCTGATCGACGTGCAGGGCGTGAAGAAAGAGATTGCCATTATTCAGGTACTGCGTGAGTATGTGGCAGAGTCTAAGAATATTCGTTTCGAAGGAAACGGTTACTCCGAGGAGTGGGCCCAGGAAGCGGAGCGCAGAGGCTTGTCGAACATCAAGACCACGCCACGTGCCCTGGATGTGTACCACAGGCAAGAGGTGAAGGACCTGTTCGCCAGACACGGCATCTTTACCGAGGTTGAGCTAAATGCTCGCCACGAAATTCTGCTGGAAGAGTACATCAAAAAAATCCAGATCGAATCGCGCGTGATGGGAGACCTGGCCATGAACCACGTCATTCCGACGGCAGTTGCTTATCAGAACAAACTTATCAGCAACTATAAAGGCCTGAAGGAGCTTGGCCTGGAAGACGACTACTCCCACACCATGCTGGAGTCCATCAAGAAAATGTCGGGCTACATCTCCACTATCCAGAAGAACGTGGTAGCCATGATCGGATCGCGCAAAGTGGCGAACAAAATTGAGGATTCCCGTGAGCGTGCCATCTTCTACAGCGAGGAGATCTACGGCTATTTCGATACGATCCGCCACAGCGTGGACAAGCTGGAACTAATGGTGGACGACGAGGATTGGCCACTGGTAAAATACCGTGAGCTGCTGTTCCTGCAATAGCAGAACCAATAGTACGGAATTAAAAAAGGGGAGGTGTCCGGAAGGATGCCTCCCCTTTTAATTTGTGTTAAGGGAGCCGCGGCGCCGGTTGCTCAAAACAGCTCCGGAGGGGTGTTTTCATTGGAATAATTGGTTGTTTGTTGTTGGATGGTTGCATTTGTAGCCTGATATTGAATGACCAAAGTGAGCCTCCGGAATCAATTAACGATTAACAACAAACAATCAGCAACCCAAAAGCCGGATACCTTAAAAGGTCCTGTGGCCGGTGTCTCTGATAAAGCCTCCGGAGGGGTATTTTCATTCAAATAATTCAGGTCTCAGGAGGCGGCTTGTTCCTTCTGGCCTTTTTCCCTGAATTTGCAAATGAGTGTTCCGCTGATTTTGGCAAGAAGGAAGGGGAGAAGCACCATGGCCAGGGCAAGGGCGATAATACGGCGCAAGCCCAGCCGGAAAATCAGGTTCTGAACAACCCGGTCTTTGAGTTCATTAGCCAGAAAACCAGCCGTCCTTGACATGGGCTTGCCTTTGAGCACCTGCTCCACCTCTTTCCAGTTTCCTTTCTCAGCCTGCCGCTTCACAAACCCCAGAATAGTGTCTTTGGTAATCAGGATAGCCTCCGCCACCTGCTCCTGCCGCAATTGCGTCCAGCGCAGGAGTTCCTGCAATTTCAGCTGTTCTATAGGGGGAATCTTAAATTTAAAGTTTTGCATATGGCATAAGAATATAAGGAGCAAATTCAGCTCAGGTTAAAATACGCAAAAGACAGATATTTTTCTGATAATTAGCAATTTAAAATCTTGCATGAAGTAAAACCCTACACCAGCCTCCATGCCTGGGCCCGTCTATGTTTATTCCCTGCTGCGCCAATAAACCAGTAATACGCTTTCCGGCCACTGAAAACATGTTTACGGGTAACCAAACTTCGCTTCAGCTGCAATTGCAGGGGCCGAAAGGGTTAAATCAGGTTTTAATCCGGCAAAATTACGAATAAGCTGTAACTTTACGTACCATAGCTGTTGAACAAAGTGGCAGCAACTTTGGTTAACGATACGAGCAGATTCCTTAGAATATGAGCAACTATTATTGTCCGAGCCTGACGGCGTACGAACGCCGAAAATCTATTGTAGTAAATATCGGCGATTTGCCCATGGGTGGCGACTACCCAATACGGGTGCAGTCGATGACGACCGTAGACACGATGGATACGCTGGGGTCGGTGGAACAATGCATCCGCATGATGGAGGCCGGCTGCGAGTACATCCGCATTACGGCCCCCAGCATGAAAGAAGCGGAGAACCTCCGCCACATCCGCGATGAGTTGCACCGCCGCGGCTACCATGCCCCACTGATCGCAGACATACACTTTACGCCCAATGCCGCGGAAGTGGCGGCACGCATTGTAGAGAAGGTTCGTATAAACCCCGGCAACTACGCCGATAAAAAGAAATTCGAAGTAATCGAGTATAGCGACACCACCTACCAGGCTGAACTTGACCGCATCCGGGAGCGATTTTTGCCGCTGGTGCGCATCTGCAAAGCGCATGGCACCGCCATGCGCATCGGCACCAACCACGGCTCCCTCTCAGACCGGATTCTGAGCCGCTACGGCGATACGCCGCTCGGCATGGTCGAGAGCGCCCTGGAGTTTCTGCGCATCTGCGAAGACGAGCAGTATTACAACATCGTCATCTCGATGAAGGCCTCTAACACGCAGGTAATGGTGCAGGCCTACCGGCTACTGGTGCAGAAGCTCGACGAAGAAGAGCTAAAGCCATACCCGCTGCACCTGGGCGTTACGGAAGCCGGCGAGGCAGAAGACGGCCGCATAAAATCGGCGGTAGGGATAGGCACCCTGTTGGAAGATGGCCTTGGCGACACCGTGCGGGTATCACTCACCGAGGCCCCTGAGGCAGAGGCACCCGTTGCCAAAGCCTTGATAGACCGCTACGCCCACCGCGCGGAGAAGGCCCACCCCATAAAACCGATCTGCCACGTTCCGATAAACCCATTTCAGTACCAGCGCCGCGAAACTCAGGAAACCGAAAACCTGGGAGGCCTGAATGTGCCGCGAGTGGTGGCAGACCTGAGCCGGCTAAAGGAACCTGTGTATGCCGATCTGAAATGCGTGGGGCACCTGTATTCCATGCTGCTCGATAAATTCAGCATGAGCGACCTGGGAGCCGACTACATCTACACAGGCGACTCTCCGATAAAATTTATGCTGCCCAATGGGCTGAAGGAAATCGTAAACTATGTGCCCTGGCAGCTGATGGACCGCCTGACAGATAGCCACCCCCTGCTCACAGCCAGGCAGTACCGGGAGGCAACACAGCTGCACCCTACACTAAATTTCGTGCAGATCAGCATCAGTGACCTGACCGACGAGTTGCTGGCACGTTTAAAGCAGGACAGCACAACGGTACTGCTGCTGCAGACAAGCAATGAACACGCCATGGCGGAACTGCGGAAATGCTTTTTCCGGCTGATGAACAACGGGCTGAAGAACCCCTGCATCATCCAGCGCTCTTACGGAGCCTTAACTGCTGACGAAGTGCAGCTGTATGCGGCCACCGATGTGGGAGGCTTGCTGATAGATGGCTTGGGCGACGGGGTGATGCTGGGTACAGAGCTTCTGCCGGAGCAGGAGAAAGGCGCCTTGTTACAAACGATCGACCAGCTCAACAAGCTGAGCTTCGGCATCTTGCAGGCGGCCCGCACCCGTATGAGCAAAACAGAATACATAAGCTGCCCCAGCTGCGGACGCACTCTTTTCGATCTGCAGGAAACAACGGCCATGATCCGAAAGCGCACCGACCACCTGAAAGGCGTGAAAATAGGCATTATGGGCTGCATCGTAAACGGACCGGGCGAAATGGCTGATGCCGACTATGGCTATGTAGGCGTAGGGAAAGACAAAATTGCGCTTTACAGAGGCCAGACGGTCGTGAAAAAGTCTGTTCCTGCCGACAGGGCCGTAGATGAACTGATTGAACTGATTCGGGAAGATGACCGTTGGCTGGAGCCGGTGCAGCTGCAGGAGTAAGTTTTAAGCGACTTCCGGAAGTTTGTTGCTCAATGCTGTAAAGGAAAACAGAGGATACGCCGGCACCCTCAGGATACTTGCTTAAACAACTTGTTATGGAAAGTCTTAAAACTCAATTATTCTAATGAAAAGAGCCCCTCGGAGCTGATTTTATAGGGAAAAATCTTGATATCGCTAAGGTACATCGTAAAGGCACTTTTTATTTTTTCCTACAAAATTAGCCTCGGAGGGTTCTGCAGCTGTTGCTGCTCCACCTACACGACGGTGCGCATTCATTAAGCACTCTAATTGATTTGCGCCGGCTACTTGAAATTACCGATAATAAACTAATAAAAACCAATGATTATGAAGGGACTGTTTGATTTCACAGAAGTAGCGACCTACTTTTTCCGTAAGAAAGACCCACAACGCAAATCAAATTTCAACTTGCGGGCCATGCATACCATCAATAAAATATCTATCATCATGTTTCTACTGGGGGCTGTGTATTTTATCATTAAGCACTGGTAAGGTGGGAGTAACCTGGTGGTGTTTGGCTGGGCAAATGATTACCTGAATACGCTGGGGGCAGAAGGTCTGGGACAAAACTTGCTGCTGCAATTAGTGCTTTGCCGAAGTAGGAAATAGAAATTTAAAATCAGAAAGGATGGCGGGTACGCCGTTCGCCAGTTTTATTAGCGTTAAACCATTCTAATAATCTAATTGAAGGAGCACCGGGAAGGGAGGCATACCTGCATGAGCTGCTATAACAGAAGATAGCTTGCACACATTTGTGCTTATGGTTAGGTGTGTTGAGTTTCAGGTTAACCAAAACGATGGCCTGGCCAGGTCGTGGGTAGTCTTTTTGGTAGTAACTAATTCGAAAACTTCTTCCTTAGGATGGAGAAAAAAATGATTTCTTCCGTTTAATGGTTTGCCTATCAACTCTTTGTATTAATTTTTAAAAAAAAGATGGGTATTTCGGAATAAAAAAGGATTTTTTTATTATACTTGACTAAACACTTTCCCAGTTACATGCAGCTAGAACTAGAATTGACCACCTTCAATTTTCGCAGCGAAAGGCATAAAGGATGTATAAATCTTGTTTATACTTCCGGCTTAATCTTTAATGCCTACGAAAACTTTTTCAGACAATATGAGTTGACGACGCAGCAGTATAACATTCTGCGTATTCTGCGAGTGGACTATCCCGATCCCGTTTCTACATCTGTATTAAGGGAGCGCATGCTCGATAAGATGTCTGATGTTTCGCGCCTGGTGAGCAGACTCAAAAACAAGAATCTCGTTTCCGTAACACCAAATCCTGCCGATAAGCGCCTGGTCAATATTGTTCTTTCTGAAAAAGGCATTGAGTTAATGCACAGAATTGATGAAGCAGCCCCTCTCTTAGATAGTATGCTCGTGGATCTGGATGAACAGGAAGCCTCTACGCTGAATTCGCTTCTTGACAAGGTCAGGGACTCTGTGCGCAAGTTTAAGATTTAAAAAACCTCAATTTTTGCCTGCTGCCCTCTACTGCCAGACCCGTAGATCAGAAGTCGGTTTCTGATGTTTTCCAATGCTTAAACCTTTCCAGCGGGCAAGTGTTTTTCTAGACCAGTCTGAAAACCAACAGCCGCTTAAAATTGCGTCTAAGCGGCTGCCGATAGTTAATTGGTAAGATGGAGTTCTTTATACTACCACGTTAATTATTTTGTTCTGCACTATAATTATTTTCTTTGGTGCTTTTCCTTCTAAGAATTTTAGGACCTGCTCATCTGCCAGCACCGCTTTCTCCATGTCTTCACGCGGGGCATCCGTGGCAAAACTGATCTTTGCCCGCATCTTGCCGTTAATGGAAACAGGGTATTCAAACGTGTTTTCAACCAGGTAATCCGGGTTCCAGGCCGGGAAAGAAGCGAAGCTGACACTTTCGGTATGGCCAAGCTTCTCCCAAAGCTCCTCAGCAATGTGCGGGGCGTAGGGGGCCAGGATAATCGTGAGCGGCTCCAGGATGGCTCGTTTGTTACACTTTAGCTGCCCCAGTTCGTTCACGCAGATCATAAACGTAGACACAGAGGTGTTGAAGGCAAAACGCTCAATGTCTTCTTCTACTTTCCTAATGGTTTTGTGCAGCGATTTCAGCTCCGCTGGCGAAGGCGCATCATCAGAAACCGCCAGTTGGCCGTCTTTGTCGAAGAAGAGCTTCCAGAACTTGCGCAGGAACTTGTTCACGCCGTCCATGCCGTTGGTATTCCAGGGCTTGAACTGCTCCAGCGGCCCCAGAAACATCTCGTACATGCGCAGCGTGTCAGCTCCCAGTCGCTCCACCAGATCATCCGGGTTCACCACATTGTACTTCGACTTCGACATCTTCTCAATCTCCACGCCGCAGATGTATTTTCCGTCTTCGAGAATGAATTCTGCATCCGCGTATTCTGCGCGCCAGTTTTTGAAAGCCTTCAAGTCTAGCAGGTCGTGCTCCACGATGTTTACATCTACATGCAGGGCCGTCGTCTCGTACTGATCTTTCAAGCCAAATGAAACAAAGGTATTGCTGTCTTTAAGACGGTACACAAAATTAGACCGACCCTGAATCATGCCCTGGTTGATCAGCTTTTTAAACGGCTCGTCTTCCGGCACCAGCGCCATGTCGAAGAGGAACTTGTTCCAGAAGCGGGAATAGAGCAGGTGACCGGTGGCGTGTTCGGAGCCGCCAATGTACAGGTCTACGCTGCGCCAGTAGTTCACCACGTCGTGGTCTACAAAGGCCTGGTCGTTTTTAGGGTCCATGTAGCGGTACCAGTACCAACTGGAGCCGGCCCAGCCGGGCATGGTGCTCAGCTCGTAAGGGTGCTCGTTGTGGTACTTCCAATCCACGGCGCGGCCAAGTGGCGGCTCGCCTGTTTCGGTAGGCAGGTAGGCATCGATCTTGGGCAGCTCCAGCGGCAGTTCACTTTCCTGGATCAGGTGCGGAATTCCGTCTTTGAAATACACCGGAACCGGCTCACCCCAGTAGCGCTGGCGGCTGAACACGGCATCGCGCATGCGGTAGTTAATCTTTGCTTTACCCACACCATTATCTTCCAAGAACTTAATCAGCACTGGCAGGGCTTCCTGGTAGGTAAGGCCATTAATAAGCGCGGAGTTCACATACCGGCCTTCCTTGGTGGCATCGGCCTGGTGGGCAATATCCTGCTGCGCATCCAGTATCTGAATAATTGGCAAGTTGAAATGCGTGGCAAAATTCCAGTCGCGCTGGTCGCCGGAAGGTACGGCCATCACAGCTCCAGTGCCGTAACCTGCCAGCACATAGTCGGCAATATACACCGGTATTTTCTCTCCGTTAAAAGGATTGATGGCATAAGCACCTGTAAAAGCACCTGAAATAGTCTTTACATCGGTCATGCGCTCGCGCTCCGAGCGGTTTTTAGCCACAGCCACATAGGTTTCTACCTCAAAGGCATGTTCGGTGGTTGTGATCTGTTCCACCAGCTCATGCTCCGGTGCCAGCACCAGAAACGTAGCGCCATAAATGGTATCTACGCGGGTGGTGAATACTTTTATCTTCTGATCGGAGTTCTCCAGGGCAAACTCCATTTCGGCGCCAATCGATTTCCCGATCCAGTTGCGCTGCATCTCCTTTACCGGCTCCGGCCAGTCTATGGTATCGAGTCCCTGCAGCAGGCGCTCGGCGTAGGCGGTGATGCGCATCATCCACTGGCGCATGCGCTTCCGCTCCACCGGGTAGCCGCCGCGCTCCGACACACCGTCTTTCACTTCGTCGTTGGCGAGTACCGTGCCCAGGGCGGGGCACCAGTTCACCACGGCTTCGGCCACATAGGTGAGGCGGTATTTCAGAAGCATTTCGGCTTTCTGCTGCTCGGTCATGGCATTCCACTCATCCGAGGTAAAGGCCGGAGTGTCTTCGTCGCAGGCCGCGTTAACGGTTTGGTTGCCGGTTTGCTCAAACACGCGCACCAGTTGGTCTATGGGTTCTGCTGCTTCGGCACTGTAGTTATAGTAACTTTGGAACAGCTGCATGAAGATCCACTGCGTCCATTTGTAGTAACCTGGGTCGGAGGTGCGCACCTCGCGTTCCCAGTCAAACGAGAAGCCCAGGTTCTTGAGCTGCTCCAGGTAGCGGGTAATGTTCTGCTCGGTGGTGATGGCCGGGTGCTGGCCCGTCTGGATGGCATACTGCTCGGCCGGCAGACCGAACGCATCGAAGCCCATCGGGTGTAGCACATTAAAACCTTTGGAACGCTTGTAGCGGCTTACAATGTCAGAGGCGATGTAGCCGAGCGGGTGGCCCACATGCAGCCCGGCCCCGGAAGGGTAGGGGAACATATCGAGGGAGTAGTACTTGGGTTTCTCACTTCCTGCTTCGGCTCTGAACGTCTGGTTCTCTTCCCAGTAACGCTGCCACTTTTTCTCAATCTGGTTGAAATTATACTCTGACATCGGTTTTATAGCATTGTTTTTCGAACGGTAAATTTAGGAATAGTTGCCCGATTAATGGCAATAGTTATTTTATTAAGGAGGCTTCGCTAAATTAATAATTACAAATTCAAAATTAGAAATGCTGCATAGCTCCTTCCATGGCTCTATAGGTACTTCCATCGTTTTTTAGGTAGCTTCACAGGAGCGCTGTGTTCGATTCTCTGTATTACTAATCTGCCAATCAACAATTCAACCATCGCCTCATTTAACAATCAACAGCTAACAACCAGCAATCAACCCAATTATTTAAATGAAAAAGCCCTTCCAGTGCTGAAACAGGCTAAGCCAGCCAGACCGGCCGGTAAGACTGCCTTCGGCCCATTAGCGGGCAGTAGCAATTCCATGCCTCCGGAAGGGTATTTTCATTCGAATAATTCCAGCTGCTAACCTCGAAGGAGAGTTCCTTGCTACAGAGATTGGCGTGTACCTGTTCTTTTTGCCTGAATTTGATTATTTTTGTTCCTGGAAAAGACTGCTCCCTTGCACAGCAACATCGGCTGTGGAGCCCCTCGGTTACGATTGTGGGTTATGATGCGCTTGAAGTACCGGTTCCTATGCCCCTTTTAATTTACCTTATGGAAAAGAACGACCTGCTGGATTCGCCCCACCTGATCTATGTGATGGACCCTATGTGCACCTGGTGCTACGGTTTTGCCCCGGTTATAAAGCGACTACACGAAGAGTATCAGGATAAACTGAAATTAAAAGTGGTAGTAGGCGGATTAAGACCTGGTGCAACCACACCATTGCAAGCCGACACGCCCGACAATGTGCAGCAGCATTGGCATGAAGTAGCAGAAACCTCTGGCCAGCCGTTTAATTTTGATTTTTTTGAAAGGGAGGGATTTGTCTATGACACGGAACCTGCCTGCCGGGCCATCGTTGCCATTCGTTACCTGGCACCGGAACATGAGCTGGAAATGGCATCTGAAATCCAGCAAGCATTCTACAAGTTGAACCAGGATGTAACCAACCCTGCTGTTCTGGCAGCCATTGCATCACACTTTGGTGTGCAGGAAGAAACGTTTCTGGAAAACTTTCAGGATCCGCTGCTGATTGAGAAAACGCAGCAGGATTTTCTGATTGCACGCCAGCTCAGGGCCATCGCCTTCCCAAGCCTTTACCTCCTGAACGACAAGCGGATAAGCCTGATCAGCAGAGGCTACAAAAAATACGAAGCCGTAAACAGCCGGCTGGCAGAGGCGCTAAACGAGCCTTTGCCCTCGTAGATCAGCTTTCGTTTGGATAGAGTGCGAGATAGGCCTGGAGTGGGTCTGTTCCATGCCAGGTTCCATCGCTGGCAAATGGGCTGAACCGGGCAAACAATTCTTCCGAATACCATTTCTCTGCCCTTGTCCGTTGAATGACTTCCTGGTGCATAGGGTCTTGGTAAGCATATGCTTTGATGGCCTCCGCCGACTCCCAGACGCTAAAAGTGGCCTGCCTGATAAACGGCAACTCTCCTAAACCAATAGAACATATTAAACCTTTGGCCGAGTCGAGGGCGCGGGTGGCACCAGGCGCATACCGCATAAACCGGGGCAGCTTTAGCCAGTTCACCGAGGCGCGTGTTAGCACCGCCACCGGCCCGGCTACGTGCCCAGTTGGCAGAGCAGGCTGAAAAGGGGCTTTCCCGTCCCACTGTCCATGCGACTGCAGGGGGTAGAGCCATACCGTCCAGATCTCGTCGGTGTGCTGCCGGTAATCCCGGATCAGGGAAGAATTCTGGAAAAAATCGGTTGCAGCTTCCTGGCTCTCCCACGTGGCCATCAGACCATACCGCCGGAAATCCGGTGTCAGGCTGAAGCCTTTGCCTTGGCCACTCCCCAGCAGTTTGTAAAACAGAAGACCCGGCGTTTGGTTGAGTGGAGCCACAGAAGTACCCATTTGGGCAAGCCCCCAGCGGACATGGCCCCGGCAGATTCCGAAAAGGGTAAGGGTGGTGAGCCGGGCAGGGGCAGGTGCTGAGGTTTGCAAAGGTAGTTCCAATAGTGCTTCCGTAAAGGTACGCATCCTTATCAAAAAAATCACCTGCCACTCTAATCGGTGACAGGTGATTTCTTAGTTTTGTTTCAGAGCTTTACATGTTTAGTTTTTCATTATCACCGGGGTGATACTCCTGGCCGGTAATAACGGCTTTTGCCATGCCGATCAGGTGCACTACCGCACTGTTGGGCGAGTCCCAGTATTCAGCCTGCTCTATGGTCACTTTTATCAAACCGATATTCTTATCGTCTTTGCCATCGGGGAACCAGGCTTTCATGGCAGGAGACCAAAGCTCCTCAATTTTCTGTTTGTCTCTGGTCAGTGTGGCCCTTCCCGACACCGACACATACAGGTTGTCGCCAGGTTTGGCATAGCTGAGGTTTACGTGGGAGTCGTTGTTCAGCTCGTGCGATTTGCCTGAATCATAGCCCGTGAAAAACCACAGGTACCCATCATCCTTTATTTGCTGGGTGCTCATGGGGCGGCTGCGGAGCGTGCCGTCCTGCTCGTGCGTCGTCATCATGGCAATGTCGATGTCCTTGATCTTTTCGATCAGTTTATTTAGATTTTCTTTGGTGATCAGATTATTAGTCATAGCTTTCGTTCTTGTGTTTGTGCTTTAATTACGCGGTGCTATCAGAAAGGGTTTGTAGCCGGCTTCTGAATGAGCCTGTAACCATTTATCCCTCCCAAATGTTTTATCTTTGTGACATAAAGCCCGGCATCCGGCAAATAGGCTATGCCGGGAGTTGGCCTTCTTCAGGCAGAAAACCAGCTTTGTATCTGCCGGTAGTTAAACCGGCAGAAACCTGTCAGCACCAAAGAAATTATGAGCAGCGGAAGAATGCTGCCCAACCATTGTCTGGCCCTAAGCTTATGAGCGAACCGTGAACTACCTGGCCCACATATACTTGTCCGGCGATGAAGAAGAGCTGTTGATCGGCAACTTTATAGCAGATGCGGTGAAAGGAAAACAGGTGGAGCAGTACCAGGAGGGGATAGCCCGCGGCATCCGGCTGCACCGCCTCATCGATTCCTACACCGATACGCATCCGGTGGTGCGACAGACCAAACTGCGCCTGCGCCCACATTTCAGAAAATATGCGCCTGTGGTGGCCGACGTTTTTTACGACCATTTTCTGGCAAAAGGCTTTGAGCAATATGCTGACGTATCGCTGCCTGCCTTTGCAAAGCAGGTGTACAGGATCATAGAAAACCGCTTCCTGCTGCTGCCTCCTAAGGTACAATATTTTTTCCCGTACATGATGCGACAGGACTGGCTGGCCTCTTATGCAGAGGTGGAGGGAATCAGGCGGGCGCTGGTCGGCATGAGCCGCCGCACGGCCTTCACCTCGGGCATGGAACTGGCCGGAGATGAATTAGAGGCAAACTATGGCAGATATGGTGCCGATTTCGACACTTTTTTCCCAGATCTTGTGCATTATGTGGAGCAGGTAAAGAAAGAACTGTAGGGCGTGATGGTTAAAAAGTACCCCTAAGCTTACTTCTGCTATCTGGTGTTTTACAGCTGGAACTTCCTCACTAATAGTATCGGATAACTTACCTTATATGGTCCAAGTGTTTTCGCTCGTATCTGCCTTCCTGCTTCAAAACAGCGGCCGCAAAACCTCTGGAGGGGCATTTTCATTCAAATAATTTGGTTTGATGTGCTGATGAGCTAATTATTCAAGTGGATAACCTAATATGAGATAAATAGAGTTTCCGGGCGCTGTCTCCTGACAACGCACTTTAGGTAAGTCAGCAATTTGATTAGTTATTCATTGCTATGGCATGGCTTTGGAATTGGCTAATTTAGCGAGCACAAGCTTCTATCCGGAGCCACTCCATTTTACACTGATAATCAAGTCTTTGCCTAATCGACCGACCTGGCAAGCAGTAGCAGCAGTAAGCCGCCTGCCGCTGCCATACCGGAAGCAGCCAGAATGGCTAATTTGGCAGCAGGCAGCAGCCCAGTGCCTTCAAAGGCCAGGTTCGCAATAAAAATAGACATGGTAAAGCCGATGCCGCTAAGAAGGCCCACTCCGATTACCTGCCACCAACTGATGGAATCGGGCTTTATGGCAAAGCCTGCGGCGGAAGCCAGACCGGCAAAAACAATTATTCCCAGTGGTTTCCCCAATGTCAGCCCAAGTACAATGCCTACGGCTAGAGGGTTGAAAAAATTGTCCAGCAAGGCAGCATCTACAAAAATTCCGGCATTTGCCAGCGCGAACAGTGGCATAATGGCAAAAGCGGCCCAGGGGTGCAGGGCGCGCTCCAATCTGCTTAAGGGCGAAAGCGCCTTTTCACTATTGGCCGCTATGGTGTACGCGGCAGCCTGAAAATCGCCTTCCCGTTCCTCCTCCGCCACAGCAGCCCCCGACAGGTGAGGTGAAAAATGAGCGGCATGCAGTTCTCCCAGTATATGATCAGTCGAAAAGATAAACTCGTCTTGTTTGATACCGGATCGTGAAGGAATAGTGAGCGCAAGCAGGATGCCAGCTACCGTGGCATGCACCCCCGACAGCAGGAAAGCCACCCACATAACAAGGCCTAGTAGTATATAAACAGGCAGTGCCCGGACATTGAAAGAACTGATAACCAGGAGAAGTCCAAAAATGCCAAAGGCCACCCAAAGACTCAGAAAGTTTACGTCGGCCGTATAAAAAAGCGCTATCACAAGTACCGCCCCGATATCATCTACCATGGCACAGGCTACCAGAAAAAGCTTTAGGGCAAGAGACACCCGCTTGCCAAGCAGCGAGAGCAAACCCAGCGCAAACGCAACATCCGTTGCCATAGGAATACCCCAACCCGAAATACCTGCCTCTCCAGCATTGAAAAGCACAAAAATAAGAGCCGGAACCACCATGCCACCTATAGCAGCCATAATCGGAAAACTCGCCTTACGAAACGAGGCGAACTCTCCCAATAAGAACTCCCGTTTAATCTCCATGGTGACCACAAAAAAGAAGATGGTCATCAAACCATCGTTTATCCAGTGCAGTAGGTCTTTAGAGAGACTAAAATCGCCGATAGCCACCGTAAAGGTAGTACCCCAGGTAGCCTCGTATGTATCGGCCCAGGCGGAGTTTGCCCATATCAAAGCCAGAAGGGCGATAAAAACTAGCAGAATGCCGCTAAATGCCTCGGCCTGTATAAAAGTCTGAATAGGATAAAGGATCCTCCGGGATAATCTGGGTTTGGCAGCGTTACTCACAGTTTGTCGTTTAGGGGTTAAAGCAGGCTCCTAAGACCATGGCTTCTTTTTGCTGGAGATGCTTAACCAACAAAGAAAACCAGGCAAATGCAGCTTTAGTGGTAAGACGTACCGGTTTCGCAAAAGTTGTTTTCTTTACCGGTACCACCTGTGGCCGACAACTACGTATTTATACAGGCGAAAAGGGGAGTAGCTGTTGAGTAAATAGACAATGGCAATTGCATGGCTGGCAAATCTGCCCGCCCAAAATATAAAGCAAGCGTGTAAGTTTCCCTTGCGAAGCCAGTTGCTGACTGACATTTTATGCTATTCTTCCAATGAATATCCTTAAATTACCGTTATAGGTCATTACTTTGGCCAGTACCTTAAATTGGATTAAGATAATTATCTGGCAGCACCTATATTGGTTAAACTTGTAGTAAATTCGCCTTATTTCACATAAAGCTTCCCTACTTTTCGATGGGGCCAGATTCGGCAACAAATATTTGAATATAATTATATGGTTGATTATTAATTATTTATCAAACTACAACCAGTTCAGGCGGAGCAGGTTTTATATCTGAAATAAACCTGGAGATTCACCCCTTATTTACGGTTGACTACGTATAAACCTGTAAAGCGAATTTGTACGCATTAAATATTTTGTTAAATTTGAAAACTGCTCCTTTGCTGCGGTAATTGAAGTACTTTCATACATAACTTAACATGGGTAAGAAGAAAGCGGTTGCAGAAGTGTTATATGCTGATCTGGACACGACTCAATCAGAAAAGTTGTATGACAGCATTTATGAATACATCAAGGAGAATGACTCGTTGGTTTTCTTTAGCATTATGCAGTATAAATTCGCCACCCTGCACAACAATCCCATGAATGAGCACCTGGAGTACAAGATCATGCACTTTATGATGGTTAAAATGCAGGAGTATTACCCTTTGGTGCTGGACGGCATGCTGAAAGATCTACAAGGCGATCCCGCCATACGCGCTGCCACCCAGGACAAGTAAACTTCCCGGGTTCCTGTCAATTTCACCATTTTCCGCCGTTTAAGAAATCAATCTGCTGAAAGGCTTTTTATACCGCAAGCGCCTGCCACTTTTCAGGCCCTTACCTTTGCTGCAATTGTCGCGGGCTGAGGCCACCAGAGATGTTGCTCCATTCAGGTTTATGCGTTACTTTTGCCCGGAAAGGTGCTGAGGGTCTACCTGGAGCCGACCGGTAAGTTGTGGCTGATAATTCCTTCCGAACGCCACGCCACTCAGGCACCAGTTGGCGATGCCCGGTTATCAGCCAAACGCAATATGACATCAAAACACCGCCCCAGCACAGCATCATATTCTTTCCTGAAAAAGCTGTTCTCATCAGGAGAACAGGCCAAAGCCTTCCTGTTTACTTTTAAATGGTTACTTATTAGCACCGTGGTGGGAGTGCTGACAGGCTCTGCTTCTGCCTTTTTCCTGGTCTCCTTAGGTTGGGTCACCAGCTTCCGGGAGGCGCATGACTCCATTATCTGGTTCCTGCCATTAGGAGGGCTTCTGGTGGGTTTGCTCTACCATTACTATGGCGGCAGAGCCGTAAGAGGAAACAACCTGCTGCTGGAGGAGATCCATAAGCCGCGGCAGACAATCCCGTTCCTGATGGCACCGCTGGTGCTTTTCGGCACCCTTGTGACGCACCTTTTGGGAGGCTCTGCCGGTCGGGAGGGCACAGCCGTGCAGATGGGGGGCACTATTGCCGACCAGTTCACCAAAGTCTTCAAACTGCGCCCGCGCGACCGGAGAATCATCATCATTACCGGTATAAGCGCTGGCTTTGCCTCCTTGTTTGGCACACCGCTGGCAGGGGCGATTTTTGGCCTGGAGGTTTTTTTGGTTGGCCGGATCCGCTACGAGGCCCTGGTGCCTAGTTTACTGGCTGCTGTGATAGCCAACCTCACGTGCCATGCCTGGGGAATAGGGCATACGCAGTATGATATCCCGTTTGTGCCACCCATGACCTTTGCAGGCTTTGGCTACGCCCTGGTGGCAGGGGCCGTGTTTGGTATTACAGGTATGCTATTTGCCAAAGCCACCCATTTCTGGTCGGGCCAGTTCCATGACAGGATCTCGTATGCCCCCTTCCGGCCAATGGCAGGAGGACTGGTGGTGGCTGTAGCCGTATGGGCTATCGGAACCACGAAGTATATCGGATTAGGCATACCAACCATGCTGGCCTCCTTTACTGATGAGCTGCCCGTTTACGATGCTTTTATCAAGATCCTGTTTACTTCTTTTACGCTTGGGGCTGGTTTTAAAGGAGGGGAGGTTACCCCCTTGTTTTTTACGGGCGCTGCCATGGGCAATGCCCTGTCGCAGGTGCTGCCACTACCTATGGGTTTGCTGGCCGGCATGGGCTTTGTAGCGGTTTTCTCCGGCGCATCCAACACCCCCTTAACTTGCACCATCCTGGCGATAGAGCTTTTCGGGGCCGAGAGCGCAGTTTTTATGGCTGTTGCCTGCGTTTGTGCCTACCTGTTTTCGGGCCACTCAGGAATTTATGGCGCACAGGTTATCGGAAGCCCCAAACATCTTTTCTATGGCAGGGAAGCCGGCAGGAGCCTGGCCTCCATACAGGAATCCCGCCGCAGCATAAAAAAGGGCAACTAATCATTAACAGCAGCAGCCGAGCCTCTGGAGGGGTATTTTCATTCAAATAATTTGGTGGCAGGTTATCACTTGCTGCCTGGCCGGAACCTAAATCGCCTGCCCCTGTTCGGAAGGCCAGCTAAGCAGCACTTTAGAATTTAAGGTCGAAAAGCAGATGATCCGGATTTCGGGAAGTCGGAAATGCAGTCAGCCTTTTCTATGGAAGCGTGTACCTAGCCTTCGTCAAAGTTTAAACATTCTTATTTTTTTTTAAACAATTGCTGAAATTCAGGCAGGAACGTATACGGAATACGTTGTGTTATGACAGTAGCATTAGGTAGGTAGATGTTGAACATTTTGCTGTGAGGTGCCATGACAAAAAGAGGACTTTCTTCTTTACTCTGTCTTTATCTTTTTCTGATGATAGGGCTGGAAACGCATGCACAAAACATTGCCCATGACACGGTTACCTTTGTAACTAAGCGGAAAAGCATCACAGTCCCCTTCCATTTCATCCATAACCTGATGATCATTCCGGTGCAGATCAACAATTCTCCTCCGCTCAATTTCATTCTGGATACCGGCGTAAAAAACATCCTGATCACCCACCTGGAGTATTCCGACACGCTGAACCTCAAGCATGCTTCAGAAATTGAAATAAAGGGCCTCGGCACCGGAGACACCCTGAAAGCCTATTATTCCAAAGGCAATTCTCTTAAAATGAAAGGCATTGAGGGCCAGAATCAGGATGTGTATGTGCTGAAAGAAGATATATTTAACCTTTCTTCACGCATGGGAATGCCGGTGCACGGTATTATAGGTTACGACATCTTCAAGAACTTTATAGTGAAGATCAACTACAGTGCTCAGAACATAACTTTGTATAGACCGGACGCAGTACTGAAGCCACATAAACGGGGCGAAAATTACCCTCTGTACCTGGAGCGGGATAAAGCCTATATCTATGCCAGGGTAAGGCAGCACAATGGAGACACGGTGCGGGTAAAACTGGTAGTAGATACCGGCGCCAGCCATTCGCTGTCGCTTTACCTGCCGAGCAACAACCAACTTACGCTCCCCCCGAAAGTAATGGAGGCTTACCTGGGCCGTGGCCTGAGTGGCGACATAAACGGGAAGATCGGGCGCATTAACAGTTTTTCCATTGGCAGGCACGAACTTCAGAACCTGCCGGCTTCCTATCCCGACGAAAAATCCATCCAGGCCGCCATGAATATATCAGACAGGAACGGGAACCTGGGCTCCGACATCCTGAAACGCTTTACGGTGATCTTCGACTATCCGCACCGCCAGATGACCCTGATCCCAAACAAACGCTATAAAGAGCCTTTCCACTATAATCTGGCCGGCTTCGAGGTAGGCACACCCATTATCGGCCTGAAACTATACGAAGTATCGCATGTGGTAGAAGGCTCACCGGCGCATGAGGTAGGCCTGAAACTTGGCGACCAGATACTCAGCATCAATGGCCAGAACTGTATTGAAATGTCGTTGCAGGATGTGCTGGGGTACCTTGAGAAAGGACCTGGCAAAAAGCTGAAAATCCGGCTCTACCGGCAAAAAGAAATTCACCAGGTCACCTTAACCTTACAGAGCAGGATCTAAACTGCGGGTTAAAGCCAGCCGTGCTCTTCTGCCGGCATTCTGAAAGATGGAGATAGCAGGCACCTCTAAAATATGAGGTTAGAGCTTCTGAGCACAATTTCCCGGAATTTGTAGGCTTACTGTTCTGTCTGCTGTATATCCAGCAATACCTGCAGTAGAAGCAGGAGCACTGCCAGCACGATCAGGAAAAGACCGGCATAGAAGCGGGGTTTTGGCACAGGCTGCAGGTAGGTATTCCCCGCCGCATCCTGCTTCTTTAATTTAAAATCCGACAGCATCAAGCCGTTTCCGAAACTGAGCCAGATGGCAGACAAAAGCACATCTTTATAAAAGAACAAAGAAGCTGTTCCGATAGAGGAAAATAACAGACCGAACAGGACAGGAAAAGTAAAGATTTTCATAAGGTATTTTAAAAGATTGGCAAGTTAGTATTTTGCCTGAAAAATAATTCCTGAATAACTGCACTAAAATCTGCCGGCCCGTGTTATGCGCCTGTTACCTGCTGTATAGATTTTAAAAAACAGGTAGAATCTATCAGTATTTGGTATATTTTAAAAATTTAGATAGAATTTCGGTATAGCATTTGTTTTTACAGAAATTTTAAGAAACATTTGTCCTTCTAACTGGTATACTAAAAAACAATACCATTTACTTTAGATCAAAAAATGAAAAAAAAGCCGGTTTTATCATCTGACATGATAAACCATTCCTTCCAGAGGAATGCGTCTTTTTCTATCCTGCCAGGTAGGATAGTTTTTAGGGCACCGTTAACGCTTTTCTGCTACAGGCCCTAGGCCGACGTGCTTTCCGGTTGCCTACGCGGCAATCACTCCTCCAACTACTTCTATTGCCACGCTTTAATAATTGTACTTAATAGTACAATTATTCGATTCGTATTATTCGTATTTACTTTTTTGGTTCATCTGCTGTGCCGGGCACAGTAATTTTATATTTTATGGTTATGAGCAACCAAGCGGGTTTTAGTATTATTGTTGCCGGTGAGCAACATATCTCGTACGCACAGCAGATCTGCGACGAAATGGAATCTTCTGCCAAAGCAAGAGGCACCGGTATTGCCAAGCGCTCTCCTGATTACCTTTCTCAGAAAATGCTGGAGGGGAAGGCCGTGATCGCGCTGCAGGAAGATGGCACCTGGGCCGGCTTCTGCTACATCGAAACATGGGGGCATGGGGAGTATGTGGCCAACTCCGGCCTGATTGTGTCACCGGACCTGCGCAAAAGCGGTTTGGCGAAACAGATTAAAAAGAAGATATTTGAGCTTTCGCGCACCAAGTACCCGAAAGCCAAAATCTTCGGCCTCACCACAGCCCTTGCCGTGATGCGGATCAACTCCGAACTGGGCTACACACCAGTAACCTACTCGGAGCTGACTGATGATGAGGCCTTCTGGAACGGCTGCAAAAGCTGCGTGAACTACGAGATCCTGATGATGAAAGGGCGCAGCAACTGCCTGTGCACCGCCATGCTGTTTGATCCCGAGCGCGAAAAAAAGACGAAAGCCGCTATTGAGCAAAAGGCGCCTATAGCGGTTAGTCAGAATGTAGAGCATGTTAGAAGCTCAGACCTTGA
Organism: Pontibacter beigongshangensis; assembly: GCF_014332515.1. GTDB lineage: Bacteria > Bacteroidota > Bacteroidia > Cytophagales > Hymenobacteraceae > Pontibacter > Pontibacter beigongshangensis. The sequence continues at coordinate 305,858 of NZ_VFSD01000001.1, read as the reverse complement.
ACTGGTAATTCAATAAACCCTTAAAATGAAAGATAAAGTAGTATTAGCCTTCAGTGGCGGACTAGACACATCGTATTGCGTAAAGTACCTGAAAGAAGAAAAAGGTCTTGAGGTTTATTCGGTGTTGGTAAATACAGGCGGTTTTTCAGAAGAAGAACTGAAAGAGGTGGAAGAAAGAGCCTACGCACTGGGCGTGAAAGAGCACACCACCCTCGACGAAACCGCATACTACTATCAGAGCTGCATTAAATACCTGATTTTCGGCAACGTTCTTAAGAACGGCACCTATCCGCTGTCGGTTAGCGCCGAGCGCGTAACGCAGGCCATTGCGGTAGCCCGCCATGCCCAGCAGGTAGGAGCATCGTATGTGGCGCATGGCAGTACCGGTGCCGGCAACGACCAGGTGCGCTTCGACATGATTTTCCAGATGATGATCCCGGAGGTGGAGATCCTGACCCCGATCCGCGACAACAGATTGTCGAGAGAAGAGGAGATTGAGTTCCTGAAGAAATACGGTGTAGAATACGATTACAAAAAGGCGCAGTACTCCATCAACAAAGGCATCTGGGGCACCTCGGTAGGAGGAAAGGAAACCCTTACGTCGCACCTGCCATTGCCGGAAGAAGCGTACCCGACGCAACTGACAAAGCAGGAGCCGGAGCGTGTGACCCTGCACTTTGTAAAAGGTGAACTGGTTGGGCTGAACGACAAAACGTATGCCAGCCCGGTAGAGGCCATTCAAGCGCTGCAGGAAATGGCCGGTCCGTTTGCCATTGGCCGCGACATTCACGTGGGCGACACCATTATCGGTATTAAAGGCCGCGTTGGCTTTGAGGCTGCTGCTCCGCTTATTATTATAAAGGCGCACCACACCTTAGAGAAGCACGTGCTGACCAAATGGCAGCTGTACTGGAAAGACCAGCTCTCGGCCTGGTACGGCAACTGGCTGCACGAAGGCCAGATTCTGGACCCCACCATGCGCAACATCGAAGCGTTTCTGCAGGACACCCAGCAGAACGTAACCGGCAAAGTGCAGGTATTGCTGGCACCTTATCGCTTCCAGGTAGAAGGCATCGAGTCGGAGCACGATCTGATGTCGAGCAAGTTTGGCAGCTACGGGGAAATGAACAATACCTGGAGCGGCGAAGATGTTAAAGGCTTCTCCAAGATATTCGGTAACCAATCCGTGATGTACCACAAAATCAACGGATCGACATTAAAATGACAGATAAGATAAAGGCGGGCATTGTGGGTGGAGCAGGATACGCAGGCGGAGAGTTACTTCGCCTGCTCTTACTCCACCCACAAGTCTCTTTGGCATTTGTGCAGAGCCGCAGCCAGGCCGGTAAACCTGTTTCCGAAACGCACCCCGACCTGTTGGGCGAAACTGACCTTGTTTTCTCGGCTGATGCGGATGAGGCGGTAGATGTTCTGTTCCTGTGCACCGGCCATGGCGAAGCAAAGAAGTTTCTGGCTACAGCCACCGTGCCTGCTACAACTAAGATTGTGGACCTGAGCCAGGACTTCCGCTGGAACGAAGGCACCGAAACTGCCAACGTAGAGGCCGAAGGAAGAACTTTCACTTACGGCTTGCCCGAGTTGCAGCGCAGCCAGATTAAGGAGGCGCAGCACATTGCCAATCCGGGCTGTTTTGCCACAGCCATACAATTAGGTTTGCTACCCTTGGCTGATGCCGGCAAGCTTACGGCCGATGTGCATGTGAGCGGCATAACCGGCTCTACCGGTGCCGGCCAAAGCCTGAGCCCAACCTCACACTTCAGCTGGCGCACCGAAAATGTGAGCACTTACAAGGTAATGGAGCACCAGCACCTGCGCGAGATCAGACGCACCCTGCGGCACCTGCAGCCGGAGCAGGAACTGCCCAACATTCATTTCATCCCGTACAGAGGGCCTTTCTCCAGGGGCATCTTCATAACCTCGTACCTGCAAACAGACCTTAGCCTGGAGGAGGCGCAGCAACTCTACAGGCGCTACTATGAGTCGCACCCGTTCACGTTCGTAACGGAGCATAACCCGGACCTGAAGCAGGTGGTGAACACTAACAAGTGCGTCGTGCACCTGCAAAAGCATGGGGAAATGCTCGTAATCACCAGCATGACCGATAACCTCCTGAAAGGAGCCGCAGGCCAGGCCGTTCAGAACATGAACCTGTTGTTCGGCCTGGAAGAAACAGCCGGTTTGAAGCTGAAGCCAGCCGCATTTTAATTTAATTGTTGATTGTTTAAAGTTGAAAGGTTTGATTGTTTAACAGTTAAATCAAATGATCTGATCAGAAGGCTGACTCAGCTATGATTCGGAGCAGCAGCAACAGCAGGTGCAAAGCGTTTCAGAAGGCCGTTTTCATTTGAATAATTCTTATAAAAACAGACCAATAGCCATAAGCGCTAGCCACGGCAGATAATCAACTCTTTCATCATGAAACCTAGAACAATCAACAAAGAACAATCAACAACTAAAAAAGATGAATCTTTTTGACGTATATCCTCTCTTCGATATTGAGCCTGTGAAAGCTTCCGGACTGAAAGTCTGGGATAAGAACGGCGTTGAATACCTTGATTTATATGGCGGCCATGCCGTAATTTCCATTGGCCACAGTCATCCGCATTACATCAACCGTATACAGGAGCAGCTGCACCAGATTGGTTTCTATTCCAATGCCGTTAAAATGCCCCTGCAGGAAGAACTGGCAGAGAAACTGGGCAGGCTGAGTGGCTACGAAAGCTACAGCCTCTTCCTATGTAACTCCGGCGCAGAGGCGAATGAAAACGCCCTGAAACTGGCCTCCTTCCAGACTGGCCGCAAACGGGTAATCTCGTTCAGCAATTCTTTTCACGGCCGTACATCGGCCGCGGTGGCTGCAACAGATAATCCCAGCATCATAGCGCCAATCAATGAAACTAATAATTTCCTGTTTCTGCCTTTCAACGATTTAGGGGTAGTTAAAGAAGCTTTTCAACAGGAAGACTTCGCAGCTGTGATCATAGAAGGCATTCAAGGCATTGGCGGTGTATACATTCCTGACAGCGATTTTCTGGAAGGAGTGGAAAAACTCTGCAAAGAGTATGGCGCACTTTTGATCTTAGATGAAGTGCAGTCTGGCTACGGCCGTTCCGGTAAATTCTTCGCACATCAATACACGAATGTGAAGCCGGATATTATTACAACGGCCAAAGGCATGGGCAACGGCTACCCGATTGGGGGCGTGCTGATCAGCCCGGAAATAAACGCAAAGCATGGCATGCTGGGCACTACTTTCGGAGGTAACTACCTGGCTTGTGCCGCCGGTCTGGCGGTGCTGGAAGTAATGGAGGAGGAAGACTTGCTGAACAATGCCACTACAGTAGGAAACTACCTGATGGAGGAGCTGAACAAGCTGGAAGGGGTGAAGGAAGTGCGCGGCCAGGGACTGATGATAGGAGTAGAGCTACCGGAGCCCTGCGGCCCGATACGCAGCAAACTCCTGAACGAGTTTAAGATCTTTACCGGCTCTGCCAATAACAAAAACACCTTACGCTTGCTTCCCGCTTTATCAGTGACCAAAGCCGAGGCAGACCAGTTTATAGCGGCGTTTAAAACGTTAGTCTCCTAAGTAAAGCCTCCCGGATATTGTCAACGATCGCAGATTGCGATCAAATAAGAAATGGCTTAATGGCTGTTATTTAAGCCTGTTTACATAATTTTGAATTTCTAATTTTTAATTTGGCAAAGCCCTAACCCAATAACTATGAAAAACTATACTTCTGTGCACGATGTAGCCGACGTGGCCGCTCTCGTAAACGAAGCGCTGGAACTTAAAAAATCTCCGCTTGCTCATAAAGACCTGGGAGCCGGCAAAACGCTCGGCCTTATTTTCCTGAACCCAAGTTTACGTACCCGCCTCAGCACGCAGAAGGCTGCCCTGAACCTGGGCATGAACGTGATGGTGATGAACCTTGACAAAGAAGGCTGGGCCCTGGAGACGCAGGAAGGCGCGGTGATGAACGGCACCACCGTAGAGCACATTAAAGAAGCTGCGGCCGTAATGGGGCAGTATTGCGACATTCTGGGTCTGCGTTCTTTCCCGAAGCTGCAAAACAAAGAAGAAGATTACAGCGAGGACATCCTGAACAAATTCATCAAGTACACCGGCATTCCGATTCTGAGCCTGGAGTCTGCCACGCGGCACCCCCTGCAGAGCCTGGCCGACCTGGTAACCATTACAGAACACAAACCAGCCGGACGCAGGCCCAAAGTAGTGCTTACCTGGGCACCGCACGTAAAGGCGCTGCCACAGGCTGTACCGAACTCGTTTGCCGAATGGATGTGCGCTGCCGATGTGGATTTTGTGATTACGCATCCCGAAGGATACGAACTGGAGAGCAGCTTTACGGAAGGCGCCACCATCGAATACGACCAGGAGAAAGCGTTGCAGGACGCCGACTTTATTTACGTGAAGAACTGGTCGTCTTACCAGGAATACGGCAAGGTGTTGTCTGACGGTGAAGGCTGGATGATGACCAACGAGAAGCTGAGCAACACCAATAACGCCAAAGTAATGCACTGCCTGCCGGTGCGCCGTGGCCTGGAGCTGAGCGACGAGATTCTGGATGGCCCCAACTCTTTGGTTATTCAGGAAGCTGGCAACCGTGTTTTTGCGGCGCAGGCAGTACTCAAGCAACTGCTGGAAAATTCTAAATAAAACAGGAAATGAAAACCCCGGCAGATCTTGATAACCTGCCGGGGTTTTATAATCCCCGAATCTCGTGCAAACTTTACACATCATAAAAATTGGTGGCAACATCCTCGATTCTCCGCTAAAGCTGGAGAGCTTCCTGCAGGATTTTGCTACGCTGCCAGAGCCAAAGCTGCTCATTCACGGAGGCGGTAAAATAGCCTCTATCATAGGCAAAAAGTTAGGCATTGAACCCAATCTTGTGGAAGGCCGTCGCATTACCGATGCCGAAACCCTGAAGCTGGTGACGATGGTGTATGCCGGGTTGGTGAACAAAAACGTAGTGGCCCAGCTCCAAAGCATGGGCTGCAACGCCATCGGGCTTACAGGAGCCGATGCCAACATAATTCCCGCCACCAAACGCCCGGTAAAGCAAATCGACTATGGTTTTGTTGGAGATGTGGCCGGCCCTGAAACCATCAACTCCCTGGTGCTGGACACCTTTCTGAAAAGTGGCATCACCCCTGTCTGCGCCCCGCTCACACACGACGGCCAGGGCAACCTGCTCAACACCAACGCCGATACCATTGCCTCGGTACTGGCCACCGCTCTGGCAGGTCATTATGTGGTGAAGCTGATCTACTGTTTTGAGAAAAAAGGGGTGCTGCAAAATGCCGAGGACGATGATTCCGTTATTGCCACCATAGACAAGGCTTCCTATCAGCAGTTAAAGGCCGATGGCATTGTGAACCAGGGCATGATCCCGAAGCTCGACAACGCCTTTGCGGCCTTGGACCAGGGTGTGAGCGCTGTTGTGATCGGAGACGCGGCCGAAATCAAAACCATAGTAGCAGGAGGAGAGGCTGGCACGCTGATCAAGTTGTAGCGATAGCGACGCTGCAAATGATTTTTACTGGCTAAAGCGTAAATTAGAGCAGCGGCCTCATCACTGAAAATTACCTCAGGAGGGCCATTTCCATTCAAATAATTTGGTTCAGGTGCTAAGGTGCTGATATTTTCAGGCTTAACCTGTAGGTTTAGGGTCCTCAAAATAAACCATTTACACTGACACGGAAAACCGGCCACACTTCACTCAGAACTATTCACTTTTAGCTAATAAAGAAGTCCTGTGTCTGGTGACTAAAAAAGCCTCCGGAAGGGCGTTTTCATTCAAATAATTTGTACCAGATAGAAATCCGCCTTACCCGGTTCCAGCTTGCAGGGGGCAGTGCCTGGTTTTACAACCAACTAAAACGGCATTTAAAATTGCCGGAAAACTTACTATTGGCTACTGGCAAGAAGAAAAATGGTAAATTGCACCTTGAAAGCAAAATGAACCATGCGTACTGAATCTAAAAAAGTGGCCATACTGGGTGGTGGCAATATGGGAATTGCCATAGCCAAAGGCATGTTCGCATCCGGAAAATACCAGGCGGAAAACATTACCTTAACCCGCCGCAACCTGCGTCAGCTCGACGATATAGTAAAAGAAGGTTACAAGGCATCGACCAACAATGCGCTGGCTGTGGTACAGGCCGATATTATCATCCTGAGCATTCTGCCCCAGCAACTCGACAGCGTACTCGACACCATCTCCGAGAGCGTAGACCCCAAACGGCACCTGTTCATCTCGATCGTGACGGGCGTAACGGTTGCTGATATTGTGCAGCGCCTTGGGAAGCCAGTGGAAGTGATTCGTGCCATGCCAAACACAGCCATCGCCATCCGTGAGTCCATGACCTGCCTGGCCGGCAACGCATCGGCTGAAAGCACGGCGCTGGTAAAAGATATTTTCGACTCAGTGGGAGAAACGGTGGAGATTGAGGAAGAACTCATGTCATCAGCTACGGCACTCGTTGCCTGTGGTATAGCTTTTTTCCTGCGCTCTATACGGGCAGCAGCACAGGGCGGAACAGAAATCGGTTTTCATGCCAAAGATGCTTTGCGTATGGCAGCTCAAACGGCAAAAGGAGCTGCATCGCTGCTGCTACAGAACAGTAGCCATCCTGAGAATGAGATCGACAAAGTAACCTCTCCAAAGGGCTGCACAATTGCCGGACTTAACGAGATGGAGCACCACGGTTTCAGTTCTGCCATGATCAAAGGCATTAAGTTATCATCAGCCAAAGCTGAGCAGCTGTACCACAAGGAGTAGGCATGGGTATGCAGGAACTGTACCAGGAGGCAACGGCGCTGCTGAAAGAGCTTATTTCTATTCAGTCATTCAGCCGGGAAGAGGACAAGACGGCTGCTGCCATTGCGCTTTTTCTGGAGCGGCATGGGGTGGAGCAGGTGCACCGGAAACTCAACAATGTCTGGGCCTTTAACAAACATTTTAACCCGGCACTACCCACACTGCTCCTCAACTCGCACCACGACACCGTAAAACCCAACACCAGCTACATCCGCGACCCTTTTGCCCCAACGGTACAAGACGGCAGGCTGTACGGCCTGGGAAGCAATGACGCAGGTGGTTGCCTGGTATCGCTGCTGGCTACGTTCCTGCACTTTTACAAAGCAGAAGGCATGGCCTATAACCTGGTGATGGCGGCTACCGCCGAAGAAGAGATCTCAGGAAGAAACGGTATTGAGCTAGTCGTGCCGGAACTGGGCCCCTTAGAGGCTGCCATTGTAGGAGAACCTACCCTTATGCACCTGGCCGTAGCCGAAAAAGGACTGCTGGTGTTGGATTGTGTAGCCAGGGGAAAATCAGGACACGCTGCCCGCGAAGAAGGCATAAATGCCATTTACGAAGCGCTGCCGGATATCCTGTGGTTCAAAGATTTTAGATTTCCGAAGGCATCAGCTTACCTCGGTCCTATAAAAATGTCGGTAACCATGGTGCAGTCGGGCACACAGCACAACGTGGTGCCGGACCAGTGCCAATATACCGTAGACGTGCGCCTGACGGATGCGCATACAATGGAAGAAGTGCTGGAGATCATTAAGTCTAATGTAAAGGCAGAGGTTAGTCCACGCTCCATGCGCCTGCGGCCATCTTCTATCCCGATGGAGCATCCGCTGGTGCAGGCGGGCTTGTCGTTAGGACGAAACACCTACGGCTCACCCACCACCTCCGACCAGGCGCTGCTCTCCATTCCGTCCTTAAAGCTGGGCCCCGGAGACTCCGCCCGCTCTCACATGGCCGACGAGTTTATTTACCTGCATGAAATAGAGGAGGGGATCAGCCTGTATGTGCAGCTGCTGGAGCAAGTCCTTTTTAGACGCTAGATGTTAGATAATAGATGTTAGAATTTCATATGCTGAAATTTACAGAGCTTGCATCTAACCTAATTATAACTTTCGCTTAACACATACCTCTATTTCTGTTACTTTTGCTCCTGTCCAAATTTTTAGTCTAACATCTACTATCTAACATCTAATAAAATGAAACTCTGGCAGAAGAACACAAGTGTCGCATCCGAAATAGAAAAGTTCACGGTTGGCAGAGACCCGGATTTTGATTTGCAACTGGCTGCTTTCGATGTGCTCGGTTCGCTCGCCCACACGCGCATGTTGGAGAGCATCGGGCTGCTGGAGAAGGCCGAGCTGGACGAGCTGCAACGGGAGTTAAAAATAATTTACCAAAGTATTCAGAAAGGAGAGTTCTCTATCGAGCCAGGTGTAGAGGATGTACACTCGCAGGTGGAGCTGGAACTGACACGGCGGGTTGGAGAGGCCGGCAAGAAAATACACAGCGGCCGCTCCCGAAACGACCAGGTGCTGGTGGACCTGAAGCTTTTTTTCCGGCACCAGCTGCAGCAAACCGTACAGCAGGTACAAAACCTGTTCGAGGTGCTACTGACACAAAGCGAAAAACATAAAGATAAGCTCCTGCCAGGCTACACGCACCTGCAGGTAGCCATGCCTTCGTCGTTTGGCCTGTGGTTCGGCGCCTACGCCGAAAGCCTGATCGATGACATGCACCTGCTGCAGGCGGCTTACAAGATAACCGACAAAAACCCGCTTGGCTCAGCTGCCGGTTATGGTTCGTCGTTTCCGCTCAATCGCCAGATGACCACTGATCTGCTAGGCTTCGAGTCGCTGAACTACAACGTGGTGTACGCGCAGATGGGGCGTGGAAAAACGGAGCGTGTGGTTTCCGTGGCCCTGGCTTCTGTGGCGGCTACCCTGGCCAGAATGGCTATGGACCTGTGCCTGTACATGAGTCAAAATTTCGCTTTTGTAACCTTGCCCGATAACCTCACCACAGGCTCCAGCATCATGCCCCATAAAAAGAATCCGGACGTGTTCGAGATCATGCGAGGCAAGTGCAATCGCCTGCAGGCGCTTCCAAATGAAGTGACCATGATGCTGGTGAACCTGCCTTCCGGCTACCACCGGGAGTTGCAGCTGCTGAAAGAATGCCTGTTTCCAGCCTTTTCCGAAATAGAAAACTGCCTGCAGATGATGGCCTTTATGGCGGAGCACCTGCAGGTGCGCGACAAGATTATGGAAGAGGAGAAATATAAATACGCCTTCAGTGTAGATGCCGTGAATGCCGAGGTGTTGAGCGGCGTTCCTTTCCGCGATGCCTACAAAAATGTGGGAGCTTCGATAGAGGCAGGCAGCTTCACAGTGCCAGCCTCTGTCACCCACACTCACGAAGGAAGCATCGGCAACCTGTGCAACGAGCAGATCCGCGGACTCATGGAGCAGGCCGTTAAAGGATTCAACTTCAGTCGTGCCGAGAAAGCGCTTCAGGAACTCGTAAGTTAGCAGCCGTTTTTCTACCTCCTGAAGGGCATTTTCATTCGAATAATTAGTTCGATGGGTAGTTGCTGATGACATTGTTGCTGATGACATTGTTGCTGATTGTTAGTTGCTGATTGTTAAATGGTTTAAAGGCTACATGGTTGATTTAAAAATTTGAAGGTGATTGGCCAGGGGGAAGGTCATAAAACGATCAAAATAAACAAGCAACAATCACCAACTGACAAAATAACGACCTTACGCTAGCTAATATGTCTTGCGTCCAATGTCCTGCGTCTGGTGTCCCGTTTTTGCCTCCGGAGGGCCTTTTTCATTCAAATAATTGACTTTTTACCTAAAGCTGACACGGTCCTAAAACCTGTCAGCTTTATTCTTTTTAAAACAACCTCTTTTCGCAAAACTTCCTTCGCAATCCGCGTATAAAGGGCACATTGTTTCTGTTACAAGCAAACCAGCCGATGTGATTCCGATTAAGATACATACGCAACCCGACGACTCCACCTGCGGCCCTACCAGCCTGCATGCCGTGTACCGCTACTTCAACGACCCGATACCGCTCAATGAGGTAATCAGGGAAGTGCCATATCTCGATGAAGGCGGCACCCTGGAGGTGTTGCTGGCCAGTCACGCCCTGAAACGAGGCTACCGTGCCCGCATCTATACCTATAACCTGCACGTGTTTGATCCTACCTGGTTTAAACTTGATAACGAGGAGATAATAGAGAAACTGGAAATGCAGCTGGAACTGAAAAAACACACCAGCAAATTTGAGAGGGCCACGCGGGCTTACATCGAGTTTCTGGAGCTGGGAGGGGAGCTGCGCTGCACAGATCTTACGAAAGGCCTGCTGCGCAAATATTTTGAGCAAAGGGTGCCGCTGCTCACCGGGCTTAGTGCCACCTACCTGTACCAGAGCGCCCGCGAATGCACCGATAAGCTGGGTGCCTCCGTTTACGATGATGTACAGGGCTTCCCGATGGGGCATTTTGTTGTGTTGTGCGGCTTTGCCGAAGACCAGAAGCACATTGTCGTGGCCGACCCATATAAAGAGAATCCCTTCTTCCAAAATAATTATTACCAGGTTAATGTGTCGCGGCTGCTGAATTCCATTATGCTGGGCATGGCCACCTACGATGCCAACCTGCTTGCTATTCAACCTGCCTTACCGGAAACTTCTCAGGAATAAAAAATGCGAAAAATTGTTGTGGTAGACTACCCAAAAGACTGGGGCGTCACGATAGAAGATGTGGAGGTAGTAGATGTTCAAAAATACCTAACTGATACGGCTTACACCGAAATCAAACATGCCCGGATTTTTAATCTTTGCAGGTCCTACAAGTACCAGACCGCCGGATATTACGTGTCGCTGCTGGCCGAGGCGCGCGGGCACAAGCCCATTCCGAGCGTAACCACCATGCAGGACCTCAAAACCCAGACCATTGTGAGGGCCATCACCGTGGAGATCGAGGACCTGATCAAGAAAAGCCTGGGCTCTTTACGTTCCAAAACCTTTACGCTCAGTATTTATTTTGGGCAGAATGTAGCCAATAAGTATGAGAAGCTCTGCAAACAGCTACACGACCTGTTTCAGGCGCCGCTGCTGAGGGTGCAATTCATCAAGAAAGAGGAGTGGGTGCTGCAAAGCGTGTCGGCCATTCCAATAAACGAGGTGCCGGACTATCATTGGAAGTACCTGGAAACGTTTGCAAAATCATATTTTGCGCGCCACCGCTTCTCCGGTGCCCGGCTGAACCGCAAAGTATACGACCTGGCCATCCTGGTTGACCCGGAGGAGAAGGGGCCGCCATCCAACAAGAAAGCCATCCAGCATTTCCTGGATGCCGCCGATAGCCTGGGCTTTTATACCGAGCTCATTACCAAAGACGACTACCGCCGGCTCGCCGAGTTCGACGCCCTTTTTATCAGGGAAACGACTGCCGTGAATCACCACACCTACAAGTTCTCCCGCAAAGCCTATGCCGAAGGGCTGGTGGTGATCGATGATCCCGAATCGATTCTGCGTTGCACGAACAAGGTATACCTGGCAGAGCTGCTGGCAAAAGCAAAAGTGCCGACCCCTAAAACCATGATCATTCACAAAGACAACCGGAAACAGGTGGAGCGGGAATTGGGCTTGCCTTGCGTGCTCAAGACACCCGACAGCTCCTTTTCGCAAGGGGTGGTGAAGGCAAAAGATACCGAGAGCCTGGCGCAGGAGCTGGACACCATGCTGCTGGACTCGGAACTCGTAATCGGGCAGGAGTATATCCCCACAGATTATGACTGGCGAATTGGCATACTGGACAAGCAGCCGCTCTATGCCTGCAAGTATTTCATGGCCAAAGGCCACTGGCAGATTTACAACTGGAACGGCAAGAAGCACAACACAGAGGGGGCCGTTCGGACAGTTCCTTTTGAGGAGGTGCCGTTTGTGGTGATGCACACAGCGCTTAAGGCAGCAAACCTGATCGGGGATGGGCTATATGGCGTTGATGTAAAAGAAATAGATGGAAAAGCCTACGTAATCGAAGTGAACGACAACCCCAGCATCGACGCCGGATGTGAAGACCAGATTCTAAAAAAGGAACTGTATGCCTCCATTCTGAAGTCCATTAAAAAGCGGATCGACAACCATAAAAATTTCAGGGTAAATGAGTAGTACAGGAAACGTGTTGCACCTGTTCGAAGGCTTCGGCATAGAACTCGAATACATGATAGTCGACAAAGACTCGCTGCGGGTGCTGCCCATTGCCGACAAGCTGATTTACGACGAGGTGGGGGCCTATGTGTCGGATGTGGAGTTTGGTAAGATAGCCTGGTCTAATGAACTGGTGCAGCATGTGGTGGAGCTGAAGACGCAGACACCAGCCCCTTCCTTAACCGGGCTGGCGCAGCAGTTTCAGGAGCACGTGCAGAAGATAAACCAGATGCTGTCCAAATATAACGCTAAGCTACTGCCAACTGGCGCGCACCCCTTTATGGACCCCTTCACGGAAACGGTGCTCTGGCAGCACGAGTACAGCGCCGTGTACAACGCCTACAACCAGATCTTCGACTGCCGGGGGCACGGTTGGTCTAACCTGCAAAGCACTCACATTAACCTTCCGTTTGCCAACGACCAGGAATTTGCCAGGCTGCATGCTGCCATCCGGCTGGTGCTGCCCCTGATACCGGCCCTCAGTGCCTCCTCGCCGGTGCTGGACGGCAAACTAACCGGCCTGCTGGACACCCGGATAGAGGTATACCGCCACAACCAGGCCAAGATCCCTTCTATTGCCGGCAATGTAATTCCAGAACCGGTATTTACAAAGCAGCAGTACGAGGAGCAGATTCTGAAACCTATCTATGCCGATGTGGCGCCTTATGATGTGCGGGGGGTACTGCAGGAGGAATTTCTCAACTCCAGGGGAGCCATTGCCCGCTTCAGCCGAAATGCCATCGAAATCCGCCTGATCGATATACAGGAGTGCCCATTGGCTGACCTGGCTATCGTGCAGGCCGTGGTTGGGGTGGTAAAGGCGCTGGTAGCGGAGAGGTGGCAGCCCATCGAATATTTAAATCACACTGACACCCAAATGCTGGCCGACCTGCTGCTGCAGGTTATCCGCACAGGGCAGGACACCCCTTTACAGGATCAGCAGTACCTCAGCTGCTTTGGCATATCAACACCTTGCACAGCCGGCGAGCTTTGGAAACATTTGTTAACCGAAACCAGTGCTACTGATGATGAGCAGGAGCTTGTGCAGGCACTGCAGACCATCCTGGAAGAGGGAAACCTGGCTAACCGTATGGTAAACGCATTGGGAGCATCGCCGACTCACGAAACCATTCTGCAAGTCTACCACCAATTAGCCACCTGCCTTCATACCGGAATTCTATTTAAACCTAATGCTTATGCCAAAAATTTTACTAACCTGTGAACACGGGGGTAACCAAATACCGCCCGGTTTTGAAACCTACTTTAAGGGGCACGAAGAATTGCTCTCAACGCATGAAGGATATGATATAGGAGCCCTGGACCTCTTTAAGTCCTTGCGGCCCGTAGCCGATGTGAGCTTTTTCTCTGAAGACAGCCGCCTGCTGATTGAGTTAAACCGCTCAGAGCATCACCCGAAGCTATTTTCGAAAGTCACCAAGTCTCTTTCTGAGGAGGAGAAACTTTTTCTGATCAAAAACTTCTACAAGCCCTACCGCGAACAGGTAGAGCACATGGTGCAGGACCTGGTAAATGCCGGACGGAAAGTCATTCATATTTCGGTGCACTCCTTCACGCCGGAGTTGAAGGGCGAGGTGAGGCAGACAGACATTGGCCTGCTCTACGACCCTAAAAGAGACCTGGAGCAGACCATCAGCAAAGCCTGGAAAACAGCGCTACAGCAGGCTGATCCATCGCTGACTGTGCGCTATAACTACCCTTACCTGGGCATTGCCGACGGTTTTCCGACTTACCTGCGCCGCAAGTTCACCAATGCGCAGTATGCCGGCATAGAACTAGAGGTAAATCAGAAATTTCCGGTAGGAGACGCGCACCAGTGGGAATACCTGAAAAATAAGATCCGGGACACCCTTATATCTGCCGTTCAGCCCATTATCACAACGGCAGACCGGGATTTGGCATGACTGAGATCGGTCCAAAAAAACTAAAACTGCTGTTGCAGGGCAAAATCATAACAAAATATATGAAATTCAAGTATTTCTATATTAATTCTGATGAGGTACATCAGAGTTGACAACCAAATTTCAATTCATTTTAATTTCACCACTAAACTTAAAACTATGAACATCAAAAGTGTACTTCACCTGGTTATGGTAATGATAGTTGGCCAGTTACTTTTTTCTTGTAACTCTGCTCGTTATTACGAATTTACAGCAAAAAAGCAGGCTCCGTACCTGCAGCAGCAAAAGCAGAAAGCGGCTCCTGCAGAGGAGGCCCCGGTTTCTCTGACAGAGGTAGCATTGGCAGCTGCAGATGAAAAAGCCAACGCAGAAGCTTTAATCTCCACACAGCCCGTGTTAGCAGCCAGTGCGGCAGAGGCTGCTCCTGTTATGGCTCCTAAAACGGTGGCGCCCATCAGCAGGGCATCAGTAGCTGCGGAAGCAACCGAAACCAGCCTTACAGAAGCTGAAGCGATGGCAATGGCCAAAGAAAGAATTGCCTCTATGACCAAAGCAGAGAAAAAGGCGCTGAAGAAAGAATTCCGCGACACCATGCGTCAGGATAGCGACGTCTCTACAGTGGTGAAAGTCATCATCGCCATCTTCCTGCCGCCGCTTGCCGTATTCCTGCACGATGGCATTGGATCTTCTTTCTGGATCAACATCCTGCTTACCCTGCTCTTCTTCGTGCCGGGTGTCATACACGCGCTTCTGGTTGTAACAGACACTATATAACAGTATTTCCGAACAAAAAAAGCGCCAGCTCCAACTGGCGCTTTTTTTATGCGCCACATTTTTTAACATTTTCCAATTCCTGGATTTTTTGTCCAGAATCTGGAATTTGCCCGTCATTACCTTCAGAATCAGGTAGAGGTTGAAAGACAGTAGACAGGATTTTCTGAGGGGTAATTAGGTCGCAGCGGCAGCATTAGAAATATGCTCCGGAGGGGCATTTTGATTAGCATAATTGCCCCAATACTTACCAAGCCCTCCTTACTAATTTTGAATTTATAATTTTTAAACTGGTGAAGCATTAAGTCCGATGGCCCAGAGCCCAGACGATATTAAGCGCCTTCCATGCATACAAGTTACAGCACGTATCTCACCTCTTTTACAGCATCATAAGTGCCTCTGCTAAAGCGTGCCCTTACAAAAATTAAAATAATAATAGGCATCGTATCGCAAAGCTGGCATGATATTTAATACTTACCCTAACAAGCGTTTGTGATTGAATGCACGCCTTTTCTGGTTCTGATAAAAATACCTCTGTAGGTTATATTAAATTATTATTAAAAAAAGTTTTGTAAACAAATATCATTTAACCTACATTTACGTAAGAAGTTTTATTAGGCATTGATATATATAATAAACTGAATTAGAATTAATTGCCATGAAATATACATACTGGAATCTTAGCAAATACGAAAGCGAAGTAGCACTTATAATGGATTTTTATAAAAATTCGTATGACCGTGAGCCTTCAAATTCTGAAATTACCGACTTTAATATCCAACAGAGTATTTTAAATATAAAGAAGCGAAGCGATGACAACTGCTTCATAAAAGTACCATATCGTGTAAATCACCGATCCAGGAAAAATAACAAACAGGAAATACTGTATGGCGATTGCCTTGAACTGGATAAAGTGGTCGTGATTGATGGTATGAACGACAATACGAAAGAGTTTATTTACGTATATAACATTTTTGAATTCGTGAACGACGAGGTGGAGGTTGCCGACGGGCATTATGAGCTTACATCTAACAACCTCTTTGTTTTTGTTCGTGACGTCGAGATTGACGATGAGGTGAAATCTGTTGTTGTAAATGTAATATACGAAACCTCCAACATGGTCAGCTACACTTCCTGAAAGCTCCCCACACATGATATTTTTTAGCCATTCGAGAAAGGAGAAACCTCCGGCCTCGAATGGCTAATTCCCTTTTTTTGTAAAATTCAGTTGGCCGTGCAGCAAGCTTTATCCAGGCTGGCTCCATATTATTTTGCTAACCCGTTCCGGGAAAATATTCCCAAATAGGCACACCTCATCTTCCAAAAAATTTCTTCCGGCTTGTTTTTAAGAACTTTATTCCAAAAAATTATCCGGGTAAAGCCTTTCCCTTTCTTTGATCCTTTAACGTACTTTACCTAAAACATACGATGTGCTGTTCCCAAATACGCTGCTAAATAGCATTTCTACAACAATCTTAATATCAGACCCTTAATAGATGTTCCGCTATTCGCACAGACCATTGTGCCAAGGGTCTGTTTACTTGCATTCTAATTTTCAGATACTTTCCTCCCGGACGAACGTATTAGGAAGGTGTGAAGAGAATAGCAGTTCTGTTAAAGCTACCGCTACTTTCTTTTCTTAGATGGCGCACCGACTAAAGTAACTTCTACCGACATTCAGTATGGACTATAAGGACTACTATAAAATTCTTGGCGTAGATAAATCAGCGTCTCAGGCTGAGATTAAGAAGAAATACCGTTCGCTCGCAAAGCAGTTTCATCCAGATAAAAACAAGGATAACAAAGAAGCTGAAGGCAGATTTAAGGAAATTTCTGAGGCGTATGAGGTGTTGGGAGACGAGGAGAAACGTAGCAAATATGATCAGCTAGGCGCAAACTGGAAGCAGTACCAGCAAGGTCCCGGCAGCGGCCAGCATTATGGCGGGCAACCAGGCGGAGGCTTCGGAGGCTACTCCACCCAGGACCCATCCGATATATTCGGAAGCGGCTTCTCTGATTTCTTTGAGCAGTTTTTTGGAGGAGGCAGTTCCGGCTATCGCCGCCCCAGGAGCCAGAAAGGCCAGAACTACGAAGGAGAAATGCTCATAACCCTGCAGGAGGCTTTTACCGGCACCTCCAGGCTCCTTACACTGGAGAACCAGCAGTTGCGCATTACGACCAAACCTGGGGTAGCAGACGGACAAGTGCTTAAAATAAAGGGCAAGGGCGGTGCCGCTGCAGGAGGAGGCACCCCCGGCGACCTGTTCCTGACCGTGAAGATAGAGCCGCATCCTGCCTTCGAAAGAAAAGGAAATGACCTGCACACCACCATAAAACTCGATATGTTCACAGCCATACTGGGGGGCGATGCACAGGTCAACACGCTTAACGGACAAATCAGGGTTAAAATACCTGCTGGCACTCAAAATGGAAAAACGCTGCGCCTGCGCGGAAAGGGCATGCCTGTTTATACCAAACCTGACCAGTTCGGCGATCTGTATGTAAGGATCGAGGTTGCTTTGCCGGTGCATCTCACTGCTGAAGAGAAAGAACAGCTCGAAAAACTGAGAGCGATGGTCATGGCACGTTCCGCAAAAGCTTAACTCAATTTGTAACCTGCCCTGCCGGAGAAGGTTAAGCTATGCTGGTAACCAGGAGGTTTCTTGCAGATACAGGCAGAGTCTGCCGCGCTCACCACTACAAGGGGCGCTTATCCACACTCCCCTGGCAGGTATATTTTGATGACCCTTTATCCGGACAAATACCGCATAAAGGATTTGTGTATATCTTGTCTTAATTGCCTACAGACCAATTATTTGAATGAAATATGACCTCCGGAGGGTCTGCTGCTGCGCCAGGACATTGTCAGGGTAGCGGCAGGGCAAAGGGGATGGGTTGTGGCAGGCATGTCTGCTGCTCCAGCACCTGCTGCCATCCAAACTGCTGGCACAGGCGAGCCATATTAGGCGGCAACTGTGCCTTAATCGTAATTCTTTGCCCGGTGAAGGGGTGTGTAAAACCCAGTTCAGCCGCATGCAGGAGCAGGAAAGGGCTCTGAAGTTCCTCCAGAAACATGCGGTTCTGGCGCCAGTCGCCATGCCTTTTATCCCCGATGATATAATGGCGGATGTGTGCAAAATGTCTCCGGATCTGATGCATGCGTCCTGTTTCAGGCTTTACCCGTACCAGGCTGAAGCGGGCGGTATCGTATCGCCCTACGGGGATGGGGAGTTCAACGGTTGCCAGGCGGCTATAGTGTGTCAGGGCGTCCTGCGGGGCCTTGTGCCGGTGGTCCTTATCTGGCCTGATGCGATTGTCTATGGTTTCAGCTTCCGGGGTATAGCCGCGCACAATGGCCAGGTAGGTTTTATCAGTCTGCTGTTCCTCAAAGGCTTTTACCAGCGGGGCGGCACCGTCCGGGCTTTTAGCAAACAGCAGAGCGCCGGAGGTGCCGCGGTCCAGGCGGTGGAGCGGGTAGAGGCGATATCCGAGCTGGTCGCGGAGCAGCTGCAGTGCAAATTCCTTTTTCTCTTCTGCTATGCGCGTACGGTGCACCAGCAGCCCGTTTGGCTTGTTTATAGCCACGTACTGCTCATCTTCATAAATTAGCTCTAACTCCACCAGGAAATCGTAAATAGTCCGGCTGCAAAGATAGGTTCCTTTAGGTGAGCCAGGCAAGGCAGTTTGCCTATAAAACGCCATCGGTAAACTATTACTCCGATATGCTTCGTATATTTGAAGCCAGGTATGATAAAAAATACCTTGGAGTTCCCGGAGTGATTCCTTCCGGGCATATCAGCAACTCAAAACTACTCTTAACCACATGACAGCATGGCGCTATCGTTCGACAACCTGCGGATAGGGAAAAAATACAGTTTACGAAACTATGGGGAGGTTTTTGACTTTCAGGTGATAGCCATGCCGGAGGAGGGGGTGTACCAGGTAAAGGACCTGCACACACTCGATAAATACCTGCTCGAGGCTCTGACTAGATTCGGCAAAGGCAAAGATTTTGATTTGCAGGAATACGGTTCGCTATGAGCAGCAGGCAGCTCAGGCAGAACGCGTGACCTTTCCCTTCAGGTCCCAATGGCTTTTCAGGATCTCCTGGCTATTGGGTTTCCGTATAATTTTTCGGGTGTAGCGTTCTCCAGCAATGGCCCCGTCTTCCCGCCTTTTGCCGATAAACAGCGTTACCGGCTCTCCATGTTCATTGGTCATAAAGGTCAGGTCTTTGCCATGGTAGCTATCATCTATCCGTGCATCGGGAGCATATTTTTTGTTTAGCTTCGCGACCAGCTTCTCGTTCAGGGTCATATTCTTGATACTTGCTTATAAAAGGTGGTACGAAACAGAATGCCAGGAGTTAGGGCCAGCCGCAACAGGAGATGACTTAACAGCAGGCTTATAGTAACATAAAAGAGATTTAAACAAGCCCTTTCTCCCTCAACTTTCCATGTCAATTTCCGTCCTATAAGCAGTTCTAAGTTTTCGGCAGAAACTCTGCTTCGCTACAGCTGCCCCACAGATATACTTATACGGCAACGGCATCGTTAGAACATGTATACTAGCTAGTTATGACCTTTCAAGACACCCACTTTTTTGTTTATATATACGGCGACCAGCAGCGCAGCCAGGTACAGATAGGTGTAGCAGCCGACCTGGAACAGCGGGATCAATTGGCAGCTCCCGGCTCCACGAGCTCTCAGTTTCAGGGTCCGGACAAGGCCTTGAGCCTGGTGTATTACGAGCACTACGACTTGGAGGCCATTGCCCTGGAGCGTGAGCGCCAGTTAAAAGAAAATCCTCAGGAGATTACGTATAGCCTGATCAACTCCATGAACCCCAACTGGCTCGACCTGAGCGATACCCTGAATTAACAGCAGGCCACAGGCAGGAATGTTCTTAAACGAACTCTGTTACTCTTAGTCAGCCTTAGAAAACTGGCCGCCTGGTTTAAAGGATCCGACTCAGGTGTGAAGGTATATTTCTTTCGTTTTCAACAGAAAAGAAAGACATCCCGATGCCTTGCATTGTGAAGCCCCGCATAACCTGGTTCCGAAGTCTGAAATTGCTGTTAACCTTTATATTGCTGTATCTTTGCCTTTCGGTGGCTCCACTGTCTGTTACTTCCAACCGTTCTAACAGGCTATGGGTTTTGCCTGAGTGGAGCTTTTTTTATTAATCTGAATCATTAAGCATGCTTAAAGGCCTGAGCGAGAATATTCGGTTGCAGATGCTGGTAGTGACGGTGGGGGGGATTTTGCTTGTCACGAAATTCGTCGCCTATTTCCTGACCAACTCCAATGCTATTCTTACAGATGCGTTAGAGTCTGTTATTAATGTAGTAGCCGGCCTTTTCTCACTTTATAGCCTGGTTATTTCGGCAAGGCCCAAAGACGAGAACCACCCCTATGGGCACGGGAAAATTGAGTTCATCGCTTCTTCTGTAGAAGGCTCCCTCATAATAGTGGCAGGGGTTTTCATCATCATAAAATCGATCTTTAACTTTTTTAACCCGGTTGAGCTGCGGCAGCTGGATCTTGGCATCCTGCTCATTACCATGTCGGGGGTCGTGAACTTTGCCACCGGGTATGTGGCCGAGAAGAAGGGCCGCGACAACAACTCTATGGTGCTGGTGGCCGGTGGCAGGCATCTGAAAACTGATGCTTATTCTACGGCAGGCATTCTGGTGGGGCTGCTGCTGATATATTTAACCCGGCTGGTTTGGCTCGATAGCATAGTGGCGGTAGTTTTCGGAGGCATCATCTGCTATTCAGGGCTTAAAATAACCCGGACATCCGTAGCCGGCATTATGGATGAAGCCGATTACGACCTGCTCAAGCGGATCGTGCAGGTGCTGAACGATAACAGGCGCGACAACTGGATAGACATACACAACCTGCGCGTGATCAAGTATGGCGCCAAACTGCACATAGACTGCCACCTGACGGTGCCCTGGTACCTGACCGTGCTGGAGGCGCACGACGAGGTAGACGAGCTGTCGCGGCTGGTGCGCGAAAACATTGATCCCTCTATTGAGTTATTTATACATACTGACCCTTGTGTGGAGCTGTCGTGCACGGTGTGCGGTAAGTCTGCCTGCTCCTCCCGTAAAGCAGATTTCAGGGAGCGGGTGGAGTGGGAGTTCGAAAAAGTGATTGCCGACAAAAAGCATGGGCTGCAGTAGCCTTAAAACAACAGTAAACTTTCCTGACCATGAAAATTACCATCTTTGCGCTGTTACTGGGCTCTTTGAGCCTGCTGGCAAGCTGCACCGAGGCCGGCACCAAAAACAAGATGCAGGCGGGCAGCGAGGCTGGCCCTGAGTTGCAGACCGACACCACCGGGCTGAAGATCGCCACCTTCGCCGGCGGCTGCTTCTGGTGCACCGAAGGATATTTTGAGCAGCTCCGGGGCATCCGGCAGGTGGTGTCGGGCTACAGCGGCGGCACCAGCCCTAACCCAACCTACGAAGAAGTAAGCAAAGGCAACTCGGGTTATGCAGAGGCCGTGCAGATCTATTACGACCCCAAAGAGCTTTCTTTCCAGGAACTGCTGGAGGTGTTTTTTGCCACGCACGACCCCACCACGCTCAACCGGCAGGGGCCCGATATTGGGGAGCAGTACCGTTCGGCGGTATTCTATCATAACGCAGAACAGAAACAGCTAACAGAGAGCTACATCAGCCAGCTCAACCTGAAAGGTACCTACCGCCGAAAGATTGTAACGCAGGTGGAGCCCTTCAGCACGTTTTGGGTGGCGGAGGATTATCACCAGGATTTTTACCGGCGCAATCCAGACAACCCTTACATCAGGTCTGTGATGAGCCCTAAGATGAAAAAGCTGGAAGAGAATTTTCAGGAGAAGCTGAAATAAGAACCAGGGAGAGAACAATCATTTTAGGGATATGTACCCTTTTAAATATCCATTTTTTATTCTGTGCGTAAGGTAGTGACAACAATTGTACTAACGGATAAGACTATGGATTTTATTGTAAACTTACTAATAAGCGCAGGGGTGATCGTACTGCTGGCTTATATATTGCCCTCAGTCCACGTCAAAAGCTTCTGGACTGCTTTGTGGGTGGCCTTTCTGATCGGCCTGCTGAACGCCACCATCGGCTGGATTTTAGGAGGTATCCTAAACCTGGTTACCTTTTTCCTGCTCGATGCCATTGTGGGCTTAATTGTGACTACTCTCATGATTAAGCTGGTCGACAAGCTGGTGAGGAACTTCAAGGTAGACGGTTTTCTGCCGGCCCTGATCATTGCCATTGCCACCGCACTGGCAATAGCCGCCGTAGGTTATATCAGAGGCAGCGAAGGTGAAAACGAAAGAGCCTCGCTGGAGCCCCGCCCGCAACAAACCGAACAACTGCTGGCTCAGATGTAGCCCTGCCGTATGATAGACCTCGACTTAAATCCTGATATTTTTTGTCATTGTCTATAGCCGCCCAAAGGCCTGTACTAATAAAAGTACAGGCCTTTTTATGTAGCCAGCAGCAGGAGCAGCAGCAGATTATACTTCCGGAGGTCTGTTTTCATTCGAATAATTTGTCGCTCTCCTTTATTGAAGACAACGATAATATTCCAGGCTACTGCGATCAGGAAAAAACCGCCCCTGCTTGAAAATAGAGGGAAGTTCTACCAGGTGCTGTGCTTTAACTATGGAAGGATGAAGTGGCCGGGGCAGGCACGAAATTATTGCTTACCTTTGTGCCTCACATGTTAAAGTATATGTCATTCTCAGATCTTGGCCTCTCATCGCCACTCATACAAGCCATTGAGGCACACAAATACGTGCAGCCATCCCCTATTCAGCAAAGGGCTATTCCGGCGGTATTGGCTGGTAAAGACGTGCTGGGAATTGCGCAGACAGGCTCCGGCAAAACAGCTGGCTTTGTGCTTCCGATTCTGCAGCTTTTGCAGAGCAGGAAACCGGCCAAAGGCCGGTCGGTTAAAATACTGGTGCTGGTGCCAACCCGCGAGCTGGCTATTCAGATACAGGATGTGATCCGAGCCTTTGGTTCCAGGCTGCCCCGGCAGGTAAGGTCGCTGGCTGTTTATGGCGGCGTGTCCATCAACCCGCAGATGATCAAGATGAATGGTACGGATGTGCTCGTGGCAACGCCCGGCAGGCTGCTCGACCTGGTCGATAACAAGGCGGTACAGCTTTCGGAGGTGGAGATGCTGGTGCTCGACGAGGCCGACAAAATGCTGAACCTGGGCTTTAAACAGGAAGTGGACAGAATATTCGGGCTATTGCCGCAAAAGCGCCAGAACCTCCTGTTTTCAGCCACGGTAAGCGGCGAGGTAGAGGCGCTGGTGAGCAGGCTGCTTTCTGATCCGGTCACCATGCGTCAGGAAGAAGAAACGTCCGTTCCTGACCTGATCGACCAGCTGGCCTATGCTGTGGAGGCAGCCCGCAAGGGGCCCCTGCTGCGTTACCTCCTGCAGCACGAAGACATGCAGCAGGTGCTGGTATTTGCCTCGTCTATCCGCACAGCCGACAACATAGCAGGAAAGCTTCTGAAACACGGTGTGCAGGCAGCCGCCCTGCACGGCGACAAAAGCCAGGGAGCCCGAACCGATGCCCTCACCAAATTTAAGGCGGGCAGGCTGCGCGTGCTGGTAGCCACCGACCTGGCCTCCAGGGGGATAGACATACAGTTTCTGCCGCACGTTATTAACTACGAGCTTCCGCGCTCCCCTAAAGATTATGTGCACCGGATTGGCCGTACAGGCCGGGCAGCATCTCCAGGCAAAGCCATCACGTTTGTTACGCCCGAAGATGCACACCATTTTAAGATTATTCAGAAGAAGATGGGAAAGCAGGTGGAGATGATACAAACAGACATGCTCGATCTGCATGGTTACTAGGGCTTCGCCAAATTAAGAATTAGAAATTCAAAATTAGAAATTATGGTAGGTATGCCTTTTGTAAGCTTTACAAGCCTTAAATCTTTCTAAAATCAAATTGGAGGAACACTTGTGCGTTATTGCATCCCGTTTTTTCAGGCATCTTCTTTACGTCCGTATTAATACACTGTTAAGGAGAAGACTGGTTATAAACCTGTAATTCATAGGAATAAGTACCTGTTTAGAGTGCAGGACAAGGATAAAAAAATTTCAGCCCGTATATTTAATCAGCAGACAGGAAAATCTGTATCGTGAAGGGTTTGTTTAATATTTGGCTTTTGTCAGGTATCTATAAACGATAGAGCAAATTTCTGCTTCTGAATAAACTTAGATAGGCTGTTCTACCTGATTGGGTGTTGAGGGTAGGCTGACTATTTTAGTTGAAAAGGGAGCCGTAAGCTCATGAAACAAATGACCTTCTGGTTCCCTTCTTTTTTGCCTATAATTGGGCTTTAGCCGGCACCCATTATTGCATACCATCCTGATCAGCAGCGTATCTCTCCAAAGCTATTCTCCAAGGGGAAAACCTTAAAACCGCTAAGGGACATTGTAAAGGCTCTTTTCTGTTATTTGAGCAATAAGTAAAAACTGCTACATTTCATCTGGAGGCACTTCCTATTCTTTCCCTGTAAGATGAGCTCCGGAGGGGCATTTTGATTGGAATAATTCAGAATCCGAGCCACTTGCTGCTATGCTGATTACGCCGATAAAACCCGAGAGCATGTAGTTAGTAAAGCAAACAGGATTAACTGCCGGCTTTTAGCAGCACAAGTACCAGCCTCCGGAAGGGCCTGAGGATTAACATAATCGTCTGGAGATAGTTGTTTTGAGCACTGGCACAAAAACCATATCATGCTAATAACCAGGAAGCTGGACCATTGCTGTTATGTAACCAGCAGAGCCTTCATTATCCAATCTTCTTGACTCTGTACCAGAACTTCAGGCAGTGGGAGAGGACCCGCACATACTACAGGTATAATCGTTAGGCGGGTATTTTTTCTCTCATCAGTTCTACTGCCTCAGAGAACGTGTCTGTAATGGTCATGACTTTCTCCAGTCCGAGTATCTCCAGCACATTTCTGACCTTGCGTTGCAGGCCATGCAGCACGAGCAGCGTCCCGTTATGCAGGCAGGCGTGATACATAGATATTAATACGCCGATGCCAGCCGAGGAAACGTATGACAACTCCCGGCAATCTATGATAATGGCCTTGGTTTTATGTATGTCTATCCGTTGGAAACCATAATGGGCTTTTACGCAGGTTCTGGCATCTAGCTCTCCCTCAATACTGATAAAGATGCTGTCATCTACTTCAGTGTAATTAATATCAAATGTTTTCATAACTTTCAGATTTTACTTTTGGGCCGCGTTCATTTATCTGCTCACTTACTTGATCGTAATCTCTGCTTACCGCATATCCCGATGAAGTAAGCCTCAAAGCAATATGTTTCAGGAAGATAGCCTGAAGGTGTATAACAAATATAGCGAAAGCAAAAGATTTATGCTAGTGTTTTTGTACTAATTTTAAGAGGTAAAATGCTTATCGGAATTTGTGGTCGGAACATAAACACAATTAAATGAATACTATATAGGATTAATACAGATTGCTGCTCAGGTTCCTAGAAACCGGAATTGTACTGTTATCAATAAAATGACACCAGATGCTCAGCGCCGACCTCAGGGTGCTTTTGTTTTTAGTATCAGGGGCAGATGTTGCCCAGACAGAGTTGAAATTAATCTGGCATTTTTTGCTGCATAACCGTAAAAGTGACAAAGGTTATTTCTTATGAACGGAGCTGAACAAAAGATACTCAGGGTTGTGATTACTGACGACCATAAAATTGTGAGAGATGGGATTACAGCACTCTTTCAGGACCAGGGTTTAATTAAAATAGTGGGGGAAGCCTCCAACGGCTCAGAACTTCTGGATATGCTGACGAAAATCCATGCCGATGTGGTGCTACTGGACATGAACATGCCCGGAAAAAGCGGGCTGGAGATTACAGAAGAGCTAAAACAAGCTTACCCGGATACGAAGGTGTTGATTTTGTCGATGCTGGACCATGAGAGCTATGTGAAGAAGGCGATGGATTTGGGCGCCGATGGGTATCTGCTAAAAAATGCAGGCAAGGAGGAACTGCAGTCCGCTATACAACTGGTTGCTTCCGGAGCCCCCTACATCAGCCCCAGCATTAGCCTTAACCTGCTGCAGGCCGGTACTCTCCACGACACATCGGATATGGCAACTCAGGCTACCAATAACCTCTCTAAACGCGAAATGGAAGTGCTGCACCTGATAGCCGAGGGCTTCACCAACAGCGAAATAGCCGAGAAGCTTTTTAACAGCAAACGCACCATCGAAACACACCGCCAGAACCTGCTCGAAAAAACCAAGTGCAAGAACACCGCCAGCCTGATAAAATACGCGGTATTGAATGGGTTAATCTGAACACCGGCCTTGTTTATGAGCCACCCGATTGCCTTGAAACTTCCTGTTAAAAACAGATAAAATAACCGTAAAGATAAATTTTTGTAAACATTAGTGCCATTTAATTCGTTTCCATAAAACTATTGTGAAACTAAAACCAAGATAAAATTATGGAAACAAGAGATTTGAAAAATAAGGCAGACAATTTTAATCCTGAAAGAAAAGAAGGCCCCGTAGCCGCTTCCATCGAAAAATACACTTCAAAACTTCCTTCTGATTTGTTCCTCTGGGCAGCTCTGGGGTCCATGGCCGTTTCTGCTACCCTGAAAATCATGAAAAAGGATGAGGAGGCATTATTTGTAGGCCAGTGGCCAGCACCATTCCTGCTCTTAGGCTTATATAATAAGCTGGTAAAAATGGAAGGGTACGAGAAGGATAAATAATTTTCTGTCGTTACTACATAAAAATAGAGAGGTAGCAAAGGCTATCTCTCTTTTTTTATGGTCCTGTGGTAGAGCTGCAGCAGGGGAGAGGGCCGCGTTCCTGCTGGCTGGTGAAGATACGCATAGCGCGGAAACAGTCGGCACATTATTTTAGAACCTGCTTTTCTGCTGATCTTCGTTGAGCTTATCGTTTATACTCAGGGCAGCGCTGATCAGGCCCAGGTGGGTAAAAGCCTGCGGAAAGTTCCCCAGGTGCTCTCCTTTCAGGCCAAGCTGTTCGGCATAGAGCCCCAGATGGTTGGCATAACCTAGCATTTTCTCAAAATACAACCTGGCTTTTTCCAGCTGGCCAGATAAGGCCAGGCACTCCACATACCAGAAGGTGCACATAGAGAAAGTGCCTTCGCCACCGGTAAGCCCGTCGAAGTCGGCATCTACGCGGTAGCGGTATACCAGCGCATCAGATACCAGCTCTTCCTCAATGCGCTTCAGCGTAGAGAGCCAGCGCGGATCTTTAGGACCGATAAACCGGATCAGGGGCATCAGCAACGTGGCTGCGTCCACGGTTTCGGCTCCCTTGTACTGCACAAAAGACTGGAGCTGCTCGTTCCAGAATTCGTTGTGAATAGAGAAAAAGATACTGTCGCGTTCTTCGCGCCAGCGGGCGGGGAGAGGGTAGGAGTGGCTTTCGGCAATCTTCATGGCTCTGTCTACTGCCACCCAGCACATCATGCGGGAGTAGAGGAACTGCTTTTTGCCGCCACGCACTTCCCATATCCCCTCATCTTCGCGTCGCCAGTTATCGCAAACCCACTCCACCTGTATGCGCAGGTCGTTCCAGAAATCGAAGGAGATGCGCTCCACATATTTGTCGTAGAGATACACCGAGTCTAATAGCTCCCCATATATATCAAGCTGGATCTGGTCGTAGGCGCCATTGCCGATCCGGACAGGCTTAGAGCCCATATAGCCTTCCAGGTGATGCAGTTCCACCTCCTCCAGGTCTTTCTTGCCTGCCAGTGTGTACATCAGGCGCAGGTAACCGGCACTTCCCACATCGTCGCACTGCCTGTCGACCCAGTCAACAAACGCCTTCGCCTCTTTTTTGTGCCCCAGGCGCAGGAGCGCATACACTGTAAAGGAGGCATCGCGGATCCAGGTGTAGCGGTAATCCCAGTTCCTGACACCGCCAATCTCCTCGGGCAAGCCAAAGGTAGGGGCCGCCACCATAGACCCATAGCGGTGGGAGGTCAGCAGTTTCAGCACCAGTGCCGACCGGTTCACGACTTCGAACCAGCGGCCTTTGTAGCTCGAATGCGCCACCCAATCCTTCCAATAATTTATGGTATCGTAGAGGCTTTGCGTTACAAACTCTTCCAGGTTAGTGGCAGATGGATGGGTATAATCGATAAATTCAAGGATAAAATCTACTTTTTCTCCCGTTTTAAGCGAAAAGGTGGCCTCCGCATCACCATCCTGCATGTGTATCGGAACAGAACTCTTTAGGCGGATAACGGTATCGTCGGGACCTTTGCTCAGAAAGATGATCTCATAGTCGCTGATCTGCTCAGTCACCTTCTCCGAGCGTGCGTAATTAAAGCGGGGAGCGCAGCGCATGCTAAAGGTCATGTCGCCGTGCACGCAGGTGATGCGCCTGATCAGTTCCTTGCCCTGGTAGAGTTCCTCCACCGGCATAAAGTCCGTTATTTCGCCGATACCTTCATCCGACAGGAACCTGGTGAGCAGGACATTTGTGTCGGGCAAATAAAGCTGCTTGGTTTTAAGGCCGTCGCGAGCGGGTTTTATGGCAAAAAAACCACCACTATGCTGGTCCAGGATAGAGGCAAAAATAGTGGGAGAGTCGAAATCGGGGAAGCACATAAAGTCGATGGAGCCATTGAGGCCTACTAAGGCCACGGTGTTTAAATCTCCAATCACACCATAATTCTCTATCGGAAGGTATCCCATGTAGTAAAGGCTGTAAGTTTATTCAATCATCTGAATATAATATATAAGCTATGTTACGTGGCAGAATCTTTTGGGTTAGGTGCCAGCCGGATTTAGCTAAAGAGGAGCAGCAGCAGCAGCAGCCGTAAGTTCCTTTCGAAGGCTGTTTTCATTAGCATAATTCACCTCCGGTCTTTTCCGGCCTGCAGCATACTACAAGCTTATCATCTGGAAAGATAACACAGACAACCCGGGAAGAAAAAAACTGACAGGCAGGATTATGCTAATGAAAACAGCCCTCCAACACCCTCTGCTGCTGTTGCTGCTGCTAAAGTACGGCAAACATTCTAAAGGCTGATTCGGACCCATAGGGCACTGTAAAGAGCGAAATATAGATTCCCGCTCCCGCTAACAGAGGTTTTTGCCGCCAAAAGACTTATTTCTTAACCTTGAATTCTCTTATTGTATTAATTCTTTTATATTGGACCTTGTTGTTAATCTAAACATGCATGAAGCCTAAATTCATCTCCATTAGTGAGTCCATCATAGAAAAGATAAAGTCGGGGGAACTACAGCCGGGCGATAAGATTCCATCAGAAAACGAGCTCATAAAAAATTTCAAGGTCAGTAATACCACTGCCCGCAAAAGCTTGCTGGAGATAGAGTCTAAAGGATGGGCCCAACGGATAAAAGGCAAAGGCACCTTTGTGCTGAACCGCACCGAGGACCACCACATTCTACGCACCCTCGGCTCTATTGATTCTACCCGGCGCGGCTTTAACGAGAGCTTACGCGCAGAAGGCTTCAACCCCAAAAACATTGTACTCGAAAAAACCATTCTGCAGCACGGCATCTCTTCCGAAATTAGCGGCAAACACTTTATTATGGAGGGGCCGGTCCTGAAAATACACCAGCTCCGCTATGCAGACGACACTATTATAAAAGACGAGGTAAAATACATCTCCCTGAAGCTCTGCCCTAAAATCAATATGATGTCTACAGAGATCTCTTATTTTAAGGTGTATGAAGATAAGTACCGCCATAAAATTACGGATGTAAAGCAAACGCTGAGTGCCTCAATCCTGGAGCCGGACTCTTCCGACAATAATTTTGATACGTCCAGACGCCTGCCTGTATTTGTACTGGATAGCGCCGTAGTTAGCCAGCCCGACAAGGTGCTGGAAATCGAGAAATCTTATTACAGGGGAGATAAATATAAATTCGCGATTGTGGCTAACCCAGAGTACAAAGACGAGGAAATGCACCACGGGAAGGAGCCTAAAAAGAGTCATAACCTGCGGTAAGAGGCCGGGCACAGTTGCCGCCATTATTTAGCTGCACCGCTTCCTGGTTTTTGTAAGGAAGAGCTTAAACTTATAGTTAGTCTGGCCCACCGCCCTGCTGATTCGGGCGGGGTTGTGAATCTTTAAATCATAACGAAAGCATATTGCAAGCCCGGTATCTTAACGGAGTTTCACTCTTAAAGCAGAAACCCAATATAAAATTTACCTTTCCTTAAGCGTTACCCCATCTTTTTCGTGATTATTTTCCTATATGGGCGGAAAAGTTATGTTTGTTTTTTACCCTTAGTGCGTTAGGAAATTTTGTAATAAATGCAGCTACTTATAACATAAAAAAGGCAATTGTATTGATAAATATAATTTAAAAGAGATAAATATTTAAATCTAGAGGTGCCCTCTGCTTGATCATTGAAATTTATCTTAAATTTTACTTACTAATGTTAGGTAGTTGTAAAATATTTTTTTATTATTGTCGCATACTTAGTGCGTTAAGAGATATGGGATCCAAAATACGTTGGTTTATATTAGGGCTAGTCTTCCTGGCCACAGGGCTCAACTTCCTGGACCGTCAGGTGCTATCCATGACCATCATTAAAATTCAGGATGAGTTTAATATCAGTGATGTAGAGTATGGCTGGGTTAACACCAGTTTCCTGATCAGCTACGCGATTATGTTCACGGTTGGTGGCAGGCTGATCGACAGGATTGGCGGAAAGGCGGGGTTGGCGCTCTCGGTGGGGGTGTGGTCAGTGGCCAATAGCCTGCACGGCGTCATGACGAATTTTCATCAATTGCTGGCCTTCCGGTTCCTGCTGGGTGTAGGCGAGGGAGGTTGTTTTCCAGGCGCTGCCAAAACGGTGTATGAGTGGTTCGGCAAAAAAGAGCGTGCCCTTGCCAATGGCATTGCTA
Source organism: Pontibacter beigongshangensis (assembly GCF_014332515.1). GTDB lineage: Bacteria > Bacteroidota > Bacteroidia > Cytophagales > Hymenobacteraceae > Pontibacter > Pontibacter beigongshangensis. Next base: position 275,135 of record NZ_VFSD01000001.1, on the reverse strand, counting down.
TTGGGGGCTCTGCCATTGGAGCCGTACTGGCGCCGCCTGTCACTATCCTTATTTCAAACAGCATGGGCTGGCGCTGGAGCTTTGCCATTCCCGGGCTGGTGGGTATTGTGTGGGTGTTAGTGTGGATGCTGGTGCCCTGGCGCAAAAAAGCTACAAAAGAGCAGCCAGTTGTAGTGGAACAGGAGCAGGAGAAAGCGCCTAAAATCCCGTTCCTTACGCTGCTGAAAAATAAGGAGGTATTGGTTTTTATCCTGATCCGTTTTCTGCTGGACCCTGTTTTCTACTTCCTAATGTTCTGGGTGCCCAAGTACCTCAACCAGGAGCGGGGCGTGTCTTTTGAGCGGGTAGGGGAGCTTTTCTGGATTCCGTTCCTGGCCCTGGGCATCTCCAACATTATGGGCGGCTGGTTCTCCGACAGGTTGATAGCAAGAGGCCTTCCTGTAAATTCTGCCCGAAAATGGGTTATGGGCATTGCAGCGGCGATTACGCTGGTTGCTCCCCTTATTGCCTGGGTATCTTCGGTGGAGGTGGCCATCCTGCTGATGGCCGTACTGATGCTGGCCCATGGCCTTTGGATCACCAACTATATAACCGCTATCTCAGATGTGTTTGGCCGTTACGCCACCTCTACGGTGGTAGGGCTTTCTGGCACGGCAGGAGCTGTTTCCGGCATGGTCATGAATCCGCTCATCGGTATGGTCATACAAGATTACTCTTATGGCCCGCTATGGATAATTTCCGGCATCATGTATCCTCTGGCTTTTGTATTGCTGGCCATTTTTATCCCGAAGATTAAAGCCGTTGATTTTAGCATCGGGCAAAAGCTGGAAAAACAGGTAGTAGGTTAATTCTTTGAAGGAGTGTTCGGCTTGATGCCTTCTCCAATAAATATCTAAAGGTAAGTATCCGGAAAGAGGATAGATGGTTTTAAAACCATGATGGCATAGTATTGAATTTTTTAACCTAGTGCGTTAAGATGTTTTGCCTTTTATTAAAGTAGGCCACCTTCAAAAGTTTTATTATCCAGTCCTAACGAAATGAGATAGATTTTCCTTAAGTAAAATATAAAAATCAAGACGATGTATTTTAACAATTTAACAAGATAGAAGTATGAAACACTTTTTAAACAACCTGCTGTGGTTAAAGATGGTTTGTGTCATGCTGGGTTTTTCACTGGGCGTGCAGGACCTGGCAGCACAGGCGGTGCAGACGACTACAGTTAGCGGCAAAGTTACGGCCGCAGCAGATGGCGCCCCCCTGACGGGCTCCATTGTGGTGGAGAAAGGCACTACCAACGCCACGACCACAGATACTGACGGACGGTTCAGCCTTAGCGTAAAAAGCAATGCTACGCTGGTGGTATCCTTTCTAGGATTTAAAAGCCAGGAAATTCCGGTAAAGAACCAGACAGGCATTAATGTAAAACTGGAGGCCAGTCAGGCGCAACTGAAAGAGCTGGTCGTGATTGGCTACGGCACCTCTGCCCGCGAAGACGTGCCCAGTGCAGTCGGTCAGGTAAAGATGGCGGATGTGGAGAAAGCCCCTGTAAAGTCCTTTGATGAAGCGCTTGCAGGCCGTGTGGCGGGTGTCACCGTTTCTGGAAACGATGGGCAGCCGGGCTCCAACAACAACATTGTAATCCGGGGGGCAGGCTCCTTAACACAGGATACGTCTCCGCTCTATGTGGTAGATGGTTTCCCGATGGAGACCTCTATGGCCAACTCCATAAACCCAAGCGATATTGAATCGATTGACATCCTGAAGGATGCTTCTGCCACAGCCATTTATGGAGCCAGAGGTGCCAACGGGGTCGTGATGATCACAACCAAAAGAGGCAAGGAGGGAACCCCTGTCATTTCCTATAACACGTTCTACGGCATCTCTGAAAACCCTAAACCATTGGAGCTCATGAATGCCTATGAGTTCGTGAAATACCAGAGCGAGCTGGAGCCGGAATTTGCCGACAACGTATATTTTACCGGCGAAAAAACGCTGGAGGATTACCGTAACGCCGAAAGTTTAGATTTGCAGAAAGAGGTTTACCAACGCTCCCCGATTCAGAACCACGAGCTGGCCATAAGAGGTGGCAACGGCGCTACTACCTATTCCATTTCCGGCAACATCATCGACCAGCAGGGGCTTGTGATTAACTCCGGCTTTAAGCGATACCAGGGCCGGCTTACCCTGGACCAGGGCATCGGCAAAAACCTGAAAGTAGGGGTTAACGCCAACTACAGCAGCGAACTGACTTATGGTGCTATCGTATCCAACACCTCACACACCATGACCTACAGCGGCCTGAGTCTGCTTTACTCTGTCTGGGGGTTCCGGCCGGTGGCAGGTGCCGGCGACCAGATTCTGGATCAGCTTTTCGACCCTACTATGCTCGGCAACGATTTCCGGGTTAACCCCATCATGTCTGCCAAAAACGAGCTGCGCGAAACCAGGGTGAACAACCTGAATGTAAACTCCTACGCCCAGTATTCCATTACGCCCGAGCTGACCTTACGCGTGTCTGGCGGCATCACGAACATGATGGTACGCCGCGACAACTTTTTCAACTCGCTTACTACCAACGGCAACAGCAGGAGAGCAGAAGGTGTAAACGGTTCCATTAACTTCAGGCCCGTTACGAACTGGCTGAACGAAAATACCCTTACCTACAAAAAGACCTTTAACCAGCACCATAACCTGAACGTGGTGGGCGGTTTTACCATGCAGCAACAAAACGACGCAAATTATGGGTTTACAGCTACTAATGTATTAAACGAAGCACTCGGCATCGACGGTTTGGACGAAGCAGACACCAATATTGGCTACTCTTACAGCTCCCGCTGGACGATGGCCTCTCTCTTAGGTCGTGTGAACTACAACTACAAATCGAAGTACTTGCTCACGGCCTCTATCCGGAACGACGGTTCTTCCAAGTTTGCTCCCGGCAACCGCTGGGCCCTGTTCCCTTCGGCTGCATTTGCCTGGAGGATGTCAGACGAGCCTCTGATCCGGGATATCAGCTTTATCAATGATGCCAAGCTTCGTGTGAGTTATGGTCTTACCGGCAACAACCGTGTGTCTGACTTCCCTTACCTGACCCAGCTGAGCGTGCCGCGCTACGGAGGTTACTCCTTCAACAACAGCAACCCGACCAGGGGCGCGCTGCTGGAGAACTATGGCAACCCCGAGCTGAAGTGGGAAACAACAGCGCAGGCCAACATTGGCTATGACCTGAGCCTGCTGAAAGGCCGTGTGGAAATTATGGCCGATATCTACCGCAAAACTACCCGCGACCTGCTCCTGAACGCCAGCCTGCCTTATGGCACCGGCCTTACGAACACCTCCGGCATGGCAACCGCCTTCAAAAATATCGGGAAGCTGCAGAACCAGGGGCTGGAGCTGACGCTGAACACCGTGAACGTACAGAAAAACAATTTCAGCTGGACCACAAACTTCAACATCAGCTTTAACCAGAACAAAATCCTGGCTCTGAACGAGGGGCAGACATCCTTGCTGAGCCAGGTAGCATTTGACACCGACTTCCGTAACACCTCACCTTATATTGCGCAGGTGGGGCAGCCAATAGGCCAGATTTACGGCCTGATCTGGGACGGCGTGTACCAGTATGAGGATTTTGACCTGGTGCTGGGTAACCATGTGCTGAAAGACAACATCCCTACAAACGGACAGCCAAGAGCCAACATCCAGCCTGGCGACATTAAGTACAAAGACATAAACGGCGACCTGGTGGTGAATGAAATGGACTTCACCGTAATTGGAAGAGGACTTCCGATTCATGTAGGCGGCTTCTCAAACAATTTTAGCTACAAAGGCTTTGACCTGAACGTGTTTTTCCAGTGGTCCTACGGCAACGACATCATCAATGCCAACCGCCTGCTGTTCGAAGGAAACGCCAAGCGCACACGTTCTCTGAACCAGTACGCCAGCTACGTGGACCGGTGGACGCCGGAAAATCCAAGCAACACGCTGTTCAGAACCGGTGGTCAACGAGATACTTACTACTCCAGCCGCGTGATCGAAGACGGTTCTTTCCTGCGCCTGAAAACAGTTGCCCTGGGCTACAACTTCCAGGAGTCGCTGGTAAGCCGCGTAAAGCTGAAATCGCTGCGGGTGTATGTTTCGGCTCAGAACCTCTTTACCTGGACCAAGTACTCCGGATCTAACCCCGATGTGTCGACCAGGCACTCCGCCCTGACACCGGGCTTCGACTTTGCCTCATACCCGCTGGCCAGAACCCTGACTGTAGGCTTAAGCACCACCTTGTAATCTAACTGCTGAGATATGAAACTGAAATATTACATCCTTGCTTCCGTGCTTTGTTTGGGAGGAACTTCCTGCAAAGACTTTCTGGATACCGAACCAACCAATTTTATAGCTCCTAACTATGCTACTTTAGCAGAACTGGAAACCGCCCTCGCCGGCGTGTATGATGTGCTGGGGTCGCAGGCCATGTACGGCGATGTGGTGCCTTACTGGCTCAACGTGAGCTCTGACATCGAATATACCAATACAGGCCAGTCAAACACCACTGCCTATATTTATACGCCAGCAGATGCCCAGATCACCAACTACTGGAAAACCCTGTATCAGGGCATTTACCGGGCCAACCTGCTGCTGGCTGTTGTAGACAACCCTGAGATTGACGAAGCGGCGCGCAATAAAATAAAAGGCCAGGCCCTGTTCCTCAGAGCATACTATTACTTTCAGCTGGTAAGCAACTATGGCGATGTGCCGCTACTGCTCACCGACAAGCCTTCCATTTCGGCGGTTGACATACCGCGTACCCCTATGCGTGAAGTGTACGACATGGTGATTCGGGACATGACGGAGGCGGAAGCGCTGGTAGAGGATGTGGCCGGTCCGGGCGCAGAAGGAGGCCTTAGCTATGGCGGCCGGGTGTCGCGGTCGGCTGTGCAGGGAATTCTGGCACGGGTAAACCTGAAGATGGCTGGTTTCCCACTAAACGACCACTCCAGGTACACTGAAGCGTTGGCCTGGGCAAAAAAGGTGCGTGACTCCGGCAGGCATGGCCTGAACCCGGATTATACCGATGTTTTCATGAAATATGCCAAAGACCAGTACGATGTTAGAGAGAGCATCTGGGAAGTGGAGTTCTTCGGCAATAACACCGGGGCACACAGCGAGTACACCTACTATGTAGGGGCGCGTGGGGGCATCCGGAACCCTTCAGACCGTGATAAAGGAATCAGTGGCGGATCTGTGCTCGCTACCCGCCGGTTGTTCGATTTGTATGAAAAGGATGCGGAGAACACCGACGTACCCCAGGCCTCGCCCGACCTGCGCCGAGACTGGAACATTGCCCCCTTCACCTATGTGGGCAACCCGGCCGTGTACACGCCAAACCCCGACATCTGGAGGCGCACCATGGGCAAGTGGAGAAGAGAGTATGAGGTGGTGTCTCCGAAAGACATCAGCACCTCGCCACAGAATTTCCCTATCCTCAGGTACTCCGATGTGCTCTTAATGATAGCAGAAGCAGAAAACGAGCTGAATGGCCCGACGGCTGTGGCTTATGAGGCCATAAACGAGGTGCGTAGAAGAGCCTATGGCCTCCTGCTGCCCAACCCGCCCAAACCCGACATAAACGCCGATCTGCCGGACGGACTGGGCAAAGAAGAATTCAGGGAAATACTTAAAGATGAAAGAGCGCGCGAGTTCTGCTTCGAGGCTTCCAGAAGGCCGGACCTGATCCGCTGGGGCAATTTTATAGGCGATATGAAATCCTATATGAGCTGGGCACTTGCCAATGGCGCTGTGCAGGGGCACGTGCTGGCGCAGACCAACGTGTCGGAGCGCAACCTGCTGCTGCCTATCCCAACCTACGACATGGCCTTGAACAAGGCTCTTACACAAAATCCAGGATACTAAAAAGATATTGGTTATGAGATATTTATACGGAATGCTTATCGCCCTTACATTGCTTTCGTGCGATAAGACGATGGAGGTGGTTGCACCTGATTTCGATGTGCAGGCAGAAAAGCTGACTTATAAGGTCGGAGAGCCTGTTAAGTTCAATTTTACAGGCTATGCAGGCCATATCACGTTTTATTCAGGCTTGCCCGGTGCCGATTACAATTTCCGCGACCGCACCGAGGTGGAAGGCGGCAAGCCACAGTTGCACGTTACCACCCAGTATGGCGGAGGAGGCACCCAATTGAATTCCCTTAAGCTAATGGTGAGCAGCGACCTTGCTGCGTTAACGGCAGAAGGTGTGAAAGCAGCCTCCTGGACAGACATTACCAACAGAGGCACCATTGCACCTAACCCCACCATAACCCCTTCCGGAACGATGGATATTTCTGACGTAGTGGAACCGGGCAAGCCGCTGTTCTTTGCCCTGAAATTTGAGGGAGCCACCGACCCCGACAAGGCAGCCGGAAACTGGATCGTGCCGGAGTTCAAAGCCAGCACCCTGCTGCCCGATGGCTCCGCCATTCCGGTGGCTACCTTGCAGACTGCCGGTTGGCAGCCCTTCAGCATTACAAACGATGCCAATGCCTGGTACTCCAGGGGCACCCCGATTGTGGATCTGGTTATAATAGGTGGCGGCAAAAATGCGCCCGAAAGCGAAGACTGGTACGTTACCAAACCGCTTTATTTTACTAAGGTGCCACCCGACAGAGGCACGCCTATCCAGAATATAGGAACCAATGCCCTGGACAGCCACCAGTTTGTATACACACAACCCGGCACCTACGTCGTCACTTTTATAGGCGCCAACCAAACTGTTGACGACCGCAAGCAGGTGATGAGGCAATTTGAAATCACCATAACGGAGTAAGGCGAAATAGTGACAGCTTTAAAACTCCCGCTATAAAAAACCTTGTTACTAATCCAGAGATGTAGCCGGATTGGGCCGAAGTACATAGAAGCAAATGCTGTGGAGCACAGGAGCAATTATTCTAATGAAAAATCGCCTCTTTAAGAGCAAGGCTCTGCTGTTGCTGCTGTTAGTAAGGAAGATCTGAATGCTAGCACCAGTTTCAGCCATAAACCTTCAGTCCTAAATTTAGTCTCAGGGCTCCAAAGAGAGGCAATTCCGCTTCGGCAAAAAACTTTAGTCCTTTTCGGAATAATAAGGCTTTGAAAAGGTAGGAGTATCAATAATTTTATTAACTTAGTGCGTTAACTTTTTATTTTAAAAACAGATCAAAATTAAACCTGAGCCTGGAAGCAGAGGCGCCATTTAATAAGCCCATCAGCCGGCAAAGCAGCAACTGCAGCAGGAGCAGACATATGGTTTGAGGGTGCATTTTGATTAGAATAATTCGGGTGGCAATTGTTCTGCCTTTTCTTTCGGCATCAGCTTAAAAGAGAAAGACAATAAGAAAGCTGCAGGAACCTCCTTTGAATACTGTCGCGAATCCTTAATAAGAAGCCTAAAAGCAAATAATTACTGTTTAAAACAACTTCCCAGAGAGGGATCTTTTTTCTGCAAAAACCTTAGTGCGTAAAGAATATAATAAAGTATTAAACCTTAGAATATGAATCAATTGGAAGAGTTGGCAATTGCTGAACTAGACGTGAAAACACAACATTCACCGATTATTAAAAAAAGAAAGGAAACGGTTCCCCGCATAGGTGTTTTTGGGGTAGGGTACTCTAAATACTGGGAGCAATTTGAGGGGCTGTATGAGCAAATGCTGGAGAAGCAGGCAATTTTCCTGGAAAAGGTGCAGAAGCATAATGCGGAGGTAGTTGACTTTGGGATGGTAGACGATGTGATCAGCGCTTATGAACTGCTGCCGAAACTCAAAGCCGCCAACCTGGACCTTATTTTCTGCGACATGCTCACTTATGCCACCTCCAGCACTTTTGGCATCATCATCAAGAGCATTGACGTGCCGGTGGTACTGGTGGCGCTGCAGCCTGACAAAGCCTTGAACTACAGCAAAGCGTCGACCTATCAGCAACTGTACAACGACGATATCTGCTCGCTGCCAGAGTTTACGGGTGTGGCCGTGCGCATGGGTAAAAAGGTTCCCGATGTAATTATAGGAACCCTGCACGACGATCCGGCTGCCGAGGCAGAGATAGGTACTTACTGCAACATTGCCCGCGTGCTGCACGACCTTAAAACGGCACGTATCGGCCATATTGGTCACCCCATCGAGGCTATGCTCGATATGCACTCCGATGCCACCATGCTCACCGCACACTTCGGGTTACATATTGTGCAGTGCGAAGCCCACGAAATTGTAAGCAAATACCATCGGGTAGCGGAGCAGGACATCAAAAAAGAAGAAAAACGCATCCTCGACTTCTTTGACACCCCGGACCCTGTTTCTGACCCTATCTCTGAAAAGCTGCGCGCTACCGACCTGGAAGTGGCCGCACGCGTGTCGGTGGCGCTGGAGGAGTTTGTGAAAGATAAGAAGCTGGACGGACTGGCCTATTACTACGAAGGCGAAGCGGAGAGCGACACGCGCAAGGTTATGACGAACCTGATCGTAGGAAACTCCCTGCTCACGGGTGCCGGCTTCCCGATGTGTGGCGAATCGGACCTGAAATGCTGCATCGCCATGATGATAATGGAGCGGCTGGGCATTGGTGGCAGCTTCGCCGAATTTCACCCGGTGGACTTTAAAGAGAACTTTATTCTGGTAGGGCACGACGGCCCGCATAACGTGACCATAGCACAGGGTAAACCAGTGCTCAGAAGCCTTAAAAAGTACCATGGCAAACCCGGTTTCGGGGCAGGAGTGGAGTTCAAGATTAAGGAAGGCCCCATCACCATGCTTAGTATTACCTCCACCTACGATGGCAAGTTTAAGTTTGTGATAGCGGAAGGAACATCGGTTGAAGGCCCTATTCCGCCAACAGGCAACACCAACACCAGGGGCTATTTTAAACCGGATGTGCGGACCTTCCTGAAAAAATGGGTGAAAGAAGGGCCAACCCATCACTTTGCACTTGGTGTAGGCCACCATGCGCAGACCATTAAGAAAATTGGCGAATATCTAAACATTGAAGCAGTAATAGTGGAGTAAATATGATGATGAAGCGGACGGCAAATTCTATTTTAATCCTGTTTTTTTTGCATTCTTTTGCAGCGGTGGCTTTTAATAATCCAGGTGAAGCACCCGGCAGCCAAAAGGAAGCGCAGGTCTTGTTCCACCTGGATTTTGACAAAGGCTTCGAGGCAGAGGCCAGGGGCAGGCGTAGCCCCGTCAACAGCAGCAACAGGCCTGCCACAACAGGCGGGATTAAGGGGAAAGCCGTCAGCTTTACACCTGGTCAGGTATTGCAGTATGCCTCCTCCGGGAACCTGCAAAAGCAGGAAGGCACCATTGCCATGTGGCTTCGGCTGCCGCCAGGGAGTGAAGGCAGGAAAGGAGAGGTCTACACCTTGTTCAATGAAGATGGCCCTGAAAACGCTGGCAGTAACAGCCTGAAAATAGAGCTGTACAAAGACAGGTTTATCCGCTTCAGCATAAAAGACCCGAAAGACTCGTACATTTTTTACCATAAAATTGAGGACTGGCAGCAGGAGTGGCACCACGTGGCCTTTACCTGGAACATCAGGAAAGGAGCCAGTATATATGTAGATGGCAAGCCCGCCTCTATTGGTTGGATGCCCCAATGGCAACCTGCCACGTACAATTCCTTTTTTATAGGGGCGGCCAATGCAAAAGGAGAGCGTGCCAGCCTTGCCGCCATCGATGAGTTCAGCATCTACAACCGCGAACTGACCGAAGCTGAGGCAAGAGAGGCGTTCCTCCGTTTTAGAGAGTTTACAGCTGATGTCACGATGCATGATCCTTTTGTAACGGCTGCCTCGCCTGCTCAGGTTCCTGTAGTGCTGGCCAATGCCGGCCAGGCCACCATAAACCTGAAGGAGCTTCGGTTTGAACTCACAGGGAATAGCGGCAAGGTGCTGCAGCAGGGCAAGCTTCCTGATCAAACGCTGAAGGGTCTGGAGAAATCGAAGCTTACGATTGAGTTGGCAGCTAACCCGGCTGGCACCTACCAGCTCTCTTTGTATTACAAGGAAAAAGGAATGCCAAAAAAGGCGCAGTCACCGGTGCATGTGCTGGCTGTAGCAGAAAAGGCTAAGGCGCAGGAGGCGAAACAGGTCCTGGTGGCCGAGGTAGACGCCGTAAGCCAGAAGCCGGTTGGCGAGTTTGGCGGCACTACGCTGATTCAAGCTCCCATTGGCGCTTACCGCGAAGCTGGTGCCAAACAGCGCGACCGCTTTGCCATGGCCTTTGAGGTGGAAGAAGCCAATGAGCCGCACCTGGCTGTGATTAGCTATCCGGACGATAAGCCCCGCACCATGGAGGTGCTTCTGCAGGACTTTGGCAACAACATAGATTTTCAGGCGCATACCGGTGTTTTTACGGGGGAGGAATATCCGCTCTCCCACAACATGCAGGAGCACCGCATTGTCTTCTGGCCCCGCTCCAAAAAACAGGCGTTCATCTTCATGACAGCTGAACCCGATTATCCGGCAGCGGTGCAGCACATCAAAATTTACAAGATCCAGCATTTTAAAGTGACAGATGCGAAAAACCGTTTTTCCGGCACGGTACCGGCCCGCAGCACCGGCCTCTATTACGAAGACCCGGTACTGTTCCATAACTTCGGCACCGGTCGTGACCTTGCAGGGTTCACCAAAGCCACCGATCGGCTGTTGCAATACATGCAGTCGTTTGGGCAGACGGAGCTGGAGTACCCGCTAGCCTGGTATGCGGGCCCACTATACGGTACTGCTGTAGAACCTTTTCAGCCAGACATAGATGGGGCCCAGGGCGGGCAGCGTCCTCATCCCGATGGTTATCCGGCTTACCTGCTCAAGCGGCTGGGGGAACAACAGATCAAGTTTACGGCAGGTCTACACATCCATACGCTGCCCAGCTTAAACAAGTATGCTTTAGCTGATACCGCCTTGCTGCATACAGGCGAAGAAACCGTCATCAATATTAACAAAGACGGGAAACTCTGGTATGGCTACTGGCATGGCGCTGACCCTAACTATAACCCGGCCGATCCGCGGGTTATGGCTTCGGTGACCAATATTGTAACGGAACTCTGCGAACGCTACGCCCAGGAACCGGCCTTTGACGGCATCTCCCTGGTCATGGCTCGCCCGAAACTATTCACCTTCGGTTCCCTGGCATCCGGCTACAACGACAGTAACCTCAAACGATTTCAGGAAGAAGCCGGGCTCCGGATACCGGTTTACAAAGCAGGAGATCCGACACGCTTTAACAAGAGCTACACCTGGCTCATGAACAACCCAGCCGCCAAAAAAGCCTGGATCGACTGGCGCTGTAAGGTTCTGTATGAGCACTACGCCAGCCTGGGCCGCCACATGGCCACTTACCGCCCCGACCTGAAACTAAAGCTGAACGTATTTGTGCACCTTACCCATAACCAGCGCCTGGCAGATTACCTTACTGAACCCAGCGTGGAAGTAATGCGGGAGATGGGTATAGACCCGGAACTCTACAAAAATCACCCGAACATCGTCTTTAACTATACCACGGTACCGGCAGACATGCGCTGGAAACGAAACAACTATCCGCCTGCCAATCATGAGGTAAACCGTACTGTAATGACGGCACCCGAAGTAGTGGCATCGCTTAAAGACCATGAGAAGGTGCGGGTAACGATACACGACCGCTACTGGGAAGACCCGATCGGAAAAGAGGCGCCGCTGGCAGGACTGAAAGCCTTAGGCGTTAATGAAATGGTGTGGCGGGCATCTACGCTGAATGCGGTTGGCTACCACAGCATGGAGCCCTATGTTTTCGCCCTGCACCACCTCGATGCCACCAGTTTAGTGAAAGGCGGATACGTGGTAGGCACCTTCGGAATGGAAGAGGAGCTAAGTCAGTTCTCGCGGGCACTGCAGGCCTTGCCAGCCGTTAAATTCGACGATGTGCCAGCGGTAGCAGACCCTGTGCGCATCCGGCAGAAAGTGGTGGACGGCAAGTTGTACTTTTATGTGCTGAACACCTTGCCGGAGCCAGCCCAGGTTACCATAAACCTCACACACGCTGATCGGCTAATGGAGCCTGCTATTGGCACAAGCACCAAAAAAACACGCAAAGTCAAGCTGGCCCTGAAGCCATACGAGTTACGGGTTTTCACTAGTAACAAGGGGCAACAGGCTGTGGCAGGAGGAGACGTACGGCTGCCGAAAGAGTTCGTGAACGGCCTCCGGAGCAAACTGGAAACAGTGCAGAAACTAGCCCGTGAAAAAGGCATGGACAAGGGCAAACTAGCGCCTTATCTGGAACTGGCGGCAAGAACCTGGGATAATAAACACTACTCCCGACTTTACTTTTTGTTGCAGGAAGACTGGGCTGCTGCGCTGCTGGCCCCGGAAACCAGTTTAGACGCGGCTTCCCGAAATAATCCTTAATGTACCAGTAGAGCAGAAAGGTGGCAGCTGTAGAACAGGACCAAGTACCTGCTATTATTTGCCAAAAGGTAAGCGAGAGAGGGTCATACGATATAGTTTTATGAATAATTCTAATCAGAAATGCCCTCCGGAGCTCCTTTCTGCTGCTGCTGCTGCTGCTGCTGATGCTGCTGATGATGGGAGTTGCCTCAACCTGGTAACCATTCCCTGAAAAAGACTGCTTCAACAGTAGATCATTCGCTGAGTTAGATGTGTAAGAAGGGAGCTGAAGCTGGTACTGCCAGCTTACTGGAGGCGAGCTGCTGCCTGCGCTTACGTGCAGAGATTTTATTTGCATATTTTCGATAATGGCATCAGGCTATTTTTTATGCCAACTGGCTTTCTGCTGCCACACATTTTTAGTGGGTAGCTTCCTATGGAAGAAACGAGCTTCTGCAGGGCCGCCGGCCTATTGTCTTTGCAGCACCCACCAAACCTGCAAACCTTTCACCTCACACATAAAAACCATGAGAAAGAAAACAGCTTTACTTACGCTTTTGCTGGTATTGGTGCTGCACCACCTTTCCTTTGCCCGGCAAGACCAGGACATTATTTTTAAGAACGGCGATCGCATCAACTTCATTGGCAACAGCATTACGCATAGCGGGGAGTTCCATAATTTTATTATGTTGTACTACGCCACCCGCTTCCCCGACTCAAAAGTAACTTTTTACAATTCCGGCATCTGGGGCGACAACGCCAACAACTTCCTCCGGAGAATGGACGAAGACATCCTGCGCAAACCAGCCGACTGGTCGGTTGTAATGGCCGGCATGAACGATGTGAACAGAGGCTTGTACGCGCCAGAGCGGCAAAATGAACCTGACATCGAAGTAAAGAAACAGCGGGCAATCGATGACTACAGAGGTTACCTGAACCAGGTTATTCAGAGGCTTCTGCAGGCCAACACCAGGGTAATTCTGCAAAAGCCATCTATATACGACCAGACAGGCGATTTGCCAGCCCCCAACATGTATGGCGTGAACGATGCCCTGCAAAAATGCACGGTCATCATAGACGAGCTGGCACAGCAATACAACCTGAAGGTGGTGGATTATTTTAGCATCCTGAACAACCTGAACCAGCAGGTGCAGGCAACCAACCCCAAAGCCACCCTGATCAGCAACGACCGCATCCATCCGGGTACGCCCGGCAATTTTATAATGGCCTATCAGTTTCTGAAAGATACGGGCGCCCCCCGATTCGTGTCGGAAATCAGCATCCGGAGCGGCAAGCTGCAAAGATGTAAAGACTGTACGGTGAGCAACCTGGTTACAGGGAACGACCTCATAGAGTTTAACCACCTTGCCAAAAGCCTGCCTTTCCCGGTACCAGCTGAGGCAGCATCTGCGCTGGAACTGGTGCCGTTTCAGCAGGAACTGAATGCTGAGCTGCTAAAAGTGGCAGCGCTGCCCAAAGGCGACTATGCCCTTACCATTGATGGCATCTTTATCCGAAACTACACCAGCGAAGAGTTAAATAAGGGCGTAAACCTGGCGCTGGAGCAAAACACACCGCAATACAGGCAGGCCGTGCAGGTGAGGGCCCAGACCATGCGCTACCGTTCGCTGCAGCGCAAACTCCGCGATATAAAGCGGCTGGAGATAAACTACCTCCCGGCATCCCTGAAGCAGGCGGCTTTTTCAGAGGTTAAAGCTCATATCGACAACCTGAGAACTATAAACGATCCGGTTTATGCCGCCAACAAAAGCCTGTTTGATGCTTACCTCCTGGAGAAGCCACAGGAACAGGAAACCGAGCAGCAAGTCGCTGCCGTAGCCGACCATATCTATACGATCAACAAGCCCGTTACACATGCCTACCGCATTAGCCTGGGCGCGCAGACCGATCCTAACGAAAATAACACGCATAGCTGGGAGTTTGAAGAGCCGGTAGTTGGCAATAAGGTAGAAGGCTGGACCATCGTGAACTATAGCAATGCCAGCACCACTGACGGCATCCTGCGCCTGACCGGCAACATGACCTACAACCATATCCGCTACGATGTGCCTGCCAGCAATGCCATAGATCCGGCGCAGAGCAAAACAGCTGTTATCCGTTTAAAAAACGAGACTGGGAATGGCATGGCGAGGTTCTACTGGTGGGGGAGTGCCGCTACGGCCGCCTACATAGAGTTTCCTGTATCTGCCAACGACACGGAGTTCAAAGAATATAAGATAGACCTGAGCAGAGACAGCAGGTGGAGCGGCTCTATTAGCATCATCCGCTTTGATGTGCCGAGCCCCTTGCATGCTACTTCTTTCGGTAAAAACGTGCAGGTAGATGTCATTAAACTTACCACCGAGGTATTGCCTCTTCCGGAACCGGAGCCATTGGAGCCCATGCCTGCCAGAGAACCGGCTTCCTTTGGCGTGAACCTGGCCGGTGCTGAGTTCGGTTCAAACATACCCGGCGTTTTCGGTACGGATTACACCTACCCCAACGCTGCAGAACTGACCTACTTTAAATCTAAAGGGCTGGGCCTGGTCCGGATGCCCTTTAAGTGGGAGCGGATACAGCCGGAACTGAACGGACCGCTCGACCCGGTGGAGCTGGCCCGGATGCGGACATTTTTGGCGGATGCCAGGGCCCGTGGTGTATGGGTACTGCTGGACATGCACAACTACGGCCGCCGGAGAATAAACGGGGTGGAGTTCATAATCGGAAACCCGGAACTGCCTGTGGCCACAGTGGCAGATGCCTGGGCAAAACTGGCCAATGAGTTCCGAAACGATGAAAATATATGGGGCTATGGCATCATGAATGAGCCTCACGGCATGCTGGCATCCACCCCCTGGTTTAATATTGCACAAGCCATCATCACCAGCATCAGAAGCATCGATACCCAAACCACTATTGTGGTAGGAGGCGACAGCTGGAGCTCCGCTGCCCGCTGGCCGGCCGCCAGCGATAACCTGAAGAACCTGCAGGACCCCTCCGACAACCTGATCTTTGAGGCGCATGTGTACTTCGACGATGATGCTTCCGGCAAGTACGACCAGACCTACGATGGGGAGCAGGCCAACCCAACCATTGGCATAGCCCGCACGGCTCCCTTTGTGAGGTGGCTCCGTGAGAACGGCCTGAGAGGTTTTGTAGGCGAGTATGGTGTGCCTGACGACGATGAACGCTGGCTGGTTGCACTCGACAATATGCTGGCTTACCTGCGGGATAACTGCATTAACGGCACCTACTGGGCTGCCGGCCCCTGGTGGAATACGTACAAACTGGCTGTAGAACCCATTGGCGGCGTGGACAGGCCGCAGATGGCGATACTGGAAAAATACACTGCTGCAAAAACCCAATGCACGAACGAAGTAGAAGATAACCCGGAAACGCATATCTGGGACTTTAACGGAGCCGTTCAGAACAACACCATAGATGGCTGGACCATTGTGAACTATTCCCAGGCAGCTTCTGAGGCAGGCCTGCTGAACCTGGTCGTAAACCAGACCTACCAGCACATAAAATACGATGTGCCGGCCAGCAATGTCATTAACCCAAACCTGAGCAAATACGCTGTTATCAGGTTGAAAAATGAGACCCCAGACACGAAAGCCAGGTTTTACTGGTGGGGACCAGTCGGTGACAATGTGGCAAATTTCGTGGAGTTCGACATCAGCAGCAACGACACAGGTGTAAAGGAATATACCTTAGACCTGAGCCAGAACGCGGCCTGGACTGGCAAAAGCAGCATCCGCCTGATTCGATTTGATGTGCCTGCCGTGGCAAGTGCTGCTGCCCAGGGCAAGCAGGTGCAGGTAGATCAGGTTAAGTTGTTGTCGGCTTTGCCACAGGTGTTTACCTATAGCTGGGAATTCAACGAGCCCGTGGTGAACAACAAGGCAGAAGGCTGGAGCATCGTGAACTATACCGGTGCCTTTACGGAAGAAGGCGTGTTGAACCTGACCGCCGCCCAAACCTACAACAACATCCGCTACGATGTGCCAGCCATGTCGCCCATCGAACCGAAAGTGTATAAGCACCTCACCATTAAGCTGAAAAACGATACAGAGGAAACCAAAGCCAGGTTCTACTGGTGGGGGCCGGTAGGCGACAACGTCGCTAACTTTCTGGAATTTGAGATCAGCAGCAACGACACTGAATTTAAGGAATATACCCTGGACCTAAGCCAGATAGCTGCCTGGAGCAGCAAGAGCTATGCGCGCATCATCCGGTTCGATGTACCGAGCCCGGTGCAGGAAGCATCTTTAGGGAAAGCCGTAGGTATCGATTTTATTCAACTTTCGTCTCACCAGCAGTTGGAAAACCCTGGCAGTGTTACCTCCAATGCCTTGTACTCCACAAAGCATGTACTAGAAAAGGATCAACTGCACATTAAGGCAACAACAGAAAGGGCTATTCATATCGCTGCCACAGTTTCCGCTGACAGTAAAGGTACGGTCATTATAACAGATATGCTGGGCAGAAAACTGGCAGAGCTACCATATGCTTTTACCGAGGGAACTAACGCACTGGAGGTGCCGGTACAGAGGTTGTCGTCGGGCTTATACATTGCCACCTTCTACAATGCAAACAGCAAGATGAGCCGCAAATTTATCGTGCAGTTTTAAAAATAAGGCAACGTGGAGCAAGCTGGTATCTGAAACAGTGTTGCCCAAACTGCCTTACTCACCGCTTACTGAAACGCATGCAACTTATCTCTAACAAGGCCAGGTGAAAATTCTGATGAAAAGCCTTTTGAAGTAAAACTGTTGGAATAAATTCAGCAACTCACGAATTATAAGCAGATGAAAATTGCTACGATAGCTGTTGTCAAAGCACATTTGCCATCATTCCTAATGTTGAATTCGATGCAGTCCCAAAGAGGTTTTTCATCAGAATAATTTGTGCTGCCTCACCATAAGGAAGCAAGGTTTAAGCAGGAATAGTTTTTTAACTTTAGCTGATGAATTACACCAACATAAAGCTTTTAGCCAGGTACTTTATGTTTTGATTTTGCTGGTTCCAGGTGCAGCTTCAGCAGGTGCAGCAGCAGAAAAAATGCCTCGGGAGGGGCATTTTCATTTAAATAATTTGATTTAGGTTCTTTATCAAAGTTTCAAAAACGCTACTCCCTATGAAATACTATGTACAAGCCTTGTTTGTAGTCCTCGCCCTCACTATTCCAATGTTGTCGGGAGCGCAGACTGATTTAAAGGTAAGCGACAACAGGCGGTACCTGGTGTACACCAATGGTAAACCGTTTTTTTACCTGGGCGATACGGCCTGGGAGCTTTTTCACAGGTTAAACCGCGAAGAAGCAACCATGTACTTAACCAACAGGGCCCAAAAGGGTTTTACTGTAATTCAGGCCGTCGTCCTGGCCGAGCATGATGGGCTGAACGACCCGAACCCCTATGGGCACACGCCTTTGCACGGGAACGATCTCTTAAAACCCAATGAAGCTTATTTTGAGCACGTAGATTTTATTTTGGATAAAGCTGCTGAACTGGGTTTACACATGGCCCTGCTGCCCACCTGGGGCGACAAGCTGTTTAAGAATAAGTGGGGGGTGGGGCCTGAGATCCTCGATTACCGCAACGCCTATGCCTACGGCAGGTATATCGGCAACCGGTACAAAGAGCGGAAAAATATAATCTGGGTAATTGGCGGCGACCGCAACCCTCGCGATGGCTCTGAGGATGTAGAGGTGTGGCGCGCACTGGCCAGAGGCATAACCGAAGCAGTAGGCGGCAACCAAAATGCCATGATGACCTTCCACCCGCAAACAAATTCCTCGAAGTGGTTTCATGCCGAACCTTGGCTGGATTTTAACATGTGGCAGTCCGGGCATTGCGCCGACACCAAAGTCTGGGACAAGATCACGCACGATTATAATCTGTCACCCGTAAAGCCGACCATGGATGGGGAGCCGATGTACGAAGAAATTCCCGTGTGCTTTAACCTGGAGAAAAACGGCTACGCAGATCCCACCGATATCCGGCGAAAGGCTTATTTAAATTTGTTTGCCGGTGCCCATGGCCACACCTACGGCTGCAATAACGTGTGGCAGATGTACGCGCCGGAACGTAAAAGGCATATAGATGCCACCAAGCCCTGGTACGAGTCGCTGGACCTGCCTGGCGCCAACGCCATGACACATGTGCGGCAACTGATGGAGTCGCGCCCCCTGCTGGAGCGGGTGCCGGATCAGTCGATGATCGTAAGCCCGGTTTCTGATCATTATAAAGAGCGAATTCAGGCAACCCGGGGAACGGAATACAGCTTTGTTTATTCCGCTTCGGGGCTGCCTTTCACATTACAATTGGGAATTATTTCCGGGAAAAAAATAAAGGCCTCCTGGTTTAACCCCAGAACCGGAACGGTAAGCAAAGGAGGTAATTTCAAAAACTCCGGCACCAAAGCGTTCTCCCCACCCACACAAGGCGATGACCAGGACTGGGTGCTAATCCTCGATGCCCGCTGACCTCGTGCTGCAGGCCAAGTCAGCAGACGGAGCCAGGCCGATTGGGCAGTATTTTAAATACGACACCTGCATTTAGATGAAATGGGAGGTGTACCAGAGGCTTCAGAAAGTGCCATCTGGCCCTATAAGCTTGTTCAGCATAACCCATATTATTCTAATCAAAAACACCCTCCTGAGCACTCTTCTGCTTCTGCTGCTCCTAAACATGGAAGAAATAATTGGTAAAAGACTTACAGGTGTTAGGTTGTTTCAGGATATTTTTTTATTATTGCTACATGCTTAGTGCGTTAAGAGTACTAACCAATTAAAATTGCCCCATAGAGCTAAAAAGAGAGTCTAGTAACTTATCCAAAATAATTAATTTATATTATCAGGTTTTACATTAAGTTGATCTATGAACAACACCGACAATACATCGCAGCTAACTTAAGGCACATAAAATGGAGCTATTTTTTTTGCCTGTTTTAACTTAGTGCGTTAGGATGTTTTATGTAAGATCAACTTTTCAGCATTACTCAGTTATTAAGATTACAAGTAGTACTATAAACTCATTGCCTCACCTATATGATAAACTACGATGAAATATGTAAACAGTAAAGTACTTTTTCTGGGCTTGATTTACGTGGTGTTACAGTTAACAGGCTTTGAAAATAAGCTGGCAGCACAATCAGGCAGCAAAATTGAGATCAGCGGAACCATCACAGCCGCAGATGGCGGACAACCGCTTATCGGGGCCACGATCGTGGAGAAAGGAACAATGAACGGCGCCACAGCCGACGTAACTGGCAGCTTTACCTTATCAGTGAGTCCAAACGCTATTCTGGTTGCTTCCTTTGTAGGATACAACCCCAAGGAAGTAGCTGTCGGAAATAGGGCTGTTGTACATGTTGCGCTCGATAACGACCAGAAGCTGTTGCAGGAAGTTGTGGTGGTGGGGTATGGCACCCAGAAGAAAAAAGACCTGACCGGCTCGATGGTAAGCCTGACCAGTGAGCAGCTGTTGCCAACTCCATCAGCCAGCTTTGACCAGATGATGCAGGGCAAAGTGGCAGGTACGCAGATTACGCAAACAACAGGAGCTCCGGGCGGGAACGTAAATATCCTGATTAGGGGTATCAGCTCTATTACCGGCGGAAACCAGCCCCTGTATGTGATAGACGGCTATGCAATTGGTGCCGGAGGTGGCGGCTCAGATGTGAGCAGCTTCAACGGAAACTCTTTTTCCTCAAGTGGCATGGCCAACAACACCGCTAACAAAATCAATCCGCTCAGCACCATCAACCCCGCTGATATTGAATCGATAGAAATTCTGAAGGATGCCTCTGCCACGGCTATTTATGGTTCCAGGGGAGCCAATGGGGTTGTTATCATTACTACCAAGCGGGGCCGTCAGGGCAAGGCTTCCATCAGCTTTGAGGCAACCGGTGGTGTGCAGACCGTAGCCAGGAAACTGGACCTGCTGGACGCGCAGCAGTTTGCTGAATTCGTGGCTGATGGCCGGGACAATGCCTGGGTGTATGCCGGTGGAAACGCCTCCGACCCAAATGAGATAAGATCAGGAGCCACACGCGTTAAGCCTGAATTCCGGAACCCGGCCGCACTTCCGGCCAACACCGACTGGCAGGATGTAATTTTCAGGCCAGCCACCATGCAAAATTATCAGCTATCGGTAAGTGGCGGTGCCAACGATATCAATTATTATGTAGGAGGTGGCTATTTCGATCAGGAGGGAATAATAGAGGGCTCCAACTTTAAAAAGTTTAACCTCCGCACCAACGTAGATGCCTATTTAACAAAACGTTTAAAGATTGGCGTATCGGTGGCCGGTTCCCACTCATTCGGTGACTTTGCCCGCGCCGAAGGTCACCTGGGCCAAAGGGGCCTGATCTCAGCAGCCCTGGCCAATTCGCCCGCTCTTCCTATTTATACCGAAAACGGACAGTACAGCTCAGAGCTACTGGATCCGCTTGGAGTGCCTGTAGAAAACCCGCTGCTTATTCTGGATGAATTCAGCGACCGGCGCAACTCCACGAATATCTTCAACAATAACTTTCTGGAATATGAAATCCTGAATGGCCTTACCTTGCGCACTTCCCTGGGCGTCAATTACATTGTAGACAAGACCAGGCTTTGGAAATCGTCAGAAATAGGAGAGTGGGGAGCCAAAACCAGCCCGGCCACCGCAGGAACGCACCAGCGCACCAACCTGAACTGGCTCAACGAAAACACCGTGAACTATCAGCGGGTATTCGGGGAGCGGCACAGCCTGAACGCAGTAGCAGGGTTTACGGCCCAGAAAGATGCCCTGGAAATGTTCCAGGCCGGCGCCATGGATTTCCCTACCGATTATATTCCGATTCTGGCAGGCGGAAACGTAAATGCCGGGACCAACTTTATAACGGAGTGGTCGATGCTTTCTTTGCTGGCAAGGGTAAACTATACTTACCACGACAAATACCTTTTTACGGCCACTATCCGCCGCGATGGCAGCTCCAGGTTTGGGGTAAATAACAGGTGGGGCACTTTCCCTTCTTTCTCGGCAGGATGGCGTGTGTCCAAAGAACCATTCATGGCTAACCTGACAGCGGTGAATGACTTAAAGTTCAGGGCCAGCTATGGCACCTCCGGCAATAACCTGATCGGGAACTACGCGCACATCGGTCTGCTCGGCATTTCCAGGTATGTGTCCGGAGCGCAGCCGGTGCTGGGCATTGTACCACAAAGCCTGGCCAACGAAAACCTGACCTGGGAGCGCTCACAGGAAGTGAACCTGGGCATGGACCTTTCCCTCTTCGACAACCGCCTTACGCTGACAGCAGATGTATACCGGAACCACAAAAAGGACTTGTTGCTCAATAGCCTGCTACCCGCCATCTCAGGATTCGGATCTTCCACCCAAAATGTAGGTGAACTCGAAAACAAGGGTTTAGAACTTGCCTTAAACACGGTTAATATCAGATCTTCCAATTTCACCTGGAACACGAACTTCAATATCAGCATGAATCGGAACAAAGTGCTGGCCTTGAGCTCCACAGGTTCCAGAATAAGTAACTCGGCCTACCAGATAACGGAAGTAGGGCATCCTATTTCAAGCTTCTTTATGCTGCATGCCATCGGGGTGTTTCAAAACCAGGCGGAGGTAGATGCCCTGCCCAAACAACACCCCAACGTGCAGCCCGGCGATTTAAAGTTTGAGGATGTGAACGGCGATGGTGTGATAACAGATGCTGACAGAACTATTGTAGGAAACCCCTGGCCAAAATACACTTTCGGTTTCACGAATAACCTTACCTTTAAAAACCTGACCCTGAGTACGACCATTGTGGGTACGCAAGGAAACCAGGTTTATTTCCAGGGAGGAGAGATCGTGCTGAACAGTGCAGGTGTGCAGAACCAGTTGGCCCTGGTGGCCAACCGCTGGAAATCGGAGCAGGAACCGGGAGACGGGATAGTACCCAGAGCCATCCGGAACGACTACGCCAGAGGCCTCAGCTCCAATTCCAGGTATCTGTTCGATGGCTCTTTTGTGAGAATCAGGAACATCAACCTGTCTTACAGGCTGCCCGACAACCTGCTGCAGAGACTGCGGATTCCTGCGCTCACAGTGTTCGGAGATGTGGCGAATGTGTACACCTTTACCGATTACCCGGGCTACGACCCCGAGTCAAGCTCAACCGGCGACAATGTGGCGGCCAGTGGGATAGATTATTTTTCGTACCCGCTCCCAAGGATTTTCACACTAGGCTTAAGAGTAACGCTTCAATAAGTTAGTTTAACCTACAGCAACAAAGCCATGAAAAATAAAGCGATCATTATACTGTTCCTGATAGTTGCCTTAACTTCCTGCAAGGATTTTTTAGACCTGCAACCGGAAGCGCAGATAAACGACCAGAATTTCTTTAAGACCGAAAACGACTTCGAAAAAGCCATGATCGGTGTTTACGGAACCTTCCGGGACGTGTACAACACCGATATCTTCTACATAGCTGAACTGATGTCGGATAATGCGGAGATTTCTATTTCATCTTCCTCCATTACAGAAGTGGAGTTTGATGAAATGAATCTTACACCGGCCAATACCATTGTTCAATCAGTGTGGGACCGACTACTTTATACTGTTTCCCGCTGCAATGTTATTATCAATCGCCTGGAAGGTGCTGACATTAATGAGGCTACCAGGAACAAGATACTGGGAGAGGCAAAATTTATGCGTGCTTACGCCAATTTTATCATGGTACAAGCTTTTGGGTCTGCCCCCATCAGCCAGGTGGAGTTCCGCAGCCCTGAACAGATAAAAGCAACAGACTTAACGTTAAAGCCAAAAGATGAAGTCTATGGTAAGATTATAGAGGACCTGGTAAGTGCAGAAACCCTGCTGCCTGCTGAAGTTAACCCCAACAAAGGGCATGCCTCCCGCGGATCAGTTAAAACTTTGTTGGGGAAAGTATATCTGACCCAGCATCGCCACGACCTGGCCGCCTCCAAACTGAAAGAAGTAATAGACGCACGCCAGTACACCCTGGCGGAAAATTACAGAAGCCTGTTTGTGAAAGGAAACGAGAATCTTCCCGAATCTATTTTTGAGCTGAAGTTTATTTCGGGCGCGAACTTAGGAAATAGCTATTCGGTACAGTTTACACCGGCCTCTACGGGGCTATTGGCCAATAATCAGCAGGGCTCTGGCCGCATAACCCCAACCCTGAGCCTGATGAATGCCTATGAAGCAGACGACAGCAGGAGAGAAGCCTCCGTAGGCGACTCCATTACCTCCAACCTGACCGGAGCAACCGAATACAGCCGCCATGGCCTTAAGTTTGTGGACCTGACCGCTGTAAACCCAAGAGATGGTGCCGTTAATTTCTTAGTCCTGCGCTACGCCGATGTATTGCTGATGTATGCAGAAGCGCTAAATGAGCAGGGGAGCCCGGAATCCGCACAGCAATATGTGAACGAAGTGCGCCGTCGGGCCGGTTTGCAAAGTTTGGAAGGCTTGTCTCAGCCGGAGATGCGGGAGGTGATAATGCAGGAGAGAAGAGTAGAGCTGGCGTACGAAGCGCACCGATGGTTCGACCTGGTAAGAACTGGCAGGGCACAAGAGGTGGTTAATGCCTACTATGCCGGAAAGGGCCTCAACTTTTCTATAGCCCCGCACGAGCTTATCCTGCCTATTCCCAGAAGAGAAATTGAAATAAATCCTGCCATTAAGCAAAATACAGGTTATTAATTAAGAAAGGCACGCGTTGTCTATAACAGAATGGACAAACTATTATGGAAAATCTAATGATCCGTAACCAAGTGCTCCACCATATGGATTTGGAAAAAGGTTTCATGCTGAAAAATCTGCCAGAGAACCTATCTTCCATCATTTCTAATATTTAATTTGAAGCACACCAGTGCCTTATTGCCGATACTGATTTCCTTTTAATTACTGCTAATAACGCTATAACAAAAAATGAATTTTAAGCTTAAACACCGGCTTTGGCTACTCCTGGGGCTTTTAGCCTACAGTTGCACCAGTTCCAAAACCACACCACCACCTCCGCTTCCTGCTCCAACTGCTGCCCAGTCTGCCCCCTTGCCACTGGTAGACACTAGCCTGAGGGGGGAACCGTTTCAGAACATTACACTGGAGACTTCTCTGAAGCCATTCAAGCAAAACGATGAGGCCTACATCCGGAGGGTGGCGGCAGAGATGTTTACGCAATGGAGCGCTTTGTTACGTCACGCCGATACCATTTCGGTGATGCTCTGGACCTCTGATGGCTCCGAAATTCTGGATTATAACGGCAGCCTGGAGCAACCGCTGGAGTGGGCAAAATACATTGGTAACCCAAATACCGAACATGAGGTAGGCGTAGGGCCCAAAGAGCTGTCGCTGCATGAGCGGGCTTACCTGTACATGGAAAACCCGCCCAACTTTACTTACCAGGACCTGAAGTTTATAGTGCAGACCTTAAAGGAAACAGGGGAAGCCCTTACGGGTAAACCTATCCGCATAGGTGCTACTTTTGATCCGGGGCCGGAATTCGCCAAGTCTGATTTTAAGTACAAAAAACACCCTGAGATACTGGAAGGTAGCGCCATGGGCCACAAATCTTTTGTATTCAGCTACGCCACTTTAAAAGCTGACCAGGATTCGTACGCAGGCTTTCCAAACGGAATACCGGACAATACGCCTTTTGGCACTTTTTTCGGTCGCCAGAGCCAGCATTTCCTCAAAGACCTGGAATTCGACTACATCTGGTTCAGCAACGGTTTTGGGTTTGGCATGGAGCCCTGGGCCTCTACCGGCACTATTTTTACAGGCGAAGGCTTTAACGAAGAAAATCTGACAGACACCAAAGACAAGATCATCAATTTCTGGACCCTTTTCCGGGAGGAATGCCCTGATTTCAGGATCGAGACGCGGGGCACCAACCTGGCTACGGGCATCGACCTGGCCAAAGATGGCGTAGACCTGAAGGCGATTTACGAGGGTGGCTATAATATTCTGCCGCCACCTAACTCGCCCTGGGCCGCGCTGGACGGAGATTTTGGACTGGAGATGGTGGGGTACATGTCACGCATTGCGCAGCTGCCCGACAACCGCTACATTTTCCGCTACTATACCCACGACCCCTGGTGGCTGAACAGCCCCTGGCTCGACCGGTATGGCCGTGAACCACACGACATCTACCTGCCAATGTCAGTGGCCATGATTAACCAGCAGGGTGAGATAAAGCTGCCCACGCACCTCAATTTCCTGACCATCGACGACTCCTTTGGCAATATGCCGACACAGGTGCCCAACGAAGTAACCCCGCACATTCTGAAAGCCCGCTACGACAGCCCGACTGCGCCGGGGCCGCTGGTTTGGGTGTATCCTTTTGAAGAATATCATAGCTGGGCTTACAATGAACAAGACCGGCTGGCAGAAATATATTATGGCGACTGGTTTATCCGGCAGGCCATCAACAATGGTTTTCCGCTTAACACCATTATCTCTACCAAATACTTCGGGTCTGCCCTGCAGCACAAGCCGGACATGTTCGATGCCTCTGTGCTGGTGACCATTGTGCCGGAAGCAGGCTCCGACTTCGAAAAAAGCTTGATCGATTATGTAAAAAACGGCGGTAAGGTGATGGTGTACGGGCCTGCGGACCATGCCAGCCCGGCTTTTGCAGCCTTAATGAACCTGCAGAACACTTCTGCACTGGAAGGAGAGTTTACATTGGCAGACAGCTACAGCAAAGACCGGCTGACAAAAGCAGCACCTGCCGTTATACAGCATGCCGCTCTCTTTTCCGGCGGAGGCCTAAAAACTCAGATCAGAGAACTGAAAGACCCGAACACTAAGGTAAAGGTGAAGATGACGCAGGGCAAAAACACCCGCGACGTGCTATGGGTAAGGGCGCAGCCAGACTGGAAAGGCGGCAAAATAGTGTATGTGAGAGGCACCAATTCCAGCCACTACGAAGGGGGACGACTCCTGAAACCAAATGATCCGGAAAAATATGCGGTGGGCCCGGCCTATCTAAGGCATGCCCTGCAGGAGTTTGGCCTCGAGTACATCGTCGATAAATACGACCCGGCCGTAAAGAGCCCTGTTCTAAGCATTTCGCGCAGCAACAACGGGTATTTCTTGTCTGGATATGTTCCCAACACCTCTGTAAAGCATCGCTTTAAATTTCCGCAGGGAGCACCGGTACTCAATGGTTACGACACGGAGCTGCAGAACGGATATGCTACTTATTTTTTCCCGACTGCCTGGAACAGAGAGGCCCGGGTGTTTGTGGAGCAGAACGAAGGCATTGTATCGTGCAAGGAAATGCACTCCGGTGAACTGGGCATCAGCAGAAGGCTTCAGATATCAGGACTTCAGAACGCTACGGTTCGCGTTTACCCCGATGAGCAGATTACAGACGACGGTATTCATTTTTACGTGAACGCCACCTACCCCTGGAAAAAAGGAAAGATTCCTGCCCAGAAAGGGGAGAAGGAATTCGGGAAAAGTTATGTAGTGAAAAATGTGACCGGAAATCTGGTGGTTTCCTGGTAAATGGCTGTCTGTTGAAAATGAGAAAAACGAACCTGATTGTATTAGCCTTGCTGTTAGCTTTTTCGGCACAGTGCCAGAGCCTGAAAAGCGCAGGCAGTTCTGTTTATTTAAGCGAGGTACAGCAAGAGCTGAAAACGGTATTCCCGAATAACAGGAGAATCAACCTGGTGTTTCATGGTCATTCGGTACCGTCGGGGTACTGGAGCCGGCAGGAGGTGCATACGCTGGAGTCGTACCCGCACCTTTTGTTAAGCAAGCTGAAGCAGGAGTACCCGCATGCGGTTATCAATGTCATTATTACGGCCATAGGAGGGGAGTATGCCGAAAAGGGCCAGCCCCGCCTTGCCACCGACGTGCTACCACACAAACCTGATGTGCTGTTTATAGACTATGCGCTTAACGACATGGGGCCTGGCCTGGAGAGGTCGAAGGTGGCCTGGGAGAAAATGATAGAGGAGGCACTCCGGCACAACATAAAAGTAATACTGGTAACGCCTTCACCTGATCAGCGGCAGGACCTGAAAAACCCGGACAATAAACTGGCCCAGCATGCCAAACAGATCCGGGCTCTGGCGGCCAAATATAGAGTTGGCCTGGCCGACCCGTACGCGGAGTTTGAGAAGATCGCAAAAACCGAAGGAACTGTGGAGCCCTACATGTCGCATGTGAACCACCCGAACCAGCGCGGCCATACGGTTATTGCAGAAGAACTGCTGAAATGGTTTAAATGATCGTCTGTGAAGAACAATAAGAAAATAAGGCTACTGTACCGAAAAGTTCTTTTCAGGTTCTGGAGGAATTATGCTAATGAAACTGGCCCTCCAGCGCTTACTCCCTCTGCTGCTGCTGCTCCTTAAGGGGTTTCTAAAAAGATTAACTACAGTTAAAACTACCATCCCTGCCGCGAGCTTTCAGCTCGTGGTTTTAGAAGGAGAGAGTTTTCAACTCGCGAGGACCACTTTTATCGCCTGTAGCATTACTCCCGCGAGCTGAAAGCTCGCCTCAAAATGTCCTCGAGCTGAAAGCTCGCGGGAGAGATACATATAGAAATATGTAAACACTCAAATAATTGTAAAATCCGGGCCTCTGCCTCCTGGCAAGCTGACCGGGCAAAACTTAAATCTATTATCTTTTTAATATGAAAATATCAAAATACCCACTACTCATTTGCTTTATCGCCCAGTGCTTCTTTGCCGGATCAGGCATGGCCCAGTCGGCCATGAATAATTCTTCTGCCATGCCGCCAACCAAACCGGCCCCGCAGCTCGGCCAGAATCCTTTACAGGAGGTGATAGATGCCATGAGCATTGAGGAAAAATCGCTGATGGTAACCGGAGCCAAAAGACGGGAGGTAGTGCCTGTCGCCACACCAGGACGGAAGCAAAAAAATATTGTGGCAGTAGGAGGCTACACCTATCCGTTTGTGCGCCTGGGTATTCCGGCCATTTATCTTTCTGACGGACCTGCCGGTTTGCGGATTGCACCCCGTAGAGACAATGACCCAAACTCCTATTACTGCACCGCTTTTCCGGTGGCATCGCTGGTGGCTTCGAGCTGGGACCTGAAACTGGCTGAACGCGTAGGCAGCGCAATGGGGCACGAGGCGCTGGAGTACGGCGTAGACATTCTGCTTGCCCCGGCGCTGAATATTCACCGGGACCCGCTTGGAGGCCGAAGCTTCGAATATTATTCCGAAGACCCGCTTATCTCCGGTAAAATGACAGCAGCAGCCGTTAAGGGCATACAATCGCAGGGAGTGGGCACTTCCATTAAGCACTTCGCCGCTAACAACCAGGAAACCAGCCGCCGCTTTATCAACACCATTGTAAGCGAGCGGGCACTGCGCGAAATCTACCTGCAGGGCTTTAAAATTGCGGTAGAGGAAGCTGATCCCTGGACGGTGATGTCGTCTTATAACAAGATCAATGGCGTGTATACCTCAGAAAGCGGGGAGCTGCTGGAGACGATTCTGCGCAAGGAGTGGGGCTTCAACGGCTTTGTGCTGAGCGACTGGTACGGTGGCGAAGACGCCCTGAAGCAGATGCAGGCAGGCAACGACCTGCTAATGCCGGGCCTGGCGGTGTGGTCAAATAAAATAGACAGCGCCGCCCGTAACGGGGCCCTCGATATGAAAGTGCTGGATCATAACATTGGGCGTATCCTGAAGGTGGCCATGCAGACTCCAACGTATAAGAACTACCCGTACTCTGACAAGCCCAACCTGGAGCAAAATGCACAGCTGGCCCGCGAAGCTGCGGCACAGTCGGTGGTGTTGCTGAAGAATGAGCAGGGGGCCCTGCCAATAGCAAATAGCAACCAGAAAATTGCCGCGTTCGGTAACTACTCCTACAAAATGATAGTAGGCGGCACCGGCTCTGGCATGGTAAACAATAAATACAGTGTTTCGTTGGCCGAAGGGCTCCGGCAGGCAGGCTACCAGCTCGACAAAGAACTGCAAAGCAGCTACCAGGAGTACCTGAAGAAAGGCCGCCCGCGCAACATGAAAGCCGACAGCCTGATTACTGCCATGCCCAAGCTGGACAGTATTCTGGGAGAGCTGGCCATTGACGAAAACCTGATCCGAAGAAAGGCACAGGAAGCTGACATGGCGGTGATAACGCTGATGCGCGTGTTCGGGGAGGGAGGCGACAGAAAGCTGAACAATGATTATTACCTGTCGGCTGAGGAGATAAAGCTGTTGAAGACTGTTTCGGAGGCGTTTCGGGCCAAAGGCAAAAAAGTGGTGGTGGTGCTCAACATTGGCGGTGTAATTGAAGTAGCCAGCTGGCGCGACCAGGCAGACGCTATCCTGCTGGCCTGGCAGCCTGGTCAGGAGGGAGGTCATGCCCTGGCCGACCTGATGAGCGGGAGAGTAAACCCATCCGGCAAATTGGCCACCACCTTTCCTATGGCGTACCAGGACTCCCCGTCTGCCAAAAACTTTCCAGGCACACCGGCTGGCAAACCCGAAAAAGTAGTATATGAAGAAGGCATTTACGTAGGGTACCGCTACTACGACTCTTTTAAGGTAAACCCTGCTTATGAGTTCGGCTATGGCCTATCTTATACCACTTTCGAGTATGGTAAACTTAACCTTAGCTCTGGTAAGTTTAAGGATAAAATCACGGTAACCCTGGAAGTGAAGAACACCGGTAAAGTAGCAGGGCGTGAAGTCGTGCAGCTGTACCTCAGTGCCCCTGCCAATACCATGGACAAACCAGAGAAAGAGCTGAAAGGTTTCGCTAAAACAGGGCTGCTGCAACCAGACCAGTCAGAGACCATAACATTTACTTTAGATGCACGTGCGCTTTCCTCTTTCGATACCGGAAAAACAGCCTGGGTAGCAGAAGCCGGGAAATACACGCTGAAAGCAGGCGCTTCGTCCAGAAACATAAAGCAGACGGCTGCTTTCAAATTACCTAAAAGCCTTGTAACCGAGCAGGTAAACAAAGTGCTGGTACCGGAGGTAGCCATCAGCGAACTCAAGGCAAAGCATTAGAACAGCAGCTGCATCAGCAGAGGAAGTAAGCGCCGGAGGCCCGTTTCTTTTAGCATAATTCCTTCAAAGCCCCAGTCAGCTTGCCTGGCAGCACTACTTATTACTGGATCTTTATTTAGCATACACTAACTATTACCTATATGATACTTCATGTTAAAATACTGCAGGCTTTTGCTTGCCTGGTGTTGCTCTTAGGTGGCAGCCTAGCAGCTTATGCCCAAAAACACCCCGAAGCCAAACTGGGCTGGGAACTGGGAGCGCAGGCCTATACGTTTAAGAACTTTACCTTTTATGAAGCGCTAAGCAAGATCGACAGCTGTGGCCTGAAATATGTGGAAGCTTACCCGGGGCAGCCGCTGGGCGGTGGCCTGGAAGGCAAGATGGACATTCGGATGGAGGCCGAGAAAAGGCAACAGCTCCTAGCCATGCTGAAGAAGAAAGGAATTAAAATGAAGGCATTCGGTGTGGTTTCGCCGGGCAATGCAGAAGACTGGCGGCAACTGTTTATATTCGCAAAAGCCATGGGCATAGAGACCATTACCTCCGAACCGAAGCTGGAGGACCTGCCGTTGGTATCGCAGCTTTGCGATGAATTTAAAATCAAGGTAGCCATTCATAATCACCCTACACCGTCGCGCTACTGGAACCCTGCTATTGTAGAGGATGCCCTGAAGGGCCAAAGCAAGCGAATGGGTGTGTGCGCCGATATCGGTCATTGGACCCGCTCCGGGATCGATCCTGTTGCCAGCCTGAAGCAGTTGGAAGGCCGGATCTTTCATTTGCATGTAAAGGATTTGCATGAGCAGGACCTGAAAGGGCACGATGTACACTGGGGGCAGGGCGTTACCAACATAGCAGGCGTTATCGGGGAGTTAAAAAGGCAGAAATTCAAGGGCATGCTCTCTGCCGAGTACGAATATAACTGGAACCATAACACACCGGATGTTAAACAAAGTGTGACATATTTCAGAAGTGTGGTTAGCAAAAAATAAGAACGAAATTAGCAGAAAGAAGATTTTATGGACAGACGTTCGGTAATTAAAAACCTGGTTTTATTTTCGGGTGCGGTCGTATTGCTGCCATCCTGCATCACGGAAGAGAAGAAAGCCTCTATTCGCTTAGAAAACCTGGCGGTGTCGGAAGGGCAGGAGAGGGTGCTGGCAGAGGTAGCCGAAACTATACTGCCGGCCACCGACACAGCGGGAGCCAAAGAATTAGGGCTGCACCTGTTTGTGCTGAAAATGCTCGACGATTGCCACAATAAACAAGACCAGAAAGCTTTTATGACCGGACTTGCGCAGTTCGAAGAAATGGTGAAAAAACAATATGGTTCCGCCTTTCCAGATTGCAGCCTGGAGCAGCGGCAGGAGGCGATCGCCGCTCTGAACAATAAGAAGGCACCCCAGGACGTGCTTACCTTCTACAGCATCATGAAAAACGAAACCATCAAAGGATATCTGAATTCAGAATTGGTGATGACGAAACTGCGTGTGTATGAACTCATTCCGGGCAGATACGATGGTTATTATCCTGTAAGTAAAACATTAGTTAGTTAGGCCATGGCAAATTTAAATTTAAAAAGCGTAGAGCAGCGCACCTTCGATGCCATCGTGATTGGCTCCGGCATAAGTGGCGGGTGGGCGGCCAAGGAACTGACAGAAAAAGGACTGAAAACCCTGGTGCTGGAGCGGGGGCGCGACGTAAAGCATCCGGTAGATTACCCTACCACCAACAAAATGCCCTATGAGTTTGAGCACAGGCTGGAGGTGCCTCTTGCCATAAAAGAGAACGAGCCGATCGTGAGCCGATGCTATGCCTTCCGGGAAGACTCTATGCACTTTTTTGTAAAAGACTCAGAGCAGCCTTACGTGCAGGAAAAACCTTTTGACTGGATTCGTGGTTACCAGGTAGGAGGCAAGTCGCTGCTCTGGGCCAGGCAGACCCAACGCTGGAGCGATTTCGATTTTGAAGGCCCTGCCCGCGATGGTTTTGCCGTAGACTGGCCCATCAGGTACAAAGACATTGCGCCCTGGTACAGTTACGTAGAAAAATTTGCCGGTATTTCCGGAAACACTGACGGTCTGGCTGAACTGCCCGACGGTGATTTTCTGCCAGCTTACCCGCTCAACAGCGTAGAGGCCTATTTTAAGGAACAGTTAAAGACCCAGTACGGAAACCGCCATGTGATCAGCGCCCGCTGCGCGCACCTTTCCAAACCGAATCCGATCCACCTGGAGCAGGGCAGGGCGCAGTGCCAGAACCGCACCTTGTGCCAGCGCGGCTGCCCCTTTGGCGGCTATTTTAGCAGCAACTCGTCCACCTTACCCTGGGCAGCACGAACCGGCAATCTCACGCTGCATCCGTTTGCCATAGTAGATTCCATTATCTTTGATGAAGAAGCAGGCAAAGCAACCGGCGTCAGGGTAATAGATGCCAATACTCTGGAAATGACGGAGTTTTACGCACAGATTATTTTTGTAAATGCATCGGCCGTCAATACCAACCAGATTTTGCTGAACTCTACTTCCGATCGTTTTCCGGAAGGTTTAGGAAACGACAGTGGCCTGCTGGGTAAGTATTTTGCCTTTCATAACTACAGGGCCAGGATAACGGCTGAATATGAAGGCCTGCTGGAATATAGGACCGATGGCCGCAACCCGGCGGCGGGCGGTTACATTCCGAGGTTCAGAAACCTGCACAGGCAGGAAACTAATTTCCTGAGAGGATATGCCGGCGCGCTGAATGCCAGGCGTTACGAGGTGGAAGACCGCTCCGGTTTTGGTGCCTCCTTAAAAGAGGAGCTCCTGAACCCCAAATGGACCAACTGGAAAATAGGCTCGCACATGATGGGAGAAACCATTCCGAAAGCAGAAAGCCACGTAAGCCTCAGCAAAACCAAAACCGACAAATGGGGCGTTCCGCTGGTAAACATAGCCCTGGACTACGACGAGAACGACCGCAACATGATGGCCGATTACCATGAGCAGTTTACAGAAATGTTTACGAAGGCAGGTTTCACCAATATCAAAACAATAGACACCGGCCAGGCTCCGGGCCTGGATATTCATGAGATGGGCGGCGTGCGAATGGGCCACGATCCGAAAACCTCGTTGCTGAACAAGCACAACCAACTGCACACCTGCAAAAATGTGTTTGTGACCGATGGCGCCTGCATGACATCCACCTCCACCCAGAACCCGTCCTTAACGTATATGGCCCTGACAGCACGGGCAGCTGACTTTGCAGTAAGTGAGATGAAAAAGAGAAATCTGTAATCTGAAAATGACGGACTAGATTATGGAGGGAAAAACCTGATCAGCAGCAGCAGGAGCAGAAGAGATCTACGGAGGGGTATTTGAATTAGAATAATTTATTTGCCGGCTGAAGGAAGTATGGCCATTATTCCCTGTGATCATAGCGTCCTTTCAGGTTTACAGGAACAGCGGTAAAACAAAATTCCGGCAATGTAGGTTAGGTATAGCAGGTGTGGTAAAGCTGCACACCTTGCTATACCCCTATGAAACAAGCAACAATTGCCATAGTAGGAGGTGGAGCCAATGGGGTAGCCACCTTTTTGCATTTGGTCCTGAAGTTGGTGGCCGAACCACTGGAGCAACAGGTAAAACTGGTGCTGCTGGAGAAAAACAGCGACTTTGGTCCAGGGCTGGCCTACGGAACGCAGCAGAGGGGCCACCTCCTGAACACACCTGCAGGCCTGATGGGTATTTTCGCAGAAGAGCGGATGCACTTTGTGGAGTGGCTACAGGAAAACAGCACCATGGTGAAGGAACAATTTCCCGAAGCAGAAATCCACGCATATGCTTATCTGCCCCGATGCCTGTACGGTACCTATCTGAAGGAGCAGCTAGACGCATACAGGCAACTGGCCCGCCGGCATAACTTGGAGGTTGCACTTTTGAAGGAGGAGGCAACAGATGCAACAGTAACGGATGATAAAGTTACGCTGGTGTTAAAATCCGGTGCCAGGCTGGAAGCGGATATAGCCATTTTAGCCACAGGAACTCCAAAACCCAACAATTTCCCGCATCTTAACCATTCGCCCCATTACTTCGATTTTCCCTGGCCATCCGGCAAGTTACTCCAGAACATTCCGAAGGAGGCACCGGTTGCGCTGCTCGGCACCAGCCTTACCGCCATCGATACAGTAATAACGTTGATGGACAACGGCCACACCGGCCACCTGACGCTTTACTCCAGGCACGGGTTGCTGCCACGCATTCAAACGCCTTTCGATGTTCCTTTTGAAAGGAAGCACCTGACGCTGGAGAACATCCGGAAACTTATGCGGGAAGAAAAAAGAGAGTTGCGCACCAAAGACCTTTTCCGTTTATTCAGGCAGGATGCTGAGCGGGTAATGGGGCCGCAAAATAACTGGAAGGCGTTTAACCGTACCGACAAGCCTCACCAGGAACTGCTGCAGCATGATTTTACAGTAGCGCTGGCCGGAAAAAGCGTTTTCCAGAAACTGGCTGTCTCTACACGCTATCTCTCCTTTCCGGTCTGGAAACTGCTCACGGCAGATGAAAAGGTCCATTTTCTTAAATGGTTCGGCCCCCACTGGGACATTAACCGGCACAGCATGCCCATAACCAATGCCCATAAAATACTGGCACTGCTCCAAAAAGGACAGTTGACCATCAAAGGGGGCTCCAGTGAGGTTAACTGGGAGGAAGGGGAGGAGCGGTTCCTCCTGCACCTAGCTGACGGAACTATTGAAAAATCTCCTTTCCTGATTAATGCCACCGGAACGGCAAAAGATGTAGAGAAAATGGACATCCCGCTGCTGCAGAACCTGCTCAGAAACAAGTTCCTGCAACCGCATCCGGCCGGAGGTGTGTTTGCCAACCCTGATTCGCTGAGGTTGTATGTGCCAGCGCAGCCAAAGGCGCCGCTTTATGGGGTTGGCCAGTTACTGGTAGGGGAACTGTTTGACACCAACGCCGTCTGGTTCAATGTAGCCTGCATCGATCAAATGACAAACCACATCTTGCGCAGCCTTAAGTATGGATATTCTGCCTAAGCTTCTTACAAACGTACTGCCGCTGTATGGCTTTATAGGTGTAGGCTATGCGGCCAGCCGCTGGTTTGGCCTAAAAGATAAATGGATTTCGTGGCTCTTGCTGTACCTGCTGATCCCGGTCGTCATTTTTGAGCACCTGATTAAAGCGGAGCTGGCACAAATGGCCATAGTTGCCGTCATGATTTTTATGTTGGCCGTCTTGATGAATTTGCCTGCCTGGCTGGTCGGTAAATTTCTGGTGAAGGACATCAACAAGTACCAGTTAAACTGTTCCTTTTCGTACTACAATATTGGCTGGTTTGGCATTCCGGTGGTAATGGCTTTGTTTGGTCAGGAGCAGATGCCGCTAATTATGAGCGCGTATATGGGAAACGTTTTTTATGGCGATACTATTGGATACTTTCTGATATCCAGAAGCAAGGATCTGCCAGTTAGTGAGGCTGTTAAGAATGTTTTAAAAATTCCTGCGGTGTACGCCTGCGTAGCAGCAGTTATAGCAAACCTGCTGGGTTTTGAATTGCCGGAAGCCTTGTCGCCGGTAATGAAAGGTGCCAGCTGGACGCTTTCGGCGCTCGGCATGATCATGATCGGAATCGGATTATCAAAGGCGAACCTGAGGCAGCTGGATTATAAAAAATACGGCAAACTGGTCGGCAGTCGTTTTCTGGGATCTGTTATCCTGATGGGCTTACTGGTACTGGCTGAGGCTGCCATAATTGGGCAGTTGGAAAGCGACGAGCAAAAACTCATGCTGCTTTTATCAGTTTTCCCGATAGCCGCCAACCTGGTCGTGTTTTCATCTTTCCTGGATACCGAACAGGAATCGGCCGCACTATTGGTCGCTACGTCATCGCTGATCTCACTCTTACTGGTTCCGATTGTCAGTCTGCTGCTTTTTTAATATAAGTTGTTGTAAGAATTAATTTAACTGTAAACAGCAGCAGTTATTCAATCTGTTACCAAAATTACAGGGCTTAATCAAAAGACCATCTATTTAACATAAAGTATATTATTAGTGACACTTATTGGATAACGATTTACTCGTATATTATAAGTCTTATAATTTATATTATGTTAAGTAGTATGTAAGACAACTCCCTTTTCATATATGTGCCATCTGCTGCACGCGTCACTCCCAAGGTTCATATAGCCACAGCATGTTGCCTGATATTTCCCTGATCGAATGATCAAGCAAATGGTGGTGCTGCCCGCCCCAACAAATTTCGTCAAACGGTTTGTCTCTGCGTAGCTGATAAGCTCTAAACAATTTGATGTATATTATGTTCTAATACAATTTGGATATTATATCATTTAACATGAAGTTGTTTTTACTGCTATTGCTGCTGATTCCTCGGTTTACCATAGCTCAATCCGGCGTTATTACGGGAACTGTTCGGGATGCTAACACACAAGAACCCCTTATTAGGGTTATTATTCAACTAAGGGGCACCTCTTTAGGCACGGCCAGCGACGAATCGGGCGCTTACCGGCTGGATAATATTCCACTTGGGAGCTATACCGTGCAAAGTTCTTATGTAGGCTACCAACCCCAAAGCAAATTCAATATTAACGTGACGTCCG
The DNA here is from genome assembly GCF_014332515.1 of Pontibacter beigongshangensis. GTDB lineage: Bacteria > Bacteroidota > Bacteroidia > Cytophagales > Hymenobacteraceae > Pontibacter > Pontibacter beigongshangensis. The sequence goes on along the minus strand of NZ_VFSD01000001.1, from coordinate 238,101 downwards.
GCAATGCCCAGATTCTGAATTTCGAGCTATCGCCGGCAGCCAACAGTCTGCAGGAGGTGGAGGTTGTGGTGAACAGACGGCAAAGTGCAGCCGTGGCCGACCTGATAACTCCCCTATCGGTGCAGAGTTTGAGCACGGAGGAAATACGCAGCAACCCCGGCGGGAACTTCGATATATCTAAGGTAGTGCAGGTGCTGCCGGGCGTGGCAACCAGCGGCACCGGCGGTGGCAGCCGCAACGACCTGATCATACGCGGAGGGGCGCCAAACGAAAACGTATATTACCTCGATGGCATCGAAATACCGCTCATCAACCACTTTACCACGCAGGGAAGCGCCGGTGGCGCCACCGGCATCCTGAACGTGTCTTTTATTGAAGATCTGAAAGTAAGCTCCTCTGCCTTTGATGCCCGTTACGACAATGCCCTGGCCTCGGTGTTCCAGTTCCGGCAGCGGTATGGCAACCCGGAGCGGCTGTCAGGCAATGTGCGCCTAAGCGGCTCCGAATTTGCGACTACCCTGGAAGGTCCGCTATCTCCAAAAACCACTTTTCTGGTATCGGGCCGCAGGTCTTACCTGCAACTGTTGTTTAAGCTGCTGGATCTTCCGATACGCCCCAACTACTGGGATTTTCAGTACAAAGTAGACCACCAACTTAACAAGAAGACCTCTCTTTCTTTTCTGGGAGTTGGTGCCATAGACGAGTTTTCGTTTGGGGTGCCACGCAACAGCACGCCAGAAAATGAGTACATCCTGCGCTCTGTGCCGCTCAACAACCAATGGAATTACACCACGGGCTTTGCCGTGAAAAGACTGGTGAAGGATGGATACGTAAACCTGGCCCTGAGCCGCAACGCCTTTAACATTGATCTGGAAAAATACGAAGACGCCCAGAACAAAAATGAGTCGTTGCGCACGCTGAAGTCAACCTCGCGCGAAACAGAGAATAAACTGCGGCTCGACGTGAACAAATATCAGAACGGCATAAAATATTCATATGGCCTTTCTGCGCAGTATGTGCAGTTCACCAACAACGTGTTCAGCCAGATTCGCAAAGAGCTGCGGGATGAGCAGAACAACCTGGTGCAGCCTGGCCTGACGATAAACTATGCCAGCGACCTCGATTTTTTCAGGTATGGCGCTTTCGGACAAGTCTCCGGGTCGGTATTGGATGATAAACTGGGCCTGTCGTTCGGCCTCCGGACAGACCTGAATTCGTTTACCCAGACAGGCGACAACCCCCTGAAGACGCTCTCACCCAGAGTTGCCCTCTCCTACCTGCTTTCAGATAAATGGACACTTAATGCTTCTTCTGGTATTTATTACAAGCTGCCGGTTTACACAGTGCTTGGTTACCAGGAAAACGGAAATTTCCTGAACACCTCGGCAGACTACACCAAATCGATCCATTATGTGCTGGGCACCGAGTTCCTGCCACGCACCGACCTGCGGTTTACGTTGGAGGGTTTCTACAAAGACTATAGCAACTACCCTGTTTCTGTGCGCGACGGCATCTCGCTGGCCAACCAGGGAGGCGATTTCGGGTCTATCGGAAATGAAAACGTGCGTACCAACGGAGATGGGCGTGCTTATGGTATGGAGTTTTATGTGCAGAAAAAACTGACCGGCACTGTCTTTTCTGTGCTCTCCTATACTTATGTGGTAAGCGAATTTGCCGGATCCGATGGGCGCTTTGTCTCCAGTTCCTGGGATTACAGGCACCTGATTTCTGGCCTGGTGGGTAAAAAGCTTCCGAAGAACTGGGAAGTAGGAGCCAAATATCGTTATGCTGGCGGAGCGCCCGCCACTCCTTTCGACCTGGTGGCATCCCAGAGAAACTACGGGGCGCTTGGCGTCGGGATACTGGACTATTCGCTGCTCAACACCGAACGGCTTCGCCCCTTCAGCCAGCTGGACTTCCGTATCGACAAGAAGTGGAATTTTAACCGCATAACCCTTGACCTGTTCCTGGACGTAGCTAACATACTTGCCAGCAAAACCCCAGGCTATGACCGCTACACCTTCCAGCGTAACAGCGACAATTCCGGCTTCGCTACCACCGATGGCGCGGCTCTCCGCGCAGATGGCAGCAATGCTATTCCGGTGGTATTAAATAACGATGATGGCAACCTTGTGCCTACACTGGGTTTTATTGTGGAGTTTTAGCCGGAAGCCTGTAATGAGCCATGCCACCAGTTCGGATCCTGATATACATTTAAGATGCCGAGCAGCAGCAGAGGAGCCGCCACTGGAGGGCGCTTTTTATTGGAATAATTGACCTTACATTCCCCCAATTTTATAAGCACTAAGGATGGCTGGATGATGTATTACAAATAAAAGAGCCTGCCCTTTATCCAAAAGGCAGGCTCTTTTTTTGAGTGCAATATCTTCCTATTCGTTACCGAGCATTTTGCTCATGCGGTCGGCATCGGCCTTGCGGTCTAGGCGGGTATACACACGGAACAGGTTCTGCATGGTGTTGATGTCGTCTGGCTGGGCTTTGTGAGCAGCTTCAAAGTAAGGAGCTGCCGCTTCGAAATGCTTCTTAGCCTGTGCTTCTAATGGCTTGCCTTTTTTCTGGTAAGTGGCATAATCCATTTTAGCAGCCTGGTTAATCAGCTCACTGGCCTTGTTATATTCCATTACGCCCAGGTTATAATAGGCATCGAAGTTGTTAGGATCCAGCTCCACCGCTTTTTTGTAGTTTTTGGTAGCGTTCTCCAGGTCTTTCTTACGCTCCTGCACATTGCCCAGCACTGCATACAGGCTGGCATTTTTTGGGTCAGCGGCAATGGCTTTCTCCAGTTTTTCTGTTGCTTCGTCGCCTCTGCCGGCTGCCAGGTAGTACTTCAGCTCTTCCTGCATCAGGTAAACACTGTTCGGGTTAGCGGCCAGGCCTTCCTCCAGCGCTTTCATTACATCTTCTTCCTTGGCCTCAGTAGCTTGCATCAGCTGGATTTTAGCTTTGTATACAGGTTCTGTCTTATGGCCTATGCCCAGAAGTTTGTCGTAATACTGGATAGCGGTTTTGTAATCTTCCTTACCTGTGGCGGCATAAGCGGCATACATCAGCGCAGTAGTGTCGGTAGGGCTTATCTTAGAGGCCATCTCGTATTTTTTGATGGCATCGTCCCACTTTTGCTCGTTATGGAACGCTACCGCCTGGTTCAGCACCTGCCCATAAAGCAATTCCATACGCTCCGGCAACTGCTTGGTGTATTCGCCATTATTTCCTTCCAGCTGTTTTACCTTGTTGAAAGCCTCAAGCACCAGGTTCGGAGTTTCGTCGCTAACCTGCTTGCTGTAAATCGGGCTGGAGATCATATCCTGGTATATAACACCGCGATAAAACCAGGCTTTGGGGCTCTCGCTGGTTTTCTTATGTACAATAGCCTTGTCAATGTCTGTCTGGGCCTTGTCCAGTAAACCGTTTTTATGATTCAGTACAGCACTGTTAACGGCTGAGTTTTGAGCCGTGGCCACCTGCAAACTTGCGGCCGCCAAGACTGTCAAAAGTACCTTTTTCATACTTGTCCAATTAGTTTTGTGTTTGTTTTAGGAAATGTTTATGAAAGAAATAAAATTCCTAATGAATTAAAAAATTAAATTTCTTCCGTTGTTTCAGTGTCTTCAGGTCCATCAACCTGATCATCAGATGGCGCTTCTTCCGGATCGGCAACAGGATCGATCATGTCGTCAGGCTGAAGCGAATCCTCCGGCTGAAGTTCCGACTCCAGCAGCACGATCTCCTCCTCGTTCTCCATCTCGATCTTGGCCACTGAAGAGATGCTGTCGCCGTCATTGAGTTTGATCAGGCGCACTCCCTGGGTAGCCCTTCCGATTACCCGGATCTCGCTTACACGCAATCTGATAGTAATTCCGGAACGGTTAATGATCATCAGGTCGTCTCCGTCTACCACTCCTTTAATCGAAACCAGCTTGCCGGTTTTCTCGGTCACGTTCAGTGTTTTCACACCTTTGCCACCACGGTTGGTAATCCGGTATTCATCTAATTTGGAGCGCTTACCGAAACCGTTTTCAGACACCACCAGCAGTTCTGTCTGATCATTTTCTACACAAACCATACCAACCACCTTATCATCCGGTCCAGCCAGGGTTACACCGCGCACGCCGGCAGCGTTTCTGCCCATCAGTCTTACCTGGCTTTCATTAAAGCGTATCGCTCTTCCTGAGCCCAGGGCAATTACCACTTCGCTGTTGCCGGTGGTCAGTTGCACATCCAGCAGCCTGTCGCCTTCGTTAATGGTAATGGCGTTGATACCGTTGGTTCTTGGGCGGGAATAAGCTTCCAGCACGGTCTTTTTAATAGTACCCTGCTCGGTGCAGAAAATCAGGTTATGGTTCAGGACAAAATCCTGGTTCTTCAGGTCATGCACATTAATCACGGCACGTACCTTATCCTCCTTCTCAATGTTGATGATATTCTGGATGGCCCGGCCTTTGGTTGTTTTGCCACCTTCCGGAATCTCATACACCTTCAGCCAGAACACTTTACCGAACTCGGTAAAGAACATCATGTGGTGGTGGGTGCTGGCAATAAAGATGTGCTCTGTAAAGTCGCTCTCTTTAGACGCGCCTACACCTTTGGAACCTATGCCCCCACGGCTCTGGCTGCGGTATTCGTTCAGCGAGGTACGCTTGATATAGCCTTCATGCGAGATGGTGATTACCATGTTCTCTTCCGGGATCATGTCTTCGTAAGAGATGTCGCCCATAGAGGCCTCAATGGTGGTGCGGCGGGCGTCGCCATAGCGGTCTCTGACATCGGCCAGCTCGTCTTTGATGATCTGCATGCGCAGGCCTTCATCGTTCAGGATCGAAGTCAGGTAATCGATCAGTTTCATGATCTCTTCGTACTCCTGCACAATTTTATCGCGCTCCAGACCAGTAAGGCGCTGCAGACGCATGTCCAGAATAGCCCTGGCCTGCAGTTCCGACAGGTTGAAGCGTTCCATCAGGCCGTTACGGGCAATCTCCGGGTCTCGCGACGACCGGATCAGCGTGATCACCTCATCGAGGTTGTCGAGAGCAATGAGCAAGCCTTCCAGGATGTGGGCCCGTTTCCTGGCCTCGTCCAGCTCGAACTGTGTTCTGCGGATCACCACTTCGTGGCGGTGGTCTACGAAATACTTGATCAGCTCCTTCAGGTTCAGCGTCATGGGGCGGCCACCAACCAGGGCCACGTTGTTCACGCCGAAAGAAGACTGAAGCTGGGTGTATTTGTACAGGTTGTTGAGCACCACATTGGGGATGGCATCGCGCTTCAGGTCGTACACCACTCGTAACCCGTCACGGTCAGACTCGTCCCGGAGGTCGGAGATGCCTTCTATCTTTTTATCGTTGATAAGGGCGGCCGTTTTCTCGATCATGGAAGCCTTGTTGACCATGTACGGAATCTCCGTCACAATAATCTGCTCCTTACCGGATGGTGTTGTCTCAAAGATGGCTTTGCCACGCATCAGCACACGGCCACGGCCGGTCTCGAATGCAGCCTTAACGCCATCGTAGCCATAAATGATGCCACCTGTCGGGAAGTCCGGTGCGGTGATATGCTCCATCAGTTCCGCAATCGTGATATCGTTGTTATCGATGTAGGCCATAATGCCGTTCACCACCTCGGTCAGGTTATGGGGGGCCATGTTGGTGGCCATGCCCACGGCTATGCCGGAGGTGCCGTTTACCAGCAGGTTCGGGAATTTGGCCGGCATCACCGACGGCTCTTTGAGGGAGTCGTCGAAGTTAGGCACAAAGTCCACGGTGTTTTTGTCCAGGTCGTTGAGGAGCTCATCCGCAATTCGCTTCAGGCGCGCCTCGGTATAACGCATGGCGGCTGGTGAGTCGCCGTCTATGGAGCCGTAGTTCCCCTGCCCGTCTACGAGTGGGTAGCGCAGCGACCATTCCTGGGCCATGCGCACCATGGTTTCGTACACAGAGGAGTCGCCGTGCGGGTGGTATTTACCCAGCACCTCTCCTACTATCCTGGCAGATTTTTTATAAGCTTTGTTATAGGATACCCCCAGTTCGGACATGCCGTAGAGCACACGCCGGTGCACAGGCTTCAATCCGTCTCTGACATCGGGTAAGGCTCTTGAAATGATAACAGACATTGAATAGTCGATGTATGCTCCGCGCATCTCATCTTCAATGTTTATCGGTATTATTCGTTCGCCTTCGATCATGCTCAACGTCTAAAATATGAATGTATATGGATGAATATTAATAGTGGCAATTTATGCAAAAAAGCCTATATAAAGCACATGCTTACTTCTTATTCTTAGCCTTGTTGTTCGGGCTGTCGGCTTTTTTCTTCTCGCCTTTCATTTTCGGGAGCTTCTCCCCCATTTTTGGGTTCTGTTTTTTGTAAAAGGGCTGCCCCCTGAACTGATGCTCCCCATGCGGGTGCACCATGCGCACCTGGCACGATGAAATAGGACACATTGGCTTGCAGGAAACAGAGAAAAATGCCATAAACAGAACGCAGCACAGCAATAATAAGCGGGGTGTAAGCATGTATATAAAGGTTGAATAAAAGCACCCGGTTATTACCTGGCACTTTCTTGCATAACTCTACAAAAGTAAACATTTTAGCGCAATTTAACCAGCTTTTGCCGCCTTTGTTTTAGGCCCTGGCACGGCTCCGGAGCGGGTACAAACTGCTGATTGAAAAGTCGCCATCCACCGCCCGGCACTGCCCGCTCATTTAGGCCGCGGCTGCCAGGCACAGAAAGGCCGCCGCCGCTGGCAGTAGAGGGCACCAGCAGGCCTATTAGGGACCCGGCCACCAGGGGAATCAGTTCCAGGCTGCCCTGCTCCGGGGGCTTGAGCAAGGGATAAAACTGCCTGCTCCGCCCAAAGGCCGACCATAAACTGGTGTTCAGGAAAAAACCATATTCTTCGGGACTCCTCTGCGTTCCAGCCATCCTCTCACCTTTTTATTCTTGAAAATCTCGGGGGATATCCATGAGCTGTATCGACTGGCTTTTGAGGCTAGGTTTCATGCCGCTACACAGCAACATGAACTGAGCCATAGAACCTGAATTATTCTAATGAAAATGGCCCTCCGGAGCTCTTATTGCTGTTGTTTGAGGGCATGGGTACCCGCGAAGGGGGAGGCTGCATGGGGGCATCTCCTTTCAGACTTAGGTCAACTTCAAATCTCCGTTTTATAAATCAGCGCGTCAGGGCACTACTTTTCTCCCATAACCCGGTTTAAAAATGAGCTCAGGTACACTTTGTCCACTTTGGGGCGGTAATTCTGCTCCTCAAACTGCAGCTGCTTTTCTTCATCAAACCAGAGCTTATACTTAAACACGTATTCTCCCCCGCTTTTACGCCAGCCATCGAACTGCCCAAACCGGAGGTCGTTGATGGCCACGCCTTCCACTGTTTTCTCCAGCGTATAATAGCCCTTGGTTATCTGGAGCAGCCGGTCCAGTTTGGGGTGCCCCAGGTAAGGCTGCAGCAATGGCGCCTGCTGCGGCTCAAAGGCAAACCTTACTTCCCTGTCAGCGTCCAGGAGCGAGTAAAAGCCTGTGTAGAAACCATCTTCTCCCCTGGCGGTCACGGTCCAGAGCAACGTGTTCATGGGCGTGGGTTTGCTGATGTAGGAGCTGTAGGTTATCCCCTGCCGGTCCAGGGCTTCCTCAAACACCTGGTTGGCGTGTGCTTTGGCCGCAAACGAGAACAGGAGGTAACATGAACTGATGGCAAGCCCCGCATAGTTTAGCTTCTGCCTGGTGGGGTTGGAGCGGCTGTAAAAGGCTGCCACCACCACCAGCACCAGAAACGGCACGGTATAAAACGGGTCTACTACAAAGATATTGTAAAAAGCCACGCCATAGGTGCTGAAGGGCCAGAACAGCTGTGTGCCCCAGGTGGTGAAGCTGTCGAGGATGGCGTGGGTGGTGAAGCCCAGGAAAAACAGCAGGGTCCAGTCTCGGAAGGTGGCCTGCTGGTGCCGGTAGAGCCGGTGCAGCAGCCAGCCCAGCACCGGCGACACCACCAGGGCGAAAAGAAAGGAATGGGAGAAGGAGCGGTGAAAGCTGAGCTGATCCACCATATCGAGCCAGGGGTTGGCGAGCACGTCCAGGTCGGGAATGGTGCCGGCCACAGCGCCCCACAGCATTGCTTTGTTGCCTAGCTTGCGCCCACAAACGGCCTCTGCTACCGAAGCCCCTAAAACTATCTGCGTAAGTGAATCCATCGGGTGCTATAAAAATGCCTTTGCTGCTGCTGAAGCCAGTGTTGTTGCCAGCAGCAGCAAAGGCTGCTATCGTTTCGGTTTTTTTTACTGGATAATCCTCATCCGTTTAAACTCCTTTGTCCTGTCGAAGAGGTAGCGGTAGGTGTGGTAGGTTTTGTAAATGCGGCCGCCGCACTGCACCGCCACATTCATCATCTTGGGGTTAAAGTCGCCAATCCAGTTCATCTCCATTACCTGATAGGGAATTTTAGGATTGTTCTGCACCACCCTGGAGGCGGCTACCACCAGGGCAGTTTCCACGCCTTTGCGCTGGTGCTCCGGCGATACGCCAAATACAACCCCGAACATGGCCTTGCAGGCACCTCGCCAGCGGTGGAAGGCAAACTTCACTTTCCCCCAGAGGTCTAGCTTTCCGTTTACGTACTTGAAGAGCTGGTTCAGCTCCGGCAGCAGAATCATGAAGCTCACCGGCTCGTCTTTATAATAGCCGAACCATACGATGCGCTCGTCCAGGATCGGCTTCATCTGGTTCATGGCCCCCATCGCCTGCGCCTCCGACATGCCTTTCACGCCTTCGTGCTTGGTCCAGGCTTTGTTGTAGACCGTCCGGAAATCCTCGGCATATTTTTTCAGGTCTTTTTTATCCATGTGCCTGAAACTATAGTCGGGGTTGGCCAGAATCTGCTTGGCTTTGCGGTAAATCCCCTCCTCCAGCTTCTCCTCTACCTCCCTGAAATACACATATTGCTTAAAGAACACCTGGAAGCCGTAGTTTTCGATCAGCTGCTGGTAGTACGGGAAATTGTAGTTCATGCCATAGGTGGGCGGATAGAAGCCGTCTGCCTGCATGCCCCACCACTTGTCGCGGTCGCCAAAGTTAATGGGGCCGTCCATGGCCTCCATGCCGCGTGCCTGCAGCCAGTCGCGGCAGGCGTCGAAGAGCATGTTGGCGGCTTCCTGGTTGTTGATGCAGTCGAAAAAGCCCATGCCCCCGGTGGGCTGCTCGTAGGTATTAGCCGTTTTTTTGTTGATGAAGGCTGCGATTCGGCCTATGTACTTTCCTTTATCGTCCTGGAGCAGCCACCGGATGGCTTCGCTGTTGCGGAGGAGCCGGTTTTTCTTCGGGTCAAAAACATTGTCTATGTCTTTGTCGAGCGGACGAATATAGTTGGGGTCTTTTTTATACAGCTGCACCTGCACCATCAGAAAATCTCTGGCCAGTTGGGGAGTGGTAACCTCTATTAATTGCATCGTGAGTCTTGGATTGAAGTAGCCAAAATAAGCGAAAAAGCCGGTAATTCCATAGCCTGTGCCCCTGTATGCCTCCGGAAGGGCATTTTTATTTGCATAATTCGGACGGAAAGGATGAAAAGCAAAAAAGCCTCCAGATTTCTCTGAAGGCTTTTTTGCTTTTGGAGGAGAGCCCCCAGTCGGGATCGAACCAACGACCTACTGATTACAAGTCAGTTGCTCTACCAGCTGAGCTATGGAGGCTTTACTCTTTTGTTGCGCTCTGTTGTTCTAAAGCGATGCAAAGGTAGAAATTGATTTTTAATTTGCAAATACCCCCGGCGGAAAATCCGTTTTTTTTTGCTGTTTTTGATGCTCCAACTGGCTGGCAACATGCTTAACTTATTACGGATTTGGGGATTAACCCGCGGATTATTCTAATAAAATGGCCGCCCAGGAGGCTTTACTGCTGTGGCTGCTCTTGTGGTCTGAATCTTGATTTAAAGGATTTCAGGATTAACCTGATTTCTCTTTCCTGCGCTGTTACGTGTACCCGCCTTTGACCCTCTCCTAACCTTCCTAGGTCCTAAACCCTCTGAAGAGGATTCTTAATCCCCATATGACTCCAGGATAAAGAGGTGACGAATTATTATAATGATTAGGTGCCTCCGGAGCCTTCTACTCAGTAGATTTAAACATGCTGTTAGTTTGAGTCAGGCAGCAATAAAGAAAACAAAGAAACCATAGTAAAGGTAATCCTGAAATACTTTAAATCAAGGATCAGACAGCAGCAGCAGAAAGCTCCGGAGGGCAAAATCCATTAGAAAAATTTGTGCGAAAGGCTGAAAAAGCAGAAAACCCTCCAGATTTCTCTGAAGGGTTTTCTGTTTGGGAGGAGAGCCCCCAGTCGGGATCGAACCAACGACCTACTGATTACAAGTCAGTTGCTCTACCAGCTGAGCTATGGAGGCTTTACTCTTTTGTTGCGCCCTGGTGTTCTAAAGCGATGCAAAGGTAGCCGCTCCTTTTAAAATAGCAAATTACCGGCACCACTTTTTTGCTGCACGCCGAGTAAGTTTTTGGAAATCAGCGACAAATTTTTCAGCTTCTGAAGGCCTGCTGTTGCCTGTAGAGCAAATCGATCCGTTTCTGCGCCTCTTCTATGCGGGCTTCGTACTCTTCACGGAGCTTGTCAGCATTTTTAGAGCGGGCAAAAAATTCGATGTTGGTCCTGAGCGTCTGAATGTCGTTTTGCAGCTGTGAAATCTCACGGCGTATCGTCTGCTCACGCTGTTGCAGCTTGTGGCCGGCATCCGGCGTCTGCCTGAGCCTGTCTACCTGCAACCTTACCAGCATGTCGTTCCGCTCCTCAAAAGACAGCTGCGGTACACGCTCCAGGAAGTCAGCCATCAGCGCCAGGAACTTCTCCTCCACCTTCGGATTGCTGCGTTTGCCTTTGTCCAGCGCATTCCATTGCGCCACCAGGTCCTCGTACTCCTCCAGCGAGGTGGTAGCGGTTGGTGCGGCAAGTTTAGCGGTTATGGTGTCGCACAGCGCCATCTTTTCAGAAGCTGCCTTATCAAGTTCGGCTCCGCGCTGCTGCTCATGCGCCTGCTTGCGGTCGAAAAACTCGTTGCAGGCACTACGGAAGCGCTGCCAGATCTTGTCCGAATATTTGTCGGGCACGCGGCCTATGGTCTTCCATTTCTTCTGGAGCTGTATCAGCTTCTCTTTCGTGGAGTTCCAGTCGGTGCTGTCTTTCAGGCTTTCGGCCTCATCGCACAATTCCGTCTTGATGCGCAGGTTTTGCATCTTCTGGTCGTCTAGGGTTTTAAAGAACTGGTTCTTGTGCTGGAAAAAGGCTTTGTAATTGCCCCAGAATGTTTTGTTCACTTCTTCGGCATACTCTTTCGGCACGAGCCCGGCTGCATCCCACTCCTCTTTCAGTTTCTGTATCTCGTCTGTCTTATCGCGCCACTCGTTTATGCGGTCTGTGTTAAAGCCCTGAAACGTCATCAGGCGCTCCAGCAGCGCCCGCTTGGTGGCCAGGTTCTCCATCTCCTTCGATTTACGCTCTTCCTGGTAGGCACGACGATGCTCGTGCACTTTTTCAGAAGCGACAATAAAACGGTCCCACACTATGTCGCGCTGGTCGTTTGGCACGGGGCCAATGTTCTTCCACTCTTCGTGGAGATGACGCAATTCCTGCAGCGCCTTGTTGATAGAGGGCTCCTGCTCCAGCGCTTCGGCCCGCTCGATGAGTTGCAGCTTGGCATCGAGGTTGCGTTTGCGGTCGAGCTCTTTCAGCTCATAAAAAATGCTGCGGTTGTTGTAGAAGATATCGAGCAGGGCGTGGTAAGAGTCCCATAGTTCCTGGGCCTCCCCGGCTGGCACGGGTCCAATCGCTTTCCACTCCTGCTGCAGGTTCTTTAGTTCCTCACCGCTATGCTTCGTCTCAGCCGATTCCACCAGCTCGCGCAGCTTGTTGAGCAGTTCCCGCTTGCGCTCCAGGTTTTTGCTGCGCTGCTCCTCTGTCTGCTGGCGCTCCTGGTAACGCGACTCCCGGAAAGTGCTCAGTTGTCTTTCAAGTTCCTGGTGCTCCTGCGGGGCATGGTAATCGAAATCCTCTTCGCCGCCTCCTTCTTTTTTAAACTGCTCCAGGGCCTCTGCTTTCTGTTCCTGAAACTTAAGGTCGTAATGGCGATGAATCTCGTTGATGGTCTTATATTTTTTGCGGGCGTCGGAGCTTTTCAGCAATTCCGAAAGTTTCTGGCGCAGTTCCTCCAGCGACATGGTACTGTAGTCCACTGCTTCACTTTCCTCTTCTCCCTCCTCTTCGTCGTGAGGTGCGTCGGCACTGGCAGCGGCCTTCCCTGCTTCAGGTTTGGATGCTCCGGCAGCAGGCGCGGCGGGCTCCACCGGAGTTGCGGCCACAGGTGCTGCCACCCCCTCTTCTTCTATCGTCTCCTGTGCTTCGGCCATGGCCCCTTCCTTTGCGGTAACTGAAGCGGCTTCGGCTGCTGTGGTGAGAGTGGGCTGTATCTCGGGCTGTTCTTCTTTGGGTGTAGCGGGTGTGTCAGGCTGTTCCTGCTCCTCCTGCTCCGGCTTAGCGGCTTGGTCCGTTGCCGGGCTGGCGGGTTGCGCTGCTTCTTTGGCATTCAACTCTGCTAAGCGTTTCTCCAGGATCTCCTGTGGCGATTCCGCTTTACCTGCTCCTTGGTTGTCTATATTCAGATTCTCAGTATTTTCAGCACCAGTAGCGTCAGTATTCTTATTTTCAGTTGTCATGTCAGCAATTTTTAGTATAACGAAATATCGTTAATTTAAGCGTGGGTCGATCGGGTAATTAGATAGCACTTTATATTTGCCGCCCATCTGGCGCAAAATATTGCTCCAAAGACTATCCGACTCAAAATTAAACAATTTATTCACAGCATTGTTATTAACTATCCAAACATTTTTATCTATTTCTTCCTGAAGCTGCCCTGCGGTCCAGCCTGAGTAACCTAAAAAGAACCGGATATCGTCCTTGGTAATGGTGCCGGCACTGACCATAGCCCTAAGTGCCTCAAAATCACCGCCCCAGTATAGCTCTTCTCCCAGTTTTACAGCATCCGGCAGCGCGGCCACCCGGTGCACATAATGGAGGGTGTTATACTGCACAGGGCCACCGATGCCGAGCTCCATGTCGAAAGGACTTTCGAACACGTCCACCACATCGGAGAGCTTCAGGTTAGACATCTTGTTGAGCACCAGCCCAAAGGTGCCCTCCTCCTCAACGTGGTTGCACAGCAGGATGACAGACCGCTCAAAATTGGGGTCTCCCAGAAACGGCTCCGAAATCAGGATGCTGCCGGAGCGGGGTTTTGTCTCGCTGGTTTCTTCCATCTGATGCCTTGTGCGCTTAGTTAAATTGCGATTTAATTTATCCTGCGCTGTCAACTAAATTAACAGCTTATTATTTCTTACGCAAAGGAAGTGATATAGTAACACATATGGTAAAGAACCTGCCAGATACTTAAGCAGAAACATATTATTTATGCTATATATTTATAAAGTACCTCAGAGCCAGGCTAAAATTAGTTTACTGGCAGCCTATTTTTTCCTACTTTTGAAAAAACCAACCATCCTATGGCACTTTCCCTAAACATCGCTGCGATCCGCACCAATTACTCCAAAAAAGAGTTGTCAGAAGATTCCGTTCTGCAGGACCCTTTGTTACAGTTTAGCAACTGGCTGCAACAGGCCATCGAGGCAGAGGTACTCGAACCTACCGCCCTGGTTTTATCCAGTGTCAATGCTGTGAACAGGCCCTCGGCCCGGGTTATGCTCCTGAAAGACATTTCTGACGGCGGCTTTACCTTTTTCACCAATTACCAAAGCCGCAAGGGTGAGGAACTGACCGCCAACCCGTTTGCGGCCATGACTTTCTTCTGGCCGGAGCTGGAGCGGCAGGTGCGCATAGAGGGGCAGGTAGTGCGAGTGCCGGAGCAGATATCGGAAGAATATTTCAACAGCCGGCCCGAAGGCAGCAGGATTGGCGCCTGGGCCTCGCCGCAAAGCCGCGAAATCAGCAGTCGGGCGCAACTCGAAGAAGCCGGCCGCCGTTATGCAAGCGAGTTCTCAGGCCTTGGCCATGTGCCACGCCCGCCACACTGGGGCGGTTTTACCCTGCGCCCCGATTACCTGGAGTTCTGGCAGGGCCGGCCGGACCGCCTCCACGACCGGATAGCCTACGAACTGACCGAAACCGGCTGGATAACCAAACGCCTGGCACCCTGATCTTGGTTGCTGGTTGTTTTTTGTTGGTCGTTGGTTGTGCATGGTTCATCGGCGTAACCTAAGATGAGGGCAGAAAGCTCGGTGGAATAATGATTTGAAACAGGAAAATGAGCGGCACGAAATTAACAGGCAGCCTTACAAATCATATGGACAATGACACAACTTATCGGAAATCGACATTTGGTTTGTTCTGATTATGAAAAAATCTTGTGTCTGATGTCCTACGTCTTGTGTCCTGTATTAGATGGCTAAACCTGTTCGATTTCCGGGGTTTATGCCGACATCTATAACAACTAACAACCAGCAAATAGATGGCAGAAATACTACCTATCAGGCCCTGGCGCTATAACGACCGGCTGCACCTGAACATAGATGAACTGACCTCTCCGCTTTTTGATGTGGTGTCGGAAAGGCAGCGGGAGAAACTCTACCGGAACAGTTACAACAGCATTCATCTGTCTGTTCCGCAGGGAGAGCAGCCGGCAGCAGATGCGGCGCGCCTGCTCGATACCTGGAAACAGCAGCAGGTGCTACTGCAGGACCCGCTGCCCGGCATCTATGTGTACTACCAGTATTTCAGGTTGCCGGGAAGCAGCCGGGAGTACTGCCGCAAAGGGTTTATCTGCCACATCAGGGCCTACGACTGGAGCGAGCAGGTGCTGCTCCGCCACGAGAGCACCATCCCCAGCTCGGTGAACGACCGCATGGAACTGCTGGAGCAGACACAACTCAACAGCAGCCCCACCCACGGCCTCTATACCGACCCGGAGTTCCGCCTGGAGCCTTACCTCGACGAGGCCATACTCTCCCCAATCTACGAAACGGAAGATTACCAGGGCGTGCGCGATGTGCTGGCCGTGATTCAGGACCGAGACGTGATCAGGCTTTTTATGGACACGCTGCAGCCAAAACAGATCCTGCTCGCCGATGGCCACCACCGCTACGAAGGCTCCCTGGCCTACCGCAAGGCCATGACTGCCCGGAACAGTGGCACCCATACCGGCCAGGAAGGTTACAATTACCACCTTATGTACTTTACCAACACCGAGGCCGACGACCTGCGCATTCTGCCCACACACCGGGTGCTGCAGCAATTAGACCTGACGGATGAGGCCTTTATCGCTCGTTTGCAGGAATACTTTACAGTAACACCCAAATCCGACCCTTATGAGCTCAATGAAGTGATTGCGGGCAAGGCCTGGGCCTTTGGGTTATATTTGTCCGGCAACTCCTACAAGCTGCGCCTTAAACCGGAGGTGCTTCCGCAGCTCGACTGGGACCTGCCGCAGGAGGTGAAGGAGCTGGACCTGACCGTGATGCACTATTTCATCTTTGAAAAAATACTCGGCATCGGCCGGGAGGAGCAGCGGAATTACGAAGGGCTGAGTTATGTCCGTAACTTTACCGCCTGCATCAGCCAGGTAGACGCTGGCAAGGCACGGCTTGCTCTCATTACCAACGAAATAACCATAGAACAGGTAAAGCGGGTGTGCTACAGCGGGGCCATGATGCCCCAGAAGTCGACTTTCTTTTACCCCAAAGTAATCAGTGGATTTTTATTTAGCTCTATCAAAGAAGATGAATTTGTTACAGCCGCTTCTGCTTGCCTCTAACTCGCCGCGCCGCAAAGAACTGCTGGCAAGCCTTGGTTTAGAATTTAAGGTGAAGGTGAAAGAGGTGCCCGAGGATTTCCCGGAGCACCTCCACCCGGCTGAGGTAGCTGAGTTTCTGGCCTCCCACAAAGCCGGCGCCTACGCCGATGACCTGGGCAGCGAGGTACTCATCACGGCCGATACCATCGTATCGGCTGGCGACAGGATCCTGAACAAACCTGCCGCTTACGACCAGGCCTTCGAGATGCTGCGCACCCTCTCCGGCACCAGCCATCAGGTTATTACCGGCGTATGCCTTTTGTCGGAAAACTTTAAAGAAGTGTTTCACGATACCACGAGCGTCTACTTCAAACAGCTGACCGATGCGGAGATCGACTACTACATCCGCCACTACCAACCCTACGACAAAGCCGGCGCCTACGGCATACAGGAGTGGATTGGCATGGTTGGCATTGAGCGCATAGAAGGCTCTTATTTTAACGTGGTGGGCCTGCCGGTACAAAAACTTTACACCAAACTCGTAGAATTAAAGGTGATAGCCTAAGTGCGAAACTGGATTTTGTCGTACTTTTGCAACCTGAAATGGAACCAGCCTCGAGCTGGCAGCAAGCTATCCAGGAAAGTTTACCCTAGGTTGGCAAGGTTCCAAGCCTCGTTAAAAGGATTGTCAGAGCAGGAATTACTGAAAAAAGAGGCTTCTTATAACCAAATTATTCTAATGAAAAAGCCACTCGTGAGCCATTTTTACCTGCTCCTGCCTCCATTTTCAAATCTCCAAATCCTCAAATCTCCAAATTAACGCAATGTCGATTATCAAATTATATTTAGCCAAAGGAAAAGAGCATTCACTTAAAAGATTTCATCCGTGGGTGTTTTCGGGCGCGATTAAAAAAGCAGACGGAGAGCCACAGGAAGGCGACGTGGTGGAGGTGTATTCCAGCAGGCACGAGTTTCTGGGCATGGGCCACTACGCCCCCGGCTCCATCGCCGTCCGTATTTTCTCGTTTGAGCAGGTGGAACCCGTCCTGGCTTTCTGGACAGGCAAGGTGCAGCAGGCTTACGATTTCCGGAACAGGCTGGGCATGATCGATAACCCCGATACGGATGTATACCGGCTCCTGTATGCCGAAGGCGACCATGTGCCGGGCCTGATTGTGGATGTGTACAAAGACACCGCCGTACTGCAGGCACACTCGGTTGGCATGTACCTGGCACGACCGCTTATTGCGCAGGCGCTGCAGGCGGTGTACGGCAATAAGCTTAAGGCGATCTACGACAAAAGTGCCGAGTCGCTGCCGCCAAAGGCACCCGTGGATGCGCAGAACGGCTACCTGTTCGGTGAGTCTTCGGCAGGTACGGTGGTAACCGAAAACGAGCACCAGTTTTTTGTGGATTGGGAAAGCGGCCAGAAGACAGGCTTCTTTATTGACCAACGGGAAAACCGCAGCCTGCTGGCCAACTATGTTAAAAACAAGGCGGTGCTGAATACCTTCTGCTACACAGGCGGCTTTTCTGTGTACGCCCTCAATGCCGGCGCCAGCCTGGTGCACTCCGTCGACAGCTCCAAAAGAGCCATTGAGCTGACAGAGCGGAATGCCGAGCTCAGCCAGGCACCGGAGCGGCACGAAGCCTTCGCCATAGACACCTTCGAGTTTCTGAAAGGCAAGGAAGACCAGTACGACGTGATTATTCTGGATCCTCCTGCCTTTGCCAAAAGCCAGAACGTGCGCCACAATGCCCTGATGGGTTACAAGCGCCTGAACGCAGAAGCGATGCGCAAAATAAAGCCCGGTGGCATCCTTTTTACCTTCTCCTGCTCGCAGGTAGTAGACAAAAACCTATTCAACAACACCGTGATGGCAGCAGCCATAGAAGCAGGCCGGTCCATCAAAATCATGCACCACCTCTCCCAGCCAGCCGACCACCCCATCTCCATCTTCCACCCCGAAGGCGAATACCTGAAAGGCCTGGTGCTGTTTGTAGAGTAGTAAATCAAAGTTCCCTTAGCCTTTGCGGCTTAGTATCCGCAATCATGATTTCTTAGGATTAGCAGCAACAGCAGAACCATAGGCTTCCGGAGGGACATTTTGATTTAAATAATTCGGTAGAAGAAGGAAAGTCCATGGCTAAGGAAAGAGTGATCCACCTTAGCCATGGACTTTTTTATTGTTCGTAACTGGTAAATTGGAGGAAGTATTCCTCTACTCACACCCTTATATTCTTACCTGATGTTACGCATGAAATTACAATGGGAGGAAAAGTCCCCCTTTGAAGGGGGACAAAAGATATAACGTACCTTTTAACTCATAACTAAATAACGTATTTCCCCAAAGTGAACAGTTTATCCTCCTCTACCACCTGAGGCAGCTCCATCCGGATGCGCCACTCTTTGGGGTAGTTGTTGTTCATGCGGTTGCCGATCTGCTTGGCCCAGCCGAGCGGGAGCCCCTGGTATTGGAGCAACACCTTGTCGGTGCCGCTGCTGCCGGGGTTAATATCCTCTTTGCGCAAATAGCGAAGCGCCTGCTCCAGCGTCAGGCTCAGGGTGTTAAAAGCGTTCTTGTTCAGGTGCTGCGATAGCGCCAGCGGGTGCTGCGGCTTTATCATTTTGCCTATCACCTCGGCTACTTCTATCCCGGCATAAATTACATAAAGCTGCTGATAAAGCTCATCCAGGTCTTCGAACAGGTTGGCAGAAATGGCAGAAATATAGTTGCCGTACTGCAGCCATTCGAAACGCTCAGGCTCCAGAAGCCAGTTCGCTATCAGCGCTTTCTCTTTTTTGCCAGCCAATGCCAGTTTGTATTTTTTGCGTTTGCCGGTGCTGTGCGCCTCTCGGGCCTGGCCTGGTTTACGGAGCACCGTCAGGAAGAAGCCTTCGCCGGGCAGCAGATGGGGGTAAAACCTGTACCCCTGTATTCCTTCCAGTTCACCGGGCACTATACCCCAGGAGGGGTCCAGTCTGAGCTTTATGTTCTCTGCCTCCTCCTGCTGTGCCAGCCAGGCCATATTTTCTTCGTTTTCGGACGTGTTCCAGGTGCAGGTGCTGTAGACCAGGGCACCGCCAGGCTTCAGTGCGGACCACACATCCGTCAGGATGCGCTGCTGCCGCTGGGCACACATTTTCACGTTCTCCTCCGACCACTCCTCCATGGCTTTCGGGTCTTTGCGAAACATGCCCTCGCCGCTGCAGGGTGCATCCACTACCATCACATCAAAAAACTCCGGCAACTTGCCAAAATCGCGCGGATCGTTGCTGGTGACCACCACATTGCCGCTTCCCCACTTGGCCACGTTCTCCGCCAGAATGGTGGCCCGGCTCCGGATCACCTCATTCGATACGAGCAGGCTGTCGGCAGTAATAAGGCTGGCCAGGTGGGTGGATTTGCCTCCGGGTGCACCGCAAAGGTCCAGCACCCGCAGTGGCTGCTGCAGGTCGACCGACTGCTGCAGGGCCTGCTCCAGAAACATAGAACTTGCCTCCTGCACATAGTAGGCGCCGGCGTGCAGCAAAGGGTCCAGGGTAAACAGAGGCCTTATGGGCAGGTAAAACCCATGGCTACTCCAGGGCACCCGCTGCAGCCCCTGCGGCGGCTCCATCTTGCTGCTGTTTATGCGCACGCTTACAGGCGGATTGGCTGCAATGGCATGTTTAAATTCCTGGAAACCGGCATCAAGCTGCTGCTGCATCCGACTGGCAAAGGCATTAGGCAATTCCTTCATAACGCAAATATACGGCAACGGGGGGCTGCAGATACAGTAACCCCCTGTTTTTTGAAAGCTAAGGCTATGCAGCATAATCCAGAAGCTGGTGCGGCAAAAGCAAGGAGAGACAATCTCAGGGTGCCTGGAAAAGGCGCAGATATTCTTCCACCACAGGCAGGTCGGCGGGGCACCAGTCATAACCTCTGAGGTGGTCACGCTCAGACCATTGGTAAGCTTTATGCTCCACCAGTTGAATAGCCCCGCCCTTGTAGTGGCAGATAAAAGGGATAAGCTCCAGTTGCACCCCCTCATTTAAATCAGAAAAAACAGGAGTTAAGCGCAGCACGGGTGTAATGGTTAACTGCAGCTCTTCCTTTATCTCGCGCTTCAGGCTCTCCTCCTCTGTTTCGCCGGGCTCCACCTTACCGCCAGGAAACTCCCACAGCAGCGGCTGGTCCATATGCTGGTGCCGCTGTGTTACCAGCACACGGCCTTGCTGCTCCAGTAGGGCACATACTACTTTAACGGTTTTCTTCTTTACCATATCTGTTTCAGGATACATTTTGTAAGCTAACCGACATTAATAAGGCAATAACTTTAGCAGAAGGGCAAACCGACTAACTATAAAGAAAGCTCCTTACTTACCAGGATTCTAAGGTATAAAACATCGGGAAATCAGGCACAATTCTTTTTCCCTTTTTTATCGAAAATTAAGAAAACGTAACATGGAACTCCGAATTTATGAAGCTCCCAACCTGCTGGTTATACCGGTCATCCAACTTTGCGGGCATCTGACCCAAACTAGCTGGTGCTGTTTTGCAAGTTGAATTGAGATAGTAATGACTGCCCATACGCGGGATGCTGCTCTACCTAAAACGGAACCCTCAAAAAATTAACTACACTGGCAGGTATCAACTACCGCATAAAAATATTAGCTTGAAATGAAATGCTGCAACCTGTTGTCCAAACTTCGGATCTTAAGCCAACTATGAGAATGCCCCATAATTACAGTTTTCTGATAAGAGTCAGCCTGTTGCTTGCTTTCGCTAACAGCATCCTGACAGGCATTTTAACCTGGCTGGTGTGGCGCCATGCAGCAGAGGTGCCGCTCTGGGGGCAGAAAAGCATCAACAGCCATTTATTTCTGACAAGCTTTACAATGAGTTTTGTCCTTTCTGCCCTGGCTTCTTACCTTACTCAAAGAGCCCTTCGCAAACGAAAAATAATGTCCCTGCACTGGCACCTGAAAAACCAGACCATACTCGACCGGCTGCCTGCCGGCATTTTTCCCAGGTCATTTATACTTGGCCTGATGGGCAGTTGCTATGCTTCCCTGCTCGTATACCTGCTCAACCTGTATTCGGTAATGCAGCTGCAGGTAAGCGAATTTTTCCGGCTGAATTTTGTTTTCAGTGTCTGGCTGGCTGCCGGTGTGTGCGTGCTGTCTATTTACCGGGCTTTAGGCTCGCCCTACAGGAAATAGGGGGCAGAAAGAAATCAGGTAGGCTGCAGCAGCGGCAGAAAAAGCTCCGGAGGGGTCTTTTTATTGGAATAATTTGGTTAATGTGCTAAGTGGGGACTGGGATTGATTTGATAACCTGCTTTGGTCATTCATTTCCAGATCTTCTCATCTTCAAATTTGCAAATTAAAAAATTGCCACATTAACTCCTGCGGAGGCTCTGCTGCTGCCCCCACTACTTCAGTTTATTCTTTAGGATCTCAAATTCCACTGCCGGTGAAATACGCTCGTACAGGATGTTGTAAACAGCGGTAGTAATGGGCATGTCCAGCTGGAAATTCCTATTGAGTTCGTGGATACTCTGCACGGCGTAAAAGCCTTCTGCCACCATGTTCATTTCCATCTGGGCAGATTTTGCGGAATAGCCGCGCCCAATCATGTTGCCGAAGGTCCGGTTCCGGCTGAACTGGGAGTAAGCCGTAACCAACAGGTCGCCGAGGTAAGCGGAGCCACTCAGGGAGCGGCGCATCGGCATGATGCGGTGCAGGAAACGCTCTATCTCGAGCATGGCATTAGACACCAGCACCGACTGGAAATTGTCGCCATAGTTCAGGCCATGGGCAACGCCGCAGGCCAGGGCTATAATGTTTTTAATAACGGCACAATATTCAATGCCGTCCAGGTCGTCGAGGGGGTTGGCTTTTACGTAGCGGTTGCGGAGCAGCTCGCAGAAGCGCTCCGCCGTCTCCAGGTCGTGCGAGCCAATAGTGAGGTACGACTGCTTTTCGAGCGCCACCTCCTCTGCGTGGCACGGACCGGCAATTATGAGCTGGTGCGTATTAGGCACATGGTAATGCCGCTCCAGGTAATCAGAAATAAGAATGTTTTCATTGGGAATCATGCCTTTAATGGCCGACACCACTACTTTGCCGGCAAAGGCGTTTTCGGGTAAAAGCGACACTACCTGCTGCACAAAGGCGGCTGGCACCGCCAGGATCACCCAGTCCGAGACGGCCACCGCGGCTTCCAGATCAATTGTGGGTTTTACATACGTCAGGTCGAAGCTTACCCCACTCAGGTAGCGGGGGTTATGCTTGTATTGGATCAGGTGCTTTACATCGTCGGAGTTCCGCATCCACCAGTGTACCTGCGACTTGTTCTCGGATAATATTTTTACCAGAGCTGTTGCCCAGCTTCCTCCCCCTATAACTGCTATCTTTTCCACATCAGACTTATATTTGTTCTTGTTTATTCAGAGGCAAGGGCAGCGGGTTTAGTAAGCGATTTTTCGTCTTTTACGGCCACTTTAGCACCGTCTTTAAGTGTTTTCGAAACTGCCCTGAATGGTCCTGACACCACCTTCTGGCCCTCCTCTAATCCACTGATGATCTCCATGTTGTCGAAGTCGCTGATGCCTGTTTTTACCTGTACGGCCTTTACGGTATTTCCTGCATCGTACACAAACACGACTTCTTTTACCTGCTCTCTGCCCGCCGACTGTTGTTGCCCCTGCTCCTGGTTGTTTTCCTCGTTGCCGGCCGCTGCTCTTTCGTTAGAGCGGGTGGTAACGGCAGACAAAGGTACGGATAAAACATCATTTTTCTGCTCTGTCAGGATTTCTACAGAGGCCGTCATGCCTGGCCTGAAGGGGCGCTGCGTTCTGGAAGCGAGGTGATCATACGACTCGTTCAGCAGCCTGATTCGCACTTCAAATTCCGTAACTGCCTCTAAAGAAGCTCCTTCTTTGGCAGAGTTAGCGATGGATGTCACGATGCCTTTAAACTTTTCGTCTCTGCTGGCATAAGAGTCTACTTCCACAATTACAGAGTCGCCCATCCCTACTCGAATAATGTCGTTTTCGTTCACGTTTACCCGTACCTCCATGTTGTTGAGGTTGGCGATACGCATGATCTCGGTACCTGCCATCTGCGAGGTTCCTACCACGCGCTCCCCACGCTCTACATTGAGCTTAGACACGGTGCCGCTTACGGGAGCATAAATGGTGGTTTTGTTCAGGTTCTCCCGCGCGTCCTTCAGCGAGGCCAGCGCGTTTTGCACACTAAACTCCGCGGCGCGCACACTTTGCTGCAAACCGGCAATTTCCTGCTGGCCGGCCTCGTAGGCGGCTTTTATCTGCTGGAACTCTGCTTCCGAAATTACCTTCTGCTGGAACAGCTGCTTGTTACGCTCATAGTTCTGCACCACCTGCACCTGGTTGGCACGGGCCTGCTGCAGCCTTGCCTTCGTCTGTGCCAGGTTGGCCCGGGCCTGGTTCACACCCGCCTGCTGCGCATCTACCATCGACTGGTAGTTGTCGGGCCGGATGCGGAGCAGCAGCATGCCTTTTACCACCGAGTCGCCTTCCTCTACATGCAGTTCGATTATTTCACCAGAAACGTCGGGGCTTATCTTGACCTCCGACTCAGGCTGAATTTTACCGGAGGCGCTCACTTTTTCAATAATTGTTGTTTTCTTTACTTCCGACAGTACCACCTCTTCACTGTCTTCTTTCCCGATCCAGCCAGCTTTTTTGGCTACCAAAGCCCCGATTGTCAGAAAAAGGGCGACGCCAATAAGGATGTAGAGGAGCTTGTTTGAGTTTCGTTTAGCCATAATGTTTTATAGTGCCAGTGGTTTGCCCTGATAGAAATCCAGAACTTTAAGTTTAAAGGTATACTCGTACTTAGCCTGCAGCAGGCTGGATTGGGCAGACCGGTAGGTGGTTGTGATCACATTAAAATCAAGGGTGTTGATCACGCCGCTGTTAAGACGCATCTCAGCATTGCGGAAGTTCTTCTCTGCCGCCAATACCTGCTCTTTGGCCGCCCTGTAGCGC
This sequence comes from Pontibacter beigongshangensis, assembly GCF_014332515.1. Classification (GTDB taxonomy): domain Bacteria; phylum Bacteroidota; class Bacteroidia; order Cytophagales; family Hymenobacteraceae; genus Pontibacter; species Pontibacter beigongshangensis. The sequence goes on along the minus strand of NZ_VFSD01000001.1, from coordinate 214,252 downwards.
CGCTGCGAGGCCACCGCGTCTACGTAAGCCTGCTCAATGGTCTGGCGCAGGTTGTTGCGGGCAATGTCGGCGTTCAACCTGGCGTTCTGCTCTCCTATGCGAGCCCGCTCCACGTTGTTGCGTACCTGCAGCCCGTTAAAGATAGGAACGGAAAGCGAAAGACCAACCTGACGGGCTATGTTATCTTTCATTTGTTCGAAATAAGAGTAATCGCCATAAACGGGGTTTACGGAAATATCCGGCCTGTATACGATTACCGGTTGCGTTCCGGCTTCGTCAAAAAAGCCCAGCGATTCGGGGATCAGGCCATTGTTGATCAGTTCTCTGCCTGTCAGAAACCGGCTGGAGCTGGAGTACCTGGAGCTGATGCCCCCGCTTAAGCTTAACCTGGGGTAATAGCCTCCCCGGGCTATGTCTATGCCCTTGGCTGCGCTCAGTACCCGCAGGTCGGCTGCCTTTATGGCGGGCAAGGTTTGCAGCGCCATATCATACACCTGCTCTCCATTCACCAGCATCGGGTTCTGATCCGGTTCCGGAATATCGGGCACCACAATTTCAAAATTCTCGGAGGTAGGCAGGTTGAGCAGCTGCATGAGCTGCAAACGCGCAATATCGAGCTGGTTCTGGGCATTGATGAAATTGAGCTCGTCGGTGGCGAGCTGCGACTGCAGATCCAGCACCGCATTCTCCGCCACACTTCCCGCCCTGAACAGGATATTGGTCCTGTCGAGCTGCTGCTGGGTCAGGTTTCGCTGAAAGTCGGTGGTCTTGATCAGCTCATCTGCAAAAAGAATGTTGAGGTAAGAGGTTACCACCTGTATGCTGATGTCGTTCTGGACCGACAACATTTCCTGCTCGCTTGCCTGCAGGTCAAAAGCGTTCTGCTTTATCTGGTTTACCTGCTGAAAGCCCATAAACAGCGGCACGGAAGCCCCCACCTGAAAATTGCTCGTTTGGGCCCGTTGCGTGATCAGGGTAAAGGTTACAGGATCCTGAAATGAGCCGGCATTGGAGTTGAAATTACCGTTGGCATTGATGCTTGGCAGCCTTCCAAGCTTCGATTGTTTCAGGTCCACGGCAGTCAGGTCACGGTTCAGTCTGTTTTGCTGCCCCTGCAGGTTGTTTTTTACGGCATAGTCAATGGCTTCCTGCAGACTCCACGGATCCGTTTTGCCCGATTGCGACTGGGCATGGCCTGCTGTGGCTCCGCATAGCAGCAGCCCCAGCAGGAGCAATATTCTTTTAGGCATTCTTTTCACAGATAATATGATTAGAGGTCGATGTTTGGTATGTAGATGATTTGTTTTACCCAGCTCAGTTGCCGCAAATACTCCAGCGTGATGGGTTTGATGCCGGAATCCATTTCTATAAAATGACGCGCCAGCTCATGCTTTCCTTTTCTGGACACGCTCATGGTGGCTATGTTACAGTCGTCGTGCGCTATTACGGAGGCGATAAAGGCGATGCTTCCTTTCACATCGTCGGCGTCTATGATCAGGGTATGCTGGTTGGCCGAGAAATTGGCTGAGAAGCCATCCACCTCCACGATCCGGATAATGCCGCCGCCCCTGCTCTGCCCGATTACTTCCACTTCCCGGTCGCCGGCCTTCAGGTTTAGCTTCAGGGTGTTTGGGTGCATGGCCGAGGCGTTGCCTATGGACTTGAACTTATACTTTAAGCAATGGGCGGCAGCATGCTCCAAAGCATCCTTTATGCGCTTGTCGTCGGTCTTAAAATCCAGCAGCCCGGCTACTATGGCCCGGTCGCTGCCGTGCCCTTCGTAGGTGCGGGCAAAGGAGTTGTAGAAAGTGATCACTGCCTCTTCCGGGGTGGCACCCAGTATCCGTATCGCAGCGCGGGCAATGCGTACAACCCCAGCCGTATGAGAACTCGATGGCCCGATCATTACCGGCCCGATCATATCAAAAATGCTGCTTTTCTCAGCCATGGGTGCACACGTATCGAAATATAGGAAAATCAAATTTAACAATTCTGTCCTGACAATGACAGATTAATTTTCCCGGTCTTTCACGATTTATATCAAACCGCGAATCTCGACTACCAATCCCCTGTTTCGATCCACCAACACCTGCTGCAGCCACTCCGTCCGGGCTAATCTGAAACTGGATGCCGCCACTCCTAAGGGGTTATGAAAGAGAACTATATGACCGGACTACGGCAAAAGCTACAAATTTCAGGCATTCTGTGCCAGTAAGATGACCTGCTTCCGGATTTGGTTGCCTCAGTGTCTTTATTTTTCCTAAAAAAGGGCTTCTGGCCCGCACAAAGCGTATATTCTTAAAACCAATGTTTCACAAAGCAGCAGAATTGGTTACTTTGCGCTGTTTTTGCAGCTTAACACTAAATGACGGAGTAAAATGGAGCAAGCGTACAGCCCGGAAGTGTGGGAACAGATTAAGCGTCTGGAACAGAAGTATGTGCCTCTGGGGCAGGACCTGGCAGCTTACCTGGAAGGTTTATACCACACCGATTTTCTGAACTACTGGGACTACATCCACCTGGATGCGCTGTTGAGTCTGCAGAACCCCCGCACCACCATTCCGGACGAAAAGATCTTTATCATCTATCACCAGATAACCGAACTCTATTTCAAGCTCTGCCTGGAGGAGTTCCGGCAGATTGGCGATGACCAGGCCATAACGGTGGAGATGCTGATGAAGCGCCTCCGCCGCATCAACCGCTACTTCGAGAACCTGATCGACTCCTTTGACGTGATGGTGGACGGCATGGACCCGAAACAGTTCCTGCAGTTCCGGATGGCGCTCATGCCTGCCAGCGGCTTCCAGTCGGTACAATACCGCCTGATCGAGATCGCCTCCACCGATCTGCGCAACCTCACCGATAAAGAAAAACGCAAAACGCTTGGCCAGCACACCACCCACGAGGAACTGATGGGCTGCATCTACTGGAAAGAGGGTGCCACGGAAGTCTCGTCGGGCGCCAAAACCCTGACCCTCCTACGCTTCGAAGAAAAGTACACCGACCAGCTGGTGCAGTTTGCCCGCAAATATGAGCATAAAAATGTCTGGGCTGTCTATAAAAAGCTACCCGAGGCAGATCAGCAAAATCCACGGCTTATCCGGCACTTGCGCGAGCTCGACAGCAACGTGAACGTTAACTGGCCGCTTATGCACTACAAGTCGGCGGTGCGCTACCTGCAGCGCGACCCGGAGATAATTGCCGCCACCGGCGGTACCAACTGGCAAAAATACCTGCCTCCCAAATTCCAGAAACGCATTTTCTACCCCGAACTCTGGAACGAACAGGAACTGCAGGACTGGGGCAAAGGCTGGGTGGAGAAAGTGCTGAATGGGGATATTTAATGTGCCGATGGTTTAAGGCGCTGATGTGCTAATTTAATTCTTATAATTGATGGATAGGTTAGTTTGGAGCTATGCTTCCGGGTTAGAAGAAGCTGATTTCTTGGTGACTTAATTGAAGCTAAATCCAAATTATTTGAATGAAAATTGACCTTGCTATGTCTCTGCTGCTGTTGCTGTTATCGGTGCTGCTCTTCCGGACTTCCTGGTCTAAAAGAGCGTAGCGCATTGCATTTCAACTAATAATCAACTAGCCAGAAAACTGAAATCGTATACCAGCAATTATTCCAATCAAAAAGCCCCTCCAGAGGCTATTATACTCCTCCTGTTGCACCTGCTACAAACCATGCAACTTTAACCGCTGCCTTACTGTTTCTTTTTTTGAAATATGTGGCGCCTTTAAAGCTGATTTTTTACAACCGTTTAGTTTTTTATCATCAATCTAGAATCTAGCATTTTACATCTAGCATCTAATCTAAAAGTTTAAGGTTAACTACCTTACCTGCTGTACATGAGAAAGAAAGAAATTGAGGTTGTCGTGAGCCCGGAGGTGGCTTATGACAACCAGCTGCTGGAGCAGGAGCTCCTAAAGCACGCCCGGGTGCAGCCCGAGCAGGTGCAGTTCATTCACCGGATCAAGCGCTCCATCGATGCCCGTGGCCGTGAGGTGCAGCTCCGCATCCGGGCCGATATTTACCTCGACCATCCCCCTGCCGATTTACTTGGCCTGAAACCTGCTATTTTTCCGGATGTCTCGCTTGCCCCAAAAGTCATCATCGTCGGGGCCGGTCCTGCCGGGCTGTTTGCGGCCATGCGTTGCCTGGAACTGGGATTGAAACCTATTGTGCTGGAACGGGGCAAAGATGTGCGGAGCCGCCGCCGCGACCTGGCCGCCATCAACAAGGAGCACCTCGTGAACCCCGACTCCAATTACTGCTTCGGCGAAGGCGGTGCCGGCACCTACTCCGATGGCAAACTCTATACGCGCTCCAAAAAACGCGGCGATGTGCAGCGCATTCTGCAGCTGCTGGTACAGCACGGCGCCACCCCCGACATCCTGTTCGACGCCCACCCGCACATTGGCACCAACAAACTGCCAGCGGTAATAGCCACCATCCGCGAAGCCATATTGGCTGCTGGTGGTGAGGTGCTATTCGATCAGCGCGTGACGGATTTTATAGTGGAGCAGAATGAAATGAAAGGAGCCATAACGCAGGACGGCAGGGAGCACACAGGCGAGGCCGTGATTCTGGCAACCGGCCACAGCGCCCGCGATATTTTTGAACTGCTGCACCAGAAAGGCGTTTTAATAGAAGCCAAACCCTTCGCCATGGGCGTGCGGGTAGAGCACCAGCAGCGTCTCATCGACAGCATCCAGTACAAGTGCGAGGACCGGGGCGCCTACCTCCCCGCCTCCTCTTATGCCCTGGTGCACCAGACGGTGTATAATAACAAGCAGCGAGGTATTTTCTCGTTCTGCATGTGCCCCGGCGGGTTTATCGTGCCTTCGGCCACCGCCCCCGGCGAGGTAGTGGTAAATGGCATGTCGCCGAGCCGACGCGACTCCCGATTTGCCAATTCCGGCATTGTGGTAGCCATAGAGCTGGAGGATATGGACCTGCAGCAATACGGGCCTCTGGCCGGCCTGCAGATGCAGCAAAGCCTGGAGCAGAAAGCCTGCGCCATGGCAGGAGGCACCCAGGCGGCACCCGCACAACTCCTGCTCGATTTCACACAGAAAAAAACCGGAGGCGGTCTGCTCGAATCATCTTATCAGCCAGGGCTTACTGCTGTCGACATGAACGCACTGTTTTCACCAGACATGGCCTATCGCCTGCGGGAAGGCTTTAAAGCATTTGGCGGCAAAATGCGGGGCTACCTATCTAACGATGCCCAGATTATCGGCGTCGAGAGCCGGACCTCCTCTCCTGTGCGTATCCCGCGCGACAAAGAGACGCTGGAGCACGTGCAGATCAGGAACCTGTACCCCTGTGGCGAAGGGGCCGGTTACGCAGGAGGCATTGTTTCTGCGGCCATGGACGGCGAAAGATGCGCTGAAATGGTAGCCGCTAAAATCAAAAGGGTTGTCGGCTAAGGCAATATCTGCCACAGGTTTTTCCTTCAGCCCCAGGCTCTTCAGAAAAGCTCTCAGCTAAAGAAGGCGGGGCAACTTAGCATAGCACAGCTTATATTTTGCGTAAATTGCAAACTTGCATGAAAAAGATGTGTGTTTTGCGTTCGGCATCTTAAAACTTTAATAAGCCAGCGGCGCCAATGCTAATTCCGGCAATAATAGACGCCGGGTGCAAAAGCTGGGTACACTTCCGGAAAAATATTATTATATTAGGGTTAAACTGCTGGTGTAGAAATAAAATATAAATTTCCCGCTAAATTGTCTGGACCTAAAATAACAATTCAGCCAGAGAGGCAGTTTAATAAGGTGTGTTATTAGTGGATATTTTGATAAACTCGACATGAAAAAGACATTGGTACTAGGCGCTACCGACAATCCGACCCGTTTCGCCTACAGAGCAGTACAGCGACTGCAGCAACATGGACATGCCGTAGTGCCCGTGGGCATTCGGAAAGGCGAAGTGGGCGGACAGCCCATCATAACCGACAAAGAGCAGGTGGTTGAGGGTGTCGACACCGTTACGCTTTATGTGGGACCACAGAACCAGCCCTCCTGGTACGACTATATTCTTTCGCTGAAACCGAAGCGCATTATCTTTAACCCGGGAACCGAAAACAGAGAGCTCGAAAAGATGGCGCAGGAAGCCAACATAGAGACGCTCTACGACTGCACCCTGGTGATGCTGGCGACCGATAATTACTAAAAAAAATATTTTTTTGATTTGTGCAACCCGTCCTTTTTCAGGACGTAAAACATAGCATAACCAAGAGAAAACAGATGGCATAGTTGTCTATGTTTTTTCAGGAAGAAGGGACCTTTAAACGGGGTCCCTTCTTTATTTTGATGCCACATGAGGAGTAGAGCAGTTGCAGCAGGAAAAGAGCTTCCACTGCAACTGCTCTTCCTGTTGCTCCTGCTCCTGCTGTGTTCAGACCTGGTGCTGGTAATTAGCAGCCTGCTTAGCTGGTTCCTCTTCCATCTGGAAACGCATGTTAGAGGCAAGCGAGGTGTCTGGCAGAATATTAGAAGTGGCGGCCTGCACTTTGTTCATCAACCCGGAAATTACCTTTACATCTCCCCGCATCATGGCCTTATAGCCATCTCTGGCTACCTCTTCAGGCTCCGAAAGCGGGCCGTTGGCTGCACGGGTGTTCTCGGCATTGGCACGCTTAAAGAAATACGTGTTGCCGGCACCTGGGCAAAGTGCTGTCACTGTAATGTTGGTGTCTTTCAGTTCGTTGCTCAAGGCCTCCGAAAAAGAAAGTATGTAGGCCTTCGTAGCTGCGTAAACCGCCATGAGCGGCGTGGGCATGAGCGAAACCACAGAGGCCACATTCAGAATCTTGCCCTCATTTCTGGCTTTCATATCGCGCAGAAAAAGCTTGGTCAGCCTGGTTACCGCCGCAACATTCAGTTGTATGATCTCCTCCTCTTTGTCCAGGTCAGTTTCATGGAAAAAACCGTGCACCCCAGCGCCGGCATTGTTCACCAGCACATCAACCCGCACTCCTACCTGCTTCAGCTCATCATAGATTTCCTGCGGAGACTCCGGCCGTGCCAGGTCTGAGGTAATGATGGATACTTTCTCCAGCTGGTGCTCGTCCTGCAGGCTGTACCCCAGTTCCTTCAGGCGATCTTCGGAACGGGCCACCAGCACCAGGTTGTAGCCGTCTTGAGCAAATAATTTGGCGAACTCCATGCCGAAGCCATTAGAGGCTCCGGTTATCAAGGCCGTCTTTCCCTGTCCGATTCTGTTCTTTTTCATGCTTTCCCTTTTTAGTTTTTTTATTACCCTTTGCCCCAGCCATTATCGCTGCGGTCTGTTACCGTATTTTTACCTGCTACCATATGTATAGGTTATTTTTTATATCCCAAAGCTGGACATTAATTTCCCAAACCTGGATTGCCGCCTGAACCCGGGTCACAGTATTTTAGGGTCGGTACATTTCATGTTTAGCAAAGCTTCCACCAGGGTTTTGTGTCGTCTGAAGCAAAAAATCACTGCTTCCTTTACAAGAAACATCACAGGCAGCATGCATATGGGCTCATCCTGACCAGGTACCTGCTCCGGCTGTAATCCAGCGCAGAAATGGTCCGGGCCATTTATTAGTAGGCCATCCAAAATAAAAAACGCCGGAACATTGTTTTTTATAAGGTTTTTTTAATTAAATTAGTCCTATATAGTTAAACACCCTAAAAAACAACATGATGGGAATGGTAAAAGAATTTAAGGAATTTGCCATGCGAGGCAATGTTATGGACCTGGCCATTGGTATTATAATCGGAGCAGCTTTCAGCGCCATTGTGACTTCGGCCGTTAACGACCTGTTTATGCCTCTGGTGGGCAAAGTGGTGGGAGACGTTGACTTTTCGAACCTCTATGTGCCGCTTTCTGACAGCGTTCCGTCTGGCCTTGCTCTGGAGGAAGCCCGCAAACTCGGAGCAGTGTTTGCCTGGGGAAATTTCGTGACGGTACTGCTAAACTTTCTGATTATCGCTTTTATCATATTTTTGATCGTGAAGGGCATGAACAGACTGATGCGGAAAAAAGCAAAGGCGCCGGATGTACCGCCTGCTCCTACTAAAGAAGAAGTACTGCTGACTGAAATCAGGGACGCTTTAAGGGCCACGCCTGTCAGATAAGCCAATTCCTAGATGACCCTTAGCAAAAGGCCTTCCTGAAGTTTATCAGGAAGGCCTTTCTGTATTTAATATAACTATCAATTGGTTTCTGCGCTTGGGTGAGCCAGCAATCAATCTGGTTCCTGCAAGGAAAAGTCTGTCAGGGGACAGGCCCGGGGATAAAGGCGTGCAAATGAAGCAATAGCGGTATAATGAGGCTGAGGCATAAGCCAAAAGTCTCTCCCGGGACATAAGCCTTGCAAACAAAAAGAAAAAAATCATCCTCTGCCACAGGAAGAGCATCAGCAGGAAAAACATCTCTGGAGGGGCTGTTTTATTGGAATAATTTACGTTAAGGATTTACCTTACATCCTGCTAAACCACTTGTCAACAGCACTTCCTAAATTATTCTAATCAAAATGCCCCTCCGGAGCTTCGGCTGCTGCTCCCAATAAACGCGCTCAGGAACCAACCATCGTTTACTTTAAAGCTAAGCCTCTCGTCGCAGCACCTCCAGCGGTGGGCGGTTCAGGATGCCCCGGCTGTTGAGCAGACCTACCGCCAGGGTAAGGGCAGCCACCAGCACAAAGATGATGAACAGCGGCCACACCACCGGCACAAAAACAACCTCGAAGCTAAACACTGCTAGTGCCCAGGAAGCGCCAAAGGCAATCAGGCAACCGATAAAGGCTGCCAGGGCCCCCAGCAGCAGGTATTCGAGGGCTGTTATGGCAAATATCTGTTTTCTGTTTGCCCCTAATGTCCGGAGCAGCACACTTTCCTGCACCCGCTGAAACTTGCTTACGTTAACAGAGCCCACCAGCACCAGCAAGCCTGTAAAAATACTGAACAGGGCCATAAACTGAATCACAAAGGAGATCTGGCTCACCACCTCGTCCAGGGTCTGCAAGATAAGGTCCAGCCCGATAGTGGAAATGTTCGGATACTGCTCCACCACCTTCCGCTGAAACCGGGCAGCCTGCTGCTCGTCGTCGCTGCGGGTCATGAGCACATGAAACTGCGGCGCCTGCTCCAGCACCCCTTCCGGGAACACGACCAGGAAATTACTCTGCACGCGGTTCCAGTCTACCTGCCGCAGGTGGCTCACCTGAGTGGCAATCGGAGCGCCCTGCACGTTAAAGACCAGGGTATCGCCTATCTTCACTTTCATGCGCTCGGCGTACCTGTCCTCCAGCGACACCGGCACCAGGTCACTGTTTGCATTCGGGTTTTCACCCCAGGAGCCTTCCATCGTTTTCTCAGCTTCGGTCAGGTGGTTGCGGTACGTAATGCGGTACTCGCGGGTGAAGACTCTCGGGGATATCTCAAGGGTGGTATCTTCCCGGACAGCCGTCAATGTTAACTCGTTTATTTTCTCCAGCCGCACCGTCACGATCGGGTCGTAATATAGGATGGGGAGGCCTTCGTTCCTGGTGAGGGTGCCTATCTCTTCGCGCTGCACATTCTGAATATCGAACAGCACCAAATTTGGCTGATGCTCACTTCCGGCAATAGAAACTTCGCTAAGGAGGGTCCGCTGCACCATGTATAACGTGCCGATCAGGGCGGTGCCGAGGCCAATGGACACCATGAGCAGCAGCGTCTGGTTATTGGGCCGGTAAAGGTTGGCCAGCCCCTGCCGCCATACATAGCCCCAGTTGGATGGGAAAAAACGCCGAACGGCCCACGATAAAAGCTTGGCCAGGCCCGCCAGTACCAGAAAGGCCACCACCACGCCACCGGTAAAGTAGCCGGCCTGCCACCAGGTACCCAGCTGCCACCTCGAAAACAGCAGAATAAACAGCAGAATAAGCGCATAAACGGCCCAGCGCAAAGGGTCTTTCTGGTTTGTGAGATGCTCCACATTGGCCCGCAGCGTAATAAGCGGCGACACCTGCCGTATAGAGAGCAGCGGCAGCAAAGCAAACAGCACCGACACGAACACGCCCAGCAAAACACCCTGCAAAGCGGCACTAACAGAGAAATAAGCCTCAACATTTACCGGCAGGAAGGCCTTAAACAGCTCCGGCAGCACCAGTTGCACCACACTCCCGATCATAGCGCCGATCAGACCACCTATCAGCCCCATGCCAGCCACCTGGAACAGGTACACCAGGAAAGCCTGCTTGCCGCTCATGCCCAGGCAGCGCAACACGCCTATGGTTTTAAGCTTATCGCGCATATACACGTGCACGGCACTGGCCACCCCCACACAACCCAGCAGCAGCGCCACAAAGCCTACCAGCGCCAGAAAACGGGCCAGTTCATCATAAGACCGCCCCATGCTCTCCTTGCGCGTTTGCACTGTGTCGTAAAACATGCCGTACTCCTCCAGCCGTGGTTCCAGCTTTTTGCCCAGCGTATCGGGTTCTACCGTGTCGGCCAGGTCATAATAATAGTAGTAAGACACCCGGCTGCCGCGTTGCATCAGGCCGGTTTCTGGCAGGTACTGCCTCGGAATATAAACCACGGGGGCCACAGCCGCCGTCATGGCCGTCTGGCCCGGAATTCGGCGGAGAGCGCCCTCAATGACAAAGGTCTGATTCCCCACACGAACCGAATCGCCGGTTTTTGCTTCGTACTGTAGCATCAGGTTATAATCGACCAGGGCACGCCGCCCCGTCCGGAAACTGCGGCTCGCCGCTTCCGGCACTGTCTCAATTTTTCCAAAATATGGAAAGCCTCCTTCCATGGCCCTGACCTGCACCAGCCGGGTGGCGTTGCTTTTCACGAAGTAAACCATGGAGAGCAGACGGTTCTCATCGGAGCGGCTGCCAAGGCCGCGCACGGAGTCTACCAGGGCTGTGGCAAGTGAGTCGGGTTCCTTGTTCATACCGATCACCAGGTCGGCACCTATCAGCGAACGTGCCTGTTCATCTATTGCCACCTGCAAACTATCGCGGAAGGAATTGATGGCTACCAGCGCCGCGATGCCCAACACGATAGACGACAGGAAAAGCACCAGCTTCCCCCGGCTGCGGCGGGTGTCGCGCCAGGCCATCCGGAGTAGCCAGGGCACATTCAGCTTCGGCTTTTCCGGCAGGTTATTTATCGGACCAGGTTCTTTATATTCAATCATTTGTAATGCTATAGGTTAAGGAGCAGCCAGAGGGGAAAGGGCAGATTCGGATCACGATGTACAGCAACAGGTTCAGGAACACTTCTATACAACCGTACAAAACCACCGTTTATCCGGAGCTGTACTGTTAAAAGACCCAGTATTTACCCCGCAACATTGGAATGAGAGGGTGTGTCGCTGATGACATGGCCGCCTTTGATGCGGATAATCCGCTGCGTTTTCTCGGCCAGTTCCAGGTCGTGGGTCACGACTACCAGCGTGGTGCCTGCCTCCCGGTTAAGGTCGAACAGCAAGCCCTCTACCTTCTCCCCGGTTTCCTCGTCCAGGTTTCCGGTGGGCTCATCGGCGAACAGGATGGAGGGCTTGTTGGAGAAAGCCCTGGCCAGCGACACCCGCTGCTGCTCCCCGCCGGAGAGTTGGGTCGGATAATGGTCGTGGCGCTCGGCCAGCCCTACCTTGCCTAGCAGTTCCATGGCCTGCTTCTGCACGTTGCGCTCCCCCCGCAGCTCCAGCGGCACCATTACATTCTCCAGGGCCGTGAGCGTAGGAATCAGCTGAAAATTCTGGAAAATAAACCCGACATACTGGTTCCGCACCTGCGCCCGTTTATCTTCAGACAAATTGTCGAGCCGGATGCCATTTAAGGTGACAGAGCCGGTGCTGGAGCGGTCGAGGCCGGCACATAGCCCGAGTAAGGTGGTTTTGCCGCTGCCCGAAGGCCCTACAATGGAACAGGTGTCGCCGGCCTGCAGCGAAAACGAGACGCCTTCCAGCACAGTAAGTTCACGGTCGCCACTATGGTATGTTTTGCTCAGATTCTGAATATCGAGTATGGTTGTCACAGTTATAAAATTAATTTTGATGCCTTTGGTAACTTTGGGCCGGCTGGCATGTTCATTTATAAAACCCAATAACTGTTGAAGTTCGTTATAGGTTTTGAGATTGATGGCTTTAAATTTAGGAAACTTAATTTTTATGTTTACAAAGATAACATTTTTGAGCTTTTGCCTATCGGCCGGACTTTTACTGACTTCCTGCGACAATGGTGGGCAACCACGTGAGCAGGTGGCAGAGCAGCGCGCCAAATCCAGTGCCGCAGCCTCCAGTACCGCCTCAAAGGCAGAGCGGACGCAAACCATCCTTTTTTTTGGCAACAGCCTGACAGCAGGTTATGGACTGGAACCAGACCAGGCCTTCCCGGCCCTGATCCAGCAGCGGATTGACTCGCTGGGCCTGCCCTACAAGGCCGTGAATGCAGGACTAAGCGGCGAGACGTCAGCGGGAGGCAAAAGCAGGATTGACTGGCTCCTGCGCCAGCCGGTAGACGTGTTTGTGCTGGAACTAGGGGCAAATGATGGCTTACGCGGCATCAGCCCAACAGAAACCTACAGTAACCTGGCCACCATTATCGACAAAGTGCGGGATAAGTACCCGGAGGTGCGGGTGGTGCTGGCAGGCATGCAGATGCCGCCCAGCATGGGCCAGCAATTCACGAAAGAATTTCGGGAAGTATTTACCAGGCTGGCAGCGGAAAAAGAAGCTGTCCTGATTCCGTTTCTGCTGGAAGGCGTGGCGGGAGAACGGGCACTTAACCAGGGAGACGGCATTCATCCTACCGTGGAAGGGCAGAAAATACTAGCCCAAAATGTCTGGACTGTGATTGAACCCATACTAAGGCAGGAGAATAAAGAAAGCTGAGATACTATCAAGTTGATTTTCAAATAATTAACTTTACTACATAGCTTCCTTCACAGGTATTAGAAAATAAAGTTATCACCGGCCAAATTATTTACCAAAACACAAAAACATGGCATAAGTATTGCTAGAGAATAGGTGGCTAAAAGTTGGAAATTTATATTTCAAACGCAAGAGAGGCTCCCCAGTATACCGGGGAGTCTCTTCTTGTTTTAGGGCAGTTCTTTCTGTTACTACTGTAGCCTGCATGGCAGCTGCAGCAGAAGGCTCTGGAGGGGTATTTTGATTAGAATAATCGCTTCACTCAGCTTTTGTCAGGCACTATTCTGCTACTTCCGATTTCATTTTCTCAGCCAGTAAATAAAAGGCGCCTCTTGTCACAATCCGGGCATCAGCCTTTAGGTCTGCCCCCGGCTTTATTTCCGTATACCCAGCCTCTGAAACGCCTGTTTCCACCTCGGCCATTCTGAATACGGTTGGTTCCTCCTGCACAAATATGTAATTCTTGTTTCGGTACTGAACCACAGCCTCCTCTGGCAAGGCGGCCAGTTCGTGCTCACCGGCCAGGATCTGCGCGTTTACATACATGCCGGGCAAGATATTGACCCGCCTTATATTTTCCAGTTCGGCATGAACCGATACCATCCGCGAATCTCCTTCAAAAGCCTTTCCTAAGGAAAATATAACTGCCTTAAGTGGTTCTGAAGCCAGATTGGGGAGCGTAAACAGCACCTGCTGCCCCACCTCTATACGGTCAAAGTCTCTTTCGAAAACCAGCAGCTGCAGGTGCAGATGAGTGTTGTCTACCACCGCGAACATCTCCTGCCCAGGCTGCGCATAAGAGCCCAGGTTTACGGCAATGTTCTGTACATACCCGCTGATAGGGGCTGTCACGGCCATGGTTGCCGTTATCTGGCCGGCTTCTACTTGCTTAGGCGAGAGCCCCAGCGAGAGGAGGTGCGTGCGTAGGGCATTGAGGCGGGCCCGCTGCACCTTTACATCGGTTGCGGCCTGCTCAAATCGTTTGCGGGCCCCGATCTGCTCTTCATTCAGAATCTGCTGCCGCTCCTGGTCCAGCTCGGCCATGCCCAGCTGGCTTTTCGTGGTGAGATATTCTTCCTGCAGCCTGATCAGGTCCGGGTTTTCAAGGGTGGCGAGCACTTTGCCTTTCTGTACGTGCTCCCCATCCTTTACACGGATCGATCGAACCACACCCCCCATTAAGGGATTGATACTGGCCTTGTTCTGGGGCGGAAGTTCAACCTGCCCGTTAGCGGCTACCCGGGCTGAAATTTTTCTTTTTTCTATTGATCCTAGCTCGATGTTGCTTGCCTGCTGCTGCTCAGGGCTAAGTTTCACCTCAAAGGCATCTGCTGTGGCTTGTCCGGCTGTTTCTGTTGCCGGAGCTTCTGCTGCCGTTTCACTTTTCTGTTCTGTACAGGCTACCGAAATAAATAGGACGCCGGCCAAAACGGTATATATAACTTTGTTCATGATTATTCTATTCCTGTGGTGAATTCAAGTTGAATGATGGTTTGGTTATAATCCCGCAGTGCGAGCAGGTAATTTCCTTTCAGGAGGTAAGCCTGCTCAAGCGCCTGCACATACTCCACATAGTCTATCTCTCCTGTCCTGAAGGTCATTTCTGCTGCCCTAATCATCTGGCGGGCATGTTGCAAGGCGCCCTGCTCAAAATAGGCAAGTGAGGCAGCATGCTTCTGCAGTTCCTGCGCCATATTCTGCACCTCTGCCAGCAGAAGTTGCTCCTGATAACGCACACTGCTCTGTATGGCCTGCTGGTTGAGCCTGGCAGCTTTTATTCTGGCTTTCTGGGCACCGAACCACAAGGGTATGGCAATGCCCGCCTCTACACCTGTAAAACGATCGCCGGCCGTATACCTGCTGCCAATGCCTTCTACAGGTGTTTCGCCCACAAAGCTTTGGTTGAAGTAGCCAAGTGTAAAGTCCGGCAGCATAAGGGATTGTTCGAGTTTCATTTCCCGCTCTGCCACGTGCACTCCCTGCCGCAAAAAGGCCACATATGGATTGGCGGCAGCTGATGTCATGTCAGAGAGGGCGGGCACTATTCTTTTGGTCAGTTCCTCTTCTGCTACCTGCACCGGGGTTGGCGCCTGCAGCAGCACACTAAGCCGGCGAGTGGCCATCTGGATATCGGCCTGTGCCTGCTGCAACTCGGTGCGCAGGGCCAGACTACGGGTCTCCGCCGCCGCCTGCTCCAGGTAACCGGTCTCCCCTGCTTTAAAGCGTATGGCCGCGGCTCTTGCAAAGTTTCCATACAGAGAATCCTGCTGCTGCAGCAACTTCAGCCTGGCCCGCTGGAATTGCAGCAGGTAATACGCAAGCTTTACCTCCCGCACCAGTTCCCGCTCTGCCAGGTGCCTCCGGGCAGCAGCCTGACCGATGGCAGCATCTGCCAATTTGGCCTGGTTGGCATATACTGTCGGAAAAGCAAACTGCTGCGTGGCCGAAATATACGTGTCCTGGTTCATGGTACTGATCTGCCCTCTGCTGTAGGATAGCTGCGTTTTAGGCAGGTCCAGCGCCGCTCCCCGGAGGGCTGCTGCCCGATCCACCAGTTGAGAGGCACTTTTCAGGTCGAGGTTATTTTGCCTGGCATAGGCAATGGCCTGCTGCAGGGTGAGCTCCTTGGGTGGCAGCTCCTGTGCCTTAGCAGGTGAAGCAGCCAGAAGGCCGGCTCCTAATATCAAACCAAACAGAACTGGTATGGAAACGGCAAGATGCTTATAGGTTGTGATTCTCGGTTTCTCGCTGACTGCAAAGAAATAATACAGCACCGGCAGCACCACCAGGGTGAGCAGCGTGGAGGTGAACAGGCCACCAATCACCACGGTTGCCAGCGGGCGCTGCACCTCTGCCCCTGCAGAACCAGACAAGGCCATCGGCAGAAAACCGAGCGCGGCCACTGAAGCAGTCATGAGCACGGGCCGCAGCCGGACGCTTGTTCCCTTAATAATTCGCTTGTACACATCCGTCTCCCCCTCCTGCTTCAGCTGGTTAAAGTAGCCGATCAGCACGATTCCGTTGAGTACAGCCACGCCAAACAGCGCAATAAAACCTACCCCGGCCGAGATGCTGAAGGGCATGCCACGAAGCCAGAGGGCGAAGATGCCCCCGATAGCAGAGAGTGGTATGGCTGTGAATATGAGCAGGCTTTGCTTTACGGACTTAAAGGTAAAGTAGAGCAGCACCAGAATAAGCAGCAAGGCAGCAGGCACCGCCACCGAAAGTCGCTTTTTGGCATTCACCAGGTTTTCGAACTGGCCGCCATAGGTCACAAAATAACCGGCGGGCAGGGGTAGCTGCTGCGTCAGCTTGTCCTCAATTTCTGCCACGATGGATTCCACGTCGCGGTTGCGCACGTTAAAGCCGACCACAATTCTCCGGCGGCCTTCTTCCCGCGAAATCTGCATGGGGCCATCTTCCAGCCGGATGTCAGCCACCTGCTGCACCTGCACCTGTCCGCCTGCTGGCAGCGGTATGTAGAGGCTTCCGATATCTGTCAGGTCGTTTCTGGCGTCTCCTTCCATCCGCACCACAAGCTCAAAACGGCGGTCGCCTTCGTACACAGCTCCGGCTGCCTGCCCCGCAAAGGCTGCCCGGAGCACTGTGTTTACATCGGCCACCTGCAGGCCGTAGCGCGACATGCTGGCCCTGTTGTACTCCACCACAATCTGCGGCAGCCCCGTTATTTCCTCCACATACACATCCTGCACCCCGGCTACCGGTGCAATCAGCTTGTCGACCTGTGCGCCCAGCTCGGATAGTTTATCCAGGTCGTCGCCAAAGATCTTGATCGCCACATCCTGCTTGGAGCCCGTCATGAGCTCGTTAAAGCGCAGCTGCATGGGCTGCTGAAAGCCGTAGTTGATTCCGGGCAGCACCTGCAAGGCTTCGTCCATTTTGCCGGCCAGTTCCTGGCGGGTGCTGGCGCTGGTCCACTCGTCTTTTTCCTTGAGCAGGATCATGACGTCAGCAGCCTCTATGGGCATAGGGTCGGTGGGTATTTCGGCCGTACCGATCTTTCCGATCACTTCCTTCACCTCCGGAAAATCGCGCAGCAGGATTTCGCTCACTTTGGTAGTGGTATTGATTGTTTGTGTCAGGGAGGCTCCCGGCACCAGCCGCAGGTCCATGGCAAAATCCCCTTCTTCCAGATCAGGCAAAAACTCGCCTCCCATCCTGTTAAAAACAAACAGGCTGATTATAAAGAGCCCGACAGCAGAAACCACTACAACGGCCTTTGCCCGCAGCGCCATCCGGATGACGGGCGCATAGAGCCGCTGTATAAAGTCCATGATCTTATCCGAGATGTTGGCTTTGTGCTTCGTGCTTTTGCTGAGCAGGAGCGTAGACACCATCGGCACATAGGTCAGGGAAAGGATAAAGGCACCCAGAATTGCGAAGCTCACCGTCTGGGCCATGGGCTTGAACATTTTGCCTTCTATGCCTACCAAGGCCATGATGGGCAGGTACACGATCAGGATGATGAGCATACCGAAAGCAGCCGAGTTCATGATGCGGGAGGAGGCTGATTTCACCTCCTTATCCATCTCCTGCTGCGAGAGCTTCCGCAGGGGCAGGTTCTGGTTCTTGACCATGATAAAATGCAGCACTCCTTCCACAATGATGACGGCACCGTCTACGATCAGGCCGAAGTCAATGGCGCCCAGGCTCATCAGGTTTCCCGACACGCCAAACAGGTTCATCATGCCCAGCGCAAAGAGCATAGACAGCGGAATAACCGACGCCACCACCAGGCCGGCCCGCAGGTTGCCCAGCAAAAGCACCAGCACAAAGATCACGATCAGGCCACCTTCTATCAGGTTGGTGGCCACTGTGCTGATGGCCTTGTCCACCAGCTTGCTTCTGTCTAGGTAGGCTTCGATGTATAGCCCCTCCGGAAGCGAATTCTGGATGGTTGCCACCTTCTGCTGCACATTTTTGATTACCTCAGAGGAGTTGGCCCCCTTGAGCATAAGCACAATGCCGCCTACTACCTCGCCTTCGGTGTTGCGGGTAAGGGCCCCGTAGCGCACCGGATGGCCGTACTGCACCTGGGCCACATCGCGCACCAGCACCGGCACCCCCTGCCGGTTGGCCACCACTACCTGCTCAATCTCTTCGAGGCTATTCACCAGCCCCAGCCCGCGGATAAAGAAGGCGCTCTGGTTTTTCTCGATATAGGCGGCCCCGGTGTTCTCGTTGTTGGCATCGAGTGCGGCCACCACCTCTGCCACCGACAGGTTCATGCTCCGAAGCCGGTTGGGATCGAGGGCCACCTCGTACTCTTTTACAAAACCGCCAAAACTGCTCACATCGGCCACACCGGGTGTGCCCAGGAGCTGACGTCGCACGATCCAGTCCTGCACCGTGCGCAACTCCATGGCGCTGTACTTTTTGGTACTGCCCGGCTTTGCCACCAGCACATACTGGTAAATTTCTCCTAACCCGGTGGTAACAGGCGCCAGTTCCGGAGTGCCCAACTGAGCAGGAATCTGTCGTTCTGCTTCGCTCAGCCGCTCGGTTATCATCTGGCGGGCCAGGTACTGATCTACTTTGTCTTCGAACACCACCGTAATAACGGATAGCCCGAACCGGGAAACGGAGCGCATCTCCACCACATCGGGCACGTTGGCCAGCGCTATTTCGATGGGTGTGGTAATGAACCGCTCCACTTCCTGGGCGGCCAGCGTAGGCGAGGACGTCACGACCTGCACCTGGTTATTGGTGATATCGGGCACGGCATCTACCGGCAATTGGGTAAGGGCATAGGTGCCCCACACCACCAGGCAGAATACCATGACGCCGACAACCAGTTTATTCTGAATCGAAAACTGGATGATCTTGTTAAACATGGCAAAAATTGGTTTAATGAATAAATACACGATCGCGCCTGCACACCACATGGTGGGCAGGGCAGATAGATACAGCCCATCCAGACCAGCCAGAGCACAGGCCTGTAAATCGGAAAGATGCTTTCCTAGACCAGTTCCTGGGGTATATTACCAGAGAACACAGACGCAGGAAAGCAAGCCAGAGAAACATTAAACCAGGTATTTGGGCGGACGCCAGAAAGAATAGTAACAGTGGAGCTCACGCTCTGAAGGATAGGTGACGGCCTTACTTTGTGGTTTAAAGTAAAGCCTGAACGAGTACTGCTCCGGCTCTACCGTAACGGTATACGTGGCGCAGCAGCCGCAGCTGCAAAAAATAGGGCAGCTGTCTTCATGAAAAGGAGAATGCCCGGTAGAATCGGCGACATCTGCCAGGTTTGGGTGATGTTCACTTTTGTCCAAAACCTTATCCGTGCATGGCAGGCAGGCCATCCATAACAGATAAATGCTAAAGAACAGGGCAGTGAAGTTCATAGGTCAAAGATACGAATTCCTGAGGTCAGATAGTTCATTCAACCTCAATTAAGAAAAATTACTGATAAGCGGTTTTTTTTTGTTATGAGTTACTAGATTTCCGGTTATGCAGCCTGTGACAGTCTATCTACCTCAAATTTCCTCATCTTCAGATTTTCAAATCTTCACATCAACCAATCAACAGTCAACAACAAACAAGCCGCCTGAAAATCAATTATTTGAATCAAAAGGTGCCTCCGGAGCTACAACTGCTGTTGCTTTAAAGAACACACGAGGTCAGACACATAGCCTTTCTTTCTAAGCTACGGGTGAAGCCATGATGACAGGTAAACCTTTCTGTTATTCATCCTCAAATTTCCTCATCCTCAGATTTTCAAATCTTCAAATCCCAAATTTGAAAATTAGCACATCACACCAAATTATTCTAATAGATTTGCCCCTCCAGAGGCTTATAGGCGACGGCAAAAATTCTCTTAACACTTTATATTCAATGGATTACATACCTTTTAAAGCTATTGCAAAAAATATTTCAGATATTTAAGATAGCTCAGGCAACCACCGGCCAGGCTTTTTACATCTTAAAGGCAAAGAGCAGCAAAAGGGCTCCGGAATAAACCAAAGCAGGATCAATTTGTAAAACATTTACCCAGCGTGACAGAGTCAGAATTGATAGCAGGATGCCAGCGGGCAGAAAGTAAAGCGCAGAAGTGCCTTTACGAACGCTTTGCGGCACCTATGTACGGGGTTTGTCTGCGCTACCTGAAGAACCAGATGGATGCCGAGGAGGCGCTGCTGAACGGTTTTATGAAGATTTACCAGCACATTGGCCAGTATGAGGCGAAAGGCAGTTTTGAAGGTTGGGTAAGACGCATTATGGTAAACGAGGCGCTTGGTTTCCTGAGAAAGAAGGAGCCGCTGCACCTGGCTATTGAAGACAGCCACATACAGGTAGCCGGCACCACAGGCGCAGACCACGAACTGGCAGAAGAAGAGCTGCTGGAATTGCTGCTAACCCTGCCGGCCGGTTACAGGACTGTATTTAACCTGTACGCCATAGAGGGCTACGGGCACAAAGAAATTGCTGATATGTTAGGGATAACAGAAGGTACTTCTAAGTCGCAGCTAAGCAAGGCCAGGGCCATGCTGCAACGCCGGTTAAGCGGAAACGAAGCTATCGCGAGTTAAAAAGGAGGTAAAGATGAAACCAGAAGAAGTAGATAAATTATTTAAAGCGCGTTTAGGCAATTCCAGTTCTACACCTCCCGCCGACCTATGGAACAGGCTGCAGGAGCGGATAGAGACCGAAATGCCGCAGCCAGAGGAGGAAGAGAAGAAACCTGTTTTTATTCTTTGGTATCGCAGCTATGGCATAGCTGCTGCTGTGGCGCTATTGCTGGCCGCAGGACTTGTTTTCTTCAGTCTCAGAAACAACCAGGCCGATCAGGCACCAGCCATTGCCCAAACCGAAACCCCTGCTCCTGCCCGGCCTGTTGAAATTGCCGGCAAGGTACCTGCCGATAACACGGAGGTGCCAGCAACAGTAGCCATACCTGAAGCAGGAACTGCTGAAACACCGGCAGCGGCGGCTCAACCGGAGGCCGCTCCGGCAAAAGCCATCGCCAGCACAACACCGGCAACCAAAGCAGCACCTAAGCCAGCAGCAGTAAAACGCGTAGAGCCGCTGACACCATCCGAACCTGCGCCAGCCCTGGCTGCCACTCAGGAACAGGAAACCCCGGCCACCACCCTGCCTGATGCGCCAGTAGCCCTTGCGGCTGCACCAAAAGCCGAAAGTCAGGAACGCGTGCAGATTATTATCAAGCGGGCCATGGCCCCCCAGGCGGTGGCGGTGCAACACGAGGAGCAGGAGGTGGAACTGAGCAGCAGGGAGAAGAAGCAGCAGTTAGCTAAAAGCATCTTTAAGCAAGTGAAGAACCTGGCTACCGGCGAGCGGGTGGAGCTCTCTGAGCTTGGCGTCCGCACCGAGCAGATCGCCCTCGAAACGCAGATCGGAAAACAGAAATTCTCAAAAGTCATTAATCTCTAACCCTAAAACCATGAAACGATTATTCCTACTCATCGCAGCCATTGTCATGGTTGCCGCTACCGGTGTGTCTGCCAAAGGCGGTCCTACCGTAGGCGAACGCTTCGGCCCCCAGGACACCATCATCGTAAAAATGCCCAATGGCGCTAAAATGGTGCTGTACCTCGATAATATGGCGCAACTGCAGGCCTTCCGCAACTATAGCCTCGACTCATTGATAACCGTGATCAGCAAGTATGCCGGAGAGGTCGACAACCTGGAGCGCACCAGCAAAGCCACCAACTCCCAGCAGATGACCGTGACCATTACCCCATCGGAGAAAAGCGACGACACCGAAGCCGAGCAGGTCACCATCACGGTGCAGGGGCACGACCAGAACGACACCACCAAAACCGAACGCCATGAGATCAGGATAAACAAAAACATAAAGATAGATGTGGAGATACGGGAAGACGGAAAGAACACGCGGGTAAATGTAAACACCCCTTCCAAGTCGGACAGCACCAAAACCAAGAAGGACAAGCCCTATAAACCCACCCGCTTCGGACTGGACCTTGACCTTGGCCTGAATACCTTTGTGAATCAGGATGATGCAGGAGGTGCCACCCCTATTCCTGACTTGAAGCCCATGGGGTCGCGCTATGTGAGCATCAACTGGCGAATCACCTCCCAGGTAGGAGGAAAATCGAGCCCCTTTTATATCGCTTCCGGCTTAGAGTTCGCTTTCAACAACTACATGTTCGACAAGAATTATGTAATTGAGGAAGATGTGAACGATGTGACCTACTTCAGAAAGGCCAACGATATTAACTATCAGAAGTCTAAACTGACGCACTCCTCGGTGAACCTGCCCCTGGTGCCGATGCTGAAGTTTAAGCGGGCCAATGGTAAAGAAGGTTTTAATATTGGGGCAGGCGGTTTTGTGGGTTACCGGCTGGGGAGCCACTCCAAGTTAAAATACAGCCAGGACGGCAGCACCGAGAAAGACAAAGTGCGCAGCAACTATAACCTCAACGACTTCCATTACGGCCTGACCGGTGTAATCGGGTACGGTAACCTGGAACTGTTTGCCAGGTACAACATGAACAGCCTGTTTAAAGAGAACCGTGGCCCAAAAATGAATGTGATCAGCTTCGGCCTCAGGCTCTTTTAATGTGTTAAGACCTGAAAAAGGAAGCGGTTCTGCGGCGCCAATGCCACAGAACCGCTTCCTTTTTCAGTAGTTTTAAACAGCTTCATCGCTTCCCGGAATTCGAATGAGATGCCCCCGAAAGCCTTCTGAAGCAGCAGCAACTGTAGCTCCGGAGGCACCTTTTGATTCAAATAATTGGTTTGCAGTTTGATTGTTAGTTGTTGATTGTTAAATGGTTGATGTGAAGATTTGGAAATTTGAAGATGAGAAAATTCGAAAATGACCTTCTGAGCAGGTTTGTAAACAATTCTTAACTTTTCACCCGTTTCTCTTAAAATTATCTAGGATGATGGCAGTGGCAGTGGCTACATTAAGCGACTCTGCTTTACCGAAGGCCGGGATCTTGATCAGGTGGTTGATATGGACTTGCACCTCAGGCCTGATGCCGTTAGCTTCGTTACCAAGCACTACAATCCCTTCGGGTTTTAAATGCAGGCCGTGCAGGTTTTCTCCGGCCAGGGAGGCGCCATAGGTTTTGAGGCCCCCGGCCGCTTGCTCCTGGAGCCAGGCAGGCAGGTCCAGGTAATGTGCCTGCACCCTGGTAAAAGAGCCCATGGTGGCCGCAATCACCTTGGGGTTGTAAAAATCAGCGCAGTTTTCGGAACAAACCACGTGGCTTATGCCGTACCAATCAGCAATGCGGATAATGGTGCCCAGGTTGCCGGGGTCCCGCACATCGTCGAGTGCAATAATAAAATCAGCGGTTTTTAGTTGTAATTGCTGCCCAGGTCGCATCTTTGCAACGGCCAGGGCGGCGTTGTTGGTCGCATAGGTGCCGGCTTTGGTCAGTTCCTGCTCTGTTACGAGGTGGTAGGGAAGTCCTTTTGCGAACGTTTTATTATTTTCGTGGTAAAAAGCCTCCGTGATAAACAGGTGCTGCAGCTCGAAATCGGCCTGCAGCAGCTCTGCCACGCTTTTGGCGCCTTCCACCACAAAGGCCTGGTGCTGGTGGCGGTATTTTTTTATTTGTAAGGAATTGATATACTTTACTACTGCTTTCGATAACATAGCTACAAAGTTTGAACCCACGATTTTACATATTCACCCTGTTAATTACAATCTTTAGTTTTGCGGGGTGTATTCCTACACGCCACCTGGCTGAAGATGAGGAGCTTTTAGTTAGCATGAAAACCAAAGGGCTGGAGCACATAGAGCCCATGAGCATCGCTTCGCTCTACCAGCAGCAACCTAACAGAATGGTGCTGTGGTCAACTCCTTACCTGTCGCTTTATTATTTCGGAAAGCGTTTCTACAATCCGGAAAAAATTGATCAGCGGATCACGAAGCTGGCCAATAAACGGGAAACCAGAATAAAGGAAGCCGGCACAGACACGCTAAAGATACGGAAAATCCAGAACCGGTTTGAGCAACGCATTGAGCGGCAGCAGAACAAGAAGGAAGAAGGAAACTTTTTTATGCAGCTTGGCGAGCCCCCCTCCATCTACGACTCTACGCTGATGGAGGCCACCATGAACCAGATCGAATTTTACATGGATGGCCGCGGGTATTTCAACCACGAATCAGAATACTCGAAAGAGGAGCGCGGCAAGAAAGTGTACATCACCATCCAGGTAAAAGAGAATACGCCCTACCGGTACTCCCACATCAATTACGCCATACCCGACACAGCCGTGCTCCGGGTCCTGCAAAGAACCTCCGTCAGGTCGCTGATAAAAACAGGTGACCTGTACGACGACCAGGTACTGACCGAGGAACGTGACAGGATGTATAACTCGCTGCGCAACAATGGCTTTTATGAGTTTGCCAAAGCCTACATCCGCTTTGAAGTAGACACCAGCTTTGGCGGCAACACAGTGCGCCTGGATGTGATCGTGGACAACCCGGAGGATGCCCCCGGACACAAATTATATACGCTCGAGAATGTGTATTTCAAGACAGATAACGATCGCTTTGGCCGTACCCGCGATACCATCACCTACAATAACATTAATTTCCTGTCTTACAACCACAAATACTCCCCCCGCATCCTGGACCTGAAAACCAATATTGCACCCGGACAACCCTACAGCCAGATCAGGACGACGATAACGCAACGCAGGCTTTCGGAGCTGGACGTTTTTCAGTTCAACAACATTACCTACTCCAAGGTGGAGACACCTAGCGATACCAGTGCCAATAAGCTAAATGCTTTTATCAATGCTGTACCTACCAAAAGGTTTCAGGAAACGGCCGAACTTGGTTTAAATTATTCAGAAAGGGTGCCCGGGCCTTTTACAAGTTTGCGGTTAAGGGCCCGCAACGTGTTTGGCGGTGCCGAGAACCTTGATTTCGGGCTGCGTGGCGGCTACGAAGGCCAGGTGAGCCTCGACAGCCGCCAAACCGTCATTATCCGGGAGCTGGGGGCCGATGTGGCCTTGTCGTTCCCCACATTTCTGCTGCCCTTTGGCGGTGGCAAGGTGCTGAGCGACAATAACCCCAGAACCAGGATCTATGCCGGCTACACCGATGTGGATCGCGACGAATACCACCGCACCAACTATGACCTGGTTTACTCCTACATCTGGCAGAAGTCCCGGACACCGGCGCAGCCTCCTTACCTGCAGTACATCTTCTCCCCCATTAACCTGCAGATTGCCCGGGTCGATACGGCCGGCAAAAACTTTCAGCGATTCAGGGAGTACCTGGAGCGCTTCAGCCAGGGCAGCCGCTCCCTGATCGAGAGTTTCAGGCCTGCTTTTATTTCGACCATCTCCTTTAACGCCACCTACAACACCAACGATTTTACCCAGACGCGTGATGCGCGCCTTTTCAGGCTGCAACTTGAGGTTGGCGGCTTGTCGCAGCGGCTGGGGTTTAATCCCAAACTCGGCGGCCTGAATACGTTCCAGTTTGTAAAAGTCAACCCCGACTACAGGCGCTATATTCCGTTGGGAGGTAAACGCTTTTTTGTGTACCGGCTGAACATGGGCGTCGGAAACCCCTTGTTTAAAACCGAGCTGCTGCCCTACGACAAGTACTTTTTTGCTGGTGGCGGCTCCAGTGTGCGGGCCTGGCTGGTTCGGAGGCTGGGCCCCGGCTCCTACGCCACCACCTCTATAGATACAGTTAACGGCGCACCCGTGGTAGTGCGCGACTTTACGCCGGAGCAGCCTGGGGAGGTGCTGATAGAGGGCAGCATGGAGTACAGGTTCAACATGTTCAGTTTCCTGAACGGGGCTGTGTTTGTGGATGCCGGCAACGTTTGGTTTTTGAGGGAAAACCCCGAGCGCCCCGGTGCCGACTTCGCCCTGGACAGGTTTTACAAAGAGTTTGCAGTAGGCACGGGCTTCGGGCTTCGCTTCGACCTGTCGGTGCTGATCCTGCGGTTCGATTTTGCCACAAAAGTCTATGACCCGGCCGCACTGGATGGCAACAACTTTATTATCAGCAACTTCCGGTTCTGGGACTTCTTCTCCAGAAACAACCAGAGCAACCTTACCATCGGGATCGGGTACCCGTTTTAAATTATGCTAATGAATTTGTCCCTCCGGAGCTCATCTTGTAGGGATAAACAAGGCTTCTATTTCCTTAATTTAGCGCTGGTGCGATCTTGCCGCTCGTACTTTCCTAACAAGCCTTTCGAGAAGGGCCGAAGCAGCCTGTTCTGGATCAGTTCTTTTAAGCTGTAGCCTTAAGAACATTTGGTACAAGCGGCAAGCTCTCACCAGCGACCTGCTTTTCACTATAAGATGAGCACCTGTAGGTTTTTGTATCTAATCAGCCAATGCCATATGGAACCTCCTTTTTACCAGATGATATTAGCACTTCAGCACATCAACTAGATTATTCAGATAAAAAGCCCCTCCACAGGACTTTTTTGCTGCTTCTACCGCTGTTACTTAATATTCCAGCAACTCCTGTATAGCTGACGCCACTTTTTGTGCGTTTGGCAAGGCCATGCGCTCCAGCTCTATATTCAGCGGAAGGGCGGGCAGGTTAGCTGCCCCAAGGGTAAACACAGGTGCATCCAGTTGCTGAAAGCATGCTTTGGAGATGCGCCCTGCCAGCGATTCTGCAAAAGAGTTCAGGAGCGGCTCCTCCGTTAGCACCAGCGCTTTGCCGTGCCGCCGCACCGATGCCACCACGCTGTCGAAGTCGAGCGGGTTAAGGGTGCGGAGGTCAAGGACCTCGATGCAGCCCCTGAACTTTTCGGAGGCTGCCTTGGCCCAGTACACGCCCATGCCATAAGTGATCACGGTCAGGCTGTTGCCGCTGCTAACCTGCTCTTCGTCGGCCTGCTGCACCACGTTGGCCACACCTAGCGGCAGTACATATTCTTCGTTTGGCTCGGTGGTGCGTGCGTCTTCGGTGCCGGGCACTTTAGACCAGTACAGGCCCTTGTGCTCCAGCATCACCACGGGGTTCGGATCCAGAAAGGCGGCTTTCATCAGACCTTTCATATCTGCCGCACTAGACGGGTATACTACTTTTATGCCCCGGATATTCAGCAAGGTAGATTCGATGCTGCCAGAATGGTACGGCCCACCGCCACCGTAGGCGCCGACGGGCACGCGGATGAGCGTCTGCACCGGAAATTTTCCGTTTGTAAGGTAGCAGCTCTTGGAGAGTTCCACCACCAGCTGGTTCATGCCTGCCCAGATATAATCCCCGAACTGTATCTCCACAATCGCTTTTACTCCCACTGCCGACATGCCTGCTGTTGAGCCGATTATGTAGGCTTCCTGAATAGGGGTGTTAAAGACACGGGCATCGCCGTACTTCTTCGCCAGCAGGGCCGCCTCCCGGAATACGCCGCCCAGTTCTCCGCCTACATCCTCTCCATAAAAAATAGATTCCGGGTAGGTCCTCAGGATATCGTCCACTGCATGGAGAGCGGCATCCACCATGGTGACCTTTCCTGCTTTGGCAGGGCTTCGCTCACCTGCTTCTGCTGTAACGGGCGTAGGTGCAAAAATATGCTGGTCGAAGGTGGCAGGGTCAGGTTGAGGCGCGCTTAGGGCTCGTTTAAAGTCCTGCTGTACCAGCTGCATGGCCTCTCGCTCCAGCTGTTCCACTTCGGCAAGGGTTACCTCTGCCTCAAGGAGCAGCTGCCTGAGCTTTGGCAGCGGGTCCCGCACTGCCTCCTCCTGCAAGGTGTTGCCCCGGTACCACTCCTTCCGCACCCCGGAGGTGTGGTGGTTGAGCAGCGGGCAACGGGCATGCACCAGTATCGGCTTGCGGAGCTGGCGGACATACTCGAAGGCCACACGCATGCCTTCATGCGACTCGGCAAAATCAGAGCCGTCGAGGCGCAGGCGCTCCAGGCCTTTAAACCCGGCAGCGTACTCATAGGCATCCATGGCGCGCATCTCTTTTCCTGTGGCCGAAATACCCCAGTCGTTGTCCTGCACCAGGTACACAATCGGCAGCTGCTTGAGCACGGCCATTTGCCAGGCCTCTGCCACCTCACCCTCTGTTACGGCGCCATCGCCTAAGGAGCAGAGCACCACCGGCCTGCCTTCGCCCTGCAGCAGCCCCTGCGACTCCAGGTAGGCCAGGCCATGGGCCATGCCGGTAGCCGGGATGGCCTGCATGCCAGTGGCAGAACTTTGGTGCGGAATAGTTGGGAAACCCACTTTTTTAAGTGCCGGATGCCCGTAATACGTGCGCCCGCCGGAAAATGGGTCGTCGTTTTTGGCCATCAGTTGCAGCATCAGTTCGTAGGGTGGCATGCCTAAGCCCAACATAATAGACTCATCGCGATAATAGGGCGCAAAAAAATCGTGTGGAAGCAGCTGAAAAGCGGCGGCAAGCTGAATGGCCTCATGTCCGCGGGAGGTGCTGTGTACGTATTTGCTGCAAATTGCCTTCTCTTCTTCGTAAGTCTCTCCCATGGTTTTGGCTGTAACCATCAGGCGGTAAGCTTTTTTCAGAATTGCCAGCTCTATCTTCAGGGCCTCCATCGTGTCTCGTTGCATATGCAGACTGGTCTCTCTTTTGTGTTTCAGTGTGGGGTAATAGCTGGGCCAATGATGCTTGTATTACACAGGCTTTTTTAAGCTGAGTTTAAGTCTATCGTTAAATTATGATTTCAAACGCGGCAAAACAGGCATTATTCAGTAATTTTACCTTAGATCTTGTGCAGACTCCATCCAGCAGGATCCTTAAGAACCGGGACCTGGCTTTGGTCTCTCCCAAAAATAATACTTTATACCTATGTTCAGAGAAGAAGTTGAAGCATTTTTCCGGCAATTCCAAAACGAGCTGTGCCAGGCTCTGGAAACCTGCGATGGCGGCGCCACTTTTCAGGCCGATGTGTGGCAGCATTCAGAGGGCGGCGGTGGCCTGTCGCGTGTTATACAGCAGGGAAATGTGCTGGAGAAAGGGGGGGTTAATTTCTCGGCGGTGCAGGGCCAGCTCTCCCCCGCCTTCCTGAAAATGCTTGAAATGCCCGACCCTGCTTTTTTTGCGACAGGCGTATCGGTGGTGCTGCACCCGCACAGCCCCATGGTACCGATCACGCACATGAACGTCCGCTA
Organism: Pontibacter beigongshangensis; assembly: GCF_014332515.1. Taxonomy (GTDB): domain Bacteria; phylum Bacteroidota; class Bacteroidia; order Cytophagales; family Hymenobacteraceae; genus Pontibacter; species Pontibacter beigongshangensis. The sequence goes on along the minus strand of NZ_VFSD01000001.1, from coordinate 185,256 downwards.
CTTTGAGGCAGGCAACGGGAAAGCCTGGTTTGGAGGCGGCATCGATCTCACGCCCATTTACCTCGACCTGAAGCAGGCACAGGAGTTCCACAGGGCCATGAAGGCGGTCTGCGATAAGCACCATCCCTCCTATTACACCGAGTTTAAAAAGTGGGCTGACGACTATTTTTATAATGTGCACCGCCAGGAGACGCGGGGTGTGGGCGGCATCTTTTTCGACAGGCTGATGGCTACCGACGAAATTACCATGGAAGAGCGTTTTGCTTTTGTGAAAGACGTAGCCAGGGCCTTTGCCCCTTTTTACACCACTATCATGAACCAGAACCGCCACCTGCCTTACAACGAGCAGCAGAAACAGTGGCAGCTGATCAGGAGAGGGCGCTACGTGGAGTTTAACCTGGTGTATGACCGGGGCACCAAATTCGGGCTCGCCACCGGCGGTCGCATAGAGTCTATTCTGATGAGCCTCCCCAAACACGCTTCCTGGGAATACAACTTCCAGCCGGCCACGGGCAGCCCTGAAGCCAAAACACAGGAATACCTGAAAAAAGATATTGACTGGATAAACGTGCAGTAGCCACCATGGAAGAATTAGAGAAGTTTGACCAGGAGCTGTTTGTTTCGCTCAACAGCCAGCACACACCTTTCTGGGATGCCATCATGATATTTGTGTCGAACAAGTACGTCTGGATACCTTTTTACGTGCTGCTGATCGCCTATATCATCTACCGGTACCGCAAGCAGAGCATCCCGATGCTGGCCATGTGCGTTGTTGCTATCGGGCTGGCCGATTTTATAGCCTCCGGTATTCTGAAACCCTTCTTTGGTCGCCTTCGCCCCTGTTATGAGCCTGACCTGGAGGGGCTGGTGAACATCGTGCAGGGCTGCGGCGGGCAATTCGGCTTTATGTCGTCACATGCCTCCACGGGTTTTGCCCTGGCGGTGTTCTTCAACCTGATTTTGTCGGACCGGTACTTTATTTTCAAGATCGTGCTGGTGGCCTGGGCAGTTATAGTGTCGTACAGCAGGGTGTACCTGGGCGTGCATTATCCTGGAGATATCATCGGGGGAGCTGCCCTGGGGTCTGTGCTGGCTTTTGCCTCTTCCATCGTGTATCGCTATATTCTGCTCTACTACCCTTCTTTGCGGAAAGACCAGTTGGCCTGAAGGGGCTGTGACAAATTCAAAATTAGAAATTAGAAATTAAGAGTAAACATGGCGCGAGCGTCCTCGCTCGTGTCTCCTATCCCGCGGCCTCTGGCCGCTTTGAGTCTATTTGCGGGGGCGGCCACCTCAAATATCAAACTCGGGGAGCAGGAAAAATAATGTGGGCACGGCAGCAGGTCCTGCAAGTAAAACATTCGCAGGACCTGCGCATGCTGCGAGGTTCGCGTTCCAGCGAATTATTTGAATAAAAACAGCCCTCCAGAGCTTACAGCACCTGCTGCCAACAGCCTCATTTCTAATCTTGAATTAAAAAAGGCCTACTGGCCCAGCAGTCGCTTCACGTACTTGCCAATAATATCGAACTCCAGGTTTACGCTGTCACCGGGCCTTACGTGCTGCAGGTTGGTATGCTCGTAGGTGTAGGGGATAATGGCCACCGAGAAGCGGTCGGGCTGGGAGTTGACAACCGTCAGGCTGATGCCGTTCACGCATATAGAGCCTTTTTCTACGGTTACATTGCCGGTGCCCGCATCGTAACTGAAGGTAAAAAGCCAGCTGCCGTTTTCGTCCGTCACCGATTCGCAGATAGCGGTCTGGTCTACGTGCCCCTGCACCACATGCCCGTCGAAACGGCCATTGGCCTGCATGCAGCGCTCCAGGTTCACCAGATCGCCTTGGGCCAGCTTGTTCAGGTTGGTCTTTTTCAGGGTTTCGTCAATAGCCGTCACGGTATAGCTGTTCCCGGTAATGCCTACCACCGTCATACAAATCCCGTTATGCGCCACGCTCTGGTCTATTTGCAGCTCTGCTGTAAAGGGGCAGGTAATGGTGAAGTGCTTGTTCGTATGCTCTGCACGGATAGCCTCTACCTTTCCTACTGCCTCAATGATACCTGTAAACATAATATGCCTTTTTAGTACACCCAAAAATAAGCAATTGGCCCGGAATAATGGCTCTTTCTGTTGCCACTGCTCAAACTCATTTGCCGGAAGGGTGTTTTTATTCAGTATGGTTCTTTAATTTCGCAGCATCCAACTTCCCAGACACAATTCAGGTATTATAAAGAAGCGGGAGATTTAAGCTGAAGTAATATAAAATGCAAGTTGATCTGTACAGACATAAAGGAATGCGGCGTGCGCTGGTAAAAGTGCTGCACTCTAAAGGAATCCGGAGCGAGCAGGTGCTGGCCGCTATCGAGGCGGTGCCCCGCCATTTCTTTTTTGAGAAAGCATTCCTGGAGCAAGCCTACGAAGACAAGGCCTTCCCGATTGGAGAAGGCCAAACCATTTCGCAGCCTTACACGGTGGCTTTCCAGACGGAACTGCTCGACCTCAAACCGACCGACAAGGTGCTGGAGATCGGGACCGGCTCGGGTTACCAGTGCTGGGTGCTGCTGCAGCTAACGCCACATGTGTATACCATAGAGTTTAACCGCCCCCTGTACGAAAAAGCCAGAAGATTTTTCAGGACATATAACCTGCACCCGCACGCCTTCCATGGCGACGGATCGGAGGGCCTGCCGCAATATGCACCTTATAACAAAATAATTGTGACAGCCGGCGCCCCGGGTATTCCTAAAAGCCTGGTGAGGCAACTGGCCCCTGGCGGCATACTGGTAATACCGGTGGGCAACGAAAAATCGCAGAAAATGCTACGGATAACCCGCACCGGCGAAAACGATTTTACCAGAGAGGAGTTCTCGGATTTCAAGTTCGTGCCACTGCTGGGCCGGTCCGGATGGGAAACGTCGGACTAACACGTCTGGTATCAGGAGAGCTGACTGCAGCCCACCTATCTCCTGGCAACTGCACACAAGGTCACAGGCCCTGCAGCGACGGACCGGGTTCTGCCCCAACATTTTTTCTACAAGCGCCCGTATTCAATTTAATTTTTCCTGATTCGGTGCTGAAGAGTATATTTGTAGAAATACTGAACACGAATGCGTAAACAGAAAAAAGTAAAGGACTCTTACGTTATCATGACGGAGTTGGTATTGCCCAACGACACCAACACCCTGAACAACCTGATGGGTGGCCGCATGATGCACTGGATGGACATTGTGTCTGCCATATCTGCTCAAAAATTCTCTAATAGAATTGTGGTGACTGCCTCAGTAGATAACGTGTCGTTTTCCGAAACGATCCGGCTGGGCAATGTGGTGACGCTGGAGGCAAAAGTGACCCGCGCTTTTAATTCTTCTATGGAAGTGCATATAGGGGTTTATGCCGAGGACATCCCGAGCGGCAAGAAATTTCTGTCGAACCAGGCCTACTTTACCTTTGTGGCAGTAGACCAACTGGGCAACCCGATTGATGTGCCGGAAGCTATACCAGAGTCTGAAGAAGAACTAAGGCATTTCGACGGAGCCTTGCGCCGCCGCCAGCTACGCCTGGTGCTCGCCGGCCGCATGAAACCAAGTGATGCCGTAGAACTGAAATCCATTTTCGATATCAAGGAAGATTAACACCTGGCCAAAGTAGCCATTAGAAATTATAGCAGATTGGCTCTCTGGCAGCCTGGTAAGCATGAAGCCTTTCTACATAATTAAATTGGAGGAGTACGTTATCGTCGCATGCGGGCTGGATCAGCAGTATAGGCCTCTGAAGGGCTGTTTTGATTAGCATAATTCCAAAATGCGGACTTCTTTCGCTTCTCAAACTGACCCGACTATATTTAGTTGAAGGTACGTAGTAGTTTGGCGAAGTACCAGCTCCTATCCACTTACTTTCCGGAAACAGAGGCGGCTGCCATGGTTGAAACAACGCCTCTACAGTTATTTTATATCTTTTAAACTGGCAAAACACGCGTTATTATGTCTCTAGCAGCAGAAGATCTGAACCCGGTTTTTCTGAGAAATTTCTTAACAGAAACCGTGTATGTAGTTCCGGGAGAAACCTTGTTTCCGGATGCTCCGGCCCCTGTTGCTGTACAAAGCCTGCCTACCACAGCTGCTGTTTCTGCACAGGAGGCAAAGCAGGATAAAACGGAAGAGGCAGCGGCCCCTGAGCCGGCCGGCGCTGCCATGCCTCCAGACAAATTTGTGATAACCGGCGAGAACAAAAAAGGCGTTGTGGTTCTGGTTACCTTACCGGATGCCACTTTCCGCACCTTGCCCCAACTGGAATTTCTGAAAAAGATCCTGGCGGCCATTGGCCTGGGGACGAACGATGTGGCTTTCGTCAACAATGTTTCTGGCACCACAGCCGTATTCGAAGAACTCACCCAGGAGCTGAATGTGCAGTATATTATCAGCTTTGCCAGCCGCATCGACACGCAGCTGCCTCACGACAAGTTCACTTTATACAATCCGGTGGTGGTAGGCCGGGCACCCATCATTTTCTCTCAATCCTTAGCGGTACTCGATAAAGATCCGGAGCATAAAAAGCTGCTCTGGAACGCACTCCGGCAGGTATTTCTATAGCCCTTCCCTGTTTACGCCTTTCAGTCCTTAACTGCAGGAGCAGCAACAGAAACCTCAGGAGGCCGGTTTTGATTAGAATAATTGCTGCTTCCCCTAGCCAGGATCCTGTGCCTGTACGCTGGTTTTCAAGACTCTGCGCCCGAAAGAAATTCCCCTAAAAAAGCAAAAGCCCCTGCGTTGGTCGCAAGGGCTTTCTCAGTGTAGTTTTACATCAGGTCTAGTTTAGCAGGGAGGCCAGTTTCTCTTCCAGCGCCTCGCCCCTTAAGCCTTTGGCAATTATTTTTCCTTCTTTGTCGAGAAGGATGGTTTGCGGGATGGCGTTTACTTTATAGAGCTGCGCGGCACTGCTCTCCCACCCTTTCAGGTCAGATACATGTGGCCAGGTCAGTTTATCTTTCTCAATGGCTCCCAGCCACTTCTCTCTCGATTGGTCCAGCGATACGCCAAAGATCTCGAAGCCTTTGTCTTTGTACAGGTTGTACATACGCACCACATTGGGGTTCTCCTGCCGGCACGGGCCGCACCACGATGCCCAGAAATCGATCAGCACATACTTGCCCCGGAGCGAGGAAAGCGCCAGAGAACCTCCATCTGGGGTCGGCAAGGCAAAATCAGGGGCCATGGCGCCAACAGCCGTGCTTCGGAGTCCTTCCAGCTGCTTGTTCAGCATGGCTGTGTATTTGGAGTCAGGCAGTTGCTGGGAATATAGCGTGACCATGCTATCGGCAAAGGCAAATTCCTCTATCGGGTTCACAAAGCTCAGTATACCGAAAACAGAAGCCAGTGAGCCCGGATGTTCGGCTATGAAATCGCGGAGTTTATTGCGATGCCCCATATACTCCTCGCGCAGCGCGGTAATGGCCGCCTCATCGCCTGCTGCCATCGCCTCGTTAAAACGGGGCGACAATTCCGCCTCTTTCTGCTTCAGCTCCTCATTTAGCTGAAACCACTTCTGCAGCAACTCTGAGTCTTCGGAGCCTTCAACTTTGCCAGTGGTAGCCATGTTGGTGGCATCGGCCTCTACGTTGATCTGCTTGTTCTCCAGCACCAGCATTAAGCCGTTCTGCTGGTCTAAGCCCACTCGGTAAAAAGTAGGCTCCGTTACTGATCCCTCAAAACGGAAGGTGCCGTCTTCAGAAATGGCAGACGTGTCGCGGGCTACAAACTGGGTTTCGCCCAGCTCAAACAGGTACACATTTCCTTCTGTGGCATTCTGGAGTTTGCCTTTTATCACATAGGCGCTACCTCCGTTCGAGGCCTGCTTATTTCCCTGGCAGGAAGCAAGCAAGGCAACGGCAGAAGCAACCGCCAGGAACTTTCTTATTCTCATAATTTCTTTATTTACTGGTTAACCCCTCCTGCAGCAATTTGTTTGCCACTTTCGGATCAGCTTTTCCTTTGGTCTTTTTCATGATCTCGCCCATGAACATGCCTATCAGCGCCTGTTTGCCGGCTTTGAACTCAGCCACCTTTTTTGGATTTTCGGCCAGCACCTCTGCCACCACCTGCTGCAGCGAACTGCTGTTGGACTCCTGCAGCAAATTTTGCTCCTCTGCTACCTGGTGCGGCGTTTTGGCCGGGTTCTCGAGCAGGTACGGGTAGATCTTTTTAGCTGCTACCGAGTGGCTTACCTTGTTGCTATCGATAAGCGCAATCAGGTCGGCAAGGGTCTGCGGCTGCAACGGGAAATCGTTCATGTGCAGCTGCAGCTCGTTGAGGTACGATTTAACCGGACCCATAACCCAGTTAGACGCCGCCTTATAATTGCTGGTGTGCTTACAAAGTTCCTCAAAATATAAAGCTACCTCTTTTGTGTCTGTCAGCACGCTGGCATCGTACTCCGGCAGGCCAAACTCATCCACGAACCGGTTGTACAGCACCTGCGGCAGGCTTGGCATGGTTTCCTTGATGCGTTGGAGCCATTCCTTCTCTATAATAAGCGGTGGCAGGTCCGGCTCAGGGAAATAACGGTAATCGTTCATCGTTTCCTTCGTCCGCTGGCTGGAAGTGGTGCCGGTGTTGGCGTCAAAGCCTCTGGTTTCACCTATTACGGTGCCGCCTGCCTCTATGATCTCTATCTGGCGCTCCACCTCATGCTCAATGGCACGCTGCACGTTCCGGAAAGAGTTCATGTTCTTCACCTCCACCTTGGTCCCGAACGTGTCAGCACCCTTCAGCATCACCGATACGTTGGCATCGCAACGGAAAGAACCTTCTTCCATGTTACCGTCGCAGATTTCGAGGTACCGCACCAGCCGGCGCATTTCTGTCAGGTAATTGTAGGCTTCCGTAGAGTCGCGCATGTCGGGCTCCGACACGATCTCGATCAGGGGAACGCCGGCCCGGTTGTAATCTACCAGCGTCTCCACCTCCCCGGGTAAGTGCATCGATTTACCTGCATCTTCTTCCATGTGAATCCGGGTAATGCCGATGCGGCTATCTTCTCCCTTTTCATTCTTCACCACCAGGTGCCCGCCGGTACAGATTGGCGTTTTGTCCTGTGTAAGTTGGTAGCCTTTCGGAAGGTCGGGGTAGAAATAGTTTTTGCGGGCATACACCTGGTAGCGCGTAATTTCGCAATTGGTGGCCAGGCCCATTTTAACGGCCATCTCCACAACCCTTTTGTTGATGCGGGGCAGCGTGCCCGGGTGCGCCAGTGTAATTACGCTCAGGTTGGTGTTAGGCATCATGCCATACTCTGTAGAGTCAGAGGAATAAGCCTTGCTCTCCGTGAGCAGCTGCGCGTGAACTTCTAAACCGATTACTACTTGGTACTTATCTCTTATGCTTGCATCCATCTGTTTAAGGTACAGATTAGTTGTTTAATGATTTCTTGATTAACTCTAAGGCTTTGGCTGGCACAGCCTGCAGGCCGGCAGTATCTTTACCACCTGCCGTGGCATAAAATGGCTGTCCACCGCCGCCGCCTTTGATCTCTTTGGCCAGTTCGCGCACCAGCTGGCTGGCGTTAAGATTTTTACCTGACACAATATTGTCTGACAGCATAACGGCAATCTGTGGTTTTCCGTCTATTTCGGCAGCCAGCACCAGCACCAGGTTGTCTACTGCCTGCCGCATATCGAAGGCGAGCTTCTTCAGGTAGTCGGCTGTGCTTACCTCTACTTTCTCGGCTACAAAGTTAACGCCATCCAGGGCCTGCGCTTTACTGGCCAGGCTATCTTTCAAAGTGGTGAGCTGCTTCAGTTCAAACTGTTCCAGTTGCTTTTGAAGGGCTTTGTTTTCTTCCTGCAGTTTCTGCACGGCCCCCGACACATTGCTTTGTGTGCTTAGCACCTCTCGCACCGCATTCAACTCGTTTAGTTGCTGCTGCACAAACTCTTCAGCGGCTCCGGCTGTTATAGCCTCTATGCGGCGAACACCGGCAGCCACAGAACTTTCAGAAACTATTTTGAAATAGCCTATATTCCCGGTGTTCAGCACGTGAATACCGCCACAAAGCTCCACAGAATGTTCCCGATCGAAGGCGATGACCCGTACAAACTCGCCGTATTTCTCACCGAACAGCGCCATGGCACCCATGTCTTTCGCCGCTGCAATGGGCACATTGCGCTGCTCCTCCAGCGGAATGCTCTGCCGGATGCGCTCATTTACAATCTGCTCAATCTCACGCAGCTGCGCCTCTTCTACCCTGGCGAAGTGCGAAAAGTCGAAACGAAGCACTTTCTCGTTTACCAGCGAGCCTCGCTGCTGCACATGGTCGCCTAAAACCCTTCTTAGCGCGGCATGCAGCAAGTGTGTGGCGGAGTGATTCTTGCGGATCAGGTTGCGCCGCTCCACATTCACCTCGCTCCGGAAAGCCGCCTCTACCTGCTGGGGCAGCTTGGCGGTGATATGCAGGATCAGGTCGTTCTCTTTTTTCGTATCCAGCACTTCTACCTGCTCAGTGTCAGAAATAAGGTAACCGGTATCTCCTACCTGGCCGCCACTCTCGGCATAAAATGGAGTTTTATCTAAAACAAGATGAAACTCGCTCTTATTCTTTGTCTTTACCTGGCGATAGCGAACAATCTGTGCATCAGCCGATTCACAATCGTAACCAATAAACTCAGTGCTCACATCCGGCTGCACGATCACCCAGTCTGTCTGCTCAGAAGCGGAGGCGTTGCGGGAGCGGTTCTTCTGCTGCTCCAGTTCGGCATCGAATCCTGCCTTGTCAACTTGTAAACCTTTTTCGCGGGCGATAAGGGCCGTTAAATCCAGCGGGAAGCCGAAGGTATCGTAAAGTTCAAAGGCTTCTTTACCACTAATTTCTTGGTAGGATTGCTGTCTTTGAACCCATTTGCCATAATCATGATTAAGCCTTGAATCATCACCTTCTGGCATATCATCAAAAATATCATTTTCAGCTTGTCTTTTCTTTTGAGCTTCCAGGGCATCGAGTCTTTTCAGACCGTTCTCCAGCGTGCGCAGGAAAGCATTCTCTTCTTCCTCTATCACCCGCTGCACAAAACTCAGTTGCTGCTTCAGCTCCGGGAACACATGCGCCAGCTGCTCAGCCAGCACTTCAGTAAGTCGGAAAAGGAACGGCTTTTTGAAATTCAGGAAGGTAAAGCCGTAGCGCACGGCACGGCGTAGAATTCTTCGAATTACGTAGCCTGCCTTATTGTTAGAAGGCAACTGTCCATCGGCAATGGCAAAGGCAATGGCCCGGATGTGATCAGAAATTACCCGGATGGCAATGTCAATTTTCTCATCGGCACCATAAGTCACACCAGCCTCTTTGGCTACAAACTGTATAAGCGGCTGGAAAACATCGGTGTCGTAGTTGGAGCGCTTGCCTTGTATGGCCATGCATAAACGCTCAAAGCCCATGCCCGTATCTACGTGCTGTTCAGGCAGCTTTACCAAGGATTTGTCAGCCAGACGGTTGAACTCCATGAACACGTTGTTCCAGATCTCTACCACCTGCGGATGGTCGTTGTTCACCAGGTCGCGGCCGGGTACCTGGGCTACTTCTTCCTCCGTGCGCAGGTCAATATGAATCTCGGAGCAGGGCCCGCAGGGACCGGTGTCGCCCATTTCCCAGAAGTTGTCTTTTTTGGAACCAAACAGAATGCGATCTTCCGCAATCATGGTTTTCCAGATGGCGTAAGCCTCTTCGTCTTTGCCGAGGTTTTCTTTTTCATCCCCTTCAAAAACCGACACGTACAGCCTGTCTTTCGGCAATTGATACACCTCTGTCAGCAGTTCCCAGGCCCACTCCAGGGCCTCTTTTTTAAAGTAATCGCCAAACGACCAGTTGCCCAGCATCTCGAACATGGTGTGGTGGTAGGTGTCGTAGCCTACTTCTTCCAGGTCGTTGTGCTTGCCGCTCACGCGCAGGCATTTCTGGGTGTCGGCGGCACGCTTAAAGGGGGCTGGTTTGTTACCCAGAAAGTAATCTTTAAACTGGTTCATGCCTGCGTTGGTAAACATCAACGTAGGGTCATCCTTCACCACAATCGGGGCAGACGGAACCACCTGGTGCTGCTTGGAAACAAAGAAATCCAGGAACTTTTGTCTTATCTCAGCTGAGTTCATGTATGAGTATTAAGCCTTTAGCTACTAAATGCTATACTTGTTGTTTAAGAAAATAAATTATCTGATTTTTGCCTTACAGAAATCCCTTTTACAGGCGATAGCTGCAGGATTATATACTGGCAAAAGTAATGTTTTTTACCTGTAATCTTAGCATCGGCCCGAAAATAGTGTTTTTCTGTTTTTTGAAACAAGCCTGCATTATGCCCTATAAAGAAAGAGAAATAGAGAAACAATATTACACCATAGGTGAAGTAGCGGCCATGTTTGATGTTGCCCCCTCGCTTATCCGCTTCTGGGAGACCGAGTTTGAGCAGCTGAAACCGAAGAAGAGCAAGAAGGGAAACCGCCAGTTCACTCCCAAAGACATAGAGGAACTTCGCACCGTGTACCACCTCGTGAAGGAGCGCGGCTACACCATTCAGGGCGCCAAGGAAGTGCTAAAAAACAAGTCGGTACAGACCAAAGACAAAATCGAGATCCTTCAGTCGCTGGAGAAGGTGCGGACCTTCCTGGTCGGGATAAAGGAACAGCTGAATACCAAACCAACAGAATAGCTCCTACATGGCTGAAGCAAACCCGTATGAAGTAGCCCTTACCTTTTTGCCGGGCATAGGAAGTCAGACTGTTCGCCACTTGGTGAGTTATTGCGGCTCTCCCCAGGCTGTATTTGCCACACCTGCCGGTAAGTTGCAGAAAATTCCGGGCATCGGCCCAAAGCTGCTCCGCCAGATCACAGATAATACCCGGCAGGCTTTGCTGGAGGCAGAGCAGGTGATTAAAAAGGCGGACGAGCAGCAGGTTCAGCTCCTTTTTTATACCTCAGCAGCTTACCCCGACCGGCTGAAGCAAATTGCGGATGCGCCCGTGCTCCTCTATTTCCGAGGCAATGCAAACCTGAACCAGCAGCACATTGTGAGTATAGTAGGCACCCGCAAACCCACCTCCTACGGTCAGGCCGTAACGGAGCGCATAGTGGAAGAACTGAAGCAGCACCAGGTGATGGTGGTGAGCGGACTTGCCTATGGCGTAGATATTATCTCACACCGCGCCGCCCTGCAGCAGGGGCTGCCAACTGTTGGTGTGATGGCTTCAGGCCAGGACATAATTTACCCGTCGGTGCACAGGCGCTATGCCGAAAAGATGATAGAACAGGGCGGCATCCTCACCGAAGGCACCTTTGGCACCAAGCCTGACGCCCACCGCTTTCCGGCGCGCAACAGAATCATTGCCGGCATGTCGGATTGCACGATCGTGGTAGAGGCAGCCATGAAAAGCGGCACCCTTATTACCGCCGACATTGCCCATAGCTATGACAGAGAAGTGATGGCAGTGCCCGGCAACATCAATTCCTCGGTGTCGGAGGGTACTAATTTCCTTATCAAATCAAACAAAGCGGCCGTGTACACCTCTGCGCAGGACCTGGTAGAGCTGCTTAACTGGGACCTGGAGTACAGGCGGCAGGAGAAGAAGGCGGCCGTTAATTCGCTTTCGCGGGAGGACTTTTCGCCGGAAGAATGGCAGGTGCTGCAGGTGCTGGAAAAGACGAAAGAAGAGCAGATGGATAATTTAAGCTGGAAGGCGCAGGTACCTGTCAGTCAGCTGGCGTCGCTGTTGCTGGGGCTGGAGTTTAAGGGCGTTGTAAAGGCACTTCCCGGCAAAAGGTTTGCCCTTGTTTAATTATTGGATCTATCTAAAATAAATTTGCATTTAACACTATCTACTTATTAGTCAGCCCGTACTAAAATAAAACAATTGCCGTTTTAATTGTTTCTGGAATAAAGCCCTGCGGGGATTTATGATTATCTGAGCCTTACGCCTGCCACACAAAATAAAACTAACCAGGATTTGCAACTACTCTATAATAATCAGCTGATTCCGGAGGAAGAAATGCTCCTTTATTTGCATAACAGAGCCTTTCAGTATAACGACGGATTTTTTGACACCCTTATGGTGCAGAACGGTGCCATCCGGTTCTGGAACGACCACCAGGAGCGGATGCGCCAGGCTGCCCGGGCACTACAGCTGGAGCTGCCGGAAGAGCTGCTGGCACCAGGTTTTAAAGATGCCCTTCTAACACTTGCCACCCGGAATAATGCCCATCCGCTGGCCCGCGTAAAATTAAGAGTATGGCGTGCCGGGGCAGGATTATTTACGCCTGAGATAAATACGGCCGAATGGGTGGCGACAGCGCGGCCTACGTCTCCGCTGGCAACGTCTCCCCTTACCATCGGCATTTGCAAAAGTGTGCAGACTTGTTTCAGCCCATTCTCCTTCTTTAAAGGTCCCAACGCCCTGCTCTATGTCATGGCAGGTATCTCAAAAAAAGAGCAGAAGCGCGACGATATGCTCTTGCTGGACCAGCACGGGCACGTGGCGGAGCTGATCTCCTCGAATATATTCTGGTTTTCGGATAACATCCTCTACACGCCTGCGCTCGAAACAGGCTGTGTGCGGGGCATTATGCGCAGCAATGTAATACGCTGGGCAAAAGAGGCTGGCCTGCAAATAATGGAGACAAGAGCTACACCGGAAGTGCTGCTGCAGGCCGACGCTGTTTTTGCCACGAATGTAACAGGCATCCGCATCATACATGCCGTGGAGCATAAAATACTGGCTGACAGGCATGCTATAGTTGATCAGCTACAGCAGAAGCTGAAGACGGTATCCCATGCGTAAAGGCCCGCTTGCCGGAGTTCCGGTAACCTTTACTGCAAGTCTAATACCCCCTGCAGGAGCGGCAGCAACTTCCGGAGGGCTGTTTTTATTCAAATAATTGACAAACCCTATCCTTTCTTCACAATTAATTATGGCGAGTAAACTACCATCCATTCGTATAATTCTGATGGGTTTGCTTAAATTAGCAGCTTTAGAAGCTTATTTTTAAACCGTTATGATCTCCTTCTTCTGCTCTGTACTGGCTCTGATTTTAGGGTATCTGCTCTATTCAAAATTTCTTGAGAAGATTGTCGGAGTCGTGCCTGAGCGGAAAACACCGGCCCTCACCATGGCGGACGGCGTAGATTATGTTCCCCTGCCAGTCTGGAAAATCTTCCTGATCCAGTTTCTGAACATCGCGGGGCTCGGGCCGATTTTTGGTGCTGTGGCCGGAGCCATGTGGGGACCGTCTGCTTTCCTCTGGATCGTGCTGGGCTCCATTTTTGCCGGCGGCGTGCACGACTACTTCTCAGGCATGCTCTCCCTGAAACACCAGGGCGAAAATATAACCGAGATTTCCGGCCGCTACCTGGGCCAGCCCATGAAGCAATTTATGCGCGGTTTCACCCTGGTGCTGATGGTAATTGTGGGCGCTGTGTTTATCATGGGGCCAGCCAAAATAATAGACGACATGACCCAGGGCTTTGTAGGCATAACTACCTGGGTATGGGTTATTTTTATCTATTACATTCTCTCCACCATACTGCCCATCGATAAGCTCATCGGAAAGATTTATCCCTTATTTGGGATAGCCCTGCTCTTTATGGCAGTCGGCATAGCCACCGTCATGCTTGGAAAAGGCTTTGATATACCGGAGCTCACCCTGGCCAATCTCAGCAATCTACATACAGCCCCGGAGAAGTTTCCGCTCTTCCCGATGCTCTTTATAACCATCGCCTGTGGCGCTATATCCGGCTTCCATGCCTCACAGTCGCCTATGATGGCCCGGTGCATGACCAATGAGAAGCAGGGGCGCACCATTTTTTACGGTGCCATGATATCTGAAGGTGTGATGGCGCTTATATGGGCGGCCATTGGCATGAGCTTTTACGGTGGAGTTGGAGAGCTGAACGAGATCATGGTGGCTCAGAAAGGAAACGCCGCTTTTGTGGTGAACGAGATCTCGCACTCGCTGCTGGGCAAAGTTGGCGGTGTGCTGGCGCTGCTGGGTGTGGTAGCCGCCCCGATCACCTCCGGCGACACCGCCTTCCGGAGCGCCCGCCTGATTGCAGCCGACTTCATGAAATTAAAACAGGGCGCCATCAAAAACAGGCTGCTGATCAGTATTCCGCTTTTTGCCATTGGCTATGCCATTACTTTGGTAGACTTTGGTGTGGTTTGGCGCTATTTCGCCTGGACCAACCAGACGCTGGCCACCCTCGTGCTCTGGACTATTACCGCGTACCTCATCAAAGAGCGAAAGTTTTTCTGGGTTACGCTGGTGCCGGCTGTATTTATGACCGCAGTGATTACCTCCTATATTCTTGTGGCTCCGGAGGGTTTCGGGGTAAGTACCGGCATTGCCTACGCAGCCGGTATTGCCGCCGCCTCCATTCTCCTTGTTGTGAGCCTGCTAAAAGTATATCTAAAGAAGAATGAACCGGAGATGGAGATGGTGAAATAGTGCCCTTGCAATTCAAAATTCAAAAGCAAAAATCTTGTTGTAAATGCCTTGAGTACTAATAACATCCTGTCTGGATGCAGGAGCAATTATTTAAATGAAAACTGCCCTCCATAACCTGCTGCTCCTGCTGCTGTTTGGTGCTTATAGTATAAATGCCTTGTTTTTAATGTCATAAATACTGAATTTCGAAGGCACAAAAGCTACAGCAGCAGCAAAAGCCACCAGGTTCAGAGGGCTATTTTGGTTTGAATAATTTCTTCTGGCTTCTGTAAGGAAACCCGGCTGCCATACTAAAAATCACTTATTTTGAAAGTTGTACAGTTATGCACCAGCGAGGCCATCGGAGGGCTGGAGCAGGTCTTTGAGAAATACGCCAACTGGCTTCATACTTCCGCACATGATATGCTTGGGGTGGTTCTTGAGAACAGCCAGCTGCAAAAGAGGCTTCAGGCAAAAGGAATTCCTTTGGTAGCGTTTCCTTCCGTCTCCAAACTGGCGGTGTTGCCCAATGCTCTGCGACTCGCCCGCCTCATGGAAGAGCAAGAAGCGGATATTCTGCACATGCACTATAAAAAGGATCTGACGCTGGCCGTACTGGCCAAGATTTTGTGCAGACGCAGCATCAAATTGATCTACACCCGCCATATGCATATTGCCAACTCCAAAAAAGATCCCTGGCACCGGTTCTTTTATCAGAAGATTGACGTTTTTGTTACGATAACCGAGCAGATGCGACAGGAAGCGGTCAGGACGATACCCTTGCCTGAAAAAGCCATTAAACGGTTATATACAGGGGTAAAGGCTCCGCAGGCGTTTCAGGAAGCAGCCTGCCAGGGCTTGTTGGCCGAAGATCAAGCCCCACGGCCTTTCAGCATAGCTATTTTTGCACGGATTGAGAAAAACAAAGGCCAGCACCTGGTGCTGGAGGCCGCAAAAAAGCTTCACTCCAAATATCCTGCCTTACACTACTACTTTTTCGGTCTTGCTGGTGACGAGGCTTACAACCAATCGCTTCTGCAAACGGTGCAGCAGGAGAACTTGCATGCTTTTGTTCATTTCAAGGGCTTCCATAAAGATCCTCCTGCTATTATGCCTTGTTTTGAGGTGGTTTTGCTGCCAAGCAGTAACGAAAGCTTCGGCCTGGTATTACCGGAGGCGATGCGGGCGGGGGTTGCGGTGATCGGTGCTGATGCTGGCGGCATAAAAGAGATCATCGATCATGAGCAGACGGGCCTGCTCTTCCGGGTAGGTGATAGCGGCGATCTGGCTGAAAAAATAGAGACGATCTACCTCGACCCCGGCCTGCGGCAAAAGTTGGCACAAAAAGGAAAAGAGAAGGCCGACAGACTATTTAACCAGGAAACTCATTACGCGGAGCTAGAGGAACTGTACCTTAATCTTCTCTCATAAGTAACAGTGAGGAGCAGCAGGCGCTGTAGCATCTTTGGAGGGCTTTTTTCATTAGAATAATTTGTGCCAGGAAGAGCGCATGGCGGGCTATTGCTTCGCCAAATTAAAAATTAGAAATTATGGCCGATGTGCTTTCCGGGAGCTTTACAGGCAAAAACCTTTGTAACATCAGATTGGGAAAGTGCTAATCTGCTACTTGCACCACCCTGTAAATCTTGAACCTGGCAATGGGCCCCTTGGAAAAATTCCAAGGAATTTTCTGCTCCCAGGAGGTATACAAGCCGGCCAGCGGGGCATTTGAAAAAAATGTGAGGGCCTGGCCATTTTCCTGCTCTGCTCCTACCTGCTTCAGCTTCAGTTGCGCAGACACATCCTGTTGCGCTATATGGGCCGGTATCACGACATAGTCGCCTGGTGCCGGTTCCGATATTTTTTCATCGTAAGGCAACATGCCGGCATTACGGCTGTACCATTGCCAGCCCCAGTTCCCCACCGTCCAGACGCGTGCCTGCGCCGGTAAACTCTCCCTGATGGCAAAGGCTTGCTTCCGGAAGGCATCAGCATAGATCCAATCTGAAATTCCTACCAAAAGGCTGATGGCAAAGGCAAAAAACAGAGCCAGCCCCCTGTTTAGCCGAGGCAACTTATTTAGCGCACCGGCCGTGAGCAGCAGCATGGCAGGCAGGCAAAGCAGCACATGCCGCGTAGCCATAAAAGGAGCGAATAAAATAAGAAAACCCGCTAGCACGAGCAGCCACAGCAGCACGATACTTGAGTCGGAAGCAAGTTTTTGAAGATCTGTATGATAGCGGAAGGTTTCTTTTATTAAAACGAAAGTAAGCACCAGTCCATTTATGGTGACGAAGGCATAATGCACCCGGTTGGCAATTCTTATGTCCAAAATACCTTGATAGGCAGCTATGGCCACCAGAAAGAACCCTGATATGGTGATGACTGCCAATATGTTACAATACCTTCTCCAGCAGCCAGGGTAGCCCAGGGCAAGCACAAGGAAATAGGGCACGATCGTGCTCAGGCAGAGTATGAACAGAGCTGACATCCGCAGCACACCGTAAAGCGTCAAGGTGTTAGTAGGTCGGTTTATGATATGCGCTGCTCCAAACTCGGCGTAATTAAAAGCGGTCCAGGCTGCCAGTACCCCTATCGGGACCAGAACAGCCAGCAAGCCGGCATAGTGCTTCCGGAGCAGTGGCACCAGCAGCAGCAGTGCCAGCAGCGGCAGACTGGTATATTTTATCAGCAGGGCAACGCTCAGAAAAACGCCTGCCATACCATACCGCACCCACCCCGACCGGATACCCGGAGCAATCAGAAAATAAATGAAGAGCAGGTGAAAGCTAAGCAGCGGAATATCCACCATCAGATTCTGGTTAACCAGGAAAGCAGGGTTCAGCACAAAGAACGCCGTGAGCAGCAAGGCGTGGCGTGGCTGCACGAGTTGCGCAATTCTGTAAAAGAAATAGATGCAGAGAAAGGTGAATACAGACTGGAAGAGATGCAGCGGCAGCTCCGTGTAGCCAAAAAAGTGCCCTACGATTGCTATAAAGTAGAAATAGAGCGGCGGCTGATTAAATGCATGCATCGGCTCTGACTCGCCGCCCCAGTTTATGGTGCCCGACATGGGCTGGAGCGGATGGTGTTCAATCCATTGGGCAGCTTCCAGGTGAAAGGTGTCGTCTATATGGAAAGCCTTGTTCAGGTTCAGCAGGGTAGCCAGGAGCCAGAGGAGCAACAGTACAACAGACGCCGGCATGGCACCGGCACGAGGTGTCGGAGATGTCATGAACAAGAGCTTTTTAGAAGCAGTAACCGAATAAAACTTGAGATAAGGCCTTCAGGAACAAAAATATAAAGCAGTGTCTCTCTACTTTCTCTTTAATTCCTTTACAGCAGCTCACAAAACAGAGGTTATACTGCCACAGGTGCCTTAATAGCCGGATGCGGGTTGTAATCTTCCAATTTGAAATCCTGGAACTTGAATTCGAAGATATCTTTGACCTCTGGGTTAAGCTTCATGGCAGGCAGTGGGTGCGGCTCCCGGGTAAGCTGAAGCCTGGCCTGCTCCAGGTGGTTCAGGTAAAGGTGCGTGTCCCCTCCTGTCCAGATAAATTCCCCCGGTTTCAGCCCTGTCACCTGCGCCATCATCAGCACCAGCAGCGCGTAAGAGGCGATATTAAACGGCACGCCCAGAAACACATCGGCCGAGCGCTGGTATAGCTGGCACGAGAGTTTTCCTTCTGCCACATAAAACTGGTAAAAAGCGTGGCAAGGCGGTAGTTTCATGTTTTCTATCTCCGCCACGTTCCAGGCGCTCACAATAATGCGGCGCGAGTCGGGGTTATGCTTCAGTTGGTGCACCACCTGCGAGATCTGGTCGATATGGCGTCCGTCGGGGGTTGGCCAGCTGCGCCACTGCGAGCCATACACCGGGCCGAGGTCGCCATTCTCGTCTGCCCATTCATCCCAGATGGTTACTTTATTCTCCTTCAGATACTGAATATTGGTGTCGCCTTTCAGAAACCACAGCAGCTCATGCACAATAGACCGCAGGTGCGCCTTTTTAGTCGTCACGAGCGGAAAGCCTGCTGCCAGATCGAACCGCATCTGGTACCCGAACACGCTCAAGGTCCCCGTTCCTGTTCGGTCTTCTTTCTTCACTCCCTTGTCCAGGATATGCTGCATCAGGTCTAAATACTGTTTCATGCGTTGGGTACTTGGTTTGTTTGCGGATTTAAAGATACTCTTTCTTATCGAATGGTTAAAACCTGGCTGGGTAATTTTGCTGGCTGTTTCTTAAAGCTAGTGTGGAGCTTTGGGGCCGGCAGCAGGAGGTGCATCCGCAGCAAAAATACTCTCTGGAGGGGCATTTTCATTTGAATAATTCCAAAGCAGGCGTCGACTCAGTATTATGGTGCAGCATACGGGTTTAACTGTAAGGTCTTTAGCAGCCTAAGCAGCAGCAGAAGGAATATGCTCAGGAGGGCCTATTTCATTAGAATAATTGTTCTGATAACCGGACGTACCCATTTGTGGTGCTTTAAGTACTCCTCCAATCAGATTCCTAGAAAGATTAAAGGCTTGTAGAGCTGCCGGAAGGTATATCCTCCTAATTGCTAATGCTGCCTCTGTCGAAGCACCAGCTGCAGGGGTTATTGCAGCATCACAAGCAAAAAAGGCCTTCCCCTAACAGGGAAGGCCTTTTTCATTAGAATAATTAAGGCTTATACCAGTATTCTCACCGGGTTCTCGAGCAGGTTCTTAAAGGTTTGCAGGAAGGCTGATCCTACCGCGCCGTCTACCACGCGGTGATCGCATGATAAGGTCACCTTCATAACATTACCGATCTTGATCTCGCCGTTCTTCACAACCGGCACCTGAGAGATGCCACCTACTGCCAGGATACAGGCGTTCGGCGGATTGATGATGGCTGTAAACTCATCGATACCGAACATACCCAGGTTAGAGATAGAGAATGTGCTGCCTTCCATCTCGGCTGGCTGCAGTTTCTTGCTCTTGGCTTTGCCGCCAAGCTCCTTCACCTCTGCTGAAATAGCAGACAGCGATTTAAAGTCGGCGTTGCGCACTACCGGCACCAGCAGGCCCTCTTCTACCGCCACGGCCACACCAATGTTGATGTGCTTGTTGTAACGGATCTTGTCACCTAACCAGGCTGTGTTTACGGCCGGATGCTGACGCAGAGCTACAGCAGCAGCTTTCAGCACAAGGTCGTTGAAAGATATTTTGACCGGAGATACCTCGTTCATGCTCACACGGGCTTCCATGGCTTTGTCCATATCAATAGACATGGTCAGGAAGAAGTGTGGTGCCGTGAACAGGCTTTCTGACAGACGGCGGGCAATTACCTTGCGCATCTGCGATACGTTCACCTCTTCGTATTCTTCGGCCGGCACGCCTGGCACACCGGTAGGAACAGCTTTTGGAGCGGCACCTTTGGCCGGAGCAGCTTCTTTTTGTGGGGCAGCCGATGGTTTAAAGTTCTCCACGTCGCGCAGCACAATGCGGCCACCTTCGCCGGAGCCCTTGATCTGCGAGAGTTTCAGGCCTTTCTCCTGGGCTACTTTCTTGGCAAGCGGAGAAGCTTTTACGCGTCCGTTTCCGCCAGCAGTTTCCTGCTCGTCGGAGCCGGCCGGAACGGTGGTGTCTTCCGCACCAACTGCTTCGGCCTGTGCCTCTATGTTTTCGTCGGTTTTGGCGTTTTCTTCGCTGTCGTCTAGGCTGGAGGACTCAGCGTCCAGCAAGGCTTTAAAGTCAGCGCCTTCTTCGCCAATAACGGCGATGGTAGCGTCAACAGGAACAGAGTCGCCTTCTTTCACGCCGATGTAAAGCAGCGTGCCGTCTTCATAGGCTTCCAGCTCCATGGTGGCCTTATCGGTTTCCACTTCAGCCAGAATGTCGCCGGCGCTCACTTTGTCGCCTTCTTTCTTCAGCCATGCCACCAGCACACCTTCTTCCATGGTGTCGCTCATTTTTGGCATCCTGATAACTGAAGCGTTGATGTCAGATGTGTCTACAGCTGCTTTTTTAGGGGCAGGGGCCTCTTTCTTAGCTGGAGCAGCTTCTTTTTTCTCTTCCGGCTTTGCTTCCTGTTTCGCAGCAGGGGCGCTGCCACCTTCAAGTTCAGACAGCAGTCCGGAAATATCTTCACCTTTTTCCCCAAGAATGGCAATCACTGCATCTACAGGCACAGCGTCGCCTTCTTTCGGACCAATGTAGAGGAGAGTACCATCTTCGTAGGACTCCAGCTCCATGGTCGCTTTGTCTGTCTCTACTTCTGCCAGGATGTCGCCGGAGCTTACGCTATCGCCAACCTTCTTCAGCCAAGATGCAATCACCCCCTCCGTCATTGTGTCACTCATCTTGGGCATTTTTATAACTTCAGCCATATATTATCGTGTTGTTTGTTCGCCCAGTGGTCTTTTTAATCAGCCCAAAATTAGATTTAAAAATATTTTATTCAAACTATACTTTACTTTTTGTTCAACCTGCCTTCAACTACCCTTTTGTAGCCAGCGCCTGCAGGTGCTCCACGTCGCAGTATTTCTTTGCGGCAAACAGGCTGCCGGTGTAATCCAGCTCGTAGAGGCACAGGTTCTGGTGCAGAAACTGGTCCATGCAGCGGAGCGGGTAGTGCAGCAGTTGGCAAAGCAATATACGCATGGCACGGCCGTGCATGCAAATTAAAACTGTTTCTTCTTCGGGTCTGCTCAGCATCAGGTCGATAAATGGCTGCTGCCGGGCCGCCACCAGCTCAGGGCTCTCCCCTCCTTCTATGCACTCTGCCGTTCCGCCCTCGCTCCAGCGGCGCAGCAGATCGTGGTAGTAGGCGTCTTCTTCGGGCGTGATCAGCGTGCCTTCGCGCGTGCCCCAGCAAATCTCGTTCAGGCCTGCATGCTGCTCATGCGGTATTCCCTTCTCCAGAAACCCCTGCACCGACTGCACACTGCGCTGCAGCACCGAGGTGTATACTTTGTCGAAGGGGACCTCTTTATATTTTTCGAAAAAAAGCGCAGCCTGTTTCCAGCCGGTATCGTTAAGGGAGGAGTCTACGCCGCTCCCCTGCACGATGCCCTGCATGTTATAATCAGTCTCACCGTGTCGGATCAGGTATATTTTCTTAATACTCAAAATTCTTCTACTTTTGCCTTTCTACTGTAATAGGCCCCTAAATTAGGAAACGTTATCTATTTCTATGCAAAAAAATGCTGGTGTGCTTGAGAAAATGAAGGAATGGTGCCAAAATACCATGATAGATCATTTAGGTATTGAGATTACAGAATGCGGGGAGGGGTACATTTGCGGCAAAATGCCCGTAGACCACCGTACGCACCAGCCCATGGGCCTGCTGCACGGCGGCGCCTCTGTGGCCCTGGCCGAGTCGCTGGGAAGCATTGGGGCCGCCCTGCAGGTAGATTTGAGCAAAAAAGCCTGTGTGGGCCTGGAGATAAACGCCAACCATTTGCGTGGGGTGCGCGAAGGCTGGGTCTTTGGCAGAGCCACGGCCCTGCATGCCGGGCGCAGCACGCAGGTATGGGAAATAAAAATAACCAACGAAGCTGGCGACCTGGTATGCATCAGCCGTATGACAGTAGCCGTAATCGATAAAAAGTAACCGTATGCCAAAGGCCACAACTGCCCCCGAAAGTGCAGCTGCGCCCAGAGCAGCTCATTCTCTGAACAGGATTTATGCTGCCGCGCTGAAGCGGGGGCTTGCCTTTGCTGCCTGGCGTCTGCCCCATGATCCTGTCTGGCAGGTGGCGGTATCGCTGCAGCAGGAGCACCGCATGGGGCAGCCTGTACTGGAGACGAGTGCGTTCGGGTTTCTATTCTGCCCCTTTCAGGCAAGTGAGCGGCATAGCAATCTTTTTATCAAGGCAGACCTTTATTATAGCTCCGTAATTTCTGAACTAAAAGCTGCCGAAGATGCTCCCGCCGCACACGTGCAGGCCTTTTTGGAGGAGCTGGAGAAGCAGGATAACTCTGCCGGCATTGCCTGGTACTCCCCCGC
The DNA here is from genome assembly GCF_014332515.1 of Pontibacter beigongshangensis. Lineage (GTDB taxonomy): Bacteria > Bacteroidota > Bacteroidia > Cytophagales > Hymenobacteraceae > Pontibacter > Pontibacter beigongshangensis. Next base: position 162,831 of record NZ_VFSD01000001.1, on the reverse strand, counting down.
AGAAAACGGCCAGGGCACAGTGCAAACGGAAGAGGCTTACAAAACAGCCGTAAAGAATGCCGTAACAGCTATTCAGGCTGAAGAAATGGAGAAGGTGGTGCTGTCGCGGGTCTTAAAGCGGGCGGTACCTGAGGGCTTTGCTCCGGTGGCTGCTTTTGAGGCGATGCTGGAGCTGCACCCCCGCGCGCTTGTGTCGCTGGTGGCTGTGCCAGGGCTTGGCACCTGGATGGGGGCCTCGCCCGAGATACTGGTGAGCATAGACCAGAACCAGGTTTTCAGAACAGTAGCCCTGGCTGGGACACAGCCCATCACCAATGACACCTCCACAGCCGATGCCATTTGGCGCCAGAAAGAAATTGAGGAGCAGGCACTGGTGGAGCGGTACGTCATCAACTGCTTTAAAAAGATCAGGCTGCGCGACTACACCGAGATCGGTCCTAAAACAATTGTTGCCGGCAACCTGATGCACCTGCGCACCGATTTTAAAGTGGACATGAAGCAGGAGCCGGATTTCCCGAACCTCGGCACCGACATGCTGCACCTCCTGCACCCCACGTCGGCTGTGTGCGGCATGCCTAAGGAGCCCGCCATTCAGTTTATCCTGCAGCACGAGGGGTACGACCGAAGTTACTACAGCGGCTACCTGGGCCCTGTAGGCAGCGCAGAAGGCACCCAGCTCTACGTGAACCTGCGCTGCATGCAACTCCTGCCAACCGAAGCAGTACTGTATGCAGGCGCTGGCATTACGGGAGAATCATCTTCGGAAAAAGAATGGCTCGAAACACAGTACAAGTTCCAGGCCATGCGCAGGGTGCTGGGAATTTTAAATGAGCGATAATTAAATTTTGAAAGGATGATTGAGTGGTTGAGTGAATGATTTTAGAGTAATTATTTAAACCCAAGTTGTGCGGTAGCAGCCCTAAATAATGTGGTGCGGCGGGTAACTACGAGTCAGATACAGTTGCCAGGTGCACCGAATGACGATTTTTTGTTTGAGCGTTCATTGAGTGGGGGTAGGGGCCCTCGACAAACAAAATCGTCTTGATTTTTTTTGTTCTTTTTGTATCAAGACAAAAAGAACAAAGACACGGGCCATGAAACAAGCTGCTTTTGCCATCAAGTCTTAACAAGTGGCTATGCTAACTTAACCCCAGGCCAGTGGCCATTGCCTTAGGCTCTCTACCGCACAACTTGGGTTAATTTAAATCAAATCATCTATCCAATGGAACGACTCCTGCCGCTGCATCATAGAGTCTGTGTATACAAAAATCTAATACAATTATAAGGAACGGTTAGCGATGATAAGAACAGGTGTGGTTATTTCTTATTAAGTATATTCTTACATTCTGTAAATTCTGATTCAGACCAAAAACAACATTCACTCAATCACTCATTCAAAATTAAAGAAAGATGATCCTTCAGCCAGTTGTCAATATTGCCGGGATTTGTGCCAGGAAGGGTGTGCAGCAGGTGGTGCTTTCGCCGGGGTCGCGGTGTGCGCCGCTCACCATTGCGTTTGCGCGGCACCCGGAGCTAACGGTGCGGACGGTGAGCGATGAGCGTGCGGCAGCCTTTATAGCGCTGGGCATGGCCCAGACTACTGGCAAAGCCACCGTGCTTGTCTGCACCTCCGGCACGGCGGCGCTAAATTACGCCCCGGCCGTGGCCGAAGCCTTTTTTCTGCAGGTGCCTCTGCTGGTTCTCACCGCAGACCGCCCGCCCGAGTGGATCGACCAGCTGGACGGGCAAACCATACGGCAGCAGCACCTCTTCGGGCAGCATATAAAAACCAGTTATAATTTTCCGGCTGACCTGTCGCACCCTGACGCGGTGTGGCACACGGAGCGGATGATATCGGAGGCGCTGAATGAGGCGGCTGCATTTCCTGCCGGGCCGGTGCATATAAACGTGCCATTGCGGGAGCCCTTTTACCCGGCTCCGGGCGAGAAAGTAGTATTTGATCCGAAAGCCAAGGTGATTGAGGAGCAGCAGAACGCTTTTTCGCTTACCGGAAACCAGGCTGAGCAGTTGCTGCAGGAGTTAAAACTGTTTGATCGCATTTTAGTGGTAGCCGGCCAGGACCCCTACAACCAGCAACTGCAGGAGCAACTCAGCGGCTTCAGGAAGGCAACAGGCGCTGTGGTGGCAGGCGATGTAATCTCTAACGTGCACCAGATGGATGGCCTTATACGCCACCAGGATGCCATTCTGGCTTGCCCGGAAGAAGAAAAGATGCAGTCGCTGCAGCCGGACCTGCTGATCACCTTTGGCAAATCCATTATATCTAAAAGTCTGAAGCTGTACCTGCGCCAGTACAAGCCAGAGGCACACTGGCACATTCAGCCAGCCGGTGCCGTAGCAGACACTTTTCAGTCCCTGACCCGCATCCTGCGCGCCGCCCCTGCCGCATTCTTTGCCGGAATAGCAGCGGCAACTGGTGCTGGCGCTATAGAAAGTGCCTACCAGACTGCCTGGGTGGCTAGAGAGGCCAGAGCAGCTGACTTCCTGAAAACCTACACCGCTGAAGCCGAATACAGCGAGCTTGCGGTGCTGGCGCATGTGCTGAACCAGTTGCCTCCACACACTAACCTGCACCTGGCCAATAGCATGGCGGTGCGCTATGTAAACATATTGGGCCTGCGGCAAAAGCAGCAGGTAAGCGTGTTCGCCAACCGGGGCACGAGCGGTATAGACGGCAGCACCAGTACAGCGGTAGGCTGTGCCCTTACCAGCCCTCACATCACCACCTTGCTTACCGGCGACCTGGCTTTTTTCTACGACCGCAATGGCCTCTGGCATAATTACCTGCCCCAGAACCTGCGCATCGTGCTCCTCAACAACCACGCAGGCGGCATTTTCAGGCTGCTGGACGGGCCCAGGCAGCAACCGGAGCTGGAGCCCTTTTTTGAGACGCACCAGGCGCTTGATGCTGAAAACACGGCCCGTGATTTTGGCCTCAGCTACACGGCCTGTCACTCCCTGGAGGAGCTGCACCTGGCACTTTCTGCCTTTTTTGATGCGGATGCAGGAGCAGGCATCCTGGAAATTTTCACCGACAGCAAAGCCAACCATGCCTCCTTTGCCAGGTACAAGCAGGAGTTGCTGCGCTCAGGCATTTAAGCTGCCGGCATTAATATCTTGACTCAATAGCAGCGGCTTATTCAACGTACAATTATTCTAATGATTTTAGTCCTCCGGAGCCTTTACGGCTGCAGCCCGGCATGAACCCAATGGGCAGGACAAAAGAAGGCAGGACATAAGACACAAAATTCAAGAAGCCAAAAGTAAAATATTGGGATCGTATATCGGACCGCTGTTTAAGCCTGCGCTGTTCCTTCATTCCCAAATCATCTCATCTCCAAATTTACAAATCTTCAAATTAATTAAAATTTCTGAAAATCCAGGGGCCAAAACAGCTACGCCAGAACATGTCCGAAGTTTTGAATAAATCGTTTAAATAATAAGAAATATTTATTCATCCTAAATATCAAAGCCATGAATTTAACACATGACATGAACCGTGTGGAGCGCTGGGCCGATTCGCACCATCCGATCTGGATAGATTTCTTACGCATGGCACTGGGCGTCTTTATTTTTGTGAAAGGCTGGCTGTTTATTCAGGACACCGCCGCACTACAACAAATCATGAACAACAGCCAGTTTTCATGGGTATCGCTCGGCCTGGCGCACTACGTAGCCTTTGTCCACCTGGTGGGTGGTATTCTGATCGCGATAGGGTTGATTACGAGGGCCGCCATCCTGTTTCAGCTGCCAATTCTGATAGGAGCCGTATTTTTCATTAACCCTGAGCGGGGCTTTTACTCAGAGAATACCGAGCTGTGGTCATCTATCATCGTGCTGGCGCTGCTTATTTTCTTTCTGATCTTCGGTTCGGGCCGCCTTTCCGCCGACTACAGAATCCGAACCAAACATGATCCGCTGGATAACTAAATTCGGCCTCTGAGCAAATTTGCTGCTGGCAGGCGGCAGGCAGGACAGCTACGCGTTCAGGAGCTTTCCATTTTTTCGTCTTCAGGCATAAAAACACACTAAATTTTAAACAATAGTAATCTGTTTGTACTTTTACTCCTGAAGCAGCCTTTTGCGACCATCGCAGTGGCTGCAGGTACTATGTTTAACAGAATAGTTTAATGGAAAGCAAATTTAACTGGACCACGCTGAAAGAATACAAGGAGATTCTTTTTCAATACTACAATGGCATTGCCAAAATCAGCATAAACCGCCCGCAGGTGCACAATGCTTTTACCCCCCGCACGGTAACCGAAATGAGCGAAGCCATGGAACTGGCCCGCCAGGACGAGAAAGTCGGTGCGATCATACTCACGGGCGAAGGCGGCAAGGCTTTCTGCAGTGGCGGCGACCAGAGCGTGCGCGGGCATGGCGGCTACGTGGGCGAAGACACAGTGCCCCGCCTGAATGTGCTCGACCTGCAGATGCAGATCCGCCGTATTCCGAAGCCGGTAATCGCCATGGTGGCCGGCTGGGCCATTGGGGGCGGCCATGTGCTACACGTGGTGTGCGACATGACCATTGCCGCTGAGAATGCCCGCTTCGGGCAAACAGGTCCCAATGTAGGCTCTTTCGATGGCGGCTTCGGGGCTTCTTACCTGGCGCGTGTGGTGGGCCAGAAAAAAGCGCGCGAAATCTGGTTCCTCTGCGACCAGTACGATGCTCAGGATGCCCTGCAGATGGGGCTGGTAAACAAGGTGGTGCCGCTGGAGCAGCTCGAGGAAACAACAGTTGCCTGGTGCGAGAAGATCCTGCAGAAAAGCCCGCTGGCGCTGCGCATGCTCAAAGCCTCGTTTAACGCCGAGCTTGACGGACAGGCGGGGATACAGCAACTGGCTGGCGATGCCACGCTCCTGTACTATCTCTCTGAAGAAGCCAAAGAAGGTAAAAACGCCTTCCTGGAAAAACGCAAGCCCGACTTCTCCAAATTCCCGAAATTCCCCTGATCAGCATTAGCTCCAGAGTTACGGCACACAAGCATCAGTAAGTATGCCGTAACTCTTTTTTCCTTTTTAAAAATATGCTCTTGCTCTTGAAATAGAATGCTGCAGGAGTAGCAGCTAAGGCAAATGGCACTTTCATTTTAGCAGGATCAGGAAAGAAGTAGCCTCCCTTAAAGTAGTAGAAATTTCCATCATATGGTGGGCAGGAAGCACCACCCTGATTTTGTCTGACACCATGCCTCTTATTTACAACAGGCCGGCATCATCAAAACTTATTAGGGACACAACTTGTTTACATATAAAAAATTAAGCGGAATTACTTGCTTAAGTTCTGCTGATTTTCAACCTTGTTAGTTGTTAAACTGACATTTAATAATTGTACGAACCATGCCAGCGTCTCTTCAGCTAAACGGGAATAAATTCACCTATCAGGAGCTAATGGGGTATTCATTCCGCCAGGATATCCCCCTGAACGGGTATGAGGTAAAAACCCTGGAGTTCTGTGCGGACTGGCTGAACGGGGTGCAGGAATTTGCCACCCAGACTTCCGGCTCAACAGGCGCTCCCAAGCAGGTGAAGCTTACCCGGCAGCAGCTCGAATTTAGTGCCCAGAAAACGATCCGACTGCTCCACCTGGAGCCCGGCGATACTACCCTGGTATGCCTGAACACGGAGTATATTGGCGGCCTGATGATGCTGGTCCGCGGTTTGGTGGCCGACATGGACATCACCATTATTACCCCAAGCAGCAACCCGCTCGCTCACCTGCCAGAATTCACGAAATTTGATTTTGCCTCTTTTGTGCCCATGCAGCTTCAATCTGTTTTGCAGGCATCGCCTGAGTCGCTGGACTGGCTGAACCAAATGAAGGCGATACTGGTAGGAGGTGCACCAGTAGGATTGTCTTTGCAGCGCGACATACAGCGTATAAAGCCTCCCGTTTACCATACCTACGGCATGTCTGAAACGGTATCGCATATTGCGCTCCGCCAACTAAACGGAACGGCGGCCGCTGAATACTACGAAGTGCTGAAAGGGGTGCAGATCGCGCAGGATAAACGGGGCTGCCTGACCATTAAGGCCGATGTGACCAACAACGAGCTGGTGGTAACAAACGACCTTGTCGAGATCCTCACCCCCACCCGCTTCCGCTGGATAGGTCGCATAGACAATACCATTAACACGGGTGGCGTAAAGGTGCAGACCGAGAAACTGGAAGTGGCCATAGCCGAAGCTTTGGCAGAGCGGGAGCCGGTGCCACGCTTTTTTGTAGCTTCGCAGCCTGATGAACTCCTGGGCGAAAAGATTGTCCTGATAGTGGAAGGTGAACCATGGGGAGCCGAATCTGAGCTTGTACTTTTTGGCAAGCTGGCCAATTTTCTCCGAAAGTTCGAGTTGCCCAAAGAAATCCTGTACAGCCCTTCGTTCAGCGAAACTCCCACCGGCAAAATATCCCGTCTACGTACCATGAGCAAATTAGGCCTGGAAACTTCCTGAGCGAGACAGGTTTATCATTTTATGGGGTTTGTAGGGTTAGCCAGTAGCCGGAACCATTTCTTTTGATGCTGATAAGAGGTGCTGCTGGCAAACAGGTTGCTATAAATTGCCGTAAGGGTGTATACACACCAAATCAAGAACCCATGCGTGCTCTCCTTCCGTACCTGCTTCTGCTCCTAACCGCTCCTTTCTTCACCTCCTGCCGCTCCGGCTTGTTTGGAGGAGGAGCGCCTGTAACCCTTAAAGAGGCCTGGGCCAGCGACAATACCCTCCGCACGCCGGAATCGGTGCTGCACGACCCGCAGCGAAACGTTATTTATGTATCGAACATAAACAAAAGAACAACTGACCGGAAAGATGGCGACGGCTTTATTTCTATCCTCAGCCCCCATGGAGAGGTAGAACAACTCTATTGGGTGGCAGGGCTCAACAACCCCAAAGGCATGGCGCTTTTCAACAACATCCTGTACGTAGCCGACATAGACGAAGTAGTGGCAATCTCTACCCAGTCAGGCGCTATACTGGATCGTTTCAAAGCCGACAAAGCTACCAACCTGAACGACGTAACAGTCGACAGTGAAGGCAATGTGTACATTTCTGACTCGCAGGAAGGCAAAATATACCTGCTGCGTAACGGCCGCATCAGCACCTGGATGGATAAAACCAAAAATGAAATGCCCAACGGCCTGCTATATGATCAAAACCGACTGATCGTAGCCTTTGCAAGCAGCGGCCATGTACGGCTACTGGATACCCGCCGCAAAAGATTTACCGACTGGACCGAAGGCATAGCCAGTGCAGACGGCATAGCAGTTGATGGAGCCGGAGGCTTTTTCATCTCTAACTGGCATGGCGAAATCTATTATGTAAACCAGCGAGGCAAAAAGTGGCTCGTCCTCGATACCAAAGCTGAGAAGGTCAACACTGCAGATATAGCCTATTCGCAGCAGCTACAGCTACTGCTGGTGCCTACATTCCTGGATAACAGGGTGGTGGCGTATACAGTAAAATAGAAGCTCCCCACCAGGCACCCTGCTGTGCCTGGCAAAGCCCACTTCCTGATTCCTATTATATCTCTGCAGCAGCAAAACCTCCGGAGGGGCATTTTCATTAGAATAATCCGGACTGCCGACCGTTCTTATCATCTTCCAGTCAGACTTAAATTAATGCTACGGATAATCTGAAATTTAACCACGCGCATGCACACGATCAACACTTCTGCTTCCGAACGAAGTAAAATTTGCCGGAGAGGAGAAACATGGTAAAAACCCTGCACATATTAAACGGCGATGCCTCTGTCGCTGCTTTTGAGGCGGCGGCTCTCCCTGGCGACGTCATCGTCTGGCGCGAAATTATGTCAGAAGGCCCCCTTGTGGCTCAGTGTAAAGATGACGCCTGCTGGGAGTTGCGGCAGGAATATATACAGCAGCACTACGCCGAAACTGCAGAGGTTTACAAAGCAAAAGTACTGGACGTACTCCTGCAGTTACGGCAGCTCTACGGGTACAAGGAAGTGCTGCTTTGGTTCGATACTGACCTGATGTGCCAGATTAACCTGCTCTTTCTGCTTAATTATATAAAGCCCCAGCATCATCAGACCCTGCAGATGGCCACTCCTGCGCATACGCCTGTAAGCTTGTTGTCGGTGGCTGAGATTCAGCGAACCTATTCCAACCGCATCACACTCAAACCCGACGACCTGGCCCTGGCCCATCAGCTCTGGCAGGCATATGCCGATGAATCGCCGCTGCTCCTGCAGGAGATCGTGCAGGGAGAGATGTCCCCTTTCCAATACCTGCAGGAGGCACTTGCCTTGCACTTTCTTCGGTTCCCTGACTGTGCCACCGGGATGAACCACGTAGAGACGCTTCTGCTGCAGCACCTGGACCATGGCGGCTCCGATAAGCAGTCGCTCAGGCAGTTGATCTGGCAAACAGCACCCGGATACGGCTACGGAGACAGCCAGATCAACCTGATCCTGCAGGAATTGAGTCCGGCTCTCCTTCACATCATCGGAGAAGATGTGTCTATTACCGAAGCCGGAAGAAAAGTGCTCCGGAAACAGCTGCACCTCTCGATGCTGCAGGGCCGGAACACCTACATAGGAGGCGTGAGGCTGGATGAAAAAAATATGGACTGGTGTCGCGACAACGAAGAAAACAGGATCAGAGCAGGCGGGAAAAAACTGGAATAAGTCCCCTGCCCTTAAACTCTGGCCTGAATTATGCATAACCAGGGTATACTGAGATGAGCAAATATGAAGAAGAGAATAAAGTATATGTTAACCGGATGCCTTCCGCTGGCCCTGCTGACGTTGCAGGTGTCGGCACAGGAGGCAACTACACAGCTGCCAAGGCTGCATCAGGAGCACATCCTGATAAAAGAAGACCCCACCATCCATATAGAGACTCTTTCCGGCATTAACCTCCAACCAGCCCAGAAAGGAACTTTCGTGCTGGATTTTGCACAGGACCTGAAAGAAGACGCCCTGCTCTTGATAACGAATACTGCAGGCCAGCAGGTTTTTCAGAAGCCGGTAGATACCTCTGAAAATAAGAAGGCATGGCGCTATAATGTTGGCACCCTCCGTCCTGACACCTACCTCATCGAGGTTAAAACATCTGACACCACTTACTGGACCAGGTTCAAGGTTGGCAGGTAAAACTCCTGACTTATAAATGATTGACGGGCAGCTTTAAGAGAAAGGCTGCCTGCATTTTTTTGATACCAGCACCTGCGGCACAACCATGGGGATGTATAGTTCAATTTTCCATTTTCATAAGAAAGATTGCATGTGATGGGTGCTATTACGCGAATTGCTTCTGGTTCTGGTCCCGGAAAGTTAAGATGCGGTTTATAGGTAAAGCAATTCATTTAAGGTAATTTTGCTATCCGCTGGGAATAAGCGTAAAATAACAGCGTGGCGTACGGCAATTGAACTACATCGCCACAAAAGAATAGCATGGAACCAAAAAGACTAAACAAATTTATCAGCGATAGCGGCATGTGCTCCAGAAGAGAAGCCGACAATCTACTCGAACAGGGGCGCGTAACCGTGAATGGCAAACAGCCGAAACCCGGCACCATGGTCACGGCCAAAGACAAGGTTCGGGTAGATGACCAGTTGCTGCAAGTGCGGGAGGAGGAGCCTGTTTTCCTGGCTTTTAATAAGCCGGCCGGCATTGCCGTTACAACGGATATCTCGGTGAAGAACAACATTATCCGCTCCCTTAACTACCCTGCCTCTATCCTGCCCATCGGCCACCTCGACCGCGACGAAGAAGGACTTATCTTCCTGAGCAACGACAGCGAGTTGGTGCGTAAAATTACCCGTGCCGACAACAGATACCAGAAAGAATACCTTGTGCATGTCGACAAGCCCATCACCTCCGAGTTTCTGACAAAGCTGACCGCTGGCGGAGAGACGACAGAGCCGGGAGAAGAACAGAAAAAATCTTCTGTGACGAAAGAGGCTACCACCCGTTTCAGGATCGTGCTGGAGCCTGGCACGAACCACCACGTAAAAAGAATGTGCGAGAGCCTGGGGTATAAGGTGCAGCACCTGCAACGGGTAAGGATTGAGTCGATAAAGCTGGCGAAATTGCCCTTGGGATTTTGGCGTGCCATGACAGAAGCTGAAATCGCGCAGATTACCAGTATTCTTTCCCAGAAATACAGCAAACCAGCCAAAACCGGCAGAGGGCGAGGTTCCGAAAGTAGTTATCGCGAAGAGCGACCCGCCAGAAGCACTTCTTCCCACACCCGCGAAACAGCCCCTACAGGTGGTAAAACGAAAGCCTCCAGAGCAGGAACTGCCGCCAAACGAGGCACTGGGCGGACAGAGAGCAACCCCCGTACCAGAGGCGCCGCCAAGCCGGCAGCACGTGGCGCAGACAGAAAGCAGAGCGGCCCTAAAAGCAGCACCAGAGGATCAGCACCAAAAGGAACACCAAAACGAGGGCGCTAAAGGTTTATCCCAAATTGCAGCATTTAGCTGCTTCCATACGTTCACTCTCCCTCTCCCTTTTTCTCCTCCTGTTAGGAATCTTGTGGGCGGGAGCCTCAGGCAAGAGCTTCTGGCATTTTATCTGAATCGATACTCCTGGCAACCTCATCTGCCCTGTAGTTGCGGTAGGGTTCCTCTAATTAGCCAAAGCCAAAGGTAATAACATGAGTATAAGATGGCATTATACCTGATGCCTGCCGGAAGAACGAAAAAGGAGAAGCGGCTTTGTTAAGCACCTCTTCACCTCTTTTACAAGCAGGATAAGATTGCCTGCCCGGTGCCAAACCACGGCACACGGCTGCTTTTATATGACCGGCCCATAAGATGGGCGTGGCCAGACAAGCACATACATTTTGCATATATTAACCAGGGAATTTCCTGCCACTTTGGAAAATATTATATTCCTTTGTCAAGGCTTAAAACTTGAAAAACTGGTCAAGAAATTTTGAAAAATGGAAATTCCCTTTAATCAATTAAGCGGCAAAACAGACGCCTTTCCAGATCAATAACACAGGGCAAACAAAAACAAACGTTCATTTCCGGAGCTGTTTCCCAGGTATTTTTATCGCAAATCAACAGCCAAAATACTTGCTTTATTCACTGATCTATTGCAAATTAAGTAACGGAATGAGATACAGAAACAAGTGAAAAGCTCCTGGCTGCCTGCCTTATGATTTTTAATCCTGCCATCGAAACACTGCCTTTACCCCAATTGCGAAAGTTACAGAACGAGCGGCTCCGCAACCTGATGCATTATGTTTATGAGCGTGTTCCGTTCTACCGGCAGCAGTTCGACAGGCATGGGATTCAGCCCTCCCAGATAAAGGGAGTAGATGATCTGCCTTTGCTGCCTTTTACCCACAAGCAGGACCTGCGCAATAATTATCCCTTCGGGCTGTTGGCTGTGCCCCGCCAGGAAATTACGCGTGTGCATTGCTCCAGCGGCACCACCGGCAAACCCACTACGGTAGCTTACACTGCCGGCGACATCGGGATTTTTTCGGAGGTAGTGGCCCGATCGCTAGCGGCAGCTGGCTGTAAACCGGGCATGATGTTGCAAAACGCCTATGGCTATGGTCTGTTTACAGGAGGTCTTGGCCTGCACTTTGGTGCCGAAAAGCTCGGCATGACCGTTGTGCCTGTTTCGGGAGGCATGACAGAGCGCCAACTCATGCTGCTGCAGGATTTTAGGCCGGAGGTGCTGTGCTGTACTCCTTCCTATGCCCAAACGCTGGCAGAAGAAATTAAAAGGCGGGGCATCGGGCCCCAAGAACTTAATTTGAAATTCGCTCTGCTCGGAGCCGAACCCTGGACCGAGACGATACGGCAGCATGTGCAGGAGGGGCTCGGTCTGCAGGCATCCAATATCTATGGCCTCAGCGAAATAATCGGGCCGGGCGTGTCGCAGGAGGATGTGGAGGAGCCAGGATCAGGCAGCTATGTATGGGAAGATCATTTTTACCCGGAAATTGTGAACAGGGACACAGGCGAGTTACTGCCGGAGGGAGAACTGGGGGTGCTTGTTTTAACCACCCTCACCAAAAGTGGCATGCCGCTCCTCCGGTACCGCACCAACGACATCACCAACATCTATTACGACCGCTCCGGCAGACGCACGCATATAAAAATGGGCCCCATCCGCGGTCGGTCCGATGGCATGCTGATCATCAGGGGCGTAAACCTGTTTCATACGCAGGTGGAGGAAGTGCTGCAGAAATTTGAGCAGCTGACCTCTCATTACCAGCTGGTGGTGTCGCGCGAAGAAAGCCTGGACGAAGTGGAGGTGCACGTGGAGGTAAATGAGTTGCTGCTGCGCGACCTTTGCCTGCAGCAGATCACGATCGTGGAGATGTGCCGGTATCCGGTACTGGAAGAGTTGAGCGCCAGCTTTTGCAAAAGGCTGAAAGAGAATACCGGCCTTACCATGCGGGTGCATTTAAAGGTAACGGGCGAAATTCCGCGCAGCGAAGGCGGCAAGCTCAACCGCATCGTAGATAAACGCCAGGTATATGCCTGAGCTGCATAGTTTCTGGAGAAGATGGATTATTCCAATGAAAAAGGCCCTCTAAAAGAAAATAGCCTTTCTGGCAGGCGTGGGTGTGGCCCAGATTATGTAGCTAAATTTACAATTTTATATCAAATCCCATTTAGTTTCTTCCATACTCTCACCTTATAACCACCCTTTTGTCATCCAGGACGGATCTTTTGGGCAAGAGCCTAAAGCAGTGGCTACTGGCATTTTTTCTGAATCGATGCACCTGGCAACCTCATCTGCTTGGTAGCGCCTGTAGGTTTTTGATCTAATCAGCGAAACAATATGCCCCCTTTTACCAGATGGTATTCATAGCCAGTTAAACTTCCCCTCCTTATTTTGCCAGCGTTTGCCAGGAGGAGTTTCAAAAAGGCTTGTAAGGCGAAGGGTTGGCAACATGCCTCTGCAGCATGTTGCCCCGACTTTAACAGTTTAGTAATTTACTTCCAGAGCCGGAACATCAACCAAAATATAAGTGGCATCGGCAGAGGCGTGGATCTGTACCAGTTCCTGGTCCTCCAGCCTGATGTGGTCGAAGGCATCGGCCTCTACACCATTAATCACGGCTGTTCCGCTGAGCATGTACAGGAATGTTTTTCTGATCCTGAATGTCCTGAAATCCTGCTCCTCCCCCTGCGATACAGATCCAAAATACACCGTAGAATTAGAATTAAGGAATACCACATCTTCCAGCACCTTTTGGCCCGTAGCGAGTGGATAAAGCTTATTGCTGGTGGTCAGAAATTCTACATCCATCTGCTCATAGGCTGGCGCCAGCCCCGTTTTGTTAGGCAGAAACCACATTTGGACCAGGTGTAACTCATCTTCTTCTGACTCATTGCTCAGGGTATACGTAATCCCCGTACCAGCCGTAATGCGCTGAATGGCACCTGCCTGCAGTTTTATCTCATTGCCGATATTGTCTTTATACGTCAGTTCGCCACTTAGCACTAATGTCACTACTTCCATATCGGCAAGCGGATGGGCAGGGAAAACACCCTTTGGCGCCACAAAGTCATGGTTGAAGGCACGCAATGGTCCAAACTGCACGTTGGAAGGGTTGTAGTAATCCGCAAACGAAAAAAGGTAGTTGGATATGAGCCAGTCTCCTACTTTGGCTTCGTGACGTTCGGAAGCTGTGAATAATTTTATCATTGCGCTTTATCGTGTATGTGTGTGGAAAAGCAAGTAAATATTATGTATATATATATTGCTTAACCTTTACGGATATAGGGCAAACTGGTTAAAAAAAGCCAACTCCGGTTACCTTTTCCTCTAAAGCGCATGGTTAAAGTTCTTCCTCGGCAGGCTCCTGAACAAAAAATCCTGCCCTTTCCCGGAGCAGGATCTTTTGTTCAGGTATTCTAAATGGTTATTAGTCCAGTTTCTTCAACTTCATCACCTCTTTCTGCAGGTCGAGCACAATAGACGAGAGCTTGTCGAGCGACAGGTCCGCGATCGGGAAAGTGGAGCTGATATAGGATCTGGCTTCCCATATCTCCAGAATATCCTCTACGTGCAGTTCGTATGGTGAGTACAGTGGGTTATCGGAATGGAGCCGGAGCGTGGAAGCATCCTGAAGCTTGTTGTAAATACGTTTGAACACCACGCCTTCCTTCTGACTCACAATTATACAGGGAGTGCCGTCTTTGATAGTTTGCCACTCATCGATAAAACGACCAACGATGACGGTACCCGAAGAAATCGGCAGCATGGAGTCTCCACTTATTTCGAAAGCCCTGAAGGTTCCGTTGCTGCCCAGCATCGGGAGCTGAAAGCGGGGCAGTTCCTCTATAAATTCCGGGTCGGCGTAGCCATTTAGATAGCCTGCACTGGCTTTGTAAGGCACCAGTTCAATGTTCTCCTTCTGGTCCTGGTCTACCGTGATGGCCAGCACACGCAGTTTGCCACCTGCAGCCTTTGCTGCCTGGGCTTTGTCGCGGCCGGCACCGGTGCTCAGGTCCAGCGTGATCAGGTCATCGAGCGAAATATTAAAGTGTGCTGCAATATTAATCAGGGTGCTCAATTTAGGCTCGGCCCTGCCCTCCTCATAGGCTCCTATCAGAGAGCGTTTAATATCCAGCTTCTCGGCCAGTTGCGCCTGCGTATATCCGGCACTCTTTCTCAGATGCCTTAAGTTTGAAGTTACCATATCCACAAATTGCCAAATACATTAGTTAAAAATAAGGCAATATCCCCTCCCAGGGCTTATCCTTGTAAACATACTAATTTATTATACAAAAAACTAATAAACTTAGTATTTTTATTTTAATGTATTTATGGTGCTGATTAGTTCCTTAAGATTTTAATAATTCGCTAGGTTCAAACGAAGCGTGTGTCGTAAGGCTACCTTTTCTAATGGCTGGGGCACCATAGAATTGGGTTGTCAGTGCAGGATTGGACAAGGACGCCAGTGCACGATTGGAAAGGCAGCGACTTGTGTCCGTACGATGGGGAAAGAGGTAACTTCAATAGAACCAAAAGCCTCTGGAGGGCCTTTTTTATCTGAATAATTCAGAATCAGGTTAATCGGGGAAATCCTTTAAATCATGGTTCAGACAAGCAGCAGTAAAAGGCTACGGAGGCCCATTTCTATTAGCATAATCTGGCGCTTTACTTTGAGCTTTTCTCCGCTTGCTGCTTTTTGTAAACTGCCTGCGAGAGCCTGATCTTGAAATATTCGTAGCCTTCGCTCAGGTATTCATACAATTCCTTCAATTTAGCATCCGGCCCTAAAGTCTCCATGGCATCAGAAATGGCCCTGTATTCCGCTTTGGTAAGAAAGTCGCTCACTTTTATGGAATAGCCCTGCTCGTAGAGCGTGGCCAGGTGCGAGTAAACCGTCACCGGGTTCAGTTGCCGCTGCTCGGCAATCTGCTCCGGCGAGAGCCCCTGCTGGTAGGCCTCAAACGTAACCTGGTGGGTGGCTCCTTTTATTTTATTGCCTTTATCCTGCTCCTCAGTCATGAATTTGATGATCTCATTGATGAAATCCTCACCGTAGCGCTCGAATTTCTGGGCCCCCACCCCACCTATGGCCAGCATCGAGAGTCGGTTGGTGGGTTTCTCGGCCGCCATCTCCATGAGGGTGGTATCGGTAAAGACCACATAAGGCGGCACGTTATATTCGTCAGCAAGTCGTTTGCGGAGGGCTCTGAGCCGCTCAAACAAGGCATCCTTTATCAGTTCCTTTTTCGGACGCGCTTTTACCAACGGAGCTTCTGCCTGCTTCACATCCTCAAATTTCACCAGCTCCACCTTCTTGTTCTCAAAGAGCACCTGCTTGCTCTGCTCCGTCAGCTTCAGGCTGTAGTTCTGGTCGTATGCCATCTCAATCAGGCCGGCATTGATCATCTGGTGCAGGAAGCGCTGCCACTCCATGGAATTCACGTCGCGACCGGCTCCGTAGGTTTTTATCCTGTCGAAACCCGACTGCAGCACCTGGCTGCTCCGGGAGCCACGCAGCACCTCTATGAGCAAGCCCATATTGGCTCTTTCCTGGGTCCGGGCAATGGCAGAGAGCGCTTTTTGGGCAATTAAAGTGCCATCGAAGGTGGTAGGCGGGTTGCGGCAGATGTCGCAGTTGCCGCAGTTCTTGCTCTGGCTCTCGCCAAAATACTGCAGCAGAATGCGCCGCCTACATATGGAAGCCTCGGCAAACTGCTGCATCCGCTCCAGCTTTACCAGCTGCAGCTCCGTCTGCTTCGACTCTCCCTCGGTGAGCATGCTGCGCAGGTTCATCACATCGGCGTAACTGTAAAACAGCAAGGCATCCGATTTAGAACCATCTCGCCCTGCCCGACCTATTTCCTGGTAATAGCTTTCTATGTTCTTGGGCAGGTTATAATGAATAACCCAGCGCACATTCGATTTGTCGATGCCCATGCCGAAGGCAATAGTGGCACATACCAGCTGCACATTGTCGCGCAGAAAATCCTCCTGGGCCTTGGCCCGCTGGTTGGCATTCATGCCGGCGTGGTAATAGGTGGCATTGTACCCTTCCTTCTTCAGCTTACCCGCCAGCGACTCCGTAGAGTTGCGGCTCAGGCAGTAGATAATGCCCGGCTGCCCCTGGTGCCGGTCCAGAAACTCCAGAATACGCTTGTAGCGGTCGCGGCCGGGCCGCACGCTCAGGTTTATATTGGGCCTGTCGAAAGAGGCGATGAACACCTCGGGCTGCTGCAGGTGCAGCTGCTCCTGAATATCTTTCTGGGTCAGGCGGTCGGCCGTGGCTGTAAGGGCAATAACCGGCACCTGCGGGAACTGCTGCTTCAGGGCGCGCAGCTGTGTATACTCCGGCCGGAAATCGTGGCCCCAGGCCGAGATACAGTGCGCCTCGTCCACAGCGAAAAGAGACACCTTTAGTCGTTTCAGAAAAGAGAAAAAGCCAGCCGAGAGCAGCTTCTCCGGCGACACGTACAATAGCTTCAGCTGCCCGTTCAGACATTTGTTTTCGATCTCGTACTGGTCGGAGGCGTTTTGGGAGCTGTTGAGGTAAGCCGCCGGAATGCCGTTTACCAGCAGCGCCTCCACCTGGTCTTTCATGAGGGCGATCAGCGGCGACACCACCACACATACACCGGGCATCACCACGGCCGGCACCTGGTAGCAGATCGACTTTCCGCCTCCGGTGGGCATGAGCACAACCACATCCTGCTGCCTGAGTACGTTGGAAATAATCTGTTCCTGCATGGGCCGGAACTGGTCGTAGCCAAAATAAAGTTTAAGTGCTTCGCGTGCCTCTCTGATGTCCATCTGTAATAGTATGCGCTGCCGGTGTGGCTGTGAGTGTCTTTACCTGAACTCCAAAGATACTTAAATTTCTCCTTTTCAGCAGGTAAAGCCCACCTGCGGGCGGTCTGTTTTTTTCTTTTCTTCAGAAAGAATATTTTCTGGCCACAAGTTCATACCTCGACAGATTTTTTTTCAAAGCGAATCCTGATCCTGGATAAAACCTGAATTCAGTGCTTTGCTCCTACTCTGCTTTTAAAACCTTTCTGCCATTCTGTCACGTGCATTTGTTTCTTTTTGTATATTTGTAGCTGAAAAGGAATGAGAATGGATTCATTAGTAACTGACTTAGATTTTATCGACAACCGCACCCCCGAGCAAGCCTCTGCAGCTGCCTGCGACACGAAAGTAACACAGGAAACCAACACAGGGCGGGCGCGGAAACTATACATAGAGAGCTACGGCTGCCAGATGAACTTCTCTGACAGCGAGATTGTGTCTTCTATCATGTTTAAAGAGGGTTTTGACACAACCTCTCAAATTGAACATGCCGATGTTGTTTTTCTGAACACCTGTTCTATCCGGGAGAAGGCAGAGCAGACCGTTCGCAACCGCCTGGGCCAGATCAATTATTTCAAAAAGAAAAAACCAGGTTTGGTGGTAGGTGTGCTAGGCTGCATGGCCGAGCGCCTCAAAAAATCGCTGCTGGAAGAAGAAAAGATTGTGGACCTGGTGGTGGGTCCTGATGCTTACCGCGACCTGCCAAACCTGATCAGCGAAGTGGACGGCGGCCAGAAAGCTGTGAACGTGCTCCTGTCACGCGAAGAAACCTATGCCGATATCAACCCGATCCGCCTGAACAGCAACGGTGTTTCTGCCTTCGTATCGATTATGCGTGGCTGCGACAACATGTGCTCCTTCTGCGTGGTGCCCTTTACCCGTGGCCGCGAACGCAGCCGCGATGCGCATTCTATTGTGCAGGAGGTGCAGGAACTGGTAAAGCAAGGCTACAAGGAAGTGACGCTGCTCGGCCAGAACGTAGACTCTTACAAATGGGCGTCTGAAGACGGCACAGAAGCGGTGAACTTTGCCCAACTGCTGGAAAAGGTGGCCCTGGTGCATCCTGACCTGCGTGTTCGCTTCTCTACCTCTCACCCCAAAGACATTACCGATGAAGTGTTGTACACGATTAAAAAGTACGACAACATCTGCAAATACATACACCTGCCGGCCCAGAGCGGCAACTCCCGCGTGCTGGAGCTTATGAACCGCACCTACGACCGCGACTGGTATATTAACCGCGTAGATGCCATCCGCTCCATTTTGGGCGAAGATTGCGGCATCTCCTCCGACATGATCTCCGGATTCTGCACCGAAACCGAAGAAGAGCACCAGGACACGCTCTCGCTGATGGATTATGTGCAATACGATTACGCCTACATGTTCTTCTACTCCGAAAGGCCAGGCACCTTGGCTGCCCGAAAGCTGGAAGATGACATTCCGCTGGAGACAAAAAAACGCCGGCTGGCCGAAATCATCGACAGGCAGCGCGAGCACTCCCTCATCCGGAACCAGATGGTATTGGGCCAGGTGCACAAAGTGCTGGTAGAGAACTTCTCTAAAAAGTCAGACGAGTTCCTGAGCGGCCGCAACGACCAGAACAAGGTAGTGATCTTCCCAAAAAAGCACTACAAGAAAGGCGACTACGTAAACGTGCTGGTAAACGACTGTAGCGTAGGCACCCTGTTTGGGGAGGCTGTTGATTAATGTGCTAATTTTTCAATGTGTTGATGCGCTAATTAATTGATGCAAAAAGGGTTGGGTTATCTATAGCCAGTCAACAATAGGTTTTCATCAGTTGTCACATCCGCACATGAATCTTAAGCAAATTAGCACACTAGCACATTAGAAAATTAGCACATTAAATAAATGCGCAATATAGATATTCAGAGTATTAAGCAGCGGTTTGGGATAATTGGCAACTCGCCTTTGCTCAACCATGCCATACAGGTGGCGGCGCAGGTCGCTCCAACCGACATGACGGTGATGATTACCGGCGAGAGTGGCAGCGGCAAGGAATCTTTCTCCAAGATTATCCATAACATGAGCCCGCGCAAACATGGGCAGATCATTGCCATCAACTGCGGTGCCATACCTGAAGGAACCATCGATTCGGAGCTGTTCGGGCATGAAAAGGGCTCTTTTACCGGGGCGCAGGAAGCGCGCAAAGGATACTTTGAAGTGACTGATGGTGGCACCATATTTTTAGATGAAATTGGCGAAATGCCGCTCGGAACCCAGGCCCGCCTGCTGCGCGTGCTCGAAAACGGCGAGTTTATTAAGGTCGGCTCCTCCAAAGTACAGAAAACCGATGTGCGCGTGGTAGCCGCCACCAACGTAAACCTGCTGCACGCCGTTGAAAAAGGACATTTCCGCGAAGACCTGTACTACCGCCTCAATACGGTGCCTATCACAGTTCCCCCCTTGCGCGAGCGGGGTGACGATATATACCTGCTGTTCCGCAAGTTCGCCAGCGATTTTTCTGATAAGTACAAGGTAAAGCCTATTACTCTTACTCCTGAGGCGATTCAGGTGCTGCTCCGCTACCGGTTTCCGGGAAATATCCGCCAGCTCAAAAACATTGTAGAGCAGATTTCTGTGCTGGAATACGACCGGGAGATTGATGCGGAAAAAATGCTGCACTACCTGCCGAAGGAACAGTCGGGCCTGCCGGCCTTATTGCAGAAAGACGCAAAAGGCGGCGACCACCACTCATTCTCGGAACGGGATCTGCTCTACAAGGTCTTGTTCGACATGCGCCGCGACGTGTCGGAACTTAAAAAGCTGGTTTTCGAGTTGCTTACACATGGGCCATCTGATAACGACCTCCTGAAGGAGCACAGCCACCTCTTCGAAAACATAGAGCACCACCATGCCTACAATGGCAGACCATACCAGCAGGAGCACCCAGAAAGCTACTACCTGCCCATGAGGCAGCCGAAACCGGATACAGAAGACTATGAGGAGGAGCAGAAAGTAGAGGACATTCCGCACGAAACCGAGGAGGAAAGCCTTTCGCTGGAGAATAAGGAGAAGGAACTGATCCTGAAAGCCCTTAAAAAACATAACAACAAACGGAAATACGCCGCGCAGGACCTGGGAATTTCTGAAAGAACACTTTACCGTAAACTAAAGCAGTATGATATTGAAGAGTAAACTTATTCTGGCCTTAAGCTGCCTGCTGCTTCTTTTTACCAGCGGCTGCGGCGTCTATTCTTTTACCGGTGTCAGCATTAGCCCGGATATCAAGACCATCTCCATTCAGAACTTTGAGAATGCCGCCGGCGAAGGACCTGCCAACCTCACGCAGGTGGTAACGAATACCTTTAAGCAGTATTACCAGCGCAATACCAACCTGAACATGCTGCAGCGCGAAGGTGACTTGCAACTGGAGGGAGAAATTGTTAGCTTTAGTATCACACCGGCAGCCGTGCAACGCGATGGCGACTATGACCGAGCCAGCCTCAACCGCCTTACTCTGGGTGTGAAAGTACGGTACACGAACACAAAGAATTCTGAAGACGATTTTGACCAGACCTTTTCCATCTCGCAGGATTTTTCGCAGGACGTGGACATCAACCAGATTCCGGCAACCTCCATCGAGCAGCTGGCAGAACGACTGGCTATAGACGTTTTCAATAAATCATTGGCCAACTGGTAGTTGGCCTGGCATCAGAAAGCATTGCTGCATGAATAAATCAGCCTTCCTCAACCTGATACAGCGCGTATCAGATATCTCGGACCAGCAGACACAGGAGCTGGAGCAGGTGGCTGCTGCCTTCCCCTATTGCCAGACAGCCCACCTGCTGCTGGCCAAGTCTGCCTACGACAAAGGCAGCATGCTCTCGGCGCAACGCCTGCGTCGCGCTTCTTCCTATGCCACCAACCGGCAACTTCTGAAGCGGATCATCCACACCACTGCGCCAGCCCTGGAACCAGCCTTTGAGGAAGCCGGGCCAACCCGTGCAGCAGCGCCTGAACTGCTGGAAGAGCAACCTGTATTGGTGCAGGAAACCCTAGAAGAAGAACCCTTACCTCCCACAGAATCTGCTGCTCATAAAGAAGAGGAAGTTGAACCGGAGCCTGAAATAGCAGCAGAAGCCGGCACCGCCATAGAAGACACGGAAGCAGACGTAGCTATAGCAAGAAACAAGTCGGAAGAAGCAACAGAAGAGCCAGCTTCAGGAACAGCCGGGGCAGCAGCTCCTAAAGCTTCAGCTGAGACAGAAAGCGACGAATTCTATTCCGAACTGGCCATGCTGCTGACCATCGACAGCCTCAGCCCCACCTCTACCGACCTGCTCGAACAGGCTGCTATACCCGCACCAGGAGAAGAAGCGACCGCTGCAGGCATCGCCTCTTTTATGGAAGAGCTGCAGGAAAACACTCAGACTCACGACGGGGCACAGGCAGCGGCTCCCTCCGGTGAATTATTTGAATCAGAAAGCCCCTCCGGAGGCACTGCTCCTGCTGCTGCACTTGCTGCCGAAAATCCTGTAGCGCAGGAAGCAGATATTTATACCACAGAGGATGCTCCTGAAGCACCAGGGCCTGCTATTGCCGGAGAGATCCATTACAGTTACGATGAAATTGACCGCCTGTATGCCAACGATGCGCTAGGCTACTGGATGGGCAACAGCCGCATGGGCGAGGTGCTGCAACTGAAAGACGACTATACCCGGCCACGGCCCCAGAGCTTTCACCCGGAGCTGATCCTGGAGTACACCAAAACCCACGAACTCGAAAAAGCGGTGCAGCCAGCCAACCATATCCTGAGCAACCAGCTCGATATCATAGACCAGTTCCTGAAATTGAACCCACGGCTTAAAACAATGGTTAACCTGAAGATAAAACCGGTGCCACAGGAAGACTTATCGCTGAAAAGCACCAAGATACGCAAAGGAATGGCCTCTGAAAACCTGGCCAGTATTTTCATCAAACAAGGCAAGCCCAAGAAAGCGATTAAAATATATGAGCAGCTGATGTTGAAAAATCCGGAAAAAAAATCTTACTTTGCCGAACAAATAGAGAAATTACAAAACTTAAACTAAAATGTATATCGCCTTAATCAGTATCATTATTTTTGTTTGCGTGCTGCTCGTGTTAGTTGTGCTAGCTCAGAACCCTAAAGGGGGTGGCTTGTCCAGTCAGTTTGGTGGCGGAGGCGCCAGCCAGCTTATGGGCGTGAAACGCACAGGCGATCTACTTGAAAAACTTACCTGGGGCTTTGCCGTGGCGCTGGTTGTGTTAACCTTAGGCACACACATGATCCTCGACTCCTCAGGCGGGTCTACCGTAAACAGAAGCGTGAACGAAGAGCGCGCGCGTCAGTCGCAGTTACCTGCCGGTCCTGCCGCCACCATTCCTGGCGAAGACAGCACCTTTGCTATTCCGGATGCAGGTGAGATACCAGAGATGGTGGACACTGCCAACCAACAGTAATCTAAAGCTTACACATAAAAGAAAGCCGGCCCTGTGCCGGCTTTTTTGTTTGGCGGCTGGTAATGCTGTCAGTCCAAATGCAGAAAAAGTTCCGCCAACCGTGACAAAATCTGGCAGGTCTGACAGGAATGGCAGGTCCAAAGCTGAAAAATTGGCTTAAAATGGCAGAAATTAACCATTGGCACAAGAAGTGATAATAGTCACTATGGTTTCAAAGCTTAAATCAACCATATTAAAACTTAACATTCATACAAACTATGTCAATCAGCATTAAACCATTAGCAGACAGAGTAATCGTAGCTCCTGCTGCAGCAGAAGAAAAAACCAAGTCAGGTATTATTATTCCTGATACTGCTAAAGAAAAGCCACAGCGTGGTGAGGTAGTAGCCATTGGCGAAGGAAAAGTATCTGAGCAAGGCGCTCTGATGAAGCCCCAGGTGAAAGTAGGTGACCAGGTTTTATATGGCAAATATGCCGGTACTGAAATCTCTGTAGAAGGAAGCGACTACCTGATCATGCGTGAGTCCGACATTCTGGCTATCCTTTAATCTATCAAAACAAATCTTAATCAGAAAAAATAACCATGTCTAAAAACATCACATTCGATAGCGACGCTCGCAGCAAGATTAAGGCCGGCGTTGACAAACTGGCTAATGCTGTTAAAGTAACGTTAGGACCTAAAGGCCGCAACGTTATCATCGACAAAAAATTCGGTGCCCCGATGATCACCAAAGACGGTGTGTCGGTAGCCAAAGAAATCGACCTGAAAGACCCTATCGAGAACATGGGTGCCCAACTGGTGAAAGAGGTTGCCTCTAAAACCGCTGACCAGGCTGGTGACGGTACTACTACTGCCACTGTACTGGCCCAGGCCATCTACACAGCTGGTATTAAAAACGTAGCCGCAGGCGCCAACCCAATGGACCTGAAGCGCGGTATCGACAAAGCCGTAGCGCTGGTAGTGGAGAACCTGAAGTCTCAGTCTAAAAAAATCGAGAACTCTTCTGAAATCGCACAGGTAGGTACTATCTCTGCCAACAACGACCCTGAAATCGGTAAAATGATTGCCGATGCCATGGACAAAGTTGGTAAAGACGGCGTTATTACGGTGGAAGAAGCAAAAGGCACTGAAACTGAGGTAAAAACGGTAGAAGGTATGCAATTTGACCGTGGTTACCTGTCGCCTTACTTCGTTACCAACCCTGAGAAAATGGAAGCGGAGTTCGACAACCCGTACATCCTGATCTACGACAAAAAAGTGTCTACCATGAAAGAACTGCTTCCTGTATTGGAGCAAGTGGTTCAGACTGGTAAAGGCCTAATCATTATCTCTGAGGATGTGGATGGCGAAGCCCTGGCAACCCTGGTGGTAAACAAACTGCGTGGCTCGCTGAAAATTGCCGCTGTAAAAGCTCCTGGCTTCGGCGACAGAAGAAAAGCGATGCTCGAAGACATTGCCATCCTGACAGGTGGTACCGTGATCTCTGAAGAGCGCGGCTACAAACTGGAGAATGCTACCCTCGATTACCTGGGTACTGCCGAGAAGATCATCATCGACAAAGACAACACCACGATTGTGAACGGTGCCGGTCAGAAAGATGATATCGTGGCGCGTGTAAATCAGATCAAGTCGCAGATGGACACTACTACGTCTGACTACGACAAAGAAAAACTGCAGGAGCGCCTTGCCAAATTGTCTGGTGGTGTAGCCATCCTGTACATCGGCGCTTCTACTGAAGTAGAGATGAAAGAGAAGAAAGACCGCGTAGACGATGCCCTGCATGCTACTCGCGCTGCTGTGGAAGAAGGTATCGTGGCCGGTGGCGGTGTTGCCCTGATCCGCGCACTGGAGGCTCTTTCTAAGGTTGATGTTTACAATGCTGACGAGCAGACAGGTGTTCAGATCATCAAGACTGCACTGGAGGCTCCTCTCAGAACTATCGTATCTAACGCAGGTGGCGAAGGCTCTGTTGTTGTGCAGGCTGTTCGCGAAGGCAAAGCCGACTATGGTTACAATGCCCGCGACGACAAGTACGAGAATATGTTCGCGGCCGGTATCATCGACCCAACTAAAGTTACGCGTCTTGCCCTGGAGAACGCCGCTTCCATCGCGGGTCTGCTGCTTACTACCGAGTGTGTAGTATCAGAAGAGCCTGAAGAAGACAAAGGTGCGCCTGCAATGCCAGGTGGCATGGGCGGCATGGGCGGCATGATGTAATCTGACCTTCCCATAGTTTTAAATTAGAAAAAGCCTCGCACTGAAAAGTGGGGGGCTTTTTTATTATGATAGTGGCAGCAGAAAGCTCAGGAGGGGCTCTTTGATTAGAAAAATTTAATTAAGGTGCTAATTTCTTACTGGGCTCTTGTGTTATTTCCCATTTTGGAGGTGGGGAGATATCGAATAAGTGCTTGCACGAATAACAGTTTTAAACTCATAACTTTTAACTCCTGACGCTAAAAGGTCTTATATCCTCCTGAGGGCCATTTTCATTCAAATAATTCATATTGCACCGTAACAGAGGCTGTCGTAGCCGTAAATTTTCTTACTAAGGCAACTCCTTTATTCTGATCTTAATTTCGTGTGGTGCCGCTTCATCTCCCCCAAAGTAGGGGTAAAGCTGGTAGCTATCCATCAAACCACTACAGGCCCTGGGCACGCTCACCTGTTTTTCGTCCACGGTAAAAACATAGCTGCCATCCTTCAGTGCAAGCTCATATACAAATGGCTTTCCAAGTTCTACTGCCGCAATAAATACAGACTTCCGGGTGCTGTTATTATAGGTGTAGGCATGAATCTCAAGTCTGTTGTTGTACCATCGCCAACCAAACCGCGCGCTGTTCTGCTGGTGCAGGGAACCACAATCCGAAAGGCCATAAAGTTTATTAATGTCGGCTTGATTAGCAGGATCAACTGTCTCGTACACAGCCGAACTATCAAAAACGGCCTCAAACCTCAGGGTAGATGTGGCCAGTTTCCTGATTTTGTTCGCAGAGTTGTGCTCATTTTTCCTGATGGTATAGGTTTCTTGAGGTTGGGAAGGTGCTTTTACCGATACGTCAGTCAGGTTAGAAACAACTTCGCATGAGCTGAGCAGCAACAGAGACAGCGAAAGAACCGCCCAAAAGGCGCACTTCGCATTCATAATTCCAGGCATGTAAGCTAAAAAGTTAAGAGAAGGAAAGTAATTTTAATGTCTAAACACCAACAAGCGTGGCAATAGTTTAAAAAGCAAAAAAAAACCGCTGCTAGGTTAGTAGCAGCGGTTTATCTATCAAATCAAGTTAAAAATTAATGAATGCCGTGCATCCACTTGCGCATCAGCGGGGTAAGCAGCAAGGCCAGTACCGCAAAGCCGAAGGCCACATAAGCAATCTGTTCAAACACGCCCGTGTATACCAGCAGCGAAGCCGCACCCGAGGCCACCTCTCCATCCGTACCGCTTACCGCTGTCAGCTTGGCAATAAGACCGGCAATATAGTGTGCAAAAGAAGAAGACAGGAACCAGATACCCATAATAAAGGCAACGATCTTCTTGGGCGAAAGCTCCGTTACTTTAGAAAGCCCTACAGGCGAAACAAAAAGCTCGCCGGTAGTAATGAACATATACCCCAGAATCAGGAACCAGATAGACACACGGCCCTCAGCGTCTCCATAATTGGCGCTCCAGGCAAAGATCAGGAAGCCCAGCCCCAGTTGCGCGATGCCAAGAGCAAACTTTACCGGCGTAAAAGGGTTAACCCGCCGCTTTGACAGAAACACCCACATGGCCGAGAAAGGCAGAGCAAACAGGATGATAAAGAACGGGTTAATGGAATTTGTCTGCGCCGCGTTCATAAACGTCAGGTTTACGTTGCGCTCTGCAAAGAGTGTGAGTGAAGAACCCGCCTGCTCGAAGAAAGACCAGAAAACGGTAATAAAGAATGTCAGCAGGATAACCACAAACAGTCGCTGCCTCTCCACACGGTCCACCTTCACCAGGTTATAAATCAACACAATAGAGATAACCGGCAACAAGGCATAGTTCATGACATAGTGCATAATAGAACCATCGAAAATAGTCTCGCCCAAGCCTGGCAGGTCGAGGGTTCCATTAAACAGGAAGAGGGCAAAAATAGGTAACGACAGGAAACTCAGCACCGTGACCCAGGACTCTTTGGTGATTCCTGCCACCCGCTCTTTGATCACCGCAGGGTTCGGCGGAAGTCCGTTGTTACCGAACACACCACTGCGGCCGCCCCGCCAGAACATGATCAGCCCGACAACCATGCCGATACCTGCCGCTCCAAAGCCATAATGCCACCCGTAGGTTAAGCCCAGCCATCCGCAGATAATCGGCGACACCATGGCACCCAGGTTAATACCCAGGTAGAAAATGGTAAAACCGGCATCACGGCGCGTATCGCCCTCATTATAAAGTGTGCCAACCAGGGTCGATATATTGGGTTTAAAGAACCCGTTCCCTACAATCAGCAAGGCCAGGGAGCCATAGAAGAAAACAGGGTGCTCGATGGCCAGTGCAAAGTGGCCTAGGGCCATCAAAACCGCTCCCAGCATAATAGCTTTGCGGTACCCCAGCAGTTTATCGGCGATCATGCCACCTATCACCGGGGTGGCGTATACCAGCGCCCCATAAGCAGCGTAAATCCCAATGGCAATCTCATCGCGGTTAGACAAAGATTCGAACAGGTTGTTAACCATGTAAAGTACCAGCAGTGCCCGCATGCCGTAAAAGCTGAAGCGCTCCCAAAGCTCCGCAAAGAAAAGATAAAAGAGCCCTTTCGGGTGTCCGAACATTTCCGGACCGGTAGGGTCCGCGCCAATGGGCGCAGCATGCTCGTTCACCTGGTCACTTTTAGTGGTGTGTTCTCTTAAGGACATAAATTTTGTTGATGTTAGATGTGTAGAGTTTTTCCGAATAAGGTAAATATATCAGTTTATACAATTACTGACAAATAGTTTTATATCATCTAATCTCTTGCGCATTCGTAATAAACTGCATACAGGGCTGTACTGCCCTTGATTTGCCTCCGCCGTATACAATAACTGGAAAAACTATTACCAATTGCTTACATCAAACTACCATCTACATGAAAGAATCCGGAAAAAAATTACATCCAGCAGGTCTGGAACAACTTGGCATTCTCGACGCTGCCGAAGTATGCTGGAACCTAAGCCCAGCCGAACTGATTGAGGAAGCCATAAAAAATGGCGAAGGAGCGCTGGCCGACACAGGAGCGCTCATGTGCGACACAGGCGAGCTTACAGGACGCTCTCCTGAAGATCGCTTTATTGTGAAAGATGAAAAAACAAGAGATACTGTCTGGTGGGGTAAAATTAACATCCCGTTCGAGCCGGAGAAATTCGACCGGCTATATGGCAAAATGATGGATTCGCTGCAGGGCAAAAAGCTGTATGTGCGCGAT
This sequence comes from Pontibacter beigongshangensis, assembly GCF_014332515.1. GTDB lineage: Bacteria > Bacteroidota > Bacteroidia > Cytophagales > Hymenobacteraceae > Pontibacter > Pontibacter beigongshangensis. The sequence goes on along the minus strand of NZ_VFSD01000001.1, from coordinate 134,666 downwards.
GCCTACGCCTGCGACCACCCCGAGTACAGACTGAATGTGCGGATTGTCAACACCAAAGCCTGGCACAACTTCTTCTGTTATAACATGTTTCTCCGCTTCACCGACGAGGAACTGGCTTCGCATGCTCCCGAGTTTACTATTATAGCAGTTCCGGAGTTCGAGGCCGACCCGGAAACAGACGGCACCCGTAGGAAGAATTTCTCTATCATCAACCTCAGCAAGAAAATTATTCTAATCGGGGGCTCAGGCTATACCGGCGAAATGAAGAAAGGTATTTTCTCTGTGCTGAACTTCACGCTTCCACACGAACATAACGTACTTTCCATGCATTGCTCCGCTAACGTAGGGGAAGAAGGCGACACGGCCATCTTCTTCGGCTTGTCCGGCACCGGCAAGACCACCTTGTCGGCCAACCCGCACAGAGCCCTGATCGGGGACGATGAGCACGGCTGGGCCGAAGACAGCGTTTTTAACTTTGAAGGAGGCTGCTATGCCAAGGTGGTGGACCTGACCCGCGAAAAGGAGCCGGAGATATGGGACGCCATACGGTTTGGGGCCATTCTGGAGAATACCCGCTTCCAGGACGGCACCCGTACGGTTGATTACACGGACAAGTCGGTAACCGAAAACACCCGCACCGCCTACCCTATTCATTTTATTCCCAATGCGCTGGAGCCATCCAGGGCTGGAGCACCCAAAAATATTTTCTTCCTGACGGCCGATGCCTTTGGAGTCATCCCTCCTATTTCGCGGCTGAACAAGAGCCAGGCCATGTACCATTTCATATCGGGCTACACTGCTAAAGTGGCCGGCACGGAGGTAGGCGTCATCGAACCAAAAGAAACCTTTTCTGCCTGTTTTGGCGAAGCATTCCTGCCCCTGCACCCGACACGCTACGCAGAACTGCTCGGCGAGAAAATGAACAGGCAACAGGTAAAGGTATGGCTCGTGAACACAGGCTGGACCGGCGGCCCCTATGGGGTTGGTAAGCGCATCAAACTAGCCTACACCCGAGCCATGCTCACGGCAGCCCTTACCGGTGCCCTGGACGGGGCAAAATTTATAAAACACCCGGTTTTCGGCGTGGAGGTGCCCCAGTCGTGCCCCGGTGTGCCGGACGAAGTGCTGAACCCGCGCGACACCTGGGATGATCCGGAAGCGTACGATGCCAAAGCCAGCCACCTGGCCCAGTCTTTTGTCAGGAACTTCTCTAAATACGCAGCCTATGCCAACAATGAAATATTGGCAGGTGCGCCGCATGCAGCCGTAGCGGCGGAGTAAGCCATTCACTAGCCTGCCAGCCGGAAGCCTCTTTGCCACCAGTGGAGCGGCTCCCGGTTGATCAGGTCATTTTCATATTTATGCTTATCTTAGTAGTTAAATAGCCAGGCACCGCCATAAAATTCCGGCCACCCTGTTTTTCACTTTAAAGCTTTTACGCGTGCACCTTTTTTACACTCCCGACATCAAGGGCGAACTTTTTACTTTACCCGAAGAAGAATCAAAACATTGCACCCGTGTTTTAAGACTACAGCCGGGCGACACCGTATATCTGGTAGATGGTAAAGGCGGCCTGTTTACTTCCATTATCCAGGAGGCGCACCCAAAGCGTTGCCAGTTGCAGGTCATCGACAAACAGCTGGAGTACGGAAAGCTACCTTACGTAGCACAGGTGGCCGTGGCTCCGACCAAAAACATGGATCGCATAGAGTGGTTTGTAGAGAAAGCCGTAGAAATCGGAATCAGTGAGATATTTTTTCTGGCGTGTGAACACTCGGAGCGCCGGAACCTGCGCCTCGACAGGCTGGAGAAAATCGCGGTGAGCGCCATGAAACAGTCGCAGAAAGGGTACCTGCCGCTGCTGCATGACATGGCACCCTTCCGAAAATTTGTAAAACAGTGTGATCCGGTTAACACCTACATAGCTCATTTAGAAGACGATGCCACCAAAAGTATAAAGGACAGCTACAAGCCCGGCCAACCGCATTGTATCCTGATCGGGCCAGAGGGAGACTTTTCGCAGCAAGAAATAACGCTGGCTTACCAGGCAGGCATAAAACCGGTAACCCTTGGTACCAGCCGCTTACGAACCGAAACGGCCGCCTTGGTTGCCTGCCATAGCCTGCAGATACTACACGAAATATTTACACCGTTATAAAACGGACTTGAGCATGTTCACGGAATCTAAACGCTGTATGATACGATTTTTTTGTGTAACCCTTTTGCTGGTTACTGCCTGGAGCCTTTCGCAGGCGCAGGCACCTAACTTTAAAATTGCCAAGCTGAAGTACAATGGCGGCGGCGACTGGTATGCCAACAAGACATCCTTGCCAAACCTGATCAAGTTCTGCAACCAGAACCTCAGCATGAACATTGCCCGCGAGGAAAGTGTGGTGGAAGTGGGTAGCCCTGAATTGTTCTTTTACCCTTTCGTGCATATGACAGGCCACGGCAATGTGGTGTTTTCGGATGCTGAAGCACTGAACCTGCGCAATTATTTGCTGAGCGGAGGCTTCCTGCACATCGACGACAATTATGGGCTGGACCAGTTCATCCGGAAGGAAATGAAAAAAGTATTCCCGGAATATGAATTTGTGGAACTCCCCTTTTCCCATCCCATTTACCATCAAAAATACCCTTTCCCGAACGGGTTGCCCAAAATTCATGAGCATGACAACAAACCGCCACAGGGCTTTGGCATAATACATGAAGGCCGCCTGGTTTGCTTTTACACTTACGAGACCGATTTAGGAAACGGATGGGAAGATCCGGAAGTGCACAACGACCCCGAAAACAAGCGCCAGGAGGCCCTGCGCATGGGAGCCAACATCCTGACCTATGCCCTCACGCAATACCTGTAGTCTGGACCGGTGACGGAGTGGCCTATCTGAATGAAAATACCTCTGGAGGGCCTTTTTCATTCAAATAATTCACTCACCGGTTCTGCTTGTCGTTGGTTAAAGGTTGATCACGCTTCTATTTATAAAAGGCTCTATATAAAAGGCAACATGAAGAATTAATATTTGCTGGGCTCGGCTAACTGCTTCTCTCCGCTTGCCGCCCCTGGGAGCGATACTAACAACTGCAGAGAGGGTTAAAACTGCTTCCGCTGCAACACCTCCGACAAAATGACCGCGTCCCGAACCGTTTGCGGGTTGCGGAGCATGGCAGCGATGCGGTGGTTTCTTCTAGCTTGCTGAGGAACTGGTGCTTCCGGTATCACAAATGCGGCTTTTTGATACACCGGCTGCTCTGCTCTTCGTTTTGCCTCCTCAACTTTGCGTCTTGCCTCTACTAACTCAGCCGGATCCTCCAACGACCGCGTGGTCGGCTTCCGGGCCTCGTAGCTTCTGGCAGGAACGGGCACAGGTACTGGCTTTGCTCTTTGCCGTTCGCTTTCTACAACCGTGCGGCCCTGCTGTTTTGCCTTGTCCAGCTTTGGTTGCAATTCCCGCAGAATGTCCTCAAAGGAAGTTGGCGGGCCGAGTGGCTGCTGCGGCTGTGGTCTGTTGGCAACGGGTTTTCTGTTTTGCTCCGGCAAATCGTCTGGCGGCTTTACCTCCGGATTGTCCTTGAAGGCCTTCCGCCAGAACGAGTAAACAAAATAGGCCACCGCAGCCAGAACATAAAGAATCGGTTTTAAGTCTTCCATAGTTTGCCTTTCTACCCAAATATAGCAAAAACGAAGCGCTTTAGGGTAACCTTCCCCCGGTATTTCTTTTTCGTACTAGTGCAGCATCATGAATTTTTCTAATCAAAATGTCCCTTCGGAGGTTATGCTCTTTGCTGAAAAGGACACAAGACGCAGGACCTTCTTTGGTTGTGCAGAGTTAATTGTTTTACCAGGCCGCCCTTTGTCTTTTTAAATCCCTAAATCAGCAGATTAACCCAGCAGCACATGAACCCAATTATTGAAATGAAACAGGCCCTTCGGCACCTTGGCTACTGCTGATACTCCTGTTGCAGAAGAATATTATCTGAATCTTCCTATAGGCACCCACCTTCAGAATTAACTGCATTAAGAAATCTTCAGAATGCAAAGGCAGCAGAAACAGGAAGAAAAGACGCTTATGTTTTGTAGTTGCCTTTTTCCCATTTTCAAAACTCCAATTCTTCAAATTTCCAAATCAACCCCCACCTCACCCCATCTGTAAATTCTAAGTTATATTTTCTAGTTTGAAATAATTTAATCTTAATTTTGGGTTTAGTTTGACGAGTACCAGGGCACGTGCATGCAAGTATCAAGATTAGAGATTAAAGGATTTAAGAGTTTTGGAGACCGGGTTGTCATCAATTTCGACGAAGGCATTACCGGGATCGTAGGCCCGAACGGTTGTGGCAAGTCCAACATCGTAGACGCCATCCGGTGGGTACTGGGGGAGCAGCGCACCCGTAACCTCCGCTCCGACAAAATGGAGAACGTGATTTTCAACGGCTCCAAAACCCGGAAGCCGGTGCAGATGGCCGAGGTTTCCATCACCTTCGACAATAACAAGAACATCCTGCCGACTGAATACTCGCAGGTTACCGTTACCCGCAAATACTACCGCACCGGCGACAGCGAATACCAGCTGAACGGCGTCACCTGCCGCCTCAAAGACATAAACGAACTTTTCCTTGACACCGGCATCGGCTCCGACAGCTACGCCATTATCGAGCTGAAGATGGTGGATGAGCTGCTCAATGACAAAGAAAACTCCCGCAGGATGCTGTTTGAAGAAGCGGCGGGCATCTCCAAGTTCAGGGTGCGTAAAAAGCAGACGCTCAAAAAGCTCGAAGAAACTGATGCAGATTTGGAGCGCGTGGAAGACGTGCTGTTCGAGATCGGCAAGAACATGAAAACGCTGGAGCGGCAGGCAAAGCAGGCGATCAAATATTTCCAGCTGCGCGACGACTATAAAAAGCACAGCATCGAATACGCCCGCCGCAACATTTCGCAGTACCAGGACGCGCTGCAGCGCCTGGAGCAGGACCTGCAGAATGAGACTGCGCTGAAGGAGAACTATATAGAAACCGTAACAGAAGCTGAAAACGCCATTGCCGACCAGAAGGAGGAGCTGAACCAGACGCAGGAGGCCCTGAGCGAAAGCCAGAAAACCATGCAGGTGCAAACGGCCAAGCTGCGCCAGCTGGAGAACGACATCAAACTGAAGTCAGAGCGCACCTATTTTCTGAAGGAACGGATGCAGCAGCTCCGCCAGCAGATCAGCCAGGATACCGCCAGCCTGGAGCATACTCAGGACAGTGTGGTGCAGCTGCGCGAGGAGCTGGAGGCCGTGCAGGACAAATTTGGCGAAGCCGAGGAGCAGGTGCAGGCCCTGAAAGAGCAGCTCCAGGAGGCCAACGAGCAAAAGCAGACGCTACAGGAAAACCTGCAGGACCTGACGCAGCAGCAGCGCCAGAAACAGAACGAAGTATACCAGCTGAACAAATCGCTCGAAATAAGCGAAGTACAGATCCAGAACATCAACACCGACATAGAGCGGCTGCAGCAACAGCAGCTCACCGCCGACGAGGACGCGCGCGTGCTGCAGGAACAACTGCAGGAGGCACAAGAGGCGTTGGAAGAAAAAACATCAGCCCTGGTGCGACTGCAGGCCAAAGAAGAAACCCTGCTGCAGAACATAGAGAAAACAGAAGGCGACATAGAGGAGCTGAAGGCGCAACTGGTGGAGCTGAACCGTGCCCTCGATGCGAAACAAAACCAATACAGCCTCACCAAATCGCTGGTCGAGAATCTGGAAGGCTTTCCGGAGGCCATTAAATTCCTATATCAGTCGGATAGTTGGTCAAAGCCAGCCCCGCTCCTCTCAGACATTATTGTGGTGGAGCCGGAATACAAAAACCTGATCGAGAGTTACCTGGAGCCTTACATGAACTTCTTCGTGGTAGACTCTCTCGAAGATGCCGTGGAAGCTACCGAGCTGCTGAAACAGGAAAACAAAGGCCGCGCCAATTTCATTATCCTCACCGAGGTAGAGGAGCTGGAGCCAACCGGTACTTTTTCTGAAGGAAAAATGAAAGCGGCCTATGAAGTTGTAAGCGCCGATAAAAAATACAGCGACCTGTTGAAGTACATTCTCAACAACGTGTACATCAGCGACGCCACACCAGACGATTTCTACGACAGCGACTACCGCACCATCATCCTGAAAGATGGCTCGGCCATTAAAAAACCGTTAAGTTTATCGGGCGGCTCGGCGGGCATGTTTGATGGTAACCGGCTGGGCCGTAAGCAGAACCTCGAAAGGCTGGAGCAGGAAGTGCAGGAGCTTACCCGGCAGGCAGATCTGCTGCAGAGCCGCATCAACACGCAGAACCAGATCCTGCTCAACTACAAAGGCGAGTCGCAGAAAGACACGATCAAGCAGCTCGAAAAAGAAGTGGCGCGTCAGCAGCAGGAGTTGCTGGCCGTGCGCATCAAGCACGAGCAGCACCAGCAGAACATTCAGAACTTCAACCTGAAGTACGACGAGCTGCAGCAGCGACTGGAGCAACTGCAGGAGCAATCGGAGGAAGTGTCGCCCCAGGCGGAGGCCGACCAACTGGAGCTCAAGCGACTGGAAGAGGAACTGGCCGTGTATGCCTCGCATGTAGAAAGGCAGCAGGAGCAGATTGCGGTCATATCGGGCCGGTACAACCAGGAGAACATCCAGTTCCACCAACTCAAGAATCGCTTTGCCAGCTTGCAGCAGGAAATCAGCTATAAGCAGAAATCGGTAGAGACGAACCAGGAACGGATAGAAGGCCTGCGCCAGGAAATGATCCGGGCAGAGGAAGAGACAGTGCAGGCTTCCGCATTTATAGAAGAGAACGAAGCCGTGGTAGAAGCCATGACAGAGGCCCGCCGCGAGTTTGGTTATGAGCTGGAAGAGATCGAGAAGAAATACTTCACGCTGCGCGGCGATCTTGAAGAAAAAGAGAAAGTGATCCGTGAGCTGCAGCGCAAGCGCCAGAACGCCGATGAATTGCTCATGCGCATGCAGAAAACCATTTCGGATACGCAGATAAAACTGGTATCGGTACAGGAGCGTTTGGTGGCTGAGTTCAATTTAACGGCTGAGGACATGCAGAAGGAGCCGGAAACGCCTACCGAACTTTTCGCCCTCACCAACGAAGAGCTGAAAGTGCAAATTGCCTCCGTAAAAGCCAGCCTCGATCGCATGGGTCCTGTCAATGCCATGGCCGCAGAGGCTTACCAGGAAATCGAAGAGCGAAACAAGTTCATAACCGAGCAACGCGACGACCTGGTAAACGCCAAGAACACGCTCATCGAAACGATAAATGAGATAGATACCGTGGCGCGCGAGAAGTTCATGGATGCCTTTACCCAGATCAAAAACAATTTCATGCTCGTGTTCCGCAGCCTCTTCACCGACGAAGATAACTGCGACCTGGTACTCACCGACCCGAAGAACCCGCTGGAGTCGCGTATCGAGATCATGGCGCAACCAAAAGGAAAGCGTCCACTCACCATCAACCAGTTATCCGGTGGCGAGAAAACGCTTACGGCTATTTCGCTGCTTTTCGCGATCTACCTGCTCAAGCCCGCCCCCTTCTGTATCTTCGATGAAGTGGATGCCCCGCTCGACGACGCCAACATTGACAAGTTCAACAACATCATCCGCAAGTTTTCCGACGATTCGCAGTTCATTGTGGTAACCCACAACAAACGCACCATGGCCTCTACCGACGTGATGTACGGCATCACCATGATCGAAGCCGGCATCTCCAGGGTTATCCCGGTTGATCTACGGCAGATTGCTTAGAGTCTTTGAATTTAAAATGGGTGAATGAGTGAATGTGGAAAATTTCGAGTGAAAAATTAAGAGAATGAAAGAATAGGTAGCGAGAGGAGTTACTTCTAATATCAAATGAGAAAGAATCCTCTGGTTCAGCACTTCACTTTGTGAAGCATTGAACCAGAGGATTCTTTCGCTCTAGCAATCTCTATCAAAAACTAAAACCAAATTATTCTAATCAAAAAGTACCTCCAAATACATTTTCTGCTGCTGATGCACCTGCTACTTCCTAAAAAGGTGTATTGCGGCGGTAAACTACAGCGCAAAGAGCGGTAGCCCGGTGCACCATTTGACGCTAAACTGTTTGAGCGTTCAGCGAGTTTTTCGCGTCTTGATTTTTTTGGTTCTTTTTGTATCAAGACAAAAAGAACAAAGACACGAGCAATGAAACAAAAACCTGCAACTGTCACCGAAAGAAAGAAGCTATGCTAACTTAGACTCTGTAACATTTGCCATTGCCTCTCGCCCACATGATCCCTCCGGATGACAAAAAGTGGGGCGATGGGTGTAGGGAAAATAAATTATTTGCTACCCCCACAGCTTGAATTATTCTAATGAAAACAGCCCTCTACAAGCAAACACTTCTGCTGATGCACCTGCTGCTGCAAAGTACACCCTTTTGCAAATCAGCTTACTTAAACTGAAACTGCAGGTACTTAATAGGCACCCCCTCCTGCAGATACTGCTTTTCGTATTTCGTGTAAATACCCATCGTATGTTCCTGCAGTTCCGACTGGTAGAGATCATCCGTATATAGCAGGTTTTTGATAGGAGCCTCCTGCAGCACCTCCAGTGTAAATTCGTATAAGCCCAGGTTGTCAGTCTTTAGATGGACCAGGCCTCCCGGCTTCAACAGTTGCCTGTACAATGCCAAAAATCGGGGCGAAGTGAGGCGCCGCTTTATATCCCGGTCTTTAGGGCGTGGGTCCGGGAAAGTGATCCATATTTCAGAAACTTCTCCGGCTGCAAACTGGTCGGTGATCTGCTCCACGTAAGTACGCAAAAACGATACATTGTCCAGGCCTTCTTCTATGGCGATGGTGCTGCCCTTCCAGAGCCGGGCACCTTTAATGTCAACACCGATGAAGTTTTTGTCCGGGAATAGCCGGGCCATGCCTAAGGTGTATTCCCCGCGGCCACAGCCAATCTCCAGCACGATCGGGTTTGTGTTTTCGAAATGCAGCTCGTCCCATTTGCCTGCCAAATGCCCGTACAGTTCATTTCCTTCTTCCAGCACGTTTTCGCGCTCAGCAATTTCGCTGAATTTCTTAAGTTTCGATCTCGACATTTCTAAAGTTCTTCTATCTCTGCGACAACAAATGTACTACCTCCGATGAAAATAACCTCATCCTGAGCCGCATTTGCCTTGGCCGCCTCTATCGCTTCTGTCACCGTACCGTACGCCTCCCCCTTCAAACCAACTGCTTTCGCCTGCTCCTGCAAAGTTGCCACAGGCAATGCACGGGGAATCTTTGCCTGGCAAAAGTAGTAAGCATATTCCTTCGGTAGCAGCTGCAGCACAGAACCAATATCTTTATCGTTTACAGCACCAAAAACCATGTGTACCTGGTTGGCCTTTAAAGCCTGCAACTGCTGCACTATTTGTTTAATGCCATCCTCATTGTGACCTGTATCACAAATAGTTAAAGGGCTTCTACTTAACACTTGCCAACGGCCTTTTAAACCTGTCAACTGCTTCGTATTGGCCAGTCCCTGCCTTATTGCCTGCTCCGGAACTTCATAGCCCCGCTCCTGCAATATGGCAATTGTCTGCAGCACGCCCGGCAGGTTAAATTGCTGATAATGCCCGGTCAGGTCAAGTTCCAAATGAGGCAGCTGAAGCGAACCTAAATTGTCAATGACATCAAAGGTTTGTTTTTCCAAGCCGCCTGCACCAGGTGAAAGGTTGAAACGATCGGATGCAAAAGTGAGCGGTGCCGCTTCCTGCGTAGCTTTGTTAGAAAAAACATGGGCTATGTCAGGCTGGCGGGTGCTGATAACGGCCGGTGTGTTCGGTTTGATGATGCCTGCCTTCTCTCCTGCTATGGCGTCCAGCGTGTCGCCCAGCAGTGCCTGGTGGTCATAGCCAATATTGGTGATCAGCGACACTTCCGGCTGAATGATATTTGTGGAATCGAGCCTGCCGCCCAGCCCCACCTCTATCACCGCAATGTCTACCTGGTTGTCTGCGAAATACTGGAAAGCCAGTGCCACCGTCATCTCAAAAAAGGAAGGCTGGATCTGCTCAAACAGCTGCTTATGCACCTCCACAAAATTAACAAGGTACTCCGGCTCCAGCTCCGCTCCGTTTACCCGGACACGTTCGGTAAAGGATTTCAGGTGTGGGGAGGTGTAGAGGCCGGTGGTATAGCCTGCACTTTGCAGCACGGCCGCCAGCATATGGGAGCTACTGCCTTTGCCATTGGTACCGGCTACATGAATGGTCTTAAACCTGTGCTGAGGCTGCCCCAGGGCATCGCAGAGGGCAATAATATTGTCGAGGCTCTTCCTAAAAGCAGCATTGCCGATGCGTTGGTACATCGGCAATTGCTGGTAGAGATACTCAAGGCACTCCTGATATGTCATGAGAATACTAGTTCGATTTAATAACGAATGTTACAGTACCGGTTGCTCCCGCATTGCTATTTCCTCCTCCTGTCCGGATAAAGGAAGTTTTTCGTAGTTGGTCCTCATACCATTTTCTTACCTGCGGCGACACGTTACTTTCAATCAGCGAAATATTGATCACTTCACCATTTCCGTTGATGCTGATCCTAAATTTTACAATGCCTGACTCATTGGGGTAAGGGTCGCGCTTCGGTTCTATCTCGTAGCGCCAGCCTGCCATATCCAGGCCACCGGCACCACCGCCTGCTTTACCATACAGTGCCTTGGCATCCAGTTTGCCGTCTGGTGATCCTTTATCGCCTACCTTGTTGGCATCATCGCCATTGTTATTGCCTGTTGCCTCGTTAGAGGTTCCGGCCTTACCGGTGCCGGTGCTTTCGGTAGGTTTGCCCGGGTAGAGCGACCTGGGCTTTTCCGGTTCCTTTTTCGGCTCCTCCACAGGTTTCTCGGGCTCTTTTTTCGGCTCCACCTTTGGCTCAGGCTTTGGAGTAGGCTTGGTTACTTCTTTCACTTCCTTCACAGCCACAGGCGCGTCAGCCGTAGTGGTCGTTACTTTAGGCGCTTCAACAGGCTTGGTGGGTGCTGGCGGTGTAGCTGCTACCGGTTTTGGCTCCGGCAGTGGGTCGGGCTGGGTAGGCGCAGGTTTGCTATCCTCCACATTTTTAGATTCATTCGGAGACGCGTTCGTCTGAACGTCCCCGCTCCCAACAGCACTCATACCAAAATTAATCTCAATGCCATTATCTTTTGCAGGCGGGTCCTGCGGGCGCCAGGCCATCAGGTAAAACAGAAGCAGAATAATAAGCGCGTGCAGCACCACGCTGGTAACTGCCGCTATCTTCTTATTCTTTTCTTCCTCATGTGTTAACGCTATATCCATCTCTTTTCATTTTACTCTGGCTCGGTGGCCAGCGTAACTTTAGCATTCAGGTTGGAGGCTATGCTTGCTACCTTCACCAGGTGCTCCACAGGCACTGCCTTGTCGACATGCAACACCACAACCCCTTCTTCTGTTCCCTGCAAAAGTGCTGCCAGTTGTGGCTGCAGATCCGAAAAGGCAATTTCATTTCCGTTCAGCGCATACCGCAAATCCTCTGTAATGGTCACACTCACTTTTTGCATCGTTATGTCTGCCACAGAACTCTTTGGCAAACTTACAGGCAGGCCCGTCGGGGTTACGAAGTTTGAGGTAAGCATGAAAAAAATGAGTAACAGGAAAATTATGTCAGTCATGGACGACATGCTGAAATCAGCACTGATCCTGTTTTTTGAGCGAAGATTCATTCTTAATGCTGTGGTTCTTGTAAGAGATCAATAAATTCAATGGAGGTATATTCCATGTCGTGCACAATGCTGTCGATCTTAGACACCAGGTAATTATACCCTACATAGGCTGGCAGACCAATGATCAGGCCTGTTGCCGTGGTTACCATAGCCTGGTAAATACCAGCCGACAGCAGTTGCGGGCTTACACCGCCCTCTGCCTGCGCAATAGCGATGAAGGCCTGGATCATACCTGTAACCGTGCCCAGAAAGCCGAGCATTGGAGCAGCACCCGCAATAGTAGCCAATGCAGAAAGGTTCTTCTCCAGGCGGGCCATCTCAATCTTGCCAGTGTTCTCGATCGAGGTTTCAATATTCTTCAGGGGGCTTCCAATTCGGGAAATGCCTTTCTCCAACATCTTAGATACGGGTGTGCCGGTTTGGGCACAAAGCATTTTGGCTCCGTTTATGTCGCCGGCCAAAACCATGTGCTTGATCCGGTCCCGGAAGCCTTGTGGATTTTTGGTAGCTCTTTTCAAGGTCAGGTAGCGCTCCACAAAAATATAAACGCCTGCCAGCGACAGCATAGCGAGCGGTATCATGGCCCAGCCCCCTGCCATGGCAAGGTCAATAAGTCCGACAGAAGCATCAGCCGATTCAGCACCAGGCGTAAGCGTAGAAGCAGTGTCCGCAGGGACAGCAGGTGTGATTTGTAATAGAAAAGATGTCATGTTAATTATTAAGTACCCAAATTGTTTCTCCAAAAGTTTTTCTGTATGCTCCTATGGCTGCCGTTGCCTCTTCTGAGGTCGCGAAATCGGCCACTGACACCCGGTGCAATCTATGACCTGGAGCAGGCAGCAGTATTTTTGCGTCTATCTGTTTCTTCAGTATCTCTGTTCGACTTACTTCAGCATTCTTCAAGGTAGAATAACCTCCTGTAATGATGTAAAAACGACCTGTTTTACCGGAAAGTATATGTGACGGTGCTGCTTCAGCAGCAGGAGACAGATCCAGCTCTTTCTCTATAACAGCCTCTGACAAAGCTGTTTCGCCTTCCTTATCTAAAGCAATAGTTTCAGCAAAAGCACTTGTAGCTGCCGCCAGCAATTCAGGTTCGTCCAGGAATAAGGGGCCTTTTGCATCCGTCTCCTCGTCAGGAACAACTACCGGCGACAAGGCCTGGTACCAGGATAAGCGCTCTTCTTCTGTAAATGGGATATAATCCGGAGAATATCTGGAAAACAGATTTGCTTCTGTAGTTCTGCCACTCATGCCTACCAACGACAGCGGATTCAGGCTGCTCAGGTTATAATCGGTCTGCAAAGACAGCAGGTACAGGGCCGATACCGTAAGGCTTCCAATCAACAGGCCAGCTGTTACTGTGTAAGCCTTTTTGAGGCGGCTACGGAAAGTAGCTTTGGTAGCCACAGGCACCTGCTGACGCTCTTTGATAAGCGTTCTAAGAACGGCCGGCTCTGAGGCTCTCACTGGCCTGGCCACCAGGTCTGGCAGTCCAAAACTGTTATCGAGCAGGTTCTCGCCTTCTATATACTCGAACTCAAGGCTTTGTTCGGCGTTATATTTAAATGACCCTATATTCCGGAGCAAAAAGAAGTTCTCCTCTTTTAGTTTCTGTTTGGCTTTATACACGAAGTCGGCCACCACCAGGCGCGCCTCCTCCTGACTGATGTTTCGGTTCTGCGCTATGAAACTGATAAGCAAACCATCGTTCAGGACCAGTTTTTCGTTAAAAGCTATTCTTTTGGAAGGTGGCATCAGCGCATGCTTCACCGGATGGATGCGGGCTGAGACGTAGCGGGCAATCAATCCACCAAAATCCGGTATGATGACACAGTCGTGCTCGTGGAGCAGTTGCTCTATTTGCTTATCTACCATAGGCTTTAGAATGAATAAGTTATACCGCCAATTAAGTTAACGCTTTTGTTCTGGTAATTCACAAAACGCTCGTATTTCTGGCCAAGAATATTGTTGGCCATCACGAAGGCCGTAAACCTGCTGGAGAATTTATAATCGGCCTTCAGGTTCAGGTCTACGATTGTATCCGTTTCACGGAGTACCGAAGTTCCGTCTGGTCGATAGATGCGGCCAAACGAGCTACCAATATAATAAAGTTCTGAATTAAAGAGAATCTTATCGTAGAAGTTATAGGTGGCAAAAACGCTCGCCATCAGCTCCGGGCGGTGGAACGGATGCTCTAAGGTTTCGGTCCTATAGTTGTTATAATCAGCCTTTAATCCTACGCGCACCTCATCAGAATAATTAAAAACGGCCTCGGCATATAAATTTAAAACATTTGTGACGCCGTTGTCATACACTAGCTCAAACTTGGTAGAATCAGTTCGGGAGTTGTTGAAGAAGTACAGGTTCCGCAGGTTCTGGTAAGACACCCGCCCCGTGATGTGCACATAGTTGGCAATGTTGGCCGAGAGGCCTCCATATAGTTCCAGCGTTTTATTGACATCGGCTACCAGTACATTTTGAGCCAGGAAAGGGTTCTCCTGGGTAAGCTGATACATGGTTGTCCGCTCCAGGTCGCCTCCGAAACCACTATAAATTTTCAGTTTGCCTTCTATCGGCTCCACGCCCAGTCGCACCATCGGGTAGATGTTCATGCTGCGGGCATTGTTCACCGTATCGCCGGTAAAAGCCAGGTTGGCTCCCAATCCAACTGTAAGCACACCCAATTTACGCTCATAGGTAGGGTTCAGCTTAAAAAATTGCCTCCTGATAGCGACAGAGTCGCTATGCGAGAGGAAAGACACCACCGCATCTACCTTAAAGCCGGAAACATCGTCTATGGCATACTCTCCATTCAGGTTGGCAGCAAAGTTTGATTCAGTCATATTGTACCGGTCGTTCAGGTGGTTGAACTTTATACCGGCATTGAATACAAAGGGGGCACCTGCGTTTTTATTGTGCAGGAAGGCTTCCGCGTTAAAACGGTTAAATACTTGTTTGATAGAATCTTTATCTATCACCGTTTCAAGTGATGGTTCATAGCCATAGAAGTAATATTGATCGCGACCGTAGCCCGCTCTGCCGCCAACCGTAAGGCCCTGCAGGTAACGCTCGCCATGGGCACTGATGCTGGAATTAGCCACACCGGAATTAGCACGGTCTACGGGCCCGCGGGAAGAGGCCACATGGCTTACCTCTGCCCCATAAGCTCCTTCGGTGCTGCGCTTGTTATGGAAATAGCCTTTCAGGTAGAGCGTGCCATAGTTGCCAATACCAGCTTTCAGGTAATTGCCGTACAGTTTTGTCAGCTCATCCTGCTTAATGGTCAGCACCTTCATCTGCAGATTAATATCCTGCGATGGCAGGCGGTAATCGTTAAAGCGGTAACGTACGTTCCGTTCCTGAGGCTCCGGCGGGTCTATCCGGAACTTCTCGAAGTTGCGGGCAGCGCGGGGCAGTTCAATCACACGGTCCTTCTCCACTACCACCTGGGCATCTTCCAGTTTGGCGCCTTCGCCCCAACCTGTGCCGCCGCCTTGTGCCTGCACGTTATTCATGAAACTATAACCGACACTAAAAACAATGGCAAGTGAGGCTAATCTTAATTTATTTTTCATGTTGCTAATTCTCTCGTCTGCTAATACTTACTATTACTCACTATGGCTGAATCTGAATGGTATCGCCTGAACCAGTGCCAGCGCCAGGACTGGAGCTGGTGTCGGTGCCTGCCGGACTCAATTTAGCCAGCTTCTGTTTGGCTTCTGCCACCACTTCCTCTACAGGCGAACCCGCGATAATAGACTCTAGCGTAGCCCGGGCCTGGAAGGTCTCGTTCTGAGCAATATAGTTGTCGGCAATGATTAGGAAGGATTTACCGAGCCAGTAGTCGTAGTTCGAGTATTTGTTGTTGAATTCGAAAGCAGCATCGATCGATTCCTTATGTTTTTTCTGCTTGTACAGAATTTCAGCCACCAGGTACTGGGCCTCCGCACCGTTAACATCAGAAGCGGCTTTTACCGCCTCACGGAACTCTGTCAGGGCCTGGTCCATATTGCCCATGGCGTAAGTAGATTTGCCTCTGTACAGCAAAGCGGTATTGCGGGCATTCAAGGCTGCATTGCCCTGGCTGATCAGGTCATTGGCGATGCGCTTGGAGCCGGCATAATCTTTTGTCAGGTAGTAGCTCATCATCAGGCCGGTCAGGGCATTAGCCTGCTCGTTACGGTTGGTAGCCACATCGCGTAATCTGCCATAGTATTTAATGGCTTCCGGATAGTTTTTCGCCTCAAATTCAAGTTCCGCTACTTTCAGGATAGCCCGGTTCACGTACTCCGACTTGTTTTCGGCAATTACCTGCTTCATGCGGCGCATGCCCTCCTCTCTGTTCTTCTGGCGCAGGTAAGAGTCGGCCAGGAAGTAACGGGAGTCGCTCACAAACGGACTTCTCGGATATGCAGAAATGTAGGCCTCAAATTTAGGGATAGCCTGGGCATATTTTTCGCTGAAATAAAGTGTTTTAGCTGCTTCATATTCAATGCTCTCCAAGGCACCGCTTTCGGGGTTGGAGGTTTTATAGCGGGCCAGGTAGCCGTCAAACTCCTCGCTGCGGTCCTGGGTCGCCAGTGCGTCCTGCAGGCTGTATAGGGCGCTGCTGGCAACCGGCGAGGTAGGGAAATCATCCAGTACCCGCTTAAAGTCCACGATGGCATCGTTGTAGCGCTGCACGTTGGTGTAGGCAATGCCGCGTTTCTGCAGGGCGTTCGGCACCAGTTTGCTGTCCGGCCGGTTCTGAATCAGGCTGGTAAAGCCGGTAATGGCCGGCTGGTAGCTGCCCGACTCAAAATCGATCAGGGCGCGCTGGTACTCGGCGGCATCGGCATAACGCGAGCCTGGGAACTGAGCCTGCACTGTCTGCAGATTCTGCTTGGCCTGATCCTTGTTGCCGGTTATGCTAAGTACTAGGCCTTTCTGAAAATGTGCATAGTCACGATCAGGGGAGTTGGAGGCAATTACGCGCTCGTACAGGCCCAGCGCCTCGCTGTATTTTTTATCGACATAATAACAGTCGGCCAAGCGCAGCGTGGCGTCGTGGTAGTTTACGTTGCTTGGCTGAATAGCATCCAGGTAAGCTCTGAAGTGCGTCAGTGCCCGGTCGTATTGTTTGGTATTGTAGTAGGCATAGCCCGCACCGTACCTGGACTTTATATAGTATTCAGATGTGGTGGAAGGAGCGTTGCGAAAAACGGCTCCGTAGCTGTTAATGGCATCTTCGTAGCGCTGGCCGATAGAATAGGCCTCTCCTTTCAGGAAATGGCTGGCAGCCGTCACTTCCTTGTCGTAGGGGTACTCCAGCGACTTGTCGAGCATGGTGACTGCCTGCGGGAACTTGGCGTCGTTGAACAGGTTCACGGCATGGAAGTATGTTACCCGCTGGTACGTCTGCAAAATGCGCCAGCTCTTTTTCGGCAGGCTCTCGATGTGCCGGATGGCCTCCGGGTAATTGTTGGAGTTGAAGTAGGCCTCGCTCAGCAGGTTGTCAGCATCTGCGCCCTGGTCAGAGTCCGGGTAATCGTTTGTGAAGTTGGTTAAGGAGTTGATCACCTCCCTGAAGTTGCCCAGCTCGTAGTTTACCTGCGCATATTTTACGGTGGCAGCCTCGGTTACGCTTTTATCGAAGTTGTTTTTGCGTGCCTGGTCAAAGGCGGTGAGGGCAAACTGCTTGTTGTTTTCGCGCAGGTAGCTGAGACCCAGGTAATAGGCCGCACTCTGCCCTAGCGCCGATTTCTTCAGGGCAATGTCCTTGAAGTTGGCAATGGCATTCTTAAAGTTATCGTTCTTATAATCGGTGAAAGCGATTTTGTACTGCACTACCTCGTCGAGGGAGCGCTTGCCCTGGGCATATTGGGTAAAGTAGGTGGCGGCAGTGGCATAATCCGCTTTCTGGTAATAGGCGTCTCCCACCAGCAACGCGATCTCATCGGCCTGCGCCGGCTTTGGAGTGGCGGCCAGCGAAGCTTCGCCATACCGGATCACCTCATAAATATCGTTCTCCTTGTACAGGATCTCGGTCACCATATAGGGCACGATCTGTTGGTAGGCTTCGTTCTTTTCGGCAATCTTCAGGTCGGTTTTGGCAGCTGCGTAGTCGCCGTTGCGGTAGGCGATGTAGCCGGCATAATAGTTAGAGGCATAGGCAAAGCGGTGCTCGTCTTCGCGGAAGCCGGTGGTCTTGTTCTTGTCGAAATAGATCTTGGCGTTGTCGAAATCCTTGGTGGCGAAGTATGAGTAGCCCAGCTTAAACTCCAGCTCCTTATTCTGCTTAATGCTAAGCAAATGCGTGGGCGACAATACCAGAAAATCAACGGCCTTTTTAAAATCCTTGTTCTCGAAATAATAAAGGCCCAGTTCGTAGTTGGCCAGCGCCGTTTTAGGGTGAGCCGGGTATTTTGCCGTAAAAGCCAGGATCTGCTGCTCCGCATCGGGGTGCAACAGGTACAGGCCGCTCAGCGCATAGTAATACTGCGCATCAGCCGTTTTGGCATCGTCTCCGATCAGGGTAATATACTTCTGGAACGCCTCCTGGGCCGAGCCATATTTGGCGCGGTCGAAAAGCTCCGTGCCCTCATGGAAGTATTTTTCTTCTGAGGTAAAAACCTGTGTATGCTGCGCTTCCGCCAAGTGTGCCCCGCCAGCCATTACCGATGCAAGCGCTACTTTGTAAGCTATCTTCATATGTTCTTATTTTGCCCAATTTCTGGACGAAAAGATGATCCTGTGGTTATTCTTTTGGTGTTGCCAACCAAAATCAAAGTTAATAAAAAAAGCTTAGCGCCAGCCTTTTCTGCGCCTGCTGCCGGCAAAGGTTTTCAGAAAATATTTCGGAGGCCACGCTCTTACCTTCAATGGCTTTTACTGCCTGTATATTGTGCAGCCCTGTCTTTTTCTTTCCTTGAAATAGGGAGAAACATTTGCCTTTACTGCCCCCACCATGCCTGGGCATCCGATTATTCTAATGAAAAAGGCCCTCCGGAGCTATCTGCCGCTGGTTCTCTAATAGGCCAGCGCACGTGGCACCGGATGCATGATCTTGAAGACCAGCTCGCGCAGGATCTCGGCATCCGACATGTTGCCTCCCGAAATGCCCTTTACCTGCAGGTCTGAAACTCTTATAAAATGGATTATATCGATGGTGCGCTGCGCCGGAAACACCCGCAGGGCATGTATATACTCTTTGGCCAGGAAGCTCCGGTTGCCCAGGCTTTTCTTAACGGCAGCCTCCGACTTGTCTTTGTTCATGTGCAGCACCAGCAGTTTGGTAAAGAAAGAGAACAAAAGCGACAGGTTGGGAATCAGCGGGTTGTTCTTCGGGTTAGACTCAAAATAGCCAATGATGCGATGCACTTTCAGGGCATCCTGCCCAATGAGAGCGGTCTGCAATTCAAAAATATTGTACTCCTTGCTGATGCCCACATTCTCCTGCACCACCCGTTCGTCTATGGTCTGGCCCGGCTTCAGGTTCAGCAGGAGTTTGTCGATCTCGTTGGCCAGCCGCGACAGGTCGGCACCAATATACTCGCTCAGCAGCAGCACTGCCTTTTGGGATATCTGCAGGCCTTTCTCCTTTAGGTAGCCCGTAATCCAGGTCGGCACCTGGTTCTCATAGAGTTTTTTGGTGGTGAGCAGTACGGTATGCTTACCCACCAATTTAGCCAGCGATTTGCGCCCGTCCAGGGTCTTGTGCTTGTAGCAGAACACCAGTATCGTGCTGGGCAGCGGGTTCTGCAGGTAAGCCTCCAACTGCTTTATCCCCTCCTCCCGCTCTATATCGGGTATCGACTGCGCCTCCTTCACGATCACTACCTGCCGCTCCGCCATCATCGGGAAGCGCTTGGCCTGCAGCAGAACGGTGGCCACATCGGCATCTTTGCCATAGATCAGTACCTGGTTAAACCCCTTCTCATGCTCCTGCAGGGCGTTGGCCTCTATGTAGTCAGCTATAAGGTCTATGTAAAACGGCTCTTCGCCCTGCAGGAAATACACTGGGGCAAACTGCCGCTTCTTCAGCTGTTCAAGAATACCTTCGGGAGTTTGAGACATATCGGGTGCTGTTGGTTGTGGTAAAAATGGCCGGCTGTTCTACCTGTTCCGCCATCTCAAAGTATGTGCCAGTAGTTGGCCCAAAAACCCTGTAAAGGTAAGGCTTCCGGATTAATTTCGAATTCTAAATTATCGGCAGAACCTGATGGACCTGCCGATAAAAAGAACCGTACATTAAAGTTTTAAGTTAAGCAATAGTAGCTAAGGGGACTGGTTTATTGGGTATATGGTATCTGTCTGGGCTTTGCCTTTGCAAAATTACTTATCTTGCTATTACCTGGTAAACCATCAGCAACTAACCATTGAAAAATCAGCACATCGGCACGCTGATCTAGTGGCACACTAAATAAATTATTCTAATCAAAACGCCCCTCCGGAGCCCTTTCTGCCGCCGCTGCACCCTGCCTGCCGGAGATAACAGATGTGCTGCGGCCACCATCCAACTCATTAACTTTCCTGCTGATCTGCCGTAATGCCACATCTGAAGCATCCGTTTCGGACCATGCCAGCGGAAGGCTTTAAAGATTAAACCAAGGAGCATTGTCTTTTGAAAAGATCGAGTATCTTGTACCAACTATAAACCAACCGCTCTCCAATTCCCAATTATAAAAGTATGCAGGAACTACCTCAAAAAGACTGGCACTCCCTGGCGCAACAGGATGTGATCGCGCAACTTGAAACAGACGCCGAACTGGGCCTGACGGAGGAAGAAGCGAAAAACCGCCTGGAAAAGTTTGGCCGCAACTTGTTTACCCAGAAAAAGGAGCAGTCTGATTTAATGTTGTTTCTGCTGCAGTTTCATCAGCCGCTTATCTACATCCTGCTGGCCGCCGCCTTTATCACCTTATTTCTGCGGGAGTACATCGATTCTTCCGTTATTTTCGCGGTGGTCATTATCAATGCCATTGTGGGCTATGTGCAGGAATCCAAAGCCAAACAAGCCATCAATGCACTGTCGAAGGAACTGAAAACGGAGACGCAGCTGGTGCGGAACGGCAGAAAGCTGAAAATTGACGCTGAAGAGCTGGTGCCCGGCGATGTCGTGCTGCTGAAGTCCGGCGACAGGGTGCCGGCAGATCTTCGGTTGGTGGAGGTCAAGAGCCTGAAGGTAGATGAGTCGGCACTGACTGGAGAGTCGGTAGCGACAGAGAAAAGCCAGGCAGCCGTAGAGGCAGACACCGTGCTCGGCGACAGAGTAAGCCTGGCTTATGCCACCACCAGCGTTACCTTTGGCACTGGCAAAGGGGTGGTCATCGCCACCGGCGATACCACCGAAGTAGGCAAGATATCGGAGTCTATCTCCAGCGCCGTGGACCTGGAAACTCCCCTGACCAAACAAATCTCTCATTTCAGCCAGATTCTGCTGTACGCCATCCTGGGCCTGTCAGCCCTCTGCATTGCGATCGGTCTGGTGCGGGGGCAGGAGTTTACCGAGATCTTTATGGCAGCTGTCGCTCTGGCAGTAGGTGCCATACCGGAAGGTTTACCAGCCGCCATTACCATCATTCTATCGCTGGGCGTTTCTAAAATGGCAGCCAAAAAAGCCATTATCCGCAAACTTACCGCTGTTGAGACCCTGGGCAGCACCACCGTGATCTGTTCCGACAAAACCGGCACCCTCACGGAAAACCAGATGACGGTTAAAAGGATCATGGCTGGCGGACAAACCTACGAGGTGGGCGGGCAAGGCTACGAACCTGAGGGCGAAATCAGGCAGCACGACCAGGAGGTGAACCTGGAGGAGCACCCAACGCTGCGGGAGCTCCTGCTAAACGGGCTACTCTGCAACGATTCGGTTTTAAAAATGAAAAACGGGCAGACTACTGTGGAAGGAGACCCTACAGAAGGCGCCCTGCTGGTGTCGGCCCATAAAGCAGGATTTGAGAAGGGGAAGTTAGAGCAGGAGTTTAAACGCCTCGACACGATCCCTTTTGAATCAGAGTATAAATATATGGCCACCCTCCATGCCAGCAACGGCAATAACAAGGTATATGTAAAGGGATCGCTGGAGGCGATTGCCGAAAGGTGCGGCACCCTGCTCGATGCGGAGGGGCAGGAAGTGGAATTCAGAAAAAATGACATCCAGGAAATTTCGGATGAGCTGGCTTCAGAAGGGCTGCGGGTTCTGGCCTTTGCCTGTTTGGATACGGACAAAACAGATGTGTCGCATGATGATGTGGCGCATGGCCTCACCTTCCTGGGGCTGCAGGGCATGATCGACCCTCCCCGCGAAGCAGTGAAGCATGCCGTGGCCATGTGCCAGCGGGCTGGAATTACCGTTAAAATGATAACCGGCGACCACGCGCTCACGGCCTCCACCATTGCCGCTCAGATCGGTTTAAAAGGAAGAGAGGAAAACGGCAGGCTTGTGGCCATGACAGGCCGGGAACTGGCAAAAGTAAGCGATGCTGACATTACGGATGTAGCTGAGAACACGGCAGTTTTCGCCCGGGTGTCGCCCGACCAGAAGCTGCGGCTGGTAAAGGCCCTGCAGTCCAGAAACCACATTGTGGCCATGACCGGCGACGGCGTAAACGACGCTCCAGCCCTGAAGCAGGCCAATATCGGCATTGCCATGGGCATTACCGGCACCGATGTAGCCAAGGACGCCTCCGACATGGTACTCACGAACGACAACTTCACCTCCATAGAAAAAGCCGTGGAAGAAGGCCGGAACGTGTTCGACAACCTCACCAAATTTATTGTCTGGACTATCCCTACCAACCTGAGCGAGGGGCTGGTTATTTTAACGGCCGTGATTGCCGGCACGGTGCTGCCGATCACTCCCGTGCAGATTCTCTGGATAAACATGACCACTGCCATTCTGTTAGGGCTCGCGCTCTCGTTTGAGCCACAGGAGAAAGGAATAATGGAGCGCCCACCCCGCAAGCACGACAAACCCATTCTCACCAAAAGCCTGATCTTCCGGACGCTGCTGGTTGGCTCCCTCCTGCTCATCGCCACGTATGGCCTCTTTCATTACGAACTCGATGAGGCGGGCGCCTCGCTGGATCAGGCCAGGGCAGCCGCCAGTACCGTATTTATTGTACTGCAGTCGTTTTACCTCTTCAACTGCCGCTCCCTCAGGTACCCCTTCTTTCCGTCAGGCTTTTTCTCCAACCCCTGGATCTTTTACGGTATCGGTGCTATGCTGCTCCTGCAGCTGGCCTTCATTTATGTGCCGCTCATGAACTCACTTTTCGGAACCGCCCCTATCCCGCTCATGAGCTGGCTCCGGATACTGGCAGCGGGTGTGGTCATGTATTTTATTGTGGAGCTGGAAAAATGGCTCCGGAGAAAGAAGTTAAGAAAAGAGGCGTGAGGGGCTTTGTCAAATTAAAAATTCAAAATTAGAAATTATGGTAAATCTGCTCTGATTACAGCTATAGAGCCATTTTTCACTATCCTTAAATACTTTTATTTCGGAAATACTCCAACAGCCTGGTCAATAGCCCCTGCGCTGGTGCGAGCTTGTAACTCGTACTAAGTGCATCAGAGTAAGTATTGTCAGGGCAGATGGAGCAGAAGAAACAGGCTGTATTCACAAATTATTCTAATCAAAAAAGCCCTCCAGAGCTTACTCCATCTGCTGATGCTGCTGATCTGGCTTTTATCTGACGGGATATAACTGAATGCACTCAGCTTCATAATGGTAATTCAAATTTTTCATATCAGGTACTTCCGGCCTGGCCTGTGGTAACCATTGATGAAAGTGAAAGAAGGATACGAGCTACAAGCTCGCACCAGCGCCAGGACTATAAACTTCGGTTTTTTCAATACAAACCGTTGCAATAGCTTCCCAGCAAAGATAGTTTCATCCTCAATTTTCAGAATCTTCCCATCTCCAGATCAACCATTAAACCATTTAGCTATTTAACAATTCAGCAATTGCCCTAATTAGCACATCAGCACATTAAACCATTAGCACATTAAATAGCTGATTCTGTATTTTAAACGCCAAACTCCCAACTCTTTTTTATCTTTGCTCTCAAATAGATGACACAGGCTACATGAATCTGATTGAAGAATTAAGATGGAGAGGCATGCTCCACGATTTCATGCCGGGCACAGAAGAACAGCTGGCCTCCGGCATGACTACGGGTTATATCGGTTTTGACCCAACTGCCGAGTCGTTGCACATCGGCAACCTGGCCACGATCATGCTCCTGGTGCAGTTGCAGCGCGCCGGCCATAAGCCGGTGGCTCTGGTGGGTGGTGCCACCGGTATGATCGGCGACCCGTCCGGCAAATCGGCGGAGCGCAACCTGCTTTCCGAAGACACGCTGCGCGCCAACCAGGAAGGCATAAAACGGCAACTCGAGAAGTTTCTGAACTTTGATAGTGGCGAGAACTCTGCTGAAATAGTAAACAACTACGACTGGTTTAAGGAGTTCAGCTTCCTGGGTTTCCTGCGTGAGGTGGGCAAGCACCTAACCGTGAACTATATGATGGCAAAAGACTCTGTAAAGAAGCGCATCACAGCCGACGAAGAGGGCGACCGCACCGAAGGCCTCTCCTTTACCGAGTTCTCCTACCAGCTCATCCAGGGCTACGACTTCTACCATCTCTACAAGCACAAAAACGTGCGCCTGCAGATGGGCGCCTCCGATCAGTGGGGAAACATCACCTCCGGCACCGAGCTTATCCGGCGCATGGATGGCGGCAAAGCCTTTGCGCTGGTGGGCAAACTGGTTACTAAATCAGACGGCACCAAGTTTGGCAAATCGGAGGGCGGCAACGTGTGGCTCGACCCCAACATGACCTCGCCGTACAAGTTCTACCAGTTTTGGCTCAACCTCTCTGACGAGGAGGCCGAGAAGCTGATAAAGGTGTACACGCTCCTGCCAAAAGAGGAAATCGAAGCCATTACGGAGGAGCATAAGCAGGCACCGCACCTGCGTGTATTACAAAAAGCCCTGGCTAAGGATGTTACTATTCGGGTACACTCCGAAGAAGAGTACCGCGCGGCCGTAGATGCCTCTGAAATTTTATTTGGAAAAGGAGATCTGGAGACGCTTCAGGGCCTCCGGGAGGATGTTTTGCTGTCGGTGTTCGAGGGGGTGCCCCAGGTGCAGATCGACCGTGCCACCTACAACCAGGTGCCTACCGTGAGCGATTTGCTCTCTGAGGTAACTGGCGGGCAGGTGTTCGGCTCTAAGGGTGAGGCCAAGAAGATGATCAAGAACGGTGGCGTGAGCATTAACCGCCAGAAGGTGCAGGGCCCGGACGAGCCGATAGCATTCGATCTGCTGCAGCAGAAATACCTGGTGGTGCAGAAAGGGAAGAAAAACTATTTCCTCATTTCTGTAATATAACTGATTTACAGTGTATTACAACAAAAAAGGTGACTCTTTCGAGGCACCTTTTTTGTTGTGTATTAAATTGATCTGCTGCTTATTTAGCCTCAGATGAGTTCTTCATGTCCTGCACCTCTTTACGAATGTCCTGTGCCAGGTTTTTCAGATCCTGCATGCCTTTACGTACACGTGTACCGGCAGCCGCATTATTCTTGTCGTAAAACTTCTCGAAGTCCGATTCCAGAGACATTACCAAGTCTTTCAGTTTGCTGAAGTTGTTATTCATGTGAGCTTTTAGTTTGAGTTAAACATTTTGTTTTATCGCTCCAATATACTAATTAAATGATAACAAGCAAAAATTACGAATTTTTAATATATGCGATTTTGGCTACCTAGGCGGTAACTGTAGACTTTGAGTAAAGACCCTTGTCCAATTTAGATGCAATTTTCTCGAAGGCGGCGATTGTCTCTTTTACGTCCTCCAGGGTGTGGCTGGCAGTCGGGATCAGGCGCAGCATGATCACATCTTTCGGCACTACCGGGTACACTACTATGGAGCAGAAAATGCTGTAGTTCTCACGCAGGTCCAGCGTAAGCTGGGTGGCATCCGGAATCTGGCCGTTCAGGAAAACAGGCGTAACCGGCGACTCCGTGGTACCGATGTTAAAGCCTTTTTCGCGCAGACCGGATTGCAGCGCGTTCACCACTTCCCACAGTCTGGCTTTGAGCTCAGGCTGCGTGCGCAGCAGCTCCAGGCGCTTCAGGGCACCTACCACCAGCGGCATCGGGAGCGACTTGGCAAAGATCTGGGAGCGCATGTTATAGCGCAGGTATTCTACCACCTGCTCGTTAGAGGCAACAAAAGCTCCGATGCTGGCCATAGACTTGGCAAATGTAGAGAAGTAGATATCAATGCCATCCTGCACGCCAAGCTCTTCGCCTGCACCGGCACCCGTGGCACCCATGGTACCAAAACCGTGCGCATCATCAATAAACAGCCTGAAGTTGAACTGTTCTTTCATGGCTACGATCTCTTTCAGCCTGCCCAGGTTACCCGACATGCCAAAAACACCTTCTGTAATCACCAGAATAGCACCGCCTGTGTTCTCCGTCCAGCGTGTGGCACGCTCCAGCTGCTTTTTCAGGTTGTCCATGTCGTTGTGGGCATACACAAAGCGCTTGCCTTGGTGCAGGCGCACACCATCTATAATACAGGCATGCGACTCGGCATCATACACGATCACATCGTGCCGGTCTACTAAGGCATCAATAATTGAAATTACACCCTGGTAACCAAAATTGAGCAGCATGGCATCTGGCTTCCTTACAAAATCCGCCAGTTCTGCCTCCAGTTTCTCGTGCAGGTTGGTGTTGCCAGACATGATCCGGGCACCCATCGGTGTTGCCATACCCCACTCTGCTGCCGCCTCGGCGTCTGCTTTCCGTACTTCCGGATGGTTCGCCAGGCCCAGGTAATTGTTCAGACTCCAGGTCAACACATCTTTTCCCCTGAACTTCATGCGTGGGGCAATCTCTCCCTCCAGCTTCGGAAATGTGAAATAGCCATGCGCATAATGTGAGTGGCTGCCTAACGGACCTCTGTTGGTCAACAACTTTTCAAATAAATCCACCTTGTGTAATGATTTAGTTATCCAGATAATTTCAGATTATAAAATATGCCTTCTATAGTACTCTTCTATTTTTACTATAAAATCCAGCGGTGCAAATTTACGCTTTTATACCATGATTTACAATTTAATCAAAATATGATATATAGCATTTTAAAAAGTTGTTTTTTAGTTTAAAAACATTCCCTTTTCTTTGGAAAAGAAAAACCAGAGTTCCTGCATGAAAAAGATAAAAAAGCTGTTGGTGGCAAACCGTGGCGAAATCGCTTTGCGCGTGATGCGATCGGCAAAGGAAATGGGTATCCGCACGGTGGCCATTTACAGCGAGGCAGACCGGAACGCCCTGCACGTGCGCTACGCCGATGAGGCGGTGTGCGTAGGCGGACCCAAATCGAGCGAGTCGTACCTGCGTGGCGATGTGATCCTGGATGTCTGCCGCCAGCTGCAGGTAGATGCCATCCACCCGGGCTATGGCTTCTTATCAGAAAATGCAGTTTTTGCACGGCAGGTGCAGGAGGCCGGCTTTATTTTTATCGGCCCTTCGCCCGAGGCCATCGAGCTGATGGGCAGCAAACTGGCCGCCAAGGCGGCCGTGGCCAAATACCACATCCCCATGGTGCCCGGCACCGAAGAAGCCATTTCGGATGTGGAAGAAGCCAAAAAGATTGCCCGGCAGGTAGGGTTCCCGATCCTGATCAAGGCCAGTGCCGGTGGTGGCGGCAAAGGTATGCGGGTGGTAGAAAGCGTGGACCTGTTTGAGGAGCAGATGAAGATGGCCATCAGCGAGGCCACCTCCGCCTTTGGCGACGGCTCCGTTTTCATAGAGAAATACATCGGGTCGCCCCGACACATCGAAATTCAGGTGCTGGGAGATACGCATGGCAATATTGTGCACCTGTTTGAACGGGAATGCTCCATCCAGCGCCGGCACCAGAAAGTAATAGAAGAAGCGCCCTCCGCCGTGCTCACTCCTGCCCTGCGCGAGGAGATGGGCCGCTGCGCCGTAAGCGTGGCCAAAGCCTGCGATTATGTGGGAGCCGGCACGGTAGAGTTCCTGCTCGACGAGCACATGAACTTTTACTTTCTGGAGATGAACACCCGCCTGCAGGTGGAGCACCCGGTATCGGAACAGATCACGGGCCTGGACCTGGTAAAAGAACAGATTCATATAGCAGAAGGCAAAACCCTGCCTTTCAGCCAGGAACAGCTGCAAATAAATGGCCACGCACTGGAGCTGCGGGTTTATGCCGAAGACCCGGCCAATAACTTCCTGCCTGACATTGGCCGGCTGCAGACCTACAAGCGCCCACAGGGTTTAGGCGTGCGTGTAGACGACGGATTTGAGCAGGGCATGGAAATACCGATCTATTACGACCCCATGATCGCCAAGCTCGTAACTTTTGGCAAAGACCGAAAAGAAGCCATCGAAAAAATGCTGCGCGCCATCGATGAGTATGAAATAACGGGCATCCAAACCACGCTCCCCTTCGGAAAGTTTGTGCTGCAGCATGAGGCATTTGTTTCGGGCAAGTTCGACACCAAATTTATAGAGCGCTACTTTACACCGGAATCGCTGCAGCCAGCCGAGGACACGGGCGCCGACGAGATTGCTGCTGCGCTGGCAGCCATGCTCCAGACCCGGGCCCGGCCATCTGGCGCGGCAGCTGAGCCAATAGCAACCGCTTCAGTTTCTAACTGGCGGAAGAACAGGCTGAGGTAGATGAGGCTGCGCCAGATTAAAAATCAGGAATGACTCCTGCCGCAAGCCGCTCCCCGCTCCTGACGACATTGTGGGGTTTCCGATAGTTTAGAAATTCTCCTGCAGGCTTTTTAAGGGTAGCAGCTAAGACTGAAATAGCCTACGGAGGGCCTTTTTGATTAGAATAATTCGGAAAACCAGGCTCTTTCTCCTTCTTGAACTGACTAGATTATTGACTTACGCACGTATTTTCCTACCGCTCGTCTCCAAACGAGAGGATTTCATCAGGTGTAGTCCTGCAGGATAAGCTGAAGTGCCTTTAGCAGCAGAAATAGCCTACGGAGGGCCTTTTTGATTTGAATAATTGGTTTAAAAGCTCCCCGGATTAGTATTGCTCCGGTTTCTACTGCTAAAGCACAGTTTTGTCATATCCTGGTTTTTCAACATGAAAATAAAAAGGCCCTGCAGACAAACCGCAGGGCCTTTTTAGCTACCATAGTATCTCTCATCTATAGCAGATCAAACAAATTTCTTACCCCGATATGCCGCTCCTTGGTAAAGCCTTCGCCGTAGGTAACGCCTATAGAGTGGCCAAACTCCAAGGCCCTTGCCTCGATGAACCTGAGGAACTCCGGCGAAGAAATGTAGGTATTGGGAGATGTATCATCGGGATTGTAGAACTGAGACCTAAAAGCCCGGATAGACTCCATTTTCTGCTCCCAGTACGGTGTCACGTCCACAATAATGTCTGGTATGATCAGACGATCCTGTATGAAATGGTAGACCACTTTCGGGCGCCAGGCCTGCTGCTGCTCCCCTTCCGGCCCGAGTGTGCTTATCATCTTCAGCCCCGCCATAAAACAGGCGTCTGAAACCAGTGAAGATCCTTTCCCATGATCCGGGTGACGGTCGTGCACGGCGTTCATGAGCACGATTTCGGGTTGGTACTGGCGTATTTTCTGCACTACCCGCAGCTGATGCTCCTTGTCGTTCTGAAAGAAGGCGTCCGCAAAACCCAGGTTTTCGCGCACCGTCACGCCCATCACTTTCGTGGCGGCTTCTGCTTCTGCCGCCCTTACTTCCGGCGTGCCGCGGGTGCCGAGCTCTCCCCTGGTCAGGTCAACTATCCCTACCTTCTTCCCGGCAGCAATATGGGCGATAATGGTTCCGGAGCATCCCAACTCTATATCGTCAGGATGGGAGGCAAAAGCCAGTATGTCTAATTTCGTGATGCTCATGTATGATGCGTGAGTGAGTTGGAAAGTTAGAAAAGTTAAAGTACTTGTTCAACAGTTTTACCATTCAACAATTTAGCCATTCAACAACCCAACCCTTTATCTAATTCTCAGCTTTTTCCCCAGTTTAAGGGTAGTGCGGGTAGAAATACCATTCAGGCGGGTTAGCTGATTAACTGGCACGCCATACCGTTTGGCAATGCCTGACAGGGTATCGCCCCTCCTGATGGTATGGTAGGTTGTTTTGCGGCCAGCCGAAGCCGATGAGCTTCTGGATTTATTATAATAGTTAAAAAGGGCGGCCGTGATCTGGAAGTTCTGGTCTTTGATCAGGTAGGCCGGAAACTCGTACATCAACTCCGGATCGAGGGGATTGCCCTGGTAGCGCACCTCGTAGTGCAAGTGCGGGCCTGTGCTGCGGCCAGTGCTGCCGCCCAGGCCGATCAGTTCTCCTGCTTTCACGAACTGCCCCGGCTGGGCAATGGCCTTGCTCATATGGCCATACAGGGTTTCCAGGCCATTGTAGTGACGCAACACAATATAGTTGCCATAGCCTCCGCCATCCCATCTATTGATGCGCACCACGCCGTCGAAGGCTGCAAAAATGGAGTCGCCGGTGTTCAGGTTAATATCTGTGCCATAATGCCAGCGTGAGCCACGGTGTCCGAAATGACTGGTAACCAGCGTTTTCTCCAACGGCATTCTATAATCGCGCTTCGCACGTGGGTCATACAAGGTAATATCGACTGTATCTTTTAGCTGACGGCCATCCATGCGGTAAGGGTTGATGTTGTGCGTGTCCCAGATGGCGTAGTAACTGGCAATTTTGATCCAGGAGGAGTCGATGAGGACTTCTTCTGAAACCTCTACAATATGCTGCTCCCCCAGGTCCAGTTCCGACGTGTCTTCGCTTACGATAGAGAGCTCCTTTTTGGGGTTGAAATGGATAGATTTTCCCGCATCTGAGCTCTCGTCAGGGAATTCCTCGTACTCGATCAGGATCGTGGTATCGGGCCTTACATATTGTATTTTAGGTGTTTTGACCTTAAACAGGTCTTTTACCTTGTTGTTCTGGGCAGAGGCTCCCCCAGCACCACAAAGCAAAAATAATACAACATAAAAGGTAAGCTTAATTTTAAACATTTGCGTTCGATTTGGCAGTACAGCAGCCTTTCGTGGCCACTTGCATCTTTAAACTGCTTTAGAGGCACTTTTATTGTTATGGGTTGAGTCCTAAAAGCTGCCGTAACTAGGCAATCTCCGGTTATCAGGCAACTATATGCCCTACATTAGAATCTTACCGGCATCGGTAGCTGCTGCCCTGATCAGCTTCAGAGGGCCCTTTTCATTCAAATAATTCCTGCCGCCGCTAGTTTAACCCGTTAGCTTCCGTTCAGGTCAGCAGTCTGCAAAGCAAGTCCGTTTGTTGCAGGGCACCTCATGAATGATCAGTAGGCGCTCCTGATTATCTGAATGAAAAGGGCCCTCAGGAGGCATTTAACTCTTTTCTATCTCCGGACTTTACCAGGCTCTTCCACCTTTGCCGTGCTTAGTGCAGATCGCTGGCGGCCAGGTAGCGCTCGGCATCCAGGGCCGCCATACAGCCGGAACCAGCCGCCGTTACGGCCTGCCGGTAAGTAAAGTCCTGCACATCGCCACAGGCAAAAACGCCGTCTATGTTTGTTTTAGAGGTGCCCGGAATTGTGCGGATGTAACCGTTCTCGTCCAGGTTGAGGTAGTCGGCAAAAATAGCAGAGTTCGGCTGGTGCCCGATGGCCACAAAAAACCCGGAAACCGGAATCTCCGTCACCTCGTCGGTTAACACGTTGCGGATGCGCATGGCTTCCACAGCATGCTGCCCCACAATTTCTTCAGTTACCGAATTCCAGATAATCTCGATGTTTGCCGTTTTCTTCACGCGCTCCTGCATAATGGTGGAGGCACGCATCTCGTCGCGGCGGATGATCATGTACACCTTCTTGCACAGGTTGGCCAAGTACGTGGCCTCCTCTGCTGCCGTGTCGCCGGCTCCCACGATCGCTACCTCCTGCCCTCTGTAAAAGAAACCGTCGCACACGGCGCAGGCAGACACGCCACTGCCGTTCAGCCGGGCTTCCGACTCCAGGCCCAGCCATTTGGCAGAGGCTCCGGTAGAGATAATCACAGTATGCGCCTCGATAACCTTTTGGTCGTCGATAGTGACTTTGTGCGGCTGCGAAGAGAAATCTACGGCTGTGGCAATGCCATAGCGTACATCGGTGCCGAAACGCTCAGCCTGGCGCTTAAAGTCCTCCATCATCTGCGGGCCGTTGATGCCATCCGGGTAACCCGGGTAGTTCTCTACGTCGTTGGTGATGGTAAGCTGACCACCTGGCTGCAGCCCCTGGTACAGCACCGGGTTTAATCCGGCTCTGGAGGCATAGATGGCGGCGGTGTATCCGGCCGGGCCGGAACCTATAATTAAGCACTTTACTTTTTCAATTTCCATTCTGATCGGGTGCAATTTGCAATTTGGGTGCAAGTATACAAAATTTATCTGCGTTCGCCTGCATCAGGCTCTCAAAAAGCAGAGCCATCGGCACGGCAGGCGCTAAAACAAGAAAGCCCTGGTGTTGGCCAGGGCTTTAATCATGTAGGCGTGCAATTAGCCTAAATATGGCTTCAAGGCTTTGCTTCTGGATGTGTGGCGGAGTCTGCGGATGGCCTTCTCTTTGATTTGGCGTACGCGCTCACGAGTCAGGTTAAACTTCTCTCCTATCTCCTCCAGCGTCAGCGAGTGTTCGCCGTTCAGTCCGAAGTACAGGGTAATCACATCGGCCTCCCGCTTGGTAAGGGTTGAGAGGGCACGCTGCACCTCCTTGCGGAGCGAGTCGTTCATCAGGCCCGTGTCCGGCGATTCTTCGTCTTCGTTTTCCAGCACGTCGAGCAGCCTGTTTTCCTCGCCCTGTACAAAGGGAGCATCCACCGACACATGGCGGCCGGAAATCTTGAGTGTGTCCACAACCTCAGCGGTGGTCAGTTCGAGCACTTCGGCAATCTCCTCAGGAGACGGCTCGCGCTCAAATTTCTGCTCCAGCTCTGAGAAAGACTTGGAAATCTTGTTAAGAGATCCTACACGGTTCAGGGGAAGGCGCACAATACGCGACTGCTCTGCCAATGCCTGTAAAATAGACTGACGAATCCACCAAACAGCGTACGAAATGAATTTAAAACCTCTCGTCTCGTCAAAGCGCTTGGCGGCTTTGATCAGGCCAAGGTTTCCTTCATTGATCAGGTCGCCCAGCGAGAGGCCCTGGTTCTGGTACTGCTTGGCAACTGACACCACAAAGCGCAAGTTAGCTTTCGTCAGTTTCTCAAGTGCAAACTGATCTCCCTCCTTGATCCTCTGCGCTAACGACACCTCTTCATCCGGAGTAAGCAAATCGACTTTGCCAATCTCCTGTAGGTACTTGTCAAGCGACTGGCTTTCGCGGTTTGTGATCTGTTTGCTTATCTTGAGTTGTCTCATCAGATTTGTATATTAGAAGAATAAATTTAATAATTTGTAATACGGGCTCGCAGTGGTAACACCAGAAAATCGCGCAAAGTTCTTATATAATAATATAAAATCAAAGGT
This sequence comes from Pontibacter beigongshangensis, assembly GCF_014332515.1. GTDB lineage: Bacteria > Bacteroidota > Bacteroidia > Cytophagales > Hymenobacteraceae > Pontibacter > Pontibacter beigongshangensis. Next base: position 101,419 of record NZ_VFSD01000001.1, on the reverse strand, counting down.
CCGAACAGCCGTTAGCTACTTAAAAACGCATGATGCCACACCTGCTGAAGCACAGGAGGGCATCATTTGTTTCACTAAAGGCTTGATTAGCCTTGGTTTGGCGTTTCAGTCTTTGGCAGTGCCGCTTTGCGGGAAAGCTTAAACTTGCCCGTCTTTTTGTCGATATCGATCAGCTTTACTTTCACTTCCTCGCCTATCTCCAGCACACCGTCCATGGTTTCCAGGCGTTCGTGCTTGATCTCAGAGATGTGCAGCAAACCGTCTTTACCCGGCATGAACTCTACAAAGGCGCCATAAGGCTGAATAGACTTCACTTTCCCGATGTACATGTCACCAATCTCAGGCTGGGCTACAATACCCTTTATTTTGGATATGGCATCGTCCATGGCCGTCTGGTTGCTGGCGAAGATGTTTACATGGCCCTTCTCATTTTTCTCTTCGATAATGATGGTGGCGCCAGTATCTTTCTGGATCTGCTGAATCACTTTACCGCCTGGCCCGATCACGGCTCCGATAAACTCTTTATCGATCACGATGTTGAACGAGCGTGGGGTATGCGGCTTGTAATCCGGGTTCGGCGCAGCAAGGGTTTTGTTCATTTCGTTCAGGATGTGCGCACGGCCTTCTCTTGCCTGGGCCAGGGCTTGGGTCATAACTTCGTGCGACAAGCCTTTCACTTTAATGTCCATCTGGCAGGCTGTGATACCATTCTTCGTACCAGTTACCTTAAAGTCCATGTCTCCCAAGTGGTCCTCATCTCCCAGGATGTCAGAAAGAACAGCAAACTTGCCTGTTTTCTCATCTGTGATAAGGCCCATGGCGATACCTGAAACAGCATTCTTGATTGGTACACCGGCATCCATCAGGGCCAGGCTGCCCGCGCAAACGGTTGCCATAGAAGAAGAACCGTTAGACTCCAGGATATCAGAAACGATACGGATCGTGTAAGGATTGTCTCCCTCAGCCGGAAGTACTTTTTTAAGGGCACGAAGCGCCAGGTTACCATGTCCGATCTCACGACGGCCAGGGCCTCTGTTGGGCTTCACCTCACCGGTAGAGAATGCCGGGAAGTTGTAGTGCAGCAAAAACTTGTTGTAGCCGGAAGTCATGGCGCTGTCGATCATCTGCTCATCGAGCTTGGTACCTAAAGTTACCGTAGTAAGCGACTGTGTTTCACCACGCGTAAACACAGCAGAACCGTGTGTGGCAGGCAGGTAATTTACTTCAGACCAGATAGGGCGAATTTCGTTCAGTTGGCGTCCGTCTAACCTGGTGCGGTCGTTCAGGATCATGTTGCGAACCGCCTCCTTCTCCACATCGTGGTAGTAGGTCTTGATCAGGTTCAGGTCAAACTCATGGTCAGGGCCTAACGATTCCACAAACTCAGCCAGCACGGCGGCAAAGCCTTCTTTGCGCTCCGCCTTGTTGGCATTGCCTTTTTTAGCTACCAGGTAAGCCTTGGAATAGGTGGCGTCATATACTTTCTGACGGAGCACTTCGTCGTGTGTCTCATGCGAGTACGTACGCTTCTCCAGTTTGCCCACCATTTCAGAAAGCTCCAGCTGCGCACGGCACTGTACTTTGATGGCTTCGTGAGCAAAAGCAATCGCTTCCAGCATCTCTTCTTCCGACACCTCGTTCATCTCCCCTTCTACCATCGATACGCTATCGTAAGAAGCGCCTACGATCATGTCTATATCGGCGCGCAGCAGGTCTGAGGCCAATGGGTTAATTACTAATTGTCCGTCGATGCGGGCTACCCGCACTTCGGAGATTGGTCCGTTGAAAGGAATATCGGAAACCGCCAGGGCTGCCGATGCTGCCAGCGCAGCAAGCGCATCAGGCAACACCTCCTTATCGGCGGAGATCATGTTTATGGTTACTTGGGTTTCTGCATGGTAGTCTTCCGGGAACAGCGGGCGCAGCACGCGGTCTACCAGGCGAGAAATCAATACTTCGTAGTCAGACAGTCTGGCTTCTCTTTTCAGGAAACCTCCTGGAATTTTACCGGAGGAGGCAAATTTTTCCTGATAATCCACCGACAGTGGCATAAAGTCTACCCCTTCGCGGGCTTCTTTGTTGGAAACAACGGCAGCGAGCAGCATGGTGTTACCCATTCTTACTACTACAGATCCGTCGGCTTGTTTGGCTAATTTACCAGTTTCAATGGTGATCTCCCTGCCATCAGGGAGAGAAATGGTTTTCGTAATCGCGTTCTGTGACATCTTCTTGTATCGTTTTAAGCATCAAAAAAGACAGGGCTACCCATTGTGGCCGCTGTCGGTACTGGCAAGGAGGAAGGAAGGAGGGTACAATAGCCCGACCTGGCTTTCAGGCTTCAGTTGGTCCGGGGCTGGGCCAGCTTAGCCGCAAACTAAAAGACAAGACAAGCGTGAGGAGCTTCGCCAAAGTAAAAATCAGGAGTAAACATCAGGGATATATAAAGATATGCTTTCAGAGCCCTCAGAAAAGCATATGCATCCTTTTTCCCCTTCTGAATAACTGAATTTATACTGACAGCTTTACTCAGGTAAAAAGATTAGGGAATCCTGTTATGAATTCCCTAATATAAAAAAGCTTATTTTCTGATATTAAGCTCTGCGATGATGGCTCTGTATCGGGTAATATCATTTTTGATCAGGTAGTTAAGAAGTCTTCTTCTTTTACCTACCAGTTTCAGAAGGCCCAGGCGTGTGCCGAAGTCTTTCTTATGTATTTTAAGGTGCTCCGTCAGGTCAGCGATGCGCGTCGTAAAGAGTGCGATCTGTGCTTCTGCAGAGCCCGTATCAGCCTTAGACTTGCTTTGGCTATACTTTTCAAAAATTTCTTGTTTCGCTTCAGTAGTTAATTTCATTGTATATAAAAAAATATCAAACTGGTTTTATCTTGGTTCAGATAGCTATATAAGCCGCAAAGATATAAAAATTTTATCTTTAATAAAAATTGTTGGCGCATTGAAATGCGGTAATATTGGCTAGAAAGTTAAAAACCCGCACACGTCTGATTTCATGTCTGAATCTTTCTATAGGGCCCCTACCCCAAGGATTTTCAGGATGTAAGGATGCAAAGGATTCTTCAAGAGCAAATTATTCTAATGAATTGAGCCTTTCGGAGCTTCTTACTCCTGCTGGTACTCCTGTTGCCTACTAGGGAAACAAGTTTTCTTGTCTGAATCAGAATTTACAGAATGTCACCTTTTGCCACTTGGCCCCGGCCTCCTCTTCTTGCCTACAACTTTCTAACACTAATTTTCTAACTTTCTACCTCCCTTTAAACGTCCAGCTTGTTGCGGCGGAGGCGGGCCATGAGTTTTCGCCAGAAGTCTACTTCTAGCAGGCTGGAGTCGTTTTGAGCCTGGTACAGGAAGAACAGCCCGATGGGCAGCAGGATGAGGTTGGCGGCCCACATGCCGGCTCCCACAGAAATCAGACCTTCCCGCGCCCACTTCTCTCCCAGAATGGACATGACGTACATCAGGATGAAGAACACGATGGAGATGATCACCGGCACGCCCAGGCCTCCTTTCTTGATGATGGCTCCCAGGGGCGCCCCGATCAGGAAGAGCATGAAAATGGAGGTCGACTGGGTATATTTGCGCCAGATCTCGATCTCATAGTTATTGGCTTCGCGCAGGGTGCCGCTCACGCGCTCCAGGTAGTTAGAGGTAAAGCTCTTGATGTTGCGGGCCTTATTGGTGGCCACCGCCAACAGGTCTGCGTTTTCCGTGGGCAGCTCTCTTTCGATGGTTTTGTCGAGCAGTTTAAAGCCGTTTTTGGTGCTGCCGGTATCTGCCTTGAAATAGGCGTAAAAAGACTCCACGTTGGGCGGGTACAATTGCTGTTCGCGCTGCCCGTGCCGGCGCAGCGAGTCTGTTACCTGCTGCAGCTGCCCGATATTCTTCATCATCTTGTTGTCGGAGAAATACTCCTCGCGGGTACGCTCCATGTTGAAGGACGAGAGGCTGAACACTATTTTGCTCTCCTCGAACTTCTGCCGCACAAACTGCTCCGTGGAGTTCCGGATGCCGGGGTCGTCCTGGTCTACATAGGTGTTGCCATCGAAGAGCTCCAGCACCAGGTAGTTGTCGTTGTACTGGGTATACATTTTACCGGAGTCGGCCAGTATCACGGTGGTGTTGGCGCCGCCCTTGGAGTGGTCGTAGATCATGATGTCGCGCAGCGACTGGCCATCTTCCAGCTTTTTGTTGATCTTGATGCTATAGCCTGGCAGACCGTTGTAGAAGGCGCCCTCCTTAAAGTTCATGGTCGGTTTTTTCTGGCGGATGTCCCAGAGCAGGCTATAGGCTTTGAGGTTGGCTTTGGGCACTACCTTGTTGTTGAAGTAAAAAGCGCCTACGGAGATAATAACCACCAGAATGAGCACAGGGCGCAGAATACGGGGCAGCGCGATGCCCGAGGTTTTGATGGCCGTCAGCTCATGGTGCTCCCCGAGCGTGCCAAACGTCATGAGCGAAGACAGCAGCACCGCCAGCGGCAGCGCTACCGGCGTCATGTTCAGGCTGAAATAAAAGAGCAACTCCGCAAAAACCTCCCCGCCCAGGTCTTTTCCCAGCAGTTCATCGAGGTACTTGAGCATATACTGCGTGAGCAGAATAAACTCAACTATGGCAAAGGTGAGGACAAAAGGGCCGATAAACGACCGTAAAATGAGCTTATCTAGTTTCTTCATGGGGGCCAAGACGGCGTTGAGGCTTGGTTGGGCGCCCGGTGCCGTTTTTTTAAACACCGTGTATCCAAAAATCGTGCAAAGATAAGCATTTTATGGCAGCCGTGTTAGCCGCCAACCGTCTCGCGCAGATTTTGCAGCAGGTACTCCCACTGCTCCTCCAGCTCTTTCTTATCCTCTTCCTCTGAATAGTCAACGATCTTCAGGAACTGCTCCTGCGTCAGTTCGCTCGACTCAATCGAGAAGTCGATGTACGAGGGGTCGGGCAGGTGCTTCTTTTTATCATCGAGGAACAGGAAGCGCACCGAGCGGTTGGTACGGTGGCCCGTCATTTCGGCATAATGGCTGCGACCATCCCAAATAAAGTTAAAAACCTTATTTTCGTCCACGATCACATCATCGCAGAACCATTCGGCCAGCCCGCTGGGGGTGCTCAGGTAAGGATAGAGCAGCTTGGCAGATGCGTTTATCGGATACTCGCACACAAATTTAGTTTTAGTCGTCTTATTATTCATACAGGCCCTTCGGTAAGTGTTTGAGTAAGTATAGTATTAATTTCCCAGTCTTTAAACATACTAAAAATAAAATATTTTTTTTTGAGGGCAAGTGTTGCGTTTATTTAAAAGTTTTTTCTACTTTTGCATCCACAACGGCGGGGTAGCTCAGATGGTTAGAGCGCAGGATTCATAACCCTGAGGTCGGCAGTTCGATTCTGCTCCCCGCTACCAAGGCTCCGGAATATATTCCGGAGCCTTTTTGTTTCAGCAGAGCATATTGATGCTCCTGCTCCTTGGTCACCTCACCCATTCAGGCCTAACTTACTGATATTACGCAGGTTATATTCTGCTCTTAAAGTCTCATAATGCGGGAAACACTTTTATGCACAGGCCCCAGATTTAGCGCAACCTGCCTGGAGGCACTTGCTTGCAGAACAGAGTTTCCTACCAGATTTAGCGCAACCTGCCTAGAGGCACTTGCTTGCAGAACAGAGTTTCCTAAAAGATCCGCAAGCTAAACTCTATTTTATGAATTGGCCCGATTAGATCCCGCAAACATTTAGATGAGCACCGGCACCTCTCCTGCTGAAGAAGTTCTTTTTTGGAAAGGAAAATCGGAACTGGCAAAACAAATTGTAACCTCCTGGCATAGGGCGCCGTAAAAGAGGGTGGCTAAAAGTTAAAAACTGATGTTACGCAAGCTCAGCTTGTAGTTTAAGGATAGCAAGTTCTTTGAATGCAGCTTTAAGAGCAGCCTGATATATTTTAGTTTTAAGTGCGAAATGGTTAAGCGCGTGCGCAAACTTGAGTTTCTCGAGTTTGACGTAGGCAAAGATAGAGGCGAACACATGGTTACTCTGCGTCTGCACGGTCCTTGCCGGAGACTTTGCCACGGAGGCATTCTGCTTAATGCTTTTGTGGTACTCCTCCACGCCCCACCGTTTTTTGTAGAGCGTGTCGAACTCCTCAGCGGACAAGTCCAACCGGTTGGATACCAGAAATCGCACGCCGCAGGAGAGGTCCTGGTTTATAAAGACCTGTTTGATGAGGAGCACTGGTAGGTCCAGGTCCTTGAGCCAAACCCGTACCGGCATGTTATCGGGCAAATCCAGCTGGTCAATCCTGCTCCACTGGCCTTTGCTCCGCGCCGGCTGGCTCAGGGCCGCCAGGCGGTTGTCCTTCAGGTCAAAGATGAAGTGCTTCTTGCACTTGTGGATAAAGCGCATGTTGTCAGAGGAGGCAAACCAGGTGTCGGCCAGGATGTAGTTGAACTTTAATTGGTTGGCTATAGCCTGCTGTATCATCATTTGCATCATCTGGTTCTTGGTCAGCAGGCACTGACGCTTGATCTTGCGCGTCTTCAGCTCGCAGGAAAGCACTGTCTTGAGGATGAGCATGTAAGTGACGGGGATGCGCAGGGGCTCTGCCCCCTCTTTGGAGGAGGAGACGTAGAAGCCTGTCAGCAGGTTGATGCCCTTGACGTTGCGCTGCCTGGCGTGGTCGTAGTGCCAGCAGATGAGCTCGTTCTCGTCCATGTAGGCTTTCTCGACAAGGGTGTCGTCGAAGACGAGGCAGGCATCCTCCGACTCATGAGCCCGCACCAGGGGCTTTACCTGGAGCCAGAGCTCGCGGGAGGTGAAATGGTGGCCGCTCAAAAAGCGGGTGACGCTGTCATGTTGAATGGCACCATCGAGAAGAGCAGAAAGGCCCGTGGCGCTTGTTTGCCCTTGGCTGCTAAGCAGATAGTCGCTGTATAAATCTAGTAGAGAGGACATAGGCGCATGACTAAATTCTAAGCTTTATACGTGTCTGGTGCGTAACATCAGTTAAAAATTAATTTAACATATAAGGCGGCTTCTCATTCTGGGGAGCCGCCTTTTTTTGTTTATGCTGCTATGCTACCCGGTAAGGCCATCCTATAACAGGCCGTTTAAGAAGCATCAGAAGCCATTAGCAGCTTGCAGGACGCTGGTGCGAGCGTGCAACTCGTAACATATGTTTCTTGAGGCTACAGCATTATCTTTTTCAGCGTCCATCCTCAAGAACCTTTTATGGTCCCTTCAGAAAAGTAGTTGGTATAAAAATACGAGCTGCAAGCTCGCACCAGCGTAATTGAGAGGAAACTAAACCATTTAATTTTCTCTACACTATATGTTCAGGTAGGACAAAAGAAAGACGGTGGAAATAAGTAAAGTGTCGCCTACTGGATTATTCTAATGAAAACGGACCTCCAGAGCCCTCTGCCGCTGAAGACAGATAAATACTTCCGGCCCACTTTACTTGCATTTACTTAGGGAAGCCAACCGCATTAGCTTTTGGGTCCTTAGCAGCAGCAGGAAAATTCTCTGGAGGGCCAATTTTATTCAAATAATTCCTCCTGTGCAATAAGTAGTGGTAAGCATTTTGTTTTATAGCAGGCAGGCTATTCTGGTAAGGGCAGGGACTTTTCATTCTCCGCAACGATCCCCTTCCCTTGAGGGCAAATTGGTTTCATCCTAATTTATTATGTTTCTTCGACCATGCTTGAGGCCTGGGCCGAGGAGAGCCAGCGTAACTGTGAGGAATTGAGGCTCTCGGTGCACGGGGATTAGAAAGTCCCCCAGTTGGCCTCCGGACAAAGATGTCCGGAGGCGCATTTTTTTCATTCTCCACTACCTGGCACTTATTTAATCTCTACTTCTGGCAGTTTTTAAATGGTGCCGCTACCGATGCCAGGTAGTATGAAGCGGCCCAGCCTTTGAGGCGATTTTAGGAGTGTTTACAACTGCCAGCAATATTCAGATGTAAAGCATGGGAAGTAGCTTTGCTGTAACTATTTCACCACTTTTTACACGGGAAGGAAATATTTATACCATTAGCCGCTTGAAACACGACTTAGGACCCATCGAAGCTAATTGGATATACCGGGCAAAGAGGTAAGGTAAAACTTGACAGCCCTATACTTACTGTTACGCCTTCACAGTATTGGTACTCAAATAATGCGAGCGCAAGAAATCTCCCGGCAGAACCCAATGAAAGGATTGGGTAGATGACGCTGCTGCATTTGGTGCCTCAAAAAGAATGGCTGCCGTTTTAACCTAAAAAGATTTGGGGCAGAATTTAGCGGCCAGCCTGAACAGGGGATCAGTACCTACAGGAACTGCGTCAGCTTCCGGAGCGGCTTAAGGTAGCGGGTGTAAAATCTTGGCTTCAGCCCATTCACCACCCAAGCGTTATAATCCTCCTGGTTGGCCCGTATACGGTTCTTCAGCGTAACGTTGCTCTTGCCGCCCACACGCATGCGCACCAGTATTTCCGGCAGGTAGGCCGTCGTTATATTATGCTTAAACAGGAAGCGCAGCATCAGTTCATAATCGGCTGCACTTTTAAATCCGGTGTTGAACAGGCCAAATTTCCGGTAGCATTCTTTCTTGACGTAGAAGGAAGGGTGTGGCGGCATCCAGCCATACAGGAAATTATCGCGGCAGTAGGCCCCTGATACCCAGTTGCGGACAATCCTGCTGGTATCCTCTTTCTGCACATATAGCAGGTCGCCGTAAATGCTGTCGGTATTATGTGCCTTGAAGGCGGCTGCAATGCCAGCTACCGTATCTTTGCTGTAGAAGATATCGTCGGAGTGCAGCAGCCCTACCACCTCTCCGGTGGCAAGTCCTATGCCTTTGTTGATGGCATCGTATAAGCCTTTGTCTTTTTCCGAAACGAATTTTGCTATCCTGCTGCCATAACTCCTCACCACATCCACTGTGCCGTCAGTCGACAAGCCATCTATCACGATGTATTCAATGTCAGGATACGTCTGCTCCAGCACCGACTCAATGGCATCGGCAATGGTTTCGCGGTTATTGTAAACTATGGTAATAATGGAAATCTTCACTGGCTGGTATTTAGGATACTAGTTTATTGGCCATAGATATCAGATGACGACATCTACCCACTTCTAAAAAGATCAAGTCGGTTTAAATTTAGTGTTGTATATATCTGTCAATGCTTTAAAAGATAAAAGCATAATCCAGCTTCCCGGTTAGCAACCTTCTTTAAAAAATCTTACTGTATATTTCTACCTCGCTTTGGTATGGCCGGGTTGCCCTGGTAGATGGTATAAGGTTCCAGCCGGTGTGTAGCGACAGATCCTACCGCCAGCACACTGTGAGTGCCACAAGTTACGCCGGGGCAGACCGTGGCTCTTGCCCCTATCCAGGTCCCCTCCTCCAGCACAATTTTGCCCACCTGCAAATCAAAGCTAGTAGCTTTGTAGTTATGGCTCCCAGTAAGCAACATTGCTCCCTGCGATACAGTGACATGATCCTGTATGACAACTTCGGTCAGGTTATCAATCCAAACCTCCTCTCCCAGCCATACATGGCTTCCAATCCGGAGGAACCACGGATATTTTATATTGACCCCCGGCTTTACGACAACCCTCTGCCCCACTTTAGCACCAAAAATACGTAGCAGCCACACCTTCAGGCCATTAACAGGATTTAAAGGATTAATAAAAAACATGACGTTTACAAAATACCAAACGGTCCGCTTTACAACCCCTGCTCCCGGACTGTACCAGTCGTTGTTATAGATAGAAAGATCAACCTTATTCTGTACTTCTGCCACTACTTCTGATTCAGGTGAGATTTTTATGAGGTTAGAGTAAACAATTATGTGTGAAAAGTTGAATTGAATAAACGAAGAGGAAATACATCAGATCTTTCAGTAGACCTTTTTAGGAATTACGACTTTCAACAAACAACAATCCTTTTTATCATCAAAAAAGTTTTCTGGCGCCTCTGTCTCTGCTGTTACTCGTTTATTATGCTATCCTATTTGTGCGGTAGCTACCTTTGTTCTGTATTGCGGCAGGTAGCTACAAAACAGTTAATTTGTCAAGTGCATTGAATGAAATTAGGCTGTCTGGGCGTTCCGCGAGTTTGAAATCATTCAGATTTTATTGAAACTCCCCTCCTTTTTCAAGGAGGGGCAGGGGTGGTTCATGCATCAAGACAAAAAGAACAAAGACACGGGTAATGAAACAAGCTGCCTCCGCCGTCACGGCTGTACCAGAAGCTATGCAAACCCAGTCAAAAAAGCCTATAGCTATTGCCGATGGTTCTCGCCCACAAGACCCTTGCAGAAGGATGAAAAATGGGGGGAAGCAACAAGTGTTAACTATTGGCTACCGCATAAATAGTGTTATTATAATCGTGCATCTACTAAATCCCTGTTCAGGCAGGCCTTTGTATCAAAAATCACGGCATTGTCTCGCTTAAACCTTGTGAAGTCGATGCTCAGGAACTCGTTGTGAGCCACGGCCACTACCACAGCGTTATAGACTTTAGATTCATTCAGGCTTCGTTCTATCTCCACGCCATACTCGTGTCTTACCTCTTCTGCATTGGCCCAGGGGTCAAAAATGTCCACATCCATGCCGAACTGCGCCAGTTCATGGTAAATATCAATCACGCGCGTATTCCGCACATCCGGGCAGTTCTCCTTAAACGTAAAGCCCATGATCAACGCTTTCGCCCCTTTTATCTTTTGGTCTTTATTGATCATCAGTTTCACCAGCTTGTTGGCTACAAACTGCCCCATGTTGTCATTCACCCGACGGCCCGATAAGATCACCTGCGGGTGGTAGCCCAGCGACTCCGCTTTGTGCGCCAGGTAATAGGGATCTACCCCGATGCAGTGCCCTCCTACCAGTCCGGGCTTGTACTTCAGAAAGTTCCACTTTGTGCCTGCGGCTTCAATCACATCATTGCTATCAATCCCCAGCCTGTCAAAAATCAGGGCCAACTCATTTACAAAAGAGATGTTCACATCCCGCTGGGCATTCTCGATGGCCTTAGAGGCCTCTGCCACTTTTATGCTGGGAGCCTTATGGGTACCAGCTACAATAATAGAACGGTAAATATCATCTACCCGCGACGCAATCTCCGGCGTAGAGCCACTGGTCACTTTTTTAATTTTTGTGAGGGTATTAATCTTGTCGCCCGGGTTGATACGTTCGGGGGAGTAGCCTGCAAAGAAGTCTTTGTTAAACTGAAGGCCGGAGAATTTTTCCAGCACCGGCACACAGTCCTCCTCCGTACAGCCCGGATATACCGTAGATTCATAAATCACTAAGTCCCCGCTTTTCAGAATTTTTCCCAGCATTTCAGAGGCCTTGATCAAAGGCCTGAGATCAGGCGCTTTAAACTGATCGATGGGGGTAGGAACAGTAACTATAAAGGTGTTATACTTTCGCAACTCCTCTGTGTCTGCTGAAAAGTACAGCCCAATGCTCCCATTCCGCTCCGTTCCTTTCAAGGCCATCACCGCATTCAGGTCCTGTACATCGGCTTCCTGCGTACGATCCTGACCTTCGCTCAACTCCTTTACCCGTAGCTCATTTATGTCAAATCCTAACACATCATACTTCTTGGCAAGTTCTATGGCAAGCGGAAGACCTACGTAACCAAGTCCAATGATAGCGATTTTCGCGTTTTCTACTACAATGCTAGTATTGTTATTCATTCTTTTAGATTAGTATAAATGGCGGCTTTATTTCAAATACCGGTGCGAATTTAGTGTTTTTTTAGCTTAGACAACTCGGGGATTTTATTTTATTGTTTAGAGGACAGGTAACGATTTTGAACTTTAGGCCCTCTATTACGGGGTTGGAAACCAGCGTGTTTTCATTCCAGCCCAAATAATGCTCTGTTTGCCCGTAGAGTTGCTTCATCCTGGAGTATGGCTACTGCATATTTTCCAACTGCAGCCTTCATCTTTTCAAATTTTTCCTGAGGCATTAGCAGCAAAGAGTTGATGGCCTCCCGGAACAACATTGGCTGCTCCAATGGCAAGTCAAAGCCCACCTCCGACTCCTGCAGGTTTTGCCAGGGAGTTTTGTCGCTGATGATCACAGGCAGCCCAGCCATGAAACTCTCCAAGATAACATGCCCGAAGTTCTCACCTTTGGTAGGCAGAAAAAGGGCATGGTATTGCTGCATGGCTGCCGGAACTTCAGCACTCTCGATGCTTCCTCTGTAAGTGACCTGAATATTGGCAGGTAGCTCTTTTATAAGTTCCTGGCAGGAATTCCAGTAGGCCGAATCGTTGATCTGCCCATATAAATCATAGGTGATTTCACCATCAAACTTATTATTGGCAAGAATTTCCAGCCCATAATAGGTATTCTTTTCAGGAGAGATTCGGGCAAAACTTACTAGCCAGAGCTGGTTTACTTTTTTTTCGGGATTTCCTGAAAAGCCTCCCATTCTCTTTTTGCTGGCCAGATTTGAGGCCACTATTACCGGAGTGTGCCTGCCCAATACCTCGTGAATGTGGGCAGCCTCCATTTCATTGGTTGCATGAAAAAAAATAGATTTATAAAGGCCTACATAGCGGGCTATCTTAAAAAAAAGCTGTTTCTTGCCACCTTTCACCTCCCTGGCGCCTGGTGCAAACATCCCTCTACCTGCCACAATCACCCTTCCGACCTTAAGGGATCTGCTGATTATGAGGGGATAGATGGAGAAGTAACGTGAGAAAATCCCATTGATATAGATAACATCCGGCTGCACTTCCTTCATCACCTTTTTAAGAGAATTATAGGCTAGCGTATCAGAGGAGAAGTAATATAGATTTACTCCATACCGCTGCTGCCAGATGTTGGGTGTTACTCCAGGATATGGCGCTGTAGAATTGTAATCGGTGTTGCGGGTAATGATGTAAAAATCAAATTCTTCTTTCAAGTGGTTCACCAGGTTGGCGCAGGACCGGATGGGCCCTCCTGCTCTGTAACCTGGCAGAAACCAATCGATGGTAATAAGTATGCGGAGTTTTGTTTTCATGTTGACATGCTTTCATAAAGTGCCAGGTAGCGCGCTGCAATGGCTTCAGGACGGTACTTTTTCACATTCTGCCGGCCGTTCCGGATGAGTTGCTCTCGTAGTTGATCGTCTTGAATCAGTTCCACGATACCCCTTCGGATATCTTCCACGCTTTTTGGATCAACTAACATGGCCGCATCAGCTGCCACTTCTGACATAGCCCCCTTGTTACTGGTCAGCACAACCCGGCCAACAGCATTAGCCTCTATAATCGGCATGCCAAAACCTTCAAAAGTAGAGGCAAAGGTAACGATATCTGCTTGGATATATTCCTGTAGCAGCGCTTCATTGCTCAAGTCTACTTTGTTAACATAATCAATTTCATGCTGCTCCAACAACTGGCGCTGTGCCAAGCTTAATTTACCTACTATGGTTAGCCTGCAGCTGAGTCCAGCCACAGCAGGTATAAGCTTTTCCAGGTTCTTGTTATACTTAGTCCCTATCTGCAACAAGATTGGCTTTTCTTTTAGGAATGGTTTGGGAGTGTAACGATAGATGCCTGAAACAGGGTTTGGAATGACAACAATCTTTTCCGGATCAACGGAGACTTTCTGAAGCAACTTTAATTTTGTGTGTTGAGAAACTACGGTAACTTTTCCGGCAACTTTAACCGGCAAAACGAGCCAGAAATAATGGAGTATCCTGCTGGATAGTCCACCTGCTCTTTCCAAAGATTCAATGTCGTGTATCGTTAAAATAGAATTTTTACTCGGTAATGCTACCATAATAAAATTAATATCTCCCGTCACATGGTTAAGTTCACCTTTGTTTCTGGCTGCATCGCGGAGCATGCGCAACCTGTTTTTTAAACCCGAACTATGGCAGGACATAAAATAATTATGTACCCGGACCTTACCATGCAGCTGGCCCTGCACCGTATTAAACAGGTTCTCAATGCTGAAGGCACCCTTACGGGGCTTACGGAAGAAGAAGGTGACTCCTTTTTTCAAATTGGCTCGAATGCGTAAAAAACTATACTTTATTGGTTGATGGCTGTATCAGCTTACATAATATGAATATACAGGTTTACAACACCGGAATAAGACCTAATACAGCTGAATAAAAAGCCTCTGAAAGGCCAATTTATTTCAAATCATCGGAATTCATCCCGGCAAAGGCTGCAGACAATTAAACCAGGGCACGACTTAGTTGAAAAACATGCACGAGGCATTCAACTCATCAACCCTAACGTACAGTCTATAAACAACTTTTAGAAATAGATCTGGCTGCTAGTGGAGCTTCGATTCTGAATCTATGCTTGCTCATTCCTGGTCAAACTCTAAATCCAACTCCTGATTTTGAATTTCGCCATACCAGTTATGCCATTGGTTTTTTTATCAACTCGTCATACGAGCATATCCTCTTAATAATACCATTTTCTAATTCAACGATCGAATCACACCGGCGTAAGGAAGTCCATCTATGTGCAATTATTATGACTGTCATGTCATTTTCAGCCAGCCGGCATACTGCTTCATTAATTTCATTTTCGGTAGAAGCGTCTAATGCACTGGTTGCTTCATCCAGAATTAAAAGGTTTGCACCATGATACAAGGCTCTGGCAATTCCTATTCTTTGCCTTTGTCCCCCCGATAACATTGCCCCCCTATCGCCAAGAACCGTATTTAGACCATCCGGTAGCCGGTTCACAACATCTGCCAGACTCGCCAAGCGTACAGCCCTATCTAGCTTAACTGCGTCTATACTTTCTTTCGACACACCAAATGCAATGTTTTCCGCGACCGTAGCGTCTAAGATATATACTTCTTGCTGCACATAACCATTTTTCCTTCTCCAACTTGCTACGTTTCTTTCATCAAGAGGCACGTCATCAATTCGTATAAGGCCGGATGAAGGCGCATAAAAACCAAGTAACAAGTTTACCAACGTACTTTTTCCTGACCCGGAGGTGCCGATAATACCCGTTATACTATTCCTTTTTATAGGAAAAGATATGTTATTTAGGACAACCATATCCTTGTTATAAGCAAAACTTAAGTTCTCAACCCGTATACTAGAAGTGAAACAAATATCTTCAGAAGGCTTAGCTCCAGAGGTTTTATCAATTTGGTTCAATTGATTTAACTCCTCAAAGGTATGCTGAAAGCCTTTAACTCCTACCAAAGCTATCATAGATCGGTTTATGGAAGGAAGTATCCTATACGCGGCAAGGGCAAATACAGATAATAGGCCTACAATATGCTGCTTGTCCTGCACAAACAGAACCCCATACAATGCCACCAGCGTAATGGCAGCCATCAAGCCAGTTTCTATAACTTTCGTAGGCGCCTGCTGCAATACCTTATCAAGCATACTTAACCGTGAAACTCTGCTCAGGTGCCTTTTGTGATTTTCTAAAAAGTAGGCTTCCGAGTTATTCATCTTCACATCAATATACCCATACACAAAATGAAACAAGTTAATATGAAGAGTAGGGTTCACTTCATTCAGTTCCGATTGAATAGCTTGAGATTTGCTTTTAACAGCTCTATAGAATAAGGAAAAAACAGGAACAACAAATACAGATAGAAGCAATACAATGACCGGATCATAAAGCAAAATCAGGGTTAAGATAATTAGAATAACGACTGCCTCATTTAGAATGGTTATTAGATTCAGCACTATAAAATTGACAAAATCAAGGGGGATTTGGTTAATATTCCGAATAACATGGCTTGGATTGTGGCTCTTAAAGAAGAACAGGCCTTTGTTCTGATAAACCTTGAAAAGCTGTGATGAAAAGTACGAATAAAGCTTGTAGGAAAAATTTGCTTGCTGCTTATAGATCCAAAGGCTAACAGCATTCTTTGCAACCATAAAGCCCATTACCAATAAGGCAAAAACAACAAGGAACCTGGTTTCAGATGCGAATCCAAAGAAGTTGTACAACCACTGGAAGCTACTGATATTTTCTACTATATCTTCTTGCAACAATATAACAATTACAGGTAGAATGGCAGCAAGTCCTAGAATTTCGAGGAATGAATTTACCAGTAATAACCCCAGCATCCCAAGTGTGCTACCCCTACTTCCAGCAGGTAAAAGAGCATATACTTTCCGAAGCGTTGATACTAGAATGTTGTTACTCATTTTATATAATCACGATCATAACTCCCTTCCAATCTAGTGTTCCGCATCTAAACTACATCAAACTAATTATAAGCTTTAAGTAACATTAAATATATAATCTAATTCAAATGCAATTCATATATCAATCTTAAGAATCCGCCGAAATCCATAAAATACTATAACCATAACAATACTTGCCTTCACAATATAATTCAAAGTTGTGGTTAAATCTGTTTCTGCCTTTACAACCTGCATATATAAAAAAGGTATCCAAAATATGTAGGTTGGATTTCGCAAACTCAATTTTAAAATATATCTAAGTATAAGACTAAAGGCAATTCCAATCAAAAACATAAAAACGACTCCACCACTCCTGCCAAAATTGCCATACCCTTCTCCTATAAGACTTATATTCATGCTTGTTCCTTGCTGCAACTCGATACCAGTAAATCGCACCATTTTCTCGCGACCTCCAGCTACAGCTTTATTTTGATATAAAAACCGTGGTAAAAAAGCAGCAGAAAAAGCTTCTTCTATAGTCTCACCATCTGCATAAGGTCTTATATATGGGACATAATTCATAACACGGGTTATAATCCATCCCTGATTAAGCCTTGTTATTGTTACTTCATTTGCCTCTACATCAAAAAGTATCTCTGGGGATGTAAGCCGTTCCCCAACCATACTAAAAAAAAGCTCTACTTGATCAAACGTATCTAAGGTTGTATCAGTCCAAGCAATGGTGCGATATTGATACTTGACAGATTGTAGCACAAACACCATAAAAAAGCCAATAACTAAGACAGAAAACCTCGTCTTTATGCTTACTTTATTCTTAATACAATAAATAAACAAGAAAAACATTGACCATAATAGCAGATCATGAAATAAGGCTGCTGCTAATGACTGAAGTAAAAGAGAGGAATAAATAAAATATAATATTTTCTTATTTTTCGCATTACTCAAATATAGGTAGAAGCAGCCAATAAACTTGAGGTTTGAGAGCAGTACAAAGAAAAAAGCCAAAGATCCTGGAGCAAATGAATAAGCAAAAGATGCAAAAAAACCAAGTGCAATCAAATAATAAGCTCCTTTTATTTTATTGCTTGTTTCATTCTCTAAATCATTGATCACTATTTTTGGTATGTGACTAACGCCAATAATAGGTAATGAAAGTCCAAAGTGATAGAACATAACACCAGGCAGAACAAAACTCATATACTCTTCCTCTGGTACCTGCATGCCATAGAAAGGATGTACAATGCCTGTATAATAGCTTAAAATCGGGCCAATAATCCATTGCAAAGAAGCAATGAAAACAATAACAATATTTATGGGTATTCCTTTACCAAAACCAAAAACAAGCTCATTTAGAATATAAATTGTAAATAATACTCCTAAAAGAGAAAGGTAGGATAAAGGTGAGAAAAGCAGTAAAAGTATTAATGTCGCAGTCAGTGAAATTAACTGAAATATTACCTTATTTGAAGTCTGTTGCTTTATATTATTCATGAATTTTCAGAACCCATCTTCAATTTTTTAAGCTATTCATTTCAGCGTAGTAACAATTGCATCTTTAATTTGCTCATAGCTCCACTTTTTTATAATGATTTTTGATGCATTGCCCATTCTTCTTAATTCCTCTTTTGGTAATGAGGCCAAAAGAGTTAAACAGCTAGTGAGGTCTTCAATATTCCCAGAATCAAATATAAAACCATTCCGTTTTCCCTGAACCAGATCTACGGCACAACCTACCTTATTACTGGCAATTATTGGACGGCCACAAGCCATGGCTTCGTTGATACACAACCCCCATGTTTCGCCAGGCCCAGCTGATGGAAGTACTAACACGTCCGCCGCTCTATAAGTTGCAGGCATTTTGGATTGATTTTGAAAAGGAAGAAAATGTATAGTAGGCCACCCTTTCGCTTCCTGCTTAAGCTCTTCTTCTAATTTGCCATTACCTACAAGTAATAGGTGCACATTACTTTTTGCCATCCGCTTGAAAGCTTTGATAAGTAAGAGCGGATTTTTTTTGTATTCAAATTTACCAGTAAATAAAAAGACAATATCAATTTCAGGTATCCCTAAATCCTCTCTAATTAACTTTGCTGCAATAATATTATCTTCATCATTCCCAAATCTTTCATTATCAATAGCATGTGGCGCAAAAACAAGATCACGTTCACTAAAACCATGCTTCAGGAAATATTGCTTGTTATTTGTCCCAACAAAGAAAGCTTTATCAACATTACGATAAACCCACTTTAGTACCAGTCGCCTCAACAACACCTTTAAACCTTTTGACTCATCTAACAAAGTAGAGTCGCCCCTGAAATATACAGTAACTTTATTCTTAAAGTACTTTAACACTTTCAGGTGACTGTCAAAATTCCACCCAAAGACAAGAATATCGGTTGGCTGATAATCCCTAATATCTTCAATAATTGTTGGGTTGACTATACCCTTAAAGTGTGATGTACCTGGCTCTTTTGAAACGTTTTTTAGGAACTTATAAGCATATCCATCCAAAAGAGGGATATCCCAATTTATCGCCTTTCCGAATCCTTTGTCTGTAACCTCAGCAGAAGACACACCTAAAGTATAAAATACTTTCAAATTCAGAGATTCATGTGTACTCAATAGTTTGAATAGAGGCGCATGATATTGTATAGGATGTGTAACGACAATTGCCAGCCTTTTAGTTTGCATCAGTAAAATTATTAGAATAAAGTCGAATAGAGAGATGTGTTTACGCTGTCATATTGTTCACACAACTTTTTAGTTATTATATTCGATTACATCTACAGGAGTTGGAACTTTACAATGGTAAGAATTAACAGGCAAAAAACTATAATGTTTCTTGAAAGCACGTTTGTTCAAGAAATAATTGATTTTGTTTTTAACATATTTTGAATTTAATCGGGAAAACACGTACTCCCAATAGTACCTCTTTTTAGATAGAACATCAATTTTGTCAGCATCTATATTCCTAATGTAATTAATAAACTTATTAGGCACTATCAAAAAACGATCTTCAAATTTTAGCTTGTCGACAATCTTCATTTCTCTCTTTAAAAAATGTATATAAGCAAAGCTTTCCTTATACACTTTATTATTTTGGCTGTACAATCTAAACAAGTTTCCTTTTTCCCAAAGAAAGATTTGGCTATTATTTTTAAAATCATTTTCTGGCAAAAAATGTAAAAGAAAAAAATTATACGATCTTATTTTTAAATCAGCGAACATCAGATCAGTATATATACTTTCGTTCTTCGACTCGAAAATATAATTTATTACTCTTTCGTCAAACCATAAGAAATGACCAGATTGATTGGATAGAGCAAATTTATAAAACTCTATACCATCAATAGTTGATTTATATAATGAATTAATATGCTTGTTATTCCTAAATAAAGTTAAGTGCCCTCTCCAGGATATTTTACTATAAGAAGTTAAAATCTCGTCAGTTATATGCTCTCTTAAATTACCCCATATCAAATCAGTATCACAAAACCCCCAGAAGTCATAGCCTTCAATATATTTTTGATAAATCTCCCCATAAGCAACTTTAAACTCACATAAATAATAAGGTGACTTCAAGCAAATTTCAAAGTCAAATACTTCTTGGATCTGACTTACGGTTTCCTCGAAAGTAGTGTAATGTACTATAACATTAGGAGGAAAATCATATGATGTATGGTCATCTGTAAATATAAGCCAATGGATAGAAGGATTATATTTACAGGATTGGAGCCAAAGCTGAAAATAACTTTTAAATTTTCCAAAATGTGGGATAATAAATACAATGCTTTTTTGCATTAATTAATAAGTTTTGAATTTAAGACACTTGCTAGGGCTTTAGCAGAATTTTTAGCAGAATACTGATCCAGCGCCTCAAAGCGAGGATGCCACCCTTTACTTGTATTGATAAAAGAGATAAATGAATTCTTCATTTTTTTTCTCAACTGTTCTTTAGATTCAGAATCAATATATTTAACAAGGTATTGATCAGCATTTGTGTCTTTCAAAATTTTTACTACAGTACTTAAATGATGAAAAACAGCAAACACCGGTTTTGAAGAAAGAACAGATTGAAAAATTTTAGAGGCAGTATAATGTGGTTCTGTACTGCCAATAGCCAAAACTCCTGCGGCACAGGAAAGGTTATTTAAAACTTCAAGATAAGAAATGCGTTCTCTGTTTTCAGTTACAATATCCTCAATACCATTCTCATTGGCATAATCTTGTATCGATTTAAGAGATGTGTAACTGGTTCCTACAAAATAGAATCTAATTCTATTGTCTAACTCACCACTCTTCCTTAATTCCGAAATAATTTCAAACAAAGTATTTAGGAAATAATGTGCATTAGGCAAAAAGGCACCTGCATATACAAATGGTATCACTTCATCTCGTCCATCCCACATAAGCTCTGTATTATCAGGCTTTACCTTGTAATCATTCGAATCAAACCCATAAGGCATACCACAGAAGGCAACATCTTTAAGCTTAGGATTGCGCTTCAGAACAGGCAAAAAATAAGCTTCCGAAACACCTGTAAAAACAGAGACTTTCTTCACCGCGATAGGCTCTAGAATGTTAGCAACAAGTGTTGCGAGTTTAGCTCTGCTAAATAGATTATTGCTTCCTGGAAATTCATGCACCCATGGATCTATATAATCGATGGCATAGGGTACTCCAGTAGCATCATGAACAGACCTTGCAATAAGTGCTGTATAAAAGGGAGGTATTGGGGTCCAGATGAAATCTATATTTTGCTCTTTGACAATTTCAATCGCTTTACGTTTTAAGTTACCAAAGGCTCTTAATGCAATGTCTCCGTAAAGTCTTATTTTACTTGACTTCTTTGCATCGACATATTCAACTTTGATATTTGGATTTGCAATTTTAATAAGATCTGAAGATGTTTCCTCTTCGTAAAATTTTGAATTTACCGTTAAAATGGTAGGTTCCCACCCAAACTGATGCAAATAATTAGTAATTAGACGAACTCTTTGTACACCTACTGCATTTGAGGGCACCCAGTTTGGGTAGATAATTAATAATTTTTTCATTGAGATTCATTGATAACAGTAGTCCACAAACTTAGTAATTTATTCCCCTCATTTTCATAAGAAATTTCTTTCATTGCCGCATACCGGTTAACCTTGTGATCTCTGATTTCACAAATTTTGGTGATCAAGTTATCCAAGGTACCAAAAATACTTTTTTCTGACTGCTCACAAACAGCACCGTGGGCAGGATACTGCTGCATTAAAAGAGTCTGGGCTTTCGTATCTGTTGCAACAACGTATAAACCAGCTTGCAGGTACGCGAATATCTTGTTTGTAAGTGCAATTTCTCTGTTAAAATCTGTGCTTCTAAGCTCGAGCGCAAGTCCAATATCATATGTCGCTAATTCCTGATGGAGGGCCTTCTGTTCCATAGGTGATAATACCGTAACATAAAGTCTGTTCCGGAGCCACTGTTCTTCAAAAGATTTATTCAGACTTCCGATAAGCGTAAGCGAAATAAACTCCTGTAGTTGGTCCAATACCGGTAAACAGACTTCCAGTCCTCTTCCATGGCTGATATGCTGAGAAAACCAAACCAGGTTGACTTTTCCACCCATTTCTTTTCTTCCAGCATATAAAAATTCACTGCTAAAAAAAGAATTATTGATATTCACTACTTTAGTATGGCAAAGCTTCTCCACTTCCTTACAAATGAGAGGTGAGGCTCCTGTTACCAGTGCTGCTTGCGGAAGCATCGTCTGCATCAGATACTTTCTTCGCGCTACTTCATTTTCTCTGTCGTGGTCAATTTTCTCACCAGGATGGTAATCCTCCACATCAAATGCAAAAGGCACAGAAAGCAGTTCGGAAAGATAGTAGGCCGGGTACAGCGCTCCAAGATTATGAGCTACAATAAGCTTATAGTCTTTAAACCTATTTTTGTTGGATTTCAGGAACCACCAAAGTTGCAGAGACCTCTTATTATTACTAACTGCACTTGCGAACCTGCTTTTCTTAGTAAAAGGCCATATCGATTGAAATAATTTGTTTGCTAAGGATGCTGCCAGCCACTCTATTAGGTTTTTCCTATGGGCAGGTAAGTAAATTATTTCTGTACCACCTACTTCTGATAGAACCTGTTTATCCAAATCATCACTCCAATTACCCATTTCAAAGCATAAAACAGTAGCAGAGAATTTCCCTTTGACCATTTTCAGCTCCTTAAGAAGCCGAGGGTTTGTGGACAGGTTACTGGTAGTTAAAAAAAGTATTTTTTGCATTTTTCCGATTTAGGAGTTGGCACTGCTAGTGATTAGCTTTTTAATTGTAAGTGCCTTTTTCCACCCTAGTGCAGCAGCTAAAAACTTCAGCATTATCCCACCAGGCAACTTTAAGTTTGAGCCACCCAATTCTTCTACTTTACTTTCTGCAAAAAGAGCCAGGTCTGGGTTGGCAATATAATTGGCATAAACGAAATCCTGATACCTGTCTGCAATGGAAAGCCTAGCCCGGGGAGATTCCTCCAGGCTAAAAATATAATTTTCAATAAGCTGTAACGATTTTAGTAATGATTCCATCGCAGGCCGAGCTACAATACTTGATACAGATCCCGAATTGCCAGATCTATAATGAACTTTAGCCTGTGCGCAAAAGAGAACTTTTGATGCATGCAGCATCAGTCTGGAATAAAACTCTCCGTCCTGGTTTCGCATCAAAGTTTCGTCCCATAATCCGCCTTTTTTAATCAAATTTCGGTGAGTCAGCCAGCAGCCAGTCATGGACATATGATTCGCAATAAGCCAATCAGCAGGTTTCAGATCTTTTCTAATGCTTTCATGCGGTCCCCAATAATAGACATTATCAAAGTGGTCTTTGAACCTGCCCCACATTCCATGAATTAGAACATCCTTATAATTCATGGAATGTAGAATATTGAGTTGGCTTCTGATTTTCTCAGGAGCCAGTACATCATCTGAATCAAGGAATTGAATGAAATCGCCCGTAGATTTTAAATAGCCAAAATTGCGGGCAGCACAGGCCCCTTTGCCTGGATTAGTATAAAACTGAATAAGTTCAGGATATTCTGACCGGTACTCTTTTAATATAGATAAGCTATGATCAGTTGAATGATCATCAACTATTATCACCTCCCTAACACAATCACCCTGATTAATACAGCTGTCGATACAGTCTGCTAAATACTTTGCGCCATTGTAATTAGGAATAATAATAGAAACTACAGCCATAATTGCACTACCTATAAAAGGATTTTACCTGTTCTCCTATATACTGAACCTGCTCCATGGTTAATTCCGGATAAACCGGGAGAGATAAAATTTCTGTTTGATAGGCGGCAGATACGGGTAGTTCCTGTTTTGAATACTGGTATTGCTGGTAGGCCTCCAGAAATGGGAGTGGCGACGGGTAATGTATGGCTGTCTCAATACCATTTTGAGCAAGGTGTTGCATTAGTGCATTCCTGCCTTGTGCCCGGATAACATATAAGTGGAAAGAATGTAATGAATTCTCTCGTACCTTCGGGATGGTTACTTCCTCTATATCTGCCAGAATTTCATCATACCATTTCGCCACCTGTCTTCGCTTTTCTGTCCATTCCAGAATATATGGTAACTTTGCACTTAAAATTGCAGCCTGCAAGCCATCTAACCTGGAATTAATGCCTTCCATTTTATGCTGATGCTTCACCAAGGCGCCATGATTTGCATACATCCGCATTTTCTCAGCCAGGTTATCATCATTTGTAAGAATACAGCCTGCATCTCCATAAGCTCCAAGGTTTTTGCCAGGGTAGAAGCTAAAAGTAGAAGCGTTTCCAAAGGTTCCGGCTCTTCTGCCATCATAAGCAGAAAAGTGAGATTGCGCGCAGTCTTCAATCAAAAACAAATTATACTTTTCCGCTATTGCCTTGATTGCTTCGATCTGGGCAACCTGGCCGTATAGATGCACAGGAATAATGGCTTTTGTCTTATCCGTAATCTTCTCCTCTATCCTGGCAGGATCAATGGTGAAAAAGTCGGGCTCTATATCTACAAATACTGGTTTGGCGCCTGCCTGCGTAATTGTTTCAGATGTGGAAATCCAGCTACATGCTGTAGTTATCACTTCATCACCGTTACCAATTCCAAGCATCTTTAACGCAATGTAAATTGCATCTGTGCCATTAGCACAACTAACACAATGTTTTACGCCATAGAGTGATGCGAAATCTGCCTCAAACTTCTTTACTGGTTTACCTCCAATAAAAGATGTATTTTCTATTGTGTCGGTAATAGCATTGTCAATACTTTCTTTGATAGTAAGGTATTGGGCCTTCAGATCTACAAACGGAATCTTGTCCATAAAAAGTCTTAAATTTGTTTTAATAGTTTTGCTGGATTACCTGCATAGGTACCCGGTATACTGATATCTTTTGTCACTACAGTTCCGGCACCAATCACCACTCCGTCACAAATAGTTACAGGTAATATGGTTGCATTAGATCCAATGGACACATTATTGCCTATCCGGGTAGAAAGCCACTTTGATTTATCTCCCTGCGCTGGCCCACCTGAAGAGAAAAGATCATTAATGAACATCACACCATGACCTACAAAACAGTCTGAACCAATACTCACCAGCTCGCAAATAAATGAATGCGATTGGATTTTACATCTTTTGCCGATTGTAACGTCTTTTTGTATTTCAACAAAAGGTCCGATAAAAGTGCCTTCACCAATTGTGCAACCATACATATTTACAGGCTGCACAACCTTTACATTTTCTTCGAGGGTAACATCAACAATACCTGATGATAATAAAACCGGATCAGCCATGGTTTGCAGCAGTATAAATTTTATCTATTATCTCAATCGTTTTTAAACCTTCATACCCATTGGTTGCAATAACGCCATTACTTTCTAGTACTTCGATGACGTTTTGGTATACCTTGTCATGGTTTGACATGGATCCCACATAATTTCCATAATTATTTGGAGGGTTGCCAGGAGGCAAATCTGAAATCTCAAAGTGTTCGATTTGCTGGTACTCCAGTTCATTTAGATACTGGCCACCTATCTTTATGGTGCCTTTTTCGCCAAAGATAGTCAAAGAGCCCTCCATATTCTTTTGGAATGAGTTTACAGAGTAATTTAAAGTTCCAATAACACCGTTGTAAAACTCCAGTACGGCGGCACCCTGATCTTCAAATTCTATTAAATCTTGGTGAGCAGCATTGTTAACGACGGCATGTACTTTTTTCACATCTCCTACAATCCAGTACAGCAAGTCTATAAAGTGGCTGAACTGCGTAAACAGCGTGCCACCATCTAACTCTTTGGTCCCTTTCCAGGAGTTGTGGTAATAGTCTGCATTCCTGTTCCAAAAACAGTTGAGCTGCACACTCAAAATTTTACCCAAACGCCCCTCGTCTACAATTTGCTTAACAGCTTTAACTGGCGGGTTGAACCTGTTTTGTTTGACAATAAATAATCTCCTGTTCGCATTCTCTGCTGCCTTTATCATCTCTCCGCAGTCATAAACACTTATGGCCATCGGTTTTTCACAAAGCACATGACTCCCTGCCTTCAAAGCAAGAATAGAATGCGATGCGTGAAGCCCATTAGGAGAGCAGATACTTATGACATCACACCTGGTAGACTGAAGCATTTCCTCTGCCGACTCAAATGCTGGAACATTATATTTTTCAGCAATAACTTTAGCTTTGTGAAGATCAATATCACAAACAGCTATTAAATTAGCCTGGTTATTAATATGCTCCGCGTGTCTGTTACCTATGCGTCCACATCCAATTATGCCAAAATTAAGTTTTGATTTCATTTAGATTCTGAAAGAAAGTATAAAGTAGAGATTTTGCTGGTGAAGTTACTACATAATTTTTTTAAACTTCAAAAGTGGAAAATTAAAGACTGATTTTCTCTAAGTCCGGCTGATAACAGACTTATAAAAGTCGAATATTTTTGCATTCAGTATAGCAGGATCAAAGTTCGCCTTAACAAATGTTATCCCCCTGCTTCCCATTTCCTTTCTTCTTTCAGGATCTCGGTAAAGGGCTTCTAATGCACGAGCAATTTCATCGGGATCTTTTTCCGGTACCAGCAAACCTGTTACCCCCTCTATCAGGCTGTCAGGCACTCCTCCCGTCCGTGAAGCCACAACTGGAACACCAGCAGCCTGTGCTTCCAATAATACAAGGCCTTGGGCTTCTGCAGCTCCCTCCGAAGAAGTAATACTTGTCAGTAAAAATACATCGGCTTTGTATAGATGTTTTAATACAAAGTCTTGTGTTCTTGAACCAAGGAATTTCACATGATCCGCAATTCCAAGATTATCTGCCAGGTTCAGGAGATCTTCTTGAAGGGACCCGGCACCAATGATTTCATAATGAAAGTTTATTTTGTAGAAATGCTTAAGCTTTGAAACAGCCTGAAGGGCATAGGCTATGCCTTTTACCTCTTCTAAACGGGCTACCGTAAGTATGCTATAAACCTGATCAGATGATTCAGAAATGCTTGGGACAAAAATATTACCTGCAAAGCTTACAGGAATGGTAGTTAACTTAGTTGAGGTACAACCAAGCTTTTGTAGTTGATTATTGGTAAAAAATGAATTGGCGATGAACCCATCCCCTAAGCTAAATAATACCCGATAATTATTATACTCTTTTAAAATACTTCTTCTTTGAAAATCATATCCGTGAAAAGAGGTCACGATTTTACCTTTCACAAATCCCATTTCCCTTAGCTCCACTATATCTTGCCCAATTGGACCAAAGTGGCAGTGAATAATATCGAACTCCGACTGCTGCCGAAATAAAAGTGCTTTAAAAAAATACTGGAGGTTAAAGGAATTGAGGCCCAGTTTAAGAACATTTACTGTTTTTAAAATTTTAAGTGTTTTGTGACTAGCTAAGTATTTTGAAAGATGTATGAAAAACTTGGTATACTTCTTTACTCTGTTCAGGGGAGGATGCACACCATAGGTGACTCTTTTATCCAATTCATACTTTAAAAACTGCGGGTGGAGTTTTTGAGCGGAATCAGGGCGATAATAAGAGAATATTTGCACGTCCAACCCGGCATCCAACAAAGCAGTTATCTGATTTAGTATAAATGTCTCAGACAACTGTGGAAATTGATGAACAACAACAGCTACTTTCAAAGAATGGATTGCTTAAGGATGATTTTCACGTTTTTTAGTAATTACTATTTCAGAAACGCACTAAATTTAGAAGCAAATTTAAGAATCTTCTGCTTGCTGTTGTGTTTAGCTAATTGTTTGCGCAATCTTTTGATTTCGTCCTGTGATAAGGGGCATTTTTCTGAATGTAAGGCTTCCTCCAGAACTTGTTGCCTCAAGTTAGCATATTGTGTTGCATAAGCACTTTGAGACTCCTGATTTTCGTGGGCTCTATGCCACACAAGATCCCGGGGAAATTTAACCAAGTAATTTTCTTGTGATAATTTGAACCACATTTCATAATCACCTATCATTCTTCTTCCTGAGAATCCATCAACTTTATGGAAGATGTCTGTGCGAATAATAGAAGATCCCGGAGATCTGTTAAAATGGCCAAAGCCTGTAAAAAAATGCTCCAAATAAGCTTCTTTAGGTGATACACAGGCAGGATAAAAGTTGTTGAGATCTGGATTTGAGCTAAGGCCGTATCCTGCATGCGAAAAGGCCTCCATGGCTCCAACCATAACCTCTAACCCATGCGGGTAAATAAGGTCATCAGAATCCAAGTATTTAATATACTTTCCTTTTGCATATGAAGCAGCCTTATTACGATTGGGATAATCGCCCAAATTGACTTCGTTACGAAATACCCTTACACGTTCATCTTTTGCAGCATAGGATCTGGCTATCTCTAACGTCCTGTCGTGAGACTGGTCGTCCACTATAATCAACTCAAAGTTAGGTAGCGTTGAAGCTAACACACTTTCAATAGCCTGCCCAATATACTTTTCACGATTAAATGCCGTCATTAATACACTCACAATTGGAGTCATATCTTTATGGTATTAGGGTTAACTGCAGCCGGAACTACATTACATATCTCATTGTGTTTCTGGATGAGAATCTCCTCCCCCAGATTCTCATACTTGCTAAATAATCTGACAGCTTTGTTTATATTTTTACGAATGCGCCAGTTATAGAGCAGCCACTTTATTTTATCCTTAAATGAGAGCTGGTTTATCGGCAAAATTAATTTTAGATTTCTCAGAACACTCCATAAATTATTTTTTACCTCAGTAGGCTTATAACTGAAGTATTGATAAAAATGAAAAAAAACAGTGAACTGACGTTTTACTACAAATTGTGGATCGCTAAGATGATAGTGATATACACGGGCTGCCGTATTATAAACAATGGCATAGCCATGGAGCAAAACATCTTTCGCCCAGAGAGCATCTTCGGCAAAAGATGTCTGCTGGAAAGGCAATTCCTTCAAAACTTTTCTTCGGTACATGGCTGTTACATTGTCCCAACCGCATACGCTTCTTTTCTCCGCAGGACTTAAGGCCTCAAATTCTGATGGAGTGGAGAAATAATACTTCTTTTTAGAGGGGGGCGACTGAGGTCTGAACCATTCGATTGGATTTTTGTCCAGATCATGAGGGACAACCTGCTGCCCGCAAACGCCGGCAACGTTACCATCTCCATCGAAACCAGTAAGCAAATGTTCCAGCCAAGACTCGTCTACTGGTTTAGCATCCTGAACTGTCATTACCACGAATTCCCCTTTAGCAGCCTCAACCCCCAAGTTGCGTGTTAGTCCATGGCTAAAGGAGCTTGGATCAATCTGGATTAGCCGCACGTCATGCTTCTTTATGATCTCTAAAGAAGCATCTGTTGAGCCCGAGTCAATTACAATAATCTCAGTCCGATAATAGAGCGTTTGTTTTTTTATGCCTCCTAACGTCTCTTCTAACCAATAATCACCATTCTTGACAGGTATTATAACAGAAATAAGGATATCCTTTTTCAAAGCTTAATATGCTCCTTGTATTTAACTTTATTTAATGTTATCTGATAATCCTGGAAATATTTACTCACAGGACGTAAAGCTAGCTTCTTAAGTATAGGCAGTTTATACATCTTAGTTTTTTTTGCCCAATAATATTTCTTTAGCTTCTTAAGCATGGCATCATCAAAGAGAGCATAATTATGGTTAAGCCCTAACAATCGATCAGCTTCAGAAAAATGGTTGTTGTGAATAGCACTGCATACTAAGTCAAAACCCATATGTGAAAGCCCATTTTTATACTTGTCAAACACATCGTTTCGGGCAGCGAGGCTCAATGTATCTGTATAAACTTTAACCCTGCTTTGAAATTTTGGTAGCGTGTTGAAACCTGTTCTTGATAAACTCACCTCAGAGAGCCTGATAAAGGTATCAGGAGGATAGTTCAGCAGCTTCTTGTATTTCAAGTTACTCAAGAATGTTCTCAGATGAAGTTCAACATCCTGCCATAAAAGTAGTGATTCATCCCACAATCCAATATCAATAAAAGACTGCTTTTTCCAGATAGTACCCGTTCCCTGGCAAATCGGGTCTCCCAGCATCGTACGGGTAAAGTCATCCGTATCGTTTTCAATATTCCAGAGTAATGCAGTATCTGTTAATTCCTTTTTAAACATCAGCATTGGAAAAATCAGAAAATCACATTCCGGATTTTCTTTTGCTGCTTTCAGACGTTGTTCAATACAAAAAGAAGCCAGAATATCATCTGAATCAAGGAATACTAAATAATTGCCACTACTGTTTTCTATGGCAATATTTCTGCAGGCAGCCGCTCCTTTTGGTAACCTGGTTCGCTGAAACACCTTTACCCTACTATCACTAGCAGCAAACTCCTCAAGCACACGAAGACTTTCATCCGTACTTCCATCATCCACCACTACCCATTCCCAGTTAGGATTAGTTTGGCTAAATATAGAAGCTGCTGTTTCTTTAATAACATCAGCGCGGTTAAAGTTAGGTGTGATAATAGAAGCTATATCCATAAGGTAAGAATAAAATCAAAAGGGCCAGACTTTGAATATGTTTAATGAATAAGTTTGTCACATAAGGATAAAAACAATTTAGATCTTAAATGAGAGGTAGTTATTCCTGTAACTTTGGTATTTAAGATAAAACGAGTAATAAATTTAAATGCCAGTGGCGAAAAATATTTTTCAACAATCTTTGGAGATTCGAAAACGCTAATTTTACTGTATCCAAAAGCGCTCATCCCTTCAACTTCGTAATAACAAACATCTAAATCTATGTACTTATGGGTCGCTCCTTTGAATATGTTTCTCAATAACCATTCATAATCAGCTTTAATCTTATATTGCTCATCGAACCCGCCATTTTCTAAAAACAGCCTTCTCTTGGCAAAGATAGTTTGATGACATATCATCTTCTGAAATAAATTGATTTTGCTTAAATAAGCTGTTTCCCTTTTTTCAACTTTCCCAGTATTATATAGTAGCCAGGCATCACCATATAATAAATCGGCTGTATTATATTTTAATGCAAACTCTCCCGCCTTTAATAAAACGTTATCACTATAGAAGCTATCCCCAACGTTTAAAAAATAAATAAGATCACCTGTAGCCATAGCAATGCCTTTGTTCATGGCATTGTATACTCCTGTATCTGGTTCGCTTATCCAAATGGAAATGAAAGTTTCATATTTTTTTATAATATCAAGAGTGTTATCTGTACTTGCACCGTCTATTACTATATACTCGAGATTAGGATAATTTTGCTGTTGTACATTTTTAAATGTTTCCTCTATTCTATGACCTTGATTATAGGATGCGGTAATGACAGATATTTTAGGGTAAGGAGCTTTCATTAGAAAAATTGCCTACTACGAAATAATAAAATGCTAGTTCTGCTATATCAGTTTTCAGAACCATCCTGATAAGGTATATAATTAAGCCAAAAAGACTTATCATATTTTAACCATGCATGACATCCGAAGGGAAGCGTCTCATGATTTAATTTATAAAGGTGTTCAGGATTAACTTCAAAACTAAATTTTAATGCTACATGGTGTGGTGCCACCTTGAAATCAGTATATATGGAAGGTACCCATACAGACCAAAACTTATCCTCATTCACGAAATGATTTGCTAAAATATACCCTAAATAATAAGTATCTTTAATATTAAAGGCTTTTTTTATGCTAGTCAATTTTAAAAAAGTAGGAAAAGAACAAAAAGTTTGAAGCTTAAGCTTCTTATAGAGCCTATTTAGCCTTTCAAGCTGATGAATCCTTTTCAAAACTCTTAAGCAGTCTTGCACATTCCTTAAGGAAAAACCTGAATTACCACCAGGAATAAATTTACTAGGAATCACTGGTTGAGAATATCCCTCAAACCATGGAGCTCCTATATAACTATATCCTGAATGGCACCAATCTACTAATTCATTTCTAAAAATATAAGCATCTAGTTCATAAGTCAATAAGTAGTCATAAGAGGAAAAGAGGCTATAGAAAAAGTAGCTGCATTTTAACCTATTATAATTTTTCAAGCTTGATTGCCAGATAGGATCAATACCCAAGTTCTTCAGACCTGGTACAATAGCCAAGTACCTTGATAAATCTAAGCCTTTAGGATGAACAACGACAATATCATGATTTGACAGAATCGTATAGCATTGTTCAAAAGCTAACAATTCATCAGTACTAGGCGTTTCAGAGTGTACTGGTATAACAACAACAGCTTTAGTATTCAATCTAAATGCTACTTAAAAAGATAAAAACTAATGAAATTTTATTTTCACCTACTGTTTTTACAGTAAGTGTTTAAATAAATAATTTATATTTTATCCTAAAAGACGCTTTAAAATAATATTAAGTTTGACTCTTAACTTCCTATTAAAGGTATAATATTCCTTTTCTCTTGCTTCTTTATTTTCCAAATATATTTGTTGATAACAGGATGAAATTTTACTGAATTCTTCCTGCTTATTATGAATTAGCTTCAACCTATAGCTTTCGAACAAGGGAATTATATCCTTTCTTTCGTCAAATGTATACCTGGTTTGAAATTTAGAAATAGATTCAGGGGCATCGAACTGATAATGACTAAAATGAAAAAACTTTAGGCTAAACTCATTATTAACTACAAAGCTTTGTCCGCTAGGTGAAAGATGACGTTCATATAGATTCCAGTTGGCCATATTATATCCCAAATGCTTTATAATAAAGCAACCTTCAAAATAAACAGGTGCGTAGTTAACCCACAACTGATCTGTAAACATGCCGTTGCTAGGATTTATATAACAGTACTTCATTAACCTGTTATGCCACCATTCTAAAAACCGCTGAGACTCGTCAGTAAATTTCACGGCTATAAACCCTAAATTATAAATACCAAAAGGAATAAAATTTAGATCAGAAGGATATTTACCATCATCAATTGGAGAACAAAAATGGGGGGTTAAGACAATATTATGAGTAAGCAATGCTTCTTCAACTTCAGTGAAAGCATCAAATATTTGTAAATCTGGATCCAGATAAGTAATCTGCTTAAATTTAAACTTGCTAAAAAGGAAAATGAAAACTGCTGGCTTTACTGCAGTACTTAACTCAATGATATTATATTTATTTGCTAACTCATCAATATTAGGCACTATATCCTGAATTTTGATTAAAGTATAACTTTCAAAAATACTATAATCAAGTCTTGAATCAAACTGGTCTATTAGAAAAATAAAGAACTTTGATTCAGGATGATGCAGCGTAAAGGTATCTGCAACAACCTTCGCCCTGGCTAAATAATTGTTAGAGCAAATTGTAAAGGCTGAGTTCATTAATATTTAAATAATTTTGAAAAATATTTTTTGGTATTAAGTGAAGCTGTGTGTGTAAGTTACTCAGCTTAGCCTTTTGACCTATAGTTATGGGTATTTAATTAACTCTTAAGAGTTTATTAAATACCCATAACTATAATTAGCAAATTAAATATTAGCTAAATAATTTTTAAAAAAAGTCTCGGAATACTTCTCTAGGTTAAAGTTATTTTTAGCATGATTCCATCCATTATAAGAAAGTGAATTATATAGATTAATATCTTCTTTTATAAGAATCATTTTTTCAGCTAAATCAATATAATTATTTGAAAATGTAAGTCCTGTTACTCTATCTTCTACTATCTCTAACGTACCAGCATTTTTTAGTCCTAAAACTGGAATACCGAAGGACATAGCTTCTACACTTATTCTACCGAAAGCCTCGTTTGTTGAGCACACAAGAACACAGTCGATTTTAGGATAGTATAGATCAACATCTTCTACCTGGCCTACAATAGTTACAATACTTTCTAAGCCATTCTCTTCTACAAAATCTTTTATTGGAGCAATATCTCCGCCACCGATAATTTCTAAATTTGCTGCAATGTTATTATTTTTTAAATAATTCAAGGCTTGAAGTGCTAATAATTGGCCTTTTTCTTCTCTTATCCTTCCTATGATAGCAAATTTAAAAGTAGAAGTATAATTACTCTTTGCAATTTCTCTGAGTGACTTCTTCTGATAAAAGTCCTTTTCATAGCTTAAGCCATTGTATAGCACAGTTGATAATATTTTGTATTTATCAAAATAGTAACTTTTAACAGCATAAGAATTTGCAATCACATACTTAGATATCCGAGAAGAAATCTTTAAAAGAATTCCATTAAAATCAGGACTTAAACTATAATCTAAATCGCCAAATTCTCTTAAATGAATAGCAAAAGGTATTTTCTTGAAAAAGGCATAGAATGAAGGGAAAACAGATACAGAGGTGTTGATATAAATAAAATTTGGATTTAACTCATTTAATAGTCTATTAGTTTGTTTTCTTAATTGAAGATTCTTGACGATCCTCTTTATTTGACTTTGAATTGAACTACCAAGCCCATGAACTGTCCATTGATATTTAACAATACTATATCGAAAGTTTTTATCCTTTAAAGTTTGCTCTAAAACGCCCTCACGTGGCAAGATAAAATATGGATCAATTTCATAATAATTTTGTAATGATTCAGCTAATTCAACCATTGATCTGGTTGCTCCGTAAAGAGAAGCATCATGGGAAATAAATAATATTCTTAGCTTATTTCGTTTTAACACCTCTCCTAATTCCAAATAAAAAAAATAAATTAAATAAATTGTATATAGTACTTGTTCTATTAATTTTAAGAATCGCTTTGAGTAATGAAATAAATGATCTCTTTATTTCAGTATCAATGGTATGAGCTAAATTATCTTTTTTTTGGATACCATAACTAACTCCACCTTTAAATTTCCTTTTTAAAGCCCAACTTAAAGAAGATCTTTCTTTTGGAACATAGTGCCATACCTTTGCATCAGAAATATACTTAGGTTTTACACCAAAGTCATATAAGCGAAACATCATATTATGTTCTTGCCCTACAGCACCAGTAGCAGAATTAGGGCCGAAATTGGAATCGAATGTTCCAACTTTTTGCAGATTCCGTTTTGAAACACCCCAATTGCAGCCAAGCAAATAATTGGGTAGTAATGGAGAACCTTCATTATGCTCCCAGCCCCTAGCGGAAAATGGCAAATGCAAAGCATAATATTTAGAAGGTATCCTTTGGTAATCTACATCAACCGGGCCACCATAAAAAAAGGCGTGTCCATAATCAGTGAAAGCTTTAAAATATGCTTTTATGACAGGAGGAGATAACCTTATATCATCATCAAAGAAAATAACCCAAGAATTATCATCAACAAACTTTAGAGCTTCATTCAGAGCAGAACTTTTATTCGCTACTTCACAATATAAATATTGTATATTTAAGCTGTTCGTAAATTTAGCACTAACTAATTCTGCATTCCCTTTAGGTCCATTTTCAATAATAATAGTTTTGTGAAATTCCTGTGGCAAATCACATTTAGCTAGACTTTCAAGAGTTCTTTCTAGTAAACTATTTCTCCCAAAGGTGGGTATGACTACTACAATTCTTTCGTCCATCGAGCAACCTTGGTTCAGTTAATTAAATCTATGATATCTTTCCACATTTTATTTACTTGTCCCTTCAGTTCAGCAAGCCGATCATTGGAGGCTACTTGAGTACTTCTTTCACTAATCTGCTGGAGAGTTGTATCAATATTTGCATTTACATCGAGTATGGCATTCGAGCAGCCATACAGTTTTAATAACTCATCATATTTGTGAGACCAACTCGTACAAAAGGTTGGAACTTGCTGGTTTAGTCCACTTACTACACCATGGAATCTTGATGAAATTAAAAGTTTAGTATGGCCGATAACAGCTTTAACTTGTAGAGCATTTAATTCATTTAGCAATACAACCTGATTATTTACTGATTCAGAGATTTGAGACATAATTTTATAATCACCTACACTTTCATGATTCAGTAAAACTACTTTTTCACCTTTTTCAATAAAAAATTTAGTAAGATTCACTAAAAAATTATAGTAGTTATTTGCAACGTCAGTTGAGGTATGCGAAACCATTTTGGCATTTGGCACTATGCAAACCGCATCCTTTACTAATTGATAAAGTGAAAGGTTTATGTCTGGATGTAATAATATCGTAAAATCCGGTGCTTGTTTAATTTTCTTATGATTCCCAAAAATTTCAGTGAGGTATTGAAATGAAATAGGATCTCTTGCATACATTAAATCAGCATTCTCAAATACAATATTAATTTGCTCTTTAGAAAGCTTTTCTTTAAAAGGTCCAAAAGCTTGAGGTAAGAAAATTATTTTTGCACCTCTTTCTTTATATTTTTGGTAATAGTTTTTTATTTCTTGATTTTTTTCAACACTATTAGATCCAACCCACTGATCCCCAAATTGAAAACCACCAGCATCTAGTATTACCTGAACACTTTCCTCCTTTACCAGACCAAAAGGATCAAGCCTTTTTTGGTGCATGACCTTTTCTAGAGGCAACCTATATCTTTGAAACTCAAATTTCTTGAACAAGCCATTTCTTCTAATGAGCTCATCTGTTTTTTTGTTTAAGTAGTTTCTGCCATAGACAAATTTAGGATCAAGTTGGTGCTCTTTACTTAATCGTTCAGTGATGGCATGAAGCATTAACTCAGCGCCCTTATTAACAAAGCCAGCCTTATCTATTTGAATATACATTTATTTGTGATATTTAATAATATTGTCAATAGTCTTTTTTTGGGAGTAAGGAATTTGACCTTCCTCTAATGGATATCCAATAGAAAAAAACATAATTCCACGTTCATGCGGCTTTAACTTTAAAAATTTTTCTAATCCCCGTTCTCTTTCTTCAATATCAGGCCAGTTAATGGGACAGGAAGAAAGTCCCAAGGTTTCAAGAGCAAACATAAAGCTCATCGCAGCTAATCCCCCATCTATATAAATAATGTGCCTATCTCTCTCATCAAAATAGGCAGAAAGGTCTCCTATAAGTATACCAATTAATGGAACATTATGGGAAAATGTTTTAATCCCCATCGGCAGATTTCCAGCTATTTTAAGTTGTTCGGGATCATCAACAAAAACAAATCGGTATGGCTGCCGATTACAAGCACTAGGTGAATGTAGTGCCGCCGAAACAGCCTTGTATATTAGGTCTATCGGAACTTTAGAATCCTGATACCATCTAACGGATCTGCGTTGTAAGCAAAGTTGTTGAAAAGAATCAAATTCGATATCACTTTTAACATTATCTTTTCTGTAATATGGTATAAAGTTGCTTACAGAGTTTATAGAAGTACCTTTTACCTGTAAAAACCTTTTTTTAGCTACCTCAATAACTGTTGTTGGATCAACTGTTCGAAAGTATAAACTTAATACATCAGTTGCCCATTTAAGTGTGTTATGATCAGATGAATCCTGAACCATATTCTCATAAGCATATATGGTTTCATTAATATAGTCCTGAGCAAATGTTTTTCTTAAAGGAATTGTGGTTAACCCCTTTTCAATTCGATGAATATTTCTCCTTAAAGTTGCATCATGTGATATACCACTACTATCATGCTTTATATGAATTAATTTCCCCTTTAAAACACTATAATGCTCACGGTCAAAACTTGAACTTAACAAAAAATAGTACAAAGAGCTTCTCCTTGGTGATTTGGCTGCCCATATAACAACTTTTTCAGAATTAGCCAATTTTGCTCTAAAGGAGAGAATAGACTTTAGAAACTTCGAGTACTGCCTTGAAGCTCTAAATTTTATAGAGTTAACAATACCCATTTTAAGAAAGATTCCAGTTATGATTCACTAATATCTTTGACTCTTTAGGATTAGGCAATTTACCACTGCCAAAAAAGTCTCCATTTTCTACAATTAGTGATAAGGCGTCTTTTATTTTATGGTAGGGTCTACCGTTCAAATGCAGCGAAATATTAATCGTGTATTTTCCTTCAACTAAGGGAAATTTAGGGATCACACACTCAATAATTCCGTTCTTCTCTGTTCTAAAGGTATCGAAACCACTATAAACAGATCCTAAATGGACAAGTTTGTCTCCATAATTATCATATATCCCAATATGTAGTGAACATTTTAAGTTTGTATGCAAGGCTATATATTGTACAATAATCTTTATTTCACTTCCAGAAATAACGTTATTATTAGATACTTCATTGCTTTCAATATGTGCTGAGTTGATCCAAACATCACGCACAATGCCATCATTTTGAAAGGTATATTTTGTAGCTATGTCTTTGTTATTAATAATTAAATATTTACCTATAATATCATGTATTTCTCCCAAGGCATTAACAGTGCCATTTGCAAGTAAAAGCCCTCTATTACACAAAGCAGCAACAGAAGCCATATTATGACTTACAAATAGTACAGTTCTTCCTTCGCCTGATGCAACATCCTGCATCTTCCCAATAGCTTTATTTTGAAATTCGGCATCTCCAACTGCCAGAACCTCATCTACAATAAGTATCTCAGACTCTAAGTGCGCTGCCACGGCAAAAGCCAGACGTACTCTCATACCTGAAGAGTAGCGTTTTACAGGCGTATCTATATATCGTTCTGTCCCTGAGAAAGCAACAATTTCATCAAACTTTGATTTGATCTCAGCTTTTGTCATACCCAAGATCGCACCATTTAAAAACACGTTCTCACGCCCGGTCAATTCATTATTAAAACCTGTGCCTACTTCTAGCAAGGAGGCAATTCTGCCTTTTGCTTTTATAGTTCCTATAGTGGGTGACGCAACGCGGGATAGTAATTTTAACAGGGTTGACTTCCCTGCTCCATTTTTACCAATAATACCTAAAACCTCCCCTTGTTGCACCTCGAAATTTATATCTCGCAGCGCCCATACATAATCGCTTGTTCCCTTAGTTGCCCTATCGTTTACCTCTCCTAGTTTAAGATATGGATCTTCTTTCCCCCGAATTTTATGCCACCACCTGTTCAGGTCATGCGAAATAGTACCAGTGCCAACTTCGCCTAACCTGTATTGTTTGGATAAATTTTCAACTTTTATTGCAGTACCCATATTATCTAAACAGTATCTATAAACGTTTTTTCTACCTTATTAAATACAATCACCCCTAAAACTAAAATAACAGCGGCAAAAACAGTTGGATAAGCTATATAAGACCATTGAAGCGTACCCGAACCCAGAAAAGCAAAGCGGAATACTTCTATAATAGAAGACATAGGATTGGCCATGATAAAAGTCTTGTATTTTTCAGGTATTTCTGATACAGGATAAATGACCGTTGAACCATACATCGCTAGTTGTACCCCAAACCCAATAAGAAAGTGAAGGTCCCGGTATCTTGTCGTCATAGCTGAAATAATCATTCCAAAACCCATAGATATGACGGCCATCAATATTATAAGGAACGGTACCAGTAATAAATAAATGTTGGGTTGTACGGAGTCTCCTGTAACCATATAATATAAAAGGA
Source organism: Pontibacter beigongshangensis (assembly GCF_014332515.1). GTDB lineage: Bacteria > Bacteroidota > Bacteroidia > Cytophagales > Hymenobacteraceae > Pontibacter > Pontibacter beigongshangensis. The sequence goes on along the minus strand of NZ_VFSD01000001.1, from coordinate 62,368 downwards.
ACACAAGGAATAACAAAAACTGAACGCCAAATTTAAGTATATTTGACACCACGATAGAGAGAGGAGTGATTAGCCTCGGAAAATAAACCTTGCCGAAGATATTTGCATTTCCGACAAAAGTATTTGAAGTGGCTGTTAAGCAGGCAGAGAAATAATTCCAGCAGGTTATACCTGCCATATAGAAAAGAAGCGGAGGCACTCCCCCTGTTGAGATTCCTGCTATTCTACCAAAGACAATAGTAAATGTAATTGTTGTGAACAGTGGCTGTAAAAAAAACCAAATGGGGCCTAAAATCGTTTGCTTATACACGGAGATAAAATCTCTGGTAACAAACATTATTAAAAGATCGCGATAACGCCAGACCTCTTTTAGTTGTAAATCGAAAAGGCTGGATTTTGGTTCAATTACCAATGTCCAATCTTCTTCTTTCTCTTTCATTAAATTAGTTATCATATTTATAAACAAAAGCAGAATAAACTCTTCTTATTAAGACTTGAGTTTATTCTGCCTGCAAAGATACACTAATACTTTTAAGATAGAATATCTCTTTTTCTAATTAAGACTTCTACTATTCATGATAGTTAAGAATGCGGTGGCCACCTTCTGCCAGATATGTATCGCGTTTAAATAATTCAATATCTGCTTGCATCATATCTTTAACTAATGCAGCTAAATCGTATTTTGGTTCCCAACCGAGTTTTGTTTTTGATTTCGTGGCATCGCCAATAAGCAATTCCACTTCAGTAGGGCGGAAGTAATTAGGATCAACACTTACTACCTCTTTCCCAATCTCTACCTGATAATCCGGATCAGCACAAACTTTTACAAAACCCTTCTCCTCTACTCCTTCTCCTCTGAATTCTAGCTCTATGCCTACTTCGGCAAAAGCCATTTTTACAAAATCACGCACCGTAGTGGTTACCCCGGTAGCAATTACGAAATCTTCAGGAACATCCTGCTGCAGAATGCGCCACATGGCATCCACATAATCTTTCGCATGGCCCCAGTCACGCTTGGCATCCAGATTACCTAAATATAATTTATCCTGCAGCCCCAGCGCAATTCTGGCTGTAGCTCTTGTTATCTTACGCGTCACAAAGGTTTCGCCTCGCAACGGAGACTCATGATTAAACAGGATACCATTGCAGGCATACATGCCGTATGCCTCGCGGTAATTGACAGTGATCCAATAGGCATAGAGTTTGGCTACAGCATAAGGAGAACGGGGATAAAAAGGAGTAGTCTCCGACTGTGGCACTGCCTGCACCAGACCATATAATTCTGAAGTAGAAGCCTGGTAGATACGGGTTTTCTCTGTTAAACCCAAAATCCGGATAGCCTCCAGGATACGTAATGTACCCAGGCCATCTGCATTGGCCGTATACTCAGGCGTATCGAAACTTACCTTTACATGGCTCATGGCAGCCAGGTTATAAATCTCATCCGGCTGAGTTTCCTGAATGATCCTGATAATATTGGTAGAGTCTGTCAGGTCACCATAATGCATTTTAAAATTCACGTTCTTTTCATGCGGGTCCTGGTACAGGTGATCTACACGGTCGGTGTTAAAAAGTGAGCTACGACGTTTTACACCATGAACTTTATATCCTTTGCTTAGTAATAATTCAGCTAAATAGGCACCATCTTGTCCTGTAATGCCAGTAACGAGGGCTGTTTTCATTTTATATAGATTAGAAATTCAAAAATAGAAATTGTATATAGTATTATTAAAAACCACCCCCACCCTCCTCAAAAAAGGAGGGGAAATGATATGGTTTTCTTAATATTTAATGCTGAATATGAGATGATTTTAATATAATAATTAGCACATCAGCACATGAAACCTAATCACATTAGGCAGTTGTTACATATTTTTCTTTGAAATCAGCGTAAGCCAGGGCAATGCCTTCTTTCAGTTGCGTTTTGTGTTGGTAACCCAGTTGGTGCAGTTTGGAAACATCCATGAGTTTGCGCGGGGTACCATCGGGTTTGGTGGTATCAAAGACAAGCTCGCCCTCAAAGCCAACTACCTCTTTTACCAGCAGGGCCAGCTCTTTGATGGTCACATCCTCACCTGTTCCGATATTCACCAACTCACGACCACTGTAGTTCTCCATAAGGAAGATACATGCTTCTGCCAGGTCATCGGCAAACAAAAACTCTCTTCTGGGGCTGCCTGTGCCCCATACGGTAACAGAGGGAGCTGCGTTGTCTTTGGCCTCATGAAATTTGCGGATAAGCGCTGGTAACACATGCGAGTTGTTCAGATCGTAATTGTCGTTATAGCCATATAAGTTAGTAGGCATAACGCTGATAAAATTGCAACCATACTGATCACGGTAGGCCTCGCAAAGTTTAATGCCGGCAATTTTGGCAATGGCGTATGATTCATTTGTCTGCTCAAGCGGACCGGTCAGCAAATACTCTTCTTTAAGTGGCTGGGGTGCCATTTTAGGATAAATGCAGGAAGAGCCCAGAAACTGAAGTTTTGCGACTCCATGCACATAGGCTGCATGGATAATATTAGCCTCTATCATGAGGTTGTCGTACAGGAATTCAGCCCGGTAGGTATTATTGGCCTGAATTCCTCCAACTTTAGCAGCAGCCAGGAAAACATAATCAGGCTTTTCGCTTTCAAAAAAGCTAAGAACAGCCTGCTGATCCCGAAGATCCAGTTCCTTTGATGTTTTGGTAATAATATGGGTATAACCTTCCTGCTCCAGCTTGCGGCAAATGGCAGACCCCACCATTCCCCGATGCCCGGCGACATAGATTTTAGAACTTTTATTCATAGATTTAATTGGTAAACCTTATTCATTACGGACAAAATTTTAAATATCATTCCGACTGTAACGAAAAAACGGTTTTGGGGTTAATGCTTTCTTGAATATTATCCAATTTTTATAATATTGCGACACATACATAATTCTTTTCCTTACCGAATTATCCTAACCGTCGCCACCATGGTTTAACCTCAGCGTCTTCGGCATAGTAGCCATAGCCATAGCCATAGCCGTAGCCATAACCGTAGCCATTTTTGGAAAAGTTTACGTCGTTAAAAAGAATCGCAAGATTCTTTACTTTCCCAGACTCGTACTGCTGCTGTATTTGGGTCAGGAATTGTTTAGGGGTATACTCCTGCCGAACCATGTACACATTTACATCGGCCAATTGCATCAGTTCCAACCCATCAGAAAGAATTCCTACCGGAGGTGTGTCAAGGATGATGTAATCAAATTGCTTTTTGATGTAAACAATCAACTCCTTATTCCGCTCACTTAAAAGCAACTCTGAGGGGTTGGGTGGTATGTCACCAGAAGGCAACACAAACAGTCCATCCACCTTCGTTGGAAAAATAACATTTTCTATGGTGGCATGCCCGGCCAGGAAATTACTTAAGCCCACAGCCGATTGCACCCCCAGGTCAGCATTATCATTAGGCTTGCGCATATCGGCATTCACCAAAAGAGTTCTTTCGCCGGAAATGGCAAGGATATAGGCCAAATTTTTAGCTGAAAACGTTTTACCTTCACCACTGATAGACGACGTGATCACGACGATCTTACCAGCCCCGGAATCTGAATTGACCATGAACTTCAGGTTAGAGCGCAGGGTACGGAAAGATTCTGCCAGGGCAGACTTTGGATTATGCTCCATCAGCGATTTCTGCTCTTTCCTATTATGCCCAATCATACCTAATAGGGGGATGGTGCTGATTCCCCGCAGATCATCCACCTCCCTGATCTTGTTGTTAAAGAAATCTCTCAGGAAGATTAGACCAATAGGCAAAGCTAAGCCTAAGAGTAAGGCTGTAATATAATTTTTGCTTGTGGTGGGTGCAATTTGAGACGAAACTTTCCCTTCGTTTATAATGGTGACATCGGAGAAATTAGCCGCCTTTGCAATGCCGGTTTCTGCTCTTTTCTGAAGCAAAAAGACATATAGATTTTCGCTAAGATTGTAAAGCCGCTGAATATTGACAAGTTGTCGTTCCGCTGAAGGAACTTCCCTAAGAAGACCCAACACCTTATTCATGCGTTCGTTTATATCTTTTAATTCGATGTTGTTGGCTACCACAGCATTGTTGATACTCTTAAGCAAATTCGGGATTAATTCATTTAATTCCCGCTTCAGTTCCTCCAGACTTCTGGACTCTATAGGATTCGCCAGCGTTCTGCTCTGTGAAAGCACATCTATCTGTACCTGCAGATCAAGTAGCCTGGTAATATGAGAACTCAAGACATTGTCATTAATCCCAAAACTGGAAGGCACAATTACATCATTGTAGTCCTTCCTTGAATTGATGTAATTAATCAGATAATCATAATATTTCTGATTGAGCAGAAGAACAGCTTTGGCTGACTGGAGTTCCCGGAGTTCCGCATCTATCGTGCTGCCACTGTTCCGGATATCGAGGGAGATATTATTTTTTTTAAAGTCCTCAAGCCTGGATTCAATAAAGTAAAGGGAATCGGAGATTTGCAGCAACTGATCATCTATAAAATTAACCGTATTCTCGGCCTGCGTATTTTTAATAGACAAGTTGTTCTCCCGGTAACTATCCATATGCGCGTTCAGGAAGTCGATATCCTTTTTAGGAGTCGGCCCTTTAAGTTTTATAAGCAGCAAGGAAGAGACATCTTTTGGAAAGGATATGTTAAGGGAATTGGCGTATGATTGCGCAAGATTATTCAAATCATTAATCTTGAACAGCAACTGCTCTTCTTCTGTCCCTTTAGAGGCATGCAGGTCAACTTTAAATTTAAAGCCCCTTAGGTTGTAATAACGACCAGACATGAAGGCTTTATTTTCTGTCAGTTGCCGCCATCCTGAATTTTCACTTGTAAGGGTATATTGTTCATTATCATCAAAACTGATGTTGAACATTATCCCATAAGGCACTTCAGAAGCAGGATCGAATTCAACCTTAAAAGCATGTTCCTTATAAATCTCGGTCAGTTTTACATTTCCTTTTTTATAGTAACTTACATCAAAATCAAGCTTCTGCAACGTTTTTAATGCTAAAGCTTTACTTTTTAATATAATAGATTCGTTTGACAAATTCTGATTCGCCCGGAACATTTCTGTACTTGCCAATACTGCGGAGGCTGACACTGCTTCGGTATTACCTGCCCCCACCATAACAGAAGAACTTACTTCAAAAATAGGCTCTGTGTACCTGTTAATGAAGAAAGCAATCACTAAAGCAATTAGTGCTGACCCTAGTATAATATACCAGTAAGCCAGAAGTTTATTGATAATTTTCTGAACGGTAATACCAATAGGTTCCTGCTGAGAACTATTATTTTCCAATTTTTATTATTTAATCAATTTAAACTATTAATCATTTATCTACCCTAAGCATTGTTGCTCTATTGCCGAAGCCGCAGGAATAACAATGTCACTGATGATAACAGGGAAAGAACTAAAGTAGTATTCATTAGAATATTCTCCTTAAAGAACTTTGCAGGCAAGGGATCTACCACAATCATATCATTTGGATGCAGATAAAAATTTTTCATACCGATTATATCTTCCTCCAGCAGGCTCAACGTATAAACTTTAGCAAGCCCCTCTTCCTGCCTTATTAATCTTACCTGGCCTCTGTTAGCAAAAGGTGTTAAACCACCTGCATTGGCCAATGCTTCTATTAAATTTAAGTTATCTTGTAGCGAGGAAAATTGTCCCTGCGACCCAACCTCCCCCACAATTGTATACTTAAACGTTAGCAACCTAAGGTTAACTGTTGGATACTCAAAATAAGGAGTTAGAGCTGCCGTTACCTTCACTCTCGCTTCTGGCATGCTTAAGTTTAGAAGATTGACATTTCCTATTACGGGTAAGTTCAAATTCCCATTCTCATCTAATGTATAACCAGTGAGCAGAGGATCAGTTGCTGTGCCAAAGGTTGTAGCAGGCGCTGCCAGGAAGTTGTTCTCAGCTGGTGTGGTGGTGCGTATCTGCAGGGAGAGTATATCTCCAGGTTTTAATGTATAAACGGGTGGTTGTAATTTAATTGTCTTCAGCAACTCATCTGCCACTCCCTGTTCCTTTACGTTTGCTTCTTCCTGTAATAATTTTATTTTCCGTTGCGGCACACAGGCTCCTAGCATTAAAAGGGCTGCAAAAAACCAGATAAGGGTAAGCGGACTACGCATTTTCTCTATTTTGCACATATTTACATCAGTACAAGTCAGGTATATCTGACCACATTCTCATTTATATGAAACGGCGAAATTAGGGAATTAATTACCAAGTGCTTCTATACTTATACAAAATAAATTCGTCTGAGCTTAAACTTTAACCTATTAAAGCTGTATAAAGATGCTCCGCTTAAATTTGTTATGGCGGTCTTTGTCCTCCTTTGAAGGAGTTGGGGTAGTTTTAAGACCTGCGAAAAATTTGATTCTTGAGCTTTAGCTTCCCCTCATTTTTTCATAATTCTTGCATCATCCCCATTACCCCCTAAAGCTCAACTTGTAGGGAAAATCAGCTTGCCGGCCGCTGGTGCGAGTTTGAGGCTAAATCCGGTCCATATCTTTTAAACTTGCCAAACTATAGACATTTCAATAATTTTTCAATTAATTGACCTGCAATCCTTTATGGAGTTGTGAAACAAAATTAAATCTCTAAGCTCACACTAGCGGACAATACTGGAAACTAAGTCTTAACTTTTACTTATAAGATCCCCTGCTATTTCATCTATCCTGCTATTTCATCTATTGTATATTTTAGCATAACATCTGAAAACAAATAAGCTTCGAAAATGATGCAATGGGTTGATCTACAGAGGGAAATTGGCTGGTATAATAAAATTGCTTGTTCTAGAGCATCTAAAGTAGTTAACGGTGCATGCATTTTAATGGACTTGGGTAGGCGGTCATTTACAACTTCTTGGGTACGTAACAGCAGTGCGATGACTTTAATCCATGATTTCTTTCTTATAAACGGAGCAGCTTGAAACCTAATATAGACTGGGTCATAACTTCTCGGAAATCAAAATAGGATGATTTTCGAATACTTGATTATAGATGTTCTCAATCCAGCTTTTAGCGAAAGATAGTTTACTGCAACAGCTCTCAAAGGTGCTGCTGATAATTTCCTCTAGCTCCTCCATTGTCTTTATGAGAGCTTCTTGACTGATGGCTTTCTTTATCTGCTTCCATACACGCTCTATCGGATTAAGGTCAGGGGAATAAGCAGGCAGATTGACCAGCACAATTCCCAACTCTACTGCTTTTGCCTCCACCGACTTTGTCAGGTGGGCGCTGTGGTTGTCCCAGACCACCACAATGGTTTGAGCCTCTTGATTTGCTGCACGAATCGCCTCCAGCATCTGCCGCATCGTCTGCTGGTTTCCCCTGCCAATGAAGTTCAGCACGCTTGTGCCCATCAGGGCATAGAAGCCAAAGCAGTTGCGCTTCTTCTTGTCCGTGTTCACCTTCTTGATAAGCCCCCGCTCAAATGACCACAGCCTGGCTGTGTTGCCGTAGAGCTGCTGGGAGCTCTCATCGGCAAAGCCGATACAGAGCTTGCTCAGGTCTCTGCCTCGCATCCGCAGCACATCCGCCACCGCCTGCACCCTGTCTTTGAGTCGGCAGCAGGCGCCGTCCTGCTGCCGATGGTCCCGCGGCTGGGGCTTGTAGCAGTACATGTGCAGCTCCCTTGCCAGGCGCTGCATCTGCCGCCTGCCGTACTTTACGCCAAAGTGCTCCAAGGCCAGGTTACGCAGCCGGCCAATGGTATAAAAACCTCCCTGGCTCTGGAGCAACTCTTTGAATTCCTGCTTCTGCTCTTTGCTCAAGCGTGGCTTAGCCCCTCCTCCCTGGCCCTGGCGGTTGACTAAGCCAACTTCTTTTTTTCATTCCACTGGCCTATCCACTCATAAAGAGTGGAAGGACTTACACCAGTCATAGCGCTGACAGCTTCGATGCTTTGACCGGATTCAAGCAGCTTTAAGGTTAGTCCTTTAAAATCCTGGCTGTGGCTATCGAAGGATTTAACAAAGCGGCTCAGGCGCTCTGGTTCGCTTATATCTTTCCGTTTCATGACAATTTCGTAACTTAAATTACCCCCATAGCCTATGTACGAAGCAATCACAGTTTTTATATTATCCCTGAAGTATTTTCCGACATGTGCTGTCGCTGTCTATAAGAGCCTCAAGATTTATCTAGTTTTACCATTTCAATTTTATTTATCAAAGCACTCAGGTACTCGTGTTCCTTATCTGAAAAAGTTAGAGACATACAACATTGATAGAAATAATGGGTGTTTACCACTTCTTCATATTGAAGTAAATAACTCGTTGTATGATAAATTTTCTCTCTAAGGATCAAGTTCCTTTGATTAAAAAAGAAATTGCCTCAAATTTGCAGTTTCTTTATTGTGTTTCCCTATGCTTTTCAACTCATTCGAGTTCCTTGTCTTTTTCCCGACAGTAGTTCTCCTTTACTTCCTGCTGCCTCACAGGTTCAGGTGGGTGGTGCTGCTCTTCGCCAGCTACACCTTCTACATGTTCTGGCGCGTGGACTATGCCATCATCCTTGTCATCTCCACGCTCATCGACTACCTGTGCAGCAACATGATGGACAGGCACAGTGAGGAGAACAGGGCAAGAAGGAAACCGTGGCTATGGCTCAGCCTCCTCTCTAACCTGGGCATCCTGTTCACCTTCAAGTACTACAACTTCTTTAACGCCGCCGCCCGGGATCTGGCTCAGGTGTTAGATCTTCCTTATGCCGCGCCGGCCTTTGAGCTGCTCCTGCCGATGGGCATCTCCTTCTACACCTTCCAGACCATGAGCTACTCGATAGACGTGTACTACGGCAGGATCAGGGCCGAGAAACACTTTGGCATCTTTGCCCTCTTTGTCACCTTTTTCCCGCAGCTGGTGGCGGGGCCGATTGAGCGGGCGGGCAACCTGCTCAGCCAGCTCAGGGAAAAGCACGAGTTCAACTACCAGCGCGTGACGGATGGCCTCAAGCTGATGGCCTGGGGGCTGTTCAAGAAAGTCGTGATCGCCGACCGGCTGGCCGTGATGGTCAACCAGGTCTACAACAACCCGACAGACTATGAGGGCGTCCCCCTTATCATCGCCACCGTGTTCTTTGCCTTCCAGATCTACTGCGACTTCTCGGGCTACTCTGACATTGCCATTGGCGCGGCCCAGGTGATGGGCTTCAGGCTGATGGAGAACTTCAGGAGGCCCTACTTCTCCAAGTCCATCCGGGAATTCTGGGGCCGCTGGCACATCTCCCTTTCTACCTGGTTCCGAGATTACCTTTACATTCCATTGGGAGGTAACCGGGTGCTGAAGTGGCGCTGGTACTACAACCTTTTCATCGTGTTCCTGGTCAGCGGGCTCTGGCACGGGGCTAACTGGACCTTCATCGTGTGGGGCGCCCTGCACGGCCTCTACCAGGTCTTCGGGCTTATGACAGCCAAGAAAAGAGATTCCCTTGTGAGCCTATTTGGCCTTAACAGGAATGAAACAGTTTACCGGTCTATTCAAGTGGGTACCACTTTCTCTTTAGTGTGCCTGGCCTGGGTCTTCTTCAGGGCCAACACGATCTCAGACGCCTGGTACATCTCCACACACATGTTCAGCAACCTACTAGAAAGCGCCAAAGCGTTTGCCATTCAACTGGTTCATGGTAGTAATGTCATGGGGCAGGTGAAGCAAGAATTTCTTTTGGGTGTTCTATTTATTTTAGTGATGGAGGGTGTGCATTACCTTCAAAGGCAGCGAAATGTTAGGTTTCACATTTCAGGCTTTAACCCTATCCTTCGCTGGGGTATTTACTCCCTTTACCTTCTGATATTCATTTATTTTGGTGTATTTAGCTCCAGTGCCTTTATCTATTTCCAATTCTAATGAAAACAATCCTCATTAAAGCATTTCTCTTATTTGGCATAGCAGCGATTATTGTATTACCTGTTGCCTGGAAATTCAACTCTGGGTATATGGACCCGTTCTATACCCGGTTAACAACAGACAAGGCACCATCCCTGATAATTGGAACATCACGGGCAGCACAAGGGCTGCATCCGCAAGCATTCGAGGAGCTAGCTCCAAAGATGCAGAACTTTGCATTCACCCTCTCACATTCTCCTTTTGGACCTGCATACCTGAATCTTATAAAAGAGAAGGTAGAAGAAGTGAAGGACGGTCTATTTATCATTGCTGTGGACCCCTGGGCTGTATCATCCCTTACAAGACAGGAAGCAGCACCGGAGAACTTCAGAGAGAATAAGTCTTTTACTTCAAAGATAAATCTGGTGAATGTAAGCCCGAACTATGAGTACATTTTACGTTTTTATGATGAGCCTCTTTACCATGTATTTGAAAGAAAGCACCGGACAATGAAATTGCATAAAAATGGATGGCTAGAGGTGAATGTTCCTGTAGATTCATCTGTAGTAGCGGCAAGAATACATACAAAGGTGAAAGACTATAAAAAGTATGCTGAACATGGGGCTTTGTCAGCTTTACGAATACAGGCTTTAAAAGAAACAATAGAGTTTCTAAAGACTCATGGAGAAGTATATCTTGTTAGGTTGCCGGTTGCTAAAGAAATGTCCGATATTGAAAACAAGTACGCCCCCAGCTTTGATACTTTAGCACAAAGGATTGCTAATGAATACAACATCCATTATCTGAATTATTTTATGGAGTCAGGAGAATTTCTAACCACTGACGGGAATCATCTATATAAAGAGGCAGGCAGAGCTGTTTCTAGAAGAGTGGCAAAAGATATTGCACGCATTATGCAAATGGCTAATTCAAAGATGTAGTAGAAAAAGTGTACTAATCAAGATAAAGTCTGACAGGCATCTGCCCCATAACCTTGGGTTCTAATTGTGGTGCCTTATGCATTTACCTATTTCGCACTAGGTTATTTTACCAAAGCCGCGCTAAGGCGAATACAAAATGCCTCTATTTATATAATAGCACTTTCAATTTTAATAGGTATTATCTTGCTTTACCTTGGACTTTCTAATAACCTTTTCTTCAAGGTAAATATGAAGTATGGAGATATATCCAATCCAATATTAGGCCTGCTAATCCCAATTTATTTTACAGTGCTGGTTTTGCTGATTTCTGCAAATATCAAGCAAGCAAAGCTGAAAGAGTTTCTAACACATATAGGAAAGAATACAATCCCTATTATGTATTTGCATATAGTTTCCAACTTTGTGTTTCACAATATTTCTGGAGAAGTACCTGAACCATATTTGTTCCTTCTAATAGGTATTTTCGTCCCATTATTGCTCACATTTTTATTAAGGAGGCATGAACTGACTAGAATGCTCTTCTTAGGAAATAACAGCAAAGGATTATTAAATAAGGTAGTGGATTAAAAAGTATGATGTTTAGCTTTCTGTTTATTTCGGTAGCTAAACATCATACTTTTTAATCCACTACCCTAATTTCTAATTTTGATTTCTATTGTTTACCAGCCCACCAATTCATGCCCGAAAACGATACTATTATCCAAGCAACTGCCAACCACATAAAATCCCTCCTCTCCGGCGAAGGCTCCGGCCACGACTGGTGGCATGTGTACCGCGTGTGGCAAAATGTCCTGGCTATTGCCAAACACGAACAGGCCGACCTGTTTATAGTGGAACTAGCCGCCCTGCTGCACGACATTGGTGATCATAAATTCCATGGCGGCGATGAAAGCGTAGGGCCTCGCATGGCACAGGAGTGGCTGGAGTCGCTTGAAGTAAAGGCTACCGATATTGACCATATTTGCCTCATTATAAAAGAAATATCCTACAAGGGAGCAGGCACCAGTTCAGCCATGAACAGCGTGGAGGGACAGATTGTGCAGGATGCCGACCGGCTGGATGCCATCGGGGCCATCGGCATTGGCCGCGCCTTTGCCTATGGCGGGCACAAAGGCCATGAAATGTACAACCCGGCCATAAAACCGGTACTGCACGATTCATTTGAGGCCTATAAAACAGCCTCCGCTCCTACCCTCAACCACTTCTACGAAAAGCTGCTCCTGCTCAAATACCGCATGCACACTAAAACAGCTAAAGCCATGGCAGCACAAAGACATCAGTATATGGAAGGCTTTCTGGCCCAGTTTTATCAGGAGTGGGAAGGCAGACTCTAAAGGTTTGCCATCCTCCTGTAAAGGTGCAGTAAAACAAGCACCTCCCGGAAGCTTAAAGAACATCCTGCTCATCTTCACATCCTGAAAATCATGATTCAGACAAACTCGTAACACGCAGCACCTCCATAGAGCCGCCGGAAAATCAGCTTTAAGCTAGACAGTGCCACAAAACCTTGGAATTTATTGTGCCTTTGATAGACTGCGTCATAACCTATCGGAGATCTAATTAAAAAAACATCCATCCCTGCCACTCCCTAACTAAGGCGGGGAATTTAATTTGCTTTTTTTGCCATGGAAAATTCCAGGAAGTTGAGAGCATGTTTAAATTTCAGCTTTGATTAAAAAAGAGCGAGTCAGTGCGTAAGCAAAAGAGTAACCAAACACTAAAGCTTATGCAATCTCACTATCGGAGACTCACTGACTCGCACTGGGAAGCTATCAAAGACACGCTTCCCACTCAACGCAAACGCATTCACAGTTTAAGGGTTATCGTGGATGCCATTTTCTGGTGCCTCCGCATTGGGAACCAGTGGCGGAATCTTCCTGAAACCTTTCCTAAGTGGCAGCTTGTCTACTACTATTTTAGGAAATGGCAGAGAGACGGCACGCTCCAGCGCTTGAACTGGTCGCCTAACAAACTGGAGCGGAAGCGCGTTGACAAGCAGCCAACTCCTAGTCAGTTCTGCATTGACTCACAGTCTATTAAGGTTGCTCCCTTCGTCGCAGAGGATACAGGAGTGGACGGTAACAAAAAGGTAAATGGCCGTAAGCGGCATGTTATCACAGACACACTGGGACTGGTTTGGGGGGTGGTGGTGCATGCTGCCAACAAGGCGGACGGAGCGGTGGCACAACGGGTGGTAGAACCGTTGCTGGGCTACATGGACCACATGAAAAAAATACTGGCCGATGCGGCATACGAGAAGGTATTCATGGAGTGGGTAGAGGAAAATTTATTTGGTGTGGAAGTAGAAATCAGCTCTCGCCCCCCAGAGGCAACAGAGTTCGTGCCGGTTAGGTGGCGATGGGTGAGCGAGCGGGCATTTGGCCTCTTCAACTTCTTCCGTAGGCTCGACAAAGACCATGAGAAGACTACTCAAAGTGCAGAAGCTTGGGTTTTATGGCAAAACTGCCAGTTGATAATTAACAGATTTGACTGAGAATCAGTTAAATATAAATTTAAACATGCTCTGAGACGTCGTTTATATGCAAAAAAACTGTCATGTCTCGTGATACGAGATACGTGCGTCGTGATACGTGCCTCGATATTTAAAAGTGATGCAAACTCCGATTCCGATACGGAAAGAAGCAGGCTAGTTTGTGAAGCTCTTCGCCAGAATAGTTTCTACCGCTCTCCGCACCTTTCCATAACCTGCCCCAAAATTGCTGATGGCTCCTTCTGTCCAGCCTCTCCACAGCAGCTGGTTGGAAGCAGGGTCTACGAAATCTATGATCAGGGTGCCCTGCTTGAACAGGTCTACCGACCGGTAGCCAGGGGCTCCGGAATTCTGATAGGCATACCGGTAACCTGCCATGTGCGCATAGCTATACCCAAAGCCATGGGCAAAATTAGCCGGCACATCTTTTTCCACCGGCACCGATACACTCACGTCATACGCTATTAATACATCGGGATTTTCAGTTGCCGGTTTAAATCCTTTCTTCTGCAGTTCCTCCTCCAGGGCCCGGCGCAGGTGCTGGTCCAGGCTCTTATCGAAGCCTTTCTCAAAATCCGGGGCCTGCACTGGCTGCTCCTGATACCAGGCGTAGGTGGAGTACCGGCCAGGCTGGGAGCCCGAACCCGATATAGCATGCGTCGTATTGATTCCGGATGTAGCCACACAGCCCGGCAAAAGCAGCAGGAACAAGGCAGCAAACACAAAAGACAAACAGGTTTGTTTCATAGTATGTTGGTATCATTAGGTTATTTCGCCGCTGCCGGGGCAGCAGGTGGCAGCGTTAGTCAAAGTTAAAGATTTCTGAAAATATAGCCGCTGCTTCGTCTCTTTTTCTGAAACGAAATAGAGGTGGCGGCGTTTAGCGTATTAGTTTATATACTAAAGTTCGCATATGGATATCAACATTTCTGAAATGGCGCATAGGTTGCCTTCGCCTCAGCCGGAGTGGGTCGTCAGGTTTGCCCGTGTGGGCCTGGCCGCCAAGGGGATTGTATATTGCCTGGTAGGGTTGCTGGCGTTTATGGCCGCCTTCGAATTAGGCGGCGAAGGTAACCAGGAGGCTGGCAAGCAGGATGTGTTCCGGTTTATACTGGAGCAGCCATTTGGTCAGGCCCTGCTGGCCCTGGTAGCGGTTGGCATGGCCTGCTACGCCATCTGGCGCCTCATTCAGGCCATAAAAGACACTGATAGCAAAGGAACCGACACGAAGGGTATCGGCACCCGGATTGGGTACGCCTTTAGCGGTCTGGTGTATGCATCCTTCGCCTTTTACGCCGCTAAGCTGGTGCTTGGCTCCGGTAGCAGCAGCCAGGGCGAAGACTCGCGGCAAATGCTGGCCCGGGAACTGCTGGCCCAGCCGTTGGGGCAATGGCTGGCCGGGGCGGTGGCGCTGGGCATAATAGGCATGGGGATCTACCAGTTTTACAGGGCTTTTTCGGGCAAATACAAAAAGAAGATCAAAGAGAGTGAAATCAAGCAGGAAGTGAAAGGAACGCTGATAAAGGCAGGCAGAGTTGGCTATTTTGCCCGGGGAGTCGTGTGGCTGATCATCGGGTACATGTTCTTAAGGGCAGCCCTGGAGGCGAACGCCAAGGAAGCCGGCGGCAGCCAGAGCGCTTTTCAGTTCCTGGAGAATTCTATTTACGGCTCCTACCTGCTGGGTGCAGTAGCTGTCGGCCTTATCTGCTATGGCATTTTTATGTTTGTGCGGGCCCGCTACGAAGTTATCAGATCAACCTAATACCCAGGCTTATACTATAAATCCCATCAAGTTATTATTTCATCTTAAATAATATGTTTACCAGTAATACCAACTCGTATTTAGTTCCTTTCATATTTTCACCATGCCTCTCCCATTTTGTCATCCCGAAGGGATCTGGTGGGCGAGAGCCTAAGGCAATGGCTATTGGCTAGGGAGTTTATGTTAGGATAGCCACTTCTTTACCTGTCTGCGGAGGCAGCTTGTTTTATTGCCCATGTCTTTATTCTTTTTGCCTTGATACAAGAACCACCCCTCCCCCTCCTTGAAAAAAGGAGGGGAGTTCCAAAAAAATCAAGACGATTTTGTTTGTCAGGGGCCCCTTTCCCCACTCGCTGAACGCTCTTTAAAGAGGGTCCCTTCCCCATAGCCGTCAGGCTATGGGTGGTATCAGCCATAAAACCTGCTCCGTCCGCCCCTGATGTGTGTTTTCACCAACAGGCATTTCTGCGCTTGAAGGCAACAGAGCAGGGAAATTGCTGGCGGCAGGAATAATGCCGTGTCTTCAGGACCTGGATGGCTGTTTATGCTCGAAGTGAGCTTTGCTTGCTGGTGAAAACACCCAGCAAGGGCAGGCAATTATTTCACCTTCAGGAATACTTTCACCAGCTATTAGCAGGTATAAATAGAATACAGTAAGCTTTGGAGATTGCCTCCTTTTCCAAGGTCTACCATTGAAGCTCTTCTTCCAGGGAAAAGTCTTGCATTTATTTTGATGCCGCCAGTTTAGCGCTAGCATACTGGTCTGCCCCGTAGCCGACACAATAAGAAGGAGAAAGGTCTTCAGACACTTTGATACTTTTACAAATTGAGCACCGCTAGCCCTTGTTGGTGAAAAACACCCAACAAGGGCTAGCGGTGCAGCTTTTTTGGTATAACAGGATGAAAGCGTTTAGCTTAGCCTGACAGCAATGGTATAACGAAGACAATAGCCTTGGAACGGGCTGCTGCCGCAGACAGGTAAATAAGCGGCTCTACTCACTTACATTCACTAAGTACATTTAAGTAAAATCTGTCGAATGGGAGCCGGACCATCAGCATCAAGAGCAGAAGAGGTCTCTGAAGGGCTGTTTTACTTAGAATAATTTCGAAAGACAGACTTCTTTCACTTCTCAAACTGACCTGACCCGACTATATTTACTTAAACGCACTTGTGCTCCTCCAATCCGATTTTTAGAAAGGTTTTATGCTTGTTAGGCTATCCCAAAATATATCTACCATAATTTCTGATTTTTAATTTGGAGAAGCACTAGCCGGTAGCAATTGCCATAGGCGCACGCCCACCAGATCCCTCCCGGATGACAGAGAAGAAATAGCATCGTGAGGCTAAATACGAGTTGGTATTATCGTAAGGGCTTTAACTGCATCTCCTCCTCCACCTGAAAAACACCCTGCATAGCCCCGCTTCCGGAGACATGAAATTTCTGAGCCGGATGTTATTTTTTCATACCTAAATAGTAGTAACTTTGAGCTTTAAGAATTGTGTGTGCCAGTAAGACTTCATGAAGCATTCAACGTTTAAAATCTTTATTCTGGACGACGATGTCTGGTATAGCGATCTTTTGGAATACCACCTGTCTCTGAACCCGGATTACGAGATTCGAAAATTTCATGCTGCCAAAGATTGCCTGGCTGCCCTGCACGAGCGGCCCGACGCGCTTACCCTGGACTATTCGCTGCCCGATAAAAACGGATCGGAGGTACTTAATAAAATAAAAGAGCAGAGCCCTGACACGCAGGTGGTTGTTATCTCAGGGCAGGAGGATGTGGCCACGGCGGTTGATCTGCTGAAAAAAGGCGCATACGATTATATTGTAAAAGACGAAGACACACCGGAGCGGCTCTGGAACACCATCAACAAAATCCGGGAAAATGCCTCGCTGCGCGAAGAGATACAGCTGCTGCGGGAAGAGATCGGCCAGAAATACGACTTTAGCAATATTATAATTGGCAACAGCGAAGCCATAAAGCGCCTTTTCGCCATGATGGACAAGGCCGCTAAAACCAACATCACCGTCTCGATTACAGGCGAGACAGGCACGGGC
Organism: Pontibacter beigongshangensis; assembly: GCF_014332515.1. GTDB lineage: Bacteria > Bacteroidota > Bacteroidia > Cytophagales > Hymenobacteraceae > Pontibacter > Pontibacter beigongshangensis. The sequence goes on along the minus strand of NZ_VFSD01000001.1, from coordinate 45,257 downwards.
AAAGAACTGGTGGCCAAAGCCATACATTACAACAGCCTCCGCAAGAAACAACCATATGTGGCCGTCAACGTGGCGGCTATCCCCAGGGAACTTATCGAGAGCGAACTTTTTGGCCATGAGAAAGGGGCCTTCACAGGTGCTATGTCCCGCAGGCTGGGCAAGTTTGAGGAGGCGAACAAAGGCACCATCTTTCTCGATGAGATCGGCGAGTTCGACATCAGCCTGCAGGCCAAACTGCTGCGGGTGCTGCAGGAGAAAGAAATAGCCCGTGTGGGAGGCAATACCATAGTGCCCGTGGATGTGCGCATTATTGTGGCCACGCACAAGAACCTGGCAGAAGAGGTGAAAAAAGGCACCTTCCGCGAAGACCTTTACTACAGGCTGCTGGGCTTGCCGCTAAACCTGCCGCCCCTTCGGGAGCGGGGTGGCGACATTCTCATGCTGGCCAAGCATTTTATAGAAGGCTTTACCAAAGAGAACGGCATGGGCCGCAAAAAGCTATCTGCGGAAGCGCAGGAGAAACTCCTCTCCTACGCCTTTCCCGGAAATGTGCGGGAACTGAAGGCCGTGGTAGAACTGGCCGTGGTGCTCTCTGATGATAACGAGATCCAGGAGCACCACATTAACTTCCAGGCCAACAACAACTCGAACATGGACTTTCTGACGAAGGAACGCTCCCTGAAAGACTACAACCGGGATATTATGCAGTACTACCTCGAAAAATACGACTACAACGTGCTGCTGGTAGCCGACAAACTCGACATCGGCAAATCGACGATCTACCGCATGATTCAGAACAAGGAGCTGTTTGTTAAAGTCTAAGCACACGAAAGCAAGTATTGTCGGATAAAAACAGCAGCAGCAGCAGATTGTTCAGAGGGTCTTTTTGATTGGAATAATTCATAAACCAGGCTCCTTGCTGCTACGTCACACAATCTGACAAACCTGTTTAAAAGCACTTAGGCCGGGATATAGAATTAGTAACCGGATCAGCAGCAACAGCAGGAAAAGCCTCCGGAAGGGCATTTTGATTAGCAGAATTCCCCTGTTACCCAACAAGCAACCCTGTAACGGGCACTAAGAGGTTTCCTGTAGGCATTAGTCAGGACGGTTAGAGAAGAAGAGACTGACAGGTCATCTGAATTATTCGAATCAAAAAGACCCTCTGCTGCTGATGATTTTCTGACAGATATACAATATATATTGCCTGAATGCACTTAATATTTGCTTTGTAGCATTCGAAATCCATACTTGTAAAAAAAAGCTGGCGTTTAATGATCATCAGCGCTTACCTGGCACTATTTTTACACAAACTGTTTTTATAGAACGTTGGTATTTAAAATATTGCCTGCTTAAATTTAAAGCATAGCTTCTTGTTTTCTGGATAACTTTGTGCAGGATACTCGATGGAAGAATAAGATAGGGCAGCCTTTCATTTAACATGTACACCTTTGCCAGGAACCCGGGAAGACATTGATCTGACCAGTGAAAAGCACAGCTCCTGAACCGCACCGAAGAAATATAAATAACAAAATACATGACAACTCCTCCATTAGGCAATGCTGAGCCATTGTACGACCTGACCATGATCCAGAAAATGTCGCGGGGTAACGAGGCCTTTATGATTCGCACCAAGCAGCTTTTCATAGACTCGGTACCTGCCACGGTAACTGATCTCCAGCAAAGCTACGCCTCCGCCGACTGGGCTGCTGTAAGCGCTGCTGCCCATAAACTGAAATCCACCATAGATGCTATTCGGATAGAATCGCTCAAAACTGTTGTCCGGCAAATTGAATCGGATGCCAAAGCACAGACTAACCTGCAGCAGATGCAGGAAAACATCGATTTTCTGGCTGACATTATGGAACAGGTTGTAGAGAGGTTCAGAGAAGACCTTACCGGTGCTTAGGAATAGATGAATGAGTGAGTGAATGAATGAATGAATGAATGAGTGAAAGAACAAAATGTTGCCTTAATAAAACCTTAATATTAAAGCTATTAACGGTTCTTGTCTTAAGAAAGTATTCAAGCTTTACCAAGCAGCAGCAGGAGCAGCAGACCCTCTGGAGGAGCAAAATCATTAGGAAAATCGCAAATTAATGTGCTATAGGCCATGGCAGCGCATAGCGGCATTCAGCATTTGATTTGTGCTACTGATGAAAAGGCCTTGTGTCTTTAAAACCTGGCCGGCAACGTAAACTTATCTGCTTACTCCTGCCCCCGAGAAGCTGGATACCACCTGCACCGAATCGCGCTTTAGTTTCCGGGCGACAAAAGTCCCGATCCTCCGCTCATGCTCCCGCACTTTGTCTGCTTCTATTTTTGACGGCTTCTGCTGCGCAGGCTTTCCAGGCTGACCGGGCTTTACGGGCAGCGCCTGGCCCTGCCACTCAAGCATGACGACCACCACCGTATCCTGCCGCTGGCTTTCTGATGCCACCACCATCTCTCCTATCTGCGCCTTTCTTATCTCCGGAAAAAGCAGCCTGAGGTCGGTTGTAGCCTGGCCGGAGGTATATCGCTGGGCCTCCAGCTTCCGGAGGCTGTCCAGCCGCTGGTTCTGGAGCTTTTGTATCTCTACGGTCTTCAGAAAATCGCGGGTCAGGTTGTTGGTGATCTGAGAGGCCATCTGCTGCACATCTTCTGCCGACACGTCCAGCTGCACCACCTTTACCTGGTAATCGCTAAGGTCATTCTTCTTCAGCACCGTATTATACTGGTTTACCAGCCCCTCCTCCAGAGTACTGCCCACGCTGTAGATCTTCACCAGGCTAATAGAGTCGCTGTCGGCAATTTCCCACTTAAGTATCTCGTTGTTTCTGCCTGCAAAGTCTTTTACGATCAGGTTCTCGATCTTCTTTTTGGTTTGCACTTCTTTATAGATGTTGTACAGGAAATAGACGCTCGGCAGCACCACTATAAAAAGGATCACGCCCATTACGCGCGCCACCTGCCGCTCCTTCTTTTTATCGAGGTAGTGCTTCACCTCAAATTTAAGGTACTTCACGATCAGGAAAGTGGCCAGGCTAATAAATACCGCGTTTATAAAAAACAGGTAAAAGCCACCGAAAAAGTAGTTGAGCCTGCCCATGGCCAGGCCGTAACCGGCCGTACAGAGCGGCGGCATCAGGGCGGTGGCAATGGCTACCCCCGGAATGGCATTCGACTTGTCGGACCTGGAAATAGACACAATACCGGCCACCCCGCCAAAGAAGGCGACCATCACATCGAGGAGCGTGGGTTGCGTGCGGGCCAGGATCTCGTTGGTAGGTTCTCCAAGGGGCGTCAGCCAAAAGTAAAAGGTGCTCACCATTAATCCGGCCAGTGCAGCCACAGTCAGGTTCTTCATCGAGGCAATGAGCATTTCCTTGTCGTTGATCCCCACCGAGAGCCCCACCCCCAGAATCGGCGACATGAGGGGGGAAATAAGCATAGCCCCGATGATAACGGCTCCTGAACCCACATCCAGGCCAATGGAGGCCAGCATAGCCGAGCAAATCAGCATCCAGGTATTGTTTCCCCGGATCGGGGTTTTATCGTAAATTTCCCGGATCGTGCCTTCTTCGTCAGTCTCGTTCTGTATGTTAAAAATGCCGTCGAGGGTGTTTTTAAGGGCTCTAAGAAGCATAAATAGAAATAGATGTAAGCAAACAGCTGCAAAAATATGCTATTTGAGTCGTATTTCAGGGCTTGGCAGGCAATAATGCAAGGCTTTGCCTGAGAATTTTCAGGCTGTTTAGTTCCGACACCTGCCTGTTAACCTTCTCGCGGTCTCCCGGGTTGGCTATTTCCTGACCGGCATCATGCAGCAGCAGCTCCGCCTGCCTGTAAATGTCCGACACTCTCTCAGGAGCTGCCTGTGCCTTGTAAAGCAGGTTCTTCAGGAGAAAGAGCAGGCGCAGCACAATAACAACATCGCCTTTTCCATAGAGCCGGATGGGGCTGAGGCAGATGGCACAGAGCTGCCCAAAATCTTCCTTCTTCAACCTGACCCTGGCGGTATCTTCCTCATCAAACAACAGTTCCTCGTCTGGCAGCCGCATGCGAAGCGCGAGCAGGTCAGTCAGATAATCGATCGCCCGCACGGCCGTGCCGGGGTCGTTTATACTGGGGCTCAAGGCCTTCACGGCGCTCTCAGTTATCTGCTTAAAGCCATAGAGATAATTTACCTCTACTATTTCGGCCTGATAAAAGTTGACATGATCCAGCAACTCTTCACAAAAGGAATCCAGGTTTGCGACAGGCCGGTTCACCCTCAGAAAGGGGGTACCTTCTACCACAAAGCTCCCCAGTGGCTGCATAAACTCCACCAGCACCTGGTGTTCGCGGCACAAGGCTGCAATTGGTTTACCGTCGAGGCTCTGCAGATGCCCTGTGCGTGGGCTCAGCACCTCATGCCACTCTGCCGCATCAAAGGCCGGCTGCGGGCGTAGAGGCTGTTCAGCATCCTTTTCTTCCTGCAGCATAACCTGGCGGGTAACCCCATAAATGCTTTCCAGGATATTATCTATCTGGATGGACTGGGAGATGGAATGGATAAAGTAAACAAAGAAGCTCAGACATATAATCGTGAAGCACATAGCCAGAAAAATGGCCAGGCCAGGCAGATCCTCGCTGTAGAGGTCCGACCGGATATTCACCATCACCACCAGCGTATAAAGAAGCGTGCCCAGAAAGAGGCCCAGTATTTTTTGATTTGATCTGTAGGTGATGAGCCCCGGGATAACCCTTGGGGAGAAATTACTGCTGGCCTGGTTGAGCACCAGCATCACCATGGTAAAGCTAAAGACGACCAGCGAGATAAGGCCTGTGGTAATAGAACTCAGCACCATGCGGGCTGTCTCGCCATTGGTAATAATAAAGAACGGGAGATTCTCTTTAATTCTTTCGCTAAGGCCCCTCGTCTCCAGGTAAATCATGAACATGGCCAGCGCAAAGAAGAGCAAAGCAATAAGCGTTGGATAAAACCCAATGCTGCCTATTATATACTGGTACAGGAACTTAAGGCGACTAAAAAGCTTCTTCATAAACCCTGGCTGGATGTAACTGGCATCTGACTATAGCTGCTTTAGCCTTTTACTCCGATCATCTGCTCCTGGTTTATGGCACCGCCAGCTCGGCTGCTGCCAAGTGCCTTGGGGCAAAACCAGTCGCCCGGCAGCCGGATCAGCAGCAGCAGCAGAAAAAGAGGTCTGCGGAGGGTGTTTTTGATTGGAATAATTTAGTTGCCGGGCTACCACGCTATATGCCCCACAAAAAACTTGATTGCATTTGGCCCGCAGGCAATTTCAATTAGGGATGGCCGCTATCCGATCCGCCCTGGCTTAGCTCCTGATTTTGATAGGTTCATTTCTGAAAGGTCCGTCTGCCAGCACGCAAGACCTACTGTACTGCCGTGCCCGTCCATCCGGGCCGGCCGCTCTTATGGCACCAGGCTGATCAGCAGGCAGGAGTAAACGTTTCGAAAGTCTTGTCGCTATAAAAATACACGATCCGCTCTATCTCCTTTACGCTAGGTTTACTCCTGCCAGTAACCTCTTTCACACCCTTCTCTAATTGCACATTTTCAAGCGACTGTTTCTGCTGCCCAGGAAAGGCGATATGCTCCTGCTGCTTAAAAAGCGACTCCTTTTCTACCTGACTGGCAGCTGGTGGCGAAGGTTCGGGACTGTACATTTCCCCATCGCCCAACAAAAGCCAGCTCATACTCACATCGCGGTGCGCGGCCAAAATTTTAAGCATTACATCCAGACTCGGCTTATTCCGGCCGCTCAAGATGTGGCTGATTACCGCCCGTGGAACTTCCACGCCATCGGCGAACTGGGTAGAGCTCAGCTCTTTATCCTCCATCAGTTGCTTAATTCTGTCGATCATATCGATATACAAATGAATATTTAAGCCTTTCTCAAGCTTTCGCAAATATGCAGAATTGTGACTTAAATTAAAAATGTAAATTAAACAATCGGTTTAACATAAGGCTTCAAGATATACACTTATAAGCAATTAAAAGGTTTACTAAGATTAGGCTCCACATGCTGTTTACAAATGTAAATACATTTGTAAACAGCATGTGGAGCCTTGTATATTACTGCGTATTTCTTAGAAAGCAGGCCTTCCAGAGATTGTTTTCTGTTGCTTGGAAAAGGGGTTTATGAGCGTGCTGAAAACGGAAAAGTGACACAATGGCAGATAAATTTTCGCATATGTGGATAACTCGACTTATCCACATATGCTTAAAAACCATCTGTTTAGAGGCTGCTATTTATAGTAGCTATAGATATGGCTACTGCAATATAGGCATGCTTCAGCGGGCGGTATGCCGAAGCAAAGCATAGATGGCCCAGCCGGAATATGGGTTCTTATAAAATTGTATTAAATCTTTATATCGATCTGATGCAGCAGAAAGGCTTTTTCTTTTTCAATCATAACCCCGTTTGTGCGGTAGTTACCCTGATTCATGTATTGCGGTAGGCAGCTACAAAGCAGCTAATTTGCCAGTTGCACAAGCCACAAGATTCTTCCAGGGCCTCAGCTTAAATGGAAAAGCAGTTTGCAAAGCGCTGGTGCGAGCTTGTAGCTCGTACCATATGTTTCCTAAGGCTACAGCAAGAAAAGCGCTCCCTCCATAACCTGTTATGGCCAACTCTGGAAAGTCGTTTAATGGAAAGAAGGAGCTGCAAGCTTGCACCAGCGCAATAGACAGGAAAAGAAACCATATTTTGCCTCCAAGTTGAGTTCCAGGAGGAAAAAGAAGGCTGACTGGGCTGTTCTGACTCCAAAGGCGCTTTAAGGAGTTGCGAAACTCTGAATGGGTGGCCTGCAATTTCAGAGTGCTGCTCTTCTTCAGTTCCCGTTAAAGATGGGCACCACAAAAAAAGGAGCTATGCTGCGGGTTGCAGCATAGCTCCTTTTTATTTCAGCTAAACGAATAGCTACTTCACTGCCAAAACGCCACGCATATGTTTATAGTGGTCCGGATAGGTACACACAAAATCATAAAAACCCGGTTCTATGGGTGCTTCAAACTCTATGGATACCGTCTGGCCCGGGAGCGCAAGGGGCGATGAGGCCAGCACTAATACGGTGTCGTCGGGTACATAATTGCCTGGGGCTCCCACCTTCTCACCAGCCAGTGCCACCTGGGTGGCCTTCCCGTTTCTGGTGAAAACGATGTTATGGATCATGGATTGCCCGGAGCCCTGGTTTACCAGCGACAGCTTTACCAGCGACCCGGCTTTCACCGCTATGGTATCCTTGTCGAAATGCTTTATGTTCTGCTCATCGCCAACGGTATGCAGGGTGATCTCCTCCACCGACTGCAGCAGAGAGTCAGGTTGCGCCGGGGTTGCCGTATCGGCCTGGGCTAGCTCCGTGGTATCTGCCAACGGCCTCTCCTGTTCCTGCTCCGGAGAATGGGGCTGGCAACCGGCAAAAAGAACTGCTGCGCCCAGGGCAACTGCGTGTTTTACAAGCTGTTTTCTCCTCTTAGCTAAACAATTCATTCTCCAGCTTCTTGTCGTGCCCATATATATCTTCGCGGAAGTGTACATTGCCGGCATCATCTACCCAGCTCGTGAAATAAACCAGGTATACCTGCACTTTTTTGGGCAGTGTGATCCAGGTTTCTTCGCCTGCGGCTATTGTTTCCTGCAGCCTGCTCTCGTTCCATTCCGGCATGTCCTGCAGCAGGTAAGTGGCCAGGTTCATTGGCTTTTCTACGCGGACGCACCCGTGGCTGAAACCGCGCTGCGTCTGGCTGAATAAAGAGCCGGCAGGCGTATCGTGCAGGTAAACAGCATACTCGTTCGGGAAAAGAAATTTAATCGTACCCAATGAGTTTTTGGGTCCTGGCTTCTGGCGCACCATATACGGAAAATCCTTTTCTGTTACATTTTCCCAATCGATAGAGCTTGCCTCGATCGGTTTCGGGTTCTTCTCCTTCGTTACGATCTCCATGTTCTGGGTTTCGAGCCAGTTGGGGTTCCGCAGCATAGCCGGCTTAATCTCGTTTTCAACAATGCTATTGGGCACATTCCAATAGGGCGCTGCCACCACGTACTCCAGCTTATCGCTAAAGATGGGGGTAGAATGCATGGTTTTGCCAACGATCACCCTCATTTCCATGGTTTTCTGATACTTCCGCTCCGCTTCCGGATCGTTGTCCGGGTCTTCGTAAATGTAGAGTTTATACTCCGGTATGTTTACCCAGATAAATTTCTGATCGAGGCTCTTTGGCACCAGGCGCTTCGGTATCCAGCGCCAGCGCTCCATGTTCACCATGATCTGGTCTATCCGATCCTCCACCGGCACATTCAGCACTTCCAGGGTTTTGCCACCTACCACACCGTCCGGGTCGAGGCCATGCAGCTCCTGAAACTTTTTCACCTGCTGCTCCAGGGCATCGTCGTAAAGGCGCTGGTTCGGATCGCCGGCGTTGGCGGTTGTTTCCGGGTTCAGTCTTTTGCGGAGCGAAAGCACGGCCTGGGCGGTATCTCCTTTTTTAATGGATTTGAGTTCGCCCAGTTCTACTTTTGACCAGCCGCCCTGCTGCTGCAGCGCCCGGTATTGCTGCAGGGCTTTGCGCAGTTGCACATAGCCGTCGTGCAGGGCCTCAAACTCATAATAAGGATACGTGCTTTCCCGCTCCTTCAGGATGGTTTGCAGCACCTTGTGCAGCTTAATGTTGTTTTGCTTCACATTCCAGTCAATGCTGTTTTCGCCCTTCGGATCGAGCCGGCCTGTATAAAAGTCAGAGGCATATTTAAAGTAGGTGGAGGTGAGCGCCACATCTATCCGCTTCTGCAGTTCCTGGCGGGCAGTGTCTTTGCGCTTCATTTCGTTGAGCTGGTTTATCATGCCCTCTATATCCACTATCTTGTAGTTGGCAGGATCCAGCCCCTCCCGGCCCGACTGGTTTATGGTTTCCAGAAACTTTTCTGTTTCAGGTACTAATTTATCGTCGCGTATCCAGGCCAGCCGGTAATCGCGCTCCCCATAGAACAGGAACATCTGGTCCGCCTGCTCTTTGAACTCAGGTTTCTGATTGATGAAATTTAACACGTACAAACTGTCTGTCCGGATCTGGTCTTCTTCCTTGCCGGCAATTTGCCCCTCTTTGGAGCCTGTGTTACAGCCAAAGGAGAACAGCAGGCACAAGAAGCCTATGATAGAGGGTATTCGGGTGAAATAATTATTAGGGTTCATTTTTATCATTTTTGGTAGAAGTCCCCACAGGACGTCCTTCAAAATAGCAGCTGGACATAGCCGCTCAACACATAAAACCTGCTTAAATACAAGCTGGCATCTTTTATCTGGGTACTGTGGGGGTTTTTATGTTCTTTGTACTTCCTAAACTCATAAAATGTTATACCCACCTAGCCCCTCTTTGTTAAAAGCCCGGCTCACAGCCTTCGGCCGCCATACGCCTCTTGTTAACTTAAATCCAAAACACACTGCTGGTTGATTGTTTGTTGTTTATTCAGGATGCCGGACTTTGCGCCTGCTTAGGTGTTTGCTGTAATGTAAGCTTTTACCGGCCTCTCATTCCTACATATTCTTATCTCATGATTTATCGATGAAGGGGCCTTCCAACAAATCAACAATCATCAACTAACAATCATCGAATTATTCTAATGAAATCTGACCTCAGGAAGCTCTGCTGTTGCTGTTGCTGTTGCTGTTGCTGGTGGTGATTGGGGTGGTGGTGAATGGGGTCATGAGCACCCGCTAGGGGTGCGGCTACGGGAGCATGATCTTTTGCCGGTTCTTTTTTACCCCCTTCTCCAGGATGTTCTGGATTGGAAAACGAACAGGCTGCTCTCCCTGCTTCAGATGCGGGACCTTCTGCCTTCAGACTGACAAGTAAGCGTGAGGCAATTTTTCAACCAATCAACAATTTAACAATCAACAAACAACAAATCAACAAATCAACAATCAAACAAACCCCACAGAACAAGGCAGGAGGCAGAACTGAATTTGCCCTAATCGGTATAAAACCCTTATCTTACCGCCCGAACATAATTCCGAACATGAAACTACATCAAACGTTTTTACTTGGATTGAGCCTGGCAGGCACCGTACAACTGGTGTCGTGCAACAGCAAGACCTCTAATGAAAATCAGACCATGAAAACTGAACAGGAAATTGAACGGGAATCGACAGATGTGCATAGCTTTGCCCGCCCCACCGAAGCGGTGACCAAACACCTCGACCTGGACATTGACGTTAATTTTGACCAGAAGGTAATTTCCGGGCGCGCAACCTATCAGATAGAAAACCTGGCCCAGGCCGACCAGATCGTGTTCGACACCCGGGGACTGGAAATCGAAAAGGTATTTCTGGGCGACAGCCTCACCGAAACTGCTTTCAGGCTGGGCAGCGAGGAGAAATTCCTGGGGCAACCGCTGCTCGTAGATATCACGCCCAGTACAAAGTCCGTCACCATCCAGTACCGCACCACGCCCGAAGCAGCCGCCCTGCAATGGCTCAGCCCGCAACAGACAGCCGGCAAAAAGCATCCGTTCCTGTTCACGCAGTCGCAGGCGATCCTGGCCCGCACCTGGATTCCGATTCAGGACAGCCCTGGCATCCGGATTACTTACAGCGCCAACGTGAAGGTGCCGAAAGAGCTCATGGCCGTCATGAGTGCCGAAAACCCGCAGCAGAAGAACAGCACCGGCGAGTACAGGTTTTTTATGCGCCAGCCCATCCCCTCTTACCTGATGGCGCTTTCGGTTGGCGACCTGGTGTTTGCGCCCATCGGTGAAAAAACGGGTATTTATGCCGAACCGGCCACTATAAAAGAAGCCACTTACGAGTTTGCGGAGATGGACCAGATGCTGACAGCCGCCGAAAAACTCTACGGCCGTTACCGCTGGGACCGCTACGACCTGCTGGTGCTGCCTCCTTCGTTTCCGTTTGGGGGAATGGAGAACCCCAGGCTTACTTTTGTAACGCCTACCGTACTGGCCAAAGACCGCTCTCTAACCAGCCTGATTGCCCATGAGCTGGCCCACAGCTGGAGCGGCAACCTGGTAACCAACGGCACCTGGAACGATTTCTGGCTGAACGAAGGCTTTACGGTTTATTTTGAGCGCCGCATTATGGAGGAGCTCTATGGCAAAGACTATGCAGACATGCTGCAGGTGCTGGGCTATCAGGATCTGCAGCACACGCTGGAAGACATGGAAAAGAAAGACGACACGCGCCTGAAGCTCGACCTGGAAGGCCGCGACCCGGATGAAGGCTTAACAGAGATTGCCTACGAAAAAGGAAACGCATTTTTGTTGAACGTAGAAAAAACAGTTGGACGCGAACGCTTCGACCAGTTCCTGAACAAATATTTCCAGACCTTTGCCTTTAAGAGCACCAACACCGACCGTTTCCTGGAGTTTCTGCGCACGGAGCTCATAAAAGGCGATGAAAAGCTGGCGGAGCAGATCAATATTGAAGGCTGGGTTTATTCTCCGGGCCTGCCGGAAGAGCATGTGAAGCCATCGTCTACACGCTTTGCACAGGTGGAGGAAGCTTTTAAAAGCTGGCAAAGCGGCACTCCGGCTGCCTCGCTGGTTACCAAAGACTGGTCGAGCCACGAATGGCTGCACTTTATCCGGTTGCTGCCAGACGAACTATCGCAGCAGCAGTTGGCCGAGCTCGACAAAGCGTTTGGCTTTACCAGGTCCGGCAACTCCGAAGTGCTGGCCGCCTGGTTCCTGCACGCCATCCGTCACAACTACACCACCGCCGACCAGGCCATTGACACTTTCCTGACCACCGTAGGCCGGCGCAAGTTCCTGGTGCCGCTCTACAGAGAATTACTTAAAACGCCAGCTGGCAAGAAAAAGGCCCTCGCCATTTACGCCAAGGCCCGCCCCAACTACCACGCCGTTTCTACCGGCACCATAGATGAGATGGTGAAGTAGCAGCACCCTGATTAAACCTGTTTAAGAGAGCCCCGTCACTATTGACGGGGCTCTTCCGGTTTGTTTAACTACTGATGTTCCGCAGCAGCAGGAGTAGCTGAGCCTCTGGAGGGGCTTATTCATTAGAATAATTGATGATTTGCCTAAAAGAGCTACAACTGGTCTCCGGACACTCGCAGGAGCTGCGCACGCTGCGAGGTCCGTGCTGCTAGTACTCAGAATTTACAGCACACCAGTACGGGCATCAGTAGCTTGTACCAATGCAGCAATGTAATAAAACATCTAAATTCTTCAGACACGAGTTGCTGCTGAAAAGGACTCCGGAGGGGCTTTTTGATTGAAATAATTTGATTGTTAACCGTTATATTGTTGGCTCGTAAAGAAATTATCCGGCTTTTAGGAATTGTTCTGCGGAGGATTCTAAACAGCGAATATTTCTGCCGCGAGCTGAAAGCTCGTGGAGGTAGATCTGCAGGCGATATTTCTCCAGTATAGAATAAGCCTCCATTTTGCAGTGTACAGAAACTTACTAGTCAACATTTCTCATCTACTTTTAATAATGGACCCTGGAAGTTAAAAACTCGTTTCATATAATACCACAACCTTGTAGCCTTTTCTCGTTCCATAGCTTTTGTAAGCATAAAGAAGGACGATCACCCGGTTCTGTCCCCCGCCGGCAGAACCTTATTGAGTACGTCTATTGGCTCTTTCAGACAGTGAACGGTGCGGGAGAATTATCAAGTAGGTTGAAAGTAGGAGTTGCAAGCTCGCACCAGCGGCGAATCATTTGTTTACTGGCTGTAATCTACTGATTGTTAAAATACTGCATTGGAGCCTAAGAAAATAATCTTAAGCGCCAACTTCTAAGTTTTTATCTTTTCAGCGTTCTACTCATACTAAGACAATAAAACGATGCATCCTTACGAAGAGAAGATGTTGCTGGAGTTGCAGAGTTGGCAACAGGAAATGCTGCAGGAGCCTTCTTTCGCGAATAAGATGGCTAAAACAGTGCAGAACAAACTCAATAGCTACATTCCCGAAAAAGTACACCAGGTTGCTACCACCACCATCAAGCAGATGATACGTGCCGTGCTTTTTGGGGCAGAAAAGACAAGGCAGCAGCCATTTCTGCATATTACCCTGGAGCTGAAGGAGGCAGTGGTGCGGGAGCGAATAGAATTTTACAAAAAAGCGGCTGCCGCAGAAGGTGGCCTTACAGGGGTTGGTGGTTTCCTGCTGGGCCTGGCCGATTTCCCGTTGCTGCTGAGCCTGAAGCTGAAAATGCTGTTTGATATTGCCACGTTTTACGGCTACGATGTGGAAGACTACAAGGAACGGGTGTACCTGCTTTACATATTCCAGCTGGCCTTCAGCAGCCAGGAGCAGCGCCGGCAGGTGTACCTGAAAATGGTGAACTGGGAAGCGCAGAAACACCTCCTCCCACCAGACATCCACCAGTTCGACTGGCGCACCTTTCAGCAGGAGTACCGCGACTATATAGATATTCCGAAGCTGGCGCAGATGATCCCGATAGTTGGAGCACCCATAGGCGCCGTAGTGAACTACCGCCTGCTGCAGAAACTGGGCGCCACCGCCATAAATGCCTACCGCATGCGCTGGCACGACGAGGAAAAACTGCTGCATTAGCGAACACGAAGTTACTTCTATTGCCGCGCACCTTGTGTATAGCCAAACGGTTTATACCTAAGGTGAAATTCCTTTGCGGCGTTAGCCTTGGCTATGGCGCCACGTTCGTCAGCTCGCGCTCGTAAAACACCAGGTCTTTCTGATCAGGACCCAAGGCCCGGGTACAATAATAGATTCGCTTTACGAATCGTCTTACTTCTAATTTGGTAGCAGGGTCAACATTGGCATACACTACCGATCCTTCCGGATATTTATTTTCCATAGTGTAAGGTAGGCATTATAAAGTTGGTATGATGGTTAATAGCCAGATAATTTATCAGGCATCTTAATTAAAGAGGTTACTTGTTTTAAATAACGAATGGTTAAAAACCTGGTCGCATCCCAAAAATTTCTGTCTCAGGCACCGAAAAAAGTTTCCGGTTGTGAAGCGATTACTGGAAGTGGTGCAGATAACTAAACCGCTGCTGGTGCTGGCTTTTAGCGCAAGGTTGGCTCTACAAGGCGTAAGGTCTTAGCTCCTTAAGTTCTTCGAACTGCCTTGCTGCCCATTTCGACAAATCATTTTCAAGGTATTTCCGGGCGTCCATTCCTGTAAATTTATTTCCGTTTTTCTTGGCCCAGGCTTCGAGTTGCTCTTTAATTAACCTGTTATAATAGTCATGGGCAGTGGAATGTAGCTGAGTCTTCAGGGCCTTGCCGTTTATGAGGCTGTTGATATCAAACCCACCCTCTACGACAGCTTTTTGCACGACCTCGCTTACTTTTAAAGATTCAATAGGAATTAGATGGTGAGCCTGTCGGTGGTCTGTTAAACCCATCGCTTTTCTCAATGTCCACCTTTTCTCGATCGCCTCCTGAATTTTAACGGCATTTTTGGCACCCCACCTTTTCACGATTTTAATATCAAAAATTCTCTTATTTGCGATCTTGCGTTTTAGGCTTTCTGTCGCTTTCATATATTTAGGGTCAGTCGGGCTGAGTGTTTCTACTCTTTTTATTATTTTACTGATTCCCCTTAACCTGTGCAGTTTCGCTAAACTAACTAATCTGGACCCGGGGCTGATGGTATTCTGTACAACCATTCCTGTAATCAAACCAGCAGCCAAACCCACTCCTCTAAATTTAGTTTGAATGCTCGAACTGTTTACGTATCCTTTAACTTCATCAAAAAATTCACCTATCACATCTTTGATAGAATCTAAGAAAACAGAGGGGCTTTTAACTATATCCCTGATAAGATTATAAATATCTTTGAAGAAGGAGATAGAGAACAGGCTCTTAATGTCTTCCCATGCATTTTCAAGTACCCGTTTACAGCCTTCCATAAATCCTTCCGTAAAATTCAGGATGGCTTTCCCGAAATCAATGGCATGATTTTTCCAGCCAGCCCTCTGCCCTACCTTACCCGTATCTTTCAGGTAGTTGATATAGGCATTAGTGGGGAAATAGATCAGACCTCCTTTTCTAAGTCTGATGCTGGCATAGATTTTTCTGGTAGCAGCCATATCTCTGTCAAAGACCTTATCGCGCCACCACGAATCGCTTTCTCCTCTGTAGTAAATGGCAGGATTATGATCATTTAAAATACTGAACGCATGTACAATGGTGCGCAGATCATCGCCTGTGTCAATGTTATAGTCCTTGTACTTAGATTTGACAAGACGCTCAAGCTTGTCACCTGCTGTTGTTATATAATACTCTTCCGTTAAAAGGTCAAAGTATCTGTTTGAGAGCTGAATTATATACCGGCTTTCTATCCAGCCTTCTTTCCCATCAGAGGTTCTTATTTTATACCAGTCCTGATCATCATAAATGGCAGGAAGACCTATTATGAGCACCTCAGAATTTTTAGGGTAAATGGCGCTGCTCTTAAATTTAGTGGCAGGATTTGGTGCAGCATGGAGTTTTATTCCTAAGGGGGCTTTCACCAGTCCTTTCACCTCCATTACTTTGCCCACATGGTCGTCTGTTGGTTTGCGGGCAGGTGCAGGCTGGCTCTGCTTCTTGGCTACCCAGGCCTCCTGCACCCAGCCTTTTAAGTTGACCGGCCCCATCCCTTTGGTATAAACATGCTCTATTCCGTTCTTCTGGTAATTTGCCCTTCCCTGCACCAGAAGCCAGCCATCTTTTTCTTCCAGAATATCCACCATCTGCTTATCCGGATAAAAAAGAGGAGCTCCGTTATATGTTTGCTTTGTTTTTAAATCAGATTTACGCAAGAATGATTTTTCTTTCAGGAAACCGGAAGACTTACCGGTAGCATAATCTTTTGTTTCAGATTCAATGTCGTGGATTCCGCTGAATTTACTTGTGGCCGATGCTCCGGGATTTAAAGCAATTACTTCTCTCACCAATAAATTCTTTTCCATAACGTGTATCCATTTAAAGTTTGCGGATAGCTTTTGCCACTCTATCTGGTTCCGGCCCAGCTAACTTACTTTGGCAGTTACCACAGCAGGGCTTCGCCAAATTACGAATCGCTGATAAACCTCTACTTTATTTTACCTGATCGCCATTGAGGCAGAATAGGCTTTCCGGTACCACATTTAAAATCTTTTCCGCCATCGCCCAGGCCTAACTTGTCAATTCCCCATTCTGCCACATTATACCATATGGCCGGGCCCGGATCATTTACCCGGGTGTTGCTGCTTTGGCGGTGTGCCAGCACATGTTTCAGGTCGAGAACAAGTTTAAGATAAGACAGTAAGAACCTTCCTGCTTCATACTGGGCTGAGGTGGGAGTATCCTCGTTGATCTTAATTTTCTTTTTTGTTTTTTGGTCGGTTGGGTACCACCACTTCCCGCTGATATCCGGGAAGTTCCCCTCAAACTCCACCCCTACACTTCGGGGGCTGGTGCAGTTTGAATGCCAGATAAACCGCGAAATTGGATGGTGCTGCATAATGCGGCCATCCAGCATGATGCAAAAATGCGCTCCCACAGCCAGGTATTTTTCCGGGTTGCTGTATTGCCCCTTACTGTCAGCACGTTTGTAGGCCATATGATGCAGCACAAGCGAAGAGATTAGGCGAGGATCACGGAACTGGTTTAAAATTAACTTTTTCTTCTTTTCGGGTATCACAGCTTTATGGGTCCAGTCTTCTATCCTCGTTTTGGCCTGAAAAAGGATTTGCCTTTTTTGTATATCCCAGATGGATAACTTAGACAGAGCATTCCGTTCGAGCAAAGCTCTCTCTGTCCTGAAATCAAGTTTAGATGTTTGAGGGAGGTTAGTTGCTGCCTGAAATTTTGCAAGTGCAGTTTTTAACTGTTGATCTACCTGGTTATCATCGCTTAGAGATGAGCCGTAAAGGCTGTTAAGCACATTCTTTGCCCAGGCTACATGCCCAATAACAGGTTTTTTGGTTACCTCCAGCTCCAGTTCCTCCTGGTTTTGAAGCGATTGAACTTCTTTATATAATAAATTTCGCTGCAACATTCGTCTGCCCGGTAAGGATTATTAAAAGATTAAATTATGTTACACTATACAATCGCCCCGACCTTTTCCGGCACCAGGCTGTAGGCGTTGCGGTAGCCTTCCACCAGGCCTTCCACATCGTTCAGCCAGGTATCGAGGGTGGAGCCAACGGCAATGGTGGTGAGCTGCGTCAGGTCTATGGTTTCGATGTCTGTTAAGAGACGGTAGCCGTAGGAGGCGCAATTATCGAACACGATGAAACGGTTGGTGTCGGACTGGGTCGGTTTATGCTGGGCTACCAGAATATCATAGGCAGCCGGAATAAACTCTTCCGGTTTCTCGTATTGGGCCGGAATTCCTATTTCCGTCCTGACCATGTTTAACAGGCACAGCGTAGCATGAACCGTGGCGATGCCAATAAACGTGTTGATCTGGTTGCGGCCATACTGCAGTGGCTCAAACTGCTGCTTCAGCACATTCATGGTGTCGCGTATGGAGGTTTGCGTAGCCACGGACGAGCGCGGCTGCGTGGTACCGTTCTGTGACTGGATTGCCTGCGCCAGCTGCTTGGCTTTGTAGTATTCGAGCATGTAGTCGATCAGCTTGTTAAAGGTTTGCATAAAGCCTGCATTCCGTTCACTCTCGATGCCGAGGTTATTTTCGATACTGACGCCTATGACGCGCTGGTACGTACAGATTCTGTCGCGCAGGTTAGAGCTCATCCCCAAGCGATGCAGGGTACAGATCATATCCATTAAGGTGGAATAGGTGGTTGGGTCGCCACTGCTGTCGGCTCTGCTGCCGGAGAGGGTATATTTTCCGCGGTAGTTGTAATCGTCCATTAAAACGCCCAGTATTTTAAAAATACCCATCCGCTCATAATAGTACAGCCAAACCACAGCCCCGACTGTCAGGCCATGGGTATCGAAGGCTAAATCGAGGTCCTGCCCCTGGGGAATGGCGTTCAGTGACATGGTTCGTTCATAATAAAAATCCGGCATGCAAAAGGTGGTCTTCTCTTCATCCCGGCAACCGGCTTCCGTCACGGCCTGCCTGCTGGTAGCCGCCAGCGCCTTGTTATAAGCATTCTGTGCACTTGCCAGCCGCTCTTCGTTAGAGCGGCTGCCGTCGTTCGTGAAAATGATCTTAGCTATCTCCAGTTCGTTTTTTGCATTCTCCAGGTTCCTTTGCGCATCCAGCATGGGTTTCCGGTATTCAAACTCTGCTACGTTCAGTTTTTGTTTTTCGGCTTTTAAATTCTGCTCGGCCGTTTGAAGCTCCTTGTACTCCGGCAAATGCTGAATTTCCTTGAGCTTCTTGTACTCCTCCAGCCGCTTGCCTTCCTCCAGGTTATCGATGCTGTTGACCTGGCTTTTTAAAGCGTCAAATTCAGGCTCAGATTTGGAGGCTAGTTCCAGTTTAAAATTGCTGATACCGAAGTCGAGGTTTTTCCGGGCTATTTCCAGGCGGGAGGCGGCAATGTTGAAGTCTTTTTGCGCATTATCCAGCTTGCTCCTTTCCGTACTTAAAATAACATTATTCCCGGCCTTATCCTGGTCTGCAGCAGGGCTTCCGCATTTGCACCTGGCATTGAATGGCCGCAGGGTCAGGCAGTTGTTGAAATTCAGGAACGGCGGGCGGTTTTTCTCCTGGTCTTTGTACTGGTTCCTGTAGTATTCCTCTATTACAAAGTTCAGCAGCTCATTGTATTGATTCCTTAGGTGGAATGTTTTTACATCTTTCCAGAAGTAGATCTGATTAGGTTCTTTAAATAGGAATAGCGGATCCATGGGCAAGAATTTAAAAGTAAGTATTATGTTGTCTTATCATGTTTTCTCGGGAGTACCCGAAAACTTCCTGGTCAGGAAAAGGAGTGAATTATTCCAATGAAAAAGCCCCTCCAGAGCATCTTTTGCTGCTGCTGCTGCTGCTGCTCAACGACCGTCAGGTCAGGTTTTTTGCAGCACCAGCTCCCTTAACCAGATGTCCATCAAATCGTCTATCTCGGTTTGCCGGATGGTCTGTTTCTCCCGCATCAGCCGGAACACGGCAAGCTGACATCCTATGTTCTGTTTTTTAAAGGCAGGTGAAGTAACTCCTTCTATCGTAGCCAACTTTTTGAGGATGGATGGAGCCAGTTTTTCTAAGGCAAAAAGGGCTTTGAGGGGTTTGTTATTCAGTTTTCTGAACTTTGTGTGCAGCAGCGCCCTGCCTATGGCCGGAATAAAATCCTTTGCCTCCCGTATCACCTTGCTGGTGGTATCGTCCAGTTTAGTTAGCGGGTACAGGCTTAGCCATTCCCTTTCCCAGGTGTCCCAGTCGCCGGTGCCCCATAACTGCCTGCAGCACTCGATTGAGATTAGGAAGCGCAGGTAAGAGGGCGGATGCGGTTGTAGGGTTGAGATACTGAACATCTGGCTGTAAGGCAGGATCAGCACATCGCGGATACTGCAGGTCTGGGCCATACCCGACAGGCAAAAGGCCCAGAAGTCGGGGACCACCTCCTTCGACCAGTTGGCAAACAGGCCGCACATCATGGGTGTTCCTCCTGCCCGTTCCACGGCTTTGTAAAACACTTTCTGCCACAGCCCCACCATGTTCAGCTTTACCAGGGCCTGATGGCCAGCCTCATGAAAAATCGAAATAAGGTTGTACTTCTCACTGATGCGGCTGTAGGGGATGGCTATAAATGGAACCGGGTTAGGCGTTAGCGGTATAATGTTCACATTTTCACGCAAGGTAGATGCTCCGAAGCCTCTTTCGCAGTACACCAGCGGGGGAGCCGTAATGTCGCCGATCTGGCCGGGGCGCAGAGCAAAAGCTGCAATTACATCACAGCCCCGCAGTTTAGGGCCTATTTCGTTGCTCAGGCGCTGGGTAAGAATATCCATGTAGGTATCGTAAAATGTATAAGCCTCTGTGAGCTCCACTTCTAACTCGCCCAGTAAATTAATCAGGGTCTGGCTGACCAGCAGGTTGTTTCTTTCGGAGTAGTATTTGTCTATATAAAGGCCCAGTTTCTGCCTGATTCTGTTCGAGACAGCATTCAGCTGCGATTCCAGCACTTCCCACTGGGTTTCGGAGATGTCCTGGTGGGGTTGCAAAGACAGCATCTTTCTTAAACTGGTTAACAAACGGGCCCGCTTCCGGAGCGAGTCTATTTTCAGTAGCAAAGAAGAGTGGTGCTTAGCCGTAGTTTTAGGAATGGTCTCCACAGTGGTTGATTTAGATAAAGCCGATCGACTCCTGAGCCCCCTCTATACTCTTTTGTAGGTGATGGTCACCACCTTGAACATC
Organism: Pontibacter beigongshangensis; assembly: GCF_014332515.1. Classification (GTDB taxonomy): domain Bacteria; phylum Bacteroidota; class Bacteroidia; order Cytophagales; family Hymenobacteraceae; genus Pontibacter; species Pontibacter beigongshangensis. The sequence continues at coordinate 24,974 of NZ_VFSD01000001.1, read as the reverse complement.
CCATTCCCCTTGTCTTCCACCTTTCTGTTTACTCTTCTGTAGCTGTGCTTTTTGGAGCCGAGGCGGACCGTTCGCTGTGCTTTTTTAAAGGAGTTCCGGGCAATGCTGTTTAACTGCACCTGGGTTTCGGGCAGGCTCCTGCTAAAATTTGTTCTGCTGATCTCGTCGGCAAAGTTAGCGTACGACTCCCTGGCCAGGGCCACCGTATCTCTTGCAGCCTGCCTAGCCAGATCGTCTGTTTCACTGTTTCCGAGCACTGCGCCCAATGCCAGACCCGCTCCCGGTACAACCGCATTTAAAGCTTGCGGACCAAATTTCATGGCCAGCGTTTTTAGCAGGCCGCGCGGGTCTTTTGTGATCTGCTTCAGCGCATCTGTCAGGGTGCCGCCTCCCGGTATGGCTTTCAGAGCCAATTTTGCTATGGGAGCCAGCTTTTTTCCCCACTTCTTTATTTTTTTAAAAAAGAAGTCGCGTTGCACTTCATGCATCACCTGGTTAAAGTCGTTCTCGAACTCGAACTCATTTTCGTAGCTGGTGGAAAAAATTTCGTAAAGGCGTCGCTCGTATCGTCCGTCAGGCAGGTTCTTAAACTCAGATTCAAACTCGTTCTCCTCATCAAACTCCGACAGGTAATCACCCTCATTTTCAAACTCATATTCATCCTCATAATATGCCTCTGCACTGGAGGTGTCGCCCGCTTCAAATTCATTCTCGTCGAACTCCTCATCGTTGTACTCCGATTCAAATTCATCAGAGACCATCGTGGATTCATCATCAAATTCAAACTCCCGTTCAAATTCACTTTGATCATTGTTTAGAAAATCAGGCATAGGATTACAATTTTATAGCTTAAAAGAATGATTATTCAGGTGTATGCGTAACAGGTCGAAGCTGCCATGTGTCTGCCATAGTAAGTTATATCCACAGCAGTGGGTGCAAAAAGGGTGGGTGATTGTGTGGAGCAGGGGAAGTTCCTGGTAGCAGAGATCGATTTTCCGGAAATTGCCGAGCAGAATGCCATGGCTTTAAAAGAAGAAACTTCTCTCTTACTACTTTTAGTTAAAATTTGCAGAGCACAATTGGGGGAGAAACAACAGCAAGTGGCAGGAGCTGAAGTAGTGGAGAATAAGAAATTTATTTTACAGAAAATCGAATTACATTAAAACTCAAATATCTACCTGTATATATACTATAATTAACATTATTTGTTATAAATATTATTATATTATTTTATAGCCCGTCAGGCCTTCAGCAGCAGAAATAGCCTCTTGGAGGGCATTTTGATTTGAATAATTGCCTATACTGGCAAACATGCATCGGGCACCAGTGCTTCTCCAAAAACAACCTTAGAATTGATAGCAAATCGTATGCAGCTGCTTCTATACTTTCAGCATGTTCTTTCTTCTCTGTCATCCTGCCAAGGATCTTGTGGGCGAGGGCGTTGGCAGGGGTTACTGGCTAGAGCGTTTATAAGCACAGCTGCCCTGTGGCTCCTGTAGTTTATTCTAATGAGCGAAAGACTTATGGCACCTCTTTTTTACCATATGGAAGTAGAAATTTGAAATGATGGCCGCTAGTATTGCTGGTTGCTTTACAAGCATTAAACCTATCTAAAGATTAAATAGGAAGTATTAGCCTGTAAGGGTGGTGATGGAGATCAGGAGGTGCTGCCGCCTTGTAGGATAATATCCGGGAGACTACACCCATTTACCATTCACCATTGTTCCCAGCAAGGCGGAGCTATCTGCGGTATATACAATGGCAGGCAATAAATGAGTTGGATTGGCCTGTGCCAGTGCCGGCCGGGTAAGATCGTAAACAGCTGCATCCAGCGGTTTCCCGAGCGAGAAATATTCTTCCGCATTTTCTCCCATTGCCTTCCTCCCGTGCAGGATACTGTTACGAACCATGTGAGCGGCTCCGTTATCAAAGGTATTGCGTTTGTGCGTGGTTAGCCGCTGCGCATAATCAAGCCACCTGAGATCTTCCAGCGGATTCAGGCTGATCTGGCTATCAGTGCCGATTGCCCAAGCCCCACCATGCCCTGCGTAATCGCCTAATGAAAATATACCATCGCCCAGGTTAGCCTCGGTACCCGGGCAAAGGATAACTGTTGCACCCGACTGCGCCAAACGTTTTGTCTCTTCGGTAGTCATGTGCGTGCAGTGCACCAGATGGAAGCCAGGACCTACCGCCATATTGTTCAATAACCACTCCACCGGGCGCTGGCCTAAATATTCAACGCAGGCTTCCACTTCTTTAAGCTGCTCCGCTGCATGCACATGAAATGGCAAACCTTTCGGTCCGTTTGCATACGTAGCTACTATAGCTGCAGCAGCTACTGCCCGAAGGGAGTGCACTCCAAACCCAAGGCTGGCTTTAGGATACCCGCTGATAGCCCTAAGGCTGCTTTCCAGGAGTTTTAAATAGGCGTCTGTGTCTTTTGATATAAACCGGCGTTGCTTTGAATGCGGCTCTTTCCCAAAGTCTCCTTTCTGGTAGAAAACCGGAATCAGCGTAATCTTAATGCCTGCTTCCGCTGCCGCCTCCACCAGCCTTTCACCTGTCTCTGCCAAGTTTGCATAGGGCTTCCCCTCTTTATCGTGGTGGAGATAGTGGAATTCAGCCACCTGCGTATAGCCGTTGCGCAGCATCTGCCTGTAAAGCTCTACAGCCACCGATTTAAGCTCCGAGGGGTTGTAGCGCAAGGCACAGGTATACATAGCTTCCCGCCAGGTCCAGAAATCGTCTGCCGCCCCCTTTTCATGAATTTCGGCCATCCCTGCCATACCAAACTGAAAGGCGTGAGAATGGGCATTCTGAAAACCAGGAAGTGCCGCACCTGCCACGGCTTCTATTGCTGCTGTGGTGGCTGGTTTCTCTGAAGAGAGGTATTGCACCACCCCCTCCCTGTCTATGCCAACATAGGCGGGTTGCATCCAGGCATCTTTCAGCAAAAGGTAATCGAACCTGTACACAGTGCTGTAGGAGATTTGTGGTGTCATGATAGCAAGCTGATTAAAGCTGTTAAGGTTTTCCGGAGAAGGGCCTGCACTTTCGCGGCTTTTGAGGCATCATATTTCATTTCGCTGGCATCCATATAAAGGTCCTTGGGCATCTCCAGTTGCAGCGCGTATTGTTGCAGGGCAGGCTGGCCATACTGCCGGGTAATGTACCCTCCTTTGAAAGGGTGGTTCAGACTAAGGGCAAAGCCAGCGGAAGAAAGCCGCTCTGCCGCCGCTGCTACCACAAAGGGTGGAGCAGACGCACCATCGGCGGTGCCCAGGATCAGATCCGGGAACGGCTCCCGGCTGATGGTTTTCACCACTCTTCTGATGGAATGGCAATCCCAGAGAAGCACTTTGCCATACTGTGCCTTAGTGGTATCCAGCAGCTCCTGAATCTTCAGGTGATAAGGTTCAAAGTACAATTTTAACCTTCGCTCCCGTTCCGGATGGCTCGGCTGGCTTCTTTCATCCCTATAGATGGGCCGCCCCAGAAAATCTGTGCAGGGGCACAGGTCCGTAATTATTCTGCCGTCGTGGTACAGGGGGGCGTTGTCCGGGTTCCGGTTCAGGTCGATTACCCAACGGCTGAAAACGGATGAGATAACCGGGATGCCCAGTTCCAGTGCAAAAGCGTAAAGCTGATCTACCTGCCAGTCCGTATCATCAGGAGGCAATAATTCTGGTTTATATTCTTGCAGAAGATCCTCCGGGATCTGTGTTCCGCAGTGAGGGATGCTGAGGATGACAGGGGCGCTTGTTCCAACTGGTTTCTGAAGGTTAAAAACATTCATGGGCTTACACGGGTTTAAAACACCTGCTCTAAAGTTTTCTCCTCTACCAGGTTCGGCACCGTAACCTGCAAGAGGGGCGTTCTTTGCATTTCGCGCTTGATGGCAAAGATCGCTTCCTGGTTACGGGCCCAGCTTCGCCGGGCAATGCCGTTGTTCACATCAAAAAAGAGCATGTTCTTCAGTTTGCTCTCAGCCTCCTCGGTCCCGTCCAGCACCAGCCCGAAGCCACCGTTTATTACTTCGCCCCATCCTACGCCGCCACCGTTGTGGATAGATACCCAGGTAGCTCCCCTGAAGCTGTCGCCAATTACGTTCTGTATGGCCATGTCGGCGGTGAATTTGCTGCCGTCATAGATGTTGCTTGTTTCCCGGTAAGGCGAGTCTGTTCCGCCTACGTCATGGTGGTCACGCCCGAGCACAACCGGCGCAGCTAACGTACCTTTGCGTACAGCCTTGTTAAACTGCTCCGCAATTTTTGCCCGGCCTTCTGCATCGGCATATAATATGCGGGCCTGGGAGCCTACCACCAGCTGATGGCGGGCGGCTTCCTCCATCCACTTCACATTGTCCTGTAACTGCTGTGCAATTTCCGGTGGCGCTGTGAGGAGCATGTCTTTTAAAACAGCCAGTGCCATTTGGTCAGAAAGAGCCAGATCCTGTGGATTGCCTGAAGTGCAAACCCAACGGAAAGGGCCAAAGCCATAGTCAAAACAGGTAGGCCCCAGAATATCCTGCACGTACGAGGGGTACCGGAAGTCAGTGCCGTTGGCTGCCATTACATCGGCCCCGGCTCTCCCCGCCTCCAGCAGAAAGGCATTGCCATAATCGAAAAAGTAGGTGCCGCTGGCGGTATGCCTGTTTATGGCCGCCACCTGCCGCCTGAGCGATTCCTGCACGTGCTGTTTAAACAGCTCCGGGTCCCTGACCATCAGTTGGTTGGAGTCCTCGAGCGTTAAGCCTGCCGGGTAATAGCCACCGGACCAGGGGTTATGGAGCGATGTCTGATCTGAACCGAGGTGTACTACTATATTTTCATCGGCGAAGCGCTCCCAGACCTCCACCACGTTGCCGATAAAGGCCAGGGATACGCACTCCTTGCCTGCCTGCGCTTTTTTTGTACGGGCAACGAGTTGGTCGATATCCTCCAATAGCTCATCTACCCAGCCTTGCTCCAATCGCTTGCGGGCTGCCTTTGGGTTTATCTCGGCGCAAACCGTGATACAGCCCGAAATATTTCCTGCTTTAGGCTGGGCACCACTCATCCCGCCCAGGCCTGCTGTCAGGAACAGTTTTCCGGCAGGGGTTTCATCCGCTCTTAAACATTTTCGGAATGCATTCATCACAGTGATGGTTGTGCCGTGCACGATCCCCTGCGGACCTATGTACATCCAGGAGCCAGCCGTCATCTGCCCATACTGCGTAACTCCAAAAGCATTGAATTTCTCCCAGTCGGCTGGCCTGGAATAATTAGGCACCATCATCCCGTTACTGATAACAACTCTGGGAGCGGCAGGTGTGGAGGGGAAAAGGCCTAGCGGATGGCCACTGTACAGGTGCAGGGTCTGCTCGGCTGTCATCTGGGAAAGGTATTGCATCACCAGCAGGTATTGGGCCCAGTTCTGAAATACACTTCCGTTTCCGCCATAGGTAATGAGCTCATGTGGGTGCTGCGCTACGGCCGGATCGAGGTTGTTCTGAATCATCAGCATCATGCAGGCGGCATGCACGCACCTGGCCGGATACTCCTGTAGCGGGCGCGCATACATAGCATAGGGCGGCCTGAACCGGTACATATAAATTCTGCCGCAGGTCTCTAACTCATCCAGGAAGTCGGCGGCCAGTTCCTGATGCCATTCCGGCGGAAAGTAGCGCAGGGCATTGCTGATACTTAATTTCTTTTCTTCGACGTGCCGTAGCTGCTTTCTGTTGGGCGCATGGCTCACGGTATGGTCGTAAGCCCTTTTAGGAGGTAGTGCCGCCGGGATGCCTTGCCTGATTTCTTCCTTGAAATTCATAGAAAATTGCTTGCGTGTTACAGAACCGGACGACCTCTTTTCCAGACAGCGGCCGGCTTAAGTTTTCCCTGGTGATACAGAATTTCTCTGTAATCATAAACGGGAAACAGTACAAAATCGGCTAAAAAGCCTGGCGCCAGTTTTCCCCTGTCGTGCAGGCCAAGCGCCCTGGCCGCCCTGAACGTTATACCGGCAAAGACTTCTGCAGCCGATAGTTTCTCGAATACGCCTAAAACTGAGGCGAGTGTGAGCAGATCGCCCATGGGCGCTGACCCTGGATTCCAGTCGCTGGCAATGGCCAGGCTTGCCCCCTGGTCTAACAGTTTGCGGGCCGGAGCAAAGGCGCAGCCCAACCCCACAGAAGCGCCGGGCAGGGCCACAGCCACTGTATTGCTGGCAGCCAACAGTTTAATTTCCTTGTCGGTGCTGGCCTCCAGATGGTCGGCACTTACTGCCTCCAACTCAACCGCCAATGCGCTTCCGCCTGTAGAGAACTGATCTGCATGAACAGTTAAATCGAAGCCCTGTTGTTTTGCCTGCCGGAAATAAGGTCTTATCTCGTCTGCTGAAAAAGCTTCTTTTTCAATAAAGGCATCAACCCGGCTGCAGAGTTGCTCCTGAAGCAGAACCGGAAATAAATTTTCCTGCAAGTCGCGCAGGTACTCTTGCCTGTTGCCCCGGAAATCTTTTGGTAAAGTATGCGCTGCCAGGCAGGTGCTCAGGATGTCGGCCCTTGCCTCGCTGGCCGTTCGTTTTATAGCCCGCAGCATTTTAAGCTCTTCGGCTACCGATAGCCCATAGCCGCTTTTAACTTCAATAGTCGTGACGCCTTCCCGTAGATGTCGCTCCGCCCTGCTTGTGGTTAGGGCAGCCAGGTCTTCTAAGGAGGTGCTGCGGGTTTGCGTCACGGTATCCCAGATCCCTCCTCCCGAAGCAGCAATTTCCAGGTAGCTTTTTCCTTCATTTCGCAAGGCATAATCGCTGGCCCTCGAACCGGCAAAACAAATATGGGTGTGGGCATCTATAAATCCTGGCAGGCACACAAAGGGCTGTTCCAGTATGGTAAAAACGGCACCTAAGGCTGACGCTGTTTCTTTCAGATCATTATAGGGGCCAATTTTATAGATTTTTTTTCCTTGAAGTAATATTCCGGCTGTGTGTAAGGGCTCGGTCAATTCACCGGGTATTCTCCCTTTCAAAGAAAGATTATCTAACGTGATCAGTTGAGACAGGGGGCCTATGAATTTAAATTCGTTTCTCATCATTTAGCAGGATCTTTCAAAAGGTCGGAGCTGGCTTGTAGCAGCCTGTCTGTTGCTTCTATAATGTGTGCTTACGTAAACAACAGGCAGGCATCACGATCCGGATGCGCTTATTTTTTCACCGGTACCAGGTCCGGGGTGGTTGAAATCCCTTTTACCAATCGCAGACCAGAAGGTTCGCTGCTAACGCCTTGAAGTTCAGCAGCATCCTGCCTGTGCCGGAGCCTGTTGCACTGACCTGATGCAGCCGGATTGCCAGTCGGAGCAATTATTCAAATGAAAAAGCCCTCCCGGAGCGTATTTCTTCTGCTGTTGCTTCAGAACCTTATCGGGATCCAACAGCAGATACAGTTCCTGGCCCGAAAAGAAATTATTTGAATAAAAATGCCCCTTCAGGCACCCAGGCTGCTGCAGCACATCATCTGAAGCTTTCCGTATTATTGAAAAAAGGCACCTTTCTTCAAAGGCACCTTGCTTCTTCGTGCCCACCCGCCCACTCTTTTCAGAGCAGGATCAGCAGCCGCTGGAAAATGCTTTGGAGGGCATTTTTCATTTGAATAATTTGATGTAGTGTGCTGATGAGTTAATTTTTCAATTTGGAAATTTGAAGATGAGATGATTTGGAGATGAGTGACCTTTGAAGGCTATCGAATCAGTCCTGGACTCTGGCTTGAGGCACCGGGGAAGGGGCTCTGCACCCCTGGCGGAATCGCTTAGACGACTGCTAATAAAACAATGCGGCCGAAGGGTTTCGGATCAAGCTGCAGCCAAGACAGTTGGAGCCAATAGGTATCAGGATATACATACCCTAGAGTAGGGAACACACTTAAGTGATTTCAAAAGCTACTGCCAGTCTTTTGTGAAAGCTTAGGTTGACCTGCGTAAAGGACACACCAGGTGTAGATGTACTGGTAGGCATTCAAACCAGGATGAAAAGAAGACTCAGGATTTTTGGAATGGCTACTCAGCCAAAAGGCAGGAGAAGGACCTGATGAAAGATCCTCCTCCTGCCTAGAAAAGATTACAAAAGGAATCCAGTCCGATAAAGTGTGTAAGGCACCTTTTGGCCGGTTTTCTACTGGCAGCCAACTAAGCGGCTACACACCTCTTATCATTTAACTCCTGGCTCGTAATAGTTATCCGTAACATGCACCACCCCATTGGTTACCTGCAGGTTGCTGGTCCGGATAGAGGAGGTCCGCTTGGTGTTCAGGTAATTGTTGACTTCTATTCTGGAGTTCCGGTCGTTAAGGACCCGCAAGGTCATTTTGTTGTCTGCCTCGTCCAGCAGGGTGGTCACCACAGTATTGTCCGGAGTCAGTTCATCGAAGGAATATTCGCCATCCACGATATGGTAGAGGAAAAACTTCCGGACCGTTTCCACCGGAATGTCTTTCCAGCCGGTGGCATTGGTGCCGTCTGGTTTTCTTTTGTAGAAATAGGCGGCAGAGTTCAGGGTGCCGTTGCTGGTGTTTACACGCTTGAAGGTGGTCCAGGTGGGGATGATGAAGGTGCGGCCCTGCTTCTTGTACTCCTCTTCCAGTCCTGCGTATTTGACACCCTGTATAGCCATGTTAAACAGCGTATCGGCCCGTGGCTGGTTTATGTAATCCCAGGCCGACATGTTTATTTTCGGATCCAGTACCTCGTAATGGTACTTATCGTCTTTTTGAAACTCCAGCCCTGCAAAGTCGCAGCTGCTCAATAGTAAGGCGCAGGCGGCAAGGATAAAACGCTGCTTACAGTTTATATATTTTTTCATGATACAGTGGCTTTAAAATTATCTGGAATAAGGCGGGTTCTGGGCAAGGTTGTCATTCTCATTCAGGGCATCGCGGCTAATCGGGAACAGGATAAAGCCCGGATCTCCGAAGCCGGTTACCCCTACCCCTCTCTGCTCCTGCCTGCGCCGCAGCACCGGGTCCATCACGTCAATCACACGGTCGGTCCGCCTCAAGTCGAACCACCTTTTTCCTTCTGCGAACAGCTCCAGCTGGCGTTCATCCAGAATAGCGGTTTCCAGTTCCTGCTGCGAAGCAAACTGGTCTGCCGACACGGGAGCCACGCCGGCCCTTGTCTTTATCTGGTTGAGGATAGCAATGGCTGCCTCCTTGTTGGCATCGCCGCCGAGCTTGTTGAGAGCCTCAGCACGCATCAGCAGGATGTCAGACAGGCGGTACAGCGAGTTCTGCACCACTGCCTGCGTTTGCTGCGGCAGGGTTTGCACGCCTCCCTCCAGCGGGTAGTGCTTGTAAATGTCTGAGATACTACCCGAAGCCGCCTGCAGCGTGTCGTATGTCAGGTAGCGCCGGAAATCCTTTTTCTGCAGTTCCCACTTGTCAAGCAATGCCCCATCCATCTCGTAGTTACTGGTGTTGGTGCTGCTGCCGATCCGGGCCGCCAGCTCATTGCTGCCGTCCTGCTCAAATGACCAGAACAGGCTCCAGATAGCCTCCTTGGCATTATTAGGGTTGGTAAAGATCATGTTCCACTCCAGAGGCGTTTTAGCCAGCGTGTAGCGGTTCAGCTGCTGGAGCTTATCCGTTGCCTGGATTGCACTGGCGTAATCTTTCTGCCACATGTAGGCATCTGCCAGGATGGCGTAGATGCTGCCGATGTTTATTTCATACACACTCGCATTGGCCGGGTTGGCAAGCGAGGCAGCCGTGTTCAGGTCTTCCACCACCTGCGCCAGCACCACATCAGCGGGCGTGCGCTCTATCTTCAGGTTTCTGTCAGATACGGGCTCGAGCAGCAGTGGCACATCGCCCCACAGTTTCACGGCCGTAAAATGGCAGTAGGCACGCATGGCGTAGGCCTGGGCCAGGTAATGGTTTTTGGCCCCTTGGGTTAAATCGCCACCCGTGATGCCCGGAATGTAGTTGATGGCCAGGTTCGCCCGCAGAACGGTTACATATAGGTTGTCCCAGTTCAGCTGCGGCAGGTCGGCGGTAAGGCCGTTGAATGAGAACTTCACCTCTCTGGTTGAAGTGGGGCCGTGCATAAAATTATCGGACCTGCCTTCGCCCCAGTCGATATAGCGCTCGCTGACAACGGACTGCAGCCCGTCGTACATACCGGCTATGCCCGCCACTACATCGTCCTGGTTTTTCCAGAATTTATCTGCCGATAGTTCCGACACAGGTTGCTCATCCAGAAAACTCTCGCAGGAAGAAACTGACAGCAGAAGCGGAAAGGCACATATATAGAATATTCGTTTCATGATGCTAATGATTAAAAGTTAAGGTTTAGTCCCAATCCGGCCTGACGGGCTCTTGGATATCTTCCGTTGTCCTCGCCCATCGAAAGCGGGCTTCCCAGGCTTATTTCCGGGTCATACCAGCTGTAGTTGGTCCAGGTGAGCAGGTTGTTGCCATAGGCATAAATGCTCAGGCCCTTTAGTTTAATGCGGCTGGTCAGCGACTCATCAAAAGTGTAGGTCAGTTTTACGTTTCTCAGGCGTACAAAGGAGCCGTCTTCCAGGAAGAAGCTGCTGAGCTCCGGCATGTTGTTCATGGTGGTGTTGTTGGCGATAACGGCACGCGGCACGTTGGTCACATCGCCGGGGTGCTCCCAGGCAGCATGGATAAAGTTTTTGTCTGGCGTGATGTTCGTAGTTCTTAAGCCAGCCTGCTCGTAGCGTCCTTTGTTATAGATCTTGTTTCCCCACTGGGTATAAAAGCTGAAGGCCAGGCTGAAGTTCCGGTAGTTTACCTGGTTATAGATTCCGGCAATAAACTTTGGCTGCGCATTTCCCAGTATAACTCTGTCTTTGTCGTCTATCACAAAGTCGCCGTTGGCATCGTGCCAGATCACGTCGCCGCCTTTCGAGATACCGTTCGGCATCTGCATCTGCTTCACCTCGCCCGTATACTGCTGCTCATGCAGCATATAGTGCGCAAAATTTCCCCCTTCGTTAAAGACTGGCGTTAACCTTACCCCCTCAGGCGTATAAGCGTTCGACTCGTTATAGGCGTAAACACCCAGGTGATCGTAGCCATAGAAGTCTCCCACGGCACCGCCTTCTTCCAGGTACCACCGCCCGGAGGTGATCATCGGAACGCCGTTAAACAGCTGTCGCACGGTGCTCTGGTTAAATGCCATGTTGTAAGACAGGTTCCAGGTCAGGTTGCTGTTCCGGATGGGATACGTGTTGAGGGTAAATTCCAGGCCTTTGTTCTGGATAGAGCCTACGTTCACCCGGGTGGAGGTATAACCGATCTCGCCCGGAAGCGGGGCACCGTAAAGCAGGTCTTCGGTGATCTTGTCGTAATAATCGGCCGTGAAGGTTACTCTGTTTTTCAGGAAAGTGAGGTCCAGGCCTACGTTCAGCTGCTTGGTCGTTTCCCAGCTCAGGTTGTCGTTGCTCATCATTCTGGAAGGCACAATGCCCAGCACGCCGTTGTAGTAGTTGCCGCCAAAGGTGTAGCGCTCCAGGGCATCGTAGTTGCCGATGCGCTCATTGCCGGTTTCGCCATAACTCAGGCGCAGCTTGCCATCATCCAGCACGCGGCTGGTCCAGGCCATGAACGACTCGTCTGAAAATCGCCAGCCTACCGAGGCAGACGGGAAAGTGCCCCACCTGTTGTTTTTGCCGAAGCGGGAGGAGCCATCGCGGCGCACCACCAGGTTTACCATGTACCGGCCCTTGTAGTTATAGCCTAAGCGGCCAAATATACCGGCCAGCGAGTGCCTCGACTCATCGTTGTAGATATCTGACAGCGACTTGTTCCCAATGGCGTTCGATGTGATGATAGACTCCGTTACATAGTTGCTGCCCTCTATCTGTGAGCTTTTATCTACCCACTGCTCTGTGCTTACCCCCAGCACCGCACTGAACGCATGATCGTTCCAAAATGTCTTGTCGTAGTTGAGGTAGTTCTGCTGCATCCAGTAGGTGCCCAGGCTATTGCTGTAGCCCCCGCTGTTCACGTTGTTGTTGACCAGTTTAGGCGTAAAATGCAGCCGGTCGCCGTAGTTCACCCTGATGTTGAAGTCTGATGTCAGTTTCAGGCCATCGGCAATCTGGTAGGTGAGGTAGTTGTAGACGTTGGCAGAGTAGGTCTGGTACTCGTTTTTCCGGAGCAGGGCTTCTGCCAGCGGATTCCGGCGACCGGCAATGATGGGCGCCAGCGTGCCATCCGGAAGGTATACCCGGAAGGTAGGCGGCCGCTGTGTGGCCTGCCGCAATACAAACCCTTCGTTTATCCGGTTCTCTGTCTGGTAAGAAAACTGCATTCTGTTGCCGAACTCAAACCGGTCTGTGGCCTTGTAGGTTATGTTTACACGGGCTCTTACCTGCTTTGCCCAGCTGTTCAGAATAATGCCTTCGTCGTCGAGGTAGCCGAGGCTGGTGTAGTAGTTCAGTTTGTCGGAGGCGCCGCTCACGGTAAAATCTAGCTGATGCCTTCTGGCCATGCGGGTAATCATGTCCTGCAGGTCATTGTCGGCGTTAAAGGCCGGGTTCAGGGAGTCGGCATTTAAGGGGCTGTTTACGGCATCGCCGCGCATTTTACGCTCAAAAACGCGCCTGTCGCTGGCGTTTGCCACCGGGAGCTTGTGGGCCAGCTGGCTCATCATGTGGTTGTAGCGCACGTCGATTTTGGGCTTGCCCTGCACGCCGCGCTTGGTGGTTACAATAATTACACCGTTGGCAGAACGAGATCCGTAAATGGCAGCCGAGGCGGCATCTTTCAGAATCTCGATCGACTGCACATCATTCGGGTTGATGCCGTCTATGTTGTCCATTGGCACGCCGTCTACCACAAACAGAGGGTTTACGCCCCCCTCCAGGGTAGAAGTTCCCCTGATGCGGATCGAAGACTCTGCCCCTGGGCGGCTATCGGAGTTGATCTGCACTCCAGCCGCCTGCCCCTGCAGGGCATCGTAGATATCGACTGGCTGGCGCTCGTTTATTTTTTCGGCGCTAACGGATACGATGGAGCCCGTTACGTCTCGGGCATCCTGTGTTCCGTACCCCACCACTACTACTTCCGAAAGCGTTCTGGAATCAGCCGCGAGCGTAACGTTGATCGTAGCCTGGTTTCCAACTGTAACCGTCTTGGTCTGGAAACTTACGTAGGAGAAAACCAGCACCGAAGACGGAGAGGGAACCGTAAGTGCGTACATGCCGTCGATGTCGGTAGAAGCGCCGGTGCTGGTGCCCTGCACTATAACGGTTACGCCCACCAGCGCCTCCCCTTCTGATGAGGTGACTTTTCCGGTTACCTTTACCTGTGCCCAGGCAGGCAAGGCCAGGAGCAGCAAAACAATCCCAGTCAGGATTGTCCTGGAAAAGCTTTTTAGTTGTATATATTTATGCATAGCGGTTTGTGATATTAATAATAAAGGTTTCAAGACAATGAAATGGAACCGACTGCCCTGTGGCAGCTGCTGTTTTATGTTTAACCCGCAGGTCAGTCGATGTTGTATGGCTATCTCCTTGCTCCCTGCAAGGTTAGCGAATAAATTTGTTCACCAGGTATCTCAATCGTTCCACGATGGGTATCGGATAGTCCGAAAGGGAACGAACAATCGTTATTTTCTCAGTAATCAGGTCAGGCACATCGGCTTACACCGGATCATATTAAACTAATGTTGCTCCAACTTGATTTTCAGAAAAGAGTAAGATTTGTAGCGCTGCCAGAAGGCTTCACCGCCTTCATTTCTAATTTCTAATTTCTAATTTCTAATTTTACGAAGTACCAGGATGTTTATTTTCAAGAGTAACCTGCCTCTTAACTCGACGCAGCACCGTGGGTTTGGGGTTGTTTGAACCAGCTATACAATAATAAGAAAATCCGGCTTGCCGCAAGGGTTCATATCGTTCAATTAATGGTATCGAAAAGTTCTGCAGGTAACAAACAGTCATAATTTTCAGGAAATTTTTCCGCCATCTTCCATAATCGGCTGCAGTTCACCAGTTCCCCCACACAGGGCAAATTATTTGAATGAAATTGCCCCTCCGGAGCCTAAGTAAAGCCGCAGGATTCCGGTAACATGCGTTGTGTGGTCATGTGTTGCCAGGGGGCTTCCTCGTTTGTTTTCAAATTTCCGAATCATCTAAATCATCAAAGCACCTACAAGTGAGCCTGGTTGGGTGGAGGAGCAATTATGCTAATGAAAAGTGACCTTCTGAGGTACTTGGTGCTGCTGCTGCCTCTTCAGAATCCGGCACCATTTTTTTGAGCCGGCTACTTAACGTAGTCAGAGGGGTTGTCGCCATACAGGTTGCGGAAAAGTTTGCTAAAATATTTGGGATCGTTGTAGCCGACCTCATACGCTATTTCTGCCACCGAGAGACTGTTGTGCCGCAGCAGCATCTCCGCTTTCTTCAGTCGCACCGACCGGATAAGGTCTAAGACAGACATCCCGGTCAGCATTTTGATTTTCCGGAACAAAACAGGCCTGCTCATCCCCATCTGTCCGCCCAGCTCTGTTACTCCAAAATCAGGGTTCTGCATATTTTCTTCCAGCACCCTCATCAGCCTGTGTAAAAAGGTGTCATCCGGGTTTTCCATTTCCCGGTTCTGTGGCTGCAGCCTAATATAGCGGCTAAATTTTTCTTTCAGCTTTGTGCTGAGGGTGAGCAGATTCCTGACCTTCAGAAGCAGCAGCTGCACGTTAAATGGCTTGGCAATATACTCGTCGGCTCCATTCTCAAGTCCTTCTACCTGGTGGCTCTCTGTGCCACGGGCCGTGAGCAGAATGATGGGGATATGGCTCGTCCGTTCATCAGACTTGAGTTTTTGCGTCAGCTCTATTCCGTCAATCTCTGGCATGGTCACGTCGCTGATTATCAGGTCGGGCAGGTTTTCTGTTGCCGCCTCCCAGCCCTCCAGACCATCTGATGCCTCCAGCACCTGGTACAGGGGCGAGAGGAGATCCACCAGAAAATCCCTGATCTCAAAGTTGTCCTCCACCAGGAGCACACTTGCTTTTACTTTTTTCCCCGTTTGTTGTTCGTCTTCCCGCATGATGTCTGCTTCTGCTAAAAAATGAGATCTCTAAGGCTGGCTCCCGTTACAACCTCTCCTCCAAGGCCTCCTTCTTTCTTGCTTTTAATTGAGATAAGTACAGAGAGGCTGGCTGCAGCCCCGGCTGGTTCAGGCCTTCCCACTCCCCGACTGGTCGCCCGGCCAGGCGGCCAGCTGCCTGCTGCCCCTGCAGGCCGATACTATAATTTCTGCCAGAGGCCCAGGGGCTTTGCACCGTTGCTTTTTTTGCCTGGCAGTTCCAGAGCACCTGTGTTACGCCCGCCCAGCCGTGGCCTGTGCCCCAGTTGCCCCGGTCCTGCACGTTTATTTCGCCGTCGGTGCTGATGTTGTCGTAGAGGGTGCCGGCCGACCAGCGGTGGTGCGGGCCAATGTCGCTGTGGGCGTTGGTGGCGGTGCAGTTGTAAAACACGTTGGGCCCTAACACCATGGCTCCTGTTACAAAGTCGTGCCTGCCCTCGGTGGTTTGGAGGTCCCGGAACAGGTTGAGCTGGCCGTCGTTGTTAAACGAGTAGCGGCGGCCGCCCCAGATCCGCGACTTGGCATCCAGGCATTTTGAGTCCTGCACCGTTACCTGCTTCACGCTTTTGCCCAGGCTCACGCAGCCAAAGCCGAAGTACCGCGAAGTCACGTTTTTGACCCAGCCATTCTCCACTTTGCTGAAATCCACGGCAATCCAGCCATGGTCCTCGTCCTCCTCGCCGGCGTATTCCGACTCAAAGCAGATGTTCTCCACGCCCACTTCCGATATTCTGCCCTCAAAGGAGTAGCCATAGATTTCGCCGCCGCCGTACCGGCTCTCCATCTCCATCACCACCGGGTTATCTAAAAACACTTCATTTCCATTTATGCTGGTTATGACACGCTCGAAGTGCAGGTCGTATTGTTGCGGCTCCCATTGCTTTGTGCCTTCCCGGGCTTCGATCTGGTTCATCCTGATGTCGGTGATCCAACGGGTAGTGCCGGGCCTGTAGAGGATAATGCGGTCGCCCGCCTTAAAAATGGCTGCAGCAGCCACCCGAACCGACATGGCGCCGGTGGGCACAAAGGCATCTGTTAGGGGCGTTCTGGTGCCGGGCCGCTCTACAAGGCTGCCCGTGCCCGTTACCTGCAGCAGCGATCTTTTTCCTTTGCCTGTGGCCACCAGCCTGGTGCCGCCGGCCTCATCGCCTTCGCCTCTGAGCACGATGCCGCCTGCCCGGATGTGGAGGCTGCCCGGAATCAGGTAATCGCCTTTTTTGAGCAGAATGGCCCCTCTGAACCCGGCCTTATCCGGCTGCAGGGCAGACACCTCGTCGATGGCGCGCTGAATGATTTCCTGGCTGGACCCGCTGCCGGGCGGCCGGATTGTTTTCACGACTGGCAGCACCGGAATCTCTTTATTCCCCTGATGATAGCCAACACGGCTGAAATCCGGGATCACATTTCCTTTCTCATCCGGATGGTAGCGCAGGCCGCCGTCGGGGTTCAGGGAAACAAATTTGGAGGACCAGCCCCCTTTCTGGGCAGCAGTGCTTACCTGCGCTACATCGCTTTGCTGCCTGACGGCGCACGAAAGCATAAGCAGCGACAAGAGTACAGCGGTAGATAATCGGCTCATATACTTCATATAAATGGGGCTGATGCGGTTTGTTTAGCGCCAATAGCTACCTGTTTTGTAAACTGATGAAAGGAGCAATTATTTGAATCAAAACACCCCTCCAGAGCCTGCTGATGCTTTTTTAATACAAGTTGCATCAGCCAGTATCTATTGACAAGGATTCCTCATTGACTACTCTTTTTCATCAGTTTACAAAACAGGTGAGCTTCCTCCACCTAAAACCTCTTTGCGGCTCAGAGAAGATGGTTATGCTATATCATTGCTGCCTTGGGTTGCCTCAGAAAGCTGACAGCGGGCCAGTAAACCCATTCTTCTTCCGAAGCAGCGCCTCCAGGTAGTAATAGTCGGCATACGAGATGGGCACATCTATTTCGTCGTTCTTGGGCAGGTTGCCGGTGCTGTGCCGCAAAATAAACGGATGGCTGGCCGTAGCTGGTACCAGGTAAGCATCAGAAGACAGAGCTGCCATAATCTGATCAGCCGCTGTCTTAAACCTGGCAGTATGCGCGGCAGAATAAGTGCTCAGTTCATAGAAGGCCGATGCTATGACAGCGGCCGCCGACGCATCGCGCGGCGCGTCCGGGATATTTGGGGCATCAAAGTCCCAGTATGGCACCATGTCGGCAGGCAGGTTTTTGTGGTTGAGGATAAACTGACCTATGTTTTCGGCCAGCTCCAGAAAGCGCTTATCGCCGGTTTCGCGGTAGGCCATGGTGTAGCCATATAAGGCCCAGGCCTGGCCACGCGCCCACGAAGAACCATCGGCATAGCCCTGGTGTGTTGCCTTGGATTTTACTTTGCCCGTAACCGGATCATAATCCACTACATGAAATGTGCTGTAATCGCTTCGGAAATGATGTTGCATGGTGGTGAGGGCATGCTGGTGGGCCACCTTGTAAAAAGAAGAGTCGCCGGTAAACCTGGTTGCCAGAAAGAGCAGTTCCAGGTTCAGCATGTTGTCTATGATCACAGGAAACTCCCATTTGTCGCGGTTGTGGTCCCAGGAGCGGAGGCTGCCAATTTTTGGGTTGTACCGGGTCATGAGCGTTTCGGCACTTTTAATCAGCACAGCCTTATAGTGTGGGTTCTGGGTGAGGGCATAGCCCTGCCCGAAGCTGCAGTTCACTTTAAAGCCCATGTCATGGGTCCGGTTATTGTGTTTCTCCTTCTCTATAAAGGCAGTCCACTTTTCGGCTTGCTCCCGGTAACGGGGGTCGTTGGTGTAGCCATAGGCCAGCCAGAGGTTCCCCGGAAAGAAGCCGCTGGTCCAATCCGATGATTTCACCCCCCGGATGCTGCCATCGTGCTCCACTGCCCGCGGAATCTGATTTGAATCCGGTGTTATGGCGAGGCCTTTCTCCAGCCTTTGCAGGGCTGCTACGATCAACTGGTCGTCTGTAACCAGTTTTTCAGTAGCTGTACTCGGCCGCTGCCCCTGGCCGGAGCATCCTATCAGAACCGTGGCCCCGAACAGGCATAAAATGTGTACTAATTTGTTCATGTGTACTTCTGCTTTAGTAAAGAATTGATCCAGAAAAACAAGATGGCAGGGTTGGAGCAGCAGCACCGGCTGT
Organism: Pontibacter beigongshangensis; assembly: GCF_014332515.1. Taxonomy (GTDB): domain Bacteria; phylum Bacteroidota; class Bacteroidia; order Cytophagales; family Hymenobacteraceae; genus Pontibacter; species Pontibacter beigongshangensis. Next base: position 6,730 of record NZ_VFSD01000001.1, on the reverse strand, counting down.
TGTTATAAAATGCCGGAGGGGCTTTTTTATTTAAATAATTGCTGCTCCTGCCCTACCTGCCTAATGCTGGGCTACTCTATGCCCCTGATTCATGAACCTAAGGTCGGATAATTTGCCTTTCTGAAAATCCGGTTTAGGGTATACAGAAGTACTTTTAGCATTGTCGGGGTTAGAAAGGGTTAGTTTTTTGGCCTTAACGAAGGATTTTAAAATATTTGGAAGGAGTTGCTGAGCTGGCTGCATGGGAAAAAATAATGTTCCCTTAAAAGTTGAGCAGGGCACAAAGCAGGCATTTACTGCAGGTTTGCCACAGAACCCGGCTGCCGGAAGCCCTGCTCACCTTACATGCCCATATCGGAATCATTGCCGGCAAGGTCTCAACCTTCCACCACTTTTTGATTGGCGAATCTTTTGGCGTAGGCGGTTGGGGTTTCGGAGTAGTGTTTCTGGAAGCACTTGCTGAAGTATTTGGGGTTACGGAACCCAACCTCATAGCCCACTTCAGAAATGTTGAGCTTATTCTGCTCCAGCAACTGGGCGGCGCGTTTCATCCGCATGGTATGGATAAATTCATTTGGTGTGAGATTGGTCCACGCCTTCACTTTGGTAAATAGCATGGTCCTGCTTACTCCCAGTTCCTCACAAAAAGTAGCGATATCGAAGGTCTCGTTCGAGATGTTCTCCTCTACAATCAGCAGTGCTTTTTCCAGCAGTTTTTCATCCAGCGAAGAAACCGTGATCTCTTTGGGCTTCACTACCGTCTGGCTGGCGAACTTCTCTTTCAGTTTCTGCTGAGTGTTTACCAGGTTCCGGACTTTAAACTTCAGCTCCTGCACATTAAATGGCTTGTTGAGGTAGTCGTCGGCACCGGTTTCCAGGCCTTCGTGCCTGAACTGCTGCGAGGTGCGGGCCGTAAGCAGAATAAAGGGGATATGGCTTGTCTCCAGGTTTGACTTTACCTGGGCGCAGAGGTCGATGCCATCCATCTCTGGCATCATCACGTCGCTTATAATAAGGTCCGGCACGTGCTGCAGGGCCATTTCCAGCCCTGCTCTGCCATCGGTGGCTTCCCAGACATCATATTCTTCACTAAATATCTGAGCTATAAATTTCCGGAGGCTTTCGTTGTCTTCTACCACCAGCACCGAGCGTTCAAACCGTCGGGGCCCGGCAATCATCATCTCCGGCTCCGCTACTGCAGGCAACAGTGTTTCTATTTCGGCCTGGTCATGGCCTTCCACCGGCCGTGCTGTATTCACCATCTGTTCCGGCTGCAGGTGTTCATTTCCTAAGGGTAGTACCACCACAAACGTGCTGCCTTCTTTTTTTCTGCTCACTACCTCTATCTTGCCAGAATGCAGGTTTACAATGCCTTTGGCAAGCGCCAGCCCAATGCCGGTGCCTTTGTTATACTTTGTGATCAGGAGATTGCGGCTCTGATCCACCTCATAAAAGCGGTCGAATATTTTCTCCAGGTGTTCTTCTTCTATGCCTACTCCATTATCGGTAATTTTAATCTCCACGGCTGCCGGCAGTTGCTTAACACTCACTGCTATAGTCCCGCCCCGGGGCGTATACTTAAAGGCATTGGAAATGAGGTTCATGACCACCCGCTCCATTTTCTCGCGGTCGTACCACACCAGTAAAACGTCCGTGTCGCTGCTGAAGCTGTAGTGGTATTTCTGCATTTCGGCAAACTGCCTGAAAGAGGCATACACATCCTCTACAAATTTCACGATGTTTCCCTCCGAGGCCTGCAGCTCCAGGCCATTGTTTTCGTACTTCCGGAAGTCCATTAATTCATCGATCAGGCGGCGCAGTCGGTTGGCATTGTTCTCTATGGTAACCAGCTGCTTATACGCATCTTTATCTCCTTTAAATTTAGCCACCATCTGCTCCAGCGGGGCCAGTATAAGGGTAAGAGGCGTCCTGAATTCGTGCGACACATTGGTAAAGAACTGTATCTTCATCTGGTTCAGCGACTCCTGCCTTTCCTTGTCCAGATGCTCCAGTTCCAGAGCGTGCCGGAGCCTGGAGCGCGACAGCACAATTTTCATCCATTGAAAAATGGCTGCCAGCACCAACAGCGCATAGATACTGTAAGCCCACCAGGTGCGCCATGGGGCAGGGTTTACCTTTACCTTCAACACAGTAGGATGCTCTGTCCAGACGCCATCGTTGTTGGCGCCTTTTACTTCAAACACATAATCGCCTGGCGCCTGAATGGTGTAGGTGGCGTTGTTACTGCTGGTGTAGTTCCAGTTCTCCTCCAGCCCTTTCAAGCGGTAGGCGTAGTGGTTTTTCCGGGAATTAATGAAGTTGGGCAGGGCAAACTCGATGCTGAAAATAGCCTGGTCATAATCCAGCACCACCTCTTTGGTAGCCGAGACTATCTTCTCCAGCACACTTTCCTGCTCCCCCACCTTTACGGACTGGCCAAAGAGTTTAAAATCTGTAAGGACCACGGCCGGAGCATACTGGTTGGAAGCAATACTGTCGGGGTGGAAACTGGTAATGCCGGCCAGGCTGCCAAAGTACATGTAGCCATTGCTCGCCTCCAGCCGCGAGTTGTTGTTAAACTCGTTCGATACCAGGCCATCTGTCTCACTGTAGGCTTTGTAGGTTTTGGTGCCGGGGTTATATTGAATGATTCCCTGGTTTGTACTGATCCAGAGGTTTCGCTGGCCGTCTTCCATAATGCCGTGCACCAGGTTGCTGGCAGAGCCGGTCATCACTTCCAGGTTATGCGTCCTGAAGCTGCCTGAAACGCTGTCCCACATGCTCAGCCCCGAGGCGCTCGTACCCACCCAGATCCTTCTCTGGCTATCCTCAAAAATGGTTAAGACATCTTCGCCGGTTCGTTTGTTGATGTCATAGAAAAAGTGCCTGAATGTGGGGTTGCTTGCCTCCATCTGCGAAGCCGACAGGAAGTTAAGCCCATACTGCGTTCCTACCCATAGGTTACCCTGCCCATCTTTCAGCACGGTTCTGACCAGGTTGCTGGTCAGGTTGCTGTTTACTCCCTCTCTGAAGGCCGTAGCCTTGCCTGTTTTCCAGTTGAACAGGTTCAGGCCACCGCCATGGGTGCCCAGCCAGAACAGGCTGTCATTCTGCTGTACGATGGCATAGATGTTATCATTGCTGATAGAAGCAGCTGTCGCATCTCTCCTGTAGCGGCTGACCTTTCCGGTTTTCAGGTTCACAATGTTCAATCCTGCGCTAAAGGTGCCAATCCACAGGTTGTCGCGGCCATCTAACAGGAGTGACTTCACGTTGTTATGGCTAATGGAGTTGGCAGTCTCGTTTTTCCGGATATAGCTGAATTTCTGCGTTTTAGTGTTCAGCACATTCACCCCACCTCCTTCTGTGCCTATATAAAGGTTGCCTTGCCTGTCTTCTTTGATGGCACTGATCACATCGAAGCTGAGCCCCGGTTGGCCCGCTATATTTTTATAATTCTTAAAATTGCTGTTCTGGCTATCGAGGAGGTTAATACCACCATAATAGGTGCCTGCCCACAAAGAGCCTTTCCGGTCCAGAAAAAGAGATTTCACAGAGTTTCTGCTCAGCGAGTGCGGGTCGCCTTCGTTGTTCTGCAGCCGCTGCACCTGCATAGAGCCTGGGTCCAGCAGGTTAAGCCCTGTGTAAGTGCCCACCCACAACTTACCGGCGCTGTCGAATACCAGTGCGCGCACATCATCGTGGCTGATGCTGTTAGGGTCTTCCGGCTTATGCCGGATAACTTCGACGGCCCCTGTTTTTTTATTCATTTTGTTCAGGCCGCCATACTTTGTTCCGATCCAGAGGTTCCCGTAGGCGTCTTCTGCCAGCTTCTGCGTCAGGTTGTCGCTGATGGTGTGGGGCTGCCCAGGATTGCGTGTGAACCTTGTGACAGTGGGCTTCCCCTCCATATCTATGGTCATTTTGTTGAGCCCCTGCGATGTAGCCACCCACAGCGTCCCCTCGCTATCCTCTAAAATATCCTGGATAAAGTCTCCGGACAGACTGTTGGGGTTCTTAGGGTCGTGGCGAAAGGTCTGGAATGTCTGGTTTTTCCTGTCGTACCGGTTCAACCCGTTAGATGTGCCGATCCACACATCGCCTTGGCGGTCTTCGCAAACTGACCATACATTATTGTTGGAGATGCTGGCGCTGTTCTCATCCTCATGCTCGAAGCGTATAAACCTATTCTGCTGGTAGTCATACCTGTTCAGACCATGAAAAGTGCCTATCCAAAGATCGCCCTGCGTATCTACCAGTAATTCGGTAATGTCGTTGTTGCTGATCGTATAGGCATCTTTAGGATTATGCTTATACTGCGTAAAGGTGTGACCGTCATATTTGTTGAGCCCGTCGCGGGTGCCAAACCACATTAATCCGTTATGGTCCTGGGCTATGGAGATTACCGAACTCTGCGACAAGCCTGCTGAAATGGATAGGTGCCGAAACGAAAAATCCGCTTTTTGGGAGAATGCGGGAACAAGCGACAAAAGAAGCAAGGCGAACACAACAAGGCCTTTATAGCTCTGACGCATAGGTGGTTTGACAACTAAAGTTAAGGTAAGCATGTAGAAATGTAAGCCTTTTTATTTCCAGAAACAACCGCATTATAAAAATTAATACTCCTGTTCCACAAGAATCAGGTCTGGTTCCTCAAGAACGACAATCCGACTCTACAGCGGGTACTTCTAATTTTATCTAAAATTAACATTCGTTCTGATCACCAAAAGACCAAGCCATACCTCTACGTAATTATTCCAATATTTGGTAATTGCCGACAGCCTCTCTTCAATGGTAAGGTCTCCGGCAGATGTTCGATGATGGTCTCTTTGCCTCTTTCTGCGGACTTAGCCATTTAAAGCCAGATCAGCGGGTTTCGGATCGGCAGGTTTCGGATGATCTCAGCCTCTCTTGGAGCATGTTCCAGGTTTTTCCAGGTTTTAAACATAGCCTTATGGTTCAGCTCTTTAGCTCCAAACAACAGAAACGGCTGCGCCACAGGCCAATGCTCCCAGTACATCACATCCCGGGCAAAGGGCCATTTACTTTTTTGCGCCACGTAGGGATACAGAAATGCTATTCCTTTCTGAATGGATTTGCCGTCAGGCGTTGTGTATTCCCAGAGATTATAAGAACTGTCGGAGAGCAGGTACACCAGCATGGTCATGGCGTCGAGGTTAAAGAGAGAGTACCCGTAAGTCTTGGTTCTGGCCAACTCCAGCGGGAAACTCCCATCGGTTGCCATCTGGTTGGGCAGCAATATGTCCTTGTACCTGCTACGGCAGAAGCTCAGCAGTTGCCTGTCGCCGGTTAAGCGCGCGAAGGAGGCTACCTGCATGGCCCAGCAGGTGGCATGGTTATTTTTCCAGTTCATTTCTTCGTGCCCATACGGGTGCGTAGTCAGCCAGATAGTGTATTCTCTGAACCAGTTCCGGATGGCATCCACTATGACCTGGTCTACCCCTGGGGCATTTTCCATCACCAGCACCCCCTGCGCCACCTCCATCAGGTGAATAGTATCGATGATGCCAATGCCCCGGCCGGTTACTCTTCCTTTAATGGCCTGTGCAAAGTTAAGGGAGGGATTCATCAGAGTCTCCGGGTCTACGAACCAGGCACTCAGGTGCCGGAATGCGTGCTTGGCGTAGGTGGCATCGCCGGTTATTTTGTAAGCTGAGGCAAGCGCTCCCACTATGCGGCTGAACCGGATCATGGCCTCGCGGTGAGCCACAAAGTTGTCCGGGTTGGTCATACCATCACGCTGCAGGTAAGGCCCGTCCTGATTTTCCGGGTCGGGCCACCAATAATCGCCTTCCGAATAGAAATCGTGCCTGCCGCCAGCACTCCGTTCGGCCACAGCAGCCGTTACTGTTTCAGGCTCCTGCACAAGCGCCCAAGCAGCCTCTTTTAACACCTGCGCCCGCAGCACTTTTATAACTTTTTTTTCAAAGGCCTTATCTTGCTTCTCATCCCGGGCTTCGCTATTTAGCGGCAACAGGCACAGCAGCAGCAAAAAGGTCTTCAGGAGGGGCATTTTCATTAGAATAATCCGGTTAATGGTCTGATGCATGATCGCCAAAATTATTAAATAGTTCTTCCGAGAGGCCACTGGAGGCAAGTTGATGCTCGCTCGCCTTAACAGTTAATTTCAGGGTTTAGGCTATAATGAAAAATCCACCAAGCAATTCTGTGCCGGCTATGCTTTGAAGCAGCAGCAGTAATTGCAGGCTCTGGAGGGCACTTTTGATTTAAATAATTACTTTGAATCATATTCCTGCTTCCCCCCAAGTCTGATAACGTTACTGTTTTTCTGTACCTAATGGTCTAAAGGTAACAAACACAAACACCTCAATAATCCGGAATTGGTATAACTATCGTACGTTTGTGAAAATAAACTGCTTTCCAGAACAGCTTTATAAGATACTTCTGATGTTAATACATCCATACTGAGTTTGTCTCCGCTTGCAATTTGGTCACAGGGAATTTAGAACATTCCTTTTTCTGCCCCACCCGAAGTATGACATATTAGAAATCAGAAATGAAGGGAGATAAGTTTTTTGGCTGCTTTACGCGCTTTAAGCCTATTTAGAAATTAAACTGGAGGGGTACTTCGTACATCCCAGTACCCCTGCATCAAGTCAAATCCCCCGCTCGCGGGCCGGAGCAGCAGCCGGAGCCGAAGAGGTCTCCCAAACTCTTCCTGTAGGCGTATATTCAAGACCTAAGGCGA